>JAICWO010000001.1 GCA_025934775.1 Gemmatimonadaceae bacterium | reverse complement strand
GTTCCACCGCTCGCAGTGCGGGCACACGACCCAGAGCCGCCCGTGCGCCGCATCGAACGCCAGGCGCTTCCCCACCGGAAACGTCTCGAACGTCTCGTTCCGGCCCAGCCCCTTGTTGCAGAAAATGCAGGTCGCGAACATCGGATCTCCCTACGGAAAGCTAACCGCCGGCGTTTCGTGCGCGGGCCCCGTGCGCCGCGCGGCTGCGCGTCGGCCTGGGCTTTGCCTTCCGCTCGAGCATGCCTCGAGGTGAGAACACACGCGAGAGGCCGCGGCCCTCCGACTGGCTGCGGCTCGCCATACCAATTTTGCTCATCGCCGGACTGCTGATCGCGGCGTGGAAGCTCGGCTACTTCGCGCTCGGCAATCCGCGCAGGATCTCGCGCACGGCGGACCAGGTGTCGGGTACGCCGTGGCTGGGGCCGATGTACGTCGCGGTGTACGCCGCATGCGCCGCGATGGCGATGCCGGTGGCGCCGCTCGCGTACATCGGCGGTGCGCTCTTCCAGCTCGGGAAGGGTTCGCTGTTCGTCTGGATCGCGTCGCTGATCGGCGGCACGGCGGGGTACTGGCTCGCGCGCGGTGTGTGGAAAGGACCGGCGAAGCGCCTGCTCGGCCGTTATGACGAAAAGCTAAAGGCCGTGCACATGGAGAATCCGTTCCTGGCAACGATCCGCATGCAACTGATGCCCATCGTGCCGTTCGGCGTGTTCAACTACACCGCGGCGGTGAGCGACATGGCGTTCGCGCCGTTCATCGCCGGCACCGCAATCGGCGTGATTCCGGGGACCATCGCCGCCGTGTTCGTGGGGCACGAGATCATGTCGGGGCTGCGCGGCAGCGACAAGCGGCCGGTGTGGATCGGCTTCGGCGTGGCGGCCGCGCTCGTGCTCCTCTCGTTCGTGCCGCTGATCGTACGAAAGCTCCGGACGTGACGACGCCCGGCGGGATTCAGAAGTTCTGAATCTCGCCGAGCGTCTTTCGATCCGAGCGACGCGGCTACGGCTTCTTGACTTCCGCTTTCGCCGACTTGCCCGCCTTGGTGAGCGAATCGTGCGCGGCCGCCTTCGTCTTCTTCAGGCTGTGCCTGGCGCTCCGCGCCGTCTTTTTGCCGGCGTGGCTCACGTCGCGTGCGGTCTTGCCGACCGTGCCGCCGACTTTGTGAACGCCTGTCACTTCACCGGCTTCGTCCTTCGTCGCGTTCCCGGCCTTCTTGAGCGTGTGGTGCGCGGCGGCGCCGGCGTCCTTCGCGGCGGCCTTCACGTCGTTGCCCGCCTTTTTCAGCGTATGGTGCACGTCGGCGCCAACCTTCTTCACCGACTGCGCGTGGGCGGGGACCGCGAGCATCGCGCTCAGCGCGCCGACCGCAAGCAGATGATAAAGCTTCATGAATCGAGAGCCTCCCTCTCACTTCCGTGGCCGGTGCTCGTGCGTGCCGCAGGGCCACTCATACGGCACGGGCTCGCTTGGAGCCACGCATCGCGGCCATAAAGAGCAAGTCGCTTGCTCGCGCGGCGTAAAGAATCGATGGCGCGACGGGCTCATGCGATGCGGCCTACCCGGCAATTGGCCATATTGCGCGCGGCATCACCGAACTCCAATGACATCTCAGCGAATCATCGCGGCGCTCAGCGCGCCCGTACTACTCCTCGCCGCGCCGCATCGCTCGCACCCGCGGGCGACGAGACCCGTCGCGCCCGGCATGCGCGTCGTCATGCTCGGGACCGGCACCCCGAACGCCGACCCCGATCGCTCCGGCCCCGCGGTCGCGGTGATCGTGAATGGCGAGACGTTGATCATCGACGCGGGCGCCGGCGTCGTGCGGCGCGCCGCGCTCGCCGCGCGGACCGACTCGATCCCGGAGCTCACGCCGCCGCACCTGTCGAAGCTCTTCCTCACGCACCTGCACAGCGATCACACCGTCGCGCTGCCGGATCTCATCTTCTCACCGTGGGTGCTCGATCGCACGGCACCGATCGAGATCTACGGTCCGCCAGGCACGACGCGCATGGTCGATCTCATCGAGCAGGCATACTCGGAGGATGTCGACATCCGGCTTCACGGCGGCGAGCCGTCGAACAAGACCGGCTGGCGCGCCATCGCGCGCGACGAGCAGCCGGGCGTGGTGTACCGCGACAGCAACGTGACCGTCACCGCGTTCGCGGTCGCGCACGGCAAATGGCCGCACGCCTACGGCTACATCTTCCAATCCCGCGATCGCAAGATCGTGCTCTCCGGCGACACGCGTCCGACCGACGCGGTCGTGAACGCGTGCGACGGGTGCGACCTGCTCCTGCACGAGGTCTACTCGGCGACGCAGTTCACGAAGCGCTCACCCGAGTGGCAGCGCTACCACGCGGCGTACCACACGTCCAGCACGGAGCTCGCCGCGATCGCGACGCGTGCGCGGCCGAAACTGCTGGTGCTGTACCATCAGTTGTACTGGGGGGACGACGATGCGGGGTTGGTGCGGGAGGTGAAGGCGGGGTACAACGGAGCGGTGGTGGCGGGGAGGGATTTGGGGGTGTACTGACGGCGGGAGCGGGACGCGCGCCGGCGTGGCGAGGTGGAATCTCGACGTCGATCCTGAGACCAGTTTCGAGAATGCGAGATGCGAGATCCGAGACGCGAGTGAGACGGCGTCGCTGCGCGATTCACAATCTCACTCATGTCTCCAGTCTCTAATCTTGCGTCTCGAAACTGGTCTCGGCTTTCACGTCGCGATCTCGACGCGGCGGCGACCGAATCCCGCGCTACCGCCCCTTTTTCCCAAACAACAACCGATCCGCGATCCTCTCCGCCATCCCCTTCGCATCCGCCGCATCATCATTCGTCACCACGATGATCGTCGCATCGGAGTCGGGGTACCGCACGAACGCCGCCCGCTTGCCGTCGGGCGCGTAGTACGCGCTCAACCGCAGCGCGCCCTCGTACCGGTCGGCCGACCAGCCGCGCGTGAGCTCGACCGCTTGCGCCGATGCCGTGTCGCGAATGAACGTCCGCGGGTACGAGATCCCGAGCGCCAGCCGGTACATCTCGTCGACGTCCGACTTCACGTTCCCCGCGCTGTCGATCGTGGTGCGGTGCAGGCCGACCGGGCTGAAGACGCGGCGGACGTAGAAGGTGTGGTTCACCGCCGGGTGCGTCGTGTCGTGCTTCGCGATCTGTGCCGCGAGTCCCTGGTACACCGCCGAGATTCCGCCCAGGTCGAACTGCGGTTCCGTGGTGGCGGGTAGAAACTTGGGCTGCGCCGGTACGCCGTACGCGTTGCTGAGGAACATCTGCCCGTGCTGCGCGACGAGCACCGTGGCCGCGTGGTCGGCGCTGCTATAGTTCTTGAATATTGAATCGATGAACGCCTCGCTGAGCCGCGTGCTGGAGATCCCGCGGTGCAGCACGCGCCGCGCGCCGAGGTCGTACCTGTCGCCCGGGTGGAGCGTCAGGAACGGCTTGCCGGGATCGGTCGAGGTCCCCCCGTACACGAACGCGCGATTGCGCCCGACGATCTCCGCCGTGTCGCCCCGCACCACCCACGCCGTCCCCTCGTCCTCGCTGATCCCGAGCAGCTGCGGATGCCGCGGCATGATCGAGTCGGCGAGATCCCGCAGGCGCGAGCGCGCGACGACATGCTGGTCGATCCCGACGTTCTTGAGGAAGGCGAAGCCCTTCTCGTAGCCGGGAGCGTCCATGATGAAATTGTTATTCGACGGCGCGCCGCGGACGAGGAAGTCGCCGAGGATCGACGCGCCCGCCGAGCTGCCGCCGACCACGCCGCCGCGCGCGAGCAGGTCGTCGAACGCCCGCTCGGTCTTGGTGCCGGCATACGAGTCGACGAGATGGAACTGGCGCCCTCCGTCGAACCAGACGCCGCCCGCCTTCGCGATGATCGACGGGAACGAGTCCGAGTCGGCGATCTTGCGGTCGGTCGTGTGCAGCACGACGACGTTGTGTGCGCCAGCCGCACGCAGCCCGCGAGCGCCCGACGCGTTCTGGTCGTACACGCTGTCGCCGCCGGCCGTCGGAATGTCGATGATGAGCGCGTCCGGGCCGCCGGCCGCTTGGATGAACCGTCCGGTGATCTCCGGTCCCATCGCGCCGCCGCCGACCACGATGACGGTCCCCTTGGGCGAGCCGACCCGGATCGCGCCGTGCGAGCCGCGGGACGTGGGATGCCCGGTCTGCGTAGTGGACTGGGCGGCGAGCGGCGACGAGACGACGATGAGCGCGACAGCGGCGCGGCGAAGGACGGTCATGTGACCCTCGGGAGAATGCTCGGATGAGACGTGCGGCAACCGGATATTACACGCGGGGAACGGCGGCGTGGAGTGATTATGCAGTCGCGCGGCTGTGTACGACAAGACCGGCGACACTTGACAACATCGCGCCCCGCCTGCATCGTCGCTCCACTAACTATTTCAGTGGACAGCCATGCCACGCGACTCCGACGATCTCCGACGCGGCACGCTCGACGTGCTCATCCTCAAGGCGCTGGTCTGGGATCCGATGCACGGCTACGCGATCGCGAAATGGATCGGCGACCGCGCGGGCGGCGAGCTCACGATCGTCGACGCCGCGCTGTACAAGGCGCTCCACCGCCTCGAGAGCGACGGCGCCATTCGCGCCGAATGGGGACTTTCGGAGAACAATCGTCGCGCGAAGTACTACTCACTCACCGCGCGCGGCCGGCAGACGCTTCGCGCCGAGCTCACCGCGTGGCGCAAATACTCCGGCGCCGTGAACGCGGTGCTCGAGTCCAACTGAGGGTCGCGATCATGGCCGATCGGCATCTTCCCCGTCGCGTCCGGCGCCTCTTCCGTCTCCCGTGGCGCTCCGCCGCGCACGTTACGCGCGACGTCGACGACGAGCTCCGCTTTCACATCGGCATGCGCGCCGCCGAGCTGATGGCGCACGGCGTCGATCGCGAGGCGGCGTACGCCGAGGCGTGGCATCAGTTTGGCGATGCGGGCGACGTCCGCCGGCACGCGCTCGCCGTCTCGACCGGGCCGCTGCGCCGCGCTCGGATCGCCGAGTGGATCGGCGAACTCGCGCAAGACGTCCGCATCGCGCTCCGCCAGGCGCGGCGCGCGCCACTCTTCACGGCGACGGCGATCGCCACGCTGGCGCTCGGCATCGGCGCCAACGCGGCGATCTTCAGCGTCGTTCATAGTTTGCTCATTGCACCGCTCCCCTTTCCCGACGGCAGCGACCTCGCCTGGCTCACGCTCGTCGGCGCGCAGGGACACATTCTCATCGCGCCGCAGCGCGACGTGGTCGACGCGTGGCGCGCGCGTGCGCACTCGCTTCAGGGCATCGCGCTCGCCATGACGCGCGACGCCGAGCTGCGCGACGGCACGCGGTCGGAGAACGTGAAAGGCGGCGCGATGTCGTCCAACACGCTCGCGCTCCTCGGCGTGCATCCCGCGGTCGGTCGCGGGTTCGCGCCCGCCGACTCGCGCCCCGGCGCCGCGCCGGTCGCGATGCTCGGCTACGCCGAGTGGCAGTCGCGCTTCGGCGGACGATCGGACATCGTGGGCCGCGCGATCGCGGTGGACAGCGTGACGCGGGTGATCGTCGGCGTGCTCCCCGCCGGGTTCGTTCTGCCGTTCGTCGGCGATGAATCGCCGCGCGCCGTCTGGACGCCGCTCTCGGATACGACAACCGGCCAGTTCACCGCGATTGGCCGACTGCGCCGCGGTATCGGGATCGAAGCGGTGAATCACGAGCTCACGGCGATCGCGGTGCAGCTCCCCGGGCACGAGAGCTGGGGCAGCCTCGAGGCGGGCGCGTCGCGCGCCACGGATCTCCTCGGCCGCGGCCTGCGGCGCGGGATCGTGCTGCTCTTCGGCGCGGTCGCCGTCGTGCTGCTCATCGCGTGCGCCAACGTGGCGAATCTGCTCCTCGTGCGGGCGTGGTCGCGCCAGCGCGAGTTCGCGATTCGGGCGGCGCTCGGCGCCGGCCGCGCGCGCCTCGCACGACTGCTCTTCGCCGAGAGCTTCACCGTCGCCGCGACCGGCGGCGCGCTCGGCTTGGGATTGGCGTGGGCCGCGATTCACATTTTTCTAACGATCCGTCCGCCCGGTCTCGAGGACCTCGATCAGGTCGCGATCGAGCCGGCGGTCCTCGCGTGGACGATGGCCGTCGCGATCGGGACCGGATTGCTCTTCGGCACGGCGCCCGCGCTCTTCGCGACCGCGCGCGGCCTGAGCGAACGACTCAAATCCGGCGTGCGCGCCGGCGACGGCGGCCGCGGCACGCGCGCGTTCCGCTCGGCGCTCATCGTGGGAGAGATCGCGCTCTCGGTCACGCTGCTCGTGAGCGCCGGACTGCTCGTGCGCTCGTTCAACGCCATGCAGCGCGCCGACGTCGGCTTCGCGCCGCACGGACTTGCCGCGGCGACCGTCCGCATGGGCCGGCACTCCACACAGGATCAGCGGCGCGCGTTGACCGCCGACTTTCTGCAACGCCTTCGCGCCACGCCCGGCATCCGCAACGCGGTCATCGCGGGTGAGCTCCCGCCGGAGAGCGGCGTGAGCGCCGGCGGATTCCAGCTCATCGACGCCCCGACCGCGCCCGCGGCGAGCGTCGGCGTGACCGGATTCACGGCCGTGCAGCCGGGCTTCTTTCACACCGCGGGCATTCCGCTGCGAGGCCGCACGTTCGGCGGCGACACCACGGGACGTTCCGCGACGCCATCCGACGAGATCATCGTCAACGAGCGGCTCGCGCGCCGGCTCTGGCCCGATCGCGACGCGCTCGGCCAGCGTGTGCGCATCGGCAAGGTCGTCGCGAGCGTCGTCGGCGTCGCCGGCGACATTACCGTGCCCGGACTGCACGGCGATCAACACGATCTGCAACTGTACATGCCGACGTCGTCGTTCTTCCCGTCGGCGACGATCGTGTTTCGCACGGCGCTCGCGCCGGACGCGCTCACGGCGACGATTCGCGCAGCCGTGCGCGCCATGGGCGGCGAGCTTGATCTGTGGCAGGTGCGCACGGCCGACGACGAAATGCGCGCGATCTTCGCGGGGCCGAAATTCGCGATGGCGCTGCTCGGCGTGTTCGCACTCGCCGCGCTCGTACTTTCGGCGGTGGGACTGTATGGCGTGATCGCGTACGCGGTCGGACAGCGTACGCGCGAGATCGGCGTGCGGGTCGCCCTCGGCGCGCAGCCGGCTGACGTCGCGCGTCTCGTGCTGCGGCACGGCGCGATTCTGGTCGGCGTGGGGCTGGGGCTCGGCGTCGCGCTCTCCGCGCTCAGTGCGCGCGCCGTGCAGGCGTATCTCTACGGGGTCGGGGCGGCCGATCCGATCACGTACGTGCTCGTGGTCGCACTGCTCGGCGCGGTGGCGCTGGTGGCATCGTACGCGCCGGCGCGGAGGGCAATGCGGGTGGATCCGGTGGTGGCGCTCAGGGCGGAGTGAGGGGACTCGCGCGTCGCTATTCGAGAACGCTCGAGCGCTCGACTCACATTGGATAGTGCGCGACGGCGTCCTTCGGCTTGGCGCGCCCGCACTGATCGCATCCGGTGAGCTCCGCCGAGTACTCCGCGCCGCATCGCTCGCAGATAATCACGGCCTGCTCGGGGCTCGGCGGCGACCCGACCGATCGTGCAATCCGATCGACGGTTCGTTGGAGCCGCGCCTGCCCGCGCCGCAGCTCGGCGAGCGTCAACAGCGCCCAGAAGAAACCCACGATGATCGCGATGAGCAGCGCCACATAGGATATCGCGAGCAATGTGTTCATCGCGTCCGTAAGCTTGGAGTGGGCGAGCGCCGCAGGCCCCGCATTCGCCACGTGCACGGTCGATGCGGCGGGACGTAGGAAGATGTCACCCGGCGCGCCTGGATTGCTAGCCGGGCCGTCGGATCACGCACAGATTTGACGCGTCACGCACCCCACCGGAGCTCCCGCCTTGCACCGCCCTCCGCGCTTCGCCCCGTTCTTCGCCCTGCTCGCGCTTCCGTCGATCGCCGCCGCGCAGCGCTCGCCGTTCGACTCGCTCCACTTCCGCAACATCGGCCCCGCCGCGACAGGCGGACGCATTCACGACATCGAGGTCGACCCCTCCGATCCCTCGACGATCTACATCGCCGCCGCCACCGGCGGGATCTGGAAGACGACCAATCGCGGCACGTTCTGGTTCCCGATCTTCGACGGCCAGCCGGAGAACACGTTCGGGAACATCGCGATTGCTCATTCAAATCCGCGCATCATCTACGCCGGCTCGGGCGAGCAGAACAACCGGCAGAGCTCCTCGTGGGGATCCGGCGTGTACAAGACCACCGACGCGGGCGCGACGTGGACGCACGCCGGTCTCGAGAAGACGGCGAGCATCGGCCGCGTGCTCGTGCATCCGAGCGATCCGAACGTGGTCTACGTCGCGGCGGTCGGCAATCTCTGGAAGGCGACACCGGACCGCGGCGTGTACAAGACGACCGACGGCGGACGCACGTGGAACAGACTCCTCTACGTCGACACGCTCACCGGCGCGACCGACCTGGTCATGGACCCGCGCGATCCGAACGTGCTCTACGCCGCGACGTATCAGCGGCTGCGCGCCGCGTTCGGATTCAACGGCGGCGGGCCGGGGAGCGCGATCTACAAGACCACCGACGGCGGGGCGAACTGGACCAGGCTCACGCACGGCATCCCGCCCGGCGACATTGGCCGCATCGGTTTAGCGATCTCTCAATCCAATCCGGACGTGCTCATCGCGACGATCGAGCATGCGACGCAAGCCGGCACCTACCGCAGCGACGACGCCGGCGCGACGTGGCGTCGCGTGAGCCGCACCAACCCGCGGCCGATGTACTACAGCGCCCCGTACATCGATCCGACGACCGACAAGCGCGTCTGGCTCCTCGGCACGACGATCGCGAAGAGCGAGGACGGCGGCGCCACGTTCCAGGGTGCGCCGACGTCGCCGGCGTACGACATCGGCCTCAAGACCGATCATCACACCATGTGGATCGATCCGCGCAATACGCGCCACGTGATCATCGGCGGCGACGGCGGCTTGAACGAGAGCTGGGATCTGGGCGAGACGTACGTCCGGATGAACAACATTCCAATTGGACAATTCTATCACATCGCCGTCGACGACCGCGATCCGTACTGGATCTACGGCGGTCTGCAGGACAACCACTCGTGGATGGGGCCGAGCGCGACGCGCCACTGGCTCGGCATCGTGAACTCGGATTGGGTGCAGATCGGATTGAGCGACGGCACCGGTCAGGCGGTCGACAAGCGCGACTGGCGCACCGTGTACACGTCGTCGACCGACGGCAACGTGCAGCGCATGGACCCCGTCACCGGCGACCGCTTCGACATCAAGCCCATCCCGCCCGCGGGCGACTCGGCGTACCGGTGGGACTGGGACTCGCCGCTCGAGGCGTCGCAGCACGACGCGGGGACCGTGTACATGGGCGGCAACCGCCTCTTCATCTCGCACGATCGCGGCGTGACGTGGACCCGGACGCCCGATCTCACGCGGCAGATCAATCGCGATACGCTCACGCTGATGGGCATCCGCGACCGCGACATCAAGATCGCGCGCAACGACGGCGAGACGAGCTTCGGCGAGCTGACCACGATCGCCGAGTCGCCGTTGGATGCGAAGGTGCTCTGGGTCGGCACCGATGACGGCAACGTCCAGGTCTCGACCGATGGCGGCAAGGATTGGAGCGAAGTGAGCGCCGCGATCGCGAAGGATGCCGGCATCGCGAGCGGGACGTACGTCGGGCGCATCGCGGCGTCGAGTGCGAGCAAGGGTACCGCGTACGTCGCGTTCGACTCACACCGCACCGGCGACTTCGCGCCGTACATCGCGCGCACGACGGACTTTGGCAAGAGCTGGGCGCGCATCACCAGCGGTCTACCCAATGATGCGTCGGTGAGAAGCGTCTATGAGTATCCTGGTAAACCAAATGTGGTATTCGCGGGTACTGAACGGTACCTCTTCGTCAGCCTGGACTCCGGCGCGCACTGGTCCCAGCTCGCCGCCAACCTGCCGACCACGCGCTACGACGATATTCTCGTGCACCCGCGCACGAAGGATCTGATCCTCGCGACGCACGGCCGGAGCCTCTGGGTTCTGGACGACGCGTCGCCAATCGCGGAGTGGACGCCGGAGATCGCGAGCGCGCCGATGTATCTGTTCCCTCCGGCGCGCGCCACGATCATGCAGTACTGGGACGACATCTCCAACATGGCGCAGGGCTTCTACGCCGCCGAGAACCCGGCGGATGGCGCGACGTTCACGTACTGGCTCGACAAGCCGGCGAAGAGCGTGCGGCTCACCGTGCGCGATCGCGATGGCAACGTGATTCGGACCGTCGACGGCACGGCGTCGACCGGTGTGATCGATCGCCTCGTGTGGGATCTTCGCCACGAGCCGCCGCCGGCAACTCCGGCGCGCGCCGGCGGCGGCGGCGAGGAAGGCGGCGACGAGGCGAGTGGGCGCGGCGGCCACCCCGCGCTGCCGATCCCACAACACGAGATCGGGAATCGCGGGCCCTACGTGTCGCCGGGGACTTACACGGTCGTGTTGAACGTGGATGGAGACACGACCAGCCGGACGTTCGAGGTGCGCGCGGATCCCGAGGCGCGGGTCTCGACGAAGCAGCTTCAGGACCGTGAGAGATTCCTCATGGACGTGCAGGCGCAGCAGGTCAGAGTCGAGCAGCTCGCGATGGAGCTACGGACGCGGCGCAACGGCGCGAGCAGCGCCGATTCGGCGCGGTCTGTGGCGCTCGAGCGGAAGCTCACGGTGGGGCGGGACGCGCTGCGCGGGCAGCTCCGGGCGATCGCGCAGGCGTACAACGGGAACGGGGCGCAGCAGGGGAGCCTGATGCCGCCGAGCGCGGAGCATCGGGAGGCGTTGAAGGCGGCGAAGAACGAGATTGACGACATTGAGAGGCAAATCGGCGCAAAGTAGTGCACCGTGCGCGCTGAGTCACTCGTCGCTGGCAGATCCCATGGAACTTGACGCAATTCCGCTTCGCATCCTCGGCTCGCTCATCGAGAAGGAAGCCACCACGCCTGACGCGTACCCGCTCTCGCTCAACGCGCTCACCGCGGCGTGCAACCAACTCTCGAACCGCGAGCCGGTGATGCAGCTCTCGGAGATCGAGGTCCGGAACGCGGTGAACGCGCTCCGGCAGGAAGGCCTCGTTCGCGCGATTCAGCCGGCTGGATCGAAGGTGATGAAGTTCCAGCACCTGCTCACCGACAAGCTGAATCTGGACGACCGCGAGCGCGCCGTGCTCGGCGTGCTCATGCTCCGCGGGCCGCAGACTCTCGGTGAGATCCGAGCGAGAACCGCGCGGCTCGCCGACTTCGCGTCGCCGGAGGATGTTGATGGAACTCTAAACGCGCTCTCCGGGCGCGGATTGGCCACGGAGGTCCCGCGCCGGCCGGGGCAGAAAGAGTCGCGGTACGCGCATCTGCTCGGGGGAGAGCCGAGCGCGGAGTCGGCGGCCGTTACGTCACCTGGCGACGATCGGTCCGCGAGTGCTCATCATACCGGAACGACGAACGCGTCGAGTGCGGGAGACCCGGATCGCGTTGTGGCGCTCGAGGAGAGTGTCGACGCGCTGCGGCGCGACTTGGCGGAGCTGCGGTCGCGGTTCGAGGAGTTGGAGCGGCAGCTCGGAGTGTAGCTCCGCGAGGGAGCTGCCACGTCGCGGCGATATGTCGACAATATCGCAAAAAATCGACACATTTCGATCATTCTCGGCCTATATGTCGATCCCATCGACATCACGAGCAGGCGACGAGGTCGTCGCGAACGGACCACGCGGTCACCGCCGCCCCCCTCCCGCCGCCGCCCGCACCCCCGCCGGCACGTCCCGCCCCACCACGTGCGGCGTCGCCAACGCGTCGAGATGCTCCGCCCGCATGATCCGCTGCCCCGCCGGCGACAACGCGAACTCGACGAACCGCTCCGCCAACGCCGGATGCGCCGCCCGCACCGGGATCGACAGGCCGAAGACGATCGGCGCGCCGCGCATCGTCACGGTGTCGCCGCGCGCGTTGCCGGCCACGCGCGTCGACGCCCTGGCGTAGATCGCGCTGTCGGCCGGAGTCCCGAGGTCGATCGCGTCGGGAAGTTTCACGAACTCTAAACCGTCGTTCTCGGCGAGGTTCTGATAGGTCCAGATGTAATCCAGCTCGTGCGTCTGCAGCAGCGCGACTTGATCGGCCTCGCGCGGCCGCACGTTGCGATCGGGCGCGGCGGCCAGGAGACGCGCGTACAGCCCTGGCTCGTGGTAGTACTGCTCGGCGAGCTTCATCGTGAGCAGCGTGCGGTAGCCCGAAGGATCCGTGTTCGGGTCGGCGCGGCCGACTTCCACGCCAGGGGCCACGATCACGCGCCGCCAGTTCGATGCATCGATGCGGTTTGCGCCGCGCGACTTCGTCGTATACGCGAGCACGATCCGATTCCGTGCGAAGACGGCGTACCACCGCGCGTGCGCCGGCATGAGCAATTTTGGAAAGACCTCGGGGTCCGCGAGCAGCAGGACGTCGGCCGCCTGATGCAGATCGGTGAGGCGGCGAGCGATCTCGAGACTCGCGCCCGGCTCCTGCGTGTACGTCACATGATTGCGCGCCGCGAAACTGTCGAGCAGCGCGCGCACGGGTCGCGTGATCGATGCGGCGTTCATGACGGACAGGGTGGAATCCTGATGCGGCGTCGTCCTGACGAATGCTGCCGCCGCGCCGAAGGCGCCGATCGCGCACGTGAGCGCGATCGCGGCGCGCGTACGGTTCGTCACGCCACGACCTTGGCTCTCTGGTTCATCGCCATGATCGGACGGATCTCCACCGCCCCTTTCGCCCGGGCGCATGGTGTGTCGGCAACCAGCCGGACGGCCTCCTCGAGATCGGCGGCCTCGATCACGCCGAATCCGGCGAGCGGCGCGGGGAGCGGTGCGACGGGCTCCGGACTCGTATGCGGCGCGCCGTCCCAGGCGCGAACGGTGGTCACGCTCGGTTGCACCGCGGACACGAGACTCCCGCGTTCGCGCAGCACTTCATCCTGCGCGAGCAATGCATCCTGCGTCGCGCGATCGAGCGCGAGCCAGTCCTGTTCGGCACCGTAGGCCAAGATGAGGAATTTCATAAGCCCTTCCCGGCCATCGCGGACCGGCCATGGAATCATTCACGAGGTTATCGACACCGCTCCCAATGCGCCGGCGTCGGCGGGGTGCCGGGGACGATGACGTCCGGCGTTCCCGGTGTGCCCGGGATGTCTCCCACGGCAGGCGTTGGCGGCGTGCCGGGGATGGTGTGCGCCGGCGTCCCTGGGTCGCCGGCGACGAGACACAATTGCTCACCCGCCGTCGTTCGATCGTGCAACGCCGGGTCGAGGAGCATGACGGCGCCGCCGACCACCATCCCGAGCGATATGCCGGCGATCGCACCGTTCGTCCCGCCAACGCCGCGGCCGATCGCATAGCCGACTTCCGGCGCGAGAAAGCCGATGAGCCGTCGCCCGACCGATGGCCGGCGCACGGCCGCCGGATGCTGCTGCCGCGCCGCGGTGGTGTCGGGCGAAGGCGAAGCCTGCGCGCTCAGCGAGCGCGCGCTCGCGACGACGAGGACGACCGCCGCCGCCAGCGCACCCGCCCGATGTCTCGATATACCTGATCTCATATCATTCATCTCTCACTCACCCGGACGGTGTTGTCGAGGCCGCCACCCGTTCGATCTCGCCTTCCATCACATCCCCCGCCTTCAAGAATACCGCCGGAGCGCCTGCGTATCCCGAGCCGTCGCTCGAAATGATGATGTGCGGGCGCGATGCTCAACCGCCGCAGCCCGGGCACTGAAACACCGCGGATAGAATCCTGACGAATCCCTCCGCCGCGAGCGCGCCGGCCGTCAGCGCGCCGGCGACGGCGGCGACTCCGCGCAATGCACGCCACATGCGCGGCGCGCGCACCGGGCTCGGCTCGAGGGTGTCGGCGTGCCCGACGAGATGTTGTTGGGCGATCGCCCACAGGCCAAAGCAACTGGTGGCGAACAGCCATCCCGCGACGCGGAACCAGCCATCGGACCACGCCTGGATCGCGCGCGGGGCGCTCACCTGGAGTGCCGTATAGAACGTGCTCGGCATCTGCGCGAACGCGAGCTGCCGAGCGAGCGACCCCAACGTGGGCTCCCGTTGGGGTATTAGCGGAGCGGTGTGCGTGTCAGGCATGCGCGATCACACATGATGGATCGGGGACTTCGGGAGTACATCGCATCATGCCGTCGGCGTGCCCGAGCTCGATGCGTCGATCACGGTTCCAGAAGAGTAGATTGATGCGCCTCGTAGATCGACGCCTGCGCCGCGGGATCGCGGGTCTGCTGCAGCTGCTCGATCAACGCGATCAATCGCGGCGTGAGAAAGACGAGATAGCGCGCGTTCAGCGCCTCGTACGTATGCGGCACGCCGGCCGGAACGAATACCGTGTCGCCCGGACCTGCGTCGACGACTCGATCGGCGAACCGGAAGCGAAGCGTCCCTTCGAGCACGTGCCACGCCTCGTCGTCGCCGTGGTGCACGTGGAGCTTCGCGGGCCCGCTGCCGCGCCACTCGCGAATGGCGAACGAGCTTCCGGTCGCTGTGTAGCGCGCGGACGGGTCGGCGGGGTCGCGCCGACTCGAAATTATCGGATCTGGCATGAGCGTTGTGTTAAGTATGCGTTCGGTTCCGGCATCATCGATCCAGCCGAGGTTATGGAGCGGGCCGCCCACCGCGCCAAGGCGATGACTGCTCGTCCGATCGTGCCGGTGAACGAGACGCATCTCGAGCATTGGATCGCGATCACCCGCGACGCGCCGCTTCGATCGTGGCGACGTCGATCTTCGACATCTGCATCATCGCATCGAAGGCGCGCTTGGCCGCCGCGGGATCGGGGTCCGTGATCGCCCGTGACAGCGCGATCGGCGTGATCTGCCACGACACGCCCCATTTGTCCTTACACCATCCGCACGCGCTCTCCTCGCCGCCGTTGTCGACGATCGCATTCCAGTAGCGATCCGTCTCGGCCTGGTCGACGGTCGCGATCTGAAACGAGAACGCCTCGTTGTGCGTGATCGAGGGCCCGCCGTTGAGCCCAAGGCAGGGGATGCCGATCACCGTGAACTCGACGGTGAGCACATCGCCCTTCTTTCCCGACGGATAGTCGCCGGGCGCGCGGTGCACCGCGGTGACGGCTGAATCGGGGAACGTGCGGGCGTAGAATTGCGCCGCGTCCTCGGCGTCGCGGTCGAACCAGAGGCAGATCGTGTTCTTTGCTGGGGTCGGCATGGTGGATCCGTGGAGAGCTGGTAGTGCTTACGGGATGACCGTAATGTGCACCGGCGGCACCGCGTCTCCGCTGGCACGATAGCTCGGGGTGACCGTGGCCGTTCCCGCGCGGAGAGCGGTGATCTCCGCGTGGGTCGAGTCGAGCGGCTGCACGCGAACGATTGTGGTGTCCGACGCCCGCCAGACGAACTGGCGCGGCGGAGCGAGCGACGGTTCGCCGACGCACGTGTCATATTGGGCGCCGGCGACCGCCGTGAGGGATGCGCCCACGCGGAGCGTCGCGGTGTCGGGCGTCGACAGCGCTGTGAATTCGAGGCCGGCACAGGCGGTCTCGATGTGATCGTCGCATCCGAGTACGAGAACCGCGGCTGCGGCGGCAATGAGTGTTCTCTGCATCGATATTCCTAACGCCTGGGTACGTACCGCATCGCCACCGCGCCCGACTCGAACTCGACGCGGCTCACGACCTTCAGGTCGACCAGCTTCGAGAGTCCTTGGAACAACGTCGGCCCGTGCCCGGCGATTCTGGGATGCACGACGAGCTCGTACTCATCGATCAATCCCAGCTCCGCTAATGCCAGAGGGAGTGTGACGCCGCCCGTGAGCAATCCGCGTCCGGGATGTTCTTTGAGCGTCCGCACGGCGTTCCCGAGGTCGCCGCGCACGATCTCCGAATTCCAATCGGCGCGATCCAGAGTGCTCGACACGACGTACTTCTTTGCCGCGTTCATCGTGTGCGCGAACGACTCCATCCACTCCGGTCTCGTGCCCGCCGGCGCCGGCGCGCGCCACCCGGCTTCCATCATCTCGTAGGTCACGCGCCCGAAGAGGAGCGCGTCGGCCCACTCGAGATTCTCGATGGCGTTCCGATGCAAGTCTTCGTCCGGGATCATCACACGATGATCGCAACAGCCGTCCAGTGTGACGTTGATCGAATAGCGAAGAGGGCGCACGGTTTAATGATTACCTCTCGAAGAATCTGCCGCCGCCGAGGCGACTGGCCCAATCTCTGCCCTTGGCAAGCGGCGCCAACGGCACAGGGGCCAGGATGCGGAGCTTTCGTAGAATCGTACTGCAAACGGGGATCGCTGGCGGGCTCCTGTTCGTCATTCACTCGTCGTTCCCGAATGTTTATAGTTGGCCGATGATCTGGCCAGCACTCGCCGGCGGCGCGGCGTTCTGGCTCGCGACGCGAAGGCCTCAACCGCATCGTTTGCGGACCGGATTGCTCGCGGCACTGACGACTGGAGCGATCACGGGCGCGATCGCCTTCGTCGGCACATCGATCGTCATCTACGTCGCGATGCATACCGCGGCGGGCGGCTCGGTTCGGAAAGCGGGCGTCTCGCCAGGCTTGGTGACATCCGCCGGCATCCTCGCGCTCGCGGTGCTCGGCGTGATCGACGTCGTCGTCGCCTTTCTCGCCGGCGCGCTCATGCTGCCCTTCCGATACTTCGAATTACGGCGCGCACACTCGTGATGCCTCGATTGCGATCGTAGCGCCGGAACGCGACCGCGCTTCTACCGCCCCACGAGCCCCCGCACTAGCTCCAGCATCACGCCGGTCCCCTTCCGCACCTCCGCCACGGAGGTCCGTTCATTGTTCCCGTGCACACCCGACTCCTCGTCGTGCGGCGTCACGATCGGCGCGAAGCCGTAGCTCGCGATTCCGAGATCTCTAAACCAGTGGCTGTCGGTGAACCCGGTGCTCACCGCGGGCGCGATGCTCGCGCCGGGATAGTTCTTCTCGATCACGCGCACGATCGCCTGGTACAGCGGCGTCGTGCTCGGCGAGACGGCGGCCGTGAAGTCGAGCACCGTCTCAATCTTGATCTGGGGATCGTTCAGCGCCGCCGCGAGCTCGCGCAGAAACGCGGCGTGGTCCTGATCCGGCAGCAGCCGGCAGTCCACCTGCGCCTGCGCCTCGGGCGGGATCACGTTGATCTTCGGACTCGCCTGCAGCATCGTGATCGAGCAGGTGTTCCGGAGCAGCCCCGCGAACTCGGGATTGTCGATCTGGAGCTCGGTCAGGAGATTCGGGTCGGCGGTCAGCTTCGCCGGATTTAGAAAATACTGTTTCCACTTCTCTGGTACCGACGGCGCGACCGCGGCCATGTACGCCGCCACCGCCGGCACGACGCGCGGCGCGAACTGGTAGGTCTGCAGTCGATCGAGCGCGCGGATCAAACGGTTCACCGCCGACGCGGGCGGCGGCGTCGAGCCGTGGCCGGGCGTTCCGGTCGCCGTGAGCTTGACCCAGAACGGCGTCTTCTGCGTCACCTCGATCGAGAACGACGTCTTCCCGTCCTCGAGATCGCCGCCCCCGCCTTCATTGAGCAGCATCCCCGCGCCCTTGAACGCCTCGGGATGGTGCTTCACCACCCAGCCCGCGCCAAAGTTGCCGCCGGCCTCCTCGTCCGCCGTCGCCATGAAGATCACGTCGCGGTCGAGCGGCACGTGCGCGCGGTGCAGCGCGAGAAACGCTTCGAGCTCCAGCACGCCGAGGGTCTTGGTATCGAGCGCTCCGCGGCCGTAGATCTCGCCGTTCTTGATCGTCGCCGCGAACGGGTCGACGTCCCAGTACTTCGGATCGGCGGGGACCACGTCCATGTGGTGCAGCAACACGAGCGCGGGCTGACTGCCGCCCTTCAACCGCGCCCAGATGTTGCCGCGCCCCGGCGCCGACGACGCGGTGTCGAACGGAATGCCCTCTTCTTTGAAGATCCGCGCGAACCACTTCATCGTCTGGTCTTCGTTGCCCGGCGGATTCGACGTGTTGATGCGCACGTACTCCTGCGTGCGGCGAACCGCTTCGTCCTGCAGCTTGGCGAGATCGGTCGGCTGCTGCGCGGCGAGTGGCGCGGCGGCGAGCAGTGAGACCGCTGAGACCACGGAGAGAGCGCGGCGGCGCGTGATGCGAGGCATGGGGGCTCGAGAGGAGAGGTAGTCCGGCCGCGCTAACATACCGCGAATCGAGCGCGCGCGGAACGCGGCGGCGCCCTGCCGGGTACTCCAAGCGCGGGACCGATGCTGGTTCTCTGATCACCCACCTCGGAGCAGTCCGTCCCATGCGGTATTTCGCTGTCGCGGTCTCGTTGCTCGCCATCACTCGCGCCACATCGGCGCACGCGCAGTCCCCGCGGGCCGCCGTTGCGCGCGGCGATCAGGTTCGACTCACCACCGGCGGCGATTCCGCGGCCGTCGTTGGACGCGTGGTTCGCGTCGACTCGACGCAGCTCGTCGTCGCGCCGCCGGATTCCGGCTCACTTCCGCGGACGATCCCGCTCGCGAACGTGTCGCATCTGGAGATCGAGCGCGACGTGCGGGCGCGATCGATCGGCGCCGGGATCGGCGCGCTGATCGGCGTCGCGGCGGGCGGCTCGTACTACTACTTCGATATCTGTCGTCAGAACGCGAGCGGCTGTGCCGACGAGCAGCGCCGCGCGAGCCACGCCGCGATGTACGATCGGAGCTACGTCACCGTCGGCGATGTGCTCGCGATTGGCGGACTGCTCGCCGGCGGGCTACTCGGCTACGCGCTCGCGCCCGCGCCGCACTGGGAGATCGTCGCCACGCCGGGGCTGGAGCCGGGCGGCGACGGCGATTCGCATACCGCGCTCCGCATCACGGTTTCGCGAACGCTGCTCGGCCGATAGGCGCGCGCGTAGGCGTGCTCGGCGGGACTGATTAGCTTCATCCCCCATGCCCCGCTTCCTCGTCTACGCCGAAGGCGCGTTCGGCGTGCCCGCGTCCAAGACCGGCATCTCGGTCATTCGATATTCCGCGAATCACGTCGCCGCCGTTCTCGATAGCACGCATGCCGGCGAGTGCTGTCGCGAGGTGATCGGGATCGGCGGCGAGATCCCGATCGTCGCGACGGTGGAAGACGGGCTCGCGGCCGGCGCGAACGCGCTGCTCGTCGGCATTGCGGTCAACGGCGCGGGCTTCCCGGGCGTGCTCCGTCCGACGCTCCACCGCGCGATCGGCGCGGGTTTAGAGATCTGGAATGGCCTGCACACGTTCGTCACCGACGATCCGGAGCTCGGGCCGCTCGCCCGCGAGCGCGGCGTGCGGCTGCACGACGTGCGCCGTCCGCCGGAACACCTGCCGGTCGGCTCGGGACGCGTGCGCGATCTCGCGCAGACCGTGCTCCTCGCCGTGGGCACCGATGCCAACATCGGCAAGATGACGGTGATGCTCCAACTCCGCGACGCGCTCGTCGCGCGTGGACATCGCGCCGGGTTCGCGCCCACGGGGCAGACGGGAATCTTCATCGAAGGCTGGGGCCTCTGCGTCGACGCGGTGATCGCGGATTTCATCGCCGGCGCCGCCGAAGAGGTGACGCTGCGCGCCGCCGAGGGAAACGACATCGTGCTCGTGGAAGGCCAGGGTTCGATCCTGCATCCGGGCTACTCCGGCGTGTCGCTCGGCCTGTTGCACGGCAGCCTGCCGCAGGGGCTGATCGCCTGCCATCAGCCGTCGCGAAAGAGCTTCCGACACAACGATTGGCTGGCGATTCCGCCGCTGCGGGAGGTCATCGATCTCCACGAGCGCATGTGCGCGCCGCTCAGGCAGGCGAAGACGATCGCGGTCTCGCTCAACACGGTCGACTTGAGCGAGCGTGATGCGAAGGACGCAATCGCGCGCGCGCAGGACGAGACGGGACTCCCGGCAACGGATCCGGTGCGCTTCGACATCGCGCCTCTCGTGGACGCCGTGCTGGGGTTCGAGAGAGCGTGCCGCGCGACCGCGCCGCCGAGCGCGACGCGGCCTTAGTCCTGCATCTCTGCCGGCCGAACAATACCCGGCACCGTCGCGATGAACTGGCCGTACATCCACACGCTGATCAATCACTTTCCGATCATCCTCACGGTCGTCGGTTCAGCGGTGCTGCTCGCGGCGCTCATCTGGCGAAATCGCGGGCTGTGGCTCTACGCCGTGGCGACGCTCACGCTCTCGGGGCTGAGCGCGTACCCCGCGCATTTCACCGGTGACGAGGCGGCACACGCGGTGCGTACCACGTGGTACGTCGTGCGCGCGATGGTCGACCGCCACGATAGCGCGGCGGGCATGGCGCTCATCGCGCTGCTCGCGATGGGCGTCGTCGCCGCGTACACGTGGTGGCGCATGCTCCGGCGCGAACCGGCCACGCTGCCGCCCGTCTGGCTTCGTACGGTGCTCACGATCGTGACCGCGATCGCGCTCGGGATCACGACGTACACCGCGTACCTCGGTGGGCAGATCGTGCACGATTCGCCCAGGCTCGCCGCGCCGCCCGCCGGCGCGCTGCCGGCGCCGTAGCGAAAGCGGCCTCCGCACGTTTTCTTCTCCATGTGGATTCGTACATCATGGAGAGATCGAGAATGGGATACCGACCGCGCGGAACGATGATGGGCGCGCTGATCGTGTTGGCGGTGGCCGCGTGCACGCAGTCGCGTGAGACCGTGCTGAAGCAGATTCACGGCGTGCAGGTCACGCCGGTGCGTGCGAAACCCGATTTCACGCTCCAGTCGACCGACGGCAAGACGTTCCACTTCGCGCACGACACGCACGACACCGCGACGCTGCTCTACTTCGGGTACACGAACTGCCCCGACGCCTGCCCCGATCAGCTCAACAAGATCGCGAGCGCGTACGACAAGCTCACGCCCGCGCAGAAATCCAAGATCCGCGTGGTGTTCGTGACCACGGACCCCAACCGCGACACGCCCGAGCGGCTGCGCTCGTGGCTCGACAACTTCAGCAAGGATTTCATCGGACTGCGCGGGGGCACCGATCAGGTGAATCGCGTGCAAGCGGAGTTCGGACTGCCGCCGGCGGAGATCGAGACGATGGATGACTCGACGCCAGGCCCGCACGAGATGAAGTACGGCGTCGGACACGCGGCGCAGGTGCTCGCGTTCACGCCGGACGACAGCCTGCGTGTGGAGTATCCGGCCGGCTTCACCGTCGCGGATTGGTCGAACGATCTGCCGCGGCTGATCGAGGTCAGGTGAACGGCGTGAGCTGCGGATGAAGAGCGGGTCATCCCGAGCGACCCGAGCACAGCGAGGGGAGTCGAGGGATCTCGTGTGCGGGTCGTGAACCACGCCGGGATGACTCAGGCGCGATTGCTTAGCCCGCGTCTCCGCGCCTCACCGCGGACTCCGAGCAGTTCATCCGCAGCAAGCAGTTCATCCGCAGCAACCCATTCAGCCCCGCTCCTCCGCCGCGATCGCGAGCAGCGCGAACGTGGCGAGCCAGTGCTCGCCGGCGTAGTCGCCCGCGACATGCGGTAGGCTCGCCGCGACGTGCGCCTCCGCGGCCTCGAGCGCAATCGCGCGCCGCGCGTCTCGCGCATCCCAACTCCGCGCGATGCACCGCCAGCACCACGCGCGGCTCAGGTTGAGACCATCGAGATGCGCGATCTTCCCGTCGCTTCGATCAGCCACCGTCACCGGCGTGAAGAGCGTTCGCGGCTCACGTTCGGCGAGCCGCGGGAGAAAGCGGTCCATCCAGCTGCGCCACTCGTCGGACGCGAGTGCGCGGCGCATGCACTCTGCTTCGATCAGCGCTGACGAGAGAAAGTCGTCGCCGCCCGGCTCCCAGGCCTGGCAGTCCACGTCGCCGCCGTACCACGCGCGCGCCTTGTCGCGCATCATCGACGCGAGCTCCACATCGCGCACGGTATCGGCGTAGTCGAGAGAAAGCGTGATAGCGAAGGCGGTGTTGAAGTGCGTGCCGACGCGGATCGGATACATCGCCTTCGGTAGAAACGCCTTGAAGCGGCGCGAGAACTCCGCGCCGAGGGGCGCCAGCGCATGCGTCCACCGCTTGCCCTCGACACTCTCGTGGCGATGGAGCTCTCCGCAGAGCATCAGCAGCCATGCCCACCCGTACGGGCGCTCGAAGGTGCCGCGCGACGGCTGACGGAGATACGCGAGCTCGCCGGCGACGCGAGATTCGGTGAGCTGCGCGTCGAACAGCTCGCGAATTCGCGTTTGCTCATCGCCCGGAAGCTGCCCGTTCCGATAGAGAAACGCGAGGAGCCAGTATGCGTGCACGTTCGAGTGCCAATCGAAACTGCCGTAGAAGACCGGATGCAGCTCCGACGGCCGGCGCACGTCGTCGGCGCCGTTCATCACATGATCGAGCTTGTTCGGAAACTCGCGCGTGACGTGGGCGAGAGCCAGCCGGGCGAATTTCATCGAGAAGTCGGGCATGGGCTTGGGAGGAGGCTGGAGGCTGGAGGTTAGAGGTTGGAGGCACGGCATGCAGCACCGGTTGACTCCGCGGCGTGTGCCAACCTCCACCCTCCAGCTTCAATTGATCATTTTCTAAACACGAACCCATACATAATGAACGTATTCGCCACCAGCAGCACGAGCCCCGTCGGGATCTGCACCTTGATCACCGCATTCTCGTCCGGCAGCTCGAGCAGCGCGGCGGGGACGATGTTGAAGTTCGCGGCCATCGGCGTCATGAGCGTGCCGCAGAAGCCGGAGACCATCCCTACCGCGGCCATGATCGCGACGCTCCCGCCGAACTTCCCGACGATGAGTGGAAGGCCGATGCCGGCCGTCATCACGGGAAACGCCGCGAACGCGTTCCCCATGATGCTCGTGAAGAGCGCCATGCCGACGGTGTAGGTGGCGACGACGACGAACGGCGTGTCGAGCGGAATCCATCGCTGCAAGATGGTCGCGACGATCGGTCCAACGCCGGCGAGCGCGAACATGGTGCCCAGCGCGGCGAGCATCTGTGGGAGCACCGCAGCCCAGCTCACCGCATCCATCAGACGCCGCGCTTCGATCATCGGCGCTCTGATCGGCGGACGGAGCATGATCATCCCGACGATCAGCGCGGCGATCGTCGCGAGGCCGAGCGATACGAGCGTCACCTGCTTGGGATCCACGAGCGGCGCGCCGTGAAACGTCACGTACTTGAAACCGAGGGTGCCGAGCACCGTGACGCCGGGAATGGTGAGCGCCGGAATGAAGAGCTTATTTCCCCACTTCATTGCGCTCGCCTCACGCTCCTCTCGCGTACTCCGCTCGGCCGGCGCGCCGCCGAGCTTCCAGATCCCGAGCACCGCCACCATCGCCAGCACGATCACGCCGTTCACGAAATTCGGCAGATGCGTGCCGACGAGAAACGTGATCGCCCACAATCCCCAGAACGCGCCGTTCACGTAGCGCTTGGGGCTCGTTCGGTCGCGCAGGTTCACGATCGCGACGCCGGCGAACATGAGTCCCATGAGGACGTTCACGAACTCGAGCCCGATCATGCGGCCTCGCCCTCGCGCTCGGGAACGGCGTCGGGCTCGCGCGAGAGCTCCGCGTGGAGCGAGCGATCGAGCAGCACGAGCCGGACGGCGTGAACCGCGAACGCGCAGACCGCCGTCGGCATCGCCCAGAACGCGAGGCTCGTCGCGGCCACTTCGAAGCCGCTCTGCTCGAGGAAGCTTCGAATGAGCAGGATCGATCCGATCGCGATGAAGATGTCTTCGCCGAAGAAGAGGCCGATGTTGTCGACCGCCGCCGCGTGCGCGCGGATCCGGTTGCGGGTCTTCTGCGGCAGATCGCCGTACTTGTTCTCCGCCGCCGCCTCGGCCATGGGCGCGATGAGCGGCCGCACCATCTGCGGATGCCCGCCCAGGGACGTCAGACCGAGCGCGGATGTGATCTGGCGAACGACGAGGTATGCGAGGAGGAGCCGCCCCGTCGTCGCCGCATGGATGCGCGCGATCACCATCCGCGCGCGCTCCTTGAGGCCCGCGTGCTCGAGCAAACCGATCACCGGCAGCGCGAGCCACACCACGGCGACCGATCGTCCGTCGAGAAACGCTTTGCCGAACGCCGAGATCACGTCGACGATACCCTTGCCGGCCGCGAGTCCCGTCGCGATCGCGGCGATCGTGACGACGAGCAGCGGGTTGACGCGCATCGCGAATCCGGCGACGACGATCGCGATGCCGATGAGCGGAAGGAGATGCATGCTACAACTGCTCCACCCGATACCCGCGCGCTTTCAGCAGCGCGATCAGCCCCTCTCGCCCCACGAGGTGCCCCGCGCCGACCACGACGAGCACATCGTCTTTCCCGTTCAGCATCGCCTCGATCTTGGTCACCCAGCTCTTCGTGCGACTTGCCACGAGCGTGTTCCACAGCGCCGGGGACTCGTGCGCGCTCTTGTTCAATGCGCTGTCGAGCGTCGCGGTATCGCCGGCGAGCCACGCGCCCCGAACTCGCGTGAGCTCCCGCGCCGCCGAATCGGGCGGGTCGGATTCCAACAGCATCTTCTCCTGCTCGGCGGGCGAGAGCGAATCGAACAGGTGGAGTTGGAAATCCACGCTTTCTAATCCTTTTACGGGCTTACTGGAGGTCTTGGCGCGCGCATCGAGCTGCTCGTCCACACCGTACTGCGCCTGAAACCCCGCGCGCTGCATCACCGTTTGCTCGAGCAGCAGCGAGAGAAACCAGGGCTTGAACTGTCGCACCGCCGCGAACGGGATCCCGTACGCGCCGAGCAGCGAGTCGATCTTCGCCACGTCGGCCTTGGGATATTCCGTCTCGACCGACGCGCCGGCGGGATATTGCGCCAGCGCGACCAGCTCCTGCCCGCGCGCCATCACCGAGTCCAGGCTCGTTTCGAAGACGACGGTCCGCGCATGCGAGAATGCTGAATCGACGACCGCCGGGAGCGCGCCGCCGGCCGAGTCGAGCAGATGTACGCTGCCGAGGAGGTACACCGTGGCGCCGCTCGGCCCACGCACGCGAAACAGCATGTGCTTGGGCGTCGTCTGCCCCGCCGCCGCGACGGAGACGAGCGAGATCGCCATCGCGAACCAGGTCCGAACGTTCATGCGGCCTCGTGGATTGGATTCGGCAGCCTATCGGCAAACCTATTGTCGCCGGCGGCCCGCGCGTCAAGATTGAACGTGACACTTCACCCCACAGCACTCATGGCCTACGCAGACCGCTTCCTTCCCGAGTTCGACCAGGAGATGAAGACCACGCGCTCGCTGCTCGAGCGCGTCCCGATGGACAAGGCGTCATGGAAGCCGCACACGAAATCGCGATCGCTCGGCGAGCTCGCCGATCACGTCGCCGCGATCGCCCGCTTCGGATCGCTGATCTCGACGATGTCCGAGTTGAACGCCATGACCATGCCGAGGCTCGGGCCGACGTCGAGCGCCGACGAGCTGCTCGCGCGCTTCGACGCAAACGTCGACGCCTCGCGCCGCGACATCGCGAGCATGAGCGAAGACGATGTGGGCGCCACGTGGACGTTCAAGATCGGCGATCATGTCGTCTTCGCGCTGCCGCGCGCCGGCGCGGTTCGCTCGCTCCTGATGAGCCACATGATCCACCATCGCGGGCAGCTCAGCGTTTATCTGCGCGAGCTCGACGTGCCGCTGCCGTCGATCTACGGCCCAACGGCCGATACCTGATCGGCCGCTTCGGCGACGACCGACACGAGCGTGTCGATCAACGCCGCCGAGTCGTTGGGAAGCGCGGTTCGCTCGAGATGCATGCCGAGCGACCGCGCTTTCTCTTTCGCCTCCACGTCGATGTCGTAGAGGATCTCGAGGTGGTCGGCAACGAAGCCGATCGGCACCTGGAGCACGGCGCGCGCGCCCCGCGCGTGCAGCTCGTCGAGGAAATCGAGAATGTCCGGGCCAATCCACGGCTCGCTCGTGCCGCCGGCGCTCTGCCAGGCGAAGTGCCAGCGCTCGAGTCCCGCCGCCGCGGCAACCGCCGCCGCGCTCTCGGAGAGCTCACGCTCGTACGGATCGTCCCAGTCGCGAATCTTGATCGGCAGACTGTGCGCCGTGAACACGACGGCGAGCGCGTGGCGCTCGGAGGCGTCGAACGCCCGGAGCGCGTCGTTCACGAGCCCGACCATCATCGCCGTGAACTCGGGGCGTGTGTGCCAGCGCTCGACCACGCGCGTCGCGAACGGCGCCTTGAGGTCGAGCTCCGCTTCGCGCAGCATCTTCTCGTACGAGCCAATGCTCATCCGGGAGTAGTGCGGCGCGAGCGCGATCGCGACCGCCTCGGTCACGCCATCGTTCGTCATCTCGCGCACCGCTTCCCTGATGTACGGGTGCCAGTACTTCATTCCGAGGTAGACGCGCGCCGCCATCCCGCGCTCGGCGAGCGCGCGCTCGAGGCGCGTGCGCACGGACTCGCTGATCTTCTTGAGCGGAGTGCCGCCGCCCACGCGCTCGTACCGGCGGCGGAGGTTCGCCACCGCGGGCGCCGGCGGCTTGTGGCCGTGCCGGATGTTCGTGAAATACTCCTCGACGTCGTCCGGCGTGTCGGGAGTGCCGTACGCCATGAGCAGTACGGCGCGGGTCGCGTCAGCCATCGTTCATTCTCCGATCGTCACGAGCGCGTATTCATGGATCGTCTCGATCACGCGCGACACGGCATCGACGGGCGTCTGCGGCAGCAGGCCGTGGCCGAGGTTGAAGATGTGTCCGGGCCGGCCGCCGGCCCGCGCGAGCACGTCCCGCACCTCGCGATCGATGACGTCCTCCGGCGCGAGGAGCACGCACGGATCGAGGTTCCCCTGCACCGCCTTGTCGTGCCCGACGACGCGCCACGCGTCGTCGAGCCCGATCCGCCAGTCGATGCCGATGACGCTCGCGCCGTCGGTGGCCATCTCGGCGAGCAGCGTCGCGGTGTTCACGCCGAAGTGAATGAGCGGAATGCCGAGGCTCGCGAGCGCATCGAAGATCCGCCTGGCGTACGGCTGCACGTAGGCCGCGTAGTCGCGCGGCGAGAGCGAGCCGACCCAACTATCGAAGAGCTGGAGCGCGTCGACGCCGGCGGCGGCTTGCGCGCGCATGTACGCGATGACCATTCCGGTGAGGCGTTCCATGAGCTGGTGCCAGAGCGCCGGCTCGGCGTACATGAACGCCTTGGTGCGGGCGAAGTCGCGCGTGCCTTTGCCTTCGATCAGGTACGCGGCGAGCGTGTACGGCGCGCCCGCGAATCCGATGAGAGGAATGCTATTCGCAAGTGCTCGTTTGATAATGCGAATACTCTCCAGCACGTACGGCAGGTCCGCCGCCGGCTCCAGTGGGCGCAGCCGCTCGACGTCCGCCGCCGCCCGCACGGGCTGGTGAATCACCGGCCCGACGCCGTCGACGATGTCGAGCGCCACGCCGGCGCCGATCAGCGGATGCATGATGTCGGCGAAGAGGATCGCCGCGTCGACCCCGAACCGCCGCACCGGTTGGAGGGTGACCTCCGCGCAGACTTCCGGCCGCTGCGTGATCTCGATCAGCGTGAGCGAATCGCGCACCGCGCGATACTCCGGGAGCACGCGGCCCGCTTGCCGCATGAACCAGACGGGCGTGCGCGACACGGGCTGCCGCCGCGCGGCGCGCATGAACAGACTGTCGTCGATCGTCACGAGGCGACGGGGAGAGGAACGGAGGCGCGAACGGAGGCGCGAGCGGCAAGCACGGCAAGCACGGCATCGGCGGCGCGCTGCCCGGACGCGATACAGTCCGGAATCCCGACGCCGCGATAGCCGTTCCCGGCGAGCGCGAGCCCCGGCATCGTCGCGACGCGCCGGTCGATGCGCGCCACGCGCTCGAGATGTCCGAGGTTGTACTGCGCCATCACGCGCTCGAATCGGTTGATCTGCACGAGCCGCGGCTCCGCGGCGACGCCAAGTACTTCATGGAGCTCCGCGCGGACGATCGACACGATGTCGTCGTCCGAACGACTCGCGAACTCGCTGCGTCCCGCGCCGCCGAGGAACGCGCGAAAGAGCGCGACGTCCGCCGGCGCCCGTCCGGCAAATTTGCTCGAGACGAACGTGCACGCGAGCACCGGCCGCCCCTGGATGCGCGGCACCGTGTACCCCGTGCCGCGGAGCGGCGTTGGCACGTCGGCCGCGCGGAACGCGATGTTCACGGTAACGGTGGAGGCATACGAAATCTCCGACAGCTCGCGCGCCAGCTCGCCATCGAGGTCGCGCGCCAGCGCCGACGCAGCATGCGCCGGCATCGCGAAGATCACCGCGTCGGCGTGCACCGCTTCGCCCGACGCGAGCGTCGCATCGAACGCGCCCGCGGAGTCACGCGTGAGCCGCTGCACGCGAGCGGTCTTTCTAATTATAATATTATTATTTGACGATAGCCGGCGCTCGAGGGCCCCGGTCAGCTCCCCCAGCCCGTTCTCGAGCGAGACGAGACCGGTCGGCCGCGCCGGTGCCGCGGACCCCGCCTGACGCCGGCGGGTCGCGAGCATCCCGCGCACGAGCCCGCGATGCTCGCGCTCGAGCGCCACGAGCTGCGGGAACGTCGCGTTAATGCTCAACTGCGATCCATCGCCGGCGAAGATGCCGCTCATCAGGGGCTCGATCAGCCGCTCGTACATCTCGCGCCCCAATCGCCGCACGATGAACGACTCCACACTCTCGTCGCCGCCCATCGCGCGCGGCGGCAGCAGGTACTCGGCACCCACACGGATCTTGGCCGGCCACGAGAGCAGCTTCGTCGAGACGAACGGCCGCACTTTGGTCGGCACCACGCCGCTCATGCCATCGGGGATCGGGAGCAGCCGCCCACGCTCGAGGATGGACGAGCCTTTCGCTTCGGGGCGCGTCGTGCGAATGCGGTCGGCGAGTCCGAGCCGCTCGATCATGGCGATTCCCGCCGGCTTCGCCGCAAGGATCACGTCCGGACCGGACTCGAGGAGCATCCCGTCGGAGCGCTGCGTTTGGATCACGCCGCCAAGGCGCGTGTCCGACTCGAGCAGCGTCACACGCGCGCCGCTCTCCAGCCCAGCAAAGCTCGCCAGCCGTTCCGCCGCGGCCAGACCGCTGATGCCTCCGCCAATGACAACCACGTGTGTCATGTGGGAGAAATATGACGGGCGGGGAGCTTTAGCGGGACGGGATCGCCGAGAGTGGATAGTAGAGAGTGGAGAGTAGAGACAGATGCGAGTCTCCACTCTCCACTCTCCACTCTCGACTCTCTTCTCTCGACCTTACTGTACCGTCACCTGCCCATGCATGCCGAGCGCGAGGTGCGGCGTGCAGTAGAACTTGTACGTCCCCGCCGGCACGCCCGCGAACGACACGACGTACGTGTCGTTGGGGTTCATGAGCAACGGGCTCGTGAGCTGCGCCGTCGTGTTCGGCATGTTCGCGCTGAGCTGGCCAGCCGCGCCCGACGGGATGCTGTCGGGCCAGAAGGTCACGTTGTGCGGCGGACCCGACGCAACGGTGAACTTGATGCCGTCGCCGACTTTGATCGTGAGCGTCGACGGGTCGTACTTATAGCCCGACGCGTCGCCCACCATCTTCACGTCCCACGTCTTGCCAGTGACTGCCTGGGCCGTGCCCGTGGGAGCAGCCGCGGCGCCCGCGGCCGGAGCCGGCGTGGCCGGCGCTGCCGACGGCTGAGCCGCCGCCGCACCCGTGTCAGTCTTGTTCTCCCCACCCCCGCCGCACGCGGTCAAAGCAAAAACCGCCGCGACGAGCATTGCACTCGTCTTTCTCACTGTGGTGCTCCTTACCAGGTTGGAATTGAAATGTTCTGTCGCTCGGCGACTTCCCCGGCGGCGCCTTGGGTGGCGCATGAGACGTGCCCGAGTCCATCCCGAGCCGCGGGACGCAGGCCGCGGAGAACGCTACCGAAACCTCATACCGTTCGGAGCAATATCGCCAGCTTTGGGGATTCTTGGCAGTTGTTGCTTTTGTGAGGGGGTCGAGATAGGCGCCGGCGCGCCGCGCCGGTCCTTTCCCCGGCCCGCTGAGCGGCCGCCGCCATTGGCGTCGGTCGCGCTGCCGTCGCGGCGCATCGTGAGCGCGATTCGGTTTCGCCCGAGATCGACGGAGAGCACGCGCACCCGCACCTTCTGACCTACGGACACGACGGCGTTCGGATCGGCGACATAGCGGTCGGCGAGCTGCGACACGTGCACCAGCCCATCCTGGTGCACGCCAACGTCGACGAACGCCCCGAATGCGACGATGTTCGTGACCACGCCCTCGAGCTCCATCCCTTCGACGAGATGCTTCGGCTCGGTGACGTCGGCGCGGAACGCGGGCGGCTCGAACACGTCGCGTGGATCGCGGCCCGGTTTCTCGAGCTCACTCACGATGTCTCGCAACGTCGGCAAGCCGACGCCGTCGCCGACGTACCGCTCCATGTTCACGCGCTCGATCGCTCCGTCGTTCCCGATGAGCTGACCGAGCGACACGCCGAGGTCCGCCGCCATGCGCTCGACCAGCGCGTAACGCTCCGGGTGCACGGCTGAGGCGTCGAGCGGGTGCGCGCCGCCGCGCACGCGCAGAAAGCCCGCCGCCTGCTCGAACGCCTTCGCGCCGAGGCGCGGCACCGCCGAGAGCTCGTCGCGCGACGTGAATCCGCCGCGCGCATCGCGCGCCTTGACGATGTTCGCCGCGAGCGACGGCCCGATCCCGGCGACGTACGACAGCAGCGGCGCCGACGCCGTGTTCACCTCCACGCCTACGCGATTGACGCAGCTCTCGACCACCGCGTCGAGACGCTGCTTGAGCCGCGGCTGCGACACGTCGTGTTGATACTGGCCGACGCCGATCGACTTGGGGTCGATCTTCACCAGCTCGGCGAGCGGATCCTGGAGTCGGCGCGCGATCGAGACCGCGCCGCGGAGCGAGACGTCGAGCTCCGGCAGCTCGTCGCGCGCGAGGTCGCTCGCCGAATAGACGGACGCGCCCGACTCGTTGACCACGACCACCTGCGGCCGCGCGAGCTTGCGCTCGGCGAGCACGTCGCGCACGAGCGTCTCCGTCTCACGCGACGCCGTGCCATTGCCGATCGAGACAAGGTCGGGGTCGAACCGAGCGATGTAGGCGAGCAGCGACTGCGTGAAGCGATCCGGCTGATGGAGAAAGAAGGTGTCCGTGGCGGCGACCGCACCCGTCTTCGATACCACCGCGACCTTCACGCCGGTTCGGAAGCCGGGATCGAGGCCGAGCACGACACGCTCGCCCGCCGGCGCGGCGAGGAGCAATTGCTCGAGGTTCCGGCCGAAAATCGCGATCGCCTCGTCGTCGGCGCGCGTCTTGAGCTCCATCCGGAGGTCGACCTCGACGGCCGGCGCGATCAACCGCTTGTACGCGTCCGTCACGACGAGTCGCATCTCTTGCGCCGCGTTGCGACGGCCGACGAATCGCTGCTCGATGCCGGATACGATGTGCTCCGCCGGCGCGTCGATCGACCAGACGAGAAAGCCCTCCGCTTCACCGCGCCGAATGGCGAGCATTCGATGCGACGGAAGCTCGCGCAGCGGTTGAGAGAACTCATAATAATCCTGGAACTTGGAGACTTCCTTCCCCTTGCCCGTGGCCGCACGCGATCGCACGACACCGTCCGCGCGCGTTCGCTCGCGAACCGTGCCACGCAGATCGGCGTCGTCGGCGATGCGCTCGGCGATGATGTCGCGCGCGCCGGCGAGCGCGTGCTCGACGTCGGGCACTTCCTTCGCGGGGTCGACGAACGACATCGCTTCTCGCGCGAGCGCCGCATCGTCGAGCTCGCCGGCCCAGAGCAATTCCGCGAGCGGCTCGAGACCGCGCTCCCGCGCGATCATGGCGCGTGTGCGGCGTTTGGGCTTGAACGGGAGATAGAGATCCTCGAGCGCCTGCTTCGTCTCGACGCCGTTGATCTTCGCCTCGAGGTCGCTGTCGAGCTTCCCCTGCGATTGAATGCTCTCGAGAATCGCGGCGCGCCGCTCGGCGAGCTCGCGCAGGTACTCGGCGCGGTCGCGCACGTCGCGCAATTGGACTTCATCGAGGCCGCCCGTGGCCTCCTTGCGATATCGGGCGATGAACGGGAGGGTGTTGCCTTCGTCGAACAGCGCCAACGCGCCGGCGACCTGCTGCGCGGCGAGCGACAGTTCGCGCGCGACCGTGGATACAAGGTGCTGTGGTGCGGGGGGAGTAGCGGCCATCGATCCTCGGGAAGGGTGACGTCGATGAGGGAGAGCGCGGAGACGAGGATCGAACATACACGATCGCAGTCGCGTGCGGTGCTCTTGTGTTATCGCGAGCGCCGAGCGGGTTGCGTATCTTCGACGCATCCACTCTTGCCCGGAGCGTTCGCATGGCCAACCTGCCTGGAACCGAATTTCTCACCACGACATCGAACGCGATCGACGGCTACGTGGTGACGAACACGCTCGGCGTGGTTCGCGGCATCGTGGTGCGCTCGCGGTCGGTGTTCGGCAGCGTTGGCGCGAAGTTGCAGACGCTCGTGGGCGGAAACATCTCGCTGCTGACCGAGCTCTGCGAGCGCGCCCGTGCCGACGCATTCGAGGAAGCGATCCGTCACGCACAGGCGCTCGGCGGCAACGCACTCATCGCGGTGCGATACGACGCCGCGGAGGTGATGGCCGGCGTGACGGAGGTGCTGTGCTATGGCACCGCCGCCCGCGTGGCGCCGAAGCTCGGACGCACCGACTAGTCGAGCGCGCGTGTCATCCCGAGCGACCGAGCGCCCGTGGTCATCCCGAGCGACCGAGCGCCCGTGGTCATCCCGAGCGACCGAGCGTAGCGAGGGAGTCGAGGGATCTGGGCTCGTTGCGCGCGATGCCGGACTTGGTGCGACGATCTGTCGTCCGGATCGGGGGTTATGCGCGCGAATCGGCTTGGAATACTTGAAAGAAACCGATTGCACTGACAACGGCACGAACGTGAACTGACAAGCACCTTTGAGAGGTTCCGACCGCGGCCGTGCCAGGTGAATTATGATAATTAGTATTAGTAATTTATCGTCACACCGCCGCACCTGTTGGCCGGCGTGCCGTCAACCGCTCTCCGGTGATTAGGCAGTGATCAGCGCGCGCATTGGGCCGAAGCACCAGGCGAGCATCGCGCGCGACGAGCCCAGATCCCTCGACTCCCTCGCTACGCTCGGTCGCTCGGGATGACAGCGAAAGAGCGATGCTCGCTCGGGATGACCGTCACCTCGACCATACCACATGACCGACCCGCACCTCGCCCGCGCACTACAAGTTCTCGAACACGCCCCCGTCCTCGACGGCCACAACGATCTGCCGTGGCGCATTCGCGAGCACGGCGGCGATGTCGACGCGTACGACATTCGCGCGCGCACGCCCGGGATGACCGACCTCCCGCGTCTCCGCGCCGGACGTGTCGGTGCGCAGTGCTGGGCGGCGTACACGCCCGGCGAACGCGAGCATCCTGCGTATGCATCCAACGGGGCGGTGACGAGCACGCCGGGCTACGCGCGACTGATGCTCGAGCAGATCGACATCGCGCGTCGTGTGATCGCGAAGTATTCGGAGCTGAGCGCCGCGCGCACCGCGGCCGAGGCGCGCGAGGCGATGTCGCGCGGCGCGATCGCCTCGCTCCTCGGCGTCGAGGGCGGACATGCGATCGAGAACTCGCTTGCCATCCTCCGGATCTACCGCGCGCTCGGCGTGCGCTACATGACGCTCACGCACAACGTCAGCACCGACTGGGCCGACGCGGCGCTCGACGAGCCGCGCAACGGGGGACTCTCGCCATTCGGCAGAGGCGTCGTTCGCGAGATGAACCGGCTCGGCATCGCGGTGGACCTCGCGCACGCGTCGCCCGAGACCATGCGCGACGCATTCGACGTGAGCGATGCGCCGATCATGTTCACCCACTCCGGCGCGCGAGCGCGCGTCGATCATCCACGCAACGTGCCGGACGACATGCTCGCGCGCGTGCCATCGAACGGCGGCATCGTCATGGTGCCGTTCCTTCCGTCGTTCGTCTCCGCGGTCGTGAAAGCCGACGACGATGCGCTCGACACCGAGCGCGCACGAGCGCATGCGAGTCATCCCGGTGATGCCGCGGCTGCCGCCGAGGAGATCGTCGCGTGGCGCGAGTCCCACCCGCGGCCTCGGGCGACGCTTGGCGAGGTCGTCGCGATGGTCGATTACCTTCGCGCAAAGGTCGGGGTCGACCACATCGGGATCGGCAGCGACTTCGACGGGTTCGACGAGACGACGGTCGGTCTCGAGGACGTGTCGTGCTATCCCGCATTGTTCGCCGAGCTCGCGAGGCGTGGCTGGGGCGACGACGATCTGGCGAAGCTGGCGAGCGAGAATGCGCTGCGTGTACTCCGTCGGGTCGAGGAGCAGTCGACGGTTGCACGCGCGTGAATAGGCAAGCGGTGCGTCCGGCGCGTTCGGCCATCGCTCGCACCCGTCCAGGGTACGTGCGCAAACGATATTCGCGAGGCAAGTTCTCATCGCAGTCGTCACGCACGCCCACAGGCTCATCACATGACCACGTCGCTGGTTGACCATTCGCCAACACTCGAGATCGCCGAGATTCATCACTGGATCGACGGCGCGCCCGTCGCCGGAGGCTCCGGCCGCACCGGCACCGTCTACAATCCCGCGCTCGGCAAATCGCGAGCGCGCGTGGACTTCGCGTCGGCGGACGACGTCGATCGTGCGGTCGCCGCGGCGCGTGCGGCGTTCCCGGCGTGGAGCACGACCGCGCTCGGCAAGCGCGCGGCGATTCTGTTCAAGTTCCGTCAATTAGTAGACGCGCACGCCGAGGAGCTCGCGCGAGCCATCGTGAGCGAGCACGGCAAGGTGCTCGCCGACGCGCGCGGCGAGGTACAGCGCGGGCTCGAGGTCGTCGAGTTCGCGTGCGGCATTCCGCATCTCATGAAGGGCGAATTCTCGGAGAACGTGTCGACAAACGTCGACAGCTACTCCATTCGCCAGCCGCTCGGCGTCGTGGCGGGGATCACCCCGTTCAACTTTCCCGTGATGGTCCCGATGTGGATGTTCCCCGTCGCGATCGCCGCCGGGAACACGTTCGTGCTCAAGCCATCCGAGAAGGATCCCACGGCGCCGATGATGCTCGCGGAGCTGTGGCGCGAGGCGGGTTTGCCCGCGGGCGTGTTCAACGTGGTGCACGGCGATCGCGCGGCGGTCGAACGCTTGATCGAGCATCCAGACGTCGCTGCCGTGAGCGTCGTGGGATCGACCCCGGTCGCGCGCGCCATCTACGAGCGCGCGACCGCGCACGGCAAGCGCGTGCAGGCGTTGGGCGGGGCGAAGAACCACATGATCGTGCTCCCCGACGCCGACATGCCGCTCGCCGCCGACTCGGCGGTGAACGCCGCGTTCGGCTCGGCGGGCGAGCGGTGCATGGCCATCTCGGTCGTCGTGGCGGTCGGCGAGGCGGGGGATCGGCTCGTCCCGATGATCGCCGAGCGTGCACGCGGGGTGCGCGTCGGCAGCGGCTTCGACGAGCATTCTGACATGGGCCCGCTCGTCACGGGCGAGCATCGCGACCGCGTCGCGCGGTATGTGGATGAGGGCGTTCGCGCCGGCGCGCGGCTCGTCTCCGACGGCCGCGCGGCGCACGCCGGCGACGGCTTCTTCCTCGGTCCGTGCGTATTTGATAATGTCGAAACTAGTATGTCAATCTATCACGACGAGATCTTCGGACCCGTGCTGTCCGTCGTCCGCGCGGCGACGTACGACGACGCGGTGGCGCTGGTGAATCGGAATCCGTACGCCAATGGCGTGGCAATCTTCACGAACGACGGCGGCGCAGCGCGCCGGTTTCAGAGCGAGATTCAGGTCGGCATGGTCGGCATCAACGTGCCGATCCCGGTGCCAATGGCGTACTATTCGTTCGGCGGATGGAAGGCGTCGCTCTTCGGCGACGCGCACGTGCACGGCATGGAGGGCGTGCGCTTCTACACGCGCGGCAAGGTCGTGACGGCGCGGTGGCCGGATCCCGCGTTGCGGGGGAAGGATCTGGGGTTTCCGACGGCGTAGCGGCGGCGGACATCGGACGCTGCGTCCGTCAGTTCGCTGCCGCGCGCAGCACTTCCTCGGGCGTCGTCGTCCCGGCGAGCACGAGCCGCCAACCGTCGGTGCGCAACGTCGGCGTGCCGTCGCGCACCATGATCCGCCGCAGCTCCGACGCATCGCGCCGCTCCGTGATCGCGTGCCGCAGCTCGTCGGTCATCGTGAGCAATTCATAAATTCCCACCCGGCCGCGATACCCCGTGCCGCGGCATTCGGGACAGCCGGCCCCGCGCCAGATCCGGTCGACGGGCGCGCCGTCCGACAGCTCGCGCAGCTCGTTGGGATCGGCGGCGACCGCCGTCTTGCACGACTCGCAGAGCACGCGCACCAATCGCTGCGCCAGGACAGCCTGTACCGTGCTCGCGACGAGATACGCCGCCACGTCCAGCTCGAGCAGCCGCGTCAGCGCGCTGGGCGCGTCGTTCGTGTGGAGTGACGAGAGCACGAGGTGGCCCGTGAGCGCCGCTTGCGTCGCGATCTCCGCGGTCTCCGCGTCGCGAATCTCGCCGACCAGCATCACGTCGGGATCCTGTCGGAGCAACGCCCGGAGCGCGGTCGCGAACGTCACGCCGATCTTCTCGTTCACCGGCACCTGCGGCACGCCGAGCTGATACTCGATCGGATCCTCGACGGTGAGGATCTTCTCACGACCGGTGCGTATGAGATCGATCGCGGCGTAGAGCGTCGTCGTCTTGCCGGAGCCGGTCGGACCCGTCGCGAGCACGATGCCGTGCGGCCGCGATACGGCGGCGCGAAAGCGCGTCAGCGTGTCCGCGGACATGCCGAGCTCCTCGAGGCCGATTCGCCCGCGCTCCTTGTCGAGGAGCCGAAGCACCACGCTCTCACCGTGCAGCGTGGGCACCGTCGACACGCGCACGTCGACCTGACGATCCTGGAGGCGCAGCCGAATGCGCCCATCCTGCGGCAGGCGCCGTTCGGCGATGTCCAATTCGGCCATGATCTTGAGTCGGCTCACGATCGCGGCCGCCAGTTGGTGCGGCGGCGACGGGGCGTCCTGCAGCACGCCGTCGATGCGGTATCGCACCTCGAGCGAGTCGCCGTAGGCCTCGAGATGCACGTCCGACGCGCGCGTGTCGAGCGCTTCGACGAGCAGTAGATTCACGAGCCGCACGACGGGCGCCTCGTTCGCCATCGTGACGAGATCGTCGATCGCGGCGTGGGCCTCCCCCGCACTGTCGTCGAGATCGGCGACCGCGTCGATCACGCCCTGGGCCGTGCTGTCCGAGGTATAGAGCCGTTGGATCGCCGCGCGGACCTCGTGCTCGGCGCGGCGCTCGAGCTCGACCGGTACCCCGAACATCAGCTCGAGATCGTCGAGGACCTGGACGTCCACCTCGTCGCGCCACGTCGCGACGCACAGGCGATCGTCCCGCCGCTCGACCGGCAGTACGCCGGCATGATCGAGGTAGGCGGCGGTGAGCAGGTCGCCGTACGGCGCGATCCGTTCGGCGGCGATCATTCGAGCGGCGGCGGCTTGCGCGTCACCGGCGGCAGCGGCGGATTCTGCGGAATCACCTTCGTGACGTCCGGCGAACGCTGCTCGACCTGCTCGCGCAGCCGGTCGGCATCGTCGTCCGTGTCGACGATGTGCGGCGTGAGGAAGAGATACAGCTCGCTGGTCGTGCGGGAATCCGTCGTCGAGCCAAAGAGATAGCCGATGCCGGGCAGAGAGCTGAGCAGCGGCAGTCCGCTCCGCGTCAGGTCCTGCTCGCGATCGATCAATCCGCCGAGCACCGCGGTCTGGCCGTTCTTGACGAAGAGGTGGGTGGAGGCTTCGCGCGTGCTGATCACCGGCGCGCCGAACTGCACTTCGTTCGTCGCCGTGCTCACTTCCTGCGAGACCTGGAGGTTGACGTACCCGTCGGCGTTGATCGTCGGCAGGATCGTCAGCGAGGTGCCGACGTCCTTGTACTGCACCACCTGGTCGCGGACGGCGTCGTCGGTCGGCAGCGACCGGAAGACCTGCACGAACGGCCGCTGCGAGCCGACGAGGATCTTCGCCTCCTGATTGTTCTGCGCCAGCAGCACGGGTCGCGAGAGAATCCGGACGTCGCCGCGCGTCTGGAGGGCGTGGACGGCGACGTCGATGTCGAACCGCGCGTCGCGGCTCAGCCGCAGAATCAAGTCGGCCGTCGAATTGCTCGACACGACGGCGCCGCTGCTCGGCGCCGTGCCGGCCGCCTCACGCGTGGATTTCGCGGTGACGCCAAGGTCGAGCTCCGACGTGTGGCGGACTTCTGCTATGAGAACTTCAATGAGCACTTGAAGGGGACGCAGGTCGAGCGCCTGGATCGCCTGGCGCACGGTCTCGTAGTCCGCCGGCTGCGCGTGAATGACGAGCGAGTTGGTCGTTTCGTCGGGAACGATCTGCACCTCGCCATGGAGCATCCCCGGCAGCCCGGTGGCGGGCGTGACGGCCGCGGCTGCGGCCGCCCGCGCGCTGTCCGCGCCGGGGCCGAGCGCCGGCACCTGATTGTTCGTGAGCTGCTGCGAGAGCGTCGGCGTCCCGGGGCGGCTCGCCGGTGGCGCGCCCGTCGTCCCGCGCGCGCCGAAGATCGCCTGCAAGGTCGACGCGAGCTTGGCGGCGCGCACGTGTTTGAGCCCGTACACGTACAGTCGCGTCTCCGCCGGCGCGCGCGCACCGGACTGGTCTCCGGGGCGCCCGGTGCCCGACGCGGCGGTGTTGTCGGCGACGAGCCGGATGAGTTTGTCGTCCTGCACCACCTGAAGCCCATTCGACTGCGCGATGCTGCGCAGCAGCGGCAGGATGTCGGATTTCGCGATCGGCGTATGCAGGCGGAGCGTCACCCGCCGCGCCGGAAGGTCGCTGTACGAGACGTTCAGGCTCCCCGCCTCGGCGAGCGCGGTGATCACCGCGCGAAGGTCCACGTCCTGGAAGTCGACGAGAATGCCGCCGGCCGTCGCGCGCACGGCGCTCGTGTCCTGCGCGTGAAGCCCGGTCGCGGAGAGCAGAAGCGACGCCGCCAGAGCGATCATGAGCAGATTCCAATGTGACCGCTGTGCCACGTCAGCTCCCGTTCTTGGGTACGCGCAACTCGAGCCGCTCGCCATTGCCCTTCACGAACGTCGCCGCGCCTTGAGTGATCGACCGCAATGTGAATTCTCCAACGCGCTGTCCCACGTGCAGCACTTTGGGCGACGTGTCTCCCAACTGGGCGACGACGAAGCTGCCGTTCTCCGGCGCGACCACGGTGCCCACGAGGTGCAGCACGGCGGGCGCGATCGGTGCGGCGTTGAGCACGACCGGAGCGGCCGGCGTCCCGTATCGCACCGACGGCCGCTCCCGCGCGGGCGAGAACGGATCATGATCGATCGCGTCCTGCTCGAGGTCGTCGCTCGTCGTGTCGGCGCGGTGAATCGTGGCGAGCGACGCGATCGGGGCCGGGATCGGCCTCCCTTCGGTGCGATCGGCGAACATCGCACCCACGAGCGACCAGCCCAGAAGCGCCAGCGCGAGCAGGAACGCGAGCGCCGAGGTCCGGACCGACGTGCTCGAGAAAACGCGCGGCATCATCGCGCGTATCCGTGGATCGTCGCGACGAGCGACAGCGCCTCGGGCGCATTGGCCGCCGCGGGTACGAGCGCGGAGCGTTCGATGCCGAGCCGCGCGACGCGAATCAACTTTGGACCAGCCTCGAGCTGCGAGACCGCGCTCAGGATGCCATCGAGGTCGCCTTCGGCCCGGACGTCGATCGTGAGCTCGTGCAGGCCATCCTTGCGCAGGACGACGTCGCGCGCCTCGGATCGCTGCAGCGCCACGCCCGCGTCGTCGAGCGCGCTCGTGACGTCGCGCGAGAGCGCGGCGGTGGCGGCGACCGGATCGCGCTGCCCGTAGAGTCGGGCATCCGCCGCGGTCAACGTGCGCTGAGCGACGAGAATCGCCCGCGGCAGCTCCGGCGCGCTCGCGACGAGTGCGCGCTCGCGCCGGAGCAGGTCGCCCTGACTCGCGATCGCGGTCTTCGCGTCCGCGACCGAGCGCAGGTACGGTTTGATCGCTGCGACATAGAGCAGCGCGGGCAGCGCGACGATGGCGCCCAGTTGCAGCGCGCGACGGTCACGCGTGGAGAGTGCGACGCGCGCGGCCATCAGCGCGTGCCTCGCGTGGTCGCCGCGTGCGCGACTTGCGCGGTGAGCACCCAGTGCTCGACTGGCGGTTGACCGGGCACCGCGTCCTCGCGGATCGGCGCGGTCGCCCGCACTGACGTGATGCCCGGGGCCGCACGCAGCGCCGCGAAAACTTCGGACGCGTCCTTCGCCTGACCCTCGAGGCTCGCGCTGTCGCCGTCGGCGCGCATCGCGGTGAGCGACGCCTGCGCGGGAAGCACACGCGCGATCTGGCCGACGACGGCGGACCACCGCGGCGCGCCGCGCTCGAGCGCGTCGATCGCTTGCGCGGTGCCGGAGAGACTGGCCAGCGAATCGCGATGGGCCATCGCGCGATCGACCATCGGCCGGATCGCCGCTCGCTCGTGATCGATCGCGCCGAGCTCGCGGGCCAATCCCCAGCGGTAGACGCCGGCCGACGCGACGACGCACGCCGCCGCCGCGGCGGCGAACGTGGTCGCGAGACGCCGTGCCGCGCGCGCGTACGCGGCCCGCCATTCGTCCGGCAGGAGCTCGAATCCGCCCGCCCGCCGAGCCCCGCGCGCCGCGATGAGGGCCGCGCCGGCGGCATCGGGGGCACCAGCGGCGCCGGCGCCGAGCATCCGAGGGTGCGTCGTTCCCGCCGGCCGGCGCCGCACCAGCGCGAATTTATCATTCTCGAATACCAATACGCTCACCTCGGCCCCGGACGCGGCGGCCTCGCCGCCGCTGGCGCGCAGCTCGGGCCAGCGTTGGCGCGCCTCGTCCGCCCAGACGGCCTGCGCGGGCACCGCGCGCGCGATCCGCCATGCGGGATCCGGCAGCGCGGCGGCCAGGTCGTCGAGCAGCGTTTGCGACACGGCGGCGGCCATGACCGGCTCGCCCGTGGTCCGCCGCTTCGCGACGGCGCAGACCAGCGGCTCGGCCATTCCCACGAAGTGCTTGGTCCCCGCGCGCGCGATCGCGGACCGCGCGTCGTCGGCGGTCATCGGCGGCAGCGTGACCGCGCGCACGCGCGCATCCGGCGGCAGCACGGCGACCGCGAGATCGACGCGTTCGTGCACGCCGACGATCGCGCGCAGCTCGCCCAGCGCGCCGCGGAGCTGCTCGCCGCGGGGCCCATCCCAGTCGGACAGTCGGCGCGACCAGTCCCGGACCTTGCCGCCGCCGCGCCAGTGCGCGACGAGAACGTCGCCGCCCACGGCCAGGCCAAGCACGATGGGGCGCGGCACTATTGGTCCTGCCTCCACGTCACGAACGCCGCCGATCCGCCGCGCGCGAGCACAGCAAGCTCACGGGCGCGCACCGGGCTTCCGGCCATCCACCCGTCGGATGTCACGAGCACCTCGTGCGTGTCGAACGTGACCTTGGGCAACAGATCCGTCATCGAGCGCTCCAGCGGCCCGCGCGCCTGCGTGGGAAGCATGTCGGTCAACTGCTGCATCGTCTGAATGCGCCGCCCCGACTGCTGCACGCGCACGATCACCTCCGCCGCGAGCGGCGTGATCCCCGGCAGCGAGAGCAGCACGTTTCGATCGGCGACGTTGAGGTTGATCTGCCCGCCGCCAAATACCGTGAGGTCGCCTCGCAGCTTCGCGAGGAGCGCCGGCGTCATGCCACGGACGAACCGCAGCTCGTCGATCGATTCGAGCGGGGCATTTCGTGGAAGCTCGCGTGCGCCGGCTTTCATATAGTCCTCACGCTCGGCGCCGCGCAAGCGACGAAAATCGTCTTCGTCACGCCAATCCATGATCGCCTCGGCCAATCCGTCCGCGACCGCCGCGTCCAAGTCGTTGGCGGTGAGGAATCTGCGCAGATCGTCCTCGGATGCGCGATTGACGTCGACCTTCCCGCCCAGATCCGCCAGCTGAACGCGATACCAGAGGCCCGGCGTCATTTCGATCGAGTCGCGGAGACCGACGTCGAGACTGTGCCAGGGATCCAAGACCGCCGCGGGGTCGCCCCACGTACGTCCCGTCCCTCCTTCCGCGATCGCGCGTGCGAGCCGCGCGCGCGCGTGCTCGATGCCCGACTCCGCCGCGGCGTCCGCGTGCATCCCCTCCAGCGAGTTGGCCGCGGCGAGCCGCCGCGACCGCGCGAGCACGGAGATCTCGAGTGAGATCGCCGAGATCGCGACGAGCAGCCAGAGCGCGGCCATGAGCGCGAATGCTCGGCGCGACTTCATCGGCCGTTCTCCAGCGAGACCGTGATCGGCGCGCGAATCAGCGGCGCCAGCGTGTCGCCGGGTCGGGCGGAGAGCGTGACGCGCGCCCCCGCGGGCAGGATCGTGCTCGACACCCAGCTCGACGACCAGGCATCCGCTCCCAGCGCGGTCGAGAGAAATTGCGCGTCCATGCCGCCGACCGCGCTATCGAGGACGATGTGCATGCGGTCCGTGCCGTGCCACGCCGCGAGATCGGCGACGAGGCCGTGCTCCGTCGTGTCGCCGCGCTCCACGAAAAGGCGAATGATCGTTCCCCCATTGCCGAGCGGCGTGCGCGCCGAGGTGAAGAACGTCAGCTCGTCGTCGGGAGCATCGCCGAGTGGGTCGCGGTGCACGCCGTCGATCCCGCGAAAGACGATGTCGTCCTCCTCGATGGTGAGGCGGGCGCCGGCGAGCCATGTCGCGAGCGTGGCGCGGATCGCGGCCGAGCGCGCGACCGCGTCCGCCGTCGTCGCCGCCTGCGTCCGGCGATCGGCGAGCTGCGCGAACGCGCTGTAGCCGCCGCTCACGGCGACGCCGGTGATCGCGAGCGCGACGATGAGCTCGAGCAGCGTCATGCCGGCGCGCGCCCTCACGGCACCACTCCCGATTGCGCGACGAACGTCGGCCGATAGCGCCGGCGCGCGAGGGTGAACGCGCCGTCCGGCCAGGTGACGCTGACGCGAATCTCGACGAGCGACGGCTCGCCGCGCACCGGCTTGGCGGTGGCGGACCAGACGTACGCGTCGTACGGCGCCTCGAATGCGCCGTGTGACAACGAGTCGGGGAGCATGCGAAGCGTATGGCCATCGACGAGCTCCAGCACCGCCATGCGTTCCTGCGCGAGCGCCGCGGCGGGGATCGTCTGGCGCGCGCGATCGGCCGCGCGGAGATCGGCGCCGTACGCCGCGAGGGCGGTCATGGCCACTATGGCAATGATTGCCATCGCCACCGCCGCCTCGAGGAGGGTGAAGCCGCGACGCGGCGTCATTGCGCGATGCCCGCGCTACCGACCACCACGCGCCTCGCCCGACCAGCGGTCGAACACGACGGGCGTCGCGAGATCGTGCTCGCGCACGAAAAACGGCTCGGCGTCGACCTCGCCGGTGGCGGCGAACCGCACGTGCACGCGCGGCGTCGGCGCCATGAGCGTCGCGCCGCCCGGCAGCGCGAGGACGCCCGTCGTGTCCGGAACGTCGAGCCAGTAGCGCGCCGTGGCGGGATCGATCGTCAGAACGACCGAGCGCCCCTGCTCGATCGCTGTCGCCCGCGTCTCGCGCAGAAGGGTCGAGACGATGTCGACGGCCGTCGGCTCGCGGCGGTCGAGCGACGAGAGCGCGGGCACGGTGACGCCGGCGATGATCGACATGAGCGCGATCACGACCACGAGCTCGATGAGCGTGACGCCGCGCCGCGCGCGCGTGCGCATCACCGGAACGACCCGGCGTTCACGCCGTAGATGGCCTGGAGCAGCGACAGCGCGACCGATCCGACGACGACGCCGAGGACGATGATCATCGCGGGCTCGGCGAGCGCGACGAGCCGCGCGATGGCACGCTCGCCGCGCTGCTCGAACAGCTCGGCGGCTTTGCGCATGAACTCCTCCAGCCGGCCGGTCTCTTCGCCGAGGGCGACGAGCTGCGCGAGGAGCGGCGGGAACACCGGCGAGTCGCCGACCGCACGCTGCATGCTCGCGCCCTCGCGCACGCGCGCGCGCAGCCGGAGAATGTCGTCGCGCGCGAGCGGATCGGGCATCGACGCGGCCGCGTCGTCGAGCGCGCTCAAGACCGGAGCGCCGCCGGCGAGGAGCACGCTCGTCATCCGCGCGAAGCGCGCGGCGAGGAGGTCGCGGCGCAGCTCCCGCACGAGCGGCGCGCGCAGGAGCATCGACGCCCACGCGCGCGCGCCGGCGGCGGAGGTCCGCACCCAGCCGATCGCCGCCACGACGGCGAACGGCGGGACGAGGCACAGGAACCAGTAGCGCTGCGCGAGCGCGGAGAACGCGAGGAGGGCCTCGGTGGATCGCGGCAGCCGCGCGCCGGCGCCCTGGAGCACGCCGGCGAATCGAGGAAGCACGAATAAGAGAAGTATCAACACCGCCGCCGTGCCGACGATCGCGAGCAGCACGGGGTAGATCGCCGCCGACACGAGCGTGGACCGGAGCTCGTCCTCTCGCTCGAGCTGCGCGGCGAGGCGGGTGAAGGTGCCGTCGAGATCTCCGCTGCGTTCGCCGGCCCGGACGAGCCCAACGTAGAGCGGCGAAAAGAGGTCCGGATGCGCGGCGAGCGCCGTGGCCAGGTTGTCGCCTCGCGCGACGCGCTCGCGAACGGCGGTGAGACGGTCGGCGACGGGGCCGCGCGACACGGAGGCGGCTGCCGTGAGCGCGCGCGAGAGCGGGAGGCCGGCGGAGAGGAGCCCCGCGAGCGCGCGCGTAACGTCGACGACCGCGGCGCGGGAGGTACGGCCGAGCGTCGTGCGTGCGGCGGCGGCGCGCGCCGGGGAGCCAGCGGCGACGTCGACGACGACGAGGCCCTGCGCCTCGAGGAGTTGCGTCAGCGCCGCCGGCGAGGCGGCGTCGCGCGTGCCGCCGTGCTTGGCGCCGCGGGGGTCGACCGCGCGGTAGGCGAAAGTGGGCATCCGAGATCCGCTCTGCGATTCGCTCTGCGATTCACACTGGTTGCGCCGGTCGGGCTTGGCGTGGGTTACGGGTGGAGCGCCCGCTCGAGTTTGGCGCGCAGCTCGCGCGTGTCTGGTGGGGAGGCGCGCACGTAACGCACGAGGGTGTCACCCGGCGCCCGGGGATGCGAGATGCGCATGACGTCGATTTCCGAGCGGCCGCGGATTCGTACCGTGAGTGAATCCGTGTGGCCGTTGGGTTCGATGAGCGCCAGGCGCAACGTGCTCGGATCTTTCGCGGACGTGTCGGGCTTCGCCGTGTACGCACGCGCGACGCCATCGCGCAATATGAGGACGTGCCCGTCGGCGTCGAAGGTGAGGGACTGGGCGGCGGCGGAGAGCGCGCGTGCGCGCCAGGAGCCGGAGAGCATCGCGGCGGTCACAGTTTGCGAGGCGAGGCGAATCGGCATCAAGGCCACGAGCCACAGGCTGAGTGCGACCGTTCGATTTCGAGTCATGTACCGGTACTCCAGATGGCCCGCAACACTTCGAGCGCGAGCGCCACAACGGAGATTGAAACACTCATCACACCGATCCTGGACCAGCGCGCCTGGGCGGTGCCGCGATCGGCGTCACTCGAGTAGACAATGTTGCGCAGTGCGCGCACGAAGACCCAGCACGCGAATCCGACCGCAACCAGTACGAGCGCGGTATCGGGAATCGGGTGAGTCGTGATTGGTGACGCGGGTTGCGAACCGCCGGGCGCGGTGCTTGGAACCGTGAGAACGCGACGAGCAACAGCGACGCCCCGAGTCCCACTATGAGACCGGCAATGACCATCAGCGTTCCGGTGAAGACGGACTGCGATGGCGACAGCACCTGGTCTCGCGACGCGAGACGCCGTTGGACGATTCCATTCCAGACGCCGGTCTTGGCGAGTTGGAAGGCCAGCACAATTCCGCCGAGGGCAAACGGGAGTTCGGGAATCCTCATCCAGGAAAATGGCATCGCGATGCGCTAGCGCGAGATCCAACTGTCCATCGCCACGTACAATCCCGTGATCCACAATCCGGTACCGAGCACCAGGCAGTAGATCCCCCACGCGACGGCTTCGGCGCCAACGATCGGCGGACGCGGGCCGCTGGCGTAATACCGCCTTTGCACCAAGCCTTTGTACGCGCCCAGCCAAACGAGGTACGCACCGAGCGCCGCGGTGCCGAACGCAAGCAGCGAGTATTCGATTCGCGCCGACGAGACGACAGATAGTTGCATTTGCGAGATCGATTCACGACTGATTCGCTGGAGGTCAGGTTCGCTGAAGACGACAATGGTCATCACGGTCCCGAGCAACATCGTGACTGGCCCGGCGATGACTAAGATCACGCCGTTGACGAGTGACCAACGGCGCGAAGTGGCTGTGCCTTGCAGGAACATTCGTCGGCGGTAGAGACCCTGCCACGCACCCTTCCACAGCGCAACAGCTCCCGCGACCACGAACGTGATCGGTAGCGGGGCCACTGCGATGGCAAGAGCACTGAGACGCATTCCGGAGAACACGTCTCCGATCAGTTTCATTTCTTCGAGCCGTGCGAGGTTGCGCTGAAGATCAAATCGCCAAGTCCACTGACGAACGAGCCGAGAATCGTCCCGGCCGTTGACGCGGCCGATTCAACACTCGAGGAGACAACGGTCATTCCCACCGTCCCCGCGATGCTCAACCCGCTCGCGGTGGCTCCGCCGATCCCGCCAGCGAGAGCATCCTGGAGGAATCGATCGATCGTCCAACCCTCCGGCAGATTGAGGGGGCATCCGCGGAGATAGTTTCCAAGCTTCTCGACCAGGTCTGCTCCGAGATCTCCGCCAATGTCTCCAGCTCCGCCGGCTAACACACTCCGCAGAAGCTGTTGTAAGACGCCGGCACCCGGGATCGGACTGAGCGCCGACGTGAGGGCACCGGTCGCTCCACCGGCGAGAATTCCCGAGACGATACTCATGAACCCGCCGCCGCGCGCGACGGCATTCACCCCGCCGAAGAACGCGCCCAGGACGCCGCCAGCGATGATCTCCGCCGGCTCCGGGAACGCGCCGGTCCTGTCGATGAAGTTGACCGGATCATTGTCGCCGTACGCGTAGAGATTCGGGCCGCCACTGAACAAGCCCGGATCCGGCGAGAACCAGCGACCGGCCGCGGCATCATACTCGCGCGCGCCAAGCAGCGTCAACCCGAGGTCCTCGTCGTACAGCCCACCGACGAATCCGAACGGCTGGAATCCGGGCGCCGAGTTGGCGGTGATGTTACCGAACGCGTCGTACTGGATCGCCTGCGCCACCGAGCCGTCGGTGGTATTCACGACGAATCGAACGCTTCCCCGTTCGTCGGTGATGAATCGGTATGTCACACCCCCGCGAACCATGTACGCCGGGATGCCGGCGTCGGTGTACACGAATCGTGTGAGGATGCTGCCGTCGGCCGCGAGCTCCGCCGCAGGAAGCGGACCGTCGCCGTAGATGTACGCGTGCTCCACGGTCCCCGCTCGCGTCTTGGAGACCAAGCGACCGTCCACGTCGTAGACATATGCGATTGCCGCCAACGTCGGAGACGACGCGCCGATCAACTGGCCGAGATCGTTGTACGTGAATCGCGTGGTATCGGATCCGTTGACGCGCGCCGTGACGAATCCATCGCCCGAGACGACGTATTGTTGCGTGCCGAGCGACCGAATGCCGTCGCGGCCGTCGTACACCGCGGCGAGCGCGCCGTTCGGGCTTGTTACCAGTACTCTATTTCCTACTTCATCATATTGATATTGCGCCGTCTGGGCGCCATCGGTGGCCACCGCCGACAGCCGCCCCGCGGAATCGTAGGAGAAGCCGGTTGAATGGCTCACGCCGTTCACCGTCTCGACCGCCGTCGTGATCCGACCAGCGCTGTCCCGCGTGAAGGTGCGGGTGAAGAACGGCGTGCCGCCCGCGGACCACCGCAAGCTGCTGGGCTGTCCATTTGCGTCGTAGGACCGGGTGGACCCCACGGTACCGATGCTGTCGGCCGCGATCGCGCCGGTCACGGAGTCGCGCTGCACGGACAAACCGCCAGCGGTCGTCAGCAATCCATCGGCGTCATACGCGAACGCGATCGGCGCGGCGCCGTTCACCGTCTCGTTCGTGATGCGGAAGTCCGTGTTGTACCCCAGCTGTACGCTGCCGGCAACCGCCCCCGACCACTGCAGCGCCGTAACCAAACTTCCATCGCGCGAAAACGCCACGCTCTCGCCGGTGGCGGAAGTCGCCTGTGTGAGATGGCCAGTCGACGGAGAATACGCGTACCGCGTCGCGCTTCCGTCGCTCAACTGGAGTTGGACGACGCGACCCGCGCCATCGTACGTTCCGACGACGCTGTCGCCATTCGCCAGCGTCATTCGCGTAGGCATTCCGTCGGCGTCGTATTGCCACCGCCGTATCGCGCTCGAGCCGTCGTCCAGCCGCGTGGAGAAGCTCGACAGACGCCCCTCGGGCGTGAAGGTGAACGACCGCGGTGCGCGGTGTCCGATCGTGAGCAGCGTGTCATTCCCCGCCGCATCTGATCCGTACAGGATCGCGAGCCCGCCGGGCAAGTCGCCGCGAGTCAGATGACCGACCGAGTCGTAGGTGAAGCGCGTGACGCTTCCCACCGGATCGGTGGTCGACGCCAACCGTCCAAAGCTGTCGTATGTGAACGCAAGCCGGCGCCCAGCAGTAATTACCGTCGAGACTTGCCCGTTCGGCAAATACGCCACCGTTGAAGGGGACCGGCTGCTCGCCTGAAACGACGTCACGCGACCGAGTGAATCGTATGTACTCGTCGTGACGCGCCGGCCGGGCGTCGTCATGCGGAGACTGCGATTGACGGCGTCGTAAGTAGTCACGAACGGTCGCCCGTTCTCTCTCGTCGAATCGACCAGCGACGATATCGTGAACGCTCCGACGGCCGTGCGGACCACATTCCTGGAATGCGTGAACTGTGCGGTCAACCCGCTCGGCATTCGCACGGTGAGCTTGCTCGCCACGGCGGCGTCGAGTCCGAACCTCGGGTCGCCAGCGGCCTGCGTCACTGAGGTCACGACGCTGTCGGGAGCACGCGTAGTGATTTCTCCGCTCGTCGACGTGCTGTTCGTGGTGAGAAGTCCCGCAGCATTGGTCGAGCTGAATTGGACGCCGCCACTCGGCAGCGTCACCGTCGCGATGCTCTCCTGACGTCCAGCGGCAGACGTCAGCGTTTCGACGCGCGATGTGTCGGTGGTCGTGACGCCGACGTGCTGCACGGCCTGTTCGGCGTTCTGATCCGATTGCAGGCGTCCGGCAGCGTCGTACGTGAAGACGTGGTTGCCGCCGCGCGAATCCCTCAGATCGGTCAGCCGACCGGTCGACGTCATCGTCACCACCGTGGTGTGGCCGCTCGGATCAGTGACCGACGACAGCAAACCGCCGCCATCGACGGCGAGTCGCGTCCGCAATCCGAATGGCGACACGATCGCGGTCGCATTCCCGCTCGCATCGCGCTCCACGGCCGTGACCCGGCCGTTGCGATCCGTGATCGACGTGAGTAATCCGGTGGTATCGTACCCGAAACTGTAGATCGTACTGCCCGTCAACGGGTCGACCGTGCGGAGGTGCCGGCCCGACGGATCGAACACGTAGTACTCCTTCAGATCCTCGGATCCGACGACCAGATTGCCGTCAGTCAGCGGCTTGCTCGGCAACGCGATGCGTCGCACGATGTCGTTGAAGACGTCCGTCACGTAGAGCGTGTTGTCCGCTCCGACCGCGAGGCCTCCGATGAGTTGCGCCGTGGAGAGGCGCGACGGCCCGTTTTCGCTGAGCGTGCAAGGCGTCGACGAGACGAATTGGCAGCTCCGATCGCCCATCACAGAAGTGATGATGCCATCGGGGGTGACTTGCCGGACGATCGGATTGAAATCATCCCCGATGAACACCGAACCGTCGGGGCCGACCGCAAGGATGCCGGGATTCTGTAATCCACCGTTCACGGCCGGACCGCCGTCGCCGCCGAAATTTGGATTGCCCCCGTCCGGCGTTCGGCCAGCAAACCGACGAATCACGCCCGATGGGTCGATCACGCGAACGACGGCATTGTCGGACTCGGTCACGTAGAGGCTGCCGTCCGCGCCAAACGCCAAACCTTCGACGAAGCCCATCGATGCCGTTCGCGCAGGGCCGCCGTCACCGCAGTTGCTCGTGTTCCCCGCATCGCGGAGGTTGCAAGCGACCGACGACGCGCCGGCGTAGATCCTGACGATGCCGTCAGCGCCTACTCGGTCGATCTGCCCTGCCCCGCTCGACGGATTCTGGGTGAAGTACAACGCGCCGTCGGGGCCGATCGCGATCCACTCCGGGAAGCAGATCGGCGTGCTCATCGCGAGAGCACCTTCCACCGGATCACCGCAATTGCCATTGCCGACGACCGTCGTGATGATGCCGTTTGGATCCACGCGACGAATCCGGTTGTTGTCTGCCTCGGCGATGTACATCGATCCATCACGTGCGATCGCCATACTCCACGGATCGACGCCGGCCTGGGTGGCGGGGCCGCCGTCGCCCGACGACGCGAAGCTCCCGGTGCCGGCGAATGTGGTGATGAGTCCATTCGGGAGCACACGTCGAACGGCTGCTTGATCGCCCGATGCGATGTACAAGGAGCCATCGCTCCCCATCGTGACGCCGTCACTCGCTCCAATGGTGGTCGCGAGCGCCTGCACACTGTCCACGCGTGGCCCGCTCTGCCCGCGCATCCCCGCGACCGTCGAGATGGAGAGGGCGTTCGCGCCGAGCGCCGTGTGCCGCTCGCCGGTGCCGAGGAACAAGCTGCCGGAGCTCGGATCGTAGATGTGGTGTGGGCTCAAGCGCCAACCGCCCATCTTCTGCGCGATGTCGGTGATGGTGCCGAGTTGCGCTCCGTTCTGGAAATCGACGGTTCCAGTCACGGTGTACTGCTTATAGAGACGTGGCGTCGTGCTCGAGTCACCAAGGGCCTGCACCGTGCTGTCGGGCAGGATGCAGTGCAGCCCGGCCGAGCCCTCGACCACCGGGTTGCACGGCACGCCGAACAGAGCCGCGTTGTCCGGCGTCATGAGATAGACCAATCGCACATCGTACGTGATTTGGACCGCGGCGGTGACCGCGCCATCGACCTTGCGGCCGTAGCTGTCGAGGCCATCCCACGTCATGCTGAAGTGCTGCGGAAGCGAAGTCCCCGGATAGGATTGTGTGAACGTGCGGCCGGCGATCGTCACGTTCACGGTCGCGGTGCGCGTCAGCGAATCGCTTCCGGTGACCGGTGCCACCTCGAACGATAGAACGTTCCGCGCGGTGTCCGGCGCGGCTCGGCCACTGTTGTACGTCAGCGCGAACGGAGTGCCCGCGATCGGCAGCACTTCCCCCAACGTGCCTTCTTCGCAGTCGATGATCGATCCGGCGCCTTTGCAATGGTCGTCGGTGTTCGGCGTCTTGTCGCGCGGACTCACCTGCGTGACGTCCGCCGGGAACTGCCAAGGCGCATTGATGTCCCACGGCGTAAAGTGCGTCATCGCCGTCCGCCACAGCGTCTCCCCTACGGCAAACTGCCGCGCCACCTCGGCCCGCTCCGTGCTGTCGATCCCGAACTGCGCCAGCCGATCCGGCGTCGCCGCCACGGCGGTGGTGTCCACGACGAGATCCGCCAGACCGTTCGTCACGCTCGCGATCTTGACCACGCGGGTGCTCGCGGCCGACGACACCCACACGCCGCGCACCCGGTCGTAGTACCCCGCGGGCACGGTCATCCCGACGGGGAACTTGAGGAAATTCTCAACGTACGTGGCGACCGGCGTCGAGAACTCGACCGACGCGGCGCCGGCCGCGATGCCCTCGTCGGTGCTCAGCTCCGCCGCGTACGTGTACGCGCTCGCCGGCGGCAGCAGTGCGGGCATCGCGCGGAGCCCGTTCCGGCCAACGGTGAATTCCGTCGCGCGGACGTGCAGCGGTCCCGTTACGGGCTGCGTCGAACCGTCGGGCATGCGGAGCGTGGCCTGCGTCCCGGCGCGGAACATCATCGTCATGTGACGCGGCGCGCCGTCGCCGTCGGAGATCACGCTCGACTTCGCGGACTGGATGGGCGCGGTGAAGTCGATCGCGGTCACCGCGGTGTCGAGCGGCGTCATGACGACGGTGTCCATCAGGGTGTAGTTGCCCCAGCGCGCGGTCACGTGGCGCTGCACGGGGAGATAACCCGATTTTGTGAACGCGATCGTGAGCGGCGTGCCGCCGTTCACCACCATGTCGTACGCGCCGTCGGCGCGCGACACCGTCGACCCATACTGGCTCGCGCCGAGGATCGTCACCTGGGCTCCTGATACCGGCTGACCGTTCGCCGTCGCGAGCGCGCCTTTGATGACGCTCGCCGACCGCGTCCCGATCGTCCCTGGCGCAACGCCCGTCTGAATCGGGCTGTTGCCGGAGTACAAGAACGCAACGGACTGGCTGAACGGCGTGACCGACGTCGTGCTCAGCGGCGTCGCGACGGTCGAGGGGTCCGGAGGCAGCGGCGGACCGGCTTGCGTGCGAGTGACGCTCTCGGTGCGCGTTGCGGAGTTGCCCGCGGCGTCAGTGGCAATGACGGTGATCGTGTTGCTGCCGATTGCGACGGATACGTCCGCCGAGAAGTTGCCGTTCGTGACGGGCGCGTTGGTCCCGTTCACGGTCACCGTCACCGCGGTCGCGTCCTGCACGGTGCCCGTCACCGTAACGGTGGCGTTCTGCGTCGTGCTCCCGTCGGCCGGCGACGAGATCGTGATCACCGGCGGCGTCGCGTCCTTCGTTCCGGTGCGCACCACGGTCGTCGTGTTGCCGGCGGCGTCGGTCGCGACGATGGTAATGAAGTTGCTGCCTTCGACGAGCGGCACCGAGCCGACGAACTGGCCGTTCTGATCGACCGGCAGCGGGATCTCGTTGGCGCTCACGGTGACGGCGTGCGAGTCGGCAACCGAGCCGCGCACGAAGACCGTGTCGAATTTCGTGATGAAGCCGTTCGCCGGCGCGGCGACGCTCAGGGCCGGTGCCTGTGTGTCGCGGATGACGGTGCGCGTGGAATCCGTCGCATTCCCCGCCGCATCGGTCGCGACGACGTGGATCGTGTTCGAGCCTTCGGTGCCGATGGGCACCGTCGCGCTGAAGCTCGTGCCGTTCATCGTGGCCGTGACGCCGTTCACGACGACGGTGGTCGCGGTCGCATCCTGCACGGTGCCCGTGACGGCGATCGACGTCTGATTCGTGAGCGCGTTCGGCGCCGGCGTCGTGATCGCGACCACCGGCGGCGCGGCGTCCTTGGCGGTGATGCGAACGCTCACCCGAGTATTCGCGAATGAAGCGGTGGTTACGCCAAGCGTCCCCGCCGTGCCCAACGTCACCGGAACGACGAGGCTGCCGTTCGCCGCCGTGAACGCCGCCACGCCGGTGCTCCCGCTGCTCAGCACGAGCGTCCCGGACGCGATCCGCGCGCTGCCATCGGGGTTTCCGTTCTGCACGTACATCGTGTAGGGTGCGCTGACACCCGCAGGCACCGTGAAGTGATCACTCGTGATGAGCGGGACGCCGGTCGTCTGCACATAGGTCTTGGAGAAGACCGTGACGTAGGGGTCCGCCATCGCGAGCACCGACACCCGGATCTGCGCGTTCGGCGTGCCGCTGATCGTCGCGCGCAGCGTGTCCTGCCCGGTGACGATGAGATCGCGGTAGATCGGTCCGGTGCCGAGAAAATCTGGCGTCGAGATGATGGTGTTGCCGCCGTACGACACGGTCCCGATGCTGATCCCAGGGCCGCCGGCGCCATTCTGCACCTCGAGCACGTAGCGCGTGCCGGCGAGCGGAGTGATCCCGAGGCGCTCGATGAAGTTGGTCGATGCGCCGGTGGGCGTCGCGAACGTCTTCGGCCCGTACACCACGGTCGTGTCGCCCGGGGCCGGCGGGACCGGCGTCAGTCGCACGCTCCCGTGTGCGGCGCGCATCCGCGCGGCGGCAGGCGCCACGACCGCGGCGCCGACGCCGGCCAGCGCCAGCGCGGCGATCGCAGCGCCAGTTATTCCACCAATGCGCGCGACACGCACGCCGTGCGCATGCGCGCCGCGTGCACGCACACTGCGTGCAGCGGAACGAGCCAGAGTCGAAATGGAATGGTACCAGCGAGGGCGCGGCGGGGAGAGCGGCGAGGTGGGCAGCATGATCGGGCGAGCGATGGGTGTGGGCGCAGCACGCGCGCGCTCGCGCGGAGTGATCCGTCGGGAGCCGAGCCTGCCGGGGATTGGAGCTGCGACTCGGGAGCACGATCGCTCCCGAGCGTCACGCGGGCATCATGCGGCTCGTGCGATCGACCCTGCGGGTGGACACAGGAACACCGCGCCGCACCGGCTTCGGCTAGGCGCCGCGAATATCCGGCGGGGCCCCGCGCCTGTCAACGTATCAGAGTGATTATGAGAGCGTTCTAATCTGACTCGCCGGTCATATTTTCTGCTCTTGCGCGCCGCGGCCGGCGTAGTGCCGGAATGCTACTCGTCCTGCGGCGCCTTCGGTCCCAGCTCCCCGCTCTCCAACGACGCCACCGCGATCGCCTGCACCCGCGCATCCTGATTTCGTCTCAATCCGCGAATATTTCGCCGCGCCCGCCGGTACGCCATCGGCACGAACACCCGCGCGCAGTCCACCTGCGCCGTCGCCGCCTCTACGCCGCCCGCGCGCTCGATCTCCCACGTCGTCCGCGACAGCACCGCCGTCGCGACGAAGATGTCGATCGCCGCGTTCGCCATCCGCTCCTGCAGGAACTGCATCTCGATGATCCCCTTGCCGTGCCGGATCAACGCGTCCTCCACGCCGAGCGCGAGGTCGTGGACGGCCGTCGCGACCAGGTCCGCCTCCCGCTCGAGCGCGGGATGCACGTTCTTGAATTCTGGTTTCTTGATCTGGCGCCGCGCCCGGCCGGCGAGGTAGTTGCCGATCGCGCCGATCGAGCGCAGCGGATCCTTGAACGCCGCACCCAGTGCCTTCGCCCGCTCGCCCGGCTGCTGCAGCCCGCTCAGCGCGATCAGCGCCCGCATGATCTCGTTCGTCCCCTCGAAGATGAGATTGATCCGCGAGTCGCGCACCGCCTGCTCGTACGGAAACTCCTTGGAGTATCCGATGCCGCCGGCGATCTGCAGCGCGTCGTTCGACGCCCGGAACGCCAGCTCCGACGCGAACACCTTGCACACCGCCGTCTCGAGCGAATAGTCGATCCCGCCGCGGTCCACCATCCCCGCGGCGACGAGCGCCGCGGAGTCGGCCGCATAGCACTCCACCGCGTTCGTCGCGAGCTTGCGCTGAATCATCTCGAACGAGCCGATCGACCGGCCAAACTGCTCGCGCTGCTTGGCGTACGCCAGCGCCTCGCGCATGATCCGCCGCGCGCCGAACGCCGACGCGGTCGCGAGGCCGAGGCGCCCGGAGTTGAGCACCTCGAGCGCGATGTGAAAGCCCTGCCCCACCGCGCCCAGCCGGTCCTCGACCGGCACGTGCACCTTGTCGAAGAAGACGGCCCGCGTGTCGGAGGCCTTGATCCCCATCTTCTCTTCACGCTTGCCGAGCGTGACGCCGGCGGCGTGTGCGTCGACGATGAACGCCGTCACGCGATCCTTGGCCTTCCCCCCGGCGTCGACGGTCACTTTTGCGAACACTGTGAACACGTCCGCATAGCCGGCGTTCGAGATCCAGATCTTCGTGCCGCTGAGCAGGTAGTGCGTGCCGTCGTCGCTCAGCACCGCGTGCGTCTTCATCGCCTGCGCGTCGGATCCGGAGCCCGGCTCCGTGAGGCAGAAGCCGGCCACGACCTCGCCGGTCGCGCAGCGCGGCAGATACTTCTGCTTCTGCTCCTCGCTGCCGAAGAGCATGATCCCTTTGCACCCGATCGACTGGTGCGCGCCGAAGTACACGCAGAGCGCGGGATCGGTCGCGCCGATCTCGCCGAACACACGGTTGTACACCTTGGCCGACGCGCCAAAGCCGCCGTACGCCTCGGGGATGCTCAGTCCCATCACTCCGAGCTCGTGCAGCCCTTCGCGCACGCCGGGCGGGAACTGTCCCTCGTGATCGAACTTGGCGCTGTCGATGCGCTCCTTCGCGTACGCATGGAACGCGTCGAGAATCGCGCGCAGGGTCTCTGACTCGTCCGCCGACAGCGCGGGAAACGGAAACACGAGCTCCTCGCGAATCTCGCCGAGGAACACGCTCTTGGTGAATGACGGGTTGATGTCCGGCGCGGCGATGTGCGGCTGCGCGGAACCGTGTGAGTCGTGTGAATCGACGGAAGTCATGAAGGCCGCTCGGCGAAAGTGCTTTCATTAATGTAGGGGGCACCGTGACGGGGGTTGTCAGGCGTCGTCCTGGAAACATGGCACGCATCCAACTACGGCTGGCCTGCTACACCGGGCTCATTCTCTTCTTCGAGCTCGCCTGGATCCGGTACACGTCGGCGTACGTTCGCGTGTTCGGGTTCTATCAGAATTTCGTGCTCATCGCGACGTTCCTCGGCATGGGCGTCGGACTCCTGTCGACAAGACGCGCCGCAACGCTCAAGTGGCTCGCGCTCCCGGGCACGCTGCTCCTCCTCGGCGCCGTCGACCTGTTCACCCGCGTGCGCATCGCGGTGCCGGAGAGCAGCAGCGAATTCATCTGGGGCATCTTCGGCAACGTGGGACCGGCGCACTCGGTCCCGCTCCTCGTCGTCGTCGCGACGCTGTTCACGCTCACCGCGCTGTTTTTCGTTCCGCTCGGCGCGCTCGCCGGCGAACAGTTTCGCGCGCTGCCGCCGCTCCGTGCGTACGCGGCGGACATCGCCGGCAGCATCGCCGGCATCGTCGCCTTCGGCGCGCTGAGCGCGTTGCGCGAGCCGCCGATCGTGTGGCTCGCGGTAGGCTTCGCGGTGTTCGTGCTCGTGTCCGTGCGCGGCGACCGCGCGTTCCTGTTCGGCCTTGGCGCAACGGCCGCCGCCGCGCTGCTGTTGACGTCCAACACGAGCCGAGTGCAGCCGGAATTCTGGTCGCCATATTATCGGATCAACGTGCTGAAGCGCGACGACGGCGGGTTCACGCTGATGGTGAACGGCTCGCTGCATCAGATCATGCTGCCGCTCGACTCGGCGCACGCGGCCACGTCGCGCTACGTGCACCTGGTCTATCCCGCGTACATCCGGCCGTATCGCTACGCCGAGTCGCTCGACACGGCACTCGTCGTGGGGGCGGGCACCGGGAACGACCTCGCGCTGCTACTCCAGCACGGCGCCAAGTACATCGACGCCGTCGAGATCGATCCGACGATCGCCGACATCGGCGCCGCGGGGCATCCCGAGCAGCCATACTCCAATCCGCGCGTGCACCGCCACATCGACGATGCGCGGGCATTTCTGCGCACCTCGCCGCAGCATTACAACGTCATCATCTTCGGCACGCTGGACAGCCAGACGCTGCTTTCCGGCATGAGCTCCGTGCGACTCGACAACTACGTGTACACGGTCGAATCCTTCCGAGCGGCGCGCAACCGGCTCAAACCAGACGGCACCCTCATCGCCTATCACATGACGGCGAATCCGTCGATCGGCGCAAAACTGTATCAGATCATCGGTGACGCATTCGGTGCGCCGCCGGGCGTCTTCTATGAGAACGATCAGCTGTTCGATCTCACATTCGTCGCCGGACACGGCGCGCGCGACGTGCCGCCGGTCAACTCCGTCGTGTTTCAGCAGCTCAACGCCCATACGGAACAGCCGCACGACGACTGGCCGTACCTGTATCTGAAAGGTCCCACGATCCCGAGCCATTACCTCGCGGCGTTGCTCGTCGTGCTGCTCATTGCCGCGGCATTCATCGGCGTCGGCGCGCGTGGCGCGTTCACCGGCGGCGGAGGGGACGCGCCGATGTTCTTCATGGGCGCCGGCTTCCTCCTCGTCGAGACGAAGAGCGTCACGGAGATGTCGCTCCTCTTCGGCTCGACGTGGACGGTGAACCTGCTGGTGTTCGGCGCGATTCTCATTACGGTGCTCATCGCGAACCTCGTCGTGCAGCGGCGTCAGCTCGCTCGCACCACGCCGCTGTTCATCGCACTGTACGCGGCGCTGGCACTCGCGTATGCGGTGCCGGCGGACGCGCTCTTGCCGCTCGGCACGATCGCGCAGTGGATTGCCGGCGGCGCTATGGTGGCGCTCCCGATCCTCTTCGCGTCGCTCATCTTCTCGACGCTGCTCGCGCGGCGCGACGATGCCGCGCGCGCGCTGGCGTACAACCTCCTCGGCGCGATCATTGGCGGGGTGCTCGAGTACAGCACGATGGCGCTCGGTATCAAGGCGATGTACGTGCTGGCGGTGGTGATCTACGCGTGCGCGCAGATGAGCGCGCGCGGCGACTCGAGGCGCTGGCTGCCGTTCGGCACGATGGGGACGTCCGCGGCAGAGTAGCCCTTCGGGCTAGCTTTATCCGCATGACAACCCGCCAGTCATCCAACCTCGAGCTCGACCGCGAGACCATGCGGCAGCTCGGCCATCGCGTCGCCGACGTCGTCGCCGCCCACGTCGCTTCCCTCCGCGAACAGCCGGCGCAGCGCTCACTCTCCCGCGCCGAAGCGCAGCGACTGATCGCCGCGGCGCCGCCGGAGCGCGGCACCGATTTCGAGATCATCCTCTCGCAGCTCGAGGAGCGCGTCTTTCCATATCACGCACGCGAGCCGCATCCACACTTCATGGGCTACATCCCCAGCTCGCCGACGTTTCCGTCGGTGCTCGGCGATTGGCTCGCGACCGGCTACAACTTCTTCGCTGGCGTGTGGTCGGTGGCGTCGGGGCCGAACGAAGTGGAGCTCGTGGTGCTCGACTGGTTTCGGCAGTGGCTCGGCATGCCCGCCGGAACGAGCGGATTGCTCACGTCGGGCGGATCGACGGCGACGTTGACCGCGGTCGTCGCGGCGCGGCACGCGGCCGATCCTGAAGGGACGCACGTGCCACGGCTCGTCGCGTACACCTCCGAGCAGGCGCATTCGTCGGTGCAGCGTGCGGCGTGGATCGCCGGCATTCCCCGCGCGAACGTCCGTGCGATCGACACGGACGACGAATATCGCATGCGCACCGACGCGCTCGAGCGCGCGATCGCCGAGGACCGCGCGACCGGGATGCTTCCATTTCTCGTCGTCGGCAGCGCGGGGACCACGAACACGGGCGCCGTCGACCCGCTGTCGTCGATCGCGGATCTCTGCGCACGCGAGTCGTTGTGGATGCACGTCGACGCGGCGTACGCGGGATTCGCCGCACTGACGTCCACGGGTGCCGAGCAGCTCCGCGGCATCGAGCGCGCGGACTCGGTGACGCTCGATCCGCACAAGTGGTTCTTCGTGCCCTTCGAGTGCGGCTGCCTGCTCGCGCGCGATCCGCGCAAGCTCGAGGAGGCGTTCAGCGTGCACCCGGAGTATCTGACCGACGTGCGCGCGCGCGAGCACGAGGTGAATTTCGCCGATCACGGCGAGCAGCTCACGCGCTCTTCGCACGCGCTCAAGGTATGGATGTCGGTGCACTACTACGGGCTCGCCGAGCTGCGCGAAGCGATCGCGCGCGGCGTGCATCGCGCCGAGTACGCGGAAGAGCTGCTGCGCGCCCGCGGGTTCGAGATTCTGTCGCCCGCGCAATTCGGCATCGTGTGCTTTCGCGCGAAGCCGCGCGGTGAGGAGAATCCGGCCGCGATCGACGCGTTCAACGAGCGAATCAATGCCCGCGTGAACGAAACGGGCCGGTTCCTGATCTCCTCCACCAAACTCCGCGGCCAGTTCTCGCTGCGCCTCTGCACGCAGGTGCACCGGATGACCGACGCCGACATCGACGAAGTAGTCGCCGCCATTGTGGACGCGCGCTCGGCGGAGCAGGATTAGTCTTCGAAGGTGCTCTCGTTCTCCACTTTCACGAGCTCTCATATGCACCGCCACACCGGGCGACTCGCGCTCGCTCTCATCGCCTTGCTCGCACTTCCCGTGCGCGCCCACGCGCAGAAGCTCCCGAGTGAAACGCCGGCGAAGTTCACGCCCGCCACCTCGACGTGGAACTACGATCGGCGCGACGTCATGATCCCGATGCGCGACGGAGTGAAGCTGCACACGGTCATTCTCGTGCCCAAGGGCGCGCATCGCGCGCCGATCCTGCTCACGCGAACGCCGTACGACGCCACCGCGACGACGACCTACGCGCACAGCTCGCACCTGGCGCCTGAGCTCAACGGCTACGACAACGCGCTCGACGTGATCATTCCGGGCGGTTACATCCGCGTCGTGCAGGACGTTCGCGGGAAGTACGGATCCGAGGGCGACTTCGTGATGAACCGCCCGCTCGTCGGTCCGCTCAACGACACGAAAGTCGACGAGTCGACCGACACGTACGACACGATCGACTGGCTGGTGAAGAACGTGCCGGAGACCAACGGCAAAGTCGGCGAGCTCGGAATCTCGTACGATGGATTCGAGCCGCTGATGGGACTCGTCAATCCACATCCGGCGCTCAAAGTCTCCATCCCGATGAACCCGATGGTCGACGGCTGGATGGGCGACGACTGGTTCCACCACGGCGCGTTCCGCGAGCAGAACATGCCGTACATCCTCGAGCAGGAAGCCACGCGCGACAACTCGGCGAAGTGGTGGACGGATCACTACGACGATTACGACGCATACATGGAGTACGGGAACGCGGGCGAGCTCGGACGCGTGCATGGTCTCGAGCAGGTCGGCTTCTGGAAGAAGATCCTCGAGCACCCGAGCTACGACTCGTGGTGGCAGCTCCAAGCGATGGACAAGATCCTCGCCGCGCGGCCGCTTCAGGTGCCGACGATGATCGTCGCGGGACTGTGGGATCAGGAGGACATCTATGGCGCGATGGCGGTCTACCACGCGCTCAAGCCCAAGGACACGAACGGGAACATGGTCTATCTCTCGTTCGGTCCGTGGTTCCACGGGCAGGAGATCCAGAACGGCAGCAGCCTGGGTGCATTGAATTGGGACAGCAACACGTCGCGGTACTTCCAGCGGAACGTCCTCGGGCCGTTTCTCGCGCATTATCTAAAGGATGATGCCCCGCCAATGAACGTCGCGCCGGTGAACGGCTTCGAGACGGGCACGAACCGCTGGGAGCGATTGAGCACGTGGCCGAGCGGCTGCGCGAACGGCTGCACCATCCAACCGAAGCCGTTCTATCTCGAGAGCGGGTTCAAGGCGAGCTTCGCCGCGCCGGCGGCCGGAGCGCCGTTCGATTCATACATCTCTGATCCGGCGAAGCCGGTGCCGTTCCGCAAGCGCCCGATCGCGCAGATCGGCTACGACACGTGCGAGCAGTGGCCGTGCTGGCTCGTGGACGATCAGCGCGAGGCGTCCGGCCGAACCGACGTGCTGTCGTACGTGTCGGATGTGCTCACCCAACCGGTGAAGATCAGCGGCGCTCCGATCGCGAACATCGTCGCCTCGACGAGCGGTACCGACGCGGACTGGGTGGTGAAGGTGATCGATGTGTACCCAGACGAAGTGGCCGACGATCCCAAGATGGGCGGTTACCAACTGGCCGTCGCGATGGACATCTTCCGCGGCCGATATCGCGAAGGCTACGACAATCCCAAGCCGATCGCGTCCAACGAGCCGCTGCTCTACAAATTCGCGCTGCCGAACGCGAATCACGTGTTCCTGCCGGGACACCGGATCATGGTGCAGATCCAATCGAGCTGGTTCCCGCTCTACGACCGTAACCCGCAAACCTTCGTGCCGAACATCTTCTGGGCGAAGCCGAGCGACTACAAGAAGGCGGAGCAGCGGATCTACCACGAGCCGGGACACGCGAGCTTCGTCGAGTTGCCGGTGGTCGACGGAGATTGGATGCGGTGACCGTGCGAGCGGATCGCCACCGTTCAGCTCGCCGATGCGAATGTTTGTATTGACAAATCAGTAAGACCTTTCATTCTTGCTGCCCTCGTTGCGCGCCTCAACTCCGCGCTCTGCGCGTGTGCGCGCCAACGACCGTCGATCGCGAGCTGCGCGTGGCCGCCGTGGGGTCCGCCTCGCCGATTCGACGCGAGCGCATTCGGGAACGCTCGGTACGTTCCACGGAGGGCACATGGCGAACTTCATGGCAGTCCAGGACTCCACCTTCACCAGCGGATTCGCGTCGAACGGACCCGCCACGAACACCACCCCCACCGACACGACCGACCACGCGACGGTCCTCCGCGATCTGTTCAGCGTGCGCGGCACCGTGGTCCAGCAGTACGACCACTTCGCGCGCGTCGGGCACAGCCTCGTCACGGGGCTCGCCGCGAGCTTCGCCTCCCTGCCACGCGCGGCCGGCTGCGACGTCGATCCCGCCACCGCGAGCCAGGTGCAGGCCGCGTGCGTCGCCTACGACGCGCAAGCGAAGGACGTCCAGACCACGGTCGCCACGCTACGGCATGTCATCGAGCGGATCGACCGCGAGATCGAGCTCCGCGTGAATCTCTGCGGCGACGAAGCGCGGTGCATCATCAGCGACGAGCTGCTCAAGACGAACACGGAGCTCGTCGTCGCCGACGCGACGCTCGGACAGAAACAGGAGTGGGCGAAGCGGCTGGAGGCTCTCTCCGCCAAGGCGGAGAACCCGGCGCCCGTCGCGCAGGCCGGGCCGGTCGCCGGTGTGCGATTCGGTGAGTATCGCCCGAACACGCAGGTCACGGAACGGGAACTGTTCCGCGACGAAACGCCGGCCGGCACGTACGTTCGCGAGCAAGTGCTTCAAACCGCTACAGCGCCGGCCGCGACGTCGAAAGCGCGCGCGAAACGCTGACCGCTGCACCCGTACGTACAACGGGCCGGGATCGAATCGTCGATCCCGGCTCGTTCTGCATTTCACTCCCAAACATTCGCGGCCCCGAACGTGGCTTCGTCCGGTTCGCGCGAGGTCGCCTGTTTACCGAAGCCTGCTTCGCATCCACTTATGAAAAATCAATGACTTAGCGTGGCACTCCCGCTGCACGGTCCGCCGTCCCGTTGGCTGGTCCCATCTCACACCACCTGAACGGGAGGCAACCATGCACGACGTGGACCGCACGATCCAAGAGGCGAGCGAATTCGGCGAGCTCGATGCGTCGCAGGAGTACGAGGGCGAGGGTGAGGAATTCCTCGGTGACGTCGTCGGCGGATTGCTCGGCGGCGAGTACGAGGGCGAAGGTGAGGGCGAGGGCGAAGGATTCCTCGGCGACATCGTCGGCGGTCTGCTCGGCGGCGAGTACGAGGGCGAGGGCTTCCTCGGCGAAGGCGAGTACGAGGGCGAGAGCGCGCCCGTGTTCGACGAAGTCACCGAGATGGAGCTTGCCTCCGAGCTCCTCGGCGTGCAGAGCGAGGAGGAACTGGAACAGTTCCTCGGTGGGCTGATCAAGAAGGCCGGCAAGTTCGTCGGCAACATCGCGAACAGCCCCGTGGGCAAGGCGCTCGGCGGCATCGCGAAGAAGGCGGCCAAGGTGGCGCTCCCCGCGGCCGGCGCGGCGCTCGGCAATCTCGTGTTGCCCGGCGTCGGCGGCGCGATCGGCGGCAAGCTCGCCTCGGCGGCCGGCAACATGTTCGGTCTCGAGTTCGAGGGACTGAGCCCGCAGGACCGCGAGTTCGAAGCCGCGAAGCGTGTCGTTCGCTTCACCGGCACCGCCGCGAAGAAGCTGTCCAAGACACCGACGCACGTGCCGCCGGCCAAGGCGTTGAAGGCCGCGACGATCGTCGCCGCGCGCAAGCACATCCCCGGCCTCCTCCGGCCGAAAGTCGTCGCGAACATCTCGCACGCCGTCAAGCAGGCGCACGCCGCGCGCCCGCACACCGTGACGCCGGTGCGCCCAACGCACCCGTCGCATCCGATTCACCGGCACCATGGCGCGCATCGCCGCGGCACGTACGGCGCCGTCGCCGCGGTTGGCGCGCCCACGTACGGCGGGGCACCGACCTACGCGGGCCCCATGTTCGGCGCCGGCTACGTCGCGCCCAGCATCGAGACGCCGAGCTACGTCGGCTCGACGAACGGCTCGTCGTACACGACGCCCGTCGGGTTCACGCGCACCGGGCGGTGGTATCGCCGCGGCCGCAAGATCGTGCTCGTCGGCGTCTGAGGCGGCGCCGTGAACACCACGTCTCCCGCCGCGCGGTTCCTCGAGCAGGAAGCTCGAGGGCTGCTCACGCGACTCGCGCGCGTGAAGCCGTTCGCGCTGCTCACGCCGTCCGTGCCGGCGGCGTCGGTCACGGTCGCCGCGCAATCGGCGATCGAGAGCTACCTCGCCGGCGGACGTCAGGAGCTGCGCGCGCGCGTTACCGGTTTTCTGCGCTGGATTCGCAGCCCGGAAGGCCGGCACGCCACCGCGGTCGAGCTCCAGCGTCGATTCACGTTTCTTCGACTCCGCTTCAACGTCGTGCTTTCGCAGTTCGACATTTTCGCGGAAGTGTTGACACAGCGCAGCGAGCACGAGACCGGCGTGTTCATCGGTGGCCTCGACGTGGTCGCCGCCGAAGCGCTGGAGCTGCCCGGAATCAAGAAGCCGCCGCCGGTGATCTGCTACCTCGTGCGCGATCCCGGCGCCGCGATTCGGCGCGCGCGGACGCGACTCCCGGGCGGCGGCGAGAATCCCGTCGCGGTGATTCGCGTGCCGCGGGAGCGCATGGTCGGCAGCGGGATTGCCTCGTCGCTGGTGCACGAAGTCGGTCATCAGGGCGCGGCGCTGCTCGGCCTCGTCGAATCGCTGCGCACGATGTTGCACGGTAAACAGCGGCTCGGCGGCCCGGCGGCGGTCGCGTGGCAACTCTGGGAGCGGTGGATCTCCGAGATCGTCGCCGATCTCTGGTCGGTGTCGAAGGTCGGCATCGCCGCGCCGCTCGGGTTGATCGGCGTCGTGAGTCTGCCGCGCGCGTTCGTCTTTCGTGTGAATCCTGAAGATCCGCATCCCGCGCCGTGGATTCGCGTGAAGTTGAGCTGCGCGATGGGAGCGGCGCTGTATCCGCATCCGCAGTGGGATCGCCTCGCGACGCTCTGGGGCGAGCTCTATCCCGTGACCACGGCCTCGCCGGCGCAGCAGCAAGCGTTCGCGCTGCTCGAGGAATCGATTCCCGCATTCGTGCGCGTGCTGCTCGCGCACTCGCCGCCGTCGCTCGGCGGACGCTCGCTGCTCCAGGTCATGCGGCTCGGCGACCGCCATCCGCGGCAGTTGATGGAACAGTGGCGCGCGTGGAATGGCAACCGCATGTCGATGCGCGACTATCCGCCGACGTTCGTGTTCGCGGCGATCGGACAGGCGCGCGCCGACGGTGTGGTCTCGCCGGAAGCCGAGAGCCAGTTGCTCGCCTATCTACTCACGTATTGGGCGCTGCGCAGCACGCTCGACATCGCCGAAGTGTGCGCGATTGCGCAACCACCTGCCCGGTCGCATTGGAAGCGCGCCGAGCTACCACCGGCGGCGGTGCTCGCCGCCGTCTAGGGAGGAAAGAGAATGTCAGACAACTTGCCCCCGATCCACCACGTCTCGCTCGAGCGCACCGACTTTCCTTTCACCACCGATCGCCTGCTCTGGGAAGTGGTGAAGGATCGCACGGAAGCGCTGTCGTTCCGCCGGTATTCGGATTTCATTGATCGCGTGATGAGCGACGCGGCGCCGGGCAGCACGCGCCGGCTGCTCTCGGCGGAAGAGCGGCGCGTTCAGGTGAGCAAACGGCAGCGCATCCTCGACGCGCAGGCCACGCTCGGGAACGACCGGGCGTCGGCCGACGCGCACGCCGCCGCGGAGAACTTCCTGGCCGACGCGCTCGACGACGAGACCGGCAATGAACAGCCGATCACCGACGACGCGAGCGACGTCGACGCCGGCTTCGCGCCGGCCGGCCTCTCCGGGAACGCCCAGGAGACGTTAGCGGACTTCAATCAAACAAAGCTCAATCCGTCGTCGGCGCCGCAGGCGCGCGAGCTGCCGCAGGAGATCACCGATCTGCGCCGCAAGATCGCGACCTACGGCGTGATGAACGGCGACGCGTACCAGCTGCTCCGGGCCGCCACGGACTTCTTCCTCATGTCCGAGGCCGGACGGATGGAGGACGTCTCGAGCTTCGACCCGCCGAGCACGTATCTCTCGAAGGATTTCGTCGAGCGCTTCCGCGGCGAGTACCTGAGAGATCTCGTGAGCGAGCAGACGTCGGCGCAGGTGCTGCCGTACATGAACATCATTCGCCGCCGGTTGGGCGAGCTGCCGTTCAAGCGGAATCTCCAGCTCGGCGTGCGTCCCGATTCGTACGGCATCCTGCGCTCGCGGCTCCTCAGCCCCGTGCTCATGGAGCTCATCTGGAACTACTGGATCGAGCAGGGGATGATGGTGCAGACGATGAACCTCATCTCGCTCCGGTTCCAGAACGTCCGCCGCGGCGCGGGCCTCGATCCGCTGGCGAACTTCGAGCTCGATCCGCTCCGGCCGCTGAGCAATCTGCTCTGGGGCTACGTGCAGGACGAGGTGAACCGGCTCACGGTGAACCGGCGCTCGTACGAGTACGCGCACGGCCTCGGACTCCAGCTCGTCGGCAAGGCGATTCCCGAGATGCACCCGGCCGACGTGCGGTCGCAGTTCCTGCCGGCGTTCCACGATCTGCTCCGGCTCGCGTGGATCTTCTTCCGCGAGGACGACGACAAGACGATCGTCGCCGACGCGTTCCCGATGCTGAACGCGCTTCGCGAGCTGCATTTCGTGATCTCTGAAGGCGCGCACAATCAGTTCGTGGACCTCACGCTGCGCGCGCGGGCGGAGATGTTGATGCAGCAGTGGATCCTCGCGCGGCCGGAGATGAAGGATTTTCTGCGCGGCCGCACGATGGTGCCGTATCCGGAGGAGTGGATGGACCGGGTCGACGCCATGAAGTCGCTGCAAGGATGGAACGACGCGTCGGTGATCAACTACGCCGACCTGGCGGCGTTCGGCGAGAAGATCCTGCTCTCGGTGCGCTACGGCGACTGGAGCACGACGACCGATCAGAACCAGGCGGCGAACTGGGCGCGCGCGTTCCGTCCGGAGATTCAGCGGTACACGCATGCGCTCAAGATCGTTTCGTCGATCGATCTCTCGGTCGGCGAGATGATGGAAGTACGCACGCAGACCGAACGCCTGCAGACCGGCGTCGTGTCGCGCGTGCCGCGCCCCGGCGGGACGTTCACGCCGGTGGCGCAGCCGGGACCGCGGCAGATCGGCGGCGTGCGTCCCGGCGCGTCGAATCTGCTCAAGCCGGCAATGCCGGCCGGGGCACCGGTGCACCAGAACCCGCACACGGTGTAGCGGTGCGGCACACGGTGACGCTCGACTTCGCGTCGGCATTGTACCTCGGGCTCTCTCATCCGAGCAGGTACGTGCCGCCGTGGAGCGCGCTCACCTTGGGGACGCCGGCGGCGATTCGCGAGCCGCAGCTCGCTCGCGATGTTGCCGCCGGCGTCGCCCGGCTCGTCGGCGCCGACGACGCCGTGATTGGCACGTCCACGCTTCACATCGCGCTCGATCTCTTCCCGCTGCTCGCGCCGCGCGGTGCGACGATCTACACGGAGCGCTCGCTCTACCCAATCGCGATGTGGGGAATCGATCGCGCGCGTTCGCTCGGCGCGCGTGTGCGGAGCTTCCCAACGCACGATCCCGTCGCGCTCCGCGCGATGCTCGAGCGCGACGCGCCGTTCTCTCATCCGCCCGTCGTCGTCTGCGACGGGCTCTGTCCCTCGTGCGGCCGTGTCGCACCGCTCGCCGCGTACGCCCGCCTCGCACACCAATTCGGCGGCCGGCTCGTGATCGACGACACGCAAGCGCTCGGCGTGCTCGGCACGCGTGACGACGACAACCCGTATGGTCGCGGCGGCGGCGGATCGTTGCGTCACCTCGGCGTTCGCGATCCCCGAATCGTCATCATCGCGTCGCTCGCGAAGGGTTTCGGCGCGCCGCTGGCGGTGCTTGCGACCGACGCGGCACTCACCGCGCGCTTTCGGAGCCAAGCGCCGACGCGCGAGCATTGCAGTCCGCCGTCGATTCCGACGCTGCTCGCGGCCGATCGCGCGCTCCGCATCAATCGCTCGGTCGGCGATCGGATTCGCGATCGCCTCGCGTCGCTCGTCGCGCGCTTTCGCGCGCCGCTCGCCGCGACGGGACTTCTCGCCACACACTGGCTCTTCCCCGTGCAGCCGCTCCGCCTTCCGCCGAATGTCGACGCGGTCGCGATGTATCGAGCGCTCGTCGCCGCGGGTATCCAAGCGGTTCCGACACGGAATCATGACGGCGCGACGATGTTGACGTTCGTGATCACCGCCGCGCACGACGAACACGCGATCGACATCGCCGCGGCACGGGTGCGCGCCGTGCTCGATCGCGCGACGCATGGCTCTCACTCCATGGCATTCTCCCATGATCATCGATTCGCACTGCCACGCCGGCTTGGGTGACGGCATCACCGCGCCGTGGGACACGAACGCGCCGCTCGATCGCTACATCGCGCGCGCGGATCGCGCCGGGATCACGCGCACCGTGCTCTTCGCCGCGTTCCACACGAACTTTGCCGTCGCGAACGCGCAGGTCGCGCGCATCGTCGCGTCGCGCCCCGAACGCTTCTTCGGCTATGCGTTCGTGAACACGGTCACGGATCGCGGGCGCATCCGTTCGCTCGTGCGCGCGGCAGTGGAACAGTACGGCTTCGTGGGCATCAAGGTGCACCGCCACTTCGGCGATCTCACGCGCGAAGTGTGCGACGTCGCGCGCTTCTTCCGTCTGCCCGTGCTCTACGACGTCATGGGAAAAGTCTCATCGGTCGAGATGATCGCGACGTCGTATCCGGACGTGCAGTTCATCATCCCGCACATCGGCAGCTTTCACGACGACTGGCGCGCGCACGTCGCGCTGATCGATCAGCTCGTCCGGCATCGCAACGTGCACACCGACAGCTCGGGCGTGAAGCGATTCGACTACCTGGTCGACGTCGTACGACGCGCCGGCGCGCACAAGCTGTTGTTCGGCTCCGACGGACCGTGGCTGCACCCGGGCGTCGAGCTCGCGAAGATCCGTGCGCTCGGACTCAGCTCCGACGACCAAGCGCTCGTCCTCGGCGGCAACTGGCTGCGGGTGACCGAGGCCGCCCGGTCGCGATCGTCAGTCGGCGCGAGATACAACCGAATCACCGTCGGAGCCCGGTCCGCTCTGCTGCCGCTTGGCGGCGCGGCGCATCTGAAGCGCGCGATCGGTCACGTGTAGCCGGCGCGCCGCGTTCTGGAGATTGCCTTCGATGTCGACCGCGAGCCGGATCGCCGTCTCCGTCGCGGCCTGGCCGATCTCGCGCAGCGACACGCCCTGTGCGACCGCGCGCCGGATCGCACCCTCGAACGGCGCGTCGAGCCACACGACCGCGGACTCCGACTCCGGCCGCTCGTCTTCCGGAATGTCGCCGGCGGTGATCGGGCCGGCGCCCACGTGCCGATGCATGATGCGCGTCACCAGTTGGCGCAGATCGCGCACGTTTCCCGGATACGCGCGCTCGAGTAGATAGCGCTCTACAATCTCGTCGACGGGCGGCGGCTCGCGGTCGCGGCGCATCTGCGCCATGAAGTAGCGCGCGAGCGGCAGCACGTCCTCGGGCCGGTCACGCAATGCGGGAAGTCGAATCGTGATGCTCGCGACGCGGTAGTACAGATCGCCGCGAAAGTGTCCGCGCTCGACGCCGTCGGTGAGATCGCGATGCGTCGCGCTCACCAGCCGAAAGTGCGTGGTCTGCCACATGTTGCTGCCGAGCCGCTTGTACGTGCGCTCCTGGACCGCGCGCAGCAGCTCCGGTTGGAGCCGCAGCGGCAGATCGCCCAGCTCGTCGAGAAAGAGCGTGCCCTGATTCGCGAGCGCGAACGCGCCGTCGCGCGCCGCGACCGCGCCGGTGAATGCGCCCCGCTCGTGCCCGAAGAATTCGCTCCCCGACAGCTCGGGTGCGATCGCGCCGCAATCGACCACGACGAGCGACGCCTTGTTCGGCCGCGCGTCGAGCGAGTGAACGAGACGGGCCGCGAGCTCCTTCCCGGTGCCCGTCTCACCTTGCAGCAGAATCGGCGCGTCGGTGAACCGGGCCGCCTCCACCAGCTGTCTCAATACGGCGCGCCACGTTGAGCTCTCGCCGACGAGATTGTCCTGCACGAGCGACGAGGCGAGGATGTGATCCACTTCGAGCCAGCGCTCGAGTCGCGCGGCGGCATCGCGGGCAACGTCGCGTCCGCGCTCCGGCGCGAACACGTCCGACACGCCCGCGCGCAGCAATCGCCAGACGGCGGACGGCGACGCCGGCTCGCCCGTCGCGAGCGCGAGCACACGCTCGGCCCCGCCGCGGCTCGCGTCACGCACGAACGCGCAGAGCGCATCGGTCACGCGCTCGAAGAAGACGACGCCCGCGCCGCGGATCTCGCCGGCATCGTATGGCAGCGCACCGATTCCCGCTCGCTGCAATGCATCGAGAATGGCACGCGCGCGCTCGGCGTCTCCGTCGAGCTGATGATGCCAGACGATCGTCTTGATCATGCCCCGCGATGCACCAACAGCGTACGTCAGCAGCGAGTGCTGGGGCGTCGACGTCGTCGTGCGCGCCAAACCAGTGGGCGGCGGCGTTGCCGGGCCACTAGTGATACATCGCTTTCGAGTTTCGTCAAGAACGACTTTGGGTGCACCAGCGTGCGAGCTCGGCCGTACGGCGGAATCTCACGCCGACGAATTCCGCCGCCGCCGAGCCGGCCGCTCGCGTGAGCTCAGCGGCCGTAGAGCGCCACGAGCTCCGCTTTCCCGAGGAGGTGTCCGTGCACGTTGAAGCCAACGTACGCCGCCGTCGCGTTCGCGGGGATGTCCAGCTTGTCCGTGTTCAACGCGTAGACGGTGAAGTGATAGTGATGCGGCTTGTCGCCCGCGGGCGGACACGGCCCGCCGTAGCCGGGCGTCCCGAAGTCCGTGTTCCCCTGCGCGGCGCCCGTCGGAAGCAGATGCTTATTGGCGTCGCCCGCACCCGCGGCGAGCTTCGTCGTGCTCGCGGGAATGTTGTACACCACCCAGTGCCACCACCCGCTGCCCGTCGGCGCGTCGGGATCGTAGACGGTAAGCGCGTAGCTCTTCGTACCCGCCGGCGCGCCGCTCCACGACAGCGCGGGCGAGATGTTACTGCCGGTGCACCCCATGCCGCTGAACACCTGCGCCGCGGCAATCTTCTGTCCCCGATGCACGTCCGTGCTCGTCAGTCTGAAGCTGGCGGCCTTGGTCTGCGCGCCGGCCGACGCGGCGACCGCGATCGAGGCGGCACATACTGCGATGGCGAAGCGATGTGACATGAGTCCTCTCCATCTGGCGTTTCGAGATCTCTCGGGTACCAGGACGCCGATTGCGTCGGCATCCTCGGACGAAGATAGCCGGACGGAGAAGTGCTTCGCATCAGCAGGCGGCGACGAACCGCGGACCGTCGAGCACGGCGACGAGTGTGTCGGTCGGCGCGGCGCCAAGGCCCACGATCGTGAGCCGGACCACGTCGCGCGTCGCGCGGCCGGCGTAGCGCACCGCGTGCGGCGTGTGGTCCGCGTTCACCGCGTTGCCTTCGCCGGTCCACGTGCCGGCCACATCGAACCGCCCGTCGCCATCGAGCGCGATCGGCGCGTCGATCTCGCCGGCGGCGCAGTCGAACGACAAGTGCGTCACGCTCGCCGCGACGTCGAGGGCGACGCCGTCGCCGCCATACTGCCCGTCGAGCACGCGGGATGGCGGCGATGTCGCATCGGAGCACCCCGCAAGCGCGGCAAGCGCGGCGACGACGAACGCGAATATGAATGTGGTCTGCTTCATCATCGGGCCTCGGTACGGCGGTTCAAGCGCTAAACCGGCTCCGCGGTCGCGCGGTCACCCGCCGGCGCGGCGAAATACCAGAATGCGAATCCCGACGCCGCGCCCGCCACGAATCCGACGCCCGGAAAGAAATCCCAACTCCCGCGCGGATCGAGCATTCTCAAATAGACCGGCATGAGCGCCCCGCCCGCGACCGCGCCGAGCAGGGTGAGCGTCCACCACGGCCGCGCGGCGGCGCCGAGCAGCCGGAGCGCCGGCCAGAGCACGGCGAACGTCGCGGCGTAGGCGAGCGGCGCGGCGAACATACAGATCGCGAACAAGATCACGAGCGCCGCGAGCACCGAATTCGGTGGATCGCCGGGCGCGCGCGGCGTGCCGAGCCCGCGGGCGAGGGCGCCAAGCCAGACGGCACACGGCGCGGCGAGCGGCGCAACCACGAGCGCGAGACCGAGTCGTCGACGGCGCATGTGTTCAGCAATCCCGCCGGCGGCCCGCGAGTTCCGGCGCGGGCGCCGCTTGACGGATGGTAGAGTGTCTACCATCGTAGGGTAGACACTCTACCACCACGCTCCAGTCCCTCCCATGACGCGCCGCGAGAAGCTCGAGCTGCTCCAGGGCACGCTCGACATGATGATTCTGAAAACGCTCATCTTCGGCCCCGCGCACGGCCGCGGCATCGCGAAACACATCCAGCAGGCGACGGACGATCTCCTCCAGGTCGAGCACGGATCGCTCTACCCCGCCCTCCACCGGCTCGAGCGGCAAGGGCTGATCGCCGGCAAGTGGGAGACCGCGCCCGGGCAGAAGCGCGAGCTCAAGTACTATCGCCTCACCGCCGCCGGCCGGCGCCAGCTCCACGCGCGGGAATCCAAGTGGCGCGCCCTCGTGCAGGCGATCGGCCGCGTCATGCAGCCCGCCGCGGAGTCCTGAGTCATGTGGCCGTTCCGACGCCGTCCGTCCGACGCCGAGATCGCGCGCGAGCTACGCGATCATCTCGAGCTCGAGGCCGAGGAGCTTCGTGCGCGCGGCGCAGCGCGCGCGGCGCCCCTCGACGCGCGCCGCCGCTTCGGCAATCTCGCGCTCACCACTGAAGCGGTGCGCGACGTGTGGCGCGTCGCCCACGTCGACCAGCTCTGGCAGGACGTACGTCAGGGGTGGCGCGCCCTCCGGCACAGCCCCGTGTACGCCGTGACCGCCACGATCACGCTCGCGTTGGGAATCGGCGCGTCGACCGCGATCTTCAGCTTGGGCGATCCCTTGATCGACCGGCCGTTTCCCCTCCTCCCGGAGTCGCGGCTCGTCTGGATCGTCCGCCGCTCGCCGTCGTGCGCGTCGTGCGCGAGCACGCCGGCGGAATACGCCGCGCTGTCGCGGGCGTCGCGAGCGCTCTCCGCGGTCGGCGCCGCTTCGATGTGGCGCGGCACGCTCCGCGACGCCGCGGGGAGCGAGCTCGTGACCGGCTACCGCGTGTCGGCCAATCTCTTCTCGCTGCTCCAGGCGCCCCTCGCCGTCGGCCGCGGCTTTCGTGCCGGCGACGACGCGAGCGGCGCGGCACCGGTTACGGTTCTATCATATGCATTCTGGCAATCACGGTTCCATGCCAGCCCCGGCGTCCTGGATTCGAGCATCACCCTGGGCGGCACGCCACATCGCGTGATCGGCGTGCTCGGGCGCGATCTCGTCTTCCCGACGCAATCCGATGCGTATCTGCCGCTCACGCTGCCGCCGGACGCGGCGAACGATCACACGGCGCAGTTCCTCGACCTGTTCGGCCGGCTCGCGCCTGGCGCCACGGTCTCCCAAGCACGCGCCGAAGCGCAGGGTGTGAGTGCCGCGCTCGCGCGCGAGGCACCCCGCACCGACTCGGGCGCCGTGCTCGCCGCGCGACCGCTCTCCGAGTTCCATACCGACGATCTGCGCCTGCTCGTGCTTCCCCTCGCCGTTGCCGTCGCGCTCGTGTTGCTCGCCGCCTGCGTGAGCGTGGCGAATCTCGCGCTCGCGCGCACCAGCGTTCGACGGCGTGAGTTCGCCGTGCGTGCCGCGCTCGGCGGCCGCCGCGGGCGCTTGGCCAGACTTCTCGCGACCGAAGCCGCGTTCATCGCGATCGCCGGTGGCGCGCTCGGCGTGCTCGGCGCCGCGTGGGGCGTGCACGCCATGCGCGATACCGTCCCCGCATCGTTCGCCGCGTTCGCGCCAGGGTGGGTGCGCATGGGCATCGACGGTCGCGCGCTCATCTTCACACTCTGTGTGTGCATCGGTGCCGTGATCGTATTCGCGTCGCTGCCGATCGCGCGCGCGACGCGGGTCGATCTCGCGAGCGTTCTCTCCGACGGCGGCCGCGGAAGCGCGGGCGGCGTGCATGGCACGCGACTGCGGTCGGTGCTCGTGATCCTCGAGGTGAGCGTCGCGATCGTGCTGCTCTCCAGCGCCGCGCTTCTCACCCGAAGCGTGCGCAACATGCGAACCGGCGATCCCGGCGTTCGCCTCGACAACGTGCTCACGATGCACTTCTCGCTGCCGTCGGACGTGGCGGACAGCGCCAAGCGCGCGGTGTACCGTCACCTCGACGAGCGACTCGGCGAGGCACCAGGCATCGTGGCGGCCGGCTTCGCCACTACGACGCCGTTGAGCAACAACTTCCAGGGCGTCGCGTTCACGATTCCAGGCCAGCCGCCCCCCGCCAATGGACAACCGAATGGCGCGATCGAGCAGGACGTGTCACCGGACTACGCGCGCGTCATGGGCGTGCGCGTGCTCCGAGGCCGCGGGATCGGCGCGCGTGACGTAGCCGGATCGCAGCGAGCCGCCGTGATCAACGCATACATGGCGAACCGCTACTGGCCTGGGCGTGATCCGGTCGGTGAGACGATCACCATCGGCGGCGATCCGTGGACCATCATCGGCGTCGCATCGAACGTGTATCACGGCGGCTTGGACGAGCCGCTCCGCTCCGAGATCGACCGTCCGATCGATCAAGTTCCGATCGCGACCGGCGACCTCGAGGTGCTCACGACCGGCGATCCCTCGCGCGCGAAGGACGCCGTGCGCGCCGCGATCGCGTCCGCCGAGCCGACGCTCGCGATCGGAAGCATGCTGACGATGCGCGAGATGGAGGCACGGCACGTGTCGGCGTTCGTGTTGATGTCGGGCGTGCTGAGCGTCTTCGCGGCGGTGACGTTCGTCATCGCGATCGTGGGACTCTACGGCGTGGTCGCGTACGGTGTCGCGCAGCGCACCCGCGAGATCGGTGTGCGCATCGCGCTTGGCGCGGGCGCGCGCCGCATCCTGCGGCACGTGGCGGGCGGTGCGCTGCGGCTGACGGCCGTCGGCATCGTGATCGGCTGCGCGGGCGCGCTGTTCTTCGGGCGCTTGCTGACGGCGACGCTTTATCGGGTGACGGCGAGCGATCCCACGACGCCGCTCGCGGTCGCCGGCGTGTTGCTGCTCGTGGCATTGGCGGCGGCCATCGTCCCGGCGTGGCGCGCGGCGCGCGTCAACCCGGTGATCGCGCTCCGGGAGTAGCGTCTCGCCGTTTCACGGACCCGGCCGGCGAAGTTCTGTTTGCCCAGCCCCACAATCAAAGCTTAATGAGTACTTAAGAATTCAGGGGATGCCGCCGGCCTCGGCATCCATATATTCGCCGAGATTGCACGGTTTCCTTTGGACCTCAATCCGGGTGCGGAATGCGTCGGGTCACGGGTGCTACCGGTCGGCTGTGGGTCTGGTCCTCGCTGCTTCTCTCGCTCGCGTTCGGCCGCGTGGGCGCGCAGCAGCGCACCGACGTCGTCCACGGCCGGGTCACCGGCTCGGATACCGCCGGCATCTCCGGCGCCACGGTCGCGGTGCTCGTCGCGCCGGGGACGCCGCCCAAGATCACGCGCACCGACGCCAGGGGCGCCTACTCCATCACGATCGAGAACGGGGGCGGCGCGTACACCGTCGCCGTCAACATGCTCGGCTACGCGCCCCAACGCCGGCAGATCGCGCGCGAGGGCGACAAGCCGATTCCGGCCGTCGATTTCAAGCTCGTGCCGGTCGCGGCGAACCTGAGCGCGGTGCGATCGACGGGCCAGCGGCCCAAGGCGACGCGCAGCGACGCGCGGGGCGAATTCACCCCCGGCGCGAGCGTATCCTATCTGGGACTCAGTGGAGGCTTGAGCGGTGACGTCACCGGCGATCTGACGGCGGCGCTCTCGACGCTGCCAGGCATCACCGTCACGCCGAACGCGACCGGCCTGCCGACCATCTCCGCGTTCGGCGTGGACGGTGGCCAGAACAACACCGTACTCAACGGCCTCGGGTTCGGCAGTCAACCGCCGCGAGATGGATTCTTCGTCAGCGTGGTGCAGTCCACGTACGATCCGGGCAGGGGCGGATTCGCCGGCGTGCAGCTCGCGCTGCGCATGAGCCCGGGCAGCAACTTCATCACGCAGTCCGTCCACGGCACGCTCGACGCCCCGTCGCTGCAGTGGACGACGCCGGTGGCCTCGCACCTGGGCAACCAGTACGACCAGCAGGTCGTGAGTGGCGTGCTCTCCGGTCCGATCGTGCCGGACAAGGCGTTCTACGCGTTCTCATACCAGGTCAATCATCGCGCGAGCGACTTGCCGACGCTGGTGACCGACGACCCGGGAGCGCTCCTCGCGCTGCACGTGAGTCCCGACTCGGTCGCGCGCTTGCTCGCGGCGCTCGGTCCCGACGGCATCCCGCTGCGCACCTCGGGATCGTCGACAAACCGGTTCACGACCGAGGGGCGCTTCGCCGCCCGGCTCGATTACGCGCCTACGCCACCGCAGCTCCCGCCAGGGTTCGTTCTGTTCAACAGTCTGAATCCGACGAGCGATGCGTACAACATCCAGTTCGGCGGCGACTGGCGGTCGCAGGGGGGCGCGGGCATCGGTCCCACGTCGCTCCCCGCCACGGGCGCGGGACAGACGCATCGCGACGGATGGCTGCAGGCCACCGCGGCCAAGTACATCCCATGGGACGTGCTGAGCGAGACCAACGTGAGTGTCAACGCGAGCGACGATCTCAATCAGCCCAACCTGCTCGCGCCGTCGGCACGCATTCTCGTCAATTCGACGCTCGACGACGGCTCGATCGGAGTCTCGTCGGTCCAGGTGGGCGGCAGCGGCGCGGCACGGACCGACACGCGCGCCTGGTCGACGGAGCTCCGGCAGGAGCTGTCGCGCTACACGTGGGACCGGCACCACGAGACGACGATCACGCTCGACGGCACCCTCGACCACTACTCGATCGACCAATCCTCCGGTCTCGGCGCGTTTTCATTCAACTCTCTCGAGGATTTCATCAATGACGCGCCGGCGAGCTTCTCGCGCTCGCTTACCGGCAGCGTCCGCGCCGGCGAGGGCGAGACCGGCGCGATCGGACTCGGCGACATCTATGGGCCGAACGATCGCTTCCGCGCGCAGTACGGACTTCGGCTCGAGGGGAATCGACTCGGCGTGCATCCGGCGTACAACCAGCTCGTCGAATCCACATTCGGGCTGCGAACGGATCACGTGCCGAGCACCGTGAGCCTGGCGCCCATGGCGGGATTCTCGTGGTCGACGCCGTGGTCGATCGAGCATGGGCCGTCGTTCGGACCGCGCGGCGTGTCGCGGTTCCAACTCTCCGGCGGCGTCCGCGAGTATCGCGGCACAATCTCGACGCGCATGATCGACGGCTACGCGCGGCAGACCGGGCTCGCCGACGCGATCCAGCAATTGTTCTGCGTGGGCGCGGCGGCGCCGACACCGGATTGGCGTACGTACGTCGCCGGCGCGGGCGTCCCGTCGGCGTGTGCGGACGGCAGCACGGGGACCGTGCTCGCGCAGCAGGCGCCGCCGGTCGCGCTCTTCGCGCCCGATTACCAATTGCTCGAGAGCTGGCGGCCGACGCTCTCACTCTTGTCGCGCTTTCCGAATACCGTCGTGACCCTCGGCGGCACGATGACGTACAACCGGCACGTGCCCGGGATCTACGACGTCAATTTCGCCGGCGCGCCGCGGTTCACGTTGAGCGATGAGGCGAACCGCCCGGTGTACGTCTCGGCGGGCAGTATCGTGCCCGGGACGGGTACGGCCTCCTACACCGAGTCGCGTGTGTCCACCGCGTTCTCGCACGTCGCCGAATCGCGCTCCGATCTCAGCGCGACGGCGCGAACCCTGATCGCGACGGTGAGCCTCGCTCCCAGGATCGCGTTCGCGACGCAGGTCTTCTGGAACGGGTCGCTCTCGTACGCGTACACCGACGCGCGCGAACAATTCTATGGATTCAGCGGCGCGGGGAGCACGGCCGGTGATCCACGCGAGCGGCTGGAAGGCTCGTCGTCGACACCGCGGCATGTCGTCACGCTCACCGGGAACGTGCGGTTCCCGACGCTCGGCTACATCCAGCTCAGTGCTCGCGCGCAGTCGGCGAGCCTGTACTCGCCGATGGTCGCCGGCGACGTGAACGGCGATGGCTACTCGAACGACCGCGCGTTCGTCTTCGATCCCGCGCACACGTCCGATCCCGCAGTCGCGAGCGCGATGCAGTCGCTCCTGTCGAACGCGCCATCGTACGCGCGTGATTGCTTGCGCCGCCAGCTCGGAGAGATCGCGGGCCGGAATAGCTGCACGGGTCCATGGTCCATGCCGATGCTCAATCTGACGCTTGCCCCGGATTCCTACCTGCTGCACCTCGGGAACCGCGCGAACGTGAGCATGTATGTCAACAACATCCTGAGCGGAGCGGATCAACTGGTTCACGGCGCCGGCCACCTCCACGGCTGGGGCCAGTACGCGTACACCGATCCCACGCTGCTCACGGTGCGCGGCTTCGATCACGCGACGAATCGATTCACGTACACGGTGAATCCGCTGTTCGGGAATACGTCCGTGTTCCGCAGCACATTCCGCGCTCCGTTCACCGTCTCGCTCGACGTGCGGCTCGAAGTCGGGCCCGATCGCGAATCGCAATACATCGAGAACAACATGCGCCCAGGCAAGGGCGAGAAACCGGACTCGCTCTCGCTCCAGCAGATCAAGAACAAGATCGCGCCTCGGCCGTTCAATCCGCTCGACGCCATTCTTCAGCGCAAGGATTCTCTGAATCTGACGGAAGCGCAGGTCGATTCGATGACGAAGCTCTCGAAGGTGTTCGCCGTCTATCGCGATTCGGTGATCACGGATCTCGCACGGTATCTCGTCTCCCGCCGCGGGAATTACGACGGCGACGAGGTGCGCGGACGCTGGCACCGCGCCGGCATCGCGAACTACATCGCGGCCAGGAACCTCGCGGCATCGGTGCGCGGGCTGTTCACGCCCGCGCAGATGGAGAAGCTCCGCGCGGACCTCAGCCTCGGCACGTTCATCACGACGGACTACACCCCGGAGGAGATCAAGCGCCTCCTTCGGGGTCCGATCATGACGTTGCCGTAGGCGCGTGCGTCCTTCTTAGCCGATCGCCGTCTCAGCGGGCCACGCCGCGCGAGCGACCGACGCACGCATCATAGCGTAGACCACCGCGACCACGATGGCTTGCGCGAATACGAGCCAGCCAAAGAAGCCGAACTTCCATCCCGCGATCGCGATCCCGCCCCACACCGCCGACAGCAGCATGACGAGCATCATCGTCATGCCGCGCCGGCTCGATTCCATCGAGTTCGGCGGCGCGCTGCACGGTACGCTGCGCCCGCCGAGACACGGCACAATGGCGTAGATCGGAATGGCGATCAGGCCGGGCAACAAGAGTGCGACGTTCGCCAGGTCGTGACGCAGCGCGACCACGAGCAGCGCGAAGAGCAGCAGCATCGGTGCGGTGATCAGCAGCAGAACGGCGCGCCGCGCGCCATGACAAAGCTCGCCTGGGCCGGCGAGGGGCACCATGTGAAACACGTCGGCGGCTTGCCAGTTCTGTGAATATCGGACGAGCTTGAGCACCATCAACGGAATCAATCCCATGTAGACGCCGGCGAACGCGACCGGGAAGGCCGCCGCACCGCCGTGTCGCGACGGAAGCAGGAAGAGCACGGGCCAGACGAGCATCGGGCTGACTGCGGGGTAGACCCGCAGCTTCATGTCGCGATCGCGCCCCAGATACGCCGCCGTGAGCAAAAACGACGCGCGTGACGCCGGCTCCCGCAGCCACCACGAGAGCGGCGGAACGGCCACGGCGCGATCCAGCCAGCGCCGACGCGCACGCGGCGCACGCGCGGATCGTTCGCCGACCTGCTGGAGACCACGCTCGTAGTCGCCCGCGAGCTTCGCGAAGGCCAGCCAGAGGATGAGCGCCGTCGCCACGACTCCGATCACCGCGAGCAGCCACGATTCGGCCCGACCACCGCCGGTGAGCACATCGTCGAAACCGGCGAACCACGCCGGCGGCAGCAGCCGCACCCACCACGGCAGCACGAGAGTGCCAAGCGAATTCCCCGTGCGCGCCATGACTTGCGGAAGCAACTGCGACCCGAGCACGAGGAAGATCGAGACGGCGACCTGCATCGTCGTCATGAGGCCGTCGAGGCGCTCACGGCCAAACCATCGGAGACAGAGCTGGTACGTCAGGACGATCGCGCCGGCGCAGAACAGCGCCATGATCGTGAGCGACAGCAGGTGCGCCGGCAAAAAGCGCCACGATCCATGCTGCCCCCACACTCCCACGCCGATGCCAAGGACGTTGAACGCGACGGCCATGAGAATCGACACTTGCAGCAGCACGAAAATCTTCGCGCGCAGGAGCGCCCCCGCGTTCACCGGCCGGTGCAGCAGGATGTCGGCCTCTTCGGCGTTGAACAGGACTTCGCCGGCCGCGGCCGCGACGAACAGCCCAACGAGGATGAACGTCATCGCGTGCAGGTAGACCGCGAGCGTGAAGATCGTTGCACCGCCGAATCCGAGACTCGTGACGCCGATGAACGCGTACACGACGAGCGATGTGCGCAGGAGCGCCGCGATGGACTTCGGCATCTTCGCGACGCGGAGCTGGCGCGCCGAGCGTCCGCGCAGAAAGAGCATCAGGAACAACCGCCGCAGCGCGCGGCTCTGCGACGGGACTGCGTTCTCCCGTTCGCGCGTCAGCATCACGATCGGAACGTCTTCGCGAAGTCTTCCGCCCGCCGCTCGAGCTCCGCGCCGCCCGTGAGCTCCGTGAACAGCCGCTCGAGCGTGCCGGAGCCGTGCGCCGCCACGAGCGCCTCGGGCGCGCCGTCGAGCAAGAGCTTCCCCTGGTCGATGATGATCACCCGATCGCAGACGCGCTCGACGACGTCGAGGATGTGCGAGCTGTAGACGATCGTCTTCCCCTCGCGCGCCAGTGTTTGAATGAGCGCTTTGAAACCGACCGCCGCGTTGGCGTCGAGCCCGTCGAGCGGCTCGTCGAAGAACACAACCGGCGGATTGTGGAGCAGCGCCGCCGTGATGACCACCTTGCGCCGCATGCCCTTGGAGTAGGCACCCAGCAGCTTGTCGGTGAGCGTCTCGAAGCTGAGGTCGAAGAACGCGATGAACTGCTTGATGCGCTCGACCGCGCCGCCGTGCGGGATGCCATAGAGCGCGGCGATCATCTCGAGGTACTCGAGACCCGTGAGCGATTCGAACACGGCGCCGGACTCCGGGACGAAGCCGACGCGCCGTTTGACCTCGATCGGATGCGTCACGAGGTCGAATCCGGCGACGGTCGCCGAGCCGCTCGTGGGCGCGATCATGCCGGTGAGCATCTTGAGCGTCGTGGATTTTCCGGCGCCGTTGGGGCCGAGGAATCCAACGATCTGCCCCGCGGGCACCGCGAACGAAAGTTGGTCGACCGCGAGCTGCTCGCCGTACCGTTTGCTGAGCTGCTGGACCGAGATCACGTCGACCGCCGGCGCCAAGAGTGGGGGAGGGCAGGGCGAGAGGGCGACATAAGCATACTACAAAGTTCGCGGAACCCGCCATGGTCCCATGTGCCGAAGGACCGATCGCGTACGCGATCGGTCCTTCGGCTCCCTCACGCCGCGCGCGCGATCAGCGCGTCAACTTCGCCGCGGCCGCGGACAGCGACTTCCACTTCGCCATCACGGCCCGCTCGTCGGCTCGCGCCTTGTTCGCCGCCGCGACTTCACTCGCCGTCGGCGTGATGTCCGCCCCCTGCATCGCCATCGCCGCGCCGAGCAGCTCGCCGCTCACGCTCTGGAGCGTCGGTCCGCCTGGCGCGGCGCCGCCACGACCACGACCCGCGAACCCGCCGCGCCCGCCGCGTCCGCGCCCGCCCGCCGGTGGCGGTGGCGCGATCGAGTCGATTCGTGCCTCGAGCGACGCCGCTTCCCCTCCCTGCGCGCTCGCCAGCTTGTTCGCGACGGAACGCGCCTGCTCGTACGCCGCACGCGTATCGCGCGCGCCGAAGTACAACTCGGTCGTCAACGTCGCGAGCTGCGTGAGGCCGGCCGCCGGCGTCTTCACGCGCGGATCGAGTCGCAGCGTGAGCGGCTGCGTGTACGATTTGCCGTTCACGGTGAGCCGCACGGTGTACTGGCCGGGCGGCGCCCACGGCGCGTACGGCTCGTCGTAGGTGCGATGCGGCACCGCTCCGCCGCCGCCTTCACCGCCGCGGCCGGCCGCGCCGGGAATCGGCGCGTAGTGGAGATCCCAGGCGAAGCGGTGCATCCCCTTCTTCGTCGACACGACCATCGGCGGCGCGGGCCAGTAGAGCGGCAGCGCGCAGTCCTGCGCATTCGGATTCGCGCGGCAGACGCGGTCGTACGCCGCGGGATCGAGCGCGGGATCGGGATTCCGCACCTCGTCCGTGCTCGAGTACGAGCGGATCATCGTGCCCGACTTGTCGAGAATTTCCAGCGTGACCGGGCTCGAGACGTCGCTCGCGAGATAGTAATCGATGATGCCGCCCGGGAGCGGGTTCTCACCCGCCGGCAGCTCGGGCGGCCAGGGCGTCGGATCGTTCGCCGCGAGACGCACGCGCACCGCGGTCGCCGGCTTGTAGAGATACGCGTCGCGCGCCGCCGCCGCGGCGTCCTCCTGACGGAGCGGCGTCACGTCGTCCAGGATCCAGTAGCCGCGGCCGTGCGTGCCCGCGATCAGGTCGGCGCACAGACAGGTACTATCATCCTTTAATTCAAGATCGCGAACGGAGATCGCCGGCATGTCGAGCCGCAGCGACGACCAGTGGTCGCCGTCGTCGAACGAGACCCACACCTGTGCGTCCGTCGCGGCGTAGAGCAAGCCCTTCTGCCGCGGATCCTCGCGAATCGAGTTCGCCACCGCGCCCGGCGCGATGCCGTTGTCGATCTCCGTCCACGTCTTGCCGCCGTCGTGCGTGCGGAAGAAGTGCGGATTCATCTCGTCCAGGCGCATCGTGTTGGCCGCGATGTACGCCGTGCCGTTGTCGAAGTGGCCCGCGTCGACGTTGAAGATGCGCGTCCACGGCTTGATCGCCGCCGGCGTCACGTTGGTCCAGTGCGCGCCGCCGTCGGTCGTCACCTGCACGTTGCCGTCGTCGCTCCCGGCCCAGAGCACGCTCGTGCTGCGCGGCGACGGCGAAAGCGCCGTGATCGAGCCCTGCGGCGACGGCGTCACCTGCGACGCGTACTTGCCCATGTTCGCCGGCACGGCCCATGACTGGCGCGTGAGGTCGGGGCTGATGCGCGTCCAGCTGTGCGCGTTGTCCGTGCTCTTCCACACGACGTTCGAGGCGTAGTACAGAAGATTCGGATTGATCGGCGACCACTCGATCGGCATCGTCCGCACGTTGCGGCCGTACGCCGTGCCGCGCTGCTCGGCGCTCGGCCCCACGTTCGTCGTCTGGCCCGTACGGCGGTTGTAGAGGGACACGTTGGTGCGCGCGCTGCCGTAGACCTTGTCGCCGTCCTTCGGGTCCGGAGCCGCTTCGCCGTACTCCTGGATGTTCACCGGATGCCAATCGTGGAACGTGATCTCGCCGTCCGGCGACTTGCTGTCGACGCACGCCGAGCCAGAGTCCTGCTGGCCGCCGCACACGCGGTAGACGTACGTGTTGTCGGTCGACACGTGGTACATCGCGGCCGTGGGCTGCGTGTACCAGTTGCTCCACGACTGCCCGTGGTTCGCAGAGATCACGCCGCCCTGGTCGCTGACGACGATGAGAATGTTTGGATTGTTCGGATTGACCCAAGCTTTCTGATAGTCGTCGCCGCCCGGCGCGCCGCGGACCGCGGTCCACGTGGCGCCGCCGTCGTCGCTGCGCCAGAAGACCGTCGACGCACTGTACACGGAATTCTCATTCTTGGGATCGACGACCAGCGTCGGCAGGTCGCCGCCGCCGATGCGCGCCAGCGGACGATTGTCCACCGGATGCCCCTGCACGCCCGGCCCGTCGACGAGGGACCAGTGCTCGCCCGCGTCGCTCGAGCGGTAGAGCGCGACGGTCCCGCTGCCGAACCCCGCCGCGCCACCGCGGCCGCCGCCCGATTCGCCGGCCACCGCGGCGTAGATCACCTTCGGATTACTCGGCGCGATCGCGAGGTTGGCCTGGAGCACCGTCGGCAGGCCGCCGCCGAGCTGCGTCCACGTCGTGCCGCCGTCGGTCGACTTGAAGATGCCGCCGCTCGCGCCGCCGAACGAGCCGCCCTCGATGTACGACTGCTGCTGCTGCCAGAGCGCCGCGTAGACGATCTGCGGGTTGCTCGGATCGATCCGGACGTCGTTCCCGCTGGTATACTCGTCTTTATATAAAACTCTTTGAAACGTCTTGCCGCCGTCCGTCGAGCGGAAGATGCCGCGCTCGGCGTTCGGGCCGTACGGATGCCCGAGCGCGGCCACGAACACGCGGTCGGGATTCGTCGGATCGACGTCGACCTGGGCGATCATCTGCGTCTCGCCCAGCCCGAGGTGCGTCCACGTCTTGCCCGCGTCCGTCGACTTGTACATCCCGTCGCCCGTCGCGAGGTCGGGCCGGATGATCCCGGCGCCGCTCCCTACATATATGATGTTCGGATTCGACGGCGAGACGGCGATCGCGCCGATCGAGCCGGTGGACTCGTGATCGAACAACGGCTGCCACGTCGAGCCGTAGTCGGTCGAGCGCCAGACGCCGCCGTTGTCGAACCCGATGTACGCGACGTTTGGCTCGCTGGGGACGCCGGACACGGCGCGCGCACGGCCGGCGCGGGTGGGTCCGATCATGCGCCAATGGAGATCGGAATAGAGATCGGGCGACTGCGCGAGGGCGGCGGACGCGCCGAGGGAAAGGAATGCGATGCCGAGGATGGTTCTGCGCACGAGCACGGCCTCCTGGGTGTGCGGCTCGGATTGGTAGGGATTGCTCGCGGAATATGACGCGGTTGGCCGGCCGCGGCTATGCGCCAGGCCGCGACGGAACAGATCGCGGCGCTTCGCAGTTCATTTTGCGGAGCTCCCTAGAATGAGAGGGCGCGCCGCCGATATGGCTGCGCGCCCTCTGGGCAAATGATTTTGTCGCTAGCGCGCGACGACCATCAGGATAAGGGGACCGCCGTCGGCGGAGATTGGTCCGGTGTCGGGGGTAAACGTGCCCGTAATACTGTAGCTGCCCGCCGGCACCGGCGTTCCGGACTGATTACGACCGTCCCAGACGGTGGCAAAATCCTTTTCGCCGCCGGGTTCGATCGTCATTGAGACCAGCGGCGTGGCGATGAATGCGTTCGCCAAACGATCCCAGACAACACTGCCCTTTGAGTCCCGCACAACGACATCGAATCGGTATGTGCTGTCGTACGGCACGTGCAGGACCTCCGCGTTTGCGGAGGTATTCATCACGCGAATCGTAATCGGTACCGGCTCCGCGATCGTGACTGCCGACGGAGCTTGAACGACTACTTTGATCGGCGCTTGGAGGGGTTCGCTCGTCGACGAGCAGCCCGCGATTCCCCAGAGCGCTGTCACCATCACGACGGACCCGCGGGTACGTGCGTTCTTCATGTCTTCCTCCACCACGCTGACACACTCGGCATGATCACCCAATCATACGAGGAGTGTGTCGCCAAACGGCTGCGAAATCAGTGACTTGCGACTAAAACGGAAACAGTGTGACGCCGAGCCGTCTCTGTATAAGCGACCACGGACTAAAGTAATAGTGGTATCGTCCCTGACCATCGGCAGCCGTAAATGTGTTGAAGATGCCAAGGGCATACCTTGCAGAGAGGTTCAGCGGAAAGCCGAAATTATACACCGGCCCGCCACTATCCCCACCGCTTGCAAAAGCCTGGACTTCATCTTGACAATCGAGAGAGCGCGTCGGGGAGCCATTCGTTGGAACAAGTACGCACGTGCCAACGATCACTCCTCTAGTAGTCCCACTCGTTCGTCCGGTCCTATACGCGCTGTCGCCGGGCGCGGGATCTTTACCACCAGCGATCGAATATAGGGTTCCAATCGTCGTGTTACCGGATCCATTCGTCCCGACCGTAGAGGTCTGGACGACTGAATCATCAACCGAGATGCTGTCATCATACGTCATAAACGCGACGTCCGCCGAATCGCAATACATCGCACCAATGTCGCATCCCGTGGTTCGCCAAGCGGGATTGTTTGATTCAACGCCGATCCGGTTGGCTGGTTTGTTTTGATGCCACACTTGGCCAGTCGGGCCGGAAAAATTCAGAGTGCAATGCGAAGCGGTCAAGAAGCCGCGTGTACCGGTCGGCGAGTTCACGTGTACCATAAAACCGAGCGTGCAAACAGCCGTGTCCGCAGTCGGATCGGTACTGCCAATCTGAATTCCGGCGTGACGCCTGGGTAGCTTGTCTTGCACGCTCGTGCCCGGATAGAGTTCTCCGACCTGCTCGAAATGGATCGCCGCGCCAGCGATGCCCAGGCCTTCCGCGAACGACAAGATCGCAGGCTCATCAGATGTTGACGCCACTCCAACGCGGATTCGATTCAGCGACTCATCCGCATCGAGAAGACGAACGCCGGCCGGTCGAGATCTCGCGTCGACTAACGCCTGTTCCCAGTTCACCAGGTCCGAGAACGCGTACTCACCTTTCACGATGTGGACCGATGGGGTGGAACCGTCCTGTCGGGTGAACAACTCGGGATGCGCGTGGCTCATCGCGACGACCGCGGCTCGGGCGTCCGGCGCACGCGAAGTGTCGGTCAGGTAGGCCTTTAGGGTGCCATCTGTGTCGATCGATAAGCCGCCGAATCCGGGGACTTTTGCCTCGATTTCAAGGATTCTGTCCTCGTAACCGCGTGAATTTCCCGCCTTCAGAATCTGCGCCGCACTTCGCTGCCGCACCGCCGCACGAAGTGTTGAATGAGGCTGTTCCAGGTCCGTGCACGCACCCACAATGAGTGCGGCTGTTACGAGTCCGGAAAGGATTCCTAACCGCCCGATTCTGTTTATCGCACGCGACATGTCGCGCTCCAAGCTGGGGATACACATATGACCGAGTCGGCGGCGGCATCGGACAGCGACTAGATTGTGAACACGATGCATTATTGTCAAGAAATTTAATGAACTACTTGAATTACAGTCGGATCATTTCGAATCCACGGAGGCAAGCTCGGCTTCGAATGAGATTGTGATTAGTATCACAACTACTGTTCGCACTAATGAGCGCACCGGCGCACCGGCCGTAAAACCCCACGTTACTCAGGCTCAGGCCGCCGTGAGTTTCAATCGCGTTGTTCCGACGAAGACGCCGCGGGGCTTGGCGATTCGCGGCACGCACAATAGCACCATGCCGTGCGGGAGCTCAATCGCGACGCAGTGTGAGTCGAAATGGAGGATGAGAACTGTGTGCCCGCATCTTACTGCGCGATCACCACAAACGTCACACTCCCCAACCCCGGGAACGTCGCCGTCACCTGATACCGCCCCGCCGCCGCCGGCGTTGTCAGATTCGTCGTCGCATTGCCGCTCGATCCCGTCAGCGTCGACGTCGCACTCAGCGTCCCGCCGCTCGTCGACCACTGCACCGTTACGCCCCCCGCGGGGTTCCCGAATCGGTCCACCGTGCGCGCGGTCAATGGAACGGTCCCGCCGGGCACCACGGTCTGCGAATCAGCGCTCACCTTCGCGATCGCGGACGGCGCGGCCGCGGTCCCCGTCGCCTCGATCGTGACCTGCGCGCCCGTGATCGACGCCGTCATCGCGTTCGTGCCCGCCGTGTCGCCGAGCGTCCACTGCACCTGGGCCAGTCCGCTGGCGTCGGTCACCGATGACGCGCTCGAGAGCTTGCCGTTTCCGCCCGTCACACTCCACTGCACCGTCGTGTTCGGAATCGGCGCGCCCGACTCGGTCACGTGAACGCGGACCGGCACGGCGGTGCCCACCACCGCGGTTTGTCCAGTGACCTCCGAGTCGATCGCGATCACGACCCCCGCGCTCGACTTGGATGTGTCGGTGCCCGTCGGCTCGGTGACCGACGACTTCGAGTCGTGTGAGCAGCCGCCCACCGCGAGAATGGCCGCCGCCGCGAATGCGACGGCCGATGGGGAGAGAGATTGGATTCGCCGCATGTGCCGTTGACACGCCAGAGCTCGCACTACCCCGATCGGGAGCAGCGGCTCAGCTTGCCTGTGATGTGACCGGTTTCGATCCTCAATGGTGTACCAAACGTAAGACTCTCGTCGTACCGCTTTCCCCACGCAAGGAGAATTTTCTAAATGCCACAGAGCTCCCCCAGAGCGCTCGGCCGTCTCGCCACGAGCGCCGCGCTCGCGCTCGCGGCCGGCGCGCTCGTGCTCCCGGCTACCACCCACGCCCAGCGCCAACAGGGCGCCGCGCGTGCGCTCGGCGTCGACACGGCCAACTTCGATCGGCAGATCCGCCCGCAGGACGACTTCTTCCGCTTCGTCAACGGCACCTGGCTCGAGAAAACGCAAATTCCCGCCGACGCGTCGAGCTGGGGCTCGTTCAACGAGCTGACCGAGAAGAGCCGCGACGCGATCCATCAGATCGTCGAGGAGGCGGCCAAGTCGAACGCCGCCGCTGGTACCGAGGAACGGAAGATCGGCGACATCTACGCCAGCTACATGGACTCGGCGCGCATCGAGCAGCTCGGGCTCACGCCGCTCCAGAGCGAGGTCGGTACGATCGCCAAGCTGCAGTCGCCGTCGCAGCTCCCCGCCACCTTCGCGCACCTTGCGCGCATCGGCATCCAGAATCCGTTCGCGGTGAGCGTCGGACAGGACCAGAAGCAGTCGAGCGTCACGATCACGCAGGTGAGTCAATCGGGCCTCGGCATGCCGGACCGCGACTACTATCTGCGCAAGGATGACGCGACGACGAAGACGCGCGCAGCGTATGAGTCCTATATTACCAGGATGCTGACGCTCGCCAAGCAGCCCGATCCCGCCGGCGCCGCGCAGCGGATCGTCGCGCTCGAGACCGAAATCGCGACGCCGCAGTGGGATCGCGGCAAGAGCCGCAACCGCGATCTCTCGTACAACAAGATGACGCTCGCGCAGCTCGCGGCGCTCACGCCCTCGTACGGCTGGAAGACGTACCTCCAGGACGCGGGCCTCGCGAAGACGACGGACGTGATCGTGCGTCAACCCGACTACGTGAAAGCGATGAACGACATCATCGCGAAGACGCCGGCGTCGACGTGGCGCGAGTATCTCACGTTCAAGCTGCTCGACGACTACGCCGACGAGCTCCCCGCGTCGTTCGGCGACGCGCGCTTCGAGTTCCGCGGCAAGACGTTGAGCGGGCAGCAGGAACAGAGCCCGCGCTGGAAGCGCGGCGTCGCGCAGGTCGAAGGCATGATGGGCGAAGCGGCGGGCAAGCTGTACGTGCAGCGCTACTTCAGACCGGAAGCCAAAGCGCGCATGGACGCGCTGGTCAAGAACATCCTCGCGGCGTACAAGGTCGGGATCGACAGCCTCGAGTGGATGAGCCCCGTCACGAAAAAGCAGGCGCAGGACAAGCTCGCGCACTTCACGGTGAAGATCGGCTACCCCGACAAGTGGCGCGACTACTCCAAGCTCGTGGTCAAGAATGGCGACGCGCTCGGCAACGCGATGCGCGGCCGCGAGTTCATGTACGATGACATGACCAGCCAGCTCGGCAAGCCGGCCGATCGCAGCCGCTGGGGCATGACGCCGCAGACGGTGAACGCGTACTACAACGCGACGAACAACGAGATCGTCTTCCCCGCCGCGATCCTCCAGCCGCCGTTCTTCAACGTGAACGCGGACGATGCCGTGAACTACGGCGCGATCGGCGCGGTGATCGGCCACGAGATCGGCCACGGCTTCGACGACCAGGGACGCAAGTCGGACGGCTACGGCAATCTCCGCGACTGGTGGACGCCGGCGGACGCGAAAGCGTTCGACGAGCGCGCGAGCAAGCTTGGCGCCGAGTACGCCGCGATCAATCCAATCGACGATCTGCACGTGAACCCGACGCTGACGATGGGCGAGAACATCGGCGACGTGAGCGGCCTCGCACAGGCCTATCGCGCGTACAAGATCTCGCTGCACGGAAAGGAAGCGCCCGTGATCGACGGCTTCACCGGCGACCAGCGCTTCTTCCTCGGCTTCGCGCAGATCTGGCGCACCAAGATGCGCGACGCCGCGCTGCGCCAGCAGCTCCTGACGAACCCGCACTCGCCGGGCATGGTCCGCGCGTTCGTGCCGCTGATCAACAACGACGCGTTCCAGAAGGCGTTCAACGTGCAGCCGGGCGACAAGATGTACCTGGCGCCGAAGGATCGCGTGAAAATCTGGTAAACGCCGGAGCTCGCGGAGCACACCAGGCTGCGGAGGAACGGCCGTTCTTCCGCAGCCAAGCTTCTCCGAATCCGCGCCTACGGCGTGATCTGATACAATAGATCGTCCTCCACCCGATACAGCAGCGGCGTGACGTTGATCTTCGGGTAGATCCCACGCAGCCGGTCGGATTCGCCGAGCACGAATCCGACCTCGTCGTTGATCCCGAATTTCGGCGCGCTCTCGGCGAAGTGCCGCTCGGCGCGCTCGCGATCCCAGCCGGCGTTGCTCACCATGCCATCGACGAATTGCTGGTGGCGCTGCGCCAGGCGCGCCATGCCGCAGTCGGTGTGCGCGATGAGCACGATCGTCTGAATGCCGCCCACGGCGATCGCGTACGAGATCCTGAATTCATTGTCGCGCATGTTCGCGCCCGCCGTCCGCAGCACGAACGCGAAATCGTGCGGGATGCGCAGCGATTTGCGGCTGTCCATGCACATGCCGATCAGCAGGCGCGGCGCGGAGGCCGAGCCGAGTGCGCGGCCGAGGTTGTGATATTCGAGCAGCAGCGCGACCGGCGTGTCCCGATACTCCGGGAGAATGTCGTCGCGATAGAAGACGGGAAGGATCGTCGCCATGTCAGATGTGAGATGAAGGTGACGCGTGTCGCGCGCGGTAGACGCGCGGCGACACGCCGAATTCTCCGCGGAACGCGTGATTGAAGTTGGAGAGATCGTTGAATCCGCACTCGAGCGCGATCTCGGCGATCTTGTGGTCGCGCGCGCGGAGCGATGCCGCGGATTCGCGAAGCCGCGCCCGCAGCAGATACTGATGCGGCGTCGCACCGGTCAGCCGCCGGAACGCGCGCAGGAATTGGTACTCGCTCAACCCCGCGTCCGCGGCGAGCGCGCGAAGCTCGCGCGCGGCGCTCGGAGCGCGCTCGATCGCGCGAACCGCCTCCGTGACTCTCCCGAGCACGTCCCGGTTCGGCGGCGCGACAGCGCGTGCATCATCGACGGCGGCGCGCAGTGCAGTGGCCGCCACGTCGAGTGCGACCTCGTCCCACGCGACGTCGCCGCCGTCCGCGAACGCCGCCGCGATGCGCGCGACCACGCCCGACGACTCGCGCACCGGCGGCACGCGCGAGACGTTGAACGTCGCGCGGCGCACGCCGACGTCCGCGGCAATATCGTCGATGAAGCGCAGCGTGAATCGAAACGCGGCGCAGCGGTCACCCGGCGCGTGCTCGTGACCGCACTCGTAGCATTCGCCTGCATTCCCGAGGAAGAACGAGCCGGGCGTCATCAGATGGACGCCGCGTGGGGTGCGATACTGAAAGCTCCCCGCGACGACGACGGCGACCGCGACTTGCGTGTGTTGCTCCTCGAACACGCGGTCGCGCGGGCCGGCGGTGCAGATCACGTCGGCGACTTCCCAGCCCCTACCCGCGGCGAGCGTCACGCCGCGAGTCCGCGCCGGCGAGCCCGCCGCTGCCCGCGCCTCGAGCGCGTCGTCGAGCCCGGCTGCAATTTTCCCCAAGACCGTACGTCCGTGCGCCGCTACCATGCTCAAACCTCTCCCGCTCCCGGTCCGGCGCGCAACTCGGATTGGTGGCCTCAGACACAGAATCTCGATCACGAGGATATGATGAGCACGAGCACCGTCGCACAATCCAACAACAGCTCGCTCGATCCCGCGCTCGCGTCGCGCATCGTGCGCGAGGGCTACGGCCCCGGCGCATGGCACGGCGCGGACCTTCGCGCGGCGATCGCGGGCGTCGAGGCGGCGACGGCATTTCGCCGCCCCGCGCCCGGCCGGCACAACATCGCCGAGATCGTCGTACACCACGCGTTTTACGTGCGCTCGGCGATCGAGCGCCTCGGCGGCTCGCCCGACGCATTCCCGTTCGAAGGCGAAGACTGGTTCACGCTGAACGACGAACGCGCGATGAGCTGGAGCGCGGTCGCCTCGCTGCTGGATGGACTCCAGTCGCAACTCGCGGAGCAGGTGGCGAAACCGCACGGCTCCAGCAAGACCGCCGACGAGCAGATGGATCTCGTGCTCGGGATCACCTGTCACGGCATCTATCACGCGGGACAGATCCAGTTGATCAAGGTGCTGCTCGCCGGCTGATCCGCTGAATCAGCCCGGGCGCTGTCGTGCCGCGACGTCGTCGAGCCACGACAGCTCCACCTCGTGCTGTCGAATCGCGAGCCGCACGACCATCGCCGCATCGGAGCTCGGCGACGTTTCCGCGACGATCGACTCGAGCGCGGCGAGCTCGAACGCGAGCTTGTCGAGCACGTGCCGCCGCCGGCGCGCGATCTGCGCCGCGAAATCGCGCGGGCGGGCCTGCCACGACAGCACCATCCACGTCGTGAATGGCTGCGGCACGTCGCGCGTCGCCCACTCGGCGCGCGCGAGCGCGTCGGCCAGCGCCCGGCGGCCGGACGGCGTCGGGCGATACGCGCGGCGCTCCGGGCCGAGTGACGGATCGCCGCGAGAGGCGGGCTCGATGTGCGCCGCCGTCTCGAGCTTCTTGAGCGAATAATAAATCTGCGGCTTCGAGATCGACGCCCACTCCTGCACCTCGCGGCGCTGGAGCTCCGCCCACAGCTCGTAGCCATGCATCGCACGCTCGGCGAGCATGCTGAGAACGACGAGATCGGCGAGTGTGAGCCCGCGACTGCCAGGCACGCGCTACTTGGTCGGCGCGGCGAACCCGACGACGTTGCCGCCCGGCTCGCGAACGTAGATCTCGGTCATGCCATAGAATGTCTCGTGCCGCGCTTTGACGACAGGCGCGCCGCGAACGCACGCCTCGATCGCATCGAGATCGGCGAGCGACGGAACCGTGATGAAGAGCCCGACGCTATGGCCCTCGATCGTCGAGGCCTGCGACGGGTCGTCGGCGAGCACGCTCGCGCGCGTCTGATACATGATCTCGACGCTGCCCTTCTTGACGCTCGCGAAGATCAGTTTCCCGTCGGGCCCCGGGACTTCGTTCTCCTTGGCGAACCCCAACCGCTCGGACCAGAACGCGATTCCGGGTTCGACGGCGTCGACGATGAGCACAGGCGCGAGCGATGTGACAGAGAAGGTGGACGACATGGTGGTCTCCTTTCAGTTTGGTCGTATAGTATAAATTAGACTAGTCTCACCTGTCAAGGGTCCGATGGCGTTCAGAGTTGGAAATGGGCATGGGATACGCGGACTGGACTGGGAGCAACGGGGAGCAACGTTGTGGCGACCACCCCGTGTTCCCCGTGCAGTTGCCGTCTATTCCGTGCCCCACTCCGCCAGGCGCGATACATTCTCCTCGTGAACAGAACTCTAGGACTAGGACTTGGCCTCGCAGCGTTCCTCGCCGTGGGCTGCGCCGGCGTACATCATGGCACCGTTTCGCCGGCACGCACGCTTCGCGTCATGACCTACAATATCAGATCCGGCAACGGTGATCTCCCGAACACCGCCGCCGCGATCCGGCACGAAGCTCCCGATATCGTCGCGCTTCAGGAAGTGGACGTGCACTGGGCCGATCGCAGCGCGTTCGCCGACCAGGCGACGGAGCTCGGTCGGCGGCTCGGGATGAACGTGCGCTTCGCGCAGATCTACGATCTTCCGGGCGCGACGGGCGCACCGGATCGCGAATTCGGCGTCGCGCTCCTCACGCGCTTTCCGGTGCGGCGCTTCGTGGATGACACGATCACGCGCCTCTCGACGCAGGATCCGCATCCCGTCCCCACGCCGATGCCGGGGCTCTTGGACGCAGAGCTCGACGTCGGCGGTCGCCTCGTGCGCGTGTTCAATACGCACCTGGACTATCGCAAGGATCCGCGTGTCCGCGAGCGGCAGGTGCACGACATGCTCGCGTTCATGGAGCGCGACACTCTGCCGACGCTGGTCTTCGGCGACATGAACGCGACGCCGGCCGCGCCGGAGCTTCAGCCGCTGCTCGCGCGCTTCCACGATGCGTGGGACAGCGCCGTCGGTCCGGGGTTCACGTATCCCGCGGATGCGCCGGCTGAGCGAATCGACTACGTGCTCGTCTCACCCGCGTTCGTCGTACGCTCGGCGCGCGTGCCCGACACCCAGGCGTCGGATCACCGGCCGGTGGTGGTCGATCTCGTCTTGCGGTAAGAATCGAGTTTCGTGGGCACGGAGTACACGGCAACTGCACGGGGAACACGGAGCGCTCTGTGGGGCGTGATGGCTCGGTGCGCAAAGGGCCCGGAAAAATCAGCCCTGGGAACGGCTCCATCACTAAGAAAGCCCGGCTCATTGCGCGCGATATCCCGGTGCAGAGCCGTTCCCCGTTGCTCTCCGTCAATTCCGTGTATCCCGTGCCCCACGCGCTCTGAGCTCCGACGGAGCGTCCGCCCGCTAGCCCAGCGGCTCCGCCGCGATCCCGCCGGGCGTCGTCGCCTCGCGCTTCTTTTCGCGCGCGAGCCGGCGCTCGATGCGCTTGTTGAGCGGATCGAGGTACGTGTACACCACCGGCGTGATGTACAGGGTCACGAGTTGAGAGAACGCTAATCCTCCGACGACGGCGATGCCGAGCGGGCGGCGCGTCTCCGATCCCATGCCCGACGCCAGCGCCACCGGCAGCGTCCCCACGAGCGCGGCGACGGTCGTCATCATGATCGGCCGGAAGCGGATATGCGCCGCCTCGATCACCGCGTGCTCCGGATCCATCCCCTGCCGATGCTCGGCCTCCAGCGCGAAGTCGACCATCATGATCGCGTTCTTCTTCACGATGCCGATGAGCAGAATGATGCCGACGAAAGCGAAGACGCTGAGCTCTACGTGGAAGACCCAGAGCGCGAGGAGCGCGCCGAACGCGGCGAACGGAAGCCCGGACAGAATCGTGAGCGGGTGAACGAAGCTCTCGTACAGCACGCCCAGCACGACGTAGATCACGAAGATCGCGAGCACGATGAGCACGAGCAGCCCGGCCTGCGTCGACTGAAACACCTGCGCGGTGCCGGAGAACGCCGTCGTGACGCCGGACGGAAGACTCTGCAGCGCCAGCCGCTGCACCTCGGCGGTCGCCGCGCCGAGCGACGCGCCGGGCGCGAGGTTGAACGACATCGTGACCGACGGCATCTGCCCGGAGTGATTCACCGTCACCGGGCCCACGCTCTTCGTCAGCGTGGCGACGGAGCGGAGCGGGACGAGGCTCCCGCTCTGCGACCGGATGAACAGCATCCCGAGCGCCTCGACGTCTTTCTGATACGTTGGCAGCACTTCGAGTATTACCGAATACTCATTGCTCGGCGTGTAGAGCAGCGAGACCTGCCGCGAGCCGTAGGCGTCGTAGAGCGAATTCTCGATCTGCTGCGCCGTGACGCCGAACGACGCCGCGCGCAGCCGGTCGATGTTGACCTCGATCTGCGGGTTGTCGTTCTGCATGTCGGTCGTGACGTCCTGGAGCAGGTTCGACTGCTTCGCGGCGTCGACGAGCTTCTGCGCGCCGGCATAGAGCGCCGAGACGTCCGTCCCCTGCATCGTGAACTGGTACTGGCTCTTCGACTGCCGGCCGCCGATCTGGAGCGCCGCCGGCACCGACGCGAACGCGGTGATGCCGGGGATCCGCATCAGCTTTCCGCGTAGCTCGTTCGCCACATCCTGCGCCGACAGCCGCTGGCCGAGCGGCTTGAGCGTGACCTGAATGCGCCCGGTGTTCGATCCCGACGATCCAAAGCCGCCGCCCACGCTCGACATCATCGCGGCGACGTTCGGGTCCTTCCGCACAATCGCGGCGACGGCCTGCTGCCGCCGCACCATGTCGTCGAACGACGTGCCCTGCGCCGCTTCCGTCGTGACGCTGATCTGTCCCGTGTCCTGATTCGGAATGAATCCGGTGGGGAGGAGCTTGAAGATGACGTACGTCCCGACGAGCACGAGCAGCGAGAACGCCAGCATCAGCCGCCGGCGGCGCATCGCCCAGTCGAGCGTCCACTTGTACTGATCGAGCAGCCAGTCCCACCCGCGCTCCGTGATCGTGTAGAATCGGCCATGCGCGACCTTGCCTTCCGCGCGCAGGAAGCGGCTCGACAGCATCGGCGTGAACGTGAGCGATACGAGCCCCGAGACGAGAATCGCCGTCGCGATCACGACCGCGAACTCGCGGAAGAGCCGGCCGACCACGCCGCCGAGGAAGAGCAGCGGGATGAACACCGCGGTGAGCGAGATCGTCATCGAGATGATGGTGAAGCCGACCTCCGCCGCGCCGTCGATCGCCGCTTGCATCGGCGGCGTCCCCATCTCGAGGTGGCGCACGATGTTCTCGAGCATCACGATCGCGTCGTCGACGACGAAGCCCACGGCCAGCGTGAGCGCCATGAGCGACAGCGTATCGAGGCTGTAGCCCAGGAGCATCATCACCGGGAACGTGCCGAGCACGGAGAGCGGCAGCGCGAGGCTCGGGATCAGCGTCGCCCACACGTTGCGCAGGAAGACGAAGATCACCGCGACGACGAGCGCGAGCGTGAGCAGCAGCGTGAACTTCACGTCGCGCACCGACTGCTCGATCCCGACGGAGCGGTCGAACAGCGTGTGCACCTGCACGCTCGCGGGGATCTCGCCGCCCATCGAGTCCAGCTCGGCGCGCACGTCCTGCGCGACGGCGACGGTGTTCGTGCCCGGCTGGCGCTGCACCGCGAGGACGATGGCGCGCACGCCATTGTACCAGCTCGCGTTCTTGTCGTTCTCCACGTCGTCGAGCACGCGGCCGAGCGCGCCAAGCTGCACCGCGGCGCCGTTGCGGTAGCTCACCGTGAGCGCGCGGAACGCGGCCGCATCCTGGAGCTGGCCGGTCGCGAGCAGCGTGTACGCCGTCGTCGGTCCCCAGAGCACGCCCGTGGGCTGACTCACGTTCTGCGCGTCGATCGCCGTCGCGACCTCGTCGATGCCAATCTTGCGATACGCGAGCGCGGTGGGGTCGAGCTGGACGCGCACGGCGTACTTCGCCGATCCGAACACCTGCACCGCGGCGACGCCGTTCACCATCGAGAGCCGCTGCGCGATCATGTTCTCCGCGATCTCGTCGAGCGCGGGCATCGACAACGTCGGCGACGTGAGCGCGAGGAAGAGGATCGGCGACGCGGCCGGATTCGCTTTTTGATATGATGGAGGTGTGATGCCCTGCGGCAGTTGGCGCAGCGACTTCGCGATCGCCGCCTCCACGTCCTGCGCCGCGGCATCGATGCTCCGGTCGAGCGTGAACTGGAGCGTGATCGACGACGACCCCAGGCTCGACGTCGACGTCATGTTGTCGATGCCGGCGATCGTGGAGAACTGCTTCTCGAGCGGCGTCGCGACGGCGGCCGCCATCGTCGCCGGACTCGCGCCCGGCAAGCTGGCGTTCACCGTGATGGTCGGGTAGTCGACCGTCGGCAGATCGCTGATCGGCAAGCTGCGGTACGCGTCGATGCCGAAGACCACGATGCCAGCCATGAGCAGAATCGTCATGACCGGCCGGCGGATGAACAGCTCCGAGAAGGTCATGGCCGTCGCGCCGGCGATGGTGGCGTAGCGGGATTGGGCGCAGGTGCCGCCGGCGCGGGCACGTTGGGCGCAGGCGTGGTCGCACCCGGCGGAGTCCCCGCGCCCGGCGTGTTCGCCGCGCCTGGAGTCGTGGCCGCGCCTGGGGTCGTCCCCGCGCCTGGCGCGCCGCCGGCGCGTGTCGCGGTATTCGCGCCATTCGCGCCATTCAGGGTACCCGCGCCAAACGTGGTCGGTGAGCCAGGGCCGCCACTTCCGCCCGGAGTCGCCGCTGCCGCGCCAGGCCGCACCGCGTTCACGTCACCGGCTTCCGTTCCCTGCACTCCACTCGCGGCATTGCGTCCCAGGCGTGCGGTGCCGGTATCCGTTCCCGGTGCAAGCACCGCGACCTGCGCGCCGGGACTGAGTCGCGACTGCCCATCGATGACGACGCGCTCCCCGGCCGTGAGTCCCTGCGCGATGATCGTCGAATCGCCAACCTGCGCGCCGGGCGTCACGGATTGCATGCGCGCCTTGCTCGTCCGATCCACGAGAAACACGTACGGACCTTGCTGCCCCATCTGCAGCGCTTCGTTCGGCACGGCGAGCACATTGTGCAGCAGCTTCACCTGCACGCGCAGCAGCACCAGCTCGCCCGGCCAGAGCCGCCGGCCAGGATTGTCGAACGTTGCTTTGCCCGTGACGGTACCCGTCAACGAGTCGACCGCGTTATCGAGGAACGAGAGCACGCCCTCGTCGGTCGCCTGCGTGCTGTCCTCCGCCATCGCCGACACGTGGAGCCGCTGCGCGGCCATCGCCTGCCGCACTGCCGGAAAGTCTTGTGAGAGAACTGGAAAGCGCACGAGCACCGGCGTGAGTTGATTGATCACGACGAGCGCGCCGCTGCTCGGACTCACGTTGTTACCGGCTTTGATCAGGAGGCTCCCCGTCCGTCCGGCGATCGGGGCGCGAATCGTCGCGAAGCCCATATCCACCTGGGCGGTGCGGAGCGCGGCGCGATCCGCGGTGGCGGTCGCCGCCTGCGCGAGCGCGGCCGCGTGCATCTGATCGGACTGCGAGCGGCTGACGTAGCCCATGTCCGCGAGCTTCTTGTATCGCATGTCGTCGCGCGCGGCGGCGGCCGCCTGCGCCTCGTCGCGCGCGAGCGCGGCCCGCCCCTGCGCGACCGCGTTCTGCAACGGCCGCGGATCGATCTGAAAGAGGATCTGACCCTTCTGCACGAAATCGCCTTCGGCGAAGCGCACCTCGAGCAGCGTCCCGCTCACCTGCGCCGTCACGGCCACCGAATGCGCCGGCTCCACGATCCCGCTGGCCTGCACGTAGATCGGCGCGTCGATCGGGCCGACGACCGCCACGCGGACCGGCGCGCGCGGCCGGCCGCGGCCCGGCGCGCCGCTCTTGCACGACGTCGCGGCCGCGAGCACGGCGACCAGAGTGCTGAGGATCCTGCTATTCATCAATCCTTCTCCATCTCACGCATGTCACGCATCTCACGGTGACGCCAGAGGCACGTTGGGGTGCCCGGTGAAGTCGAGCATTCCCGCGTCGTGCGCGAGCTGCGCGAGCGCCGTGCGCCATTCCCAGCGCGCCTGAATGTCCTCGGCGCGCGCCGTCTCCAGCGCGCTGCGAGCGAGCAGTACGTCCACGATCGTGCCAACGCCTTCGCGATAGCGCCCCACCGCGACGTCCGCCGACTGCGCGGCGCTCGCGAGCAGCTCGCGCGATGCCGCGACGCGCTGCGTCGACGTCTGGAGCGCCGCGTACGACGTGAACACTTCGGCCGAGATCTGCTGCTGAGTCGAGGTGAAGCGCGCCAGTCCGGCTTCGTATTGGGCGCGCGCCGCGCGGACATCGTACTCGCGTGAGAATCCGTTGAAGATCGGAATCTGCAGGCCGAGCACGAGCGAGTAGTTGCGGCTGCTGGTCGTGCCGCTCCCCTGGAGCGGCTTCACGTAGCTCGCCGTCGAGCTGAGGGTGAGCGCGGGGTAGCCCGCGGAGCGCGCGACGCGAATCTCGGCGGCCAGCGCGTTCGCGTCCGCGCGCGCGGCGGCGAGCTCCGGCCGTTCGGTGACCGCTCGGTTGATCAGCGTGTCGACGCTCGCGGCGACCATCGCGACGGAGTCGCTCGCCGACATGGGCGGCACGTCGAAGCGCGCGTTCGACGGCAGCCCGATCGCCGACGCGAGCGACGACCGCGACGCGAGCAGATTGCCCTCGAGCGTGGCGAGCTGCACCAGTGCCTGCGCGAGCGCCGTGCGTGTCTGCAGCACCTCGGCGAGCGTCCCCACTCCTACACGCAGGCGCGCCTCGGCGGCGGCCGTATCGGCCCGCGCTTCGGCGACCGCGGTGCGCTCGGCGTCGCGCAGCGCGGCGGTCGCCTGATACGAAAAGAGCGCCGACTCCACCTGGAGCACGACGTTCGCGAGGGTGGCGTTGTGGTCGAGATCGGCGACGATCGCATCCTGGCGCGCTGCCTCGATCGAGCCCGCCCGGCCGCCGAAATCAAACACTAAATAGGAAAGTGATACGGACGGCGTGAGCTGCGATCGCGTGATGCCGCTGCCGCCGGCGCCCGACCCGCGAGCCCCACCGCCGGTGGTGTCGATGCCGTTCCCGGTGCCACCCGGCACGCCCGCGGTCCCGGTCGTACCAAAGCCGCTCGATCCGGCGCTCGACGACGTGCGCGAGTACGAGACGTTGCCGTTGACCGTCGGAAAGAGCTGACCACGCGCCGCACCGTACTGATCGGCCGCGGCTTGCGCGAGCGCCCAGGATTCACGCGTCGCCGGATTGTTGCGCAGCGCGAGCGACACGACGTCGGTCATCGAGAAGGACATCGGCCGTCCCACGGTGCTGGAGTCGGCGCGCAGCGCAGTGGACGCAGCGGGCGCGACCGGCGGTGCCGCGGGGGGCGCGGGCGTGCGGACCTGGGGCGGCGTGGGCCAGGGCTGCGATGGCGATTGTGGAGCGCCTGTCACGCCATCGATGTGCGGCGTGGGTGGCGCGCACGCGAGTAGTCCGACTGCAACGCACACAACTGCGAGTCGCTCCAGCGACATTCCGTGATGTGAGTGAAAGCGAGCGAATGGTGACTCAGCCATTCACGCACATCGGATACCGTGGGGGCCATAATGTCTCCCAGACGAACGCAAACCTTTTTGATACTACCGCGGAGGGCGCGGGGGGCGCGGAGGCCCTCCGCGCTCCCCGCGCCCCCGCGGTAAAGCGTTCTTCGAATCAGCGCGCAATCACGGGCAAGGTGATGTGCGACAGGTGCCCCGCGTCGTGCACGAGCCGCTGGTGCGCGACGACGAACGTGCTGTCGCGCTCGTTGCTTCCGCCCGTGTTCAAATTGCGATCGTACTTGGGGAACAACGCGGACGAGACCGTCACGCGGATCCGATGGCCGGGCTCGAATACGCGCGACGTGAACCACACGTCGATGTCGTAGCGCTCGACGCTTCCCGGCGTGAGCGGAACGGCTCTATCGAAGCCTTTGCGAAAGCGCGCCCGGGCAACGCCGTCCTGCACGCGTTGGGCGTGGCCATCCGGAAAGACGTCGAGCAGCATGACGTCCCAGTCGGTGTCCGTTGCGTCGCTCGCCGCCCAGAGCGTCGCGGACATCTGGCCGGTGACTTCGATCGGCTTCGCCAGCGGCTTGGACGTGAACGCGAGCTCGTCCTGCCGGCTCGCGTTTATGGATGTGTAATCCTCGTTCAATGAAGTCTCGAGCTCGCGCGAGTCGATCAGGAACGGCGTGGGATGCGCGGGATCGTACGTGAACGTGTCCGCCGCTGCGCCGACCGGCGGCACTGTGTCGAGCACACCGTCGCCGGTGCTCGTGTTCGCGTGACCGTTCGATGAGAGATAAAAATTTGTCTCAACAGTCCTCGCGAGCGGCCACGCGTTTTCCTTCCGCCACGCGTTGTCACCGAACACGAAGATGTCGACCGGCGGCTCGCGATCGACGCCGTTGTCCTTGCCGAGGAGGTAGTGGTCGAACCAGCGGAGCTGCAGCATGCGGGTGTCGACGCGGGACTGCGGCCCGAAATCGCCCGCGACGTAGTCGACGCCCTTGTGCGCGCCGGGGCCCATGACGAGTCGGATGTACGGGTGTCCGCGCACCATGTTCAGCGCATTGGTATAGTCGATCGGCCCGCGCGAATCGTCGTACCAGCCGGAGATCTGGAGCACGGGCGCCTTCACGTGCGCGATGTTCGTCGTCACCGCGTGCGCGCGCCAGTACGCGTCGAGCGTTGGATGCGCGATCCACCGATCCCACAGCTTCACGTCGCCGCAGCCGAGCTGCTGCGGCAAATCGCTCAACGGCAAGTGCGTGAGCGCCGAGCCGATGTCGAGCTCACTCGTGTTCTGGAGCGTGCGCGCGCGCATCAGACAAGCCCAATCGACGTTGATCGGCGAGAAGACCATGTCCTCGTACGGCACGATGCGCCACGGATCGCCCGTCGCCGCCGACGGCGCGATCGCGGCGAGATGCGGCGGTGCGCTCACTGCGGCGTACCACGCAAGACGTCCCTCGTCGGAGTGGCCGATCAGTCCGACCTTGCCGTTCGCGCCGGGCAGCTTCGCCGCCCACTCCACGGCGTCGTATCCGTCGCGCACGTCGGTGTCGTAGTCGCCGAAATCGGCGCCGTCCGACGCGTCGCGGCCGCGCACGTGCTGCGCGACGAAGATGTAGCCGCGCGATGCCCAGAAGCGGCCCGCGGGATGCAGAATTCTCGTATAAGGCGTTCGCTGCAGCACCACACCGAACGGGCCCTGCCCCGCCGGGCGCGCGATGTAGCTCGCGAGCCGCGCGCCGTCGCGCGTCTTCATGAAGACCAGCGTGTCTTCCGTGACCGCGTATTGCGAATCAGACACGGCGCCGGGCCATAGCGCGTAATTCTTCTCGATCGTGAACGGAGAGCTCCGCCGCACGAGACGGATGCGGCGGCCAGCGGGCTTGCCGTTCGACATCATCACGCCAACGAGCGTGTCGCCCCGCCACGCGCCGGCGATGGATTGCGCGCGCGAACCCGTGAGCAAGATGGAATCGCCGTGCGCAATCGCACGCGCGGGAACGAGGATCGGTTCGCCGGTGCGACGCCGAATCTCGCCGGAGTCATTCGACGCGAAATGCGCGAAGCCCATCCGCCGCCAGCCCTCGAACCCGGGATTCGTCGTCGAGCCGCTCGCGAGGTACGCGTCCCAGTCGCCGGCGAGCGAGGGAGCATTCGCGCGAGCGGCACAGCCCGTCGCTGCTGCCGCCGCGAGTACGACCATGAGAAAGAGCATCGACGCCGAGCGACGCATGTGAGATCTCGATCGAGTGGAGGGAGCGCTACCGCAAGAGAATGCGTGAGTCCGCCGGCCGGCGCTAGCACGATCGCGCGATCGCGCGATAACACGGAACGCGGCTTGCTCGACCGCCATGCTCCGAGCGACTGGGAGATCACATGGCCACGACCGCGCACGAGATCGCATGGCAGCACGACGTGGACGCCGCGTTCGACGAAGCGAAGCGCACGAACCGTCCGCTGCTCATCGACTTCACCGCCGCCCCGAACTGAAGTGGCTGCGCTCGGCTGGAAGCCGAGGTGTACCCCGCGCCGGCGGTCACGGCGCTGATCGATGCGCAGTTCGTTCCCGTGCGGCAGCACGTCAAGCAGCAACCGCAGGCGTGGCACCGCTTCGCGATTCGCTGGACACCGACGGTGCTCGTGCTCTCACCCGAAGGCAAGGAGATTCGACGGATCGAGGGGTTCCTGCCGGAAGACGAGTTCATCGGACAGCTCGAGCTGGCGCTCGGACATCTCGCGACGACGAAGAAGGATTGGCGCACGGCAGAGCGGTGGTTCGAGACTGCGTCGGGCCGGGAGCATACGGATGCGGGGCCGGAGGGGCAGTACTGGGCGGGGGTGGCGAGGTACAGTGGGAGTCATGCGCATGAGGAGCTTGCGGAGTTGAGGAGGAGGTTCGAGGGGAGGTACGCCGGGACGAGTTGGGCGAAGAGGGCGTCGGTGTGGTGAGGGGTGCGTGAGACGCGGAGGGCGCGAGACGCAAATCGTGGATCGCGACGTCGCTGGGTGAGACTAGTTACCAGACGCGAGACGCGAGATTCGAGACGCGAGACTTTTTGTTGGGAACGGCGGCGCAATGGCGCGGCGTGCGTTGGATCGGTGATGTTGCGCGGCGCATGGCGCGTAGCGTACGACATGCAGGACTTCCGGCAGATTCGCGCGTGGCAGCGTGCGCACGCGATGTCCATCGCGCTCCACAAAACGTCGCGCGGATTCGGGGCGGGCTACGCAGCGCTCCGCGCGCAGCTCACGCGATCCGCGAGCAGCATCTCGGCGAACATCGTCGAAGGCTGCGGCGCGGCGACGCAAAAGGAGTTCGCGCGCTTTCTCGACATCGCCATCAAATCGGCGAATGAGACTGAACACCATCTGATCGAAGCGCGCGACCTCGAGTTGATCGCGCCCGACTCGTGGCAGAGGCTGAACGCTGAAACGGTCGAAATCCGGAAGATGCTCTACGCCTACCGTCGTAAGATCCTCGAGAGCATCGCCGAACCAATCTAACTCGCATCTCGCGTCTCGAGACTGACGTCTCGTAACTGGTCTCGGCCAGCAACGTCGCGATGCTATTCCCGAGCCAGCCCCGCCGCACAGTCGCGCGCCCGAGGCCTTCCGCGTAGTTTGTCGTTGCCGCCTCCACCGTCCATGCGCATCTCCGACTCCAACTGGCACCGCGTCTCGAGCTACCTCGAGCACGACGACCGCGCCGTTCTCCCGCTCGGCAGCACCGAGCAGCACAGCTACCTCCGCCTCACCGTCGACTGCATCCTTCCGGAGCGCGTTGCGGCCGAGGCGGCCGAGCCGCTCGGCGTTCCCGTGTTCCCGGTGTTGTCGTACGGCGTCACCCCGTACTTTCGCGAATTCCCCGGGACGATCTCGCTGCGCGTCGAGACGCACCTCGCCGTCGTGCGCGACATTCTCGACAGCATCGCGCACAGCGGCTTTCGAAGAATCCTCATCGTGAACGGCCACGGCGGAAATGGCGCCGTCGCGCAGCTCGCGCAGGAGTGGGCCGCGGATCACGCCGGCTGCCGCGTGATCTTTCACAACTGGTGGAACGCGCCGCGCACGTGGGACAAGGTGAAGGCGATCGATCCGGTCGCGTCGCATGGGTCGTGGATGGAAAACTTTCCGTGGACGCGGCTGCCGGACGTCGCCGTACCGGTCGAGCAGCGGCCGATGGTCGACCTCGCGCGCGTACGGCTCCTCGACCCCGTGGCGCTCCGCGCCTACCTCGGCGACGGCAACTACGGCGGCTTTTACCAGCGTTCTGATGAGGATATGCTCGCCATCTGGGACGTCGCGGTGGCGGAGACGCGCGCGCTCCTCAGCGACGGCTGGGGGGACTGACCGCCGCCATGCGCGTGCTCGTCTGGGGAGCGGGGGCGATCGGCGGGACGATGGGCGCGTACCTGGCACGCGCCGGCCACGACGTCACGTTCGTCGACACCGCCGCCGAGCACGTTGCGGCGATTCGCGAGCGCGGGCTCCAGATCACCGGGCCGATCGACGCGTTCACCGTCGCCGGAGTCCCGGCGTTCACGCCAGAGACGCTCACCGGGACGTGGGACACGATCATGCTCGCGACCAAGGCGCACCACACCGACGCGGCGACGCGGGCCCTCGCACCGCACCTCACGGAACGCGGCTGCGTGATCTCGGTGCAGAATGGTTTGAATGAGCTAACCATTTCGGCGATCGTCGGCGCGGACCGCACGGTCGGCGCGTTCGTGAACTTCGGCGCGGATTACATCGAGCCTGGCGTCATTCACTACGGCGGACACGGCGCCGTCGTGGTGGGTGAGATCGATGGACGCGTCACGCCGCGCGCGATCGCCATTCTCGACGCATGGAAGGATTTCGACGAGCGTGCGGTCGTGACGGACAACATCTGGGGCTTTCTCTGGGGCAAGGAAGCCTACGGCGCGATGCTCTTCGCGACCGCGCTCACCAACGACTCGATCGCCGACGCGCTCGCGATGCCGAAATACCATGGCATGTACATCGCGCTCGCGCGCGAGATCCTCGCCGTCGCCGCCGCGCGCCGAGTCGCGCCCGAGTCGTTCGACGGCTTCGACCCCAACGCCTACGCGCCGACGGCGCCCCCGCGCGCCGCGCTCGCGTCGCTCGATGCGCTCGTCGCGCACAACCGCCGCTCGGCGAAATCACACAGCGGCATCTGGCGCGACCTCGCCGTGCGCAAACGGCCGACGGAAGTCGACGCGCAGCTCGGCATCGTCGTCGAGCTGGGACGCGAGGCTGGTGTCGCGACGCCGCTCACGGCCCGCGTCGTCGAGCTGATTCACGACATCGAACGCGGCGAGCGCCCGCTCGCGACCGAGAACCTCGACGTACTCGCTGAAATGGCGAACGCGGAGACGGCCGCGTGAATTTCGATTTCAGCGGCAAGTCGGCGATCGTCACGGGCGCAGCGCACGGCTTCGGCCGCGCGATCTCGATCGCCTTCGCCAAACTCGGCGCGCGCGTGTGGAGCTGCGACGTGCTCGGTGCCGAGGTCGCGGAGACGCAGCGGCTGTGCGCCGACGCGGGCGGCACGTGCGAGAGCCGCGTCGTCGACGTGCGCGACAAGGCAGCCGTCGAATCGGTCGCTGCCGACGCCGCCGCGGCGACCGGCCGCGTGGACATTCTCGTCAACAACGCAGGCGGCGTGCTGGGCCAGGTCGGGCGTCCGCTCGAGGAGATCACGCCGGCAGATTGGCAGAGCATCTTCGACGTCAACGTCACGGGCGCATTCTACTTTGCTCAAGCCGTCGCACCGGGCATGAAGGCGGCGCGCTATGGACGGATCGTCAACATCTCGAGCGGCGCGGGCCTCGGTGTGAGTCTCACCGGAATCCAGGCGTACGCGTCGGCCAAGGCGGCGCAGATCGGACTGACGCGGCAGCTCGCGCACGAGCTGGGCGCGTGGGGCATCACCGTCAACAACATCGCGCCCGGGTTCGTGCGGTCGAACCCCGCGACGGAGAAGCAGTGGGCATCGTACGGCGAGGACGGCCAGCGCGCGCTCGTCGACCGGATCGCGCTCAAGCGGCTCGGCACCTCCGACGACATCGCGCACGGCGTGCTCTTCTTCGCGTCCGACTACGCGGGCTGGATCACCGGCCAAGTGCTCTCGATCGACGGTGGCAAGTGACGCCGCCTGATAGCGTTCTAGAATGTCTACAGTCGAATCGCGACCGGATTCTCGCCGAGCTGGTCGAGCTCGCGTCCATTCCGAGCGTGAGCACCGATCCCGCGCACGCCGCCGACATGCGCGCCGCCGCAGGCTGGGTCGCCGGGAAGCTGGCGGGCGCCGGGCCATTCGCGGTGCGCACGATCGAGACGCCGCACAATCCCGTCGTCTACGGCGAGTGGCTCGGCGCGCCCGGCGCGCTGACGGTGCTCGTCTACGGCCACTATGACGTCCAGCCGGCCGACCCGTTAGAGAAGTGGCATAGCCCGCCATTCGTGCCCATGCTTCGCGACGGGCGGCTCTACGCGCGCGGCGTGTCGGACGACAAGGGGCCGATGCTGATCCCGATCAAGGTCGCGGAAGCGTTTTTCAAGACCGCCGGCGCGCTGCCAATCAACGTGAAGTGCATGTTCGAGGGCGAGGAGGAGATCGGGAGTCCCAGCCTCGACGCGTTCATCCGCGATCACCAGGCGCTGCTCGCGGCGGACGTCGTGATCTCGGCCGACGGCGCGATGTGGCGAATCGACGAGCCGTCGCTCACCGTGGCGAGCCGCGGCCTCGCCGGCCTCGAGATCACGCTCACCGCGGCGGGCAAGGACCTGCACTCCGGGCGCCACGGCGGCGCGATCGCGAATCCGCTCCACGCGATGGCGCAGCTCATCGCGTCGCTGCACGACGAAACCGGCCGGGTGGCGGTCGCGGGCTTCTACGATCGCGTGCAGGAACTTCCAGAGAACGAGCGGGCCGACCTCGCCGCCCTCCCGTTCGACGAGTCGACATATCTCGCGCAGATCGGCGCGCCGGCAACCTTTGGTGAGCCGGGCTATTCGACGCTCGAGCGGCTGTGGACGCGCCCGACGCTCGAGGTGAACGGGATGTGGGGCGGCTATCAAGGCCCCGGCAGCAAAACCGTGATCCCGAGCGAGGCGCACGCGAAGATCACCTGCCGTCTGGTGCCGGATCAGGATCCGGCGGAGATCGTCGCGCTGGTGAGCAAGCATCTCGAGGCGCACATCCCGCCCGGCACGCGATTAGAGATTACTCCTGGCGACCACGGCGCGCGTGCCGCGCGGATCCCGAGCGACCACTATGCGCTCGCGGCGGCGTCAGAGGCGCTCGAGGCGGTGTACGGCGTGAAGCCGCTCGTCGTGCGGATGGGCGGCACCGTGCCGATCTCCGAGCTCTTCCAACGGCGCATGGGGCTCGAGACGGTGTTCTTCTCGTTCTCGACGGCGGATGAGGATTATCACGCGCCGAACGAGTTCTTTCGCGTGCACCGGCTGCACGAGGGACTCGAGGCGTGGGCGCGGTACTGGATGTTGCTCGGCAGCGAACGCGCGCGATAGACCGCGCGGACAATAGACGTCGGCGCATTGTTCGGTGACCGCGCCTGCCGCGCGCGAGTTTGGCATGAGACCGCATCAGAGGTACACATGCCCACTCGAACGCTTCTTCGTGCGCGCGCCGCCGGCGCTGCACTCGCCCTTTCGATATCCGCGGCGTGCGGATCGGACGCGACCGCGCCGACCGGATCGGCGGGGACGATCGTGCTGACGAGCGACATGGTGCGCTCGCTCGACAGCGCGGCGACCGTGATCAGGCAATCGAACCCGGGGAATCCCGATCTCGCGGCGCTGGCGGATTCGACGCTGCTCACGCTATCAGCGGGTGTGGAGGCAAAGCAGCTCGCGGGGGCCACGAGTCTGAGCTCGGCGCCGCTGTATTTCGTCGTGGTGCATCGCGTCTTCACGAGCGCCAGCGGCTCCTGGCAGACATGGTCGCTCGTCGGATTCGACGATCCGGCGCACCTCACGACGTTGGTCGAGGCGAGCGGCTACGCGCCGACCGCCACGCCGGCGACTGCCGTGATGAACGGCGTGATCGGGGACGGCACCGGAACGGCGAATGGGCTCATGCTGCGCGTCGCTGGATCGAACGTGACGGAGTGGATGGCGATCAGCGGGAGCGTGTACTTCGCCAATGGAACGTCGGGCGCATCGTGCCCTGGATTCGCGGCCACAGCTCACGCGACGTGCGCGCTCGAGACGTTGCAAACGCGATTCGCGCTCGGAGCGGCAGCCGGAACCGGCGGAGCGGGGCCGCAAACGGCGAGCCTGACGGCCGTACAAGACGTACCAGGCATACGACTGACCTTCACGCCGTGAAACGGCGCGCGCCGTAGCAGCCGCTACTTCAGCAGCCGCTCGAGAAACTCCGGCATTCCCTGAAACTGATCGATGTGATCCGGCGCGCTGTTGCCGGCGAATCCCATCAGCTCGAACCCGCCGGCGCGCACCTCGCTCAACTGCTGCATGCCGCGCGGGCCCCAGCGCAGCACCGGCGTCCGTTTAAGCCCGAGCTGCCGCAGGAGATAGTCCGCCGTCTCGGTCGTGCTCGCGAACGTCCCGGGGAATATTTCCGAATGTGTAACGAGGAAACGCTTATCACCGCGCATCGCGGCGCGCGCGAACCGCACGAAGGCGTCGAGGTTCCGCGGGTCGAGCGTGCCGCCTTTCTCGAGCACCAGCCCTTCGGGCGCGTACGACGTGTGCATGCCGTCGAGCAGCAGAATGTCGTGCACCCGCGCGAAGTGCGACGAGTCGCGGAGAATGGCGCGCACGGCGCCGTGTCCGGCGCTGAAGCCGACGAGCGTGATCCGGTCGAGCGTCGCGCCGTGCCCGGTCGCCGCGGCGATTTCACGGGCGACGCCGGCGAGCAGCGAATCGAACGCCGCCGGCTCGGAGAACGCGCGGTCGTAGATCCCCGATCCGGCGCCGAGGTTCACGACCGCCGCGACGGTATTGTGGCCGATGCGCGAGACGGCGTACTCGGGCAGCCACGCCGCGCCCAGAAAGTGAACGACCAGGTTCACCCGCTCCGCGCGCAGCCCGCTCGGAATCCAGACGTCGACCGGCTTGCCGAGCGGCCCGCTGAACGTGCGCCGCGTCCCGCCGATGTCGCGCGGCTCGCGGCGTTCGTGCGCGCGCGTGAGCTCGACCATCGGCGACGGGTTCTGCGACGCCGGTGGAGGCGGTGCGGCTTGCGCCGCCGCGATGACGGGCGCCAGCACGAGCGCGGCGATCCAGCGCGCGATCAATCCGGCTCCTCGTCGATCTTTCCGAACTGCGGTTCGATGACGGTCTTCACGCACTCCGGACAGATGCTGTGGCTGAGCAGCGTGTTGGTGTGCCGCGAAAAGTACTGCTCGACGGTGAGCCAGTAATTGGTATCGCTCCGCACTTTGTGGCAGTACGAGCAGATCGGCAGGATCTCCTGCAGCGACCGCACCTCGGCAATGAGCTGCTCGCGCTCGGCTTCGGCGGCCTTGCGCGCGGTGATGTCGCGCGCGACGGAGTAGATCAGCCCCTGCGATTCGTCCGGCGTCGCGTTCCAGAGCAGCCAGCGGAACGAGCCGTCCTTGCAGACATACCGATTCTCGAATGATCGCGCTTGGCCGCCGCCGCGGACGGTCTCATTCTGGCCGAGCGTGCGCCCGCGGTCGTCGGGATGGACGAAGTCGATGAACGGCCGCGCTTTCAATTCGTCGACACTGAAGCCGAGCGTTCGCTCCCACGCCGGGTTCAGGCGCTTAAAGTAGCCGTCGAACCCCAATACGCACAGCATGTCGATCGAGAGCGCGAAGAAGCGCTCGTCGATGTCGCCCGGCAGTGGGCGCGCTGAAGGTGTAGTGTGTCTCGGCACTACCTCACATAATCGGCACGGAGACGTTCGCACTCAAGTAATACCGCCCATTGTAAAATCCCGGGACGATGTACCCGTCTCCCATGCCCCCGTCCTGCGCCTGCGCCAGGCCGCGATAGTTCGGCCCGACGAACAGGAAGGAGTAATACGTGCTGTTCGTGAGATTGTCGGCCCCGGCGGCGAGGTCGAGCTGGTACCGCTTGGCGAGCGTCGATTTGTAGCCGAGCTTGGCGCCGAGGAGGTTGTACGAGCGCACCCAGGTCGAATTGTCGAACGTGACCGGGACGCGGCCGACGTATTGATAAGTGCTGTTGAGGTACACGCCGGAGTGCATCGAGAGATCGACGCCGGCCGCGACCTGGCTGCGCGGCACGCGCGCCACCCGATTGCCCGAGAAGTCGACCGTGCTCGCGGTGTTGTTGTTGTCGCTCTTGAAGCTCACATACGTCGCGTCGAGGTACGTGTAGGAGAGCCACGGGCGAAGCAGCGTGATCGCGTCGGCCGCGCTCGAGAGGAGCGCGTAGCTCGCGGACACTTCCGCGCCGGCGTTTCGCTGCTCGCCGATGTTCACCGTGGACGTCACGGAGTTGACGGTCTGGCTCACGAGCTTATTGGTATTATCAAGATCGAATAGCGCGACCTGGCCAGTCAGTCGCTGATCCAGCGCGCTCCCCTGCGCGCCGACCTCGTACTGCACCGCCCGCTCCGGTTTCAGGTTCAGGTCGACGGTGTTGTCGCTCGCGGTGACGTTGGTGAGCAGCGGCGGCGTGTAGCCGGTGCTGATCGATGCGTAGACCGACGCGTGCGGCGCGACGCCCTTCTGCACTTGAATCCGCGGCGCGAGCACCGTCGGGAACGCCCGCGTCTGCGCCTTGGTCGTGTCGAAGAGCACGTTGTTCCGGAGCAGGTTGTGCACGGCGAAGGTGTTGTGAATCAGGTCCGCGCCCGCGGTGATCGTCACCGCGGCCGGAAGCGAGAAGCTCCATTCCGTGAACGCATACGCGTTCACCGCGTAGTTCTCGCTCGCGCTCGGACGCTCCGGGAACGGCGGCGCGGGGACGATGAACACGCCATTGCTCGTGACCTGCGATCGCTGCGCCTGCGCTCCGAGGCGCCCGGAGATGTCGACCTTCCCCGCCTGGCCCGAGTACCCGAACGACGTGCGCGCACCCCAGTTGAAGAGCGTCGCATCGGTGTATCCGTGCGCGAACGGTTGATTGCTGAACCGCCCGTTGCCGAACACCGAGGTTTGGTTCGTGAATCGATCGCTGATGCGATAGTTGTCGGTGATGCCGGTGAAGAAGCTGGTGAGCTGGATGTGCGAGTCGTTGGCGAGGTAGACTGGATTCGCCGCCGGCTGGCGCGCATAGAACGCACCGCTGTCGATCTCGCCGGCGAGCTCCTCGTAGGAGCGATTATATGTGAAGAACGCGCTCACGTTCTGGTCGGAGCCGACCGCGACGTCGCCATTCGTGCGCACGAAGCTCTTGCGCGAACGGCTGTGCGGCCGGAAGGAGTTGTCCTGCTGATTGCCGTAGTTGACGACGAAATCCGACGTGCCGCTCGCGCGCTCGACGCTCGTGTTCGTGCGCAGCAGTCCGTCGCCGCCGCCGAGCAGGAGCTGATGCACGCTCGTCTGGTTCGGCGTGGGCCGCGCGAGCGTGAAGTTCACCGTCCCGCCGATCGGCGAGCCGTACAAGCTCGACGCCGGCCCCTTGATGACCTCGACGCTGCCCATGCTCGAGTAGTCGATGTCGTCGAGCACGGTCGAGCCGGTGGCGTCGGTCACCGGAATTTGATTGAGAAAAACCTGATAGCCCAACCCGTTCGAGTTCGGCGTATTGCCGCTGGTGCTCGGGTAGTACCCGCGAATCGTGATGCGCGCGCCGCCCGCGGCGGTGCGCGACTGCATGAACACGCCGGGAACGGTGTTCACGACGTCCGGCAGATCGATCCCGTTGAATCGCTCGATGTCCGCGCGCGTGACCTCCGCGGTCGACGGCGCGGGGTTGTGCGCGAGCACTTGAACGCCGGGCAGCTCCACGGTCGTCGGGGCGAGCATGATCCGGAGCGGCTCGATCCCCGAAACCGTCACGTCCTGAGTGACGTAGCCGAGGCGGCTCACCGTGAGCGCGGTGACCTCGCGCGCCGAGGTGAGCGAGAACGTGCCGGAATCCGACGTCGTGGTCGCGACCGCGGTGGCGGGCACGCGCAGGAGCGCACCGGCGACCGGCGCACCCGAGCTCTTGTCGACGACGATGCCGCGCACGACCACCTGCGCCTGTAGCGTGAGCGGAAGCGCGAGACAGAGCGCGAGTCTGGCGAGGAGCTTCATCGGCGGAAGAACGGGTAGGCGAATCATGAATTTTTCATGAACGCCACCAAGCTACGCGCGGCCCGGCGGTCGAGCAAGCCTCCTCAAGCAGCCGGTAGCGTGAGCCTGAACTCGGTGCGCCCTTGATGCGAATCGACGAGGGCGAGCGCACCGCCGTGCGCTTCGGCGATGCGGCGCGAGATGGCGAGTCCGAGGCCGGCGCCGCTCTGACGCGGCGAGTCGCCGTCGGCCTTCGCGCTGTCGAGCCGCACGAACCGCTCGAAGATCCGCTCGCGATCCTCAGCGGGAACTCCGGCGCCGGCGTCGATCACGCTGATCGCGTACCGGCCGTCGAGACGCGCCATCTCGACCGCGACGGTGCTGCCCGGCGGCGAGTGCTTGATCGCGTTGTCGAGGAGGTTGAGCAGCAGTCGCCCGAGGAGATCGGCGTCGCCGTCGAACGGCGCTTCGATCACCTCGCCGAGCTCCACGCGCACGTTGCGCGAATCGGCGAGCGGGCGCACCGAGCGCGTCGCGTCGTACACCAGCTCCTCGAGGTAGAGCGATTCACGGCGCGCGGCGACGCTGCCCGAATCCGCGCGCGCGAGGAGAAAGAGATCGTCGACGATCCGCGTGAGCCGGCGCGCGGCGTCGCGGATGATCATCATCGATTCGCGGTACTCCGCTTCGATCCGATGCTCCTGCGCGAGCGTGACGTCGGCCTCGGTGCGCAGGATCGCCGTCGGCGTACGCAGCTCGTGCGAGGCGTCGGCCATGAAGCGGCGCTGCTGCGAGAACGACTGCTCGAGCCGGCCGAGAAGGTCGTTGACGACGCGCGCGAGGCCGGCGAGCTCCTGCCCGCCCCACACGGGCAGACGCTCGCGCAGATTGGTCGCGCTGATCTCTTCCGTGCGCGCCGCCATCGCGGAGAGCGGTGCGAGACTTCGCGTCGCGAGGAAGTAGCCGCCCGTGGCCGCGCACACGAGCAGCAGCGGAATCAGGAGCGCGAACGTGCCTCGAATGCGTTCGAGCACACTGTCGATGTCGTCGAGCGAGTAGCTGCCCGTGAGCTGGAACCGGCTGCCCTCCAGCACGACCGGTCGCGCGATGACGCGGTACTCGCCGGCGCGGCTGTTCACCGTGGTCGCGATCGTATCCGCGAATGAGCGTCCATGAATCACGCCGCCGATCCACGCATCGAAGCTCGCCTGCGGCGCGCGATCTGCGCGCAGCTCCGCGGCCGGCATCGGCGTCATCGCGATCACCGCGCCCGCGGTGTCGAGCACGGCGATGTGCAGATCGCGGAAGCGCACCTCGTTCACCGTGCTCCGGATCGCGGGCACCGGCCCGAGCGACGCGCGCCGCTCGGCGATCAGCTCGCGCGAGAACGCGGTCAGTGCGTCACCGATGAACTGATCGGTGCGGTTCGCGAGCGTTCGCGCGAAGAGAAAGTAGTAGCCGATGGCGAGCGCGATCAGCGGCAGGCCGAGGAGCGCGGTGTACCAAAGCGTGAGCCGCCACCGGAGTGTCGATGGCCACCGGAGCATGTTACCGGCGCTCGCGCGCGGGCTTGCGCTTGTCGCCGCGCGGCGGCGCGGCCGCGCGACTGGACGGCGCCTCGAGCATGAAGCCCGCGCCCCGCACCGTCGTGAACAGCGCCACCTTCTCGCCCTCGTCGATCTTGCGGCGCAGTCGGCTCGCGTACACGTCGATGATGTTCGAGTACGCGTTCCGCGGATCGTCCCACACGTGGAGCATCAGCTCCGCGCGATTGACGACCCGTCCCGCGTTGCGCGCGAGATAGGTGAGCAGGGCGAATTCTTTCGCGGTCAGCGCAATCTCGCGCTTGTTGCGCCGCGCGCTCCGCCGCGCGGTGTCGATCGTCAGATCGCCGACGACGATCTTCGCCGGCGTGCTCTCGTTCGTACGGCGCGACAGCGCGCGGAGCCGCGCGAGCAGCTCGCCGAAGTCGAACGGCTTCGTGAGATAATCGTCGGCGCCCGCGTCGAGTCCCGCGATGCGCTGCTCGACGCCGTCGAGCGCGGTGAGCATGAGAATCGGCACGCGGCTGCCCGCCGCGCGAATGCCGCGGCACACCTCCAGTCCGTCCTTGCCCGGCAGCAGCACGTCGAGAATCACGAGATCGTACGCATTCGCGCGCGCGAGCGACTCCGCCTGCGTGCCGGTGCTCGCCTGATCCACGTCGTACTCCGCCTCGCGCAGCCCGCGCAGCATCGACGTCCGCAGCTGCCGATCGTCCTCGGCGAAGAGAATGCGCATGGCGGTAAGGTGATTGGCGGTGTGGTGCGGCGCCAGTCGTGGACAAAGGCCTGAGGGAACCAAGGAGATGAGCGGGATGTCATCCCGAGGGAGCAGCGCGACCGAGGGATCTTCTTTCAGGTCGAGAGCTCGACCGTGACACGGGATTCCGCCCTACGCTCGGAATGACGCGCTGCTCAGCGCTCGCCTGCTCAGAGCCCGAACCGCCAGAACGCGCGGCCGTTGTCATCGAGCCGCCGCGCCCGCACCTGGAAAATCCGCTCGAGATCCGCCTGGCCGATCGCGTCGGGCGACTCGGCTTCGAGCGCGATGCGGCCTCGCTCGAGCAGCACGAAATGTCCGCCGTACTCGAGCGCCACGTTGAGATCGTGCAGGATCGCGACCACCGTGCAGTCGAAATCCAGCAGCGATTTCGCGACGTCGAGCAGGTGGATCTGATAGTGCACGTCGAGGCTGCTCGTCGGCTCGTCGAGAAAGAGAAAACGATGCGGCCGCGAGGCGCCGGGCGGCGGCTCGTCATAATTCCAGATCTGCGCGAGCACGCGGGCGAGCTGCACCTTCTGCTGCTCGCCGCCGGAGAGGGTGGGATACGGCTGCTGCGCTTTCTCGCGCATCCCCACCATCTCCAGTGCACGGCGAACGATGTCGCGATCGTGCGAGGTCGGGACGCGGTTGTAGTGCGGATACCGGCCCATCATCGCGACGTCGATCGTCGGCAGCGGAAACGCGAGATCGACGTGCTGCGAGAGCACGGCGCGCATCCGCGCGAGCTCGCTCGCGTCGAACGCGTCGAGCGGCCGATCATCGTAGAGCACCTGGCCGTGTGTCGGCTTCGCGAGTCCCGTCGCGAGTCGGAGCAGCGTCGATTTGCCCGCGCCGTTGGGACCGAGAATCACGTTGAAGCGACCGGCGCGGAACCGCACGCTCACGTCTTGGAGAATGAGCGTGCTCCCCGCGCGATACGAGACGTCGCGGAGCTCAACCATAGAATCCCGAGCTGCCCTGCCGCGAGTCGCGCAGCAGAATCCACAGGAACACGGGCGCGCCGACCACCGCCGTGATGATCCCCACCGGCAGCTCGGCGGGCGGAATCACGATGCGCGCGACGATGTCGACCACTTCCATCGAGAGCGCGCCGAGCAATGCCGACGCCGGCAGGAGAAAAGTGTAGTCCGACGATCGCAGCATGCGGAGCACGTGCGGGACCACCAGCCCGACGAACGCGATCACGCCGACCATCGCCGTCGCCGCGGCGACCATCACGGTGTTCACGAGGAGCAGCCGGAAGATCAGCTTCTCCGGATCGATGCCGAGCAGCGCCGCTTCGTCCTCGCCGAGCATGAGTGCGTTGAGCGCCTTGCCCGATCGACCCGCCCACGCGTAGCAAGCCGCGAAGCACACGGCGACCAACGCCACCCCGCGCCAGTCGGCAGTCGTGAACGTGCCGAGGTTCCAGAACGTGATGTTTCGCGCCTGCGGGTCGCGCGCGATGTACGAAAGGAAACCGGTGCCGGCGCCGCAGACCGCGTTCACCGCGATGCCCGCGAGCAGCAGCGTGAACACGTTCACTTTGCCGAACGAGGTCGACACGCGATAAACGAGCATCGTCGCCGCGAACGCGCCGAGGAATGCGAGCAGGGGCACGGCGAGGCCGCCCACGATCGTCGTGAACGACAGCATCGTGCCGCTGCCGAGCACGAAAATGAGCGCGGCGCCGAACGCGGCGCCCGCCGACGTGCCGGCGAGCCCGGGCTCGACGATCGGATTCCGAAACAATCCTTGCATGAGAGTTCCGGAAACACCGAGCACCGCGCCGGTGAGCGCGGACATGCAGACGCGCGGAAGCCGCAGCTCGAGGAACACGTTGCGGCCGAGCGTGTCCGCGGCGCGGTCCGGGATCCAGCCCGCGGCCTCGCCGAGGTAACGCACCATCTGCGGGGGCGTGAACGTGAACGCGCCGATGCCCGCCGACGCCCCAACGGCGGCGGCGAGCAGAATGGCGAGCACGATGTAGCTGAACGCGAACGACCGGCGCGAGGTCACGACCGGCGCGTCACGGGTGCAGCCAGCCGGCGATCTTCTTCAGGCTCGCGGCGGTGCGCGGCCCGAAGTACATCAGCTCCGTCTCGTCGATGCGGTGGATGCGCTTGTTCTTTCCGGCCGGCGTCTCGGCGACGCCGGGCATCGCGGCGAACTTGTCCGCGCTGCCGAGCCGGTCGAACCCGACGTCGGTCGCGATGATGATGTCCGGCGCGGCCTTGGCGATGAGCTCCGGCGTGAGGCGCATCATGCCGCCCACCGAGTCGACCGCGTTCTCGCCGCCAGCCCAGCGGATCAGTTGATCGGCCGGCGTGCCGCGCTTGAGCGCGAGATAGTTGTTCGCGATCTGGCCCATGTGCATCACGAGCACGCGCGGCTTGGGACCCTTATCCCATCGCACCGTGTCGGCGAGCGCGGCGGCCATGTCGGCGTTCCACGTCGCGATCACGCTGTCGGCCTGGCGCTCGTGATGGAATCGCTGGCCGAGGTCGCGCATCAGCACCTGCGCGCTGTCGGGCGTGGAGCCCGGCGTCAATGTGACAATTGGAATACCAACTTTCTTGACCTGCGCCGCCACCGCGTCCGGCCCGAAGTTCCCGTCCGTCAGGAGCATTGTCGGCCGCATCGAGATGATGCCTTCGGCACTCAGCGCGCGGTGGTAGCCGACCGAGGTGAGCTTCGTGATCTGCGGCGGGTAGATCGACGTGAGATCGCGCGCGACGAGCACGGACTCGGCGTGAATGTCGTAGAGAAATTCGTTGATCTGTTTCGAGACGCAGACCACGCGCTCGCCGGCGCCGGCATCGTGCCGGGCGCAGCCGGCGATGAGCGCGACGAGGGAGAGCACGCCGATCGCGCGGCGTGTCAGAGATGGGACGAGCATGAGGCGATGGGACGGGAGGATCGAAACGCGCCGTGCGGCGCTCCTCTATCCTACACCGCGAGCCCGTTCGCGTCGACCTCGACGTCCCAGCGAACAAGGACCCTTGGCGCTGCTCTTGCCCTTCAATCCCAACGGGAATTCCACGAAGGACTTGGATATGGGGCAAGCGATCGCGTCACAGAAGGCGAGCGCGCCCCGGCGAGCGGGGGGATGGCTGTTCGTCTGGCTGCTCGGTGCGCTCGCCGCCGCCGGGATGGTGGGCATGGTGGCGGAGACCGCGATCACCGCGGCGGCCGTGTTCACCGCGCACGGAGCGCGCACGGGGGCACCGCGCCACGCCGCCGCGCATAATGATTTTTTAATACCACCGGATCGCATGGACTCCGCCATCGACGCCGTCGAGCAGGCGGTGCAGGCTCGCGTGGTGCCCGGCGCCGCCGTCGCGATCGGTGACCGCTCGCGCATTCTCGCCATCCGGAGCTTTGGCCGCATCGGCTGGCACGCGCGCGATGCCGCGGTCACGGACTCGACGATGTACGATCTCGCGTCGCTCACCAAAGCCGTCGCGACGACGACGGCCGTGCTCCTCCTGGCGCAGGACGGCAAGATCCACCTCGACGACCCGGTGCAGCCGTGGGTGCCCGGCTTCGAGGGGCGGTGGAAGGATTCGGTGACCTGGCGGCATCTGCTCACGCACTCGTCGGGGCTGCCGCCCGCCGGCCACATGCGCGGGAGCACACCGGCCGCGCGACTTCACAGTTTACTGCGTACGAAACTCGAAAGTCCGCCCGGCACGCACGTGCAGTATTCCGACCTCAGCTTCATCGTGCTCTGGACCGCCGCGCAGCGCGTCGCGGGCGAACCACTCCAGCAGTTCCTCGCACGGCGCGTCTGGGGTCCGCTCGGTATGAAGCACACGGCCATCTGGCCGGGCGAGGGGTGCACCGATTGCGCGCCGACCATGACGCTGACCTCCGGCGCCCCCTACCGCGGCAAGCCGTCAGACCCGATCGCGCACGCCCTCGGCGCGCCGAGCGGGAACGCCGGGTTGTTCTCGTCGGCGCAGGATCTCGCGCGTTTCGCGGCGATGATCGCGAACGGCGGCGTGATCGACGGCCGGCGCATTCTGCGCGCCGATCTGGTGCGCGCGCTCTTCGTGCAGCAGCCCCACGCGGCGCATCGCACGCTCGGCTGGGAGGCGTTCTGTCCCGCCGAGCATCCCACGCAGCAGGACGCGTGCACGCATCCGATCGCGTACGGCCACACGGGATGGACCGGAACCTCGCTCTGGATCGATCCCGCGCGCGGCGTGTGGACGGTGATCCTCTCCAACCGCTCGTACGACGTGAAGCATCCGCCATCGCTCGACGAGCTGCGCGAGGAGGTGTTCACGCGCGTCGCGCACGCGCCGGAGCGGAGCGCGGAGCCGATCGGGGCGGGCGACAACTCCGAGTAGCCGGCTCGCTTGCGAGCCGTCGCCTCGCGGCATACGCTTACGCCGTCATGGGCAAGCGCAGCCAGTCCGCGCGCCGGCCGAGCGACGCCGGAGGCGAGCCGCATCACTCGGACAGGCTCACGCCGCTACTGCTCGCCGCGCCAATCGCCTCGGCCCTCATCGTGCTGATCCTAGGCTTGAGCGCGTATGCGAGCACGCGGCGCGAGGACCGGGCCGGCGCGCTCGTCGCGCACACGCACGCCGTGATCGAGATCAATCGAGCGGTACTCGCGCGCCTGGTCGACGCGGAAACTGGCGAACGCGGCTTCATCATCACCGGCGACTCGTCGTATCTCGCGCCATACCACGGCGCCGAGACGGATCTGAGCCACGCGATCGACAGCCTGCGGCGGCTCACGGTGGACGACGACGCGCAGCAGCCGCGCATCGACACCCTCGCGTCGCTGGCTCGACGCCGGCTCAGCACGCTCGACAGCCGTGTGGTGTCGCGCATCGCGCGCGGCTTCGAGCCGACGCGCGCCGACTTCGCGATCCTCGGCGGTGGCAGGGCCGTGATGGATTCGGCGCGCTCGGTGAGCGGCATGATCGAGACGCAAGAACAGTCGCTGCTCGCGACGCGTCAAGCGGCGCTCACGGCGCGCGAACGTGTCACGATATGGGTCGTGGCCGCGGGGACGATTCTCGCCACGCTGCTCGCGCTCGCGATCACCGTCGCGCTGTCGCGCGCCGCCGCCACACAGACCGCGCTCGCGAACGACGTACAAGCGCGGGCGCAAGCGCTGGACAGGCTGAACGAAGAGCTCGCGGCGCGCACGGCGGACGCCGAGCAGGCCAATAGGGCGAAGGCCGAGTTCCTGGCGAACATGAGCCACGATCTGCGAACGCCGCTGAACGCGATCATCGGCTACGTCGACCTGCTCGAGCTTGGCATTCGCGGGCCTCTCGGGCCCGAGCAGCGCGAGGACGTGCGGCGGATCAAACGCGGCGCGGCGCATCTCCTGGCGCTGGTCAATGACGTGCTCGACTTCGCCAAGCTCGAGGCGGGCCAGCTCACATTGCGGATCGAGGATCTCGATCTCGGCACGGTGTTGTCGGAGCTGCGGCCGTTACTGGAGCCGCAGGTGCGATCGAAGCAGCTCGAATTCCAGAGTCACTGCGACAGCGGCATGCGCGTGCGTGCCGATCGAGAGAAGTTGGATCAGATTCTCGTCAATCTGGTCGGCAACGCGATCAAGTTCACGAGCAGCGGCGGGCGGGTGGAGATCAACTGTCGCGCCGGCGAGGAGTGGGCCCGGATCGAGGTGCGCGACACGGGCGAGGGGATCGCGCCCGAGCAGCTCGAGGCGGTCTTCGCTCCCTTCGTTCAGGCCGACCGGCGCAAGCGGCCGCGCGAGCAGCACGGGATCGGCCTGGGGCTCTCGATCAGCCGGCAGCTCTCGCGCGCGATGCAGGGTGATCTCACCGTCGAAAGCGCCGTCGGTCGCGGGAGCACGTTCACCGTACGTTTGCCGCGCAGGTCGTAGTATGACTCGATGCAGTTGTATGTTCACATCGACCCCTCGCTCTACCGACTCGCATCATCGCTGAGGAGAACTCGCCGTGCACGTGCATTCATTCTTGTGTGCGCTCGCCGCCGCCTCGATCGGCGCGTCCGCCGCATGCGCGCAGGCCGCCAAACCACGGCCCGAGGACACCGAAATTTGGAAGCCGGTGCCGCGCGTCGTCACGCCGGGCCGCTCCGACGTCGACGCACCCTCCGATGCGATCGTGCTGTTCGACGGCACGAACGAGAGCGAGTGGCTTTCCGTGCGGGATCATGGGCCGGCGCAGTGGCTGGTGCACGACGGCGTGCTCACGGTGAACAAGAAGGCCGGCAACATCGAGACCAAGCGCGCGTTCACCAACTATCAATTGCATCTCGAGTGGCAGGTGCCGGCGGGGATCACCGGCTCGGGACAGGCGCGCGGGAACAGCGGCGTGTTCCTCGCCTCCACCGGCCCGGGCGACGACGGTTACGAAATTCAAATACTAGATTCCTATAACAACGCGACCTACGTGAACGGCCAGGCCGCGGCGATCTACAAGCAGTATCCGCCCCTCGTGAATGCCACGCGGCCGCCCGGCGAGTGGAACGTCTACGACGTGATCTGGACCGCGCCCACCTTCAAGGGCGGCGCGCTCGCGACGCCGGCGTACGTCACCGCGTTCCACAACGGCGTGCTCGTACAGAATCACGTCGCGCTCACCGGCCCGACGCTGTACATCGGCAAGCCCGCGTACCACGCGCACGGCCCGGAGCCGATCAAGCTCCAGGCGCACGGCGACCCGAGCGCGCCGATCAGCTTTCGAAATATCTGGGTGCGCGCGCTCCCCGATTCCGCGCAGGTGCCGGTGCCCTAGCCCGGCGCGCGTCCCCGCGCGCGGCGTCGCGCGCTACTCGTCGTCCGCCCAGTGCTTCCGCTCGTGGCGGTCCGTCCGTTCGCGCCGCCGACTCGTTTTCCGCCGATCGTCGTTGCGGCCGTAGCCGCCGTCGAACGGGATGGCGGGCGGTGCGTCGGCGAGCACGCGCGGTGCGTGACCGATCGAACCGGCGCGCCAACGCGGAAGCGAACGTGGAACGGCGGGACTCTCGGCGCGCGCCGGCACGCTCGGCGCACTGCCCTCGCCAGGCTCGCCGGCGTCGAGTCGCACGACGTCGCGCGCCTGCGGGCGCTTCGCGCCCGGGCCTACTTCGAACTGCACCTGCGCGCCCTCGTCCAGCGCGCGGAAGCCGCTGCCGCGAATTCCCGAGTAGTGCACGAACAGATCTTCGGAGCCGTCATCGGGCGCGATGAACCCGAATCCTTTTTCGGCGTTGAACCACTTCACGCGTCCGGTTGGCATGTCTCCTCGAGGCTGCGGACCAGGCCCGTGTAATCGGCATATCGGGTGCCTTCGTATCCCATGGACGGAACGCCCGAGCTGAACCATCGCGCAAGTCTCGATACGACGTCGTCGACCTCGCAGCCTTCAGAGAAAACAACGGCGGTCACCGTCTTCCGCTCGCCGACACGGCTCGAAATTGGCGAGATCGTGCGCCGTATCGTTTTTTCCGGAGGGAGGCAGCACGATGTCAACACGCAGCAGCTACAAAGGCATTCTGGCGGCCGCGGCCCTGGTCGCGGCGGGCGCCATACCAGCGCACGCGCAGCAGCGCGAGCTCTTTCGTTGGTCGGGTCGAGTGGATCAGGAGATCCAACTCACGATGACGGGCCGGCAACTGTCGGCGAGCAACGTCGGGCCGCGCGAGCCGGGCCAGCGGCGAGCCAACGTAATGAGCCCGCTTCCGCGCACCGACGGTCAGCTCAACGTGCAGCTCGTCAACGGGCGCGGCTCCGTCGACGTGATTCAGCAACCGTCGGCTCAGAACGGCTACACGGCGGTGGTTCGCATCCGCGATCCGCAGAGCGGTACCGGCAGTTACACGCTCAACGCGTACTGGCAGCCGGCCGCGGCCGGCGAGCTCGGACGGCCGTTCGGGCGCGGCTTCGGACGCGCGCGCACCGCGCTCCAGTGGAGCGGAAACGTCGATGACAATCTGCTCATCGTGTTGCGCCCCGGCGGCGTGAGCTATCGCACGGTGAGCGGCGACGCACCGCGTGGCGTGCAGGCGTCGTTCAGTGGTCTGCCCTCGACCGCGACGTCGGTGAACGTCTCGCTCACCCAGGGGCGCGGCAACGTGTTCGTTGCCCAGCAGCCATCCGCCGCGAACGGCTACACGGCGCTCATTCGCGTGCAGGATCCGCAGTCCGGATACGGGCGCTACGCGTTCGACGTGATGTGGCGCTGAGTGACGTGGCGCTGAGTGACGTGGCGCTGAGTGACGTGGCGTGAGTGATGTGGCGCTCGCGGCCGATCGGCCGTAGCGTGTGAAGGCGGTTCGCTCGAGTCGAGCGGGCCGCCTTCTCCATTGAGGGGACGGCGCGCGCTGTGCCGCGCGAGCAGCACCTCAACCACTCACCGCGAGGATCGCACGTGCACGACTCAACCCCGGTGGATGCGAACGAGTCGGCGACCGACCGCCGCACGTTCCTTGGACGCGCCGCGGCGCTCTCGCTCGTCATTCCTGGCATCGCCGCCACCGCGTGCTCCAACTCGGAGCAGCCGCCGCGCGCGGGCGCGACGACCAACGTCCGACCGACGCACAACTCGGACAGCCGCCTCGATTCGACGCTGCTCAAAGGTCAGCGGCACGGCGGAACGTCGGCGACCGGCACCGCGACGCAGGGCGCGCAGAGCGTCGCGTATCACCGCTGGGACCCGACGCTGCCGCCGCCGTCGGCGAGCGGGCACGTCCAACTGCACTGGCACGCGCACGAGGCCCCGGTCCGGCTCTCCGCCGACACCGTCGTCGCGGGCTGGACCTTCGAGGGCGACATCCCCGGGCCGCTCGTGCACTGCCGCGTCGGCGACACCGTCGAGTTCACGCTCACCAACGACGCGGACATCCCGCACTCGATCGACTTTCACGCGGCGCAGCTCGACCCCAAGCAGGCGTTCAAGTCCGTGCCCAAGGGTCAGTCGGTGACGTGCACCTTCAAACCGAAGTACGCCGGCGCCTTCATGTATCACTGCGGCACGTCGCCGGTCTTGATGCACATCGGCTCGGGGATGTTCGGCGCGCTGATCGTGTCGCCGCGCGAACCACTGCCGGCGGCGAAGGACTTCGTCCTGATCCAGAACGAGTTCTATCTCGCCGAGGCGGCCGGCGTCCCGGCCGCGGTCCGAGCGTCGGATTATCAGAAAATGCTCAACATGATTCCGGACCTCGTGTGCTTCAACGGCCGGCCCAATCAATACCTCGACGCGCCGATTCACGTGAAGCTCGGCGATCGCGTCCGCTTCTGGGTCGTGAGTGCCGGACCATCGCACCCGTGTCACTTCCACGTCGTCGGCGAACAGTTCGACAAGATCTATCTCGGCACGCCGCCGGCGAACGCGATCACCGGCGTCCAGACGTTCAGCGTCGCGCCGGGCGGCGGCAGCATCTTCGAGCTCGTGTGCGACGTGGCCGGCGAGTTCCCGTTCGTGAACCACGGATTCGGCCACGGTCAGAAAGGCGCCATGGGGCTGCTCGTCGTCGATGCGTGACGACCCTCGTGGCGAACCGCATCGTGAGGAAACCCTAGCCCGTCGCGCCGCTTACCACATCGTCAATCGCCCCGCAGCGCTTGCGCCGGATCGATGCGCGTGGCGCGGCGGGCTGGCAGGTACGCGGCGATCAGTCCCAACGCGACGAGGAGCGCCGCGGCTCCCGCGAGCGATACCGGATCGAGCGGAGTGACGCCGAACAACTGCGAAGCGAGGAATCGGCTGGCGAACATCGCGACACCCAGACCCGCGACGGCGCCGGCACCGATCACGGCGAGCGCGTCGCCGAGCACGAGGCGGCGCACATCATGCGGCGTCGCCCCGAGCGCGACCCGGACGCCAATGTCGCGCGTTTGCTGGCGCACGGCGCCGGACATGACGCCGTACAACCCGATGGCCGAAAGCAGTAGCGCGACGAGTGCGAAACCGGTGAGCAGGAGCGCGTCGAGGCGCGGCTGGGCCATCGGCCCATCGAGAAGGGCGTCCATCGTCGTGGCATCGTACATCACGAGATGCGGATTCGCGTCGTGCGCCGCCGCGCGAATCGCCGGCAGCATCGCCGCCAGCGACCCCCTCGTCCGCACGGCGATGTAGCCGTTCCAGAATGGCTCGACCTGGTCCGAATTGAAGTAGGCCACGGGCCCGGTGTTTTTGAGATCACGAAAGTGTGTGTCGCTCGCGACGCCCACGACCGTCCACAACACCTTCGATGCGTCCTTCGCGTTCATCAGTTGCTTGCCGACGGCGCTCTCGTGCGGAAACAACCGCTTGGCCATCGTCTCGCTGAGAACCACGACCTTCTCCGCCGTCTTGGTGTCCGACGGCAGCAGTCCACGCCCCTCGCGGATCGGAACGCCGAAGGTGCGGAAGTATCCCGACCCGACGAACTCGAACGGTACATACGGCGCGTGATCGCGCTCGTCCGCCGTCGCGCTCGCGGGCACGAGCGGCATGATGAAGAACGATTGCCCCTTGAACGGCGGGCTCTCGATCGGCGTCGCCGCGACGATGCCGGGAGTGGCTTCGATGCGCGCGGTGAGTTGGCGCGCCGCCTGGTAGATGCGATCCGGATTCGGCAGGTCGGACTGCGGACCCGTGAAGCTGAGCATCGAGAGGTGCTCGGGCTGATAGCCGAGATCCTGCGATTCCAATTGCACGAGCGTGCGGACGAGGAGTCCGGCGCCCGTGATCAGCACGACGGCGAGGGCCATTTGCGTCGCGACGAGCCAGCGACGCGCGCGCCGCGAAGAACGGCCCTCGACGCCGGCGCGCGCATCCGCCCGCAACAGCGCGTACGAGCTCACGCGCGACGCCGCGATGCTCGGCACCACGCCAAACACGAGCACGGCGACGACGCTGATGATCGCGGCAACGCCGAGCGGCGCGTCGACGTGCGCGAGCGCATCGACGCGCGGCAGCGCGGTCGGTGCAAGGCGCGCGATGACGCGAATGGCGGCGATCGAGAATGTCGTCCCAAGCGCGCCGCCGGCGATGGCGAGCAGCGCGCTCTCCACGAGCAGCAGCCGCGCCACGTCGCCTTGACTCGCGCCGATAGCGCGGCGCACCACGATTTCTCGACGGCGCGCCAGGAAGCGGCCGAGCATCAGGCTGCCGACGTTCACGCAAGCGATGAGCAGGAGCAGCCCCACCGCGAGCGTCAGCGCGACGAGCGCCGGACGTATGCCGCCGAGCAGCGTATCCGTGAGGGGATGCGCTTCGACGTCGTCAACCTCGACGGTCACGGGTGGTTTGCCGTTGCCGGGGCTTGTGCTGGCGAACGGATTCACGCGATGCGCGAGCGCGAGCAAACCCGCGCGCGCCGCGTCGACGGTGACGCCGCGCGCGAGGCGCGCGATCACGTCCACCTGTTCGGTGCCGTCGGGCGCGAGCTGCACCCACGCCTCGGCGCCGACTGGATAGGCGAAGCCCGGGGGCGCGATCCCGACGATGCGCGCCCGTTGCTCCGTGTACGGGATCACGAGCGTGCGGCCGATGACGTTCGGATCTCCGCCGAATCGTTGTTGCCACGCCGCGTGACTCAGCACGATCACCGGTGCCGCGCCACGCTTTCCGTCCGCCGGCGCGAACAACCGCCCGCGTTCGGCTCGCATGCCGAGCACGTCGAAATAGTTCGCGGTCGCGGCAGCCTCGCGGAGCTCGATCGGCGTCGTGCCGTCCATCAACGGCAACGGCTGCGCGCCGGGATGGTATGTTCCCGCGACGCCGCTGAAGAGCGCGGAATCGCGCGCGATCTCGGCCAGATACGGCAGCGGCGCGTCGAGATGCGTGCCATGGTGGTCGATCGGGTGCATGACGACGAGCCGGTCCTGCGTCTCGATCGGCAGGCGATCGATGAGCACGACTTTGTAGACGGTGTACATCGTCGCGGTCATGCCGATGCCGATCGCGAGAATCGCACAAACTCCGATGACAAATCCCGGCGAGCGCCGAAGCGATCTCACCGCGATGCGCACGTCCGTCCGTGCGCGATCCAGCCACTCGTGCCAAGCGCGGCCGCGCTCGCGCGCCGCGCGCTCCGCTTCGTCACGCGTCATTCCCAGGTCCTCGTTTCGCAGATGCGCTCGGCCCGCGGCGGTCAACGCATAGAACTTCGCGCGGCGATTGTTCTCGGGGAATCCCCACTCCGCGGCGACGTAGCCCTTGTCTCGAGGCGCCGCAGCGCGGGATAGAGCGAGCCTTCCTCGACGCGCAGCACGTCGTTCGTGGTCGCTTCGATCCACCGCGCGATGCCGTAGCCGTGCGCGGGCTCGGCGTACAGCGCCTTGAGAATGAGCACTTGCAGTGTGCCCTGCAGCAGCTCGGACGACCCGAGGGGCATGTCGATCCTCTCCCCGTCACGTCTATGGGAAGCGATGCCCGGCGCCGTGCAGCGCAAGTCAGATTCCGCGGCGCTCCGCCGCGTGGTAGCTTCGCCGCATGACGAACCAGAAGAACCACCGGATTCGCTGGAGCGCCGCCGCGATTTCGATCCTCGCGGCGGGATGTCACCGGCCCCCCGCGCCGCTCTCCCCCGCCGCGTTGAGCAGCATGGTCGAGGTTCGCCGGACGACACACGGCGTGCCGCACATTATCGCGCGGAATCTCGCGGCCGCCGGATACGGCGAAGCGTACGTGCAGTGCGAGGACTACGGCGCGCGCGTCGCGCTCAGCCTCCTCGCCGCCCGCGGCGAGATGGGACTCTGGTTCGGCCGCGACAGCATCCGGCGCGACTTCAATGGACGCATCGCGCACGCGCGCGCCGTCCAGATCTACGACCGGATCGATCGCGACACGCGCGACATATACGAAGGGTTTGCCGCCGGCGTGAATCGCTACGTCGAGCTGCACCCCGATGAGTTCCCGCCCGGCTTCGCGCCGCGCTTCACCGGCTACGACGTCGCCGCGGAGGACGTCGAGGTCCCACAAACGGCGCAGGCCGCGGCGCTCATTGAACGGAACGCGCATGCCGCGCCCGCCGACCCGAACGACGGCTCCAACGCGTGGGCGTTCGCGCCCAGCCGAACGACGTCGGGCCACGCGATCCTGCTGCGCAATCCACATCTCGCGTGGACCGCCGGTTATTACGAAGCTCACATCGTCGTTCCGGGCGTGCTCGATTTCTACGGCGATCTGCGCATCGGCGGACCGTTCAGCGTCGTCGGCGGCTTCAACCGCGACCTCGGCTGGGCGACGACGAACAACGATCCCATCCTCGGCCAGATCTACATCGTCGACGCGGACACCACGCAGCCCGACCACTACCTGCTCGACGGCGCGTCGCACGCGCTCGCCAGGCAAACGGTCGTCGTGCAGTACAAGGACGGCGCCGGTCTTTCGAGCGAGTCGCGGGACTTCTGGCGCACGTCGCTCGGCCCCGTCGTCGCGCGCGAAGGCGCGAAGATCTACGTCCTCAAAGCGTCGAACGATCTCGAGTACCGCGGCGGCGAGCAGTTTCTGCGCATGATGCGCGCGCATTCGCTCGCCGAGTGGCAGGACGCGATGAAGATGCGCGCGCGCATCAACTCGAGCTTCACCTACGCCGATCGCGCGGGACACATTTACTATTTGTGGAATGCATCGCTCCCGTCGCTGCCGCATCGTCCGGACAGCCTCGGCGTGCCGGCGCACCGCACGTCGGATGCGTGGTCGCACTACGTGCCGTTCGACTCGCTGCCCCAGTTTCTCGATCCGCCGGGCGGCTACGTGCACAACGAGAACGACGCGCCGTACTACACGAACATGCGCCGCCCGCTCGACCCGTCGGCGTATCCGCCGTACTTCCCGCCGCCCCGCCTCGGGCTTCGGAGTCAGCTCGCGATCGATCTCATCGACAACGATCGCAAATTGAGCCTCGAGGACGTGGTGAAGCTCAAGCACTCGTACCGCATGCTCCTCGCCGAGCGCGTTCGCGACGATCTCGTCTCCGCGGTGCGCGCGACGAATCCGACGGGTGACGTCGCGCGCGCGATCGATCTCGTCGCGGCGTGGGATGAGACAGTCTCGCCAAGCTCGAGCGGCAGCGTGCTGTTCGACATCTGGTGGCGCCGCTACGCGGTCCGCGGCACCGGCGACCCGTTCGCCGTGGCGTGGAGCGCCGCGGCGCCGCGCTCGACACCGCACGGTCTGCGCGATCCCGCGCGTGCCGCGACGGCGTTCTCGTGGGCCGTCGCCGAGACCGCGCGCCGATATGGGTCGTTCGACGTTGCCTGGGGCGAGGTGCATCGCGTTCGCCGCGGCGACGTGGACGTGCCGGTCGGCGGCTGTGCGAGTGATGACGGCTGCTTCCGCGTGCTCACCTACAAGCCAGATCGCGACGGCAAGCTCGAGGCGACGGGCAGCGACGGCTGGATTCTCGCCGTCGAATTCGGCGATCAGCCGCGCGCGTATTCCGTGCTGGCGTACGGCGAAAGCCCGCGGCCAAGCTCGCCGTATTTCAGCGATCAAGCGGCGATGTTCGCCGCGGGCGAGCTCAAACCGGTCGCGTGGAGCGAGGCGGACATCGAACGGGAGACGATTCGGCGGTATCACCCCGGCGCGCCGTAGCGCAAACAGACTCGGCCGGAGGAACGCACCACCGCGGCGATGGATTGCCTGACGAGAGATCACGCGCGAGGTGGTGGTGACGGGTCGGGAGGGACGCGAACGAAACACTGATGGCCGACCGGCCGCGCGCTGGCGCGCCCTTGCGCTTGGATTGTTCGGGATCTTCGCCGGCTCCTGCCGCGCCGCGCCAACGGTGACGCTGATCGAGCCTCAACCCGGCGCGGGATATCCCGTCACCTCCGCGGTCGCGCGCGCCGAGAGCGGCGACACGATCGTGAACGCGCGCTTCCAGCACGTGCGCTTTCACATGTGGCCCGGGGTTGCGCTCGACCTCGATCAGTTGCGCGGCCGTATGCGCAGCCGGCGCGGCGACGGCGTGGTGTCGTTCGACGACCCGCGCTCCTTCGTCCTGGACATCGACACCGGCACGGTCGGCTTCCCGACGGCCGATCTCTCGCGCTTGATGAACACGTACGTCTTCGCGTACCCGGGCGCGCCGCTCCGCGCGCTCAGCTTTCAGGTCGAGAACGGGCATCTCATTCAGCGCGGCGTGCTGCACAAGGTCGTCGACATTCCGTTCGAGATGACTGGCGAGGTGAGCGTCACCGACCGCGGTGAGCTTCGCGTCCATCCGATCGCGATGAAGATCTGCTCCATCCCGGGCAAGGGGCTCATGGATGCACTTGGCGTCACGCTCGCCAAGCTCCTCGATCTGCGCAAAGCGCGGGGCGTCCGCGTCGAGGGCAACGATCTTTTGATCGATCCGACGAACCTGATGCCGCCGCCGGCGATCTCGGGACGGCTCGTCGCGGTGCGGCTCGCGCCCGACACGCTCGTGCAGTACTTCGGCGGCGCGAAGCCCGGCACGCTCGCCGCGCTCCAGCCGGACACCGCGGCGCCGAATTACATGCTCTTTCGCGGCGGCACGCTGCAGTTCGGCAAGCTGTTCATGGTTCACGCCGACATGCAAGTGATCGATCTCGCGCCAAGCGATCGCTTCGATTTCGACATCCGGCAGTACCAGGCGCAGCTCGTGGCCGGCTATCATCGGACCACAGCGGACGACGGGCTGCTCGTCTTCATGCCCGATCTCGCGGCGTTGCGGCCGAAGACCGTCGCCGGGGTGCCTTGACTTCAAGTACACTTGAAGTGCTAGCGTTCGCGCATGAAAGAACTTCCTCTGCTCGACGCGGTCGGCCGCGTCTGCACGCTGCCGGCGGGCGGCCGCTCGCTCGGCATCCGGCGCTTCCGCTCCCTCTTGAGCCGTGCCACGTCGCGCGGCGCCACGGACCGCGGCGTCCGGCTCGAGCTCCCGCGCACGATCGCGAATCGGTTCGTCGTGCACGCGTTCGTACGCGTTGAACGCCGGTGCTGCGCGCGATTCCAGTACCGCGTCGTCGATGTGGCGCGAGCGCCGCTCGTCCTCGAGGTGACCGCCGACGCTCGCGACCTGGACGATTTGCGCATACTCTACCTCGGCATCGATCACGACTGATCATTCCTTCGAGGTGGAGCGATGGACCACGCGAGCGGCCTTCCGATTGGCGAAGTGGCGCGGATCGCGCGCATCAACACGTCGGCGATTCGGTACTACGAGGACGCCGGCTTGCTGCACCCGCCGCGCCGCGTGAGCGGCCGCCGCATGTACGATCGCTCCGTGTTCGAGTCGCTCGCGCTGATCCAACTCGCGCACGACGCGGGCTTCACCATGCGCGAGATCAAGACGCTCCTCAACGGATTCGACCGCGCCACGCCGGCGTCGGCGCGCTGGCAGGCGCTCGCGAAGCGCAAGCTCGAGGAGATCGAGGAGCGCATCGCGCGCGCCGAGGAGATGCGCGAGCTGCTCGCGCGGCTGCTCCGGTGTCAGTGTGAGACGCTCGGCCAGTGCGTCCGTCGCCGGACGGCCGCGATGCTCGACAACGCGCCGCCGCGAACGACGTCTTGACTTCGAGCACGCTTGAAGTGGTACGCTCCTCCGTGAACCTTCACGGAGCTCTCGTATGTATCTCAGAATGATCGAGGCGCTCGCATGCCTCGCGTGCGCGCTGCCGGTGCCGAACGTATTCGCGCAGCGCGTCAGCCGCGGCCACGACCAAGCCGGCTCGTCGGGCGCCGACACCGCGTTCGCGCAGGAACGCGCGAACTTTCACCTCATGATCAAGGGCGCGCTCCGGAAGAACGTGGTCTCCGCCGCGGAGGCCATGCCCGCCGACAAGTACGGCTTCGCGCCGGCCGCCGGCGAGTTCGCGAACGTCCGCACGTTCAGCCGGGAGATCGGCCACCTGGCGGCGACCAACTACATTCTCGCCGCCGCCGCGCTCGGGCAGAACCCCCCAGCCGACGCCGGCGACGAAGCGGGACCGGACACGATCGTCACGAAGCGGCAGTGGATCGCGTATCTCGACGGCTCGTTCGACGCGCTCGACCGCGCGATCGACGCGATTGGGAATACACGTATTCCCGTACGCTCATCGCCGATCTCGCCGTTTCAGGGCGGCACGGCGACGCGCATCGCGCTGATCACCGAGGCGATGGTCCATACGTACGATCATTACGGGCAGATGGTGGAATACCTGCGCATGAACGGCATCGTGCCTCCGGCGAGCAGACGCTAGCGGCCGATCAGCATCGGCTTGGGCGCCATCCGGTGGCAGGTGATGCAGCCCACGCGCGCGTTCGAATCGGGAAGATTCGGCATCGTGCGGAGATCGGCGTTGATCGTGCTCACCATGCGCAGCATGTCGCGCGCGGTGTTCTTGTTCGGCTTCTGGTCGCTCGCGAACTGGCCAGGTACGTGACAGAACCCGCAGCTCACGCCGAGTCCGTGGCCGAAGCCATCGTTCATGACGTTCAGCAACTGGCGCGCGGACAGGCCGCGCAGTACGCGCACGTTCTGAAAGACGCTGTCCGCCGGCGCGTTCTCACGTCCGGCGATCCGTTGGAGCACCGCGGCGACGGCGCGCTGACGGAGCGGGCCGAGCGTGTCGGTCGACATGCTCGCGCCCATCGACTCCGAGCGCGAGGGAGCGGGGGTGCTGGATGCGGTCATGGACGCCCCGTGCGCGCAGCTCACCTGCGCGCCAATGCTCAGTATCACACCAATGAGCACACCATTCCGTCGCATCAGCACCTCCCGCTGAGCAGGCTTCGTGAGACGTTCGCTCCGATCATCACACCTTCGTCGGGAATTGCTTGATGATGCCGTCGGCCAACGTATCGGCCATGCCCATGATCTGCGTGTACACCGCGTCGAACGCTTGCTGGTCGTCGCTCCAGTTGGCCTTGATGCGGTCCGTCGCTTCGCGCGTCGTCAGCGCGAGGTGGTTGTTCAGCATCGAGAGCACCGCGTCGTGCGGCCAGTTGTTCGGGTTCGCGCTGGACAGGAACGTTGCGATCTCGCCGGCGTTGTCGTGCCAACGGCGATCCGCGTCCTGGAGCTTTGCCTGATCCCCCGCCTTCGCCGCCGCGACGACCTCGCCCGCGAGGCTGATGTGCTGTTTCAGGAGATCGGTCAGCTTTGCGCCGGCCGCGTCGCCGTAGTACGGCTTGATCGCGTTGCCGATGTCATCTTGGTTGCGCATCAAGCGCGCGAGCGCGACCGGAGCATCGGGCGTGCCGGCCACCGCCGCGACGATGTACTGCCGCGTCCACACGACGTGATCGGACCAGAGCCGGCGCATGTCCTGGTGGAGCGCCGCCGCCCTCGCCGGCGCGGGCATCGTGCCGAGCGAGCCCGCGGCGGAATTCATGGTCGAGCAGCCGGCGAGCGCGACTCCAAGTGACAGTGCGATGAGCTGGGTGCCCATTCGTGCCTCCCGTATTGGTGATTCGGGAGCCGGGCGCGGCAAGCGATATACCAAACACCTGTTGGACAAATGGATTTCGACGCTCGCCTCTGCGTCCGGCAGAGGCTGCATCGAATCGACGCACTGTCCCGCCGCTCAGCGCGCCACCACCCGCCCCACGTTCCAGCCGGTGATCTCGACGTGCGGCGCGCCGTGGACATCCGCGGCGCGGTAGCTCGCCGAGAGCGAGCGCGACTCGCCGGGCATGAGCGATATGTAATTATCGTCCCATAATACCGGCAGCGCCTCGGCGCCGTCGCCGCCGACCACGCGGAGCCGGAGGAAGAACGCGACCGCCTTGCCGGTGTTCGTGAGCGTCACGCGCGCGTGACCGCTCGTGAATGCCGCGGCCACACGCACCGTGCTCGCGGGCATCCGCCGGAGCGCGGTGTAGTCGGCGAACGACTTGACCGGCGTCATGTACCACGTCGACGTATCGGCGAGCACGTCGGGTGTGGTCGAGAGCCAGTAGAAGTTCGTGCTCAGCGCGCGCCCGTCCGCCGCGGTGAGCCGCAGATCGGCGAAGTACGCGCCCGACACGCCCCTGGGCTCCGGCAGCACGAAGAGGCGCATGCTGCTGTCCGCCGGGAGCTCGAGCGTCGTGTCGCGCGAGCCGAGACTCGCCCCGCTCGTCGAGACGAGGCGCGCACGCAGGCGGACGCCGTGAAGCGCGTCGCGCGAGCCGTTCACCACCGCGACCGTGTGATCGTCGTAGGAGTAGAGCACGTGGACGGGCTCGTTCGCCTTCTTGGTGCCGAAGTAGCCGCCCGCGGGCCGCAGGTACCAATCGAAGAGGTGCCAGTAAATCGACGGCCACGCGTTGTCGAACATCCACTGAATGATGCCGGTCGACGTGTACTTGTTGCGCCGGTACGCCTCGAACATTGCGCGCTCACCCTCGTACGTCATGAGCTGCGACGTCTTCGTGTAATCCTCGGCGGTCTTGGGCGCGCCGAAGCGGACCGTCATCGCGGTGTCGAATCGATCGAGCAGATGGGTGAACTGCCCCCCCGCGGCGTGAAAGAGCCAGACGCTGTCGAGCGGCCACTTGATGTCGCGCTCCGGCATCATGCGACGGATGCTCTCGATCGGCGGCACCGCGGCGCCGGGACTCGTCTCCGTGTTGTAGCTCCACGCGCCGCCGTGCGTGGAGTCCTGCAGCCAGTACGATGGCGGCACCCAATCGTACGGGCCGGTCATCTTCACGCCGCTCGCGCCCGAGAACTGCGCCGGCTTCGCGCTCGCCGAGGAGATCGTGGGATTCGGCCAGTGCTGCGTGCGCTCGATGTCGAGATACCTCTGCTCGACGTTCGCCGGCGGCGGATTGTCGCTGCCATTGAGCCAGACGAACACGCTCGGATGCGCGCGGAGCCGGCGGATCTGATCGCGCAGCGACGCCGCGGCAACGGTGTACTGCTCTGGTCCCCACTTGGGCCACTCTTCCCACGGGCTGCAACACACCCAGCCCGTCATCACGAACAGGCCGAGCGTGTCGGCGCGCGCGAAGAAGCGATCGTTCTCGTAGTTGCCCTCGAGACGGAGCGCGTTCAGGTGCATGTCGAGCGCGTAGCGGAGTTGGGCGTCCTGCCGCTCCGGCTGCGGGCGGAAGAACATGTCCGGCGCCCACCCGCCCCCGCGGATCAGAATGCGCTTGCCGTTGATGCGAAAGAGCTTCGCGCCCTTGGGCGTCATCTCCGATGTGACTTCTCGAATGCCGAACGGCACGTGCTGCGCATCGGACGCGGCGCCGCCGGCGTTCACGCGCACGGCCAGGTCGTACAGCGCCGGCGTCCCGAGCTGGGCCGGCCACCAGAGCCGCGGATTCCGCACGTGCAGCACGGGGAACGAGTCCGGCGCGAGCTCGAGATACGCGCTGTCGCGAGGCCCGAGCGTGAAACGCCGCTCGACGCGAGCGCCGGTGATGCCGCGAATCGACGCGACGAGCACGCCGCGCACCGAACGTGACGAGAGATTCTTGACGTCCGCGCCGATCGTCAGGTCAGCGCTCTTTAGCGAAGTCGTATCAACGTGGCTCACCACCTGGGGGTAGCGCACGACGACGTCGCCTGTCGTCGAGAGCCAGACGGGCTGCCAGAGCCCCATGTCCTTGTCGGGCGGCGACGGGTTCCAGTCGACCCACGTCGTCTGGAGGTCCGCGGTCCCCGGCGCGTAGATCTCGACGGCAACCGCGTTGTTGCCGCTCTTCGCTAGCTCGTCGGTGACGTCGAGCTCGAACCGCCGATACGTGCCGGCGACGGTGGACGAATCAGCGACGCGATGACCGTTCACCCAGATGTTCGCGCGATAGTTGATGCCATCGAACTGGAGCAGCACGTGCTTGCCGCGCGCGGGCGCCGCGCGAAATGTCGTGCGATACCACCACGGCTTGGCGTACGGACTCGTCGAGTCCATCGGCAAGTGCACGAAGTTCTGGCCGATCTTGTACGACATCCCCGGCATGTCGCGGAGATTCATCCCGTAGAACGGATTCTTGAACACGCCGTCCTCGACGAGCGTCCCGACGACGGTGGACGGGACGGTGGCGCGGTACCACCCCGTCGCGCGGTACGACGGCGACGAGATCGCCGCGCCGTCGCGCCCCGCCTTCTCGGACGTCTGGACTTGCCAGCCGTCGTGCAGCGCCCGCCGCGTCTGCCCCTGGACGGCGGCGGCGGCCGAACTCAACAATATGCAAACAGTAATGATTCTTTTCATTATTTCGCCTCGGCGACTTCGTATCCGAACGGCCACGCCCTGCTCCGCCACGACCAGTACAGAAATATGATGCCTCCCACGGCTAGCGCGCCGACCCCGAACAGGATCACGCGCGCCTCGGTCGTCGCGAACACGAACACCCAGCCGAGCAGCGCGACGAGCGCCGGAACCGGATACAGCCACATGCGGTACGGCCGCGGCAGGTCCGGCGCCCGGCGGCGAAGCAGCATGAGGCCCACGATCTGCCCCATGAACTGCACCAGGATCCGCGTGACGATGAGCGCGTCGATCACGGTGCCGAGCGAGAAGAAGCCCGCGCCGATCGAGATCACGCCGAGCACGAGCAGCGACACGTGCGGAAAACCCTTCGTCGGGTGCAGCCGCCCGAATACCCGGAAGAAATAGCCGCGCTCGGCCGCCGCGTACGGAATGCGCGAGTAGCCGAGCAGGAGCGCGAACACGGAGCCGAACGCGGTCCAGAGTACGAGCAGCGTGAAGACGGTGGCGACCGTCGTCCCGTAGATCTTCTGCATGAAGATCGAGACGATGAAGTTGGACTCGACGTGCTGCGCGGCCGGCACGAACTCCCGCCACGGCACCACGCCGATGATCGAGAGGTTGATGCCGAAGTAGATCACCGCGACCGCCGCGGTGCTGATGAGGATCGACCGCGGAATCACGCGCCCGGGATCGCGCACCTCGTCGCCGATGTAGCAGACGTCGTAGTACCCGAGGTAGTCGTAGATGCCGATCCGCGACGCGGCGCCGACGCCGAGGAAGAAGCCGAGCGAGAAGTTGAACGCGCCCGGCGGGAAGTCGAATGCGACGTGCGACGAGAAGTGCATCGCGCCGGTGATGATCACCGCGAGCACTGTGATGAGCGTCCCGATCCAGAGCGTGATCGTCAGCTTGGCGATCGAGTTGATGCGCCGGTAGAGCAGCGCGATGTTGATCACGCCGATCGCCGTGATCAGCGCGATCGCGTCGGGACGCGTCATCCCCTTCCAGAGATAGCTCGTGTAGTCCGAGAAGCCGATGTACCCGGACGCGATCTCGAGGGGGCCGCTGAGCACGAATTGCCAGACGAACAGGAACGCCATCAGTCGGCCGATGCGCGCACTCCCGAACGCCTCGCGCAGATACTGGAACGACCCGCCCGATCCGGGCATCGCGGCGCCGAGCTCGCTCCACACCATGCCGTCGCAGATGACGATGATGAGCGCGACGACCCAGCCGAGCATCGCCTGCGGCCCCCCGAGCGCGGACATCAGGAGCGGGATCGTGATGAACGGTCCCACGCCGATCATGTTCGTCATGTTGAGCGCCGTCGCCGGAAGAAGGCCGAAGCGGCGGACGAGATGCGGCTCTGTGGCGGCGTCCAGCGGGGTGCTCTGGTTCATCAGGCCCGGGGTGAAGGGGGTCGCATTCGCCACACACCCATTACGCGGTTCCAGTCGGGTCCGCAATCCCCGCGCCGTAGCGGACCCCCGCTCGCGTTGCCCTTATCCGTCGCTTCGCAATGCCACCATGGGATCCACCCGCGTCGCACGCCGCGCGGGGAGGTAGCTCCCTGCTAGCGCGGCGGCGACGAGCACCAGCACCGCGGCCGCCAACGCGAGCGGATCGCTCGATGAGAGTTGCGTCAGCAGATGCGCGAGTCCGCGCGTCATGAGCACGGCACCGAGCAGTCCGACCGCGATGCCGGCGCCCACCGGACGGATTGCCGTGCCGAGCACGGCATGGAGTATGTCCGCGGGCCGTGCGCCGAGTGCCGCGCGTACGCCGATATCGTGCGTGCGCTGCGCGACGCTGTACGACATCACGCCATGAATGCCGAGTGCCGCGAGCAGTAGCGCGACGAACGCGAACGCGGCCATCATCTCGCTCGTGATCTGCTGCGGCGAGAGCGACGCGGCGTACTGATGCTCGAGCGTGGCCACGCTCCCGGGCGCCACGGTCGGCGCCACGCTCTCGAGCGCGCGCTCGATCCGGCGCGTGGCCGCCTCGGGATCGTCCCTCGTGCGAACGACCAGCGACATCGTGCGCCACGGGTGCGCGCGGGCCATCGGCACGTAATAGGTTGGTGTGATTTCGGGCGCGCCGAGGTTGGGGTTGAACCGCACGTCGCCGACGACGCCGACCACGGTCGCCATCGTCGTATCGTTGCCCGGCGAGCCGATGCGCTTGCCAATCGGATTCTGTCCCGGCCAATAGGCGCGCGCCATGGCCTCGCTCACCACGATCACCGCCGGCGATCGCGCATCATCATGATTCGTGAATATGCGTCCACTAATCACCGGAATGCCCATCGCCGCGAAATACGTCGGCGAGACGATCCGCGACCGCGGCGCGCGAGCCGGATCTCCGCGCATGGGGCGCGCCTCCCCCTCGAGGAAGATGCGGTCGGAATGATCGGCATATTCCGCCGGCAGCGCCGTCGTGAGCGCCGCGTCGACCACACCGGGCTCGGCGCGCAGGCGATCGAGGAGGCGATCGTACATGACTTCGGCTTCGGAGTCGCTGGGATAGCGCGCGATCGGCATGGTGAGCTGCATCGTGAGCGCGTGGTCGACGCGGTAGCCGGGCGCCTGCCGCGCGAGCCGCGCGAAGCCGCGCACCGTCAGGATGGTTCCGGCGAGCATCGTGATCGCGAGCGCCATCTCCGACGCCACGAGCAATCCGCGCAGCCGGTGCCGTCCCTTGCCCTCCGATCCGCTGCGGCCGGCATCGTTGAGCGCATACTGCGGATCGGCGCCGCTCGCGACCAACGCGGGCACCGCGCCCACGAGCAGCGCCGTACCGAGCGAGATCGCGGCGGTGAAGGCGAGCACGGCGCCGCTCACGTCCATTCGCGTCCACCCCGGATTGAAGCTCACGAGCTCGGGCGGGAGCATCGCGCGAGCGCCGGCCACGCCCCACGTGGCGAGCAGGACCCCAACGACCCCGCTCACCGCGGCCAACAGAAAGGATTCCGCGAGCTGCTGGCGCACGATGCGGCCGCGCGATGCGCCGAGCGCGACGCGCACCGCGATCTCTCGCGTCCGCGTCGTGGCGCGAGCGAGGAGGAGATTCGCCACGTTCGCGCACGCGAGAAGCAGCACGAGGACGACGGCCGCGAGCTGCGCGAGCATGAATGGCCGCGGATGCTGGCCGTAGAACGCGTTCGCCGACTCCACGCGCATGTCCCACTTGCCGTCGTCCTCGGGATAATCGTGCGCCAACTGCTGCATGATCGCGTGCACGTCGGCGTTGGCGCGCCCGAGCGACACGCCCGGGCGCAAGCGCGCGAGCGCGCCCGTGAAGAAGCGTCCATCGCGCTCGCGGCCGAACGCTCCGTCCAGCGATTGAGGCGTCCAAAGCTCGGCGCCAGTCGGAAACACGAAGCCGGGAGGCATGACGCCGACGATCGTGCGCGGTACGTCATTGATGCGCACCACGCGGCCGATGACGCTCGAGTCGGCGCCGAAGTGCCGCCGCCACAGACCGTCGCTGAGAATGACGACGTTGGGCGATTCCGTGTAGCGCGCATCCTCTGGTGTGAAAACGCGCCCGATCGCGGCACGAACGCCGAGCACGTGGAAGTAGCTGGGCGTGACGCGGTAGCCGTTCACACGCTCCGGGTCCTCGATGCCGGTAAGATTGGCGTCGAGTCCCCGGAACGCCGCGAGCTCGCTGAAACTGTGATTGCGCCGGGCAAGATCTACATAGTTGGCCGGCGCCATCGCGGAGAAGTCCGGGCTCGGGGTCCTCGGCGGCACCTCCGTGACCATCACCAGTCCCGTTGGATCGGGGGTCGGCACGGGATGCAGCACGATCGCGTTGGTCACGCTGTACACGATCGTGGTGCCGGCGATGCCGAGCGCGAGGCAAAGCACGGCGGCGGCGGCGAGGCCTTTCGCGCGGATCAGACCGCGGGCGGCGAGGCGAAAGTCAGCGAGCATGGAAGTTCCGGAGAGCGGTCGGACGGCACGCAGCGGCATCCGTCATAGGTAAGCTCCATGCCGTGAGGACATGAATGCTAGATCGCGCCGGCGCAAGGAGTTGGGCCATCGGTCGGGCGGCATCGGACTCGGCGCCATGCGCGCGGGTGGGACTCCGCGTCCCGAAAGCGGACACTGTTGGCGCGAGGGCGATCGGTCGGACTTCTACCCGACCAACGGAAGCATTCGTAGATCGTCGCTCCCATCGTCTATCGATGGGGCTTGACGGATTCGCCGGCATGATCAATCTTCCCATCGTCCATCGATGGGAGTGACATGCCGCGCGCCGCCAAGCCCCCCGAGCTCCTCCCCGGAACACTCGACCTGCTCGTCCTCCGCGCCCTGCAGAGCGGCTCGATGCACGGCTACGGCATCGCCGAGCGGCTGCGGCAGGTGTCGAAGGACGTGCTGCAAGTGGGCGAGAGCTCGCTCTACCCCGCGCTCCAGCGCCTGCTGCTCGATGGATACGTCCGCGCCGAGTGGGGCGTGTCGGACAACAACCGCCGCGCGCGCTACTACACCCTGACCGCCGCCGGCCGCAAGCAGCTCGCCGCCGAACACGAAGCCTTCGAGCGAATGATCGGGGCGATCCACGCCGTGCTGCGCTTCGCATGACATCGCTCATGCGTTGGCTCCGGCGGCTCGTGTACTGGATGCACTCGCGCTCGCGCACCGACGACCTGCGCGAGGAGCTCGAGTTTCATCAGGCGCGAGTCGCGGAGGAGCTCGGCCGGCGCGGACTGTCCGCCGCCGACGCGCACGTCGCGGCGCGACGCGCGATGGGCAACGAGACGTACATGCGCGAGGAAGCGCGCTCGGTGTGGGTGCCGCCGCCGCTCGAGGCCGTCGTCCAGGACTGGCGATACGCGTGGCGTGGATTGCGACGCTCGCCGGGTCTCACCGTGGTCGCGGTCGCGTCGCTCGCACTGGGGATTGGCGCGAACGCGGCGATTTTCAGCCTGATCCACTCTGTGCTGCTGGCGCGGCTGCCGATTCCGGCCGCAACGGAGCTGATCGCGGCGCAGCGCGACCTCGGCGCGCGCGGCGTCGACGACCGCTTCTCGCTCGACGAGTACCGCGCGCTCGCGTCGGGGCCGCTGCACCTGACGATGGTCTCGTCGGCGTCGGCGGTCCTCGAGACCGACGGCGTGTCGGCGAGCGGCTGGCTCGACATCGTCGACGGATCGTACTTCAACGTCGTGGGCGTGCGCGCGGCGCGCGGGCGCGTGCTCTCGCCGCGCGACGACTCGACCGCCGCGCCGGTCGCCGTCATCACCGACCGATTCTGGCGCGGCTATCTCAACACCGACTCGGCGGCGCTCGGCCGCGTGCTCACGATCGACGGCCACGCGTTCACGATCGTCGGCATCACGACGCCAGGCTTCGCGGGACTGCACTTCCCCGCGCTCGACGACGTGATGATCCCGTTTCGCAGCGCGACCGCGCTCGGCATCGTGCGCGCGACGAACACGCAGGCGCCGATCCTGACGATCGTCGGCCGGCGCGGCGCGCACGAGTCGATGGACGACGCGCGCAACACGCTGCGAGTGATCTGGAATCATTGCTGCGCGGCGGGTCAGCTCGTTGCGGCATCACGCGGTCAATCGGCCGAGCGCTCCACGCTCGCGATCGAGGACGCGAGTCGCGGCATTCCGGAGATAAAGATCGATCTCCGCGGGCGCTACGGGCGGATCCTGCTCGCGCTGATGGCGGGGGTCGCCATTCTGCTGCTCGCGGCGTGCGCCAACGTCGCGAGTCTGCTGCTCGCGCGCGGGAGCGCGCGCGTCGGCGAGCTGGCGGTGCGGCTTGCGCTCGGCGCGTCGCGCAGGCGGCTCGTGATGCATCTCGCGATGGAGAGCGTGCAGTTGTCGATGCTCGGCGCGATCGCCGGCGTCGCGCTCGCGCGGTGGGCCACGGGTGTGCTCGCCCGCGCGAACATCGGCGATCTCGGCGGCGTGATCGCGCCCACACTCGGGTCGTCGGTGCTCGCGTTCGCGATCGTGGTCAGTCTGGTGTCGGGCCTGATTTTTGGGGTGCTGCCCGCGATGCGCGTGCTGCGCTCCGACCTCGTGACGCCGCTGTCGCAAAGCGGTCGCCGTGCGGCGCGAGCGCAGCGCGGGTTGCTCGACCGCGGGCTCATCGCGCTGCAGATGGCGCTCGCACTGCTGCTCGTGAGCGGCGCGATGCTGCTCGTGGAAACTCTGCGGAACTTGAAGGACGCCGATCTTGGCTTCGATCCAACGCAGCGAATTCTGGTGACCTCCGAGACGCGTCACACGGCGTACGAGCACCAGGGAATGACCGCGCGTCTGGCGAACGACGTGCTGGCCCGCGTCCGCGCGGTCCCCGGCGTGAAGGACGCCGCGCTGGCTTCGCTGATCCCGATCTCAGGCGGCAGAAGCTCGTACGACAATGTCACGGTTCGCGGCGCGGCGACGTCGAGCGAGGTGGAGACGAACTTCATCGGCGTGACACCGGGATTCTTCGCGGCGCTCGGCATTCGCTTCCGAGCAGGCCACGATGTGCCTGCGCCGCGCGCGAGCTTCGGGGTTCCGAGGTCGCGCGACGTCGTGGTGAACGAGGCGTTCGTAAAGCGATTCTTCCCCGTCGGCAATCCGATCGGCCGGCTGTTCGAAGACTCTGATGAAGGCGATTCGCTCGCGACCCAGGACCGGATCGTCGGCGTGGTCGCGGACACGAAGTACACGAGCCTTCGCGCGCCCGCGCCCGCGACGTACTACGTACCAATCGCGGACGGCGATTGGCCATATCTCATTCTCGTCGCGCGCCCGGCCGGCCGCGCCGATGCCGTCGCCCGCACGGTCGCGCGTGCCGTCGCCGACGCCGTGCCGGGGCTGAGAGTGGGCGGCGCCGATCTCCTCTCGGTGTCGATCGACGATGCGCTGATTCGCGAACGGATCTCGGCGGCGCTCGCGACGCTGTTCGGCGCGGTGGCGCTCGCGCTCGTCGCGGTGGGACTCTACGGTGTGATGCTCTATCAGGTGACCGCGCGCACGCCGGAGCTGGGTATTCGCATGGCGCTCGGCGCGAACGCGCGAAGCATCGTGGGGCTCGTCATCCGGCAGTCGCTGTCGATCGTCGGCGTCGGGGTGCTTGCCGGATTTCCGCTCGCGCTGCTCGCGGGGCGGGCGGTATCGTCGCAATTGTACGGTGTCGCGCCATACAGCCCGAGTGCGTTGGCGATCGCGGCGGGCGCTCTCGTGGTCGTCGCAATCGTGGCGACGCTCGTGCCCGTGCGGCGGGCGCTGAGGATCGATCCGCTGGTGGCGCTCAGGGCGGAGTGATCGACTTCACGCCGAAGCATGTCACGATTCGCGCTCTCCTCCGACATGAAAGAAGCCCGCTTCAGGAGAGCGCATGCATCGCCGCCGTCCCGCCCGCGTCACACTGTTACTCTCGACGATTCTCGCGCTAGCCACGTCGTGCGCAGGCGATTCGACCGCACCGCCTCCGGTCGCGTCGATCACGCTCGAGGTGGTGACGAGTAACCCGCGGGTCGGCGAGACGGCGCACGTCGGCGCAACGCCAGTCGACAAGAACGGTCGCATTCTCAATGTGCCCTGCCGGTTCGCATCCGGCTCGCCAGGCATTGCCACGGTGGATTCCACGAACGGCACCGTTGCCGCACTCAGTCCCGGGAACACGGTCATCACCGTGACGTGCGGCGGCGTGGTCACGACGACGACGATCACCGTTCGCCCAAGGCTCGTAACACTCACCATCACTAAACTTGGCGCGGCCGGATCGATCTTCGCCGATCCAATCGGACCGACGTACGATCAAGGCACGGTCGTGACGCTCACCGCGACACCGCTCAATGGCTCGACGTTCACGGGATGGGGCGGCGCGTGCGCGCCACTCGGTGCGAATCCGAAGTGCCAACTGCTCATGAATGTCGATGCCGCGGTGACGGGCACGTTCGCGCTGGTCGAGAATTTCTCCGGGGCAATGACATCCGGCTCGGCAGCGCTGGCGACCTCGCTCGGCTGCCGATATAGCGTGAGCGTTTCCGGGCCATTGACGATCCAGCTCACCGAAAATTCGGATTTCACGGTTACTGGGATGGCGTCGCTCGCCGCTACCGTGAAGATCGACGTCACCGGCAGCCCGGCTGGCGTCAGGTGCACATCACAACCATTCAATACGAACCCGTCCGGCGCGATCACCGGAATCGACGCGAACTTGACGGCCACCCTCTCGGACGGCGTCAATTTCCGCTGGCCGATCACCGCGACGCGGAGTGGGTCGACCATCACCGGCAAAGGCACGATCTCGGAGACGCTGCACGACGACAGTGGTGTCGCGTACCCCGTGAGTTTGGCGGCGAACTTCACGATCATGAAACAATAAATCGCTCACTCGAACGCGGAGGCCAAGCGCACGGCGGCGCTACATCCCGCCCGGCTCGACGAGGAACTGCTCGTACTTTCCGCCGGGCACAGTGTACGTCGACAGCGTCGCCGTGCTTCCGTTCGCGAACTGCACGGCGAAGCCGCGGTACGTCATCCCGCCGCGGAGTGCCGTCGACGTCTGGCGCAGCATCTTGATCGCGCCGAGCGGCCCAAGGCTCGACGCGTAGTCGGCGAGCGCGGCGGCATCGAAGTAGAAATTCGCGTTGGCGGTGAACTGGCTGCGGTCGATCTTGCCGTGCTGCAGTCCAGCCAACACGGTGCGCGCGAGCTGCTCCGCCGACGCGGCATCATCAGACACGGCGGCGGTCGTAGGCGGCGCGATGAGCAGTTGCGACAGCGCGCGCCCAATCGCGCCGGCCGCTGGACTCGCCTCCTGATTGGTGAGCACTGCGACGGCGATTTTATCGTCCGGGAATACCGTATTCGACGCCACGAAGCCGCCGACTTCGCCGCCGTGCGAGAACGCGCGATGCCCGTCGAGCGCACCGACGCTGACGCCCAGCCCATAGTTGCTGTACAAACCGTCCTTGAGCCGCGTCGGCGCCTCCATCGCGGCGTACGATGCGGGCGAGAGGAGCGTCTTGTTCATGACCGAGACGTCCCAGCGGAGGAGATCGCCCACCGGCATCGCCAGCTCGCCGTCGGCGAAGTACCAGCCCGGCGCCTCCATGAGCGCCGGCCGGAGCGGGCCGAGCGCATGGCGGAAGTACCCGGTCGGCTCGAGCAGGTTGTGCTGCGTGTCGAGATCGATCGCTCCGGACAGCCCCACCGGGTCGAGCACGCGCGACTTGAGGAAGGTCCAGAACGGCTGGCCGCTCGCCTTCTGCACGATCAGGCCGACGATGTTGAAATTAGTATTACTGTATTGGTATTGCGTTCCGGGGTCAAAGTCGAGCGGCTTCGTGGCCCACTCGTGCACGATCTTCTCGGCCGACGACGGATGCGTCCACGCCGGAATCGTATAGTCCTGCGGTGCGTAGTCCTCGTAGCCCGACGTGTGCGACATGAGGTTGCGGAGCGTGACCTCGTTCGCGCGCGTGAGCTCGGGGAACCAGCGCGACACCGGATCGTCGATCGAGAGCTTGCCTTCCTGCTGGAGGAGCATCACGGCGGCAACGGTGAACTGCTTGCTGATCGACCCGATCGCGTAGTGCATCGCCGGCGTCGCGGGCATGGGCGGCGAGAGACGTGCGGCGCCGAAGGCCGCGACGTACGCGACGTGCCCGTTGCGCACGATGCCGACCGACGCGCTCGGAACGCCGGTGCGGTGCATGACGTCGGTGATCGCCGCGCGCACCTTCGCCGAGAGCGCGGACGGCAGCGAATCAGCGCTGACGACGGGCTCCTGCGCGGCGGCGGGGAGCGTGAGCGCGGCGGAGAGAACGAGCGCGCACCGCAGCGAGCGCGCGATGAATGTCGATCGGACGGAACGGCGCATGGAATCTCCCATTGGGGCGAGTCGAATCTACGCGGCGGCGTGGCGGCCGCATCCCCGTCACTCCATTCGGAGGGCGATGACCGGGTCGATGTGCTGCGCCCGCCAGGCAGGGACGTACGCCGCCGCGATGGCGACGACGAGGAGGACGACGCTGGCCACCGCCAGCGAGAGCGCGTCGGTCGGGCTCACGCCAAAGAGCAGGCCGCGGAGCGCGCGAATCACGAGTGCGGACAAGGCGAGTCCGACGGCGAGCCCGGCGCCAGCGAGCGACAGCGCCTGACCGAGGATGATGCGGCGGACGTCCGATGGCGCCGCGCCGAGCGCCGCGCGTACTCCAAGCTCTTTCGTTCGATGTCGGACGGTCGTCGCCATCACGCCGAACAGGCCGACGGCGGCGAGCGCCAATGCCGCGCCCGCGAAGAGTGCGAGCAACAACGCATTGAGTCTCGGCTGCGCGATGGCGGTGTCCACGTAGTCTTCGACCGTCCCGATGCCCGCCACCTCCACCCCGGGCACAGTCTCGGCGACGACTCGCCGGATCGTCGCCGCGAGCGGAGCCGCCTCGCCCCGCGTCGCGATCGCGATCGTCGTCGGGGCGAACGGGAACGGCGATTGTCGGAGCGGGAAATACACCCGGGGCCGCGGGCTTTTCAGATCTCTGTAATGAGTATCCGCGACGACGCCGACGATCGTCACGAGGTCCGCCGGTCCGCGCACGAGGCGCTTGCCGATCGCGCTCTCGTGTGGCCAATACTGTCGCGCGAGCGACTCGCTGACGATCGCCACCGGCAGCGCTCCGTCTCGATCGCTGGTCGCGAACATGCGACCGCCGACGAGCCGAATGCCGAACGTCGCGAAGTAGTCCGGTGTCGTGAGCTCGTAATCGACCAACGGGTTTGTCGCCGCTGCTTCCGCCGACTGGCCTTCCGCGGCGATCCGGCCGAAAATCCCACCACTTGCCGCCATCGGCGCCGTGAACGTCGGCGCGACTGATCGAATGCCGGGCACGTGCTCGAGTCGCGTCGTGAGCTGCTCGATCGTCGCGGCAACTCTCGGGGCGTTTCCCATGTCTGACGGCGGCAGCGCGAGATCGACGACGAGCAGGCGCGCGGGATCGACGGCGACGGGCACGTGCTCGAGCGCGCGCACACTGCGAACGAGCACGCCCGCGGCGGATAGCACGAGGACCGCGAGCGCCATCTGGCCGACGACGAGCGACTGTGTGGCGACGCGAATTCGCCTGCTCGCGCCGCCCTGACGCGTTCCGGAGCGGAGCGCCTCCAGCGCGTCGACGCGTGAACCGATCAGCGCCGGCGCGACGGCGAAGAGCAGCGTCGCGCTCGCGGTGACGAGAATCGCCCCCAATATCACAGGAGCGCCGATGTGAATCTCGTTGAGACGCGGTGTGCCCGCCGGCGCGAGCAGCACGAACGCGCGAATCCCGAATGCGGCGAGCACCGCGCCAATCGCTCCTCCGACGACCGAGAGCAGCCCACTCTCTACCAGCAACTGTCCGACGAGCCGGGCTCGCGGCGCCCCGATCGCCGTCCGCACGGCAAGCTCGCGCGTACGAGCGAGTCCGCGCACGAGCAGCAGATTCGCGACGTTGATACAGGTGATGAGGAGCAGCAAGCCCGCCGCGGCGGCGAATGCGAGCACCGCGGGACGTACGTCACCGAGCACGTCCTCGGCAAACGAACGCGCCACGCCGATGACGTTCCACTTCGGCCCGACCGCTGCGAAGAAGCGCGTGAGCTCATTACGCGCCCCGGCGATCGATGCGCCAGGCCGTAGTCGCCCGATGACGTTGAGCTCCGCATACACAGGCTGATCGCCGAGCGGCCCGGAGTTCGGCACGACGGCGGACCAGAACTCGACGCCACGCGGGTAATCCAGGCCGCGCGGCATGACGCCCACGACGGTGTACACCGTACCGTTGAAGTGCAGCGTCATGCGGCGGCCGACGACGTTCGAGTCGCCGCCGAAGAAGAGCTGCCAGCCGCCGTAGCTGAGGACCGCGACCGGAGCCGCGCCGCGCACGTCGTCGTTCGGGCGCAGCGCACGACCGAGCAGCGCACGCGCGCCAAGAACGTCGAAGTAATTGCCGGAAACGAGCGATCGCCGGAGCTGCGCCACGCCGTTCTCGAAGTCGATCGGCACTGCCTGTGCGCCACCGTACGCGAAGAACGCCACCTGCTCGAGCGCGTGTGTCTGCCTGGTGTACGATTGAGCGTCCTTATATAGCAGCGGGAAGTGATCGGTGCGGCCGTCGCGTGTCATCCCCCAGAGGACGACGAGCCGGTCCTGCGCGCGCACCGGGAGTGGGCGGATCAATAGAGCGTTCGCGATCGCGAACACGGCCGTGGCGAGGCCGATGCCGAGTGCGAGCGTGAGCACGACGCCGAACGTCCAGCCACGCGCACGACGCAGCGTCCGAACGGCGAACGTCACGTCGCGGAGATGCCCTCGCCATGTTGTCAGCATGCGCACCTTCCTCCCGCTCACAGGATTCCGAACGTACGACACGCCTCTCGCCGCGCAACCCGCACGCTCGCACCGCGCGCGGACTCGGATTAGCTTCCTCTCGACTTCGCGCCTCCTCCTCCATGGCTGATTCGACCTCTTCGTGGGAATCCACCAGCGTGGCCGCCGTTCTCGCGCGCCGGGGCCGCGAGGACGTCGCGGAGCTCGTCGGCGACCTCGCGGCCATGCTCTCGGCGATCGTTCCCGGCGCGCGCGTGAAGCGCACCCTCCTCCGCCGCCAGATCGCGAGCGTCCGCCTGCCGCTCGGCGGCAACGTGTACACGCTGGAACGCCGGCCGGACGGCGGGTACGCGACCCTGCGTCAACAGGAAGTCCGCGGCGTCGTCATCCGGACCGACCCGCTGGAGGTCGATGCGTTTCTCTCCGAGCTCGGCGCGGCGATCGACGCCGAGGTGCAGCGGAACGAACGGATGCGCACCGCGTTGCGTTCGTGGCTGGATACTACTAGTCTATAATATCAATTCACTTACCCCCCGACACAGGAGCGCGCATGCCGGAATACACGCCTGGATCCGCCGCGAATTTGCCCGCGGGCGCCGCGACCCGCCTTCGCGCGATGCGCGGCGCCGGCGAGCAGCCGGCCTTCTTCACGAGCGACCTCTCGGTCGACGAGTTCCTGCTCGTCGAGCATGCCGGCTTCGAGGCGCTCGGCCTCGTGCTCGGCTCGTGCATCTACCACGTCGGATTCCAGTGGCAGAAGTGGAGCGTCAGCCAGGAGCTGCCCGTGCTCACGCGCGCCATGTACGACGCGCGGGAGCTGGCGATGACCCGCATGGAGGAAGAGGCCGATCTCCTCGGCGCCGACGGCGTCGTGGGCGTGCGGCTCGTGTTCAAGCAGTACGCCATGGACGAGAACGTCCTCGAGTTCCAGGCGATCGGCACGGCGATCCGCCATCGCGAGAAGACCGGCTCGCTGCGCACGAAGGACAATCGGCCGTTCACCTCCGATCTCAGCGGGCAGGACCTCTGGAAGCTGATGCAGGGCGGCTATCGCCCGGTGAGCCTCGCGATGGGCGCCTGCGTGTATCACATCGCTCATTTGAGTTTCATGCAGGCCCTGAAGCAGGTCGGCCGGAATCAGGAGATGACCATCTACACCGAGGCCACCTACGCCGCGCGCGAGCTGGCGCTCGAGCGGATGCAGCGCGAGGCGCAGGAGCGCGGCGGAGCGGGCGTGGTGGGCGCGCGGGTGGAGGAGTCGAACTGGGGCTGGGGCGCCAACGCGATCGAGTTCTTCGCGGTGGGCACCGCGGTGGTCCCGATCGGCAACGGCGCGGTGCGGACGCCGCTCGATCACGTGCAGAAGGTGATCACGTTCGACGCCACCGCCTGACCCTCTTGACTCGGCGCATCCGCCGAGCGTAGGCTCGGCGGTATGACCATTCCGCGATCCTCGTTCGAGCTGGTTCGCGTGACCGCGGTGCGACACCTCCACGATCACGTGCTCTGGCTCGCGTTCAGCGACGGCCTCGCGGGCGAGGCGGATCTTTCGGATTGGCTCGTCGGCCCGATGTTCGAGCCACTGCACGATCCGCGCGAGTTCGCCCGTGTGAGCCTTGGCGTCGAGACCATCGAGTGGCCGAATGGCGCCGACTTGGCACCGGAGTCGCTGCACGCGCGAGTGCTCGCGGGAAAATCATTGCGGGCGAGTCACGGCGGTGACGCGTTGTTCGGCTCGGCGGCACACTCTCGCCGGGTGCCCGAGCTCAGCCGATTTTATGGTATCGTCATCAGCATGTTCTATGCGGATCATGCTCGACCGCATTTCCACGCCCGATCCGGCGCCGAGTCCATCGCGATCGAGATCGACGGGAGTGGCATTCGCGGCAGCTTTCCGCCGAACCGACTACCGCTCGTGTTCGAGTGGCGGGAGCTGCACCGCGAGGAGCTGCGCGAGAACTGGGAACGGCTGCGCCGCGGCGAGGCGCCGACGGCGATCGCGCCGCTCGCGTAGACACGCCGCTACTCCGCCCGCAGCGTGATGTTCGGATCGACGCGCGCCGCGGCCATCGCCGGCAGTGCCGTCGCGGCGAGTGAGACGAGCACCAGCACCGCCGCGACGACGCCGTACACCAGAGGATCGCGCGGCGACTCGTCGAACAGCAGCGGCGCCGCCCATCGCCCGGCGACGATCGCGATGACGCTCCCGAGAACGACGCCCGCGAGGACGAGGCGCACGCCCTGCCGCACGATGAGCCCGAGCACGTGCGGGCGCGTCGCGCCGAGCGCGATCCGGACGCCAATCTCGCGCCGGCGCTCGGCGACGCCGTACGCGATCACGCCGTAGAGGCCGACCGCCGCGAGCGCCAGCGCCAGCAGTCCAAACGCGACGAACATCGTGGCGCCGAGCTGCCAACTTTTCATGCCGGGATCGATCGCATCGCGGAGCGGCATCGTCGACACGTACGCGGCGCCCGGCATCAATTGCTGCAAGGCACGGCGCACCGGCTCCTCGAAATCGGCGGCGTTGCCCCGCACGCGAACGAGCAGCATGCTCGTCACGGTGTCGTCGAACTGCTCGAGCGGAACGTAGTACTGGTACTCGCGCGAATCGGCGAACGACATGGCGTGCAGATCCTCCGCGACACCGACCACGCGCGTGCACGGCACGGTATCGGCGCGGATGCGAATGCACTTCCCGATCGCGCTCTGGCCGGGCCAGAGCGCTCGCGCCATGCCGTCGCTCACGACAGTCACGCGCTCCGTGGTCGCGCGGTCGGAGCTCGTGAAGCCGCGGCCGCGAAGGATGCGCGTCCCCATTACGCGGAAATAGTCTGGATTCCCGGCCTGCATGATGAAATTGCCAAGCCGTGACACGCTGTCGATCCCCGTGACGAACAGGTCGCGTCCCTCCATCGCCCAGAACGGAATCGTCGGCGCCGGTGTGGCGGCGACGACGCCGGGCACGGTGGTGGCCGCATCGGCGAGCCGGCGCTCGAGCGCGGCGCGTTCGGCGTTCGACAGCGTCACGCCGCGCATGTTCTCCGTGACGGTGAGCACGGGGTCGACGTCGTAGCCCAGATGCAGGTGCCGCACGTTGGCGAGGCTGCGCACGAAGATGCCGGCGCCCACCAGCAGCACGACCGACAGCGTCGCCTGGAAGAGCAGCAGCACGGCGCGCACGCGTGACGACCGGGCGGTGGCGCTTCGCGAGCCGAACATGAGAGAACTCGAAACGTTCGACCGCAGCGCGTGCGCGATCGGCCCGAGGCCGGTGAGCACCGCGGCGACGAGCACGAAGGCCGCCGTCACGAGGAGCGTGCGCACATCGATCGCGACGCCGGTGTCCGCCCCGGGCGGCAGCATCAAGCGGCGCAGCAACGCGCCTCCCCACTCCGCGACGACCAAGCCCGCGGCGCCCCCGATGACGGCGAGCAGCACGCTCTCGGTGAGCAACTGCCGCACGAGCCGGCCGCGGCTCACGCCGAGCGCGAGCCGGAGCGCGATCTCGCGCCGGCGCGCGAGCGCACGGCCCAGCAGGAGATTGGCGACGTTCGCGCACGCGATGAGCAGCACGAGCAGCGCGACGCCGCTCACCCAGGTCACGACCTTCACTTCGGGTCCCGCGTTCGGACCGCGCGATGGCTGCACGGGCCCGAGGATCGCGTGCGGCCGTTGGGCCGCGACCTGACGCGCCGACGCCGCGTCGCCAGGCTTCTGCGCGAAAATGCTCAGCACGAACGCGTGCGACAGATCCGCCGTCGCCGCCGCGACGCTCACACCCGCGGCGCGCCGCACGGCGATCTCGAAGAAGCCCCAATGATAGTCGTGTGTGTGGTCTTCGGGCCGCATGTTCCACGCGAACGCGGTGAACGGCAGATAGATCGCGGGCACCATCGACTGATCGAGCCCCACGAAGTCGCGAGGCGCGACGCCGACGACAGTGAACACGCCGCGTCCAACGCGCAGCCGCGTGCCGAGGACGTCCGCACGGCCGCCGAACGCGGATCGCCAATACGCGTAGCTGAGGATCGCGACCGGCGCCCCCGTGGGCATGCGGTCGTCATCCGCGGAGAAAAAGCGCCCGATCGCGGGACGCGCGTCAAAGAGATTGAAATAGGAAGCGCTCACGCCCGCGACGGGAATCGCGCGCGCCGCTTGGCCCTCGCCGACCGCGATGTGAAACGTCGTGAACGCCGAAATGTTCGACAGCGTGTGCGTGAAGCGGCGAAAGTCGAGCAGCCGGCCGATCTCCTCGCCGTCGCTGATGCGCTCCTTGCCGTCGCGGGTGCGCGCGAGGTAGAGCCAGTGCACTCGGCCGGCGTCGTGCCGGTAGGCCGGCGCGCGGAACAGCAGCCGGTCGAGGATGCCGAACATCGCCGCGTTCGCGCCGAGTCCGAGCGCGAGCGTGAGCACCACGCCGGCGGTGAAGCCCGGCCGCGCCCGGAGGCCCCGCAGGGCGTATAAGAGATCTTGAACGACCGTCTCGAGCAGCACGGTCCCGCGCCCGTCGCGGCTCGCTTCCTTCGCCCGCTCGGTGCCGCCAAACGCGATGCGCGCCCGCCGCACCGACTCGGCGCGCGAGAGGCCGCCGCGCTGGTACTTCTCGGCTTCGCGCTCGAGGTGGAAGCGCAGCTCGTCGTCGAGCTCGCGCTCCACGTCGGCGCGCCGGACGAGGGCGCGCACGCGATAGCGGATGTCGCTCCACAACTCGGTCAGCATGGCGCCTCTCCTCTTGCCCTTCTACAAGACGCTGGATGAATACACTGCTTCTTGTAGAAGCGCAAGAGGAACGTGCCCCGCGCGGGCTACCGCACGATCAGCCCGTACGCCGCGCTCGCGATCGCGATCCGCGCGAGCCAGCCGACGGCGTGGCTCACGACGAGCGACTTGTCGTAGTTCACGTAGAGCGTGTTCGTGACCGTTTGCGGCAGCGACGCGGCCAGCCAGACCAGCACCGTCAGCGCGCACAGCCCGCGGACCGAGTGCGCTCCGGCGTGATCCGCGAGGCGGAATAACGCGGCCGTACCAATGAGCGCGAACAGCATCGATCCGGCGATCCGCTGGCCTTCCGGGAGTTGGCGCCATATCGCGGGCGTCTTGTCGTACCGTGCGTGGAACACGACACCGAAGAGCAGCCAGTCGCTGAACGAGATGACCACCACCGACGCGACCAACGCAACGACGTACCGCATCCGATCCTCCGAGGAAAAGGTGGGGGACGACGCGAAGTCTCCGAAGCTATTGGCTCGATCCGATACAGCAAGGAGCCGGGTTTTCGCCGAACTCGCGCAGCACGCGCGGAACACGGAACTCGGCCCTCCGGCCATGGATTCGGCCAGCTATCTCAGCGGCATACACATTCTCTCATCACGGAGCACGCGATGATCCCATCGACCAAGTTCCTGATCGGCCTCACCGCCTTCGCGGCGCTCGCGGCGGCCTGCAGCACCGCCGCGCCCACGGCGCCGAACAGTCATCCGGTGATCGCGAACGCATCATTCGGACGGAACCCGGGTGCCGGTGGCAATGGCGGCGGTGGCGCGGCAGGTGGGGGCGGCGGCGGTGGTGGCGCGGCCAACTGTGGTCAGCCGCTCGTGACGCTCTCGCACGGCGCGCAATTCAGCAAGGCATGCACGTTCATCGGTGCGTGCATTTATCGTCCGCTCAACGCGGCGGCGTTCGCGATCGCGCCCAAGGGACTGGATCTCAACTGCAACATCATCGTCTGAGCATCTCCGCTCGGCGAGCTCGGCGGGCGCTCGATCAGGACGCGCCCGCCGAGCACCCGGTTCCACGGCGGTGGCAATGGTCGCGGGCATACAGTTCGCACCTGTCGCAGCAAAGATTCTGCGAGGAGTTGCTCCGTGGCCATGCGTCTGCAGGAAGTTCATCCCGCGCTCGTGCACTTTCCGCTCGCGCTGATGCCGCTTTCGATCGGCGCCGATCTCGTCGGCCGAACGACGGACAGCGATGCATTGATGAATCTTGGAAAACGCACGATGCCGCTCGCCGTCGCCGGCGGACTGGTCGCGGGCGTCGCCGGCCTCATGGCCCAATCGCAGGTGCAGGCCGAGGGCAAGGCGCTCGAGCAGCTGAAGACACATCGCACGCTGAATCTCGGGCTCGTGATCGCCGCGACAGCGATGGCCGCCTATCGCGCGCGCACCGAGAAGCCGGGGCTTGGCTATCTGCTGGCGGGCCTCGCGAGTCTCGCCGTGCTGAACTACTCGGCGTACCTCGGCGGCTCGATGGTGTATCAGCGCGGCGTCGGCGTCGAAGCCGCGGATGGCGTGCGCGCGCAGCCGCCCGTGCCGGAGCTCACGACGCACACCGCGCGCGATGCGGTGCGCACCGCGTGGACGGATCTCGAGAAAGGGATTCAGACCACGGTGGAAGAGTCGGCGAAGGGCGACCTCGTGCCGGCGATCGTGAATCGCGGCGGCGAGGACGGAGCTGCGGCGAGAGGCGGCTGAGCGGCTGAGCGGCGGGGCGGCGGGGCGGCGGGGCGGCGAGTGAGGCTTGCGACTTAGCGCGTTCGCGGCCGCTCGCCCGCCTCGAAGCGCTCGACGATCGACAGCAGTCCGACCGCTTCCCATGCGCGATTGCGTTTAGACTCTGAGATCGGCGCCAACACCTTTGCGCGCACGAGCTGCTCGATTCCTGGATAGATCGCCGCCTTCGCGCGACCCGTAGCCGCTTCTGCGCGCTGCGCGGTGATCACCGGAGCTCCCGGCAGTTCGTCGATGATAGCCCACGCGGCGGCGCCCTGTCGCGGCGCGCCGTCGCTCTCGCGCAGTTTGCGCCGCCACGTCTCACGAAGCGCCTCGACTTCCCGCAGGTACCCCTCGGCCAATGACGCGGCGCGAGCGGTGGCGACCGCGAATTGCTCGAGCCATTCGACGACGCCGTCGGCACGAAATGCGCTGAGTCCCTTGATGTACCGGTCGCGTGCAGCCGCGAACACGACGCTGATCGGCGGCACGAAGCGCGGCGCGACGCCGCGGCGGCGCAGCACGACGTGAATCAACGCGCGCCCCATGCGGCCATTCCCGTCGGCGAATGGATGGATCGTTTCGAACTGCGCGTGCACGAGCGCGGCCTGAATGAGCGGCGGCAGGAGATCATCGTTGACGGCGGCGCAGAGATCGCCGATCAAATGAGCGATGTCTTCCGGCGGCGGCGGGACGAAATCCGCGCCGCAGGGAGTGTAGTCGTTGCCGCCGATCCAGTTCTGCTCCGTGCGCATGCGTCCGGCGATGCGCGCGTTCGGGGCATGCCGCATGAGGCGTCGATGGATCGCCACGATATCGCGCCCGGCGAACCGCTTTGCCTTCGCCGCGTCGTCGACCGCGAGCTCCATGGCATTGATGTTGTCGATGAGCTCCGCCGCCGTCGCGGGCGCGGCCCCGCCGTCATCGCGCAGCGCTTCTGCGCGAGCGAGTTGACGCGCGCCAACCTGCAGGCCTTCGATCTTGGAGGAGGCGATGGATTCCGTGCGCAACAGCAGGTGCGCGAGCGGAGCGAGCGCCGCGGCCGATGTGTCGTTCAGCCGGCGCACGAACGCCTCGGCATCCGACACGACGCCCGCCAGCTCGACGGAAACCGTCAACGAGAGCGCGTCGAGCGTGGTCGGGATGAATGCCTGGTAGTGACACGCCCGGCGGTACTTGGCCGGGGCATCCAGCCACGGGTTCGATTGCCACGTGCGTTTGACCCACCTGCCTGGCATATCCGAACCTGGACGAGGAAGCCGTTCTTAGTACAGGATAGGCGCTATCCTGTACTAAGGATACCGCCCGGGTTCAGCTTACGCAACACGCTCGCCGCCGGCGGCCACCGGCGCCACCGAGCGTCGCGCGAACGCCAACCACGCCGCAGCCGCGAGACTGCCCGTGCACAACAGCACCGCCGCCGCGCGCATGCGGCCCGCGATGACCGTGTCGCGGTCGAGCAGGTGCCAGCGCGTGAGCAGATTGTTCCAATCGTGCGCGTCGCTCTCCTGCCCCGTCGATCCATTGATGAGCATGAGCTGCCCCGCGCGCGAGTCGGCGCAGTAGATCGCGACGCCGAGCAGGTTGATCGAGCTCCACCACAGGCAGAGCATCGCCGCGAAGGGATCGCGCCGCGCGCCGCGCTCATCGCGCATCAGAAAATAGGCAACAAAAATCAGCGGGAATACGACTTGAACGAGCGAGCCGCCGAGGATCATCATCGTGTCGCCGAGGAACTCGATCCCGAATGGCATGAACAGCATGTGCCCGAACTCGTGGATCGCGGTGTCGACGTCGCCGAGGAGCGGCACGTAGCCGTACTGGTCGGCGAAGGCGGAGCGGGCGATCCAGGCGAGGATGAAAACGGCGACGAGCCGCGGCCACGGTTGTCGAGCTGCACCCGCTGTGGTCATTCGTTGCACGCGCGTTTCAAAGTTTTGTTCTTCGAGATCGACGATCGATGACGACGAAACGGCACCCGGCGCGGAAATGCCGGGAGTGCCGTTTCACATCGCCGCGTCGAGCCGCTGGCTCACGAGAGCGCGGACCGCGGATCGACCGCCGTGGCTCGCCGTGCGGGAACGTACGCGGCGAGCAGTCCGATCGCACCGAGGAGCGCGGCCGCGCCCGCGATCACCAGCGGGTCCATGGGTGTGACGTGGAACAGGAGCGCCGCCATGACGCGCGACAACGCCGCCGCGCCAAGAATGCCCGCCGCGAGCCCCGCCAGCATCACGACGAATCCTTGCCGCAGCACCATCGAGCGGATCGACCGCGGAGCCGCGCCGAGCGCCATGCGAATGCCGAACTCGCGCGTGCGCAACCGCACGCCGTACGCCAATACGCCGTACAGCCCGAGCACCGCGAGCGCGACCGCCACGCCCGCGAACGCGAGGAGCAGTCGAAGGGTGAACGCGCGCGTTGCGTTGCCGCGACCGAGCACGTCGTCGAGCGACGCCGGCCGGTAGAGCACGAGTTGAGGATCCATCGCCGCCAACGTTCGGCGCGCCGTTGCAAGCGCCGCGTCGACGCTGCCCGTGGTCGCCACAACCTGCGTGAGCGACCAGTTCCGATCGCCGGCGAACTGCCGGTGGGCGTGATACACCACTGGCGCGGGATCACCTTCGACGTCGCGCGAGACGTCACCCACGACGCCGATGACGTCCCAGTCGCGGCCGCCCGTGTTCAGCCGCTGTCCCACCGCGGCAACACCGGGAAAGAGCACGTCGGCGGCGGACTTGCTCAGTACCACTCGGAGCGGCGCATTCGCGGCATCGCGGTCGTCGAACACGCGGCCCGCGAGCCGCGGAATGCCGAGGGCCTTGAAGTACTGGCCCGAGATCACGCGCTGATCGATCGATCCTACAGACAGCTTTGCATTCACCATTGGCCCGGTGAGCGGTTGCGTGCCCCACGAATTGTATCGTCCTGTCGCCGGCAGCTTGGACGTGCCACCCACGGCGCGAATCCCCGGCGCGCGCGCGAGGCGCGCATCGAGATCATCGTAGAATGCCGCACGGGCCGTCGAGTCATAACGGCCGTCGGGAAGATGCGCCTCGAACGTGAGGACGCTCGTCGATCGAAATCCGAGGTCCACCCTGCCGAGCTTCGCGAAACTCGACAACAGTAAGCCGGCACCGACGACGAGCACGAACGCGAGCGCGACTTGAGCGGCCACGAGCACCGTCCGAAGCCGCACCTGCGCACCCGAACCGGTGCCTCCCCTGCTCTCCGTGCGGAGCACCTCGCCCGGGCGAACGCGCGCGACGCGCAACGCCGGCGCGATGCCGAACATCAACGCGCTCGCCGTCGCGACGGCGATGGAGAATGCGAGCAGGCGTGGATCGAGCGTGAGACTCTGCAGTCTCGGAATGCTGCCGCGCCCGAGGGCCACGATCGCCGCCATGCCGCCCCGCGCGATCGCCAGCCCCGCCGCATCGCCGATGAGCGCGAGCACGATGCTCTCGACGAGCATTTGCCGAACGATGCGCGAGCGCCGTCCGCCGAGCGCCGCCCGCACGGCGAACTCGCGCTGGCGGTCCGATGCGCGGACTAGCATGAGCGTCGCGATATTCACGCACACGATCAGCAGCACCAGCGCGACGGCGCCGAGCATGATCTCCAACGCAGGGGCGGTCGGGCCGACGATGTCGTCCTTGAGCGGCTCGAGCCGCGCGCGAGTATCGCGCGCATTCGGATACTTCTCGGCGAGCTTGACCCCGAGCGCCGCGAGCTCGGCCTGTGCCGTCGCGATCGTCACACCCGGACGTAGACGGCCGATCACGCCGAGATAGTGATTGTCCGCGTTCGACGCATCGCGGCCGGGATCGAGATTGATCGGCGTCCACGCCTCGGCCTGCGGCACGATCGGGTCTCTGAACCCCGGCGGCATGACGCCGAGCACGCGGTACGGCTTGCCGTTCATGATCAGCGTGCGGCCGATCGCGGACCGATCACCGTGAAACTCTCGCTTCCAGAGCGCGTCACCCATGACGACGGCGAGCCCCGCAGCGGTGTGATCGCCCGGACCGCCATGTTCATCGTCGCGCGAGAATGGCGCGCCGATCGCGGGATGCACCGCGACGACATCGAAATAGTCGGAGCTGACGGGCAGGACCCGAATGCGCTCGGCGCGATCGCCGAAGCCGATGTCCGCGCCGACGGCGTCATACGTCGCCACCGCGGCGAGCGCCGAGAATGATGACAGGCGGTCGCGATACTCGAGGTAGTGCACCGGCGTGACGAAGCCGCGATCGTTCGGAAAGCCGAGAGTCGTGTTGTACAGGCGAACGAGGCGCCCGGGCTCCCGGTACGGCAATGGTGCGAGCAGCACGCGGTCCACGGCGCTGAACACCGCCGTCGTGCCGCCGATGCCGACGGCGAGCGTGAGCGCCGCAACGATCGTGAAGCCTGGCGAGCGGCGGAGCGTGCGCAGCGCGAAGCGAACGTCGCCGCCGACATCCTCGAGCACGCGCGTTCCTCTCGCGTCGCGCACGTCCTCCTTGACGCGCTCGATGCCGCCGAGCGCAATCATCGTCTCGCGTGCCGCGTCGTCCGCGCTCGCGCCGGCGCGGCGGCGGAACGCGTTCTCCATCTCGACATGGAACCGCAGCTCCTCGTCGAGCTCGCGCTCTTCCGTGCGGCGGAAAAGGAGCGACCGCAGGCGCACCAGCAGATCTGATAGAACGCTCATGCGGCGCCTCCGTCGCTTGCGGGCGTCCAGACGCGGACGTGCATGATTTGGTCGACCGCCGCGGACGCGCGCGCCCATGCGGTGTGCTGCTGGGCGAGTTGTCGCCGGCCGGCGGTGGTGAGCTCGTAGTACCGCGCGCGGCGGCTGTTCTCCGTGGTGCGCCAGCTCGTCTTCACCCACCCGCGCCGCCGGATGCGGACGAGCGCGGGGTAGAGCGAGCCTTGCGTAACGAGGAACACATCCTTGGACATCCACTGGATGCGGTGCGCGATGCCCCAGCCGTGCATGGGCTCGAGGGCGAGCGTCTTGAGCACGAGCATCTCCAGGGTGCCCTGGAGCAGATCGAGGTGTTCGTTGGGCACGCGGGCGCCTCCTTCAGATGGTCTGAAGGTGGGACAATGGACTCGCGGAAAAGGTTGGCGGCAGCGCTGGCGGATCGGCGCGCCTCGACGCGCCCGATCCAGCCTGCCCGCCTCAGGCGCGGACCGCGAGACCGGCCATGAGCGCGACGAGCCACACGCCAGTCGCGAGCACGATCGCGGCCTTCATGCCGATCCGCCGCCACACGGTGAGGATCGACGGCAGATTCACCGCGGGCCCGGCGATGAGGATCACCGCGGCAAGCGCCGGCGCGCCGGCACTCGCGGCGAGCAGCGCGATCGGAATCTCGAAGTACGTGGGGAGCGCCACGAGCGTCATCAACGCCGCGGCGAGCACCAGTGCGTCGGACCGCTGCGCCACGCCGAGCTGCGCGCCGCGCTGAATGAGGAGCGCGGACGCGAGCACGCCGGCGATGATGATCGGCAGCGACTCGATCGCCGTCCGCCAGAGCGAGCGCAGATACGCGGCGACGAACCGCGTGCCCGTGCCCGGCGCGAGCGGCGTCACACGAACATCGCGCGACGCCGCGCGCCGCTGCCCAACGATCCGCTCGGCGAGGAGCGGCACCGCCAACACGATGATGAGTGCGCCGAGGAGTCGCGCCACGGCGATACGCGCCGGGAAGAGCATGGCGGTGAGCACGAGCGCCGCGGGGTTGAGCGCGGGCGACGCCAGCATGAGCGCGAGCGAGCTGGCCACGGGCGCGCCGGCTTCGTCCGCCGCGCTGAACACCGGCGTGATGCAGCACGAGCAGAGCATCAGCGGCACGCCGCTCCCCGCCGCGACGAGCTGCCGCTGCGCGAGCGAGCCGCCGGCAGTCAGGCGCTCGATGATGGCGGGTGACGCGCACAGGCGCAGGCCCGCGCCGAGCAGCACACCGAAGACGAGCGCGACGGCGATGCGCTCTATGTAGAATTCCGCCGAGGGGACCGTGGCGGCGTGGATCAGTGCGTCAGCCGAACGAGTCCACGCGCCGGTCCGACGAACGCCGGCAATGGCGGTTGCCGCACCGCTCCATTTGTAGTAGGCGAGTCCGAAGAGCGAGGCCGCGAGGACGAGCAGGCTCTCCGGTCGAATGCGCGGGAGCGAGCGCGGGGCGGTGGTGGTGGTGGTCGGGGTGGACATCGTTACCGTGCGGAAGCGAGTGCCTGCGCGAACATCAGCAAACTAACGCGCGCTCGGGCCACATGGTTCTCGACCGATTTCACGCCGTTGACGGCCTCGCGCGCGGCGGTAGAGTTAGCCCGTGCACTGTTCCTCGCATTGCGCCCGGCTGGCGGTGGGCGCCGCATCGTGCCTGCTACTGGCGTGTTGCTCGAAGGAGCGGGAGTCGCCCGTCGCGAAGTCCGCCGACAGCTCCCAGGCGGCACGCCAGATCGCGGCGTGGGACAAGTTGACGCAGGGGCGAATCGTGGAGCGCGCCGAGTCGCGGTACATCGCGATCGAGAATGACACGTGTCCCGGGGAACGCGTGGTCACGAGCCGGTTCGAGCAGACGGACGCCGGGCTGGTTCAGCTCACCGAGGACAACTCGCAGCTGCAGTGCACCGAAGGAGTGCGCTCGCGGCCGCTGGCGCTCGTGTGGCGCGATGGCAAGTACACGGCGCCGCCCGACACGATTCACGTGATCGGCGAGTCGCTCCACACCGTGGGCGGTGAGCTCGTCGTGGGTGGCGAGTCCATGGCCGATGAATCTGAATATTATTATTATAGTATTGAAAACAGCCGAGCGCTGTTCTCGAGCCAGCTCCCGGCGGTCACGTTCCAGGCCAATGGTGTTCGCCGGTATCTGGGCGTCGCCGGCACCAGCCAGGGTGATACGGCGGCGGTGGTCGCGTACGCCACCGGCAGAACAGTGCTCCAGCGACTCGCGATCCCGCGCGACTCCACGATGCGCGGAGCAATCGTCCTCGTCGACTCGATGCGCATCGATGGGCCGGGGCGCAGTTGCTGCAACAACGTCGCGGTCGGCGGCGCGAAGAAGGACACGCTGCCGGTCGACGGCGTCGCGCTCCATTTTCGCCTCGCGCTGTCGCGGCTGGACGGCGACGACCAAGAGGTTCCAGGCGGGTACGTGGTGCGCATCGTCGGCGATCGGATGGTGCTGCTGCCCGGGCGCGAGTGAGAGCGCGGGCGGCGGCGCGGAGATCGACCGTCTGCTCGATCGCGATTCGGCGCGCGGGGCGAGGCGTACGATCGGCTGGAGTTCCTCTCGGTCCTGGACGCGGACTACGAAGATCGGCACGACCCACTCGACGACAGCGGGACGCCGCAGAGCATCGTGGACTTCATGCTCGATCAACGCGGATGACGCGCGCCGAGCTGGCGCCGCTCATGGGCGGGCGCGCACGGATGTCGGAGTCTTTCGCGGGGAAGCGGCGGTTGTCGATCTCGCAGATTCAGCGGCTGCGAGAGGTGTTGGGGGTACCGGGCACACTCTCGAGCGGCTCGGGTCAATCAGCGGTCCATGCGTCGGACTGAATTGCCAGATCGAGCATGATCGCCATGAAACTACTGTCCAACCCGCGCGCTAACCCGAGCCTCGCGGGAGACTGAACGTGAACGTCGTCCCCTGGGAGACGACGCTCGTCACGTCGAGATCCCCGCCCGTTCGCGCACGAAGCGCGGTCGCGGCGCGTGCTCGGGTGATGATGTTGGCCGACAGCAGCGTCGCGGTTTCCGTGAGCTCGATGTCCGCGGCGGCGGGATCGCGCGGCTCGTTGTAATACATCGCGAAGGAGCCGAGGACGCGTCCCTCCGCGTCGATGATCGGCGTGGACCAACACGCGGCGAGACCAAACGGCTCCGCGAACTTCCGGTAGTTCTCCCACAGTGGATCGGAGGCGATGTCACGCACGATGACGCGTTCGCGGCGATACACCGCCGTTCCGCACGATCCGGCCGCTGGGCCAATGGGTTCGCCGTCGATCAACTTCGTGTAGTCCTTCGGCAAGTGCGGCGCGGCGCCGTGCCGAAGGGTGACGCCATCATCATCCAGCAGGAGGACCGACCCCCGCATACCGGGCGCGACGCGTTCGATCAACCTGATGAGGGTGTCGAGCGACGTGTGCATCCACGACGTGATCGCCTCGTTGCCGGTCGCGTCCAATGGCGACGGAGCGGTGCGCCCAACGGTCGTACGGCCAGTAGAGGTCGCACCAGCGGATATGACGTCCATCGGCGCTGCCTGATCGCTCTCCACGAACTCCCTCCCGCCCGTTGCGGACAGACGGTGGTGGCTGTGCTCGAACGACCGCGATGCGGCAAGAGCGGGGCCGCCGCAACTTACCCCGCCGCATTCACCATATCAAAGATCGGCAGATACATCGCCACCACCATCCCGCCCACCACCACGCCGAGGAACACGATCATCACCGGCTCCATCAGCGAGAGCAGCCCGCTCACCGCCGCGTCCACTTCCTCGTCGTAGAAGTCCGCGATCTTCGTCAGCATCTCATCGAGCCCGCCCGTCTGCTCGCCGACCGAGATCATCGAGATCACCATCGGCGGGAAGACCTGCGATTTCTTGAGCGGCGCGGCAATCGTCTCGCCGCCCGCGATGCTCGCCCGCGATTCCATGATCGCGTCCTGGATCACGCGGTTACCAGAAGTCTTAGCCGTGATCTCTAATCCATCGAGGATGCTCACGCCGGACGAGATCAGCGTGCCGAGCGTGCGCGTGAAGCGCGACACGGCGGATTTGCGGAGCACGTCGCCCAGCACGGGCGCCTTGAGCATCGTGCGGTCGACGTTGAGCTTGCCGTTCGGCGTGGCGTAGTAGCGGCGCAGCATGCTCGCGCCGCCCACGACCGCGGCCACGAGGAGATACCAGTACGTCTTGAGGCCGTGGCTCAATCCGATCACGATGCGCGTCGGCAGCGGCAGCGCGATGCCGGCGCTCGAGAACATCGTCTGGAAGGTCGGGATCACGAACACGAGCAAGACGGTGATCGCGATGCCCGCCACGCTCATGATCACCGCCGGATAGATCATCGCGCCCTTCACCTTGCGCACGAGGGCGTCGTTCTTCTCCATGAACACCGCGAGGCGCATGAGGATGGTGTCGAGAATGCCGCCCGCCTCGCCCGCCGCGACCATGTTCACATAGAGATCGGTGAACGCCTTGGGATGCTTGCGCAGCGCGTCAGCGACGGTGTTGCCCGACTCGACGTCGAACACGACCTGGCGCGTCACGTCCTTGAGCGCGGGGTTCTCGCTCTGCTGCGCGAGGATGTCCAGCGCCTGCACCAGCGGCAGTCCCGAGTTGATCATCGTCGAGAACTGGCGCGTGAAGATGACGATGTCGCGCATCTTGATCGCGCCGCCGCGCTTCTTCTTCTGCGCGGACCCTTCGTCGATCTTGATGACGTTCAGCTTCTGCTGCCGCAGCTGCTTGATGACTTCGTCGCGGCTCGGCGCGTCGATCGTCGCCTGTTTCAGCTCGCCGTTGACGGCGCGGGCGGTGTACGTGAATTGGGGCATCTGAGTCCGGAGTCCGTGGTCCGTGGGCGCTGGATCCGTGGTCCCTCAACCACGGACTACGGACCACCAACCGCGGACACGTTGTTGTTATCTCTTCCCCGCCATCGGACCAGCCGGCGTGCCTTTTCCGGCGCCGTCGCCTTCGGGGCTGATGCCGATCATGCGCATCAGCTCGGACTGGTCGTGGCTCGCGCGGAGCACTTCGTCGAGCGCCACGGTCTTGCTCATGTACAGATTGTATAGTCCGTCGTTCATCGTCTGCATGCCGTACTTCTTGCCCGACTGCATCATCGAGTAGATCTGGTGGATCTTGTCGTCGCGGATGAGCGCGCGGATCGCCGGCGTCACGACGAGAATCTCCGCCGCCATCGCGCGGCCCTTGCCGCCGATCTTCGGCAGCAGCGTCTGCGTGACGATCCCCTCGAGACAGAACGCGAGCTGCGCCCGCACCTGCGACTGCTGGTGGCTCGGAAAGACGTCGATGATGCGGTTGATCGCCTCGGCGGCGCTGTTCGTGTGCAGCGTCGCGAACGCGAGGTGGCCGGTCTCGGCGATCGTGAGGCCGGCCTGAATGGTTTCGAGATCTCTCATTTCGCCGATCAGCACGACGTCGGGGTCCTGCCGCAGCGCGTACTTCAGCGCGGCGCCGAAGCTCTTCGTGTCGCTGCCGACCTCGCGCTGGTTGACGATGCAGTTCTGGTGCTTGTGGATGAACTCGATCGGATCCTCGATCGTGATCATGTGCCCCTTCAACTCCTTGTTGATCTTGTCGAGCATCGCGGCGAGCGTGGTCGACTTGCCGGAGCCGGTGGGGCCGGTCACGAGCACCAGACCGCGCGGACGGTCCGCGAGGTCGGCGATCACCTTGGGCAGGCCGAGCTGCTCGAAGGTCTTGATGTTGAAGGGGATCTGCCGGATCACCATCGAGACGCAGCCGCGCTGCTTGAAGCAGTTCCCGCGGAAGCGCGCGAGGTTCTGGATGCCGAACGAGAAATCGAGCTCGTCCTCCATCTCGAACCGCTTCTTCTGGTTCTCGGTGAGGACGGAATAGGCGAGCTGCAGCGTGTCCTTCGGCTGCATCACGTAATCGATGTTCGAGTTCGTGATGTCGCCGTCGACGCGAAGCTTGGGCCGCTCACCCGCGGTGATGTGCAGGTCGGACGCGCCGCGCTCGATCATCTCCTCGAGCAGAACGCGAAGGTTGAGCGTCTGGGGGGGAGCGGCGCTCGCGGGCGTGGCGGTGGGTGCGGTCATGGATCTTCTAAGGGCGGGACAGAGGCGATAACTGACTGTATCGCCAAGAGATACGCGTGCCTTCGGGCGGGCGCAACCGTCGACGCCCGTCGTCGGGTCGTCGGGCCAATGGAGGCCACTTCCAATGGACGAACGAGCCGGCAACACGTTGCGCTGCACGGCTCTTGCGGCGCTGCGGAGCCGTCGCCGTTCATCCGCGTCCACCGGAGGCACCATGCACGATCTCCGCACTGCCGGAGCCACCCCGCCATTCCCAGCCGCGCCGCCTCCACCGACCGCGGGCGACCCGGCCCCGGATTTCGAGCTGGTGGCGAACGGGACGGCCACGCGCCTCTCCTCGCTTCGCGGCTCGCCGGTCGTGCTGGTGCTCCACAATCCCGAGTGGGATCCCGCGCGGCGCGAGCAGATCGACGCGTTCAACCGTTTGCTGGCGAGCCTCCCCGCCGCCGCCGAGCAGCGGCTGATCACCGTAGGCGCCGCGCACCCGTGGCTCGAGCTGGAGTTCGACACGAGCCGCGTCGCGCTCCCCGTGATCCGCGACGACGACGGCTCGATCGCGCAGGCGTACGGCGTCCACGACACGCCGGCCGTGTTCGTCATCGATGAACGCGGCATCGTGCGCTGGACGCACATGGGGCGCACGCCGCCAAGGGAAGGCGACATCATCGCGGCGCTCACGAGCTTCGCGGCTCGCGACGAGCCGCGCTCGTCCTCGTGGAATCGACGCGAGTTCATCGCGACGGTGCTCGGCGTCGCCGCGTCGCTCACGATCTCGCCGCGACTCGCCGTGGCCGAGCGCATCGCCGCCGCGAGCACGGCGCCCGGAGCAGCGCGCGCGGTGACGCTCAATGTGAACGGACGCCAACTCCGGCTCACGCTCGAGCCGCGCGTATCGCTGCTCGATGCGCTCAGAGAGTACGCCGGGCTCACCGGCACCAAGAAAGGGTGCGATCACGGGCAGTGCGGCGCGTGCACGGTACACGTCGACGGGCGACGCACGCTCTCGTGCTTGACGTTCGCGATGATGCACGAAGGCCAGCAGATCACGACGATCGAAGGACTCGCGGCGAGCGCCGGCACGAGCGGCAACACGCTGCACCCCATGCAGCAGGCGTTCATCAAGCACGACGGATTTCAATGCGGCTATTGCACGCCGGGCCAGATCATGTCCGCGTCGGCCATGATCCACGAGCCGTGGGGCGCGGCCGACAGCGACGTGCGCGAGGCGATGAGCGGGAACATCTGCCGGTGCGGCGCCTATCCCGGAATCGTCGCCGCGATTCAAGAGGTGCGCGCCAACGCAGCCGACGGAGAGCATGGCCAATGATCTCGTTCGACTACGTACCAGTTGACGATCTTCGCGCGGCGAGCGCGGCGGGTGCGCACGCGCACACGCGTTTCATCGCCGGCGGCACGACGCTGGTCGATCTCATGCGGCTCGGCGTCGAGCGGCCGACGACGGTGATCGACCTCAACGTGCTCGCGCGAAAGGACGCGAGTCTCACCGCGGTCAGCGATCTCCCCGACGGCCGCCTCCGACTTGGCGCGCTGGCGCACATGAGTGATGTCGCATGGGATCGGCGCGTGCGCGATCGATACGCGCTCGTCAGCGAAGCGCTGCTCCTCGCGGCGTCGGGTCAGGTGCGCAACATGGCGACGATTGGCGGCAACGTGCTCCAACGCACGCGCTGCCCATACTTCAGAGACGTCACCCAGGCGTGCAACAAGCGCGTGCCCGGCAGCGGCTGCGGCGCGATCGCGGGTCGCAATCGCGAGCAGGCGATCCTCGGCACGAGCGAACAGTGCATCGCGACGCATCCGTCGGATCTCGCCGTGGCGCTCGCGGCGCTCGACGCGCACGTCCACGTGCGCGGCACGTCGGGCGAACGCGTGATTCCATTCACGCGGTTGCACGTGGTGCCCGACGCGCATCCCGATCGCGAGACGGTGCTGCGGCCGGGAGACGTGATCACGGCGATCGATCTGCCGTCGGGCATCCCCGCGCGCTCCACGTATCTCAAGGTGCGCGATCGGGCGAGCTTCGCCTTCGCGCTCGCCTCCGCAGCGGTCGCGCTCGACGTGAGCGGCGGGACGATTCGCGCCGCACGTGTCGCACTCGGCGGCGTCGGCACCAAGCCGTGGCGCTCGCCTGAGGCCGAGCGCGCGCTGGTCGGGAAAGCGGCGAACGATGCCGCGTTCCATGCCGCGGCGGAGGCGGCGCTCGCGGAAGCGCGGCCGCATCGCGACAACGCGTTCAAGGTCGAGCTGGCGAAGCGAACGCTCGTCCGCGCGCTCACGGAGGTCTCGGCATGAGCATCGATACCACCCGCCGCGCCGAGAGCGTCGGCGAGCCACTCGATCGCGTCGATGGACGGCTCAAGGTGACCGGCGCCGCGACGTATGCCGCCGAGTATCCGCTGCACGACGTCGCGCACGCGGTGCTCATCACGAGCTCCATCGCGAAAGGGCGCGTGCGGCGGATCGAGACCGCCGCCGCGGAACGTGTCCCGGGCATCCTCGCGATTCTCACACCGCAGAACGCGCCGCGGCTGCCGGGCGTGCAGGCCGGCAACACCGGTGCGCGCGGGCCCGCGGCGCGCGGCGCGGCGAGCATGCGCGTGCCGACGATTTTGCAGAACGACGAGGTGCACTACAACGGCCAGCCGATCGGCCTCATCGTCGCCGACACGCTCGACCACGCGCTCGCGGCGCACGACGTCATCCGGGTGGACTACGCCGCCGAGCACCCGGTGCTGGACATGGACACCGCGCCCAGGAATCCGCCGGAGTCGGTGCACCCGCTCGGCGGCGCGCGCACGTTCCGGCTCGGCGACGTCGACGCGGGCCTCGGCGCGGCCGAGGTCAAGGTCGATCACACCTACACGACGCCATTAGAGAATCATAATCCGATGGAGGTGCACAACACGCTCGCCGCGTGGGAGGGCGACCGCCTCACGCTATACGAGTCGACGCAAGGCATCTTCAGCGTGCGGAACACCGTGGCGCGGCAGTTCGGCATCGCGCCGGAGAACGTGCGCGTGATCGCCCATTTCACCGGCGGCGGCTTCGGCAGCAAGGGCGGCGCGTGGTCGCACGAGACGCTCGCGGCGATGGCGGCCAAGCGCGTCGGAAGGCCGGTGAAGCTCATGCTCACGCGGCGGCAGATGTTCGGGCCCACGGGCGGCCGGCCGCGCACGGTGCAGCACGTCACCCTGGGCGCGAAACGCGACGGCACGCTCACCGCGATCCGTCACTACAGCACGTCGAACACGTCGACGCTCGAGGATTGGATCGAGCCCGCACTGTCGCAGACGCGGATGCTCTACGCGTCGCCGAACATCGAGACGCAGTACGACGTCGTGCGGATCAACGTGGGCTCGCCGACGTTCATGCGCGCGCCCGGCGAGTCGACCGGCACGTTCGCGCTCGAGAGCGCGATGGACGAGCTGGCATACGCGCTGGGCATGGACCCGATCCAGCTCCGGCTCGCGAACTACGCGGAGGTCGATCCGGAAAACAATCACCCGTGGTCGAGCAAGTCGCTGCGCGAATGCTACCGCGTGGGCGCGGAGAAGTTTGGCTGGGGCAGGCGCAACATGGCGCCGCGCACGATGCGCGACGGGAGGTGGCTGGTGGGCTACGGGCTCGCGACCGCGACGTATCCGGCGCGCACGGCGCCTGCGTCGACCACGGCGCGCCTGCTCCCGGACGGACGCGCCGTGATCGTGGCGGGCACGCAGGAGATTGGATGCGGCACGTACACCGTGATGTCGCAGATCGCTGCCGACGCGCTGGGCGTCCCACCCGATCGCGTGACGTTCGAGCTCGGCGAGACCACGATGCCCGAGACGCCGGCGTCGACCGGCTCGGTGACCGCGGCGTCGACCGGATCAGCCGTCTATCAGGCAGCCAACGCGCTCAAGCAGAAGGTCGTGAGCATGGGACTGCGCCCGGGCGAGTCTTATGAGAGTTTCATAAAGCGCTCAGGAGGCCAGCCGATCGAGGTGACGATCAGCGCGCGGCCGGGCCCCGAGCAGCAGCAGTACTCGATGCACTCCTTCGGCGCGGTGTTCACCGAGGTGCGCGTCGATCCCGACCTCGCGCTGGTGCGCATCCCGCGCATCGTGACGGCGCACGCGGTGGGCAAGGTGCTCAACCTCAAGACCGCGACGAGCCAGATTCAGGGCGGCGTGATCTGGGGAATCGGCATGGCGCTCCTCGAGGAGACGCAGATCGATCCCAACAACGGACGCTACCTCAACGCCGACCTCGCCGAGTACAAGGTGCCGGTGAATGCCGACGTCGGAACGATCGACGTGCACTTCATCGACGAGCACGATCCGCACGTGAACGCGATCGGCGTCAAGGGCGCGGGCGAGATCGGGATCACGGGCGTGGCGGCCTCGATCGCGAACGCCGTGTATCACGCGACGGGCAAGCGGGTGCGCGATTTGCCGATACGGATCGAGAAGATCTTGTAAGAGCGTGGAGCGTCGAGGGGAGAGCGTAGAGACCGGGGGCGGGTATGGCAACGAAGCACGCAAGCCACAGACGGTACGGCAAGAAGACGCAGAAGAAGGTCGAGCGCGTCATGCACGAGTACAAAGAAGGCAAGCTCAAGGCGGGGAGCGGGCATCACCCCAAAGCGAAGAGTCGCGCGCAGGCGATCGCGATTGGACTCTCCGAGGCCCGCGCCGAAGGCGACGAGGTGCCGCCGAATCCGCACCGCTCGAAATCTCGCTCGAGTCGGTCGAAGTCGAAGAGTCACTCCTGAGCCCGCGGTGCAGGGGCGTGGGCGGCTACGGTTTGATCTCAGTCGCCACGCCCGCCTGCTTCAGCACACTGTTGAATGCCGGCGTGCTCTGCGCGAGGAGCTGCTTCACCTCGTTCGACACCTGCGCGAGCTCCTTCTTGAACTCCGCGTTCACCGCGATCTGTTGCGCGGTCGGCGCCATGTCCGCGCCGCCGCTGCCGCTCCCCGGCGTGCCGACCATCGGTCCGATCATCCAGCTCAGCCGCTCGTAGAGTTGTACGGGGTTGCGGAACGCATCCTCGCTCGGCCCGGTGTTGTGCACGTCGATCAGCTTTCCTTCGACGGCGCTCAGCTTCGCGTCAAAGTCCTTGGCCGCTTGGAGGGCCGATGCGTTGCCGCCGAGCGACGCTTCGGCGTCCTCGACCTGACGACGAGTCGCTTCGATGTGATTGATCATCTCGGCGGCCTGGTTCGCTTCGGCCTGCGCGCCGCGCGCGAACGCCACCTGCGCGCGAATGCTCGCGAGCGTGCCGGGCGAATGCGGGTCGGCCAGCACGGTGAGCGGCACGCTCACCTCGTGCGTGCCCGCCTTCACGTGCACCATGTACGTGCCGGGTGGCACGATCGGCCCGGCGGGCGGAATGCGCGTGCCGTACGCGGCGTAGTTGCGCTTGGCCGGCGCCCACGGCGCGTCGAGCGGCGGCGTCTGCATCTGGATCGAGAGCCCCGGCTCGTACCGCAGGTCCCACCAGACGCGATTGAGCCCCGCTTGGCCCTTCTCCTTGAGCGTGCGGATCGGCGCGCCGCCCGCGTCGCCGGTGATGGTGATCTCCACGTCAGCAGGATTCTTTAAATAGAAGTTGAGATCGGCGCCGTACGGCGGGTTTTCCGTCGTCACGTGCCCGCCCGGCTCGGACTCGCGCGAATCGCCGGTCTGCCGGAAGCGGTACGCCGGCCGCGGCTTCACAAGATCGAAGTCCTTCGTCTGCGCCGCATCCCACTCGCGGAGCGGCGTCACGTCGTCGAGGATGAACACGCCGCGGCCGTGCGTGCCGATCACGAGGTCGTTGAACGTCGGCTGCACCTGCATCCAGTACACGGGCGCCGGCGGCAAGTTGTTCCGCAGATGCGTCCAGTGCGCGCCGTCATCGAGCGTGACGTAGAGCGCGTTGTCGGTGCCGAGGTAGAGCATGCCCTTGCGCACGGGATCCTCGACGATGCTGTGCGCGCTCGAGTTCACGCTCTTCGGCACACTCTGCGTGATCAGCGTCCACGTGGCGCCGAAGTTCGTCGTCTTGTAGACCCGCGCGTCGAAGTCGCCCTCGTGCATCAGGTTGATCGCCGCGTACGCCGTGCCGCCGTCGAAGTGCGACGGCGCGATGCTCCACACGGTGCCCCACGGCGGCAGATCGGGGACGTTCTTCGTGACGTTGGTCCAGTGCAGGCCGCCGTCCCTGGTCACGTTGATCTGACCGTCGTCGCTCCCCGTCCAGATCACGCCGGCCGTCGCCGGGGATTCAGAGATCGCATACAGCGTCGATCCGTCGTACGTCGTGAGGTTGTCCGAGGTGAGACCGCCCGAGTTCTGCTGGTGCGACTTGTCGTTGGTCGTGAGATCGGGGCTGATCACCTTCCATGATTGGCCGCCGTTCGCCGTCTCGAACACCACCTGCGCGCCGACGTACACTTTGTTATGGTCGTGCGGCGAGATCGTCATCGGCGTGACCCAGTCCCACCGGTACTTCATGTTCGCCGGCGCCCAGCCGTAGCTCGTGATCGGCCACGGCGAGACGTCGCGCACCGCGCCGTTGCGATAATCCATGCGGTAGATGCGCCCGTTGTCGCAGCCCGACCACACGATGTTCGCGTCGGTCGGATCGGCGATGGTGTTCGCGTCCTCGCATCCACCCGCGCCTTCGTAGTACGCGAGCCCGCCACCGCCACGGCCGCCCGAGAGATTGCGACTCGGCCCGCGGAACGATGACTTGTCCTGAATGTTGCCCATCACGTGGTACGGAATGTCGTTGTCCGCCGTGACGTGATAGACCTGGGAGATGGGCAGCACGAAGCGCGCGTACGTCGCGCCGCGATTGAGGCTCATGCTCACGCCGGCGTCGTTCGCGACGAGCACGCGGTTCGCGTTCGTGGGATCGATCCAGACGTCGTGATTGTCGCCGCCCGCCGCCTGGAGGCCGGCGCCCGGACCTGCACCGCGTCCACCCCGCCCGCCCGCTCCGCCGCCACGGCCCGGCTGAAAGACAGTCGAGCCGCCGTCGCGCGACATGCTGAACGACACCGAGGGGAAATAGAGCAAATTCTCATCGTCGGGCGAGATCGTGAAGCGCGTGTAGTACGGCGATCGTTCGGCGATCTCGTGCTGCTGGTTGACGAGCTCCCACGTCGCGCCGCGATCGTCCGAGCGATACAGCCCGGGCCGCAGGTCCTGCACGAGCGCGTAGACGCGCTTCGGGTTACTCGGCGCGATGCCGACGGCGATCTTGCCGAGCGGGTAGTCGGCGGCGGGCAGCCCGTGGCCGGAGATCTTGTTCCACGTCGCGCCGCCGTCGTGCGTCACGTAGACGCCGCTCGACGGGCCGCCGCTATTGAGGTTCCATCGATGCACCTCGAGCTGCCACATGCCGGCGTAGAGCGTCTTGCCGTCGCTCGGATCGAGCGCGAGATCGGAGCAGCCGGTGTTCTCGTTGACGAAGAGAATCTGCTGCCACGTCGCGCCGCCGTCGGTTGTGCGAAAGACGCCGCGATCGTGCTGCGGCTTGTACGCTTGTCCGATCGCGCATACGTAGACGGTATTCGCGTCGTGCGGATCGACGATGATGCGCGCGATGCGGCCGGTCTGGTCGAGGCCCATGTGCTGCCACGTGCGCCCGGCATTGGTCGACTTGTACACGCCGTCGCCCATCGTGTAGTACGGACGAATGATCCACGGCTCGCCGGTTCCGGCCCACACCGTATTGTGGTCGGTCGGCGCCATCGCGAGCGCGCCGACGGCGGACACGTTCTCGTTGTCGAAGATCGGCGCCCAGTTCACGCCGCCGTCGGTCGTCTTCCAGATGCCGCCGTTCGCCGCGCCGGCGTAGACGACTTCGGAATTCCCCGGCTCACCGATGATCGCGGCCGTGCGATTGCCCTCAGGACCCAGCGCGCGAAAGTGGAGCGCGCCGAGTGGTCCGTTGGCGGCCGCTTGCGCGCCGCGGCCGCGGCCCTGGGCGGCCGCGAGCGGCGAGAATGCGACGAGTGCGGCGAGCGCGATCGCCGCCGAAGCAAAGGATCGAGTCATGGTCCTGCGCCTGTTCGTGAGGAGGGATTGGCGCCGCGTGCAACTCTCCGGCGCGGCACGAACATGTCGCGGGCGGGATGCGTGCGCTAGCCGAGCAATCGACGCGTCACGCTTTGTCCTTCACCTTCGCCCACGTGTCGCGGAGCGTCACCGTGCGATTGAACACGAGCCGCCCAGGCGTCGAATCCACCGGATCGCTGATGAAGTAGCCGGTCCGCTCGAACTGATAGCGCGTTCCAATCGGATCCTCCCCGACGCTCCGCTCGACCTTCGCGCCGGGCACGACGACTAAGGAATTAGGATTCAGCGCCGACAAAAAATCCTGACCCTCCGGCACGGCGTCGGGATCGGGCACGTTGAACAATTTGTCATACAGGCGCGCCTCGGCGTCGATCGCGTGCGACGCCGAGACCCAGTGGATCGTGCCCTGCACCTTGCGGCCGTCCGGTGCATCGCCGCCGCGCGTGGCGGGATCGTACGTGCAGCGCAACTCGATGATCTCGCCCGCCGCGTCCTTCACGACGTCGGTGCAGGTGACGAAGTACGCGTAGCGGAGGCGCACTTCGCGGCCCGGCGCGAGACGGAAGAATTTCTTCGGCGGATCTTCCATGAAGTCCTCGCGCTCGATGTACAGCTCGCGCGTGAACGGAACCTTGCGCGAGCCGGTCTTGGGCACGTCGTGCGGATAGTACGACGCCTCGAGCTCGTCGACTTCGTGTTCCGGGAAGTTCGTGATCACGACCTTGAGCGGGTTGAGCACCGCCATCACGCGCGGCACGCGCATGTTGAGGTCGTCGCGGATGTAGTGCTCGAACGTGGCGAGCTCGGTGCGCGCGGGCTTCCGCGCGACGCCGACGCCTTCGGCAAAGTGGCGGAGTCCCTCCGGGGTAACGCCGCGCCGCCGCATCCCGGCGATGGTGGGCATGCGCGGATCGTCCCATCCGTCGACGAGCCCTTCGTTGACGAGACGCAGCAGCTTGCGCTTGCTGAGGACGGTGTAATCGAGCTCGAGGCGCGCGAACTCGGTCTGCTCCGGCGGCCGGTCGAACCCCGCCTCGCGCACGAGCCACTTGTAGATGTCGTTATTATCTTTGAATTCAAGTGTGCATAACGAGTGCGTGATCCCCTCGATCGCGTCGGACAGGGGATGCGCGAAGTCGTACAGCGGGTAGACGCACCAGGCGTCGCCGCGACGGTAGTGCGGTTCGTGGCGGATCCGGAGCAGGATCGGGTCGCGCATCAGCATGTTGGGATGCGCCATGTCGATCCTGGCGCGCAGCACGTGCGCGCCGTCCGGAAATTCTCCGGCCCGCATGCGGCGCAGCAGGTCGAGGTTCTCGCCGGCGGTGCGGTCGCGGAACGGGCTGTTGGTGCCCGGCGTCGTCACCGTCCCGCGGCCTTCGCGAATCGCCTCCTCGTTCTGCGAATCGACGTATGCCGTGCCCTTCCGGATCAGCGCTTCCGCGATCTCATAAAACTTCTCGAAATAGTCGCTCGCGTAGAGCTCCTCGTCCCACGCGAACCCGAGCCAGCGGACGTCGTTCTTGATCGCCTCGACGTAGCGGATGTCCTCGGTCGCCGGGTTGGTGTCGTCGAAGCGGAGATTGCAGCGGCCGGCGAATTCCTGCTTGATGCCGAAGTTGAGACAGATCGACTTGACGTGCCCGATGTGGGGGAAGCCGTTAGGCTCGGGCGGGAAGCGCGTGGCGATCTGACGGCCGAAGCGGTTGGACTCGGCGTCGGCGGCGACTTTGTCTCTGATGAAATCCGAGGGCATGCTTGAAAATAGCAGGGTCGCTCGCTCCGCTCGCTGTCGGGTCGGCGGCGTTCGTCGACCGTACCTGCTCGCCTGCCGACCCTACACGCTCGTCTCCCGGATCATCTGCTCCGTCGTCGTGATCCCCTTCATCACCTTGAGCCACGCGTCCATCCGCAGCGTCAGCATCCCTTCTTCGATCGCGCCGTCCTTGATCTCCGCCGCGCCCACGTTCTGCATCACGAGCTTCCGCATCTTGGGCGTCATCACCATCACCTCGTACACGCCCTGCCGGCCCTTCATGCCCGTGCCGCCGCACTGCTCGCAGCCCTTGCCCTTGAAGAAGCCGAGCTCCTTGACCTGCGTGTCGAGACTCAACGTCTCGAGGAACGGCGCCGCTTCCTTCGTCGCCTTGGCCTTGGCGTTGCGCAGCGCTTCTTCCGTGAACCGGAGATCGCGCATCGACGTGTCGAGGGTCACCTTGGCGGCGTCGAGCTCCTCTTTTGAGATCTGATACTGCACCTTGCAGTTGCTGCAGATGCGGCGCACGAGCCGCTGCGCGAGAATCAGGTTGAGCGCCGACGCGACGTTGAACGGCTCGAGCCCCATGTCCAGCAAACGCGTCACCGTTTCCGGCGCCGAGTTGGTGTGCAGCGTCGAGAGCACCATGTGGCCGGTGAGCGCCGCCTTGATCGCGATGCCGCCGGTCTCGAGATCGCGAACCTCGCCGACCATGATGATGTTCGGATCCTGCCGCAGGAACGCCTTGAGCGCCGCGGCGAACGTCATGCCGACCTCGTTGCGCACCAGCACCTGATTGATCCCGAAGAGATTGTACTCCACGGGATCTTCAGCGGTCATGATATTGACATCTATATTATTGACTTTGGATAGCGCCGAATAGAGCGTCGTCGTCTTGCCGGAGCCCGTGGGGCCGGTCACGAGCACCATGCCGTACGGGTTCGACACCGCCTCCATCAGATCGTGCTCGGCCCGCGGCTCGATGCCGAACTTCGCGAGGTCGAACGTCAGGTTGCCCTTGTCGAGAATGCGGAGCACGATCTTCTCGCCGAAGATCGTCGGCAGCGTCGACACGCGGAAGTCGATCACCTTGGTGCCGATCTTCAGCTTGATGCGCCCGTCCTGCGGCACGCGGCGCTCGGCGATGTTGAGCTGCGACATGATCTTGAACCGCGAGATCAGCGCCGCCTTGAGCTTCATCGGCGGCTTCATCACTTCCATCAGCGCGCCGTCGATGCGGTAGCGCACGCGGATCTCGTGCTCGAAGCACTCGAAGTGAATGTCCGACGCGCCGCGCTTCACCGCGTCGGTGAGGATGGCGTTGATCAGCTTGACGACCGGCGCGTCTTCCATCTGCGCCTGGAGCGCCGCCTGCGAGACGTCCTCCTCCTTCTCCTCGACCACCTCGACGTCGCCGCCGATGTCCGCCTCGAGCTCAGTGATCGTGTCCATCAGCGACGCCATCTGCTGCTCGTCCGTGGCGCCGTAGTACTTCTCGATCATCCCGCGCAGCGTGTACTCGCCGGCGATCACCGGCTTGATGTCGTAGCGCGTGATGAACTTGAGATCCTCGAGGATCCCGAGGTTCGTCGGATCGGCCATCGCGACGATCAGCTCCCGGCCGTCGCGCTTGAGCGGAATGACGAGATTCTTCTGCGCCAGGTCCGCCGGGATCATCTTCGCGATCTTGGGATCGACGTCGAAGCCCGCGAGGTTCACCGCCGGCATCTTGTGCTGGCGGGCGAGCATCTTCGTCAGCTCGATCTCGCTGATGAAGCCGAGCTTGATCAGGTTGTACCCGACCCGCGTGCCGTTCTGCTTCTGCTCCTGCAGCGCCTGGGCAAGCTGCTCGGCGCTGATCAGCCCCTCACGAAAGAGGAGATCGCCGATGCGTTCGGAGGATGCGACGGGAGCGGCCATGGAGGTCGATGGAGACGAAGCGGGACGCGCCGGCGGGCGGCCGATCCCAAGGCCTCAAGCTGACGGACGGCTCGGAGCGTGTCAAGAAAAGGACGATCAGGAACGCAGCTCCGGCACGCGCTCGATGCGCCGCATGATCAGGAGGAACAGCCCCGCCCCGATGGGCCCCATCAAACCGACCATGATGTAGACCGGCGTGTAGGAAAAGTGATCGACGATGTAGCCGACGAGCAGCGTGAACAGCGCGCTCGCGATGCCCGCCGCCGTCCCGCCGATCCCGAACACCGCGCCGACGTCCTGCTTGGGGAAGCAGTCCGACGGGATCGTGTGGATGTTCGCGATCCAGCTCTGAAAGCCGAACGCGATCACGCTGATCCCCCCGATCGCCACCGCGCTGCTCCCCGTCGTCACGATCGCCACGACCCCGGCCGGCACCATCAGCGCGCTCACGATCAGCACGATCTTGCGCGCCGCGTCCACCGTCCAGCCGCGCCGGATCAGCAGGCTCGACGCCGCGCCGCCGGTGAGCGTTCCTATATCAGCAAACAGGAATGGGATCCAGGCGAGCAGGCCGATGAGCTCGAGCGTGAACCCGCGCTCCGCTTTGAGGTAGTTCGGGAGCCAGGAGATCAGGAACCACCAGATCGGGTCGGTGAAGAACCGGGCCGCGATCACCGCCCAGACCTGCCGGTAGGTGAACAGCGACGCCCACGGCCGGCGGCGTCCGTGCTCGTCGTCGTCCGGGCTCTGTCCGGTGCGGATGTACTCGTACTCGGCGGCCGAGAGCTTGGGGTGTTTATCCGGAGTGTAATAATAGAAGTACCACGCGATCATCAGGAGAAGCGAGAGCCCCGCGCCGATGAAGAACGCGTAGCGCCAGCCAAACGTGACCGCGACCCAGACGATCACCGGCGGCGCGAGCACCGCGCCGATCGTCGAGCCGTTGTTGAAGATCGCCATCGCGAACGCGCGTTCGCGCACCGGGAACCACTCCGCGACGACCTTGGCCGCGCCCGGCCAGTTTCCCGCCTCGCCGATGCCGAGCAGCAGCCGGAAGCAGCCGAGCGCGAACGCGCTCGCCGCGATCGAGTGCAGCATCGAGGCGACGGTCCAGATCCCGACGAACAGCATGAACCCCACACGCGTGCCGATGCGGTCGAGCAGCTTGCCCGACACCGCCTGCGAGACCGTGTAGCCGATGAGGAACATCGTCACGATCCGCGAGTAGCTCACGTTCGACATGTGGAACGCGTCGCGGATCGTCGGCGCGAGCACCGACAGCGTCTGCCGATCGATGTAGTTGATGATCGTCAGCGTGCAGACCATGCCGACGATCACCCAGCGTACGCGCCCGGTGGACCCCGTGCTCACGCCGCCCGCCGAGTAGCGGCGCGCGTCAGACGAAGTAGAGACCGCCGTTGATCTCAATGGACTCTCCGGTGATGTACGCCGCCGCATCGGACGCGAGGAACACCACGACGCTCGCCACGTCGTCCGGCTTCCCCTCGCGCCCGATCTGCGTGCGGGCGACGGTGGCCGCGCGCCCCTCGGGTTTGGAGTGGATGTCGTGGAACGTCGTATCGATCAGGCCGGGCGAGACGGCGTTCACGCGGATCTTGCGCGGCGCGAGCTCCTTCGAGAGACCGCGCGTCATCGTGAGCACCGCACCTTTCGACGCCGCGTAGGCCACGCTCCCGGGCCCGCCGCCGTCGTGCGCGGCGAGCGATGAGAGATTTACGATCGCGCCGCCATCGCTGAAGTTGCCCAGCGCGGCGCGCGTGACGAGAAACACGCTCTTGAGGTTGAGATCGATCACGCTGTCCCAGAACGTCTCGTCCATGTCGGTGATCTTCTTTCGCGCGATCAGCCCGCCGGCATTGTTCACGAGGATGTCGATCGCGCCGCCGAACGCCTTCGCCTCCGCGATCAGCGCGTCGACCTCCGCGGGCTTCGTGACGTCCGCGCGCACTGCTTTGGCGCGGCCGCCGGCCTTCGCGATCTCGCCGACCACCGCGTTTGCCTGGTCCGCGCTCGCGTTGTAGTTGACCACGACCGACGCGCCGCTCTTCGCCAGCGCGATCGCGACCGCGCGCCCAATGTCGCGCCCGCCGCCCGTCACGAGCGCCGTCTTGCCTTTGAGATCGATGTTCATGATTCAGTTATGAGTAACGAGTAATGGTCACACCGAGCGGAGCTGTGCACGACATCTCACCCCTGTCATCCCGAGCGGAGCCGCGCAGCGGCGAAGTCGAGGGATCTGGGCTCGTGGCGCGCGGGTCATACATCGCGAACCGGACGCCAGATCCCTCGACTCCCTCGCTGCGCTCGGTCGCTCGGGATGACATGGCTCATTTGAGTTGGACGCCGCTGACGGCGTAGTTCCCCGTCCACTCGTACCGCTTCCCGCCCGCACTCACCACGTGCCGCGCCGTTGCCGACGCCGCGCCGGTGTTCACCATGACGGTCCAGTGAATCCCGCGCGCGCCGGTCACGTCGATCACTTCGCCGTCCGCGCTCGTGCCGAGCACGCGCACCGAGTTGATGTCGCCCGTCGCGGCGGCGGACCGCTCTTCGGGTTCGCTGAAGAATCCGTGCGGCTCGATCACGGACGCGAACACCTGATCGCCGGCATGCTGCCGGACGATCATCATCGGCTCGGAGATGAGATTGAAATTCGGATCGCCGGCGCCCGTCCGGCCAAAGATGACCTTCGCGCCGGCACTCGCGGCAGTCGTGATCGTGTAATAGCGATTCCCGTCGAGCCACGTCATCTGCACCGAGCTGTCCGCCGTGCCCGACGCCTCGTTCCAGATGTGCTGATACCCCGCCTTCGTGCCGAGCGCGCGCTGGTCGGCGGTGTGCGCGTCGTACTTCACGTTCGTCGCGATGAGCTGGCCGCGAAAATGGATCGGGTAGTCGTAGTCGTGCTGCGCCGCGCTGGTGAGCGTGTAGATGTCGACCACCGCCGGATACCTCAGACGCGCGTCTCTGATCAGGAACATCGTGCGCTGCATGCCCACGCCGTCGTAGAAGCCCGGCGCGTTCGCGCTCATCACCTGCACCGACGCGTTCGACGCGTCGAAGAAGTGCCGCTCGGCGTGCTTCTGCTCGTCGACCTTGTAGACGCCGTTGCTCTGCGAGCTCTCGTCGACCGTGACGGTGTTGTGCGCGATCGTCTGCTTCGCGTAGCTGTCGTTCTCGGGGAGATACCGGCCGCCGTACTTCGGCTCGATGTTGATCCATCGCGCGAAGCCGTAGTCGGGGACCACCGCGTTGCCGCCATCAAAGAAGATGAAATGCAGCTTGTCGAAATGGCCGTGCCCCTGACCGTGCACGCCGTACTTCATGAGCAGCATCGTCGCGTCCTTCCCCGAGCCGCTGCGGAGGATGCCGAGTCCCCCGTCCTTGCCGTCGGGCCCGTCCACGAACTCGACGCTGTGCCACGCCGGCTTGGGCGGCGTCGCATGTGCCGCCATGTCGCGCGCGACCGCCAGTCCGGCACCCGTGAGGATCACCTGATCCTGGATCGCCGCTTCGCCGAGCAGGTTGGGGTCGGCGCCGTAATGCGCGTACGCCAGGTCCAGCGCGAGCACGACTTCTGGCGACGTCACGTTCATCGTGCGCGACGCATCGTTGATCGGCGCGAACACGCCGTTCGGAAACGTCGTCTCCATCGCCGCGTACAAGCCCTTCTTCAGAATGCCGCCGCGATAGTCGTAGATGCGCAGCGACGGCTGGTTGTTCTCGATCGCCTGCGCAAACTGATAAAACGGCAGCAGCGCGTACCGCACGTAATACGGCCCTTCCATGTAGTAGCCGTCGGGCGAGAAGAGCAGATCGAGCTGGCGGAGAAAGCCGCCGGTCTTGTCGCGCTTCGTGCCATAGAGCGCGCGATTCACGTACGACGTGTCGTGCATGACGTAGCCGATCATTCCGACGGCCGCCGTCGCCCACGTGCCATGGTTGTGAATGCGATCGAATTCCTTCGCCTGCGTCACCGAGAGCCAATCCGCCATTGGCCGGAAGATGTTCTTCTCGTACCGCGCCCGCTCGGCGAATGTTAGAAAATCATAAACACAGTCGTACGCGATCGCGGTACCCACGAGCCAGTTCGCCTCGTTGAGCGCCTGATGAAACAGCTTTCCCGGCGCCTGATCCTTGGCGTACGGGCTCGGACCGAGTGTGGGATACAGCACCGCGTACTTCTCGAGCATGTCCCGAACGAACCGGGCGTACCTGGCGTCGCCGGTGATCTGATACAGCTCGCCTGCGAGCTGCATGTCGCGGTAGTTCTGCATGTGCCGCTCGTGCTCGTAGCCGCCGGCTTCTCCCGGCGGCGGCACGTCGATCGGATGCGCCAACGCGGTGTCCAGGTGCGCTTTCGCCGAGGCGAGCGACCGCGCGAACAACGGATACTTGCTCCCGGTCGCGCGGATCAGCGCCACATCGTGCTTCGTCAGAAAGACGCTCGGGTGCGACTGCGCGGGCGCGAGCGCCGGAGTGAGCACGAGCGCGATGCCGAGGAGAAGTCGTTTCACCAGACTACCTCCCCGCCACCTTGTCGGGATAGAGCAGCGCGCTGCGATCCGACGCGACGACCTTCGCCGGAAGCTGCGAGAGCACCGCCGCGTACGCCGGGTCGCCGTATACCCAGTTCGCGCGCCGCAGGTGGATGATCACGAGATCCGGCGACACGCGGTCGATCTGCTTGCCGGGCCATTGCCTGGGATCGACCATGTATTTGGCGAGATGATCGATCGCCTTTTTCAGGCTGCCGCCTTCTGGCGCCTCGTAGCGCCAGAGGTCCACGCCAAGCTGACGCCCGATTTCCGCGAGCCGCGAGAGCGCTTCGACGTTGAAAGCGCTGTAGTGCATCGAGCGCGTTCGCTCGAGCTCGAGCGGCTGCTCGCCCGCCGGCGTGATCTGCCAGCCGATGCGCGCCTTGGCTTCGTTCACCAGCGTGCGTGCAGTCTCCGTATCGCCGACGAACATGGCGATCGTCGCGGTCTGCGCCGCGTACCACGATCCATGATTGTTCTTCGCGTCGTGCTCGTGCTGTCCGTTGGGGCTCGAGAGCAGCCAGTGCTCGTACGCGGTGAACCACTGCTTCATCTCGCTCTGGTCGGCCGCCGTCCAGGCATGCGAGCCCTGAATCAGCCCGATCCCGTCGATCACTTCGATGAACCAGCGCGTGTCGATGATGCCGCTGCCACGCTCCTTCGGATTCCCGCGCACGATCTGCGCGTACCGAAGGTTCGGATTCATCTTCGTCGCCGAGTCGAGAAACCAGGTGCGGAGCTGCTGCGCGGCGCGCGCGGCGAACCGCTCGTCGCCGCTGAGGTAGTACGCGAGCGCGAGCGCCTGGACGTGCTCGCCCAGTTCCGCCACACGCGGCTGATCGAGGTCGTGCTTGCTCTCCGGATTCGTGACGCCGTCGTGCCGCACGTACGGCAGCCCGTTCGGCTTGGTGCTATCGGGCCACCAGTACGGGCTCAGGCTGTAATAATCGTGCTTGTCCCCGCTCGGCGGGAGCAGCGTGTGCTTGTCCGTCACGGCGACGAGCGGCGCGGCGATCGCCTTGTCGGCATCGCGCACGAGCTTCGCGTACGCGGCGGCGACGCTGGGATCGTGCGCCCGCACGAGCGCACGCGCCTGAACGAGCGCCTCCGGCCGGAGCGCGAAGACGCGTGGTCCCGCGCCAGACTGCGCGGCCGCCGGCGACGCCAGGCTCACCGCTATCGCGATGGCCGCGAGTGATATCTGAATACGCATTATAATGTTGATATTATCAATCGATGCGCAGTCCGTGACGCGTGGAGCATGGATCAGCGCCCACGCCCCACGGTCCACGCCCCACGGTCCACGTCCTACTGCCCCGTCGACGCCTTGCACACCCCGTCGTCCCACCCGGGATTCTGCGTCAGCAGCGGATTGAGCTCGCACGCCGTCACCGGAATCGGATAGAGCTTCCATTTGTCCGGAATCGGCCGCGCGTCGTACTTCTCGACGCTGCTCGTGAACGGGCTCTTGTTGAGCGTCTTCATCTGCGCCATGTTCGCTTCGACGCGGCCTTTCGCGAACTCCCAGTCCCGCCGCATGTCGAACACGCCGTGCCCTTCCATCGCCAGCTCGAACCGGCGCTCCACGTACAGGCTGTCCTTGAACACCTGCTGGCTCAGTCCCGCCGTCATCGGCGGCACCTTCGCGCGCGCGCGCACCTGGTTCACGAGCGAGTACGCTTCCGCGTTCGGGCCCGACACGTCGTCGATCGCCTCGGCCAGCGACAGCAGCACGTCGGCGTAGCGGAGATACGGATAGTCGATTCCGCCGGCGCCGTTCGATGGCGCATTGAAGTCCAGATACTTGCGCGGCACCGGACCCGTCGAGCCGTACTGCGACGACGATTGAATGCCCGACGTCCACGACCACGTGACCGTCTTGCCGTCGTTCACGAAGCTCGTGAGCCACGTGCCCGCCTTGCGGATGTCGTTCGGATTGTAGGAATCGTAGAACGGACGTTCCGCCTGGAACTGGTTCTGCGCACCGGCCTGATAGATCGACGGGCTGGTGAGCGGCGCGAACCACTGGTCGAGATAGCCGCCGGCGCCGTCGACCTCCACGTTCTGCATCGACCAGATGATCTCTTTGCTGTGCTCGTTCGTGCCGTCGAACAGGCTCGCGTAGTTTGGATCGAGACTGTAGCCGAGCGTCTCCACCTGATGGAACGCATCGACCGCCTTCTGAAAGTCGCCCGCCGAGCCGCCCGTCGACGCCGACTGGAGGTACGCCTTCCCGAGCAGCGTGAGCGCGGCGCCCTTCGTCGCTCGGCCGAAATCGCCGGCCGGCCAGCTCGTGGGCAGCACCGCCGCCGCGTCGGTGAGGTCCTTCTCGATCTGCGCCCACGTGTCCGCGGCCGAGGCGCGCGCGGTGTTCGCGCCGTTGATCGTCTGCGTCTCGTGGAGCTTGAGCGGCACGCCGCCGAACAGTCCCGCGAGGAAGTAGTAGTGCATCGCGCGGAGGAACTTCGCTTCGCCCACGATCTGCGCGCGCCGCACCGTGTCCATGGGAATCGACGGCACGCGGTCGATCACCGTGTTCGCGCGATTGATGCCGTGGTACGCCGCCTCCCACACCGTTTGGAGATAGGAGTGTGATGAGGAGAATTGAATGTGGAAGTCTCCGATCAAGCTGCGCTCGTTGGTCGCGCTCAACCGGCTGGTGGTGACCTCGGTCGGGTACTCGATCAGCATGAACAGATTGCGGCCGAAGTAGTCCGAGTTCGAGAGCGGCGAGTTCTGGTCGACGAACGTCGCGTAGGCGGCGGTGAGCGCCGAGAGCGCGTCGTTCTCGTTCTTGTAGAAGTTCGTCGGCGCGACGAAGTCCTGCGGGTTCTCGGTCAGGAAGCTCTTGTCCTGACAGCCCGCGAGCAGCGCGCCCGCGAGGAGCACCGGGACCGCGCGCCGGATCGTATGAGTTGGGTTGCGCATGCTCATCCTCAGAAATTGACCGTCACGCCGGTGGTGAAGGTGCGCGCGAGCGGATACGCGCCGATGTCGATGCCGCGGTTGAGGTTCGAGACCGACTCCGAGCTCACGTCCGGATCGAAGCCCGTGTAGTTCGTGGCGGTGAACAGGTTCGTGCCCGTGACGTAGAGCCGCGCGTTGGAGAAGCCGCGGTTCTTGATCAGGCGCTGCGGGAGCGCCCACGACAGCGTCACCGTCCGCAGGCGCAGATACGCGCCGCTCTCGAGCAGGTTGTCCGTGAAGTCGTTCGGACCCACCTGATCGGGATTCTCACCGATCGCGGGGAACTTCGCGTTCGTGTGCGTCGGCGTCCACGCGTCGAGATACCGATCGACGCTGATGTTCGCGCGCGGCGAGCTCTCGGTGCGGATGCGATTCACGTTCAGAATCTTGCCGCCGTGCTGGCCCTCGAGCAGTCCGGTGAGTTGGAAGCCCTTCCAGTCGAATGTGTTTGTCCAGCCGTACGTGAAGTCCGGCGTCGGATCGCCGATCACCGTGCGGTCGCCCGCGTCGACGACGCTGTCGCCGTTGAGATCGAGGATCTTCATCTGGCCGGCCGCGAACGCCTTGCCGCTGAAATTCTTCCACGGAATCGCCGCCGCCGCCGCGGAATCCGGAATCACACCGGCGCTCTTGTATCCGTAGAACACGCCGAGCGGCTGCCCGACCATCACCAGCGTTCCGGGTAGGTTGTAGTCGGTCGTGATCGCGTCGGCGAAGATCTGCGTCTGACCGCCCAAGCTCAGCACCTTGTTGCGGTTCTTCGCGAACTCGAGGTTCGTGTGCCAGTTGAACGCGTTCGAGTTCCCGCCCTTCACCAGATCCGCGTCCAGGCCGAGCTCGACGCCGCGGTTCTGGATCGCGCCCACGTTCGCGAGCGCGCTCTCGAACCCGGTCTCGAACGGCAGGTTGACCTGGAGGAGCAGGTTGCTCGTCCGCTTGTTGTAGACGTCGCCGGTGAACGTGACGCGGTTCCACATCGTCAGGTCCATGCCGCCGTCCGTCTCGCGCGTCGTCTCCCACGTGAGGTTCGGGTTGCCGACCGCGTCCACATAGTAGCCCGCCGTCGGCGTGCCGCCGAAGCTGTAGCCCTGGTTGTTGAGTCGCGCCAACGACTGGTACGGCTTGATCGACGGGTTGCCGACCAGGCCATATGAGAGTCGGAATTTGAGATCCGTCACGTCCGGCACTTTGAACCACGGCTCCGACGACGCGCGCCAGCCCACCGCCGCCGACGGGAACGCGCCCCACTTCTTGTTCGCCGCGAAGCGCGACGAGCCGTCGGCGCGGTACGTGAGCGTGAGCAGGTACCGGTCGAGCAGCGAGTAGTTCACCCGGCTCAGCCACGATTCCAGCGTCTGCGACGTGTTGCGCGACGAGACCGACGGGCCGCCGGTCTGCGTGCCGGCGCCGATGTCGAAGTAGCCCGTGATGTCGTTCACGAAGTTCGTGTTGTCCATCGACGTGCCGTCCAGCGACGTCGCCTGCCGCGTGTAGCCGCCGAGCACCGTCACGTCCTGCGTGCCGCGGAAGTCGTGCTGGTACGTGAGCGTATTCTCATTGAGCCACGACGTCGTCGTCGCGGCGCCGCGGATCGCTTCGCCGTTCACCTGGGAGCCGCGGAGCGTGGTCCGCGGGTAGTAGGTGTTGCGCCAGCGGTTCGCGTAGTCCGCGCCGAGCGTGACCTTGAGCGTGAGATCCCGCGTGAGGTCGGCCGAGCCGTAGAAGTTGCTCAGGAGCCGCGAGTCGCTCAGGCTGTCGAGCACCTGCGTCGCGAGCGCGACCGGATTATCGGTCGTCGGCGCGTTGAGCAGATTGTTATATGCGTTCAGGTCCGTGAAGATGTACGAGAACGTGCCGTCGGGCCGCTTCACCGGGAGAATCGGCACGTACTGGAGAGCCGCCGAGACCGCGCCCGCGTTGCCGTTCTGCTGGCCCGCGGTCGGCGTCGCCTTTGTCCGCGCCTGCGCCGCCGTCACCGTGCCGCCGAACTGGAGCCGGTCGCCGAACGACTGATCCACGTTGAGCCGCGCCGACAGGCGGCGGATCCCCGAGCCGATCACCACGCCCCCCTGATCGAAGTAGCCGCCGGAGAGCGCGTACCGCGTCGGATTCGACGCCGACGTTGCGCCGTTCACCGAGAGCTGCAGGTTGTTCGTGACGCCGGTCTGGAAGATCTGATCCTGCCAGTCCGTATTGATGCCCGACGACATGATCGCGTTGTACACGCTGTCCGGGAACGGCGTGAACGGCGTGCTCGAGCCCTGGCCATACAAGTTCGCGTAATCCATGTACTGCTTGGCATTCAGTAGATCGTACCGCTTCGCGACGTTCGACAGCCCGGTGTACGCGTCGAGCGTGAACTTGGGCGTCGTGCCGCGTCCCTGCTTCGTCGTGATGATCACGACGCCGTTCGCGCCGCGCGCGCCGTAGATCGCCGTCGCCGACGCGTCTTTGAGAATGGAGATCGACTCGATGTCGCTCGGATCGAGCGTCTCGAGTGGATTCGGCGGTGTGGTGCGGGTGCGGCCCGCGTCGCCCGCCGCGACGTCGTCCATGTCGTTCTCGATCGGGAAGCCGTCGATCACGTACAGCGGCTCCGAGTTGCCGGTGATCGACGACGTGCCGCGAATCCGGACCGTGAGCGCGCCACCCGGCTCGCTCGATGCCGTCGTCACCTGCACGCCGGGCGCGGTGCCTTGCAGCATCTGGTCGACGGTCTGAATGGGCGCCTGGTGCAGCGCGTCCATCGTCACCGACGCCACGGACCCTGTCACATCGCGCCGGCTCTGCGTCCCGTAGCCGACCGAGACCACCGACTCCAGCTGCACCGACTGCGCGCGGACCTGGAAGTTCGCCGTCACGGTCTCGCCGGCGGTGACGGTCACGCTCTGCGTGAGCGGCGCGTAGCCGATGCGCTGGAACCGCAGCTCGTGCGTGCCGGCGGGAACGCCGCCGATCGTGTACTTGCCCTCGGTGTTCGTCGCCGCGCCCAAGCGCGTGCCGACGACCACCACGTTGGCGCCGACGAGCGGCTGGCCCGACGTGCTGTCGACCACCGTCCCCGTGATGCGACCGGCCGCGCCCTGCGCGGCGAGCGCGCCCGGGACCGCCGCCACGGCGGCCAGGGCCAGGGACAGGACGACGCGATTCGCCCACCTCATGGCAACACTCCTTCGCTGTAATAGAATTTTCATAATAGATCTCTCATTGCCGAACGCTCCTTGAGGGAGCGCAACGCCCGGGGCCGGGCGAGGTCGAGGTCAACTGGCGGCTCGTCGCCGGCGGCGCCGCACGAGCGGCGCACGACAAGCTCGGGGGACAGCAGTTGGCGCGTCGGACGCGCCTCGCCGTGGAGCTGCGCGATCAGCGCGTCCACGGCCATCGCGCCGATGCGATCGGTCGGTTGCCGGATCGTGGTCAGCGGCACGCGCGCGCGCGACGCCAGCTCGATGTCGTCCAGGCCCACGACCGCGATGTCGCGCGGCACGCGCACCCCCGACTCGAGCAGCCCATCTTCGAACCCGATCGCCCCGATGTCGTTGAACACGAACATCGCGTCGGGCTTCACCGGCAGCGTCGCGACGTGCCGCCCGACCGCGAAGCCGGAGCGGTAGTCGTTCCACTCGCCCTCGAACGGATACTCGAAGACGAATGCGGGGTCGACGTTGTACCCGTGCTCGCGCACCGCGCGGCGATAGCCGCCGGCGCGCACTTCGGCGAGCGGACTCAGAAACGAGTCGCCCACGTAGCCGAAGCTGGTGCGGCCAAGCGCCACGAGGTGCTGCCCGACCAGATAGCCCGCGCGGTCGAGATCGAGCCCGATGAACGGCACCGATTCGGGCTCGGTGTACGAGACCATCACGTACGGAAACGACGCGTCGTGCAGCTCGCGCACCGCATCGCTCGGCCGATACGTACGCGTCATGGAGGCGATGATCAGTCCCTGCGCGCCGAGCGCGCGGAAGCGCTGGATCTGCGCCTCCTCGTGATCGAGCCGGTTGGAGCTCGACGAGAAGAGCAGCCCCCACCCGAGCGCGTCGGCGCGCTGCTGCGCCGCGTGCGCGATGAGCGAGAAGAACGGACTGCTCAGATCACGCAGCACGAAGCCAAGCATCCGATCCGACCGCGAGCGGTCGACGCGCGCGTCATCCGTAGGCGCCGGCCGCACCGCGACGAACGTTCCGCGTCCGACCCGGCTGTGCAGCACACCCTCACTGACCAACCCGGCCAGCGCCTTGTTGATCGTGATGACGGACACGCCGTAGCTCTCGGCGAGCTGCCGATGCGGCTGCAACTGCGTGCCAACTCGCATCTCGCCGGAGACGATCTTCCGGCGAATGTCGGCGGCGACTTGCTGATAGAGCGGAGTGCCCGAAGCCGGGTTGATGCTCAAAGTCGCATTGCGGCTGTCTGGAATGGCGGGAGCTCGCGGGGGAACGAGACGACCGCGGTCGCAGGGTGGACGTGGACCGAATTGAAGCGAACGACGATTTTGTTCGCGTTCTTAACAAATACGTTGTGGGAGCGCTATTGATATTGTCAATAGCGGCGTCGCCCGTTCGCCGGAGCGCGATCCCTTTCGCCGGCGGCTCTACTCAGGCCAGGGCGACCCCGATCGGAGGGCCCGGTCCTTCCGGATCGCCTCGAGCAGGTAGTAGTCGGCGTACACGATGCCGACATCGATCTCCACCCCCTGCGGCTTGCCCCCGACGCTGTGCGCCAGGATTGCCTCGCTCGGCGGCGGCGCGACGTAACGCGAGAGCAGCGATTCCAGAGAACGTTCAGCGAACACTCGATACTGCGCCGAAGCTGTCCCGGTAATGTCCCTACTGAGCGACAGCAGCCCGGAGGCCGCTATCGCCGCCGCGGACGCGTCTCGCTCCACGTTCGGGATCCCGGGATCGCGAAAATCCCAGTACGGAACGCCGTCCGCCGGCGCGTGCGCGATGTACCAGTCGGCGACCTTTCGCGCCGTCGCGAGAAGCTCCGGCCGACTGGTCGCCTCGTACGCGCGCGTGAATCCATCGATCGCCCACGCCTGCCCGCGCGCCCACGCCGAGGAATCCGAGTACCCCTGCCAGTTCGCCTGGCCGAGGAATGCGCCGGTAACCGGATCGAACAGTGCGACATGGGCCACGCTCCCGTCCGGCCGCACGTGCGAGCGCGCAGACGTCAGCGCGTGCTGCGCGGCGATCTCCTTCCATTTGGGGTCGCCGCCGTGCGCCGCCGACCAGAAGAGCATGTCCAGATTCATCAGGTTGTCGATGATGACCGGGAATTTCCACGTCGCCCGTTTGTCTTTGTCTCGCTCCGTGTCCCACGACTTGATCGCGCGCACGACCGGCGAGTAGCGCGTCGACAGCGAGCGGCTCGCTTGAAACACCACGTCGCGCGCGTGGGTGTTGCCGGTGAGTTTGAGCTCGTTCCCGAAGCTCGTGAACACGATGAAGCCCAGGTCGTGCGTGTTCGTGCGGGTGTCGTTCACCTCGAGTGGCGCGGTCCAGCGCTCCGCTTGCGAGCGCCACGACGAGTCGTGCGAGATCGCGTACATCTGCCACAGCTCGCCGGGAAAGAAGCCGCTCGTCCACTGCGTGCGCGACACGAGCGTCCACGTGCCATCGGGCTTCGTGATTCGCGGGTATCCGTTCGCCGGCTCGAGCGACGTTGCCGCGGTACGTAGCCGAACGGCCGCGACGTCGAGCGTGCGCTGCATCAGCGCGTCGAGCGAATCGGTGCGCGACTGCGCCGCGGCCGGAACGGCGAGGATGGCGACGAGGAGCGGTGCTCGCGTCACTCCCCCACTCCTTCCCACAGCCCCTGCAGATACATCGCGCCGAGCGCCCGATCGTAGAGGCCATAGCCCGGACGGCCGCGCTCGCCCCAGATCATTCGGCCGTGATCGGGCCGCATCGGTCCCGCGAAGCCGATGTCGCGCAGCGCGCGCATCACCTCGAGCATGTTCACGCTCCCGAAGCACGACGGATGCGGGCTCTCGTTGAATTGGCGGTCGCCCGTGCGCAGCACGTTGCGGCAGTGCATGAAGTGAATGCGTCCGCGTCCGCCGAGGGCGCGGATCATGGCGGGGAGATCGTTCGCCGGATCGGCGCCGAGCGAGCCGGTGCAGAACGTCACGCCGTTCGCGGGGTCGTCGACAAGGCGCGTGAGCCGGTCGAGCGCGGCGGCGTCGGTGATGATCCGCGGCAGCCCGAAGATTGGCCACGGCGGATCGTCGGGATGGATCGCCATCTTGACGTTGGCGCTCGACGCGACGGGCACCACGCGCTCGAGAAAATACGCGAGATGCTCCCAGAGCCGCTCGGCATTCACGTTCTCATATGCGCCGAGCAGCGCATTGAGCGACCGTGCGTCATACGCCGCCGCCCAACCGGGCAGGTCGCCGGTGCCGCGCGAAAGATCGATCTTCGCGAGCTGCCGATCGTCGTACGCGAGCGCGGTCGAGCCGTCGGGCAGCGGCATCGCAAGGTCGGTCCGCGTCCAGTCGAAGATCGGCATGAAGTTGTAGCAGAGCACCGGAATTCCGAGCTCGCCCATCGCTCGCACGCTCTCGCAGTACCGCTCGATCAGCCGATCGCGCGTCGCGCGGCCGAGCTTGATGTCCTCGTGCACGGGAATGCTCTCGATCACCGCGACGTGCATTCCCTCGTCGTCCACCGCGGCCGCGAGCTGCTCGAGCCGCGGGCGCGGCCACGCGTCGCCGACGGCGACGTCGTACAACGCGGTGACGATCCCGGTCACGCCCGGAATCTGGCGGATGTACCGCAGCGGTACGGGATCGGACTCGCCATACCAGCGGAATGTCGCCTTCATGGAATGCTCATGGAGTGTCCATCGGCGTCGACGCGGAGCCGCGTTCCATTGATGTCCTGCGTGCGCGCGAGGATCGTCGCGTGGCCGCCGCGCGGGATCTCCACTTCGATCGCCGCGCGCCCGTTCGCCGCCTCGATGATCGAGCTGCCGGTGGGAGTGCCCAGATCCGCCAACAAACGGCCATCGCCATTGCGGCCGAAGTACACGCGGTCGCTCGCCGAGAGCACGCGCTGTCCCTTGGCGTCGACGATGGTCGCCTCGACGAGCACGTGGCCGTTCGGCAGGAGATGCGAGCTCATGGCGATGTGATCGGCTTTGCCGGCCTGCACGTGCGTGTAGTGCACGGTCAGCGTGTCCCCCACTCCAGTCTCGTTCGCGCCGGCGCAGCGCGCCACGACATGGTTCTCGCCGTCGGCGAACTGCACGCTCCAGCGAAGCCCCTGCGCGGGAAAGCTCGTGCGATCGCGCGTACGCTCGGCCTGCTCGGCCGCGTTGACGCTCAGCGCCACGCGCGCGCAGTTGCTGAACACCCGCACCTCGCGCGCGACACCCGGCGCGCCCGAACGGTCGGTCCAGCTGTGCGAGACGATGTACGCGAACTTCGGCGAGTCGGTCCAATACGCCTTGTACAGATAGTATGCGTCCTTTGGCTTGCCGTCGCGCGTGAACAGGCCTTTCTGATTCACGTACGGAATCGGGTTGTTGGGCCGGAGCGGCGTTGCGAAATCTCTAAATGCCCACTGCGCGTTGCCGGTGAGCCACGGCGTCCGCTCCGCAACCTGCAGGTGCCACTCCATCAAATCCGTTTGATAGCTCTCACTCCAGTCACCCTGGCGCGCCACGTTCGCGACCTTCTTTCCCACCTGCTCGGCAAACCCGGTATCGACCTGAAGACCTTTGCCGGTGATCGGATGCTCCGTGTGGCGGCCGTACAGCGCGTCAGCGCCGTACTCGGCGTGGAAGAAGCGCGGAAACTTGGCGTGCGCCGCGGCGAGCGCCTTTTCATAATCCTCATAGACGGCGCTGTACCAGCCCACCCAGATCGATGGCGAATACACGTCCACGACCGAGGCGCCCGCGTCGAACTTGCGCGTCGCGGTCGGGCGATACGGGTCGAGCGTGTGCGCGAGCGTGTCGAGCTGACGCATGAACCTGGCGATCGCCTTCGGGTCGCCGTCGTTGGCCGGATCGATCACGTCGGCAACCTCGTTGCCGAGCGACCACATGATGATGCTCGGATGATTCTCGTTCTGGCGGATCTGCTCCGCGAGCAGCCGGCGCGTCGTCGCTTGCCACTTCGCGTCGCCCAAGCCCGCGCGATCCCACGGCAGCTCGTCCCACAGCATGAGTCCAAGCGAGTCCGCGGCGCGATAGTACTCGGGGTCGTGCGGGTAGTGCGCGAGCCGCACGAAGTTCGCGCCCATGGACTTGATGAGCTCCATGTCGTGCCGGTACATCGCGTTCGCCATCGCCGCGCCGTAGCCGGCCGCCTCTTCGTGAATGTGCGTGCCGCGAATGAGCAGACGCTCGCCATTCAAGTAGAACGGGCCGTTCGGCGCGAACGAGTAGAAGCGGTAGCCGATCGTTTCGCGCGCGCGATCGAGCTCGGCGCCGGCGCGCCGCAGCGAAAGCTCGACGTGGTAGAGCGATGGCGACGACGGCGACCAGAGGTCTGGCGCGCGAATCACCGGGAGTCGCAGCGTGTCCGGCACATTCGCGTCGAGCGGAACGCGTGCACTGTCGCGGACGACGACGCGTCCGCGCGGATCGATGAGCGCGACGGTGAGCATCGCGGGTCCGTGCACGTGCGTCGGATTCGCGATCTCCGTCACGACCGTGGTCGCGGCCGAGTCACGCGAGACAACCGGTGTGGTGACGGCGACGTGGGCGATCGAGACTGGCGGTCGAACGCAAAGCCAGACATCGCGGGTGAGTCCGCCGTAGATGATGAAGTCGGACTTGTCGGATGGAATCAGCTCGGGGTCGTCGGTATTGTCGACGCGCACGTCTATGCGATCGCGACCGTTGCGGCGCGCGTACGGCGTGATGTCCACGTCGAAGCCGACATAGCCGCCGACGTGGCCGCCGGCGCGGCGGCCGTTGACATATACATCCGCGACGGTATTAGCATCTTCGAAATGCAGCAGGAGCCGGGCGTCGCGCGGAGCGTGGCGCAGGTCGAGCGTGCGGCGATACCAGGAGGCGTCGCGGCGATAGCCCGGCACCGGATCGGTGGGGTCGAGCGCGTTCCACGTGTGCGGCAGATCGATGCGGCGCCAAGCGCCGGCGGGCACCGTATCGAGGTCGGCGACGTGGGGCAGCGGACGCTCGAGGTAGAGCCATCCGGCGTCGATGTTGGTGTCGGTCCGGAGGCTGGTCTGGGAGGATGCGATCGGAGCGGCGGCGAGCAGCCAGAGTGCAGCTAAGACGCTGGTACGAAAAGAGATAATCGCCTTAGAAGGGCCGCGGGCCCGGACGGATTCGTGGCGGGTCATATGAACGGACACTAGCGCGATTCGCAGGGGCTGCACAGCTTAGGGCCGAAATTAGATCGTCGTAAGAACAAAATCTCGTTCATGCGGCGTTCTGATGTGACGAGCACGGCTACGCGCCGTGTTTCTGTAGGAGTAGCGCCGCACCACGTCGGCGGACGCGCCCCCCGCCGAGCCGCACCGGATCACAGAATTATCGCGCGTTCGCGCCTCATTTGTTCTTATAACGAACAAATGTGTCCTCGTCCTGACCACGAAGGAGATCCTGGCATGAAATGGATGCGAGCTCTCACCTGCCTCGCCGTGTCCGCCGGTCTCGCCCAGACCGCGCGCGCACAGACGACGGGGAGAATCACCGGGACCATCACTGACCGCACCGCGGGCGCGCCCGTGGCGAATGTCTCGGTCACCATCACTGGCACAACGCTCGGCGCCCGCACCGGGCCCGACGGCCGGTACACTATCAACAGCGCGCCGAGTGGCGCGCAGCACGTCCGCGCCGCACGCATCGGCTACTCGCCGGTCGATCAAGCGGTGAACGTCGCGTCCGGCGAGACGGTGACGCTCAACCTCGCCATGAGCGCGGCGTCCGTGACGCTCGACCAGATGGTCGTCGTCGGCTACGGCGCGCAGCGGCGCTCCGATCTCACCGGCTCCGTGAGCTCGGTGACGCCGAACGTGGCGCAGACGCCGACGTTGTCGCTCGAGCAGGCGCTGCAAGGCGCGGCGCCGGGCGTGGTCGTCACGCAGGCATCGGCGGCGCCGGGCGGCGGGATGTCGATCCGCATTCGCGGCGGCAGCTCGGTCACCGGCAACAACGAGCCGCTGTACGTGATCGACGGCTTCCCGATCGAGAACGATCCCGACGCGCAGAATCCGAGCGACGGCGGCCGCGATGCGTCGACGACCGTGCCGTCCGATCCGCTCTCCGCGCTCAACCCCGACGACATCGAATCGATCGAGATTCTGAAGGACGCGTCGGCGACGTCGATCTACGGCGCGCGCGGCGCGAACGGCGTCATCATCATCACGACGAAGCACGGGACGTCGGCAAAGCCGCAGTTCACGATCGACACGTACACGGGCACGCAGAGCGTGGCGCATCGCTACGACCTGCTCAACGCGACGCAGTTCGCGGACTTCGCCAACCAGTGGTCGATCGCGAACGGCACGGGCGTGATCTTCCAGGACACGACGGCGCTGCCGAATACGGACTGGCAATCGATGCTCTTCCGCAACGCGCCGATCAGCAACCTGCAGCTCGGCGTCACGGGCGGCGGGTCGGGCACGAACTCGACGCGCTATGCGCTCTCGGGCGGCGTGTTCCAGCAGCAGGGCGTGGTCATCAACTCGTCGTTCAAGCGCCTGGCGATGCGCGGCAATCTGGACCAGGGGATCGGGACGCGGTTCCGCGTGAACGGGAATCTGTCGGTGAGCCGAGTGAACAGCTCGATGGTCCCGACCGACGGCTCGCTGAACGGCGGCGCGGGCGCAGTGGGCGCGGCAATCGACTACTACCCGATTCTGCCGGTGAAGCAGGCGGACGGGACGTACACGCTGATGGGTCAGAACAGCCCGTCGCCGATCCTGACGCCGACGAACATTCCGAATCCGGTGGCGACGGCGAGCCAGGTGACGGATCAGCTCAACGACACGCGGGTGCTGTCGAACGCGGCGGGCGACTACGACTTCACGCCCGATCTCAAGCTGCGGGTGAGCGTGGGCGGCGACCTTTCGAACCGCGGGCGGAACACGTACTACCCGCGCACGACGCTCCAGGGCTCCGGCGTGAACGGGTCGGCGATCCGCGGCACCACGCAGACGACAGACTTCTTGAACGAGAATACGCTCACGTACGACAAGTCGTTCAACGGCCTCGGCACATCGCAGGCGATCAACGCGGTGGCCGGCTACACGCGCCAGCAGGACGACATCGTCAACAGCCAGATCCGGAACAGCAACTTCGTGAGCGACATCGACGTGTTCGAATCGATCGGCGCGGGCACGCAGGCCGGCGGCCCGACGGTCTCGTCGAGCCACACGCGGTGGACGCTGGCGTCGTACCTCGGGCGCGTGAACTACACGCTGGCGAACCGGTACCTGTTCACCGTCACCGGGCGTCGCGACGGGTCGTCGCGCTTCGGCGCGGATCATCAGTGGGGCTTCTTCCCGTCGGCGGCGTTCGGCTGGCGCATCTCGGACGAGCCGTTCTTCCAGCACGTGAGCTCGATCGATCTGCTCAAGCTGCGCATCTCGGACGGCTTCGCGGGCAACCCGTCGATCCGGCCGTACCAGTCGGTGGCGCACCTCTCGCCGGACAACTACACGTTCGGCGGCCAGGTGGTGCCGGCGTTCTTCCCGTCGTCGGTCGGCAACCCGAACCTCGGCTGGGAGAGCACGCACCAGATCGACGGCGGCATCGACCTGAGCCTGCGCAACGGACGCGCGAGCTTCACGGGGGACGTCTATCACAAGAAGACGAGCGACCTGCTGCTCGCGGTGAACCTGCCATTCGAGTCGGGCTTCGCGTCGGCGCTCCAGAACGTGGGCGCGGTGCAGAACAACGGCTATGAAGCGCAGGTCACGCTCAACCTGGTCCGCGGGGACGCGCGGAGCTTCGGGTGGTCGACGACGTTCAGCTACTCGCACAACAAGAACCGCGTGCTGGATCTGGGCGGCGTGCAGAACATCTTCGCGAGCAGCATCAACAGCGATCTCAAGCTGCTCGGCACGCTGATTCAAGTCGGCTATCCGCTCGGCGTGTTCTATGGTTATCAGGCGGGCGGCATTCTCCGCGATTCAGCATCGGCGGCGGCGTACACGGCGCAGGTGAAGCCGTTGTCCGGCACGGCGTGGCATGCCGGCGACGTGAAGCTGCTCGACATCGCGCACACGGATTCGGCGGGGAACATCGTGCCGGGCGGCGACGGCAAGATCGACGCGGCCGACCGCACGATCATCGGCGATCCGAATCCGAAGTTCGCGGGCGGCTGGGTGAACAACTTCAGCTTCCGGAGCTTCCACCTGAGCACCACGTCGGACTTCGTGTACGGCAACAAGGTGCTGAACATGAACAACGTGCGCCTCGAGCAAGGGAGTCCGGGGACGAACATCATCGCTGACCGCTTCACGGACGCGTGGACGCCGACGAATCCGAACGCGAAGTATCCGCGCATCAACTTCACGCCGGGGACGATCGGTTCGGACATCACGAGCGACCTGCTCGAGGACGGGTCGTACTTCCGGATGCGCGCGATCACGCTCGACTACTCGGTGTCGCCGCGGTTCCTGCGCGGCTACGGCGTGAGCTCGACTAAGCTGTACGTCACCGGCGCGAACCTGCTCACGTTCACGCGCTACAGCGGCTTCAATCCCGACGTGAGCAGTCTCGGGATCGGGAACGTGAACCGCGGCATCGACGTGGGCGCCTATCCGCTCGCGAAGAGCGTGACCGTCGGCATCAACGTCATTTACTAAGGCGAGGAGACCTCCAATGCACACACGTTGGCATGTGGCCCTCGCGGCGGTCGCCACCGCGGCCGTGATGGGTTGCAACGACAAGGCGTTTCTGACCGAGAAGCCGTTCGACTTCATCGGTCCGTCCAACTTCTATCACAACGCCGGCGACGCGCTCGCCGCGATCAACGGCGTCTATGCGGATTTCATCAACAGCACGGGCGACAACTACTACGGCCGCAACTTCGTGATGCTCGTCGAGTATCCCACGGAGATGTGGACCAGCCGCCTCTCTGCGACGAACGAGCGCAGCCAGCCGGACAACTACAGCATTCCGGTGTCGCACTCGTACGTGCAATCGGTCTGGGCATCGGCGTACGACGCGATCAACCGCGCGAACTCGGTGCTCGACCACGTGCCGACCATCGACATGGACACGACGCTGCGCAGCCGGATCGTGGGCGAGGCGAAGTTCCTGCGCGCGCTGCACTACTTCAACCTCGTGCGGATGTTCGGCGGCGTGCCGCTCAAGCTGCACGAGACGCAGGGGCTGGACAGCCTGGAGATCCCGCGCGCGTCGGCCGCGGACGTGTACGCGCAGATCGAGAAGGACCTGAAGGACGCGATCGCGGTGCTGCCGCCGGCGAAGACGTACACCGGCGCGGACATCGGGCGGGCGTCGGAAGGCGCGGCGAAGACGCTGCTCGCGAAGGTGTATCTCCAGTCGGCGGGCACCGGCGTGACCGGCGCGTCGGACTGGCAGAACTCGCTCACCCTCTCGCGCCAGGTGGTGCAGAGCGGCGAGTACGCGCTCGTGCCGGACTACAAGACGCTGTTCGACTTCTACGGCGGCACGGTGAACGAGAACAATAGCGAAGTCATATTTGATATTCAGAATGTGCGCGCACCGGGGCTGGGCGGCCGCATCTCGTCGCACATGGCGCCGAACGGCAGCGCCCCGTACATGGGCGCGTCGACGAACGGCTCGTTCGAGGCGGAGAGCATCTGGTTCCACAGCTTCAAACCGGGCGACAAGCGCATCAACGGCACGTTCCTGCTCGCCTGGAGTCAGAACGGCACGATCAACACGTGGCAGGAGAGCAAGAGCGCGTCGCAGCCGTACAAGAGCGAGACGCCCTTCCCGCTCAAGTTCCTCGACGTGCAGATGACGGGGACGGGCGCCGAGGAGCCGAACTACATCATCCTCCGCTATGCCGAAGTGCTGCTGATGCAGGCCGAGGCGGCCAACGAGGTGAGCGGCGGCCCGACGGCGGAGGCGTACGCGGCGATCAACCAGGTGCGCGCGCGTGCGGGGATCCCGAACCTCACGCCCGGACTGAGCCACGATCTGTTCCGCGATTCAGTATTCGTGGAACGCCGGTGGGAGCTCTCGCTCGAGGGACCCAACGGCTACTTCGACAGCCAGCGGAACTGGGCGTGGGCGAAGGCGCGCGTGCTCCAGAGCATGGCGCATGCGAACTCGAAGACGAGCAAGTTCCCGAAGGCGAATAACGGCGTGGACGACAAGTACAAGCTGATGCCGATCCCGCAGCGTGCGTTGGATCTAAACCCGGCGCTGCGCGGGCATCAGAATCCGGGATGGTGAGCCGTATAGTATGGTTCGATTGAAATTGGGACGCGGACTAGGCTGACCGGCACGCCGGGACGAACGAGGCGCGAAGAACAGCAATTCCTTGGTCGTTCTTCGCGCCTCGTTGATTTTCTGGTCCGCCTCGTTCGCGTTCCGTTTCCAATCCAAGCCGATTGGGCGATACGCAATACTATCGTCGGTCCTTCAAGAACGGATACTTCGCTCGCAACTCGCGGGTGCGCGACGCGTCGACGGTGACGAGGCGCGTGGAGCCGCAGAGGGCCGGCGGCATGCGATCGCCCCAGGGATCGAATCCGGTCGAGCCGCCGACGTAGGCGAGGCCGTTCGCGGTGCCGACGCGGTTCACGCCGACGACGTAGCACTGGTTCTCGATCGCGCGGGCACGGAGGAGCGCGTCCCAATGTTCCTGTCGCATCGCCGGCCAGTTCGCGATGAGCACCATCGCATCGACCTCGCGCGCCACGGCGCCGAACACTTCGGGAAAGCGCAGCTCGTAGCAGATGAAGATGCCGACGTGCACGCCGCCGATCGTGATCACGGTCGACTCCGTCCCCGGCGCGTAGGCCTTGTGCTCCTCGCCGTAGGCAAAGAGGCGCTGCTTGCGGTGGATCGCGACGATGTCGCCGGACGGATCGATCGCCAGCGCGGCATTCACCGCGCACGCGGGATCTTCCTCGGCGCGCAGCGCGACGCCGGCGACCGTCCACACATCGTATTTGCGCGCGAGCTCGCGCAGGGCGTGGACCTCGCCCGAGTCGATCGGCACGGACTGCTCGCGGTCCATCGTGAAGCCGGTGGTCGTCATCTCGGGGAGCACGACGACCTGCGCACCGACCGACGCGGTGCGCTCGAAGATGCGCTCCGCGGCGGCGAGCGAGCGTGTGGGATCGTGCCAGCCGATGTCGTACTCGCCGAGGGCGAGCGTGAGGCGCGTGTCGCTCATATGCGGGTCTCGCCGGTGAGCGCGGCGCGGAGTTGGGCCGCGCCATTGCGAACCATCTCCGTCGAGCAGCTGAACGCGAATCGAATCGCGTCGGCGCAGTGCTCGCCGAAGGCATCGCCCGGCGCGCTGCCGATGCCAGCATCCGCCAATCGCTCGGACAGCGCATCGGCGCCCGAGACGCCGAGCTTGCGATAGAGCGGCGCGTCGAGCTCCGCCCAGAGGTAGAACGCGCCGTGCGGCTGGAACGGGCGCACACCCGGAATGCCGCTCAGCGCGTCGACGATGAGGGTGCGGCGCACCGCGTATTCGGCACGCATCGCGGGCAGGTGATCCTGGGGACCGGTGACCGCGGCGAGCGCGCCCCACTGCGCCAGGCTGTTGACGCCGTTGATCGTACAGCGCAGCAGCTTCTGGATGCGCTCCTGGAGCACCGGCGACTTGGTCACGAGATAGCCTGTCCGCAGTCCGGGCATCGCGTGACTCTTCGAGAATGAGAATACGCTGATGACGCGCGGCGCCCAGTCGCCGGCGAGCGAGGCGATCGAGTGGTGGACGTAGGGCTCGTAGAGCACGTCCTCGTACGCTTCGTCGGAGACGATCCAGAGATCGTGCTCGCGCGCGAGGTCGACGATCGCCTCGAGCGTCTCGCGCGGCGCGACGGCGCCGGTCGGATTGTGCGGCGAGTTGACGAAGATCGCGCGCGTCTGCGGCGTGATGGCGGCGGCGATCGCGTCGGGATCGTACGCGTAGCCGTGCTCGGCGTCGACGACCACGCGCGCGGGGACGCCGCCCGCGAGGCGAATGTTCTCCGCGACCTCGGTCCACATGGGATCGGGGATGATCACCTCGTCGCCCTCGGAGAGGAGCGTGCCGAACGTCACGTAGAGCGCGTGCATGGCGCCGTTCGTGAGATAGACGTCGGTGGGTTCGACGTCGGCGATCCCGTTCTTGGTGCGGAGCTTCTCGGCGAGCGCTCTGCGCAACTCGGGGATGCCGTCGTTAGGAACGTAGTGCGTCTTGCCCGCGGCGCCCGCGGCGGCGATCGCGTCGAGCACGTGCGGCGGCACCGAGAAGCTCGGGTCACCGGACTCGAACCGCACGACCTTCGCGCCTCCGGCCTGGGCCTTCAGGAGCTTCTCGCGAATCTGGACGATTTTTCCGAACGAGATGGCGTCGAGCTTGTTGGCGGAGAGCGCTTCGATGGCGGGCATGTGGGGGGAGAGTAGAGAGTGGAGTGTGGAGACTATTTGAGCACTGTGGAGACGAGTTGCGTGAACGACTCGATCACGAAATCTGCCTTCTGAATCACTGCCTCCCGCCTGACGAAGCCGGTGAACGCGGCGAAGGCGTCGGCGGCGTCGCGCGCGGCGAGATCGGTCGCACCGTCGCCGACCATCAACAGCGGATGGTCCGCGCCGAGTGAGGCGACCACCTCGCGCTTGCCGTTCGCGGTCGTCAACGGCGAGCTCTCGTCGAAGCCGACGTACGTGCCGAGTGCGTCGAACCGCACGTCCACCGCGTGGAGATCCTGCGGGTCGACGTTCAGCTCGAGCGCGAGGCGGAGCAGCGCGGGCCTGAGACCGCTGCTCACGAGCGCGACGTGCACGCCAGCGCGCCGGAGCGTCGCGAGCGCTTCGATCGCCCCCTCGGCGAGCGCGTCGATGTATGCGTGGGCGAGCGCGTCCACGTCGTCGCGGCGCGGACGGATCGCGGCAAGCCGGCGGCCGTACACCTGCTCGAGCGGAATCGCGCCGCGCATCGCGTCGTCGGTGAGCTGCGACACGGTGCGCGCGACGACCTCTCCGCGGCGCTCGGCGAGCCAATCGATACCCTCGACACCGGCGACCGTGGAATCGACGTCGAGGACGACGGTCGCGTATGCGGGCGCGCCGGCGCTCACAGGACGTTCCCCGGAGCGAACAAGCCCAAGGGGTCGAGCGCGCGCTTGAGCGCGAGCATCAGCTCGATCTGTACGGGCGAGAGCTGCGCCCGCAGCCATGGCCTCTTCAGCTTTCCCAGGCCGTGCTCCGCCGCGGCCGTCCCCCCGAGCCGGAGCACCGCTCGGATCGTCTCTTCGATCAGCCCATTGATTCGCCATAATTCCTCCGCGTCCGCGGCGATGAAGTTCTGGTGAGGATGTCCATTGCCGGCGTGCCCGTACGTGATCGGCGGCTCGATCTTCTGGCCGTCGGCGGCGCGGCGAGCCGCCTCGAGCGCATCGGCGAGCCGCCGATACGGCACTGCCCAGTCGGTCGACACCTTTCGACCGCCGAAAGGACGGCGCGCCGAACCGCGCTCGTTCATGTGCGCCGGGACCGCATGTCGAAATTTTCGCGCCGCGCGGAGCGCCGGCGCGTCGCCGAACACTTCGATGTCGTCGGCCCGCGCGCCGAAGGCCTGCGCGCTGGCGAGCCAGCGATCGAGCGACTCGGCCACGGGCTGATCGGCATCGAGCGCCTGCTCGAGGTACACCAGCGCCGCGGCGCCGTTCATCCAGCGTAGCGAACCGACGTCGGCACGCGCGATCGCGAGCGACCCGCAGTCGAAGAACTCGAGGCACTGCGGGCGGGTGAGCGCATCGCCGTCCGCGTGCTCGCGCGCGTGCACGACGAAGCGGAGCGCCGAGCGTTCGTCCGGAAACGGAATCGCGAGACCGATCTCGTGATCGGGCATCCGCACGAGCGCCAGCTCCGCTTCGACGACGATGCCGAGCGTTCCCTCGCTGCCGACGATCCAGTCCACCGGATCCTGTGCCGCGTAGTACCCGACGGTGTTCTTCTCGAGCCCGGGCCGCCGCAGCGCGACGGCGTTGCCATCACCGTTCACGACGCGCACGGCGCGCACGTGTGCGCGCGTCGGACCATACCGCAGCGACCGCGCGCCTGACGCGTTGCACGCGATCGCGCCGCCGATCGTCGCGTCGTGCTCGCTCGTAGGATCCGGCGCGAATCGAAGGCTCGCTGACGCGAGTTCCTGATTGAGCGCGCCGACCGTGATGCCCGGTTCGACGCGGGCGACGCGCTCCACCGTATCGATGTCGATGATACGAGTCATCGCGCGCATCGACACGAGCGCGCCCTCGCCGGTGATCGATGCGCCGGTGGTGCTCGTCTGAGAGCCGGCCGCGGTGAGCGTCGTGTGATCGGCGATGGCGGCTCGTACGAGATCTATGATCTCGTCGGCGCTCGTGGGGCGCGCGACGGCATCGGGGACGAGCTCCAACCCTGAGACGTCGCGCGCGTAGGCACGCCGCACGTCCAGGTCGCGGCTCAGCTCCATGAATCCGACTCGCCGTCGCCGCAATCGACCACCGTCGCGGTGCGAACATCGTGCACGCCGAGGAGCGCGCGGCGCACCGGCTCGGTCACGACGCCGTCGACCGAGATCGCGGCGAGCGCCTCGCCGCCGACGCGGAGCCGCGCCTGGTGATACTCGGCGATGTTGATCCCGGCGTTGCCCAGCACGGTGCCGACGTTGCCGATCACTCCGGGCACGTCGGCGTTCGTGAGGACGATGAGCGTGCGCCGCGGCGTCACGTCGACCTTGAACTCGCCGATTCGCGTGAGACGCGGCGGTGCACCGGGGACGGCGACGCCGCCGACCGTGAGCGCGCGCCCGTCGGCGTTCATCGTCACACGAATCGAGAATGGATCGGCCGCCGGATCAGCCGGCAGCGTCGCGATGGCGATGCCGCGCTCGGCGGCGCGGGCGCGCGCGTTGATCACGTTCACGCGGTCGCCGTTCGTGATCGGCGCGAGCGTGCCTTCGGCGGCGGAGGCGACGAGCAGGCTCTCGGCACCGGCGAACTGCGCGCCGACGTGCACCGTGACCTGCGCGATGGTCGGCGCGCCCCACTCGGCGAGCATCGCGCGCCCGATCGCGGCGGAGTGACGGGCGAGCTGGAGCGCGCCGCGCATCTCCTTCCACCGCTCGCGATCGACGTCGACCAGGTTCACCGCCCCAGCGAGCGCGCCGCTGAGCAGCGCATCGCGGACCGCGATGCACGCGTCCACGGCGACGTTGCGCTGGCCTTCGGCGGTCGAGGCGCCGAGGTGGGGCGTGAGGATCACGTTCGGCATCGTTCGGAGCGGATGCTCCGCCGCGAGCGGCTCCTTGGAATACACGTCGAGCGCGGCGGCACGCACGTGACCGCTCTCGAGCGCGGCACGCAGCGCGTCTTCGTTGACGATGCCGCCGCGCGCCATGTTCACGACGACCGCGCCGGCTCTGAGGCGGGCGAGCTCGCGCTCGCCGATCATGCCGCGCGTCTCCTCGGTGAGCGGCGTGTGCACCGTGATGATGTCGGCTTGCTCGAGCAGCTCTTCGAGGGTGGTCACACGTTCGACACGCAGCAACTCGAAGCGGTCGCGCGGCAGATATGGATCGCACGCGATGACGCGGAGCCCGAAGGCGCGCGCGCGCGACGACACCTCGCCGCCGATTCGTCCGAGACCGACGATGCCGAGGGTGCGCCCGCGCAGCTCGGTGCCGAGGAGCTTCGTGCGATCCCATCGCCCGGCGCGCATCGACGCGAATGCGTCCGGCAGGTGGCGGACGAGCGAGACCATGACGCCGAAGAAGAGCTCCGCGACGGCGATGGTGTTGCCCGCTGGCGCGTTGATCACCGCGATGCCGAGCTCGGTCGCGGTCGCGAGATCGATGTTGTCGGTGCCGACGCCGGCGCGCCCGATGACGCGGAGCTTTGTCGCGGCGCGAAGCAGCTCGCCGGGGATCTGCGTGGCGCTGCGTCCGACGATCGCGTCGTACTCGCCGATCTCGCCGAGCAAGTCGCGCCATGGCCGGGTGGGCCGCTCATCGACGATGAGCGACGGATGGCTTCGCAGGAGCTCGACACCCTGCGGATCCACCTCGTCTGTGACGAGCACCCGGAAGCTCGGCATCTGTATTGGGCGGACGAGAAAGCGGCTGACGTGCGGCGAGACTCAGGTACAATAGAGTGCGCACGGAGCACGGGACAAGCGGTGAGCTTTTGTATTTTCGACTTACAATTGGCGCGGAGAAGGTGAGGTTGGAGGCTGGAGGTCGGAGGTCGGCAAGGCCTTGGTGCGCGTTAGTATACAGAAACTAGCATTCTCTAATCTCCAGCCTCCAATCTCCAACCTCCGATTTCTATCCGATTCTCGGCATCTCGAACGCCGGCGACGACACGAGGGCCACCGCGCCGAGCAGGCGGTACTCGGCGGGGTTGGCGTCGGGGTGAATCGGCGTGTTGCGGGCCGCCTCGGTCAGCGTGCCGTGCTCGAGCTCGATCCGCATCGGCCGCTCGATCATGTCCCACGCGGCGGTGATCTCGCCGCCGACGTAGATGCGTTTGGGATTGAACGCGCTCACTACCGCGGCGAGGCCGCGGCCGATCTGCTGGCCGGTCTGGGTGATCGCTTTCACGGCGGCCGCCTCGCCGCGCAGCGCGCGGCGCACGATCTCCTCGACGGTGGTCGCGCCGCGGGCCGCCGAGCGCGTGCCCAGCGCGCCGGCATACCGAGCGACCGTCGCGGCGTTGCAGCAGAAGGCCTCCCAGCATCCGCGCTTGCCGCACGCGCACTGCGGGCCGTTGGGGTCGAGCGACACGTGGCCGATCTCGCCCGCGGTGTGGTCTTCGCCGCGCAACACTTCACCGCGGACGACGACGGCGACACCGACGCCGTCGGACACGCTCACGTACGCGAAGTTGTTCACGGCGCGCGAGTCGCCCTTCATCGCCCAGAGGCGCGCGAGCGCGCACGCGATCGGCGCGCTCTCGATCGACACCGGCAGCCCGAGCCGCGCCGAGAGCGGCTCTTGCAGATCGACATCGCGCCAGCCGAGTCGCGGCGCGTAGAGCACGCGGCCGGAGTGGCGATCGACCATTCCAGGCACCACGATGCCGACGCCCTGCACCGTTTCCCCGTCGCTCGCGCGATGCTCGCGGAGGGTGCGGGAGACCTGCGTCACCATCTCATCGAGCAGCTTCGCCGGCGAATCGGGTGTCCGGATCGACTTGCGCGCGACGATCTGGCCGCCGAAGTCAGCCAACACCAGCGAGGTGTTCCCTTGCCGCACGTCGGCGGCGATGACGAAGCGTCCACTCGTGCGAATCGCGAGAAGCCGGGGACGCCGGCCGCGGACCGCGGTCGCCGCGCCGGAATCGTACACCGCCCCGCTCTCCAGCAGCTCGCGCACGATCGTCGTCAGCGCCGCGCGCGGAACTTTCATGCGGCGCGCGAGGTCGGCGCGCGAGATCGGCTGGTGCTCGCGAATGAGATTGAGCACGATCTGCCGATTCACCTCGCGCGGCGTGGAACGCGTCGCGAGTCGGAAATTTCGGGTGTTGAGCTTTCGCACGACGCTAGCGATGAGCGACGGTGGAGGTCATCTCAACACAACGCGCGTCGTCGCGCGCTGTCAACGGAGCAGCGGCACCCAGCCATCGAGTACGTTCGACGGCGTATAGCGCTTGGCGTCATCGGCCGTGAGTTGCGGTCGCGTCGCGCTCTTCACCGCGCCGGGTCCCGTCGAGCCGAACTCCGCGAATCGCGCCGACGACGGCTCGTACCAGACGCGCGTCCCGGTGGAGTCCACCGAGGACATTCGATCCCACCCCTTTGCGCCAATGTGATCGTCCATCCAACAATCGATATAGGCGACGCTGGCAACGGCACGCGGGTTCGCGAACGGATGCCACGGCCGGCCGAGCGTCACCGAGTTTGGCGCCATCTTCGGGGTGTCCTTCTTCAGCCGGCTATGGATGAAGAGAAAGCCGTACGGCTTCGCGATGCTGGTGCTCGCCGCGGTCACGTAGCCGTTGAGCGTCTGGCTGCCGCGGTCGCGCGATACGATGTCGCAGTCGTCGAACACCGCTTGCCCTGCGCCAAAGATGAAATCGACGTGGCCCCAGATCTCGCTCTTGTAGAAGTAGCTTCGACCCGCGTTCGGAAAGAGCGTGTCCTGATAGCCCGTGATCTTGTCATTCACGAACGTCGCGCGATCGGAATCGAGATCGAGCATGAGCGCGACGGCTTGCATGTTCTTGAGCTTCGTCGGATCCGTCGCCGGCTTGGCCACGTTCGCGGGATAGTCGAACGCATTCTCGATCGTGAGATTCTCGGCGCGAAAGTCGGGCGCCACCACGCGGAGTGTGAAGCTGCCGCGCGTGCCGTACGTGCCGCCGCCAGGACTCGGCGTGTCGGCCGCCGCGTCGTACGAGATGATCGTGCTGTCGCGGTTCTGGCCGAGCAGCGTGACGTACGGCCGGTCGATTGTGAGCTTTTCGTGATAGCGGCCGTTCCTGACGAAGATCACGGCGCGGCCAACGCCGTTCGGCGGCAGGTGCGTGAGCGCCGCGCCGAGCGTGCGAAACGTCGGCGCGCCGGCGCTGCTGTCGCCGTCCGTTCTGCTGAATCGCGCGTCGACGATGGCCGTGTAATCGCCCGCGCGACCCGCGGCGCTCGCGACCGGCATCGGCACGAACTTGTCGACGCACGAATTCACCGGCGCCTCAGACGTCGTGCCCTCGACCACCACGTCCTCGCCCGAGATTGGCAAGTTGCTCGGTCCCGATCCCTTCGTGATCGTCACGTGCGCGGCCACCAGCTTGATCTTCGCCGGATCGTCGAAGACGACGTTGTTCCACGTCATCGTCAGACGGCGGTGCTCGTCATAGCCCTGGAGAATCACACGGCCGCCGCCCTGCACGCGCACGTCCAGCAGTCGAATGTCGCGGAACTCGGGAATCAGCATGCCGGTCGTCTGCGGCGAATCGGAGTAGTGCGTGTTCATCTCGATCGGGTGGCCAGTGTTGCGGATGCACACGTCGCGGTACTCGACGTCGTGCACCAAGCCGCCGCGCGCCGCGTTCGATTTGATCCGCAGTCCGTTGTCCGCGCCGTCGATCGACAGATCGAACACGCGGATCGCGCTCGCGCCGCCATCGGTCTCGCTGCCGATCGACATCCCGTGGCCGCGATAGAAATGATCGTGCGAGATCGTCATGTGCGAGCTCGGGATCTTGCCCGCCTTGATCGCGACGTCGTCGTCGCCCGTGTTGATGTCGCTGTGCGTGATCGTGACGTTGGTCGCGCTCGCGGGATCGATGCCATCCGTGTTGCGCGCGCGCGGATCACGCGTGTCGATCACAACGCCCCACGCGGTGAAGCCGTTGCCGCGATCGAACACGACGTGAAAGTTCGGCGAGTTCTTGATCCGCACGTCGTAGAGCGTGACGTCGTTCGAGAGCGTGAACTGAATCAATCGCGGGCAGCTCTGGCTCTCGTTCTTGACCTTGGCGTCCTGCGCGAGATCCCACCACGAGACCGTGTCGCCGAGGAGCTTCGCCCAGCCGCGCCCGTCGATCGTGCCCGGCCCCATGATGCCGGAGCCGTTCGCGTGGTCGGCGGTGATGAGCGGCTTGCAGTGATGCCCTTTCGCGTCGACCGTGCCGCACCGCCCGGGGCGCTCGATGTCGTACTCGCGCGGATCGCGCGACGCGAACAGCACTACGTTGGTGTCGACGACGAGCGTCACGCCGCGCCGCAGCTCGAGCGGGCCGGTGAGAAACGCCGTCTTCGCACCATGCGCGCGGAGGACGACCGCCTTCCCGTAGCCACAGCCGTCGATCGCGGACTGAATCCGCCGCGTATCGAGCTTCGTTTCGTCGCGGTCGTCGAGCGTGGTATCGGCGAGCGGCTGGAGCTCCGCCTCCAACGCTTTGCACGCCGCCGGCCGCGTCGGCTCGGAGACGGTACGCGTATCCTGCGCGGTAAGCGTTGACGCGCCAGCGAGCGCGGCGACCAGGACCAGTGCGGCTCTCATCGATGGCTCGGCGCGTCGACCGTGACTTTGAGCGGCGTCGACAGACGCTGCGCCCAGTGGTCGAGATAGTTCCACCAGTCCTGCACGTCGCGGAAGTCCCCGCTGTCGGTCCAGCCGGCGCCGATCCAGTAGTCCGCCGGCTGACCAGATTTGGTATGAGAGATCGCTAAATAGTGATCGCTCGTCTCCTTCCAATCATCGACCGACGTGCGCGGCATCAGAATGCCGATGCCGAGGTCTCCGTGTCCGCCGTCTTTCGGCACGATCGGCCCCCACTCGGCGAGCCACGCCCACGGACGCGCCTTGCTCTCGGATCCGACGACCGAGGGGCGCTTCACGATCCCGGTCGCCCATGGGATCTCCGTGACGCCGTTCTCCGCGCGGAAAATGCTCGTGACGTGATTCAGATTATGACCCGCGTCGAGCGCGACGCGCTTCACCTCGGTCACGCGCATTCCGGACGCGTCCCACGGCTGATAGTACAACTCGAAGATCGCGCGCACCGGGCCGTTGGCGATGATCTTCCATCTCTTGAAGTTCCAGGCGCGATAGAGCGAATCGTTCTTCCAGATCGCGGTGCCGCCGGCGCCGAGCGACTGCCCGACGTCGAAGAAATCGGCGCCCTCGCCATTGTCGTGGTGATACTCGTCGTGCCCCTTCTTGTACCACTTGTCGACGATCGGGTCGCGCACGCGCTTGACCCAGATATCGACGCCGCTGCTGAGCAGCGAATCGACCTTCCACAGCCCCTGGCCGTAGATGCGGAATGCGATCCGGTCGGATTCCCACGCCACGTCGTCGCGCGGATCCTCGTGCGCGACGTAGACGCGCTTCTTCGCGTAGCTCGCCTGCGCCGCCGCGGCCTCGATCGTGAACCGCTGGACTTCGTTTGGCGAGAAGTCGGATTGAAAGATCAACTCGTCCATCGTGCCGTCGCCGTCGTCGTCCACGACCTGCGAGACGATCTCGCGGCCGGCGCCAAGGCTGATGACGCGCACGCCGCCGGCTCTGGCCCCGGCGAGCTCGCGCTGCACTGTGGACCACGGCACCGAGATCGTTTCGGCGGGTCGGGCGATCGCGAGCGTGTTGCTCGCGGAGATGGTGAAGGCGGACTGCGCAACGGCCGCGGCGGGAAGGAGCAGGGTCATCCCGAGCGCCGCCGCGAAGCGACTCGCGACTCGGGTCATCCCGAACGCCGCCGCGAAGCGGCGAAGTCGAGGGATCTGGGCTCGTGGCGCGCGTGGGATGCCTCGCGAAGCGGAGGCCAGATTCCTCGACTCCCTCGCTGCGCTCGGTCGCTCGGAATGACTCGTTAGTATACTCATTTCAATTCCCTCATGTCGGCCAGTTGCATGTCGCCGTAGTCCTGGTTCTCGCCGCCCATCGCCCAGCAGAACGTGTAGTGGCTCGTCCCGCATCCCGAGTGAATCGACCAGGGCGGCGAGAGCACGACCTGCTCGTTCCGCACGATCAGATGCCGCGTCTCGGTCGGCTCGCCCATCAGGTGCACCACGAAACCGTCGTCCGGAACGTCGAAGTACAGGTACACCTCGGTGCGGCGGAAATGCGTGTGCGCCGGCATGGTGTTCCACACGCTGCCCGGCGCGAGCTGCGTCACGCCCATCACGAGCTGCGCGCTGCGCGCGCCCGCCAGATGGATGTACCGCGCCACGCGTCGCGCGTTCGCGTGCTCGGCGCTGCCGATCGGATCGCCGGTCACGTCACCAGCGCGAACGAGCGTCGTCGGGCTGTCGGCGTGGGCGGGATAGCTCACGAGATAGAACCGCGCGGCGTCGGTGGTGCTCGCGCTCTCGAACGTGATTTCCTCGTTGCCGCGGCCGATGTAGAGCACGTCGCGCTTATCGAGGTCGTGGCGCGTGCCGGCCACCGTCACACTGCCGCGCGCGCCGATGTTGAGAACGCCCAGCTCGCGGCGTTCGGTGAAGTGCTCCACCCCGAGCGACTCGGGTGCGTGGAGTGTCAGCGTATCGCAGCACGGCACGACGCCGCCGAGGACGACGCGATCGAGATCGATGTGCCGCAGCACCACGGCATCCGGCTGAAACAGATCGGTCACGAGGAACGCGTCGCGCAACTCCTGCGTGGTCAACGTTCGCGAGCGGATGGCGTCGGGAAGAAAGTGCATGGGTGCGGTGATTAGCGAGCCATCCAGCCGCCGTCGACGACGAGGATGTGCCCATTGACGTAGTCGCTGGCGGCGGACGCGAGGAACACGACCGCACCGGCGAGATCGGACGGTTGGCCCCAGCGCGCCGCGGGAATGCGCCCGCTGATCTCGGCGGCGCGGCGCTCGTCGGCGCGGAGTCCGGCGGTGTTGTCGGTCGCGAAGTAGCCGGGCGCGATCGCGTTCACCTGCACGTTGCGCGACGCCCACTCGTTCGCGAGCGCCTTGGTCACTCCCGCGACGGCGTGCTTGCTCGCCGTGTATGCGGGGACGGTGATGCCGCCGCTGAACGAGAGCAGCGATGCGACGTTGACGATCTTCCCCGCACCGCGATCGAGCATCCCGCGGCCGAATCGTTGGCTCAACTGCCACGTCGCGTCGAGATTGGTGCGCAACACGCGCTCCCACTCGCCGGTCGGAAACTCCACCGCCGGATGACGCGCGATGGTGCCGCCATTGTTGACGAGAATGTCGATCCGGCCCGCGACGCGTTCCGCCTCGTCCGCCATTCGCGCGACCGCGCTCGCGTCGGCGAGATCCCCGTGCGCCAACCACGCGTCCCGCCCCAGCGCGCGGACCGCGTCCGCGGTTTTCGCGGCGCCGTCCGGCGACGAGCTCGCGCAGACCACGGCGGCGCCCGCGTCGGCGAGCGCAAGCGCCATGGCACGACCGAGCCCGCGGCTCGCACCCGTGACGAGCGCGCGCTTGCCGGAGAGCGAGAAGAGATCGAGCACGCTCATCGTCCCAGCTCGTTCGCGGCGAGGATGAACGCGCCGACACCCTTGTAGTCGTTCGAGACCACCGGCTCGCTCACGTAATACGCGTAGGAGCCGTCGCGCGGCGGATTCCCGCCAAGCCCCGCGACCTTACAAATGCCGTTGATCGAGACGAGTCCGCCCGGATCGACGGTGACGAAGGTTTTTAGCATTCCATCAAAACCGCGCTCGGCGAGGCGGCGGTACGTCGGCGCGAGATAGCCCATCCGCGCGCCCTTCGCGAACGCGTAGACGAACATCGCCGAGCTGGATGCCTCGAGATAGTTCTTCGCGCGATTCGGTTGATCGAGCACCTGCCACCAGACGCCGGAGACCGGGTCCTGTACGTTGGCCACCGCCCTCGCGAGCTGCTGCACGACCTGAATGAGCGCGCCGCGCTGCGGCAGATCCTTCGGCAGGTAGTCGAGCACGTCCATCGCGGCCATCAAGTACCAGCCGTCGGCGCGTCCCCAGAAATTCTTCGAGTCGCCGGTCGTTGGATCGGCCCACGGCTGATGATGCGTCGCATCCCACGCGTGGTAGAACAATCCTGTTTTCGGATCGCGTGTATGCCGAGCGATTAGAAGAAACTGATGCACGACGTCGTTCATCGCCGTGGTGTCGTGGTGCCGCGCGGCGTACTCGGCGTAGAACGGCTCGGCCATGTACAGGCCGTCGAGCCACATCTGCTGCGGGTAGATGTCCTTGTGCCAGAACCCGCCTTCGCTCGTGCGCGGCTGGTTGCGCAACTGCTCACGCAGGCGATCCGCGGCCCTCGCGTAGCGCGCGTCGTGCGTGCGATCGTACAACGCGAACAGCACGCGGCCTTCATTGATCTGATCGAGATTGTGCTCGGCGGGGTTGTACGTCGCGATCGAGCCGTCCGGATGCACCAACGAATCGACGCTCCGCTTGATGTACGCCGCGTACGCCGGGTCGCCCGTCCGCTCGCCGACGCGCTCGAGGCCGAGGAGGACGAGGCCGGCGGTGTAGTCCCATTTTCCGTAGACGGCGGCGGGACCGCGCTGCATCACGGAGTTGGCTACGCGAACGGACCAGGGTTGCTGGGCGGAGAGCGCGGTCGATGTGAGAACCGTCATTCCGAGACCCACCGTCATTCCGAGCGAGCGAAGCGAGTCGAGGAATCTGGGTGCGTTGCGCGACGGGCCGCGCGCCCGCTGGTGCGGGCACCCGCTCGACTTCGCTCCTCCGCCGCTTCGCTCGGGATGACGCGCCGGCGTCATCACTCCGCCTTCTTCCCGTTGATCGTCGTGCCCGCCAGATCGAGCCCCTTCACGTGCTCCGTCACGTTCCCCTTCTCGACATTCGCGAACCGGCAATCGAGCACGCGCACGTCCTCGATCGGGGCGTTCGGGAAGCCGCGCAGATACAGGCCGTACGGGCTCTTCTCGCTGGTGACGCGGCGCATCTCGATGTTCCGCGCGATCGGCGTGAACGGACCCTTGTCACCTTCCTCATAATAGAAGTCGATCGACAGGATCGCCTGCGACACCTGGCCCACGGTGACGTCGCGCATGTAGATGTCGTGCAGATCGCCGCCGCGCATCGCGTTGTTCTTGAGACGGAGCGCTGAGTAGAGGATCGGGCTGTCCATGTGACAGTCGTACGCGAAGACGTTCCAGCAGCCGCCCGAGATCTCGCTCCCGACCGTCACGCCGCCGTGGCCGTCTTTCATGCTGCAGTTGCGCACGACGATGTTCTCGCTCGCCACGTGTACGCGGCGGCCATCGGCGTTGCGGCCCGACTTGATCGCGATGCAGTCGTCGCCCGTGTCGAACGTGCAGCGGTCGATGAGCACATCGCGGCACGAATCGGGATCGACGCCGTCGTTGTTCGGGCCATGGCTGTCGATCTTCACGCCGCGGACCGTGACGTTCTCGCAGAGCGTGGGATTGATCTCCCACATCGGCGAATTGACGATCGTCACGTTTTCGATGAGGACGTTCTTGCAGCGGTACGGCTGGATGAAGTTTGGGCGCAGGTAGTCGCCCTCGCCGAACACGCGCGTCCCGACCGCGGCGCCCTGCTCCGCCATCGCGAGCAGCCGCTGGCGCGACGCGTTGTAGTTCGGCATGCCCGGCTTCCAGCCGGCATCCTTGCTCCCCTTCCAGAACCACCAGTGCGCCGCGTCCGCCTGGCCGTCGAGCGTGCCCTCGCCGGTGATCGCGACGTTCTCCTTGCCGTACGCATAGATGAACGGCGAGTAGTTCATCAGCTCCGTGCTCTCGAAGCGCGTGAGCACCTGGGGCAGGTACGCTTTTGGATCTTGGCTGAACAAAAGCGTCGCACCGCGAGCGACGTGGAGGTCGACGTTGCTCTCCAGGTGAATCGCGCCCGTGTGAAACCGCCCCTCCGGAACCACGACGCGGCCGCCGTCCGCCCGCGCGCAGGCCGCGATCGCGCGCCGGATCGCCTCCGTGCAGTCGGCCGTGCCGCCCTCCCGCGCGCCGTATTTCGTGATGTTGAATTCTCGATCTGGAAACTCTGGCGGCGCGATGCGCGCGAGGATCCCCGGCAGCAGTTCCCAGCCCCCCGCCTCCGGCGGCAGCAGCCCCGCCCGGCCCGGCGAGCGCCGCGCCCACGCGCCGAGCGGCGACGCGAGCATCGCGCCCGCGCCAAGGGTGCGAACGAAATCACGTCGTTGCATTACGGTGCCTGCGGATGGGTTTGAGACCACGCGTCGAATCGCGCGAGCATCGCCGCCGGCGCGGCCGAGTACCAGCCGTATCCCGAGCGACGATCCGTGAGCTGATTCCAATCGTAGAGCGTCTTGCCGTCGCGGTTCGCCATGATCACGCGATTGGTTCCGATCTCGTAGAGCCGGCCCCACAGCGGCCCAGCCCCCGCCTTGGGCGTGAGCACATAGTGCTCGTAGGTGTAGCCGTTGACGGGAACGCGCTTGAACCAGTTCGCGCCGGCGTACACCGCCGCAACGACGCGCGGGCTCGGAGTCTGCAGCGACATCAGGTAATCGAGGATCTCCGAGCTCTCGAGCCCCGCGAGCGAGGTGAGCTCGTAGCTCCGCGCGCTCGTCGGCGCGAGCGTGAGCGGATCGTGCTGCTGCCCCCACGCGGTGAGCTCGCCGTTCACACGGACCTGCGCGTCGAGAATGCACGCGAGGCCCCGCGCGGACGCGGCGGCCGCGCGTTGCCGCGCGTGATTGGTGACGGCCGGATAGCTCCCCGCCGCGACGGAATCGAGCAGCGTCAGCACGTTCACCGCGACGTTGTCGTTGAACGTGACCGCGTCGTGATAGCTCCCCTCGAGCGGATAGACCTGCGGAAAGCAGCCGTTCGGATACTGCGTGTCGAGCACGTAGTCGATGCCGCGCGCGATCGCGCGCTCGTATCGCGAATCGGCGTGCGCGCGGCTTGCGAGATTCAGAAAGTGAATCTCTTCCGTCGTCTGATCGTTGTCGAACGTGGAGATCCACTGCCACTCGTTCGACTCGCCGTAGTAGCTCTCGCCCGGCTGACGGGGGTGCAGCGTGAAGTCCACATGCTTGGACCAGCCGCCGTTCGGGGCCTGGTAGCTCGCGATCGCGTCGGCGATGCGCCGCGCGGTGTCGGTCGCGAACCACGCCGGCGTCATGTACGGTTTCACGGAGAAATCGTGCGTGTACGGCGCGCGGACCATCTCGCGCATGTGCGCCTGGCGCAGCTCGCGGTGCATCACCGCGGTGTCGTGCGCGTACTCCGCCGTCGACCGTCCGATGTACGCGAACCAGTCGCGCTGCTGCGCCGGCGGAAGCTTCTCCAGGCGCTGGAGCGAGAGCAGCGTCACGGTATCGTGCGCCGGACGATAGTTCGGCAACCGCCGAATCGAGTCCATCGGATTCGGCGTGCCGCCGCCGCTCGGACGCTGCGCGCCCGCGACGCCCGCGAGCAGGAGCGCGATCACACTACTCCGAAGCATCATACCGCCGCCGGAAGCTCGACGCGCCGCATCCGCGGCACGAGGAGATGCATGATCAACAGCGCCGACACGTACGCGAGACCGCACACCACGAAGACCGGAGTGTAGTTGTCCCCGTTGCGCTGGAGCACCCAGCCGGTCGCGCGCTGAAAGAGAAAGCCGCCGACCGAGCCGATGAAGCCGCCGATCCCGACGACCGAACCCACGGCGAAGCGCGGGAACATGTCGCTCGGGAACGTGAAGATGTTGCACGACCACCATTGGTGTGCCGCCGCGGCGACGCCGACGATGAGCACCGCCACCCACATGTTCGACGCGCTCGGCGCGAACATCGTCGGAACGATGAGTACCGCCGCGATCAACATCGTGAGCTTGCGGCCGGCGTTCACCGTCATTCCACGCTTGATGAACGCGCCGCTCAGCCAACCGCCGAACACCGAGCCCGCGTCCGCCATCACGTAGACGACGATCAGCGGCAGCGCGACCTGACTGAGCTTGATCCCGTATCGCGCGTCCAGGAACTTGGGCAGCCAGTAGAGATAGAACCACCAGATTGGATCGGTCATGAACTTTCCGATCGCGAACGCCCACGTCTGACGATAGCGAAGCAGCCGGAACCAGCTCACGCGCGTGCCCGGCTCGGTGGGATCGCTCTGGATGTGCGCGAGCTCCGGCGCGGCGAGCTTCGGATGCTCCGTGGGCTTGCGGTAGATCGCGACCCAGAACGCGAGCCAGATCAGGCCCAGCGAGCCGCTGCAGACGAACGCGTACTGCCAACCCCAGTGCAGCGCGATCCACGGCACCGCGAGCGGCGCCACGATCGCGCCCACGTTCGATCCCGCATTGAACACTCCAGTCGCCAGCGCGCGCTCGCGCGCCGGAAACCACTCGGCGACCGTTTTGATGCCGCCCGGGAAATTGCCTGATTCGCCGAGCCCGAGACCGAAGCGCGCCGCCGCGAATCCGCGAACGGATCGGGCCAGCGCGTGCGACATTGATGAGAGACTCCAAATGAGGATCGCGATCGTGAAGCCGATGCGCGATCCGAGCCGGTCCATGATCCGGCCCGCGAAGATGTAGCCGATCGCGTACGCCGCCGTGAACCAGGAAATGATCACTCCGTACTGCTGCTCGTTCCACCCGATCTGGTGTTGGAGCGTGGGAGCGAGGATGCCGAGGATCTGCCGATCCATGTAGTTGATCGTCGTCGCGAAGAACAGCAACGCGCAGATCACCCAGCGGTACTTCCCGATTCTGGTCTCGTTCACCGTTGCACTCGCCCGCTCGCGTCGCCCGACATGAGCGCCTCGACCTCGACGACACTCACGCGGTTGATGTCGCCGAGAATGGAATGTTTGAGGCACGACGCGGCCACCGCGAACTCGAGCGCTTTCGCGTCGTCGCGATACGCACGCAGCCCGTAGATCAGCGCCGCGGCGAACGAATCGCCGGCGCCCACGCGATCCACGATATCAGTGATCTCGTAATGCCGGCTCGCGAGAAAGTCGCTGCCGTTGTAGAGCACCGCGCTCCAGCCGTTGTGGTCCGCGCTGTGGCTCTCGCGCAGCGTGATCACCTGCGTCGTGAGATTCGGGAACGTCTTCAGCACACGCTCGGCGAGCATGCGGTACTTGTCTTCGCCGAGCGCGCCCGATTTCACGTCGACGTCGGCGTCGATGCCGAGCGCCTTCTGACAATCCTCTTCGTTCGCGATCCCGACGTGCGCCAGCGCGACGAGCTCGCGCATCACCTCCGGCGCCTTCTTGCCGTACTTCCACAGATTCTTGCGATAGTTGTAGTCGCAGGAGACGGTCAGCCCGCGACTGCGCGCCTCGCGCGCCGCCGTGATCGAGAGCTCGGCGGCCGTCGCGCTGATCGCCGGCGTGACGCCGCTGATGTGAAACCAGTCGGCACCATCGAACACCGCGGCCCAGTCGAAGTCGCTCGCCTTCGCCGTCGCGATCGCCGAACCGGCGCGATCGTAGGTCACCCGCGACGGACGCTGGTTCGCGCCGTTCTCGAGGTAGTAGATCCCGAGCCGCTCGCCCTGCCGCTTGATCATCGACGTGTCGAGACCGAACGCGCGCAGCGCCGCGATGCAGGAGTCGCCGACGTTGTTGGCCGGCACCGCCGACACGAATCGCGCGTCGACGCCGTACTGCGCGAGCGACGCCGCGACGTTCGCCTCCGCGCCGCCGAACGTCGCCTCGAGCAGCGCGGACTGGAACAGTCGCTCGAAGCCGGGCGCCTTGAGCCGGAGCATCACTTCGCCGAGCGTGACGACGCGGCTCATACGGCCACCGCCGGCATCTTGCCGCCCGCGAGCTCGGTCGCCCGGCGCGCTTCGTCGCGAATGCGATCGAACTGCTTGCCGGAGATCCAATCGGCCGGCGCCATCCACGATCCACCGCACGCGACGACGCGCTTGAACGCGAGATAGCTCGCGACATTGCTCGCGTTGATGCCGCCGGTCGGCATGAAGCTCACGTCGACGTACGGCGCCGCGATCGCCTTGAGAAAACTCAAACCACCCATCGGTTCGGCGGGGAAAAACTTGAGCATCGTCAGCCCGTGCTCCAGCGCCGTCTCGACGTCGCTCGGCGTCGCGACGCCTGGATAGAACGGAATCCCCTCCGTCGTGCAATAATCCGCGACGCGGGGATTGAGTCCCGGCGCGACGATGAATTGCGCGCCGGCAGCCCGCGCCTGCGCGGCCTGCTCCGGCGTGAGCACGGTCCCCGCGCCCGCGAAGAGATCGGGGACTTCGGTCGTGATCCGGTGCAGTGCTTCGGGGGCGCGCGGCGTGCGGAAGGTGATCTCCGCGCACGAGAGCCCGCCGTCGGAGAGAGCGCGCGCGAGCGGCACCGCGTCGTCCGGATCGTCGATCGTGATGACCGGCACGATGCGCACGGCACGCAGCCGCGCGAGCACAGCGTCGGCGGATGGAAACGCGGTGGACATGTCAGGTGGTGACGGGTTCGGTCAAATGCTGCTCGAGCGCCGCGCGGATCCCGCGCCGCCGGATGCGAACGAGGTGATCGGCGACCGCGTCGGCAAAGCCGGCGGCCGCCGTGAGATCCGTGCCCCACAGCTCGCGGTCCGCGCAGATCTCGCGCGCCAGTCCCGCGATCTCGTCGTTGGAATGCAGATTGATCGCGTGCCACGCATCGCGCACACGCTCCCCCGCGGGATCATCCGGCACCGCGAGTCCCGCCGCGCGTCGCTCGGTCTGCACTTCGCCGCGCATGAACGCGATGTATGCCGCGAATCCGAAGGCGAGCGCCGCGGGCGCGCGGCCGGTGCGCGCGGCGTACGCGACGATCGACGGCACGACGCGCACGCGCATCTTCGTCGTTCCGTAGAGAGTGATGTCGATGAGCGCGTGCCGGATGTACGGATTCGCGAATCGCTCCAGCACTTCGTGCGCGAACGATTCCGCGTCCGGCACATCGAGGCTCGGCACGATCTCGTCGAGCATGGCGCGCCGCATGAACCGGCCGATCCGCTCGTCGCTCACCGCGTCGCGCACCGTCTCCAATCCGGCGAGCAGCGCCGCGGGCACGGAGATCGTGTGCGCGCCATTGAGCACCCGCACCTTCCGCTCGCGGTACGGCTGAATGTCGGACGCGATGATGATTCGCGAATCGGCGTCCGCGAACCGAATGCGCGTCCGCAGCGCGTCGTCGCCCTGAATCGCGAACAGCGCGTACGGCTCGCACGTCGTCATCAGCCCGTCGCGATAGCCAAAGAGCGCCGAGAAGCGCCCGGCCTCCTCCGGCACCGGCGCGCCGGGCACGATGCGATCGACGAGCGTGTTGCAGAAGAGCACCGACTCGTCGAGCCAGCGCGTGAATGCCGGCTCGAGCTTCCATCGCCGTGCGAGCGCCCGAACGATCTCGCGCAGCTTGTCGCCATTGTCGTCGATCAACTCGCACGGGATCACGACCACGCCGCGCGACGTCTCATACTCGAATGCGCGCGCGCGCTCGAGGAGAAAGCGCGTCAGCTTGCCCGGGAACGACGACGGCGGCTGCGCGTCGAGCCGGTCGCGTTCGTCGAGCACGATGCCGACTTCGGTCGTGTTCGAGATGATGATCTCGATGTTCGGATCGCGCGCGACCGCCAGGACGTGGTCCCACTCATCGCGCGCCGAGAGCGCGCGGCTCAGCGAGCCGACGATGCGATACCGCTGTCGGGGCGCGCCCGCTTCCACGCCTTCGATCGCGAGCGTGAACAGTCCGTCCTGCTCGTTGAGCACCGCGTCGCGCGTGCTGCCGGTCGACGACACGGCGACGATCGAGCCGTCGAACGTGCCCTGCCGATTCGCTTCGTCGATGAAGTACTCGACGAAACCGCGCAGAAAGGCGCCGGTGCCGAACTGCACCACGCGCTCCGGCAGGCCGAGCGTCTCTTCTGGTGGAAGCTCGAGCCCACTCGCGCGGTCGAGCGCGAGCGACGCGACGAGATCGCGGGAGAGACGCGGCCGCGCATGCATCAGAGCGTCACTCCCTCTTTCCAGATGGCGATCTCGCGATAGCCGTTCTTTTCGTTGTTGGTGAGCGTCTCGCCCGACGCGACGGAGAGTACGAGCGCGAAGAGCTCGTCCTCGAGCTGCGCCATGGTCTTCGTGCCGTCGAGCAGCGCGCCGGCGTTGAAGTCGATCCAGTGCGGCTTCTTCGCGGCGATCTCGCTGTTCGACGACACCTTGATGGTGGGCACCGGAAAGCCGAGCGGCGTGCCGCGGCCCGTCGTGAAGAGCAGCACCGTCGCGCCGCTCACCGTCATCGCCGTCGATGAGACGCCGTCGTTCCCCGGCGCCTCGAGCAGCGCGAGCCCCTTGCCGGTGAGCGGCTCGCCATAGCGCAGCACGCGCGACACCGGTGCGCGCCCGCCCTTCTGCACCGCGCCGAGCGACTTCTCCTCGAGCGTGGTGAGTCCGCCCGCCTTGTTGCCGGGCGACGGATTCTCGTAGACGGGCTGGTTGTGCCGCAGAAAGTACTCCTTGAAATCGTTGACCATGGCAACGATTTGGTTGAAAATATCAACCGATTGCGCGCGGTTCATGAGCAGCGGCTCGGCGCCGAACATCTCGGGCACCTCGGTGAGGAGCACGCTTCCCCCGTACCCCGTCACGCGATCCGCGATCCTGCCCAGGAGCGCGTTCGCGCTGATCCCGCTGAAGCCGTCCGAGCCGCCGCACTTGTGGCCGAGCACGAGCTCCGTGACCGGCACCTCCTCGCGCCGGTCGCCGGCGATCCGCTCCACGAGCGCCGCGACGGCGCCCGTGCCCTCCTCGAGCTCGTCGATCACGTCCTGCGTATTGAAGAATGCCACGCGGTCGCGATCCACGTCGCCGGCGAGCGCCATCAGCTCGCTGAGCTGATTGTTCTCGCACCCCAGCCCGAGAATGAGCACGCCGCCGGCGTTCGGATGCCGCAACAGTCCGGCGAGCACGTGTTGAGTATTCTTTAAATCGTCGCCGAGCTGGCTGCAGCCGTACGGATGCGCGAAGGCGTGGATGCCGTCGATCCGCCCGGCGAAGCGCTCCGCCGCCTGCTTGGCGATCCGCTCCGCCGCGTGGTTCACGCAGCCCACGGTGTTCAGCACCCACAGCTCGTTGCGCGTGCCGACCTTGCCGTTCTTGCGGCGGTAGCCGCGGAAGGTGGGGAGGCTGGCGGTGGCGGGCTGGACGTTGGCGGAAAGTGGGCGGTAGGTGTAGTCGATCACGCCGGAGAGAGCGGTGTGAAGATTGTGGGAGTGCACCCAGTCGCCGCGCGCGATGGGCGCGCTCGCCAGCCCGATCGGTACGCCGTACTTGATGATTTGCTCATCAACGTCGACGTCGCACAGCGCCAGCTTGTGCCCCGCCGGAATCTCCTGGCGCGCCGTGACCGTGCCGTCGCCCACCGGCACCGGCTCGCCGGCGGCGATCGGCCGGAGCGCGATCGCCACGCTGTCCTCATCGGCAATTCGAATCGCCGCCGGCCGGCTGGCCCGCGCCGCCTCGAGCTCCGCCATCGTGATGCTGCCGCTCATCGCGCTCCCGTCGCGACGCGCTCGCGCGCCGGCGTCGCCGGCGCGAGCGTGTCGAACCGATAAGTCTCCCGCGCGAGCTCGTACGCGAGCGCGCGGCCCATGGCGCGCGCGTCATCCAGATCGATGACGTGACGCGCGACGAGCCCGCCGAGGAAGTTCGCGTCCATGCGCCGCGCGAGGTCGTGGCGCGCCGGAATCGAACAGAACGCGCGCGTGTCGTCGTTGAATCCCGCGGTGTTGTAGATGCCGGCCGTTTCCGTCACCCGTTCGCGGAAGCGCCGCATTCCCTGCATGGAATCGTGAAACCACCACGGCGGCCCGAGTCGAAGCGCCGGATAGTGGCCGGCGAGCGGCGCGAGCTCGCGCGCGTACGTCGACTCATCGAGCGTGAACAATACCATGCGAAAGCGCTCCTCGTTTCCGTACGCGTTGAGCAGCGCCGACAAATTTCGCGTGTATTCGGTGGCCACGGGAATGTCGGCGCCCTTGTCCGGTCCGAACCGCTCGTACACCGCGCGGTTGTGGTCGCGATACGCGCCCGGATGCAGCTGCATGACGAGCCCATCCTCCACCGACATACGCGCCATCTCGATCAGCATGTGCGCCTCGAACGAGCGCTGATCGCGCGCCGTCGCGTCGCCCGCCACCGCGCGCCGGAAGATCGCCTCCGCATCGGCCGGCGCGAGCCGCGCCGTGTACGGCTCGACGACCGCGTGATCGGTGGCGGTCCCGCCGAGCGACTTGAAGTAGCGCCGCCGCTCCTCGAGCGCGGCCACGAAGCCGGCGAACGAGTCGATCGAGTGCCCGTGCGCCGCGGCCAGCGCGTCGAGCTCGCCGCGCCACGTCGGCAGCGCGATGCGAAAGACGGCGTCGGGCCGGAACGTCGGGACGACGCGGCCGCGCCAGTCGGAATCGCGGATCGCGCGATGGTGCTCGAGCCGGTCGCTCGCCTTGTCCGTCGTTGCCAGAACTTCAATATTGAAACGATCATACAACGCCCGCGGCCGAAACGCCGGCGACGCGAGATGCTCGGCGATCCGGTCGTAGATCGCTTGGGCGGAATCGCTGTCGAGCTTGATGCGGATCTCGAACAGCTCGTGCAGCTCGTGGTCGAGCCAGGCACCGGAGGGCGTGCCGCGGAAGAGATAATAATGATCGGCGAAGCGCTGCCAGATCTTCCGCGGATCGCTCTCGACCGGCGTGCCGTCGCGCGTCGGGACGCCGAGGGACTCCATCGAGACGCCCCGCGAGTAGAGCATGCGGAAGATGTAATGGTCCGGAACGATCAGGAGCGCCGTGGGCTCCGGGAACGCCGCGTTCTCGGCCAGCAGACTGGGCTCGACGTGTCCGTGCGGGCAGATCAGCGGGAGGTCGCGCGTGTCGTCGTAGATGGCGCGAGCGGCGCGCCGGATGTTCGCATCGGGATCGAAGAATCGATCCTCGTGCAAGACGAGGGGTTGATGAGTCCCGCGTTTCATATACGAAAGATGGCCTTGCGACTCTTGTGGGGAAACCGGATTTGTTCAAATTACGAACAAAATCGGTGTTGCGTCACCCCTGACGCGCCGCACCTCCGCGGCAGGCTACAAGAAGCCGTTTCAAGGCAATAGGTTACGTGATAGGGACGTCTGCGGACTGAGCCGTTGGCCCACCGAGGGAGCCGCACCGAATGAGGAAGATCAACACGCGCAGCTTCGTCCGCGCGACCCGTTCGACCCCACGCGAGATCAATCGGCAGATCCTCCTGAATCTGGTCCGGGAGCACCAGCCGATCTCACGCGCGGACCTCGCTCGGCGGATGCGCGTCGGACGCGGCATGGTCACCTCGCTTGTGAGCGAGTTGATCGCCGACGGCTCCGTCTACGAGGGCACCACGGTCGATGCGCCGCGCGGACGCCGGCCGATGATGCTCCACGTGCGAACGCACGACCGCCTCGTGATCGGGATCGACGTGCGATTCAGCCGAACGTATCTCATGCTGAGCGACTTCAGCGGAACCCCGATCGCGATGGAGACCTTCGACACGATCGTCGATCCGGCGGGGCTCGTCGCGGAGCTGAGGCGACGCATTCCACGTTTGCTCAAGACGTACAAGGCCGTGGGCAAGTGCAACGGGATCGGGCTCGTGGTACCGGGCATGGTCGACCGGCGCACCGGACGCGTGCTCAACGCGCCACAGCTCGGCTGGCGCGACGTGGACGTGCGCGATCAGCTCGCCGCGGCGACTGGGTTCGACGTGCAGATCGAGAACGCGCCGATCGCCTGCGCGCTGGCGCAAATGTGGCTCGGCCAGCGGGGCGGCGACGCGCCGCGCGATTTCGTGTACGTCACCGTGTCGGACGGTGTGGGCGCGGGCCTCGTGGTGAACGGCGAGGTGGTGCGCGGCCACAACAGCACCGCCGGCGAGTTCGGCCACGTGCCGATCGACCCACACGGACCGACGTGCTTATGCGGATCGCGCGGCTGCCTCGAAGCGTACACGTCCAACCTCGCGACGCTCTCTCGTTACCTCGGCCACGAGTTCTCGCCCGCGGAGACGCGGGAGCTGCTCAACGAATCTCGCATATCGATCACGGACGTGATCGCGCGTGCTCGATCGGGCGAAGCGCGAGCGTCGGCCGCACTTCACGAGACGGCGCGCCACCTGGGCGTGGGTCTCGCCGTGATCATCAATACGCTCAACCCCGCGCAGATCTTCGTCGGCGGCGAGATCACGGAGGCGTGGGACCAGCTCTCACCGGCGATTCACGATATCATCAATGCCCGCGCGCTGACGAGCACGGCGGCCGCAACGCCGCTCATTCCGGACCCGGCGAGCAGCTATCCCCGGCTGCGCGGGGCGACGGCGCTCATCGCCGCACGAGAGTTCGCGGCTCCGCAGGTCGCGTAGCGCTTCAGCCTCCTCTGTGTGGCGGTGCGCGCTTCGCGCGCACTCGCGGTGGGATCACGCTGTCACTCGGCGAGCCGGGCCGCAGCGTCCCGGAGAAGGTCACGAGGGAGTCGAGCTCGGCGACGAACTTTGGGCCGGCGCCCGGGACGCGGCGCAATCCGTCCAGCGAGAGGAATGGCCCCCGACGCATGCGATCGGCGACGATGCGCCGAGCCATCGTCGGCGTCACGCCGGAGAGCGAGTCGAGCTGTGCGGCGGTCGCGACGTCGAGATCGAGCTTGCCATTGATGTAGCCGGGGCGATCGAGCGGTCCGGCGCCATGGGCGGCTCGCTTCGGGGCCGCAGCGGCGGCGCGGCTCGAGTCCACGGGCTGAGATGATTTCTTGCGCGAGCCTTTTTGCGACTTGGCATTCTTTGAGGAATCGCTCGCCTGAATCTGGTGCTCGAGCGCGGGTTGGACGGCGGGTGCATCGCCGCCCCGTGCGCGCGCGACGCGAACCCCGGCGCCGAGTACGGCGACCGCGCCGACGAATACGAGCGCTTTGTGCTCGGAGGAAATCGACATGGGCCGAAGCTACGACGCACACCGCTATCGGTGTCATCATTGCATTGCACTCGGGCGCATGAGACCGCGAGTCGCACAGCAGTTCACCGGACTCCGCTTTGCGTTCGCGGGGGCCGCACGCCGTGGAGTAGGGGCGGGTTATTCTTCTCCGATATCCTTTACGCCGGGATCGCACATGAAGCCGTCGCGTTCGTCGCTCGTCTTGTTCCTGTTTGCCGCGGCCTGCGGCGCGCCCGCCACCGTCGCCACACCGCGGCCGACTCCGGCGACGCCACCCGCGCCCTCGAGCGCGGCGAGCGCGGCTGCTCCGGCAACCACAGCCGCCGTCGCCGTGCCGAGGGTCACGCTGGCCGAGGCGCCGCGCGACTGGCAGTTGCTGGACGAGAGCACGGACCATGTGCCGGGGATCAGCGCGGAACGGGCAATGAAGGAACTGCTCGCCGGCAAGTCGCCGAAGCAGACGGTGCTCGTCGCGGTGATCGACAATGGCATCGATACGTCGCAGGTGGACTTGCGCGCGAACCTGTGGACGAATCCGAAGGAGATCGGCGGCAACCACAAGGATGACGACGGCAATGGATTCGCCGACGACGTGCACGGCTGGAATTTCATCGGCGGCGCGAACGGAGAGGACGTGCACTTCGACACGTTCGAGGTGACGCGTCAATACGCGCGCTGCCATAACCAGCCGGCGGCGAGCGGGCAGCCGCCGATCACGGACGCGGCAGAGTGCCGAGCGATCGACGCGGACTTCGAAAAGCAGCACGGGCAGATCGAGCAGGAGGCGCAGAGCTACCGGCAGATCAACGCGATGATGCAGCAGATCGTGCCGGTGCTGAAGCGGGCCGCCGGCAAGGACACGCTGACGCCGGACGCGGTGCGCGCGATCGCCGCGTCGACGCCGCAGATCTCGCAGGCCAAGGGCATCTACCTCGATCTCGCGGCGCAGGGCGCGACGCCGGAGCAGATCGAGTCCGGGCTCTCGTCGCTCGAGGGGCAGCTCAAGTATTCTCTAAACCCGCAGTGGAATCCGCGGACGATCGTCGGCGACAACTACGCGGACCCGACGCAGCACCACTACGGCAACGGCGACGTGATGGGGCAGGACGCCGGACACGGGACGCACGTGGCCGGGATCATCGGCGCGGTGCGCGGCAACGGCGTCGGCATCGACGGCATCGCGCCGGCGGTCAAGCTGATGATGATTCGCACCGTGCCCGACGGGGACGAGCGCGACAAGGACGTGGCGAACGCGATTCGCTACGCGACGGACAATGGCGCGAGGATCATCAGCATGAGCTTCGGCAAACCGTACTCGCCGTACAAATCAGCGGTCGACGACGCGGTGAAGTACGCCGACGCGCACGGGGTGCTGATGGTGCACGCGGCGGGGAACGACGGAGCGAATCTCGCGATGGGGAAGAACTTCCCGACTCCGGTATACCTCGACGGCGGCCACGCGCGGAATTGGATCGAGGTTGGCGCGTCGTCGTGGAAGGGCGGCGATTCGCTCGCCGCCTCGTTCTCGAACTACGGCCAGCAGCAGGTGGACGTCTTCGCGCCGGGCGTGGACATTCTCTCGACGGTGCCCGGGAACAAGTATCAGCGCGACAGCGGCACGAGTATGGCGGCACCGGTGGTGAGCGGTCTCGCGGCGCTCATTCTCGACTACTACCCGAATCTCACCGCCGCCGATCTGAAGCACATCATCACGAGCTCGGTGATGCGCGTCGATCAATCCGTGGTCCGGCCGGGGAGCGAGAGCAGTCACACGGCGTTCTCGTCGCTCTCGGTGACCGGCGGCATCGTGAACGCGTACAACGCGCTCAAGATGGCCGAGCAGGTGAGCGACGGGAAAGCGCGGCCGTAAGCGGGAAAACTGCGGCAGCCGCGGATGACGGCCGGATGTCGCGGAAAGGCGCGGAGACGGCGTGAACGGCAGCGACGACGTGATTTCATAATAAAACCATCATGAGACTTCGGTACATCAAAGCTTCTTGTGGGTTTTCTAACATCATCATCTCCCGCCGTTCCCGCATCTCCGCGCCGTTCCGCAACATCCGGCCGTTATCCGCAGCGAATGCAGTTGCGGTTATCCTTCCTTTTCCCGCCACGAGCCCGGATTCCTCGACCTCGCTCGGACTGACCGCGGCTATTTCACGAGCGTCAGCGCGACGTCGCCAACGACTTGCAGGCTATGCGCGGAGAGCTTGTCGAACGTGTCCTGCGTCGTGTGGTGGTAGTTGTCCGGCGAGCCCGGTGCGCAGCCGATGCCGTGCGCGCAGTAGTCGATGTCGACGACGTCGATTACGCGGAGGCCGACGTTGATCAGTGGCACATGATCGTCCGTCACCCCGCCCTTTACCTGCGGGATGAAATACTTGCTGTACCCCAGGTCCGCCGCGGTCTGCCAGACGCGCTGCACGACCTCCGGCGCGGCGTCGACCGAGATCTGCTCTTGATAGATCTGTAAATCCTTGTCGCCGATCATGTCCCACAGCACGCCGAAGAGCGGCTTGTAGCCGGGATCGGGCAGGTGCGCGGCGAAGTACTGTGTGCCGAAGAGCGCATCGGGATACACCTTGCCGCTGCTATCCGGGTCAAAGGCTCCCCAATCCTCTCCGTCGTCGAACAGGAGATCCACGCCGACCGACGGCGGCGTCTTCTTCATCGCGTCGCCGAGCGCGATGAACATCGCGACGCCGGCGGCGCCGTCGTTCGCGCCGGGGAACGAGCCCGCCCGCGCGCCGAAGTTCGGATCCTGGTCGGCGTGGGGCCGGGTGTCCCAGTGCGTGAGATAGAGCACGCGCTGCGTGGCCTTGGGATTGAAGCGCGCGATGATGTTTCGCATCGGGAGCTTGGTGCCGTCCGCGGTCGTCTGCGTCCAGCTCTGCACGATCACGCTGTCCGTGCGCTTCTTGATCTCGGCGATGATCCAGTCGGCTTCCTTCTCGTGCGCCGGCGTGCCGGGCACGCGCGGGCCGAACGCGAGCTGCGGCTTGACGTACTCGAGCGCCTGCTTGCCATCGAACGCGCTCTTCGCGCCCGAGAAGCGATCCTTGATCGAGTCGCAGCCCGAAAGCGCGACGAAGGAGACGCAGAGGATCGAAAGAGAGAGCATTCGCACGTGAAGGGTCTCGCCGAAGTTGTAACCTACAGTCTAACGCTCCACGATGGATTGTCATCCCGAGCGCAGCGGTGTCATCCCTCGACTTCGCGGCTTCGCCGCTGCGCTCGGGATGACACCCACGGTCATTTCACGCTGCCGTACATCTGCAACTGGAACACGATCGAGAACACGGTCTGGGCGAAGCGCCGGTTGAGCGTGTTGTCGAACGTCACGACGTGCGAGCCCTGGAACGTGAGGACGAGATTGTCCTGCACGTTCGTGTCCCCGGCCAGCGTGAACGACTGCCGGCCATTGTCCTGCAAGCGGCGCTCGATCGCCGCGTCATCGGCGAAGATGTCGGTGATCGTGCGACTCTGCTGATACCCGACGCGCGTGCGGACGTCGCTCTTGAGGCCGAGGCCCCAGCTTTCGGGAATGTGAAACGCGCGACCGGCGTCGGCGCTCAGCTCGTTGGTGTGCGAACGCGCCACGCTGCCCGGGAGACTGTCGATCCGGTTCGTGTGCTGGAAGTTGAGTGCCGTGCTCGGCGAGCCGCGAACGGCCCATGAGAACGACGCGCCAATCGGGAACGTCTCCTGATTCGTGCGGCGGAACTCCGGCGGCAGGTCGTCGGCGAAGCTCGGGAGCGACACGCCCACGGTGCTGTGCGAGTAGCCGGCGCTCGCGTCCACGCTGGAGACGACCGTGGTCACCGCGGCCGGGCGATACGCCCAGTGCAGCGCGACGTCGGGGAACGTCGTCTGCGCGCCGGCGGCCTGCGCCTGGCTCGAGTCGGGACGCAGGATCCAGTTGTCGGTCGTGACGTGACGATAACGGCTCACGAACGACGTGCCGAGTGGGAGCAGCAGCGCGCCGGATGCATCGAGCGACCCGGTGCGCCCGGCGGTCGTCGCGTTCACGCCGTCGATCCGGCGAAACGCGGATGTGCCGCCCAACCCGAGCTGCAGCGACAGCGGCGCGTCGACGGGCGATTCGTCGATCGCCGAGAGGAGGCTCCGCGTGTAGGAGACGTCGATCGGCGCGAAGAACTTGCCGATCCGCCGCACCACGCCTGAGTCGCGCGTGTACGTCGCGAACGCGCGCGCGACGTCGATCATCGTCCCGATGCTGGACGTCTGCGCAGCGGTCATGCGGCGCGGCAGCGCGAGACCGCGCGCGGTGACGAGGGAGTCGTGCTGCGCGAGCACGCTGTCGATCCCGATCACGCCGGGCAGCTCGGACAGCCGCCGCTGATTGGGATCGCGCAGCATGCTGTACTGCGCGCCGAGATCGGTGCGTGGATGAAACCAGGCGGAGAACGCCGGCGCGAACGAGAAGTTGGTGAGCATCGCGCGCTCGCGCTCGAAGCCCTGCCCCACGCCGATCGCGCTCTGCGAGAAGCCCTGCGCCGCCGCGAGGCTGTCGCCGTAGTTGCGCATGTCGCGCGTCGACTGGAGCTCCCATCGCGCATCGAGGCTCGTGGTCGGCCGCAGCTCGAGGACGCCGCCGTTGCGCCAGAGGCGGCTCAGCGCCTCGCTCGCCGCGGGCGCGTCGCTCACCGCATCCGAAGGCTTCAGATACGAGACGCGATGGTCGTCCGCGCGAACGATACCGCTCGTGAATCGGATCTGCGTGGGATTCCAGCGAAAGACGGTGTGGCGGAGCGTGCCGAGCGGACCGTCCTGGAGCACCGCGGGCAGCGCGCCGAGCGCACCGTCCACCCACGCTGGAAGGCGAGCGGTGCGCGCGCTGTCGTCGGTGACGAGATAATCGAGTGCCACCGTGAGATTGTGCGAATTGCCGTCCTGGAACTCGGTGCGATCGACCCCGCTCACGTACGTCGTGGTCGCCGAGAGATTGTTCACCAGCGGCCCGAGCATGCGGACGTCGAGCGGTGTGGAGCGGCGCACGCTCAGCGTGTACGTGGTCAGGTCGTTCTTGGGCGCCCGGATCCCCGGCAGCCCGCGCCCGCTGATGTCCGACTGCGACAGGAACAGCGGATCAGATGCTAATGAGGTTTTTTGTATCGTGAGCGGGACGGCGATGCCCGCCCCCGCCGGGAGCAGCTTCTCCAGCCGGATCGTCGAGGCGATGTCGATGTTGCGCTGCGACTGGAAGGTCGGCTGCTCGCCGAGCTGGCGGAAGTTCGGATCGCGATTCCCGACGTTCACGCGCATGTCGGCGAAGTCGGCAATGTTCATGTTCATCGCGACCTGGCCCGCCATGCCGCCCGTGCTCACGGGCTGCGTGAGCCGAATGTCGTCGACCCAGAGCTCGAGCGTGTCGCTCGGCAGGATCGGCGTCGTGCCGCCAGCCGCGACGCGCACGATGCCGACGGCGATCTCCTGCACCGATTGCAGATTCGGCGCGGCGACGGCGGGATCGATCGTGTAGACCATGTAGCCGTCTTCGCAGGCGGCGAAGCGGTGCGCGACGAGACCGGCCGGAATCGGCGACGCCGCGATCAGCGCCGAATCGGCGCCCGTGCAGCGGATCGACTGCGACTTGCCGGCGAGATAGTCCGCCTGCACCTGCTTCCGCAGATCGATGAACTTGTTGAAGTCGACCGCGACGTCCGTCCACGCCGCGGGCGTCTGCCCCGCGCTCAGCGACGTGCGATACAGATAGAAGTTGTTCTCGTCGCGGCCGAGCTTCACGTACATCTGGAGATCGCCGTTCTCGCCCCAGCCGTCGCCGCGCCCGCGTCCCCAGACGTGCAGTTGGCGGAACGCGAAGTAATTCTGCGGGCCGGCGGGAAACCGGAAGTACGTCTCCGCGCGATTGTTCAGCGGCATGTTGCCGGCTTGAATGCGCATCGACCGCTCGTTGATCGCGGTGAGCCCCGGGCTGAGCTGGCCGCCCTTGTTCACCGTCTCGTCGGTCACACCCGGCGGCGGCTGGTAGACGACCGCGGTGCTCGAGTCGTTCGTGCCGATCGTCGACGCGATCACGAAGCCGCCCTCGGGCTGCACACCCGCGATCCCGGCGAGCGTGACGTTGCTGCGATCGATCCACGGAGCGCCGGTGATCTCGAGTTCGGCGATCGGAAACTGCGTCGTCTCGTTGTCCGGCTCCTGCGCCCCGGAGACGACGGTGAGGCGGAGCGCGCGAATGCGGCGGCGATTCACGTCGTTCAACGAATCCGTCGGCGTCTTGAACGGAATGCTCACGAGCACCCACTCGCGCTTGCGCGCCTCGGGAATCCCGTTGACGACGACGGTATCGCTGAACGTTTTTCCGACACGCTTGTAGAGCCCGGGATTGCTCAGGTCGACCACGTACCGCAACAGCCGCTCGCGCTCGCGTTCGGCGTTCGTGAAGTTGAGCGCGTTGTCCTGGTCGATGTCCTCCTCGTCCAGCCGATTGTTGCCGACGGTGCAATTCGTGTGTGGATCGCCCAGGAAATCGGCGACGCCGAGCGCGCCATGACAGAGCGGCGCGCGCAGCACGCGCTTCACCGAGGTGCCGTCGATCACGACGAGCGTATCGGCGACGTCGCCGGGCAGGCCGGTGTCGTTGACTTCGACGTTGAACGCGCGCGTGAATGGATCGCGCTCAGTGTCGAGCGAATCGAAGCCCTGCTTCTTCTTGCCGGTGAACAGGCTGTCGACCGCGCCGTTCGCGTTGTGGACGATCGTGAGCGTCTCCGGCGCGAAGGTGAGCGAGTTCTCGGAGACGTCGCCGAAATCGAACACCAGCGTGGGATTCTTCCCGCGCCCCGTGATGCTCGTATCGACCAGCGTCCAGAACTGGAGCAGCTCGTGATTCGTGAGATCGAGCCCCGCGGGACTGAGCACGGTGCGGATCGATCGAAAGCGGCGGCCGGGGGGCGTGTTCGCCACGGTCCAATCGTATTTCTTGGTCGAGCGATTGAATTGGCCGCCGTCGGCGAGCGGCAGCAGCGACAACCACAGCACGGGCTCGTTGAACAACACGCCGGTCCCGGCAAGGTGCGTGAGCGGGTCGATATCAGTTTGCTTGAATTGAATCAGATTGCCGCGGGCGTCTCGCACGAACGTCTGCCAGACCAGCGTCGCCGCATTGGTCGGCTCGAACGTGCCGATGCGATGCAGCGTGTTGCCGTAGGCCGGGAGGCTGCTGTAGTACCACGAGATGTCGGCGAGCGGAATCGGCGTGCCGGACTCCGCGTCGAAGGTCTCGACATACGCCTGCCCTTGGCTGCCGAGCCCGAACTGCGGATGACTGCTCGCCATCTCCGCGTTGATCGAAAAGCGCGACGGGACTTTCGTGTTTCCGAATGGCAGCGCGCTCGCAAATCGCGTGAGCGCGGGCGCATCCCAATTGAACGCCCCGGTAAAGCCCGCCATGAGCGACGACGCACCTTGAAAGCCGAGCTGCGGGCGCGTGAACGTGCTCGCCTGCGTCTGGTCGATCGCGGTGAAGCTGAGCAGCCCGTGGCTCACCGGTAGCTCGGACACGAAGCCGGCGAGGGACGTCGGCGTGGAGATGAACGTCGGGTTGTCCTCGTAGCTCACCTCGACGTGCCGCTCGAGCCGGAACAGCGTGTCCGGGCGCATGAACTCGATCCGCCCGAGATCGTAGTCGATGCGATAGTCGAGATCGCGCACGAGCGGCCGTCCGTCGACGAGCACGCGCTCGGAGCCCTGACGCATCTGCGACGCGCCGAGCGTGATCGCGCCCGCCACGTCGGTGCCGGCGACCTCGTACTCGAGATGGAGGCGGTACGCCGGTGGCGGATGCTGCGGCGAGTACAGATACTCGCCCGGGATGGTGTAGATCGCGTCGTTCGTCGGATTGCCGGGCACGACGAGCCCGGAGTCGCGCGCCGAGAACGGGTGCAGCGACGGGAAGACGAGGAAGTAGTCGGAGATGATCTGCGCGAGGTCGGTCGACTGGCCGTTGCGCACGTCGACGGCGCCGGCGCCCAGGTTGAACGTTGCGTCGCTCACGCGCGGCCAGATACGATTCTCATAATCGAATTCGGCGGCGTTGGTCGGCTGCGCGAGTCCGAGCATCTGCAGGAACGTGGCGTCGGTGCCGGCGAGCGGATGCTCGAGCAGGCCGCTCCCCGTGACGACGCGCACCTGCATCGTCTGGCGGATCAGCCCCGGTCCGGAGATGCGGTAGACGGATCGGATCTCGTTGCGGAACGCCGGCGACGACGGGCCGACGTTCGGATCCATGACGAGGTTCGCGACCTGCTCGTGCGCCGTGGTGAACGCGATGTCCGGCGTGCCGCCCGTGGACGCGATGACGGTGTCGCGCCCGTTGACGTTCACGTTGTAGGCGACGACGAGCCGCTCGTTGTTCTCGTTGAGCGGACGGACCAGCGCGAACCAGAGCAGCGACGGATCCATGTAGTAGTCGACGCCCTCGCGGAGGAGGTCGTAGACCTGGCTGCCGGTCGAGTCGCCCTGAAGGCGGAAGCGCGGGCCGTTGGGATTCTGCGGCTGGGTGCCGAACTGGAGCCGGTAGACAAAGACGCGTGTGGGCCGGTACTCGGCCGGGAGCGCGGCGCGCAGCCGGTTCAACTGGCCGCGGTTTAGAATATCGATATTCGGAAATGCTGATCCGAACCGGATCGGGTCGACGGTGAAGAAGAACCGGTCGCGCTCGATCTGGTAGTCGTCGACGTCGCGCGCGTTGGGCTCGGCGGTGCGCGCGCCGATCGTGAACTGCTGCCGCTGCACCACGTTGCCGGTCTGCTTCGCGAAGATCGTCTTGAGCTGCATGCGGCCGAACCGGCCGATCGCCTGGATGCCGTAGTTGCCGCTCGGCAGCGACGACGTGATGTAGCGCGAGGACGGCGGCGCGAAGCTGATGTTGCCGAGGTCGAGCCGCTCGAGGTGGGAGCCGGGCTTCCCTTCCACCCAGAGCGACAGCGCGTTCGACGCCTGGAACTCGCGCTGGTCGTCGTAGTCGACGTTCACGTGGAGCTGGTCGCCGAGGGTGCCGACGCTCTTGAGCGCGAACCGGTACTGGAACTCCGGGCCGATGAACGGCGCGCGGCAGCCCGAGAGCGTGTTCAGCGCCTGCAGGGAATTGCAGCGCTGGTTGAGGTCCTGGCGCTCCTTGGCCTCCATGCGCAGGTCGAGCTGCACGGGGAGCCCGCCGATGTCGACGACCGTGCCTCCGTGCGCCGAGGAGTCCGCGGCGTGCGCGCTCGTGTCACGCGGCGGCGTCTTCGGCGCCTGCTGCGCGTGCGCGAGCGTGGGAAGGGCGAGCGCGGCCGATGCGACGATCGCGCGCCGGAGGGACAAAAGGTGTCGCACCAAAGCCTACAGGTGGGGTAGGAACCCGTCGCCGGCCCGTGCCGTGCGCTGACGAATTCCTCGGCGCTGCTCGATTCGACACCGCAACGCAAGGCTTGAATTCGAGCAGCCGGCGGGTGGAATATACAGTCCAGGCACGGCCGTACAACCCTGTGGGACACTTGAAGTTCCGCGATCGTACGGACAGTCCGATCCCTTTGTGAAGATAATCAATCGCTACGTCCTCAAGGAGCACATTGGCCCGTTCGTGTTCGCCCTGTCGGCGCTCACGTCGCTGATGCTCCTGCAGTACATCGCCCGCAGGTTCGGGGACCTGGTCGGAAAGGGACTCGCGTGGCAGGTGATCACGGAGTTCTTCCTCCTCTCGTTCCCGTTCGTCATCGCGATGACGCTGCCGATGGCGGTGCTCGTCTCGGTGCTCTACGCGTTCAGCCGCCTCGCGTCGGAGAACGAGATCACGGCGATGCGCGCCGGCGGCATCTCGAGCCGCGCGCTGGTGCGGCCCGCGCTCTACGCGTCGGTGTTGGCCGCACTGTTCATGCTCTGGTTCAACGATCGGGTGCTGCCGCAGGCGAATCACCGCCTGGCGACGCTGGAGGTCGACATCCTGCGCACGAAGCCGACGTTCGCGCTCAAAGAGCAAACGCTCAATACGATCAAGGAAGGGGTGCTCTATCTGCGCGCCGGCTCGGTCGCGCGCGACGAGTCGGGGCGCATGCGCGACATCACGATCTTCGACCTGGGCGACGATCGCGAGCGGCGGACGATCTACGCCGACAGCGGAACGCTCGCCTTCGCGCCGAACAAGCAGGATCTGGTCATGCATCTCTTCCACGGCATGATCCTGTCGGTCCCCACCGCGCAGCCGGCCGAGCTCCAGCGCATCTACTACACGGAGAACCGGCTCAAAGTGCAGGGGGTCGCGAACTCCTTCCAGGAAACGAGCGCCGACACCACGTCCAAAGGCGAGCGCGAGATGTCGATCTGCGAGATGCAGCACGAGCTCGACGCGGCGGTCGCCTCGCTGCAGCGCGCGCGATTCGACAGCATCCGCGCCGAGTATCGCGCGAAGGTGGATCGCGGGCTCAAGGTGTCTCGGCCGCCGCCGGATCCCAAGCCGCAGCCGGCGGGCGGCATCGGCGCGCTGTATTGCTCGATGCTGATCAACGTCTTCCACGTGCCCGAGGCGGACGCGGCGGAGGTCCCGCGCCAGGCGCAGGACACGTCGAAGAAGAAGGCGCAGCAGCCCGTGAAGGCACCGGCGGTGCCGCCGCAGAAGCCGGGGTCGATCTTCGTCATGGTCGACGGGCAGTTCAAGAAGGTGCCGATCGACAAGATTCCGCCGGGCGCGTACATCCCGGGCTCGCACCAGCAGCCCGGCGCGGCGCAGCCGGCGCCTGGGGGGCGTCCGGTACCCAACGCGGCCGCGCCCGCCCCTGCCCCGATCGCGCAGACGCCGACGCCAACTCCCGCGCCCCCACCGATCGCGCGCCCGGGGCAACCCAGCGCCACGGTCGCGCCGAGCGCGGGCATCAGCGCGATGTCGGAGATCACCGACGCGAAGTTCCGCATCGACGACGCGGCGCATCGGCGGAACCGCTACGGGGTGGAGATCCAGAAGAAGTTCTCGCTCGCCGCGGCGTGCATCGTCTTCGTGCTCGTCGGCGCGCCGATCGCGCTGCGCTTCCCGCGCGGCGGCGTGGGCGTGGTGATCGGCGTGAGCTTCTTCGTCTTCGCCGTCTACTACGTGGGGCTGATCGGCGGCGAGTCGCTCGCGAACAAGGGGATCATCACGCCGTTCTGGGCGATGTGGGCCGATAATATCATTTTCCTCATGGTCGGCATCGTGCTCATGGCGCGCATGGGGCGCGAGGGCGTGACCGGCCGCGGCGGAAGCTTCGCCGAGCTGTTCGAGAGCGTGCGCCACCGGTTCAGCCGCAAGCGCGGCGACGAGGTGCGCGCATGAGACGGCATCTCACGCGTGCGCTCGACCGCTACGTGCTGGCCGAGTTCTCGAAGATCTTCATCGTCACGGCGGTGGGCTTTCCGTTCCTGCTCGTGGTCACCGACCTGGCGGAGAACATCGAGAAATACCTCAACCGGCACGTGAGCACGCACGACATCGCGTTGAGCTACCTGTTCTGGATGCCGGACTCGATGTTCATGGTGCTGCCGGCCGCGGTGCTGTTCGCGACGGTGTTCTCGATCGGCGCGTTGACGCGGCACTCGGAAGTCACGGCGGCCAAGGCGTCGGGGATCAGCTTTTATCGACTCGTCATGCCGATCCTCCTCGGCGCGGTCTTCGCCTGCGGCCTGGATCTCGCGCTCGGCGAGGTGGTGCCGATCACGAATCAGCGCCGGAGCGAGCTGCTGCAGGAAGACAAGGCGCAGCAGGGGAACGCGCGCTACACGTTCGCGTTCGCCGCGCAGTACGGCCGCGTCTACAAAGCGTACGAGCTGCGCGTGGACACCGGGATGATCCGCAGCCTGCAGATCGAGCGGAAAGGCAAAGGTGCGAGCTACCCCACTTACATTCTGACCGCGGACACCGCGAAGTACGACGCGCGCAGGGGCCGCTGGCGGCTCGGCGCGGGCGTGATGCACGTGATGGCGGACTCGGGTCCGAGTTTCGCGATCTCATATACCGGCGCGCGCGACCGGTACTTCACCGAGCAGCCGGCCGAGATGATGCTCAAGCCGCCCGATCCGCACAACATGCGCTACGCGGAGCTCACGCGCGTGATCCAGGCGACCGAGCGCTCGGGGAGCGACGCGAATCTCTCGCGCGTGGAGCGGGCGCTCAAGCTCGCGGTGCCGGCGACGTGCATCATCATCGCACTGTTCGGCGCGCCGCTGGCCACGAGCACCCAGCGGGGAGGGTCGGCGTACGGCGTGGCGGTGAGCCTTGCCACGACGATGATCTTTCTGCTGCTCATCCAGCTCACACGCGCGATTGGCGGCAAGGGCGTGATCCCGCCCGACTTCGCCGCGTGGGTGCCGGGTATCCTCTTCGCCTGCATCGGACTGGTCCTACTTGTTCGCGTACGCACGTGAGCGCGCCTAACACGATGTCGCGCGAGACCGGCCAATACCCGGTCGCTCAACGCGCGTCCATCCGCTTCTTCCGGCGCATCACGCGGTTCTGGCTCGCGATGTTTCGCGACATCGGGCTGCGCGGCTACTTCCTCCGCGACATCCTCCGCGGATTCGGCGATCCGGCGACGTACGTGCCGGAGACGATCCGCCAGATGCGCTACATCGGCGTCGACTCGGTGCCGCTCACGGTGCTCGTCGCGGCGTTCATCGGCGGCGTCATCGCCGTGCTCACGCGCTATCAACTGCTCCCCGGCGTGCAGCTCTCGATCATTGGCCTCGCCAGCCGGTTGATGATCATCCCGGAGCTCGGGCCGCTGCTCACCGGGCTCGTGCTCACGGGACGCGTCGGCGGCCGCATGACCGCGGAGATCGGCACGATGCGCGTGACGGAGCAGATCGACGCGCTCGAGACGCTCGCCTACGATCCGGTCGCGTTTCTCATCGTACCGCGCCTGCTCGCGGCAACGGTGGTGCTGCCGATGCTCGTCATTCTCGCGGACGCGACCGGATTGTTGGCCGCCTACTTCGTCTCGGTGCAGCTCACCGGCGTGCCGTCGCAGGATTTCATCGAGGGGCTGCGCCTGGGGTTCGGCCTGTTCCAGGTGATTTACAGTCTCGTCAAGGCGACGATGTTCGGCATGGCCATCGCTTTCATGTGCTCCTATGAGGGTTACATTACCGAGGCCGGTGCGGAGGGAGTCGGGCGCTCGACGGCGCGCGCCGTCGTCATCACCTCCGTGACGATTCTCGTGCTCGACGCCGTGACCGCGGCTGTCCTGGGTCCGCTGCTCCAAACATGAACCGTCGCAACGAAGTCACCGTCGGAATCCTCATCATGGCGTCCATCATCGTCCTGGTCCTCGGGACGCTGTGGCTCGCGCGCGGCGGTCTGAAATCCGGCTATCCGCTCTACACGCGATTCGCCTGGGGACAGAACCTCAAGCAGGGACAGCCCGTGCTGCTCGCGGGCGTGAGCGTGGGCTACGTGGGCGACGTGAACCTGCGCCGCGACGGTTTCCTCGACGTGATGCTGCGGATCGACGACCAGTACACGGTGCCCAAGGGTTCCACGGCGACCGTGAAGGCGGTCGGCATCTTCGGCGACGTCGCGGTCGGCCTCACGCCGCCCGTTCCCGTCCCCACCGCGAGCTACGCACCGGGCGACACGGTGCCGCCTGGCCCGCCGAGCGCCGACGTGACGCAGATCATGGATCGCGTGGATTCGATCGGGACCGAGGTCTCGGTGCTGCTCCACGCGATGCAAACGCAGGTCATCGAAGCGGGCACGCTCAAGCAGATCAACACCACGCTCGCGAACACCGCCAAGCTGTCGGCGCAGCTTCAGGGCGTGGTCGCTGAGCAGAATCGCAACATGACCCAGACGCTGGCGTCGTTCCGCGACGCGGCGGGGCACCTCAGCAACTCGCTCGACTCGGTGCAGGTCTCGGCGACGGTGGCGAATCTGCGGCAGACGAGCGAGAACGCGGCGCGGCTCTCGGCGAATCTCGATTCGACGAACACCGCCATCCGCGCGCTGCTCGCGCAGGCGCAGCACGGGAACGGCACAATCGGCAAGCTGATGACCGATTCGCTGCTCTACACCGACATGCGCCGCCTGCTCCAGCAGGCGGATTCGCTGCTGGCGGACATGAAGGCGAATCCGCGGAAGTACATCAACCTGAAGATCTTCTAGACCGCGCCTCAGCGGGTGGGGAACGCGACGCCGCCGCTGATCGCCGCCGGCGTCGTTCGATCGGCCGTCGTCCCGTCGCCCAGCTCGCCTTCCTGGTTCTCTCCCCAGCACATGAGAGTTCCAGTATTGAAGATTGCGCATGTATGCGCCAGCCCGGGCTGCACCGCGACCGCGCCGGACACGCCCTTGACCTGCACCGGGCTTCGATTGCACGCCACCGGCCCCGTGATGCCGGCGTCGCACAGCGCGTCGGGGGCCGCGCCGGTCTGGCCGTTGGTGTCCTCGCCCCAGCAGTACACCAGCCCGTCGCGCGTGACGCCGCACGCGTGGCCGAGCCGCTGATTGTTGTGCGCGATCTGGATGCTCGCGAACGTCAAGCCGCCGGCCACCGGCGTCGGTGAGAGCCGATCGGTCGTCGTGCCGTCGCCAAGCTGCGCCGTGGTGTTCGTCCCCCAGCAGTACGCCACCCCAGCGGAGGTGAGTCCGCAGGTCTGCAGCGCACCCGCTGCGATGTAGGTGAACGGCTGCGGCGTGGTGACCGGCGTCGGCTGGGTCACCAGCGCCACGCCGCTTCCGAAGCCGCCCTCGAAGAAGCTGTTGTCACCCCAGCAATACGTCGCGCCCGCGGCCGTCACCGCGCACGTGTGCCAGAAGCCGGCCGAGATCTGCGTGAACGTCAACCCGCCGAGCACCGGCGTGGGCGCGGTGCGCGCCACCGTGTCGCCCACCCCGAGCTGTCCGCGAATGTTGTTGCCCCAGCAGTAGGCGGCGCCGTTCGCGTCGAGCCCGCACGCATAGAGACGTCCCACCGTGAGCGTCTTGAGCGGATGCGGAGACGTCGGCTCGAGCCGCGGCGTTCGCACGGTATCGAGAACGGTTCCCGGCGTCTGACCCCAACACCAGACCGCGGCGCCCGTGGACAGCGCGCACGCGCCGAGGTGCGAGCCGCTGATCGCGACGAACTTGGTGCTTGCCACGATGGGCGCCGGAACGATCGCGCTCTGCGCGACGCCGGTGCCGAGCTGACCTGAGTTGTTGGCGCCCCAGCAGTACGCGACGCCGCTCGTGCTCAAGCCACACGAGAAGTCCGTTGCCGCGACGATGGCGGCGCTCGCGTGGGGTGTCGTGTCGACCCCGGGATTCGTGGCGGAATCGCCGGTGCAGGCCGCACCGAACGTGACGAGCAGGACGAGCATCCGCGAGCGCTTGAACATGTCGAAATTCGCCTCGAGTGAATGTCAGATCGTTCGACTGCTATCGCTTCGTACCCACGCACGCGCCTGCGGTGGGAAGACCGACCGCGGCGCGCAAGACCAGCACGAGGTCCGCCGCGTCGAGCTTCCCGTCGCAGTTCGCGTCGCCGCCCGGAAAGACCGACGCGGTCTGCGGCGCGCTCGAGACGAGCGTCTGTTCGATGAGCAGCGCATCGAACGCATCGATCTTCCCATCGCCGTTCGCGTCGCCGCGCAACACGCTCGGCACACCGCCGACCGTGTACTGCCACATGCCGCGACCGTACGTCGCGGCAATGAGCAGGCGGCTCGACGACTGATAAATCAGGTCTCGCACCGGAGCGTTCGGCATGCCCGGCGGACCCGCGGCCCACGTCGCGCCGTCGTCGGCGCTCTGGAAGACGCCGATCTCCGTCCCGACGACCAGCGTCGGCCCGACGAACGCGATCGAGTAGGCCGGCGCGTCGGGCAGGCTGCCGGTGATGTCGTGCCATGACGCACCGGCGTCGCGCGTCTCGAACACGTGGCCCGTCCCGAAGCCGGAGAAGACGACGAGCGCATGCGAGGCGCTGTCCGGTGCGATCACGATCTTGGACACGGCACGATTCGGCAGCCCGGCCGTCGCCAGCGTGAACGTCGCGCCCGTATCGCGCGAGACCTGCACGTTGCCGTCGCTCGTGCCCACGTAGATCGTGCTCGTCGCCGTGGGAGCGACTGCGATCGTCGCGATCGTGCCGGCGCCCTTCGACAGATCGCCGCTGATCGGGGTCCACGTGCCGCCGGCGTCGGTCGTGCGATACAGCCGATCCGTTCCGAAATACAACGTCGCCGGCGTCACAGGATCCATCACGAACGGCGGGATGAACGGCGCGCGATCACTTGCGACGAGGCCGGTGCGTCGCAGCGCCGCGTCGGTCGCGTCGTGCCACACAATTCCAGCGCCGCCGTTCCGCGTGTCCCACTGCGTCTCCGTCCAGTACACGCTCGGATCGCGTGGATCGATCGCCGTGGCGCCGCCGTCGCCGCCATCGATGCCGTCCCAGAACAGCGATCCCGAGAATCGCGACGTACCGTTGTCCTGTGATCCGCCGAGCACCACGCTGCCGGACGGATTCATGGAGATTCCAGGATAGTATTGCGTGATCTGTAATCCCTGATTCCGGCTCGTCCAGGAGTCGCCGCGATCGTACGAGATGAACACGCCGCCGTCGGTGCCGGCGTATACCACGTCCGGATTCACCGGATCGAAGACGAGCGCGTGCCAATCGCTGTGGATCTCGGTGGCCACGGGCGCGAAGTTGGCCCCGCCATCCGTGGAGCGCAACGCGCGCACGCCGGCAAGGTAGATCCGATTCGCGTCGCGCGGATCGGCGCTCAATATGAGATCGTAAAAGCCCTGGGCCCCGAAGTCCGTTCGGACGTTGCTCTCGACCAGACCATTCGCGCCGAGCTGCGTCCAGACTCCGGCTGGATCGTCCCAGCGAAACAATCCGAGCGCGTGCCCGGTCGAGCGATCGGCGACGAGCGCGTACAGCACGTCGGGCGACGCCGGCGACATCGCCAGCTCGATCCGCCCCATCCGCCCCGGATCGATGTTCGGAAGCGCGGGAAGCTGCACCCACGTCGCGCCGTGATCGGCGGAGCGATACACGCCGCGCTTGTCGCGCGTGAAGCCATCGGCGTCGCCGGCGAACATCACGCTCGCATTCGTGGGGTGCTGCACGATGCTCGACACCGCGCCCGTAATGACGAACGACCAGGTCTCGCCGCCGTCCGTGGAGCGGAAGAGCGCGGCATTCGTCGCGGCAAGGAGCGTGGTCGTCGAGGGCACGCCGACCGTGGAGCGATCGATCAGGATGTGCGCGAATGCCGCGTCGGTGCTGCCCGCGAGCAGGGTGTTCGCGCCGACGGCGCTCCACGTGACGCCGCCGTCGGTCGACCGCAGCACGCCGCATCCGATGCTGGTCGTGTTGTACTCGCCCGCGCCGGCGTACAGGACGCTGGGCGCGGCCGGGTCGATGGCGATCGCGCCGATGTTTAGAGAACATTGATCGTCGGTCGCCGCGGTCCAGGTGGTGCCGAGCGTGCTCGATCGCCAGACGCCCCCAGACGCGGTGGCAAGGAAGACGTTCCCCCGCCCGTCGGGCGCGATGCCGGTGACGCGGCCGGCGTCGAGCTGCGGACCGGACGTGAAGAAGCCGTTGTCCGCGCCGAAGACGCCGAACGGTCCGAGCGGCCGCCACACGTTCGTGAGCTCCGCCGCGGCCGGCGAAACCGTGCGTGCGGCACTCGCCCGAATCTGCGCGGCGCGCATGTGCACGGCGCGCAGCTGCGCGTACGGTCGGTCAGCGAACGGGTACGTCAGCGACGACCAATACCATTCCTCGCGGCCGCGCGGATCCTCGTGCACGCCCTGCGCCCCAACCAAGCGCCGTGCCGTCGCCAGCAGCACGGCGGCGCCGAGCGCGGCGCGAGCCAGTCGCGTGGAATGACGGGCGGTCACGCGGCTCATCATCGGAACACCAGTGGAAACCGCGTCGGCGTCGACAGCGCCGTGAGATCGCTGCCGTCCGTTCCGGCGACGTCGAGCGGCGTGAGCGTGAGCCAGCCCACGTTGGGGCCGGGCGACAGGAGCTCGAGCGTCACCATCGTGAATGGGCCGGATATTCCGGTTGCCGCGGCAACGGCGACGCGCAGCACGCCATTCGCGGTCACGTTGACGATCGGCTGCGGCGTTTCGCTCGGCACCGAATAGGCCGAGTACGTGAACACTTCCGGCACCGTCTGTGTGCCGACCGCGATCGACGCCGCGCCGGCCGGCGCGCCGCGCACGTCGAGCAGCACGTCGACGGTGATCGTGTCGCCGGCGCGCGCCACGTAGCTGCCCCGCTGCACGCGGACGACCGGTGCGGTCGCTGAGCGCGGCACGGTCACGTACACCGAATCGGACATCAGCGGCGTTGTGCCGACGACCCACGTCTGACCAGCCGACACGCCGGTGACTCTGCCGCTCGCGTCAACGGTGGCAATGCTCGACGCGCGGCTGATGTACGCCGGGACGACTGCCGCGACCGGCTTGCCGGCGCCGTCGACGACGCTGATCGCGGGCGCGGCGGACACGCCAATATCGATGATGGGTGCTTTGTCGGTCGAGCCGCCGTACGTGAACGTGTATGGCGCAACGACGGAGAGCGTGACGTGAATGGTCTGCGGTGAGTTGGGCGCGCCCGCAGCCAGTACATTCACCGCGGCGTGAAACGAACCGAGAGGGAGCGCGGCGCTCTTTGGCGTGAGCGTGACGATGTACCCGGCTCCGCTCTGCGCGATGTTCGTCGTGAGCCAGCCCGTCGGTTCGCCGGCCGTGTAGATCGCCGAGTCCAGTGTCACGGCGCTGAACGGCGCGCCGCCCGAATTCGACACAGTCACCGTGCGCGGCGCAGCGTTGGACCCGAGCGCGACCTGCGCGTCGATCCTCGCCGAGTCGAGCGCGAGGATCGGCGTGGGCGGCGGCGTCATCGTGAACGTCGCCGACGTCACAGGCGTCAAGCCGGGAGAGGTAAACGCGAGCGTCCGATCGCCCGCTGCACCATCGACCGCAAGTCCACTGAACGTCGCGACCCCCGCCGCGGCTGCGATCGATGTCTGTCCGCTGAGCGAACCGCCTCCGGTCTGAATCGCGGCGGCGATCGTGGCGGACGACGATGTCACGACATTGCCGGCTGCATCGTGCACCTCGATCCCCGGCTGTTGACGGAGCGGAATTCCGATTGGCCCGCCGCTAGGCTGACGACTCACCGCGAGCGCGGCCGGCGATCCGGGCGACACGGTGACGTCAGTCGATGCCGCGATCGCGGGGCCGCCAGTCGCCTCGACGCTCGCCGTGATCGTCGCGGTCCCGACACGAATGCCGGTGATGCTCCCGTCGGACACGCTGGCGATCGCGGGACTGCTGCTGGACCACGTGACGGCGGCGTTCACGGCGCGGCCAGCCTTGTTGGTCACCGTGGCATGGACCAGGACCGTGGCTCCCGACTGCACGGCGAGCGACGCGGCGGGGGAGAGTATGATGGCCGCGGGCGCGACGTCGGGCGCCGCGTCGCCGCCGCATGCCGCCGCGAGCGCGAGCACGAAGGCCGCGACGAACCGCTTCATATCCACATCGGAATGAGCAAAGACTAATTACGACCGCACGGCTGAGCGCTGCGACGGACGTCCCACGGTCGCGTAATACACCGGAATCCCGAGCAGAATCACGGCGAAGACCGCCACCGTCGGCCAGCGGCTGCTCGGATCGATCACGGAATTCGACAACAGATACAGCGTCGCGAGCACGAACAGGATCGGCGTCAGCGGATACAGTGGCGTTCGGAACGCCGGGTTGTACTCGGCCGAACGCCGCGCGCGGAAGACGAAGATCGCCGCCACGCCCAGCGCGTAGAACGGCAGGATGGCCGTGACGAACGTGTCGGCGAGCTGCTCGAAGGTGCGCAGGAGTACGAACAGCACACCGAGCACCGCCACGAGCACGATCGAGACGTACGGCGTCTTGAAGCGCGGATGCACCGCCGCGAGCTTCTTGAAGAGCAAGCCCTCGTCCGCCATCGCGAAGAACACGCGCGGCGACGTGAGGAGCGTGCCGTTGAGCGTGCCGAAGGTCGAGAGCATCACCGTGATCGACACGAACGCGACGCCGCCCGCGCCGACGAGTCGCGCCGCCACGTCGGCCGCCACGAGCGGCGACTTCCGCACCTCGTCGACCGACATGACCGAGAGATAGCCGATGTTGGCGAGCAGATAGATCACGATCACCGCGACCGAGCCGATGATCAGCGCGCGCGGCAGATTCCGCCGCGGATCCTTCACTTCGCCCGCGACGAACGTGAGGTCGGCCCACCCGTCGTACGCCCAGAGCACCGACACGAGCGCTAACCCGAACGGCGCGACGGAAAAGCTCCCCGCTGGCGCCACCGGCGTGAAGTGGCCGCCGGTGCGCGGCAGGCCAATCGCCAGCGCGAGGACGACGATGAACAACAGCCCGAAATACTTCGCGATCGTCGTCAGATTCTGCACCAGGGAACCGGTCTTCAACCCGACGTAGTTGAACGTCGCGGTGAGCACGATCGCCCCCGCGGCGATATAGTGAACGTAGGTGTCGTTCGGCGGAACACTCGGATTGAATCCGAGCACGCGCATGAAATACTCCGCGAACGTCGTCGACACGGCGCCGAGCGATGCGGCTCGAATCAACGTCAGCTCCGACCATCCGAACAGAAATGCGGGAAGTCGGCCCCATGCGCGTTGAATGAAGACGAAAATGCCGCCGGTGTCCGGGAACGCGCCCGCCACCTCGGCCAGCGTCAGCGCGCCGCACAGCGCGAGCAGCCCGCCCGCCACCCACACCGCGCTCAGCGCGGCGGGACCCGGCAGTCGATTGGCGACGCTCGCCGGCGTGCGAAAAATGCCGGAGCCGATCGTCGACCCGATGACGACCGCGACGGCGCTCCAGAGGCCGAGCTCTCTCGGAAGAGACGTGCGTTGCGTTGCCGCGGAGGCGGGAGCGGCGGGAGACTCATCCATGCAGCAAATGCTAGCGCGTCTCATGCATGGGCCGGAAGGACGGCGACAGATCCCGTACGCACCAGAATGCGGATCGTCGTCGCGGCGCCGAGGAGCGCGCATCGTATGATCGAGACTCGCTACGCCGACAGAGCTGACGCCGGACGGCGACTGGCCGCCCATCTCACGAACTACGCGGGCCGCGGCGACGTGCTCGTGCTCGCGCTCCCGCGCGGCGGCGTGCCGGTGGGCTACGAAGTAGCTCGGGCGCTCGACGTTCCGCTCGACGTGTTCGTCGTCCGCAAGATTGGCTTGCCCTGGCAGGAGGAGCTCGCCGTGGGCGCGATCGCCAGCGGTGGCGGCGTGGTGCTCAACGACGACGTCGTGCGCATCTCCGGCATCACGCGCGATCAGCTCGATCGCGTGACCCGCGCCGAAGAAGCCGAGCTGCATCGGCGCGAGGAGCAGTATCGCGGCGAGCGTCCGTTCCCAGACGTCAACGGCAAGACCGTCATTCTCGTCGACGACGGACTCGCCACCGGCGCGACGATGCGCGCCGCGGTCGAGGCGCTCCGCGGCGAAGGACCGGCGCGCGTGATCGTCGCGGTACCCGTCGCCGCGGCCGAGACCTGCCAGCGTTTGCAGTCGCTGGCCGACGACGTCGTCTGCGCCATGACACCCGATCCGTTCGAGGCCGTCGGACTCTGGTATCACGATTTCTCACAAACGACCGACGCCGAGGTACAGGATCTCCTGTCTCGCGCGCGGGCCGCCTGAGCAGATTTGCTCGGTGCAAGGAGGAGCTCGATGAATCAGGACCGGCTGCCGTACGGCGAAGACCAGCTCGAGCGCACGATTTCGCTCACCGCCGACGGCGTCTCGCTCGAAGGAACGATCGGCGTTCCGGAGAATGTGGTGGGCGTCGTGCTCTTCGCGCACGGGAGCGGGAGCAGCCGCTTCAGTCCGCGGAACCGATACGTGGCGCGCGTGCTGCGCGACGCGCGGCTCGCGACGCTGCTGCTCGATCTGCTGTCACCCGACGAAGAACGCATCGACGACATCACGCGCGAGCTGCGATTCGACATCGCGATGCTCGGCCGCCGGCTCGTCGCGGCGATCGACTGGCTCGCGGACAACGCCGACACGGCGAATCTCGCGGTGGGCGCCTTTGGCGCGAGCACCGGAGGCGGAGCGGCGCTCGTCGCCGCCGCGGAACGCCCGACCCGCGTGCGCGCGGTCGTGTCGCGCGGCGGCCGGCCCGATCTCGCCGGTGACGCGCTTCCCATGGTCGAAGCGCCAACGCTCCTCATCGTCGGCGGCCGTGACGAGGTGGTGATCGATCTCAACGAGCGCGCACGCGACCACATGCGCGCCTCCGTGAAGCTCGACATCGTCCCTGGCGCGACCCACCTCTTCGAGGAGCCTGGCACGCTCGAGTCCGTCGCTGAGCGGGCGCGCGACTGGTTCGTGCGCTTCCTTCCTGCGTCGACGCGCGAGATGAACGGCCACGTCGAGGCGCGGAGCGGGACGGCGTTTCGCGCGCCGTAGCCGCGCGGTCACGGTCGGCCGAGATGACAGAGCGGACGCGCGGGCACTACCCTGCGCCCCGCCGCTCAATCACCTTTCATTGTTCCCCCGACCGATCATTCCGATGCCTGTTTCCTTCGCTGACGCGATCTTCTGGATCGCCGTCGCGAGTTGTGCGGTCGCCCAAGCCGCGATCCTGCACTCGATATTCGTCTCGCCCGCCCGCGTGCCGGCCCAGGGTGACGCTCCGGCCATGCAGCGCGCGGTCGAGATCTTCTGGGCCGTCGTCCCGGCCATTGCGCTCGCGGCGGTGTTCGTCTTCACGTGGCGGGCAATCCATCCCGCCGCGGTGAGCACCGTGATCACGAGCGTGATCCAATGAAAAGCGTTCGCCGACTCTCCATCGCGGCGCTCGTCGTCGCGTGCACGCATCTCGTGTTCGGCGCGATCGTGCGCATCTCCGGATCGGGCCTTGGCTGCGGCGAGAACTGGCCCAAGTGCTACGGCTACTGGTTCCCCCCGTTGAGCCGCCCGGATCTCGTGATCGAGGTGAGCCACCGGTATCTCGCGTCGATCCTCACGTTGACCGTGCTCTCGCTCGCGACGGCGGCGTGGCTCGCCCGTCGCGAGCCCGACGTTGCCGGCCGCGGCGGTCCGATGCGCTCAGCGTTCGGCGCGGTGGCGGCGGTGTTCGCGGCCGCGCTGCTCGGCGGGCTCACGGTGAAGGAAGGCAACGCCTGGTGGGCGACCGTCGCGCACTGGCTCGTCGCGATGACGCTCCTCGCGCTCGTCACGGCGACGGCGATCCGCGCCGGCATGCTCGGCGGCAAGAGCGCGGCGGTGCAGCACGGAACTCAGCGCGCGCGCCGATCGGCGCGCGCGGCGGCGGGGCTCGCGATCTTCGCGGTGGCGCTGGGCGGCGTGACGGCCAAGATCCCCGACGGCGCGATCGGCTGCTCGACCGTGCCGATGTGCGCGCCGGCGGCGGGCGTCTCGCGCACGGCGACGTACGTCCAAATGACGCATCGTGCCGCGGCGGTGCTGCTCGTGCTGCACCTCTTCGGCATGGTGATGATGGTCCGCAAGCGGCGCAGCGAGGAAGCGCCGATCGTGGTGCGCGCGACGTACATCGCGTTCGGCATGGTGATTCTGCAGCTCGTCGTGGCGTCGTCGATGATTCTGCTGCATCTGCCGCCGGTGCTGCGGTCGTTGCACGAGGCGACGGGCGTGGGGATCTGGCTCGCGTGTTTTGCGCTGGCGTATCTCGCGCACCGGGTGGCGGGTCATCCCGAACCCGCCGTTGTCATTCCGAGCGACCCTGCCGTTGTCATTCCGAGCGACCCTGCCGTTGTCATTCCGAGCGAAGTCGAGGAATCTGGGCTCGTTGCGGAACGAGGCCCAACGAGCCCAGATCCCTCGACTCCGTCGCTTCGCTCCGTCGCTCGGGATGATACAAAGGGAGAGTCGCTTCGCTCCGTCGCTCGGGATGACACGAGGGGAGAGTCGCTTCGCTCCGTCGCTCGGGATGACACCGTCGAGACCAAACCCAAGCCCGCGCCCACCATGGCGGTGATCGTCGCACGCGGAGCGGATCTGTGAGCGAAGCGGTCATCGTCGAACGGCGCGCGCGCGCGTTCGCGCGCGACCTCGTCGCGCTCACCAAGCCGCGGATCATCTCGCTCCTCCTCGTCACGACCATCGCGCCAATGTTCGTCGCCGGGCATCCGAGCTGGACGCTCGTGCTCGCGGTGTTCGTCGGCGGCTACCTGATGGCTGGCGGCGCGAACGCGGTGAACATGTACATGGACCGTGACATCGACGACCGGATGGCGCGGACGCGCCTCCGGCCGATCCCGAGCGGGCGGATGCAGCCGCGCGAGGTGCTCGCGTTCGGCGTGCTGCTGTCCACCACCGCGACGTGGCTGTTCGCGCACGCGGCGAACGTGCTCACCGCGGCGCTCGCGCTCGCCGGGTTCTACTTCTACGTGTTCGTGTACACGCGCTGGCTCAAGCGGTCGACGCCGCAGAACATCGTGATCGGCGGCGCGGCGGGCGCGTTCCCGCCGCTCGTCGGCTGGGCCGCGGTCACCAACCGCATCGACCTCCTCGGCGTTTATCTTTTTATTATTATATTTTACTGGACACCGCCGCACTTCTGGGCGCTGGCGCTGCTCAAGCAGAAGGACTACGACCGCGCCGGCGTGCCGATGGCGCCCCTCGTCTGGGGCGAGCGCGAGACCAAGCGCCAGATGCTTTGGTACACCTTGATACTAATTCCGCTCACGATCCTGCCCGTCGCGTTCCACGCGCTCGGGGCGGTCTACGCCGTCGCGGCGGTCGCGCTCGGCGGCAAGTTCCTGATCGAAGTGGTCCGGGTCATGCGCGCCACGGAGTGGACCAAGTCGGCCTGGCGGCTGTACAAGTTCTCCCTCCTCTACCTCGCTCTGCTCTTCGCCGCGATGGTCGTCGATCGCGCGCTCCTCGCGTGACGGCGCCCGCCGGCGAACGCTCGCGGCGGCTGCGTTCCCCAAAGCCGCTCGGACGCCTCCTCCCGCGGCTGGCGCCGTATCGCGGGCAGCTCGCCGTCGCGGCGGTCTGCCTCGTCATCGCCGCCGGCGTCGGGCTCGCGTTCCCGCAAATCGTCCGCGAGCTGCTCGACGCCGCATTCCAGCGGCACGACCGCGCGCTGCTCGACCGCGTCGCGCTCGGCCTCCTGGTGCTGTTCGCGCTCCAGGGCGTGATGAACTTCGTGCAGGTCTACCTCCTCACGTCCACCACCGAGCGCGTCATCGCCACGCTCCGCGAGGACGTGTTCGCGCATCTCGTGCGGCTCTCGCCCGGGTTCTTCACCGAGCGCCGCACCGGCGAGCTCACGAGCCGGCTCTCGGCCGACCTCGCGATTTTGCAATCGCTGTTGAGCACCTGGATATCAGAGATCTCGCGCCAGTCGCTGCTCCTCGTCGGCGGGCTCGTGATGCTCTCGCTGACGCACGCGCGGCTCACCGTCACCACGCTCGCCGTCACGCCGGTCGTCGTCGGCGCGGCGCTCGTGTTCGGCCGCCGGCTCAAGCGCGCGAGCACGGGCGTGCAGGATCGCGTCGCCGAGGCGATGGGGCACGCCGACGAGGCGTTCGCGCAGATTCGTACCGTGCAGAGCTTCCACCGCGAGGCGGAGGAGACGCGGCGCTACGGCGCGCAGCTCGCCGGCGTCGTGGTCGCCGCGGTGGCGCGGGCGAAGATCCGCGCGCTCTTCTTCGGCGTCGTCGGCTTCATCGCGTTCGGCGGCGTGGTCGCGGTGCTCTGGGAAGGCGGCCAGCTCGTGCTCGACGGAGCGCTCACGCCGGGCGCGCTCGTGTCGTTCCTGCTCTACGCGATCACCGTCGCGGCCGCGGTCGGGTCGCTCGCGTCGCTCTTCGGCAGCTATCAGGAAGCGCTCGGCGCCGCGACGCGCGTGTTCGAGCTGCTCGAGACGCAGCCGACCGTCGCCGAGGCCGAGCATCCGGCGCCGCTCGCCCGGCCGGCGCGCGGCGAAGTCGCGCTCGAGGACGTCTGCTTCCGTTACGCGCCCGAGCTGCCGGACGCGCTGAGCCACGTCAACCTCGACATCGCCTCCGGCGAGGTCGTGGCGCTGGTCGGGCCCTCGGGCGCCGGGAAGACGACGATCGCGTCGCTGCTCCCGCGCTTCTGGGACGTGACCGGCGGCCGCGTGACGCTCGACGGAATCGACATTCGCGAACTCTCATTCAACGATCTGCGCGGCGCGATCGGGATCGTGCCGCAGGAGCCGGCGCTGTTCAGCGGCACCATCCGCGAGAACATCGCCTACGCGCGGCCCGCGGAGCTGGGACCCGCGCCGATGGAGGCCGAGGTGGTCGCCGCCGCGCGCGCCGCGCACGCGCTCGAGTTCATCGAGCGGCTGCCGGACGGATTCGACACGCGCGTCGGCGAGCGCGGCGTGAAGCTCTCGGGCGGACAACGCCAGCGGCTCGCGATCGCGCGCGTCTTCCTGAAGAACCCCGCCGTCGTCGTGCTCGACGAGGCCACGTCGAGCCTCGACACCGAGAGCGAGCGCGCGGTGGAGGCGGCGATGGAAGATCTGCTCCGCGGCCGGTCGACGCTGATCATCGCGCATCGCCTGAGCACGGTGCGGCGCGCGGATCGTGTGGTGGTCCTCGACCGCGGTCGCATCGTCGAGCACGGCACGCACGACGAGCTGCTCGATCGCAACGGGCTGTTCGCGCGCCTGTATCGCGCCGGCGGCGAATTCCAGTACGAGCCGCCCGTCAGTGAGCCGCTGACAGCGTTAGCGCGAGATTGAGCTTCGCGGTGCCGTTCGCCGCGATCTGCACCGTTTGCTCGAGCGGCTTCGCCAACCCTTCGTGCCAGACCATCACGCGGTAGCTCCCCGCCGGCAGCGAGTCGATGCTGAAGCTGCCGTCGGTGTCGGTCACCGCGAAGTATGGATGATCGAACACGAGCACGTATCCGCGTGTCCACGGGTGCTGCTCGCATCGCACTTCCACCACGCCCGGCTTTTTCGCGATGCGCTCGCTCGCGACCACCTGCCCCGTCGTGTAGAACCACATCTTGGTGAGCGTGTCCGGCTCGCCGACGAGATGAAAGTTCAGCTTGTGGATGAGCTTGTCGTCATTGAAGACGTTCACCGTCGTTCCCTCGACGACCGCTTGCACGCGAGGATCGAGCGCGCAGTTGTCGCTCGACAGCTCGCTGCGCTTCTCGATCGGGAACGGCTTTCCAGTTTTCGCGTTCTCGATCCAGACGACGGCGTTCGATAGATCGCCCTTGCCGTCGACCTGAACGCGCGGCTCCGCCGGCGTGCCGCACGCGCCGGCATCGGTCCCCGAGGGCTGCGGCTCGGCGGGCGCGGCGCCACTCAACGTCACGGTCCCGCTCAACGATCCGATCGCGCCGAGGCTGGTGGACGGCCGGTACGAGATCGTCGCGATCTTGATCGCGGCCGCCGATGGATCCTCGGTGAAGTGCGGCTTGCCCGGCTTGGTACCGCGACGAGTGCCAGCGCCGTGCGGGTCTCCGCCCGAGCAGGCGATGACGAACAGAGCCAGGAGCAGAGCCGCGGCCGTCAGCCGCGTCCGATGAGGGATCACGAGTCGTTGGTTGATGCTGGGCGGGTGGGCGTCGCCGAGGCAAGGCAAACGACGCGCCATGGTTCGGCGGCCAGCGCCAGCAGTCGCATAAGCATTAACGTACAGCATGCGTCCCACGGATGCGGCGAGTGCGTTGACGCGCGGTGCTCTGCGGAGCGGCGCGGCGTTGGTTCTCGGATGCGCGAGCGCGGCACCGGCGCCCACGCCGGCGCGCGCGCCGGTCGCGGTCTGGGCGTTCACGGCGCCGTGGGACGCGCGCAGCGACTCGAGCCTCGCGGCGAACGCGGCGCGCATCAACACCGCCGTGACGGGTTGGATTCAACTCGACAGTGCGACGGCGCAACCCAGCGCGCCCTATCACGACGGGTCGGTGCTGCCGCCCACCACGCGTCGCTTCGCGCTCGTGACGAGCTGGCACGGACAGCGATTTCACCCCGAGACGGTGCGCCGCCTCGGTGCCGACGGGGCACTCCTCGCGCGCACCGCCTCGACTCTATCGACGATGCTGCGCCGCGGCGCATATCGCGGTGTCGTGTTCGATCTCGAGGGCGGCACACCACAGGACGTGCCGGTCGTGACACGAGTGCTTCGCGCGCTCGGCGACTCGGTTCGCGCGCACGGCGTGGCAACGATTGCCATAGCGGTTCCCGCGGCGGACACCACGGCGTATCCCGCACACGCGTTCGTGCCGCCGGCTGACGTCCTGGTCGCGATGCTCTACGACGAGCACTGGGCCACCTCGGCGCCCGGTCCGATCGCGTCGCCCGACTGGGTCCGCCGCTCACTCGCCATGCGCGTCGCGGAGATCGGCGCGAACCGCGTGGTCGCGGCGCTACCGGTCTACGGCTACCAGTGGCGATCGAACGAGCCCGCACGACCCGTGAGCTTCGACGAGACACGCCGCGCCGCGTCGCAAGCCGGAGTGGAGCTCGCGCGCGACCCGGCATCGCTCTCGCTCCACGCGGTCAAGCCTGGCGCGTGGGAGCTGTGGACGAGCGACGCGACGCAATTGGCTGCGCTGCGCGACGAAGCCACGGGGATGGGCGTGAGCGCGATCGCGTTGTGGAGGATGGGACTGGAGGATCCGGGCGTGTGGAACGTGCTCGCACGGTAACGTGTCAGCCCGAGCGGGCGGCGTACGCGCGAATCTGCTTGGATGTTGTTCGGAACGCGGACTCCGCGAACCACTGCTCGGACTAAGCGAATCGTTCCATGCGGCAAGATGAGCCGCCGCGGCACGAGCCCGGATCCTTCTTGGGGACAGCCGCTCGGGAAACCACGCGACGCCTCCCGACGTCGTACCCAATTCATCGTCTAGCGCCGCGGCGCGACGCCTTCTCTCGCGACACGGAGCACTCCGCGTAGTCCGAGCAGTGGTCCGCCGAATCCGCGTTCCAAAAAAACGTCCATCCTGATTCGCGCGTATACCGCCCGCACGGACCACGCACCGTAGCACGAACCCGACTCGACTCGAACGCTTCGCTCGCGATGACGGAGCTAGCGGATCGCTCCGTGCGGCAAGATGAGCCGCCGCGGCACGAGCCCAGATCCTTCTTGGGGGACACCCGCTCGGGACGCCACGAGGTGCCTCCCGACGTCGTTACCCAATTCATCGTCTAGCGCCGCGGCGCGATTCCCTTTCTCGCGACACGGAGCAGTCCGCGCAGTCCGTGCAGTGGTCCGCCGAATCCGCGTCTCAAAAAACATCCAACCAGATTCGCGCGTGCACCGCCGCACGGATCGACTCGAGCGACTCGCTCGGGACGACAGGGCTACACGATCATCAACTCCCGCTCGTACTCCCTCGGCGTCACCACCGCCTCGCCCGGCGTGATGTACACGTTCACTTCCGTACGCATGCCGATCTCGCCGGGAATGTAGATCCCGGGCTCGATCGAGAACGCGACGCCGGGGACGAGCAGCCGCTCCTCGCGCGTCTCGAGATTGTCGAGATGCGGGCCGGAGCCGTGCAGCTCGCGCGAATCGATCGAGTGGCCGGTGCGGTGCGTGAAGTACTCGCCGAAGCCGCGCGACTCGATCACGTGCCGCGCCGCGTCGTCGACGTCGGCGCCGCGAATCGGCTTGCCCGCCTTGGTATTGTCGACGACGTACGCAATCGCCGCGTCGCGCGCGTCGCGAATCGCTTCCCAGATCTTCTGCGCACGCTCGCTCGGCTTGCCGATCGACGCCATCCACGTCTGATCGGCCCACACGCCGCCGTTCTGCTCGTACGCCCACAGGTCGATCAGCAGAATGTCGCCGGGCCGAATCAGGCGCGGCGCATCGGCCGACGGCTCGTAGTGCGGGTTTGCCGCATTCGGCCCGACGGAGACGTTCGGTCCGTGATCGGTGGTGAGTCCGGCGCGCGCGAACCGGTCGCGAATCCAGTGCATCAACTCGTGTTCGGCGAGCGGCTCGGAACCGCGCGCGCGTTCGCCGGCCAATGCCATCGCCTCGCGCGCGATCTGCGCGATTTCCTCCGCCGCGCGCAAGTGCGACGCAATGTGCCCGGCGTTCCACGTCGCGTAGAAGCGCGTCACCAGCTCGCCGGACGAGACGACCGTCGCCCCCGCCTCGCGCACCATGTCGATCACGCCCGCCGGCACGCGATCGACGTACGGCACCGCGTCGCCCGCCGAGTATTCCATCGCGATGCGCTTGCCGCGCACGTGCTTCGCGACGAGCGACTCGAGGCTCTTCCACGACGAGTAGATCTCGTTCTTCCAACTGGACGGCCAGTGGTGCCACGGCCCCTGCTCGATCACGTGGCTGATCGCCACGGGCGTGCCGCGCGCCGGCACGTACGCGAACGCGCGACGCGTCACCATGCCGTCGAGCCGCATCATGCCGACCGCGATCGGATTGATGCCGCGGAAATCGTAGAGGAGCCAGCCGTCGACGCCCGCATCCGCGAGCGCACGCTGCACATCGGGAAGTGTTTCAGGAGTTAGCATATGGTTCAATCCAGGCCGGCCGTGCGATCGAACGAGCGCCAGTCGGCGCGCCATTCACAGGATCCTTCTCCGCGCCCCGAACAGCGGACGTGCTCCACCGCACCGATGCTGCCGATCAGAAGGCGGAGGAGCTGCTTGATCGCGGATTCATAATACGTACATCCTATCGCGCCTGGCGCCGTGCCGAGCGTGATCGATCGGGGCACCTCGAGCAACAAGAACGAACCCACCCGCCTCACGTTGCCGCCGAGGTAGCGCGCGGCGATCTTCCGCGCGTGGCGGAACGCGAGCGGCCGCGCCATCGCCGACGGCATCAGCCGCATCAGCTTGCGCGTGACTGGCGAGATGGTGCGGTACGACTGCCGAGCCATGTAGTCACCGGCCGCGCGAAAGACGGCTTCGGAGTCCGGTCGGCGGCCGATCAGCTTGGCAAGCGCGATCGCCTCGTCAGACGCCGTGCGATGGCCCCGGCGCGCGGCTTCCGTGTGCCGTTTGATCTGTGCGTAGATCGTGTCGCTGAGGCCGAGGCGCTTGTTGCGCAGCTCGTCGACATACTCCGTATCGAACTGATCGTTGGGAGTGTCGACGTTGCGGACCGCTTCGAGAAGACTGAGCGGCAGGAGGGCGTCAACCGTGGCGAGCATGAGCGTCAGCGGAGGGGGCGAGGCAGACAGCGAAGCTAGCCGTCGCGGAGGGTCCATTCAAGCCGCGAACGAATGATCGCGCGAATCATCGCGGGACTGTTGCTCGCGGCGGCCATCGCGATCGTCGCGCGCGCCGCGCGTTCGCTCACCACGTCGGGCGCGATCGCGGCGACGGTGGTCGGCACCGCCGCCGTCGCGGCGGGGTGGAGCTGGGGCGCGCTGCTCATCGCGTATTTCGTCTCGTCGAGCGCGCTCTCGCGCGTGGGACGCGACGCCAAGCTGGCGCACACGCAATCCGTGATCGAAAAGACCGGTGCTCGCGACGCGGTGCAGGTGCTCGCGAACGGCGGCGTGTTCGCGCTCGCGGCACTGGTCGGCATCGTGCACCACGACACGATCTGGCTCGCGGCCGGCGCCGGCGCGCTCGCCGCATCAGCCGGCGACACCTGGGGCACGGAGCTCGGCACGCTGTACGGCGGCACGCCGAGATCGCTGCTCACGCTGCGGCCGGTGCCACCGGGAACCTCCGGAGGGGTCTCCGTCGTTGGAACAGTGTCATCAATTCTCGGAGCAGGCTTCGTGGCAGCACTCGCGCTCGCATTAGGGTGGGGAGCACGGCCGTCGGCGTTCGCGCTCGCGGGCGGCGTGACCGGCGCATTCGCGGACTCGCTGACCGGCGCGTTGTTCCAGGCCCGGCGACACTGCGACGTGTGCGGCATAGAGACCGAGCGGATGACGCACGACTGCGGCGCGGCGACGCGACACGCACGCGGCATCGCCTGGCTCGACAACGACGGCATCAACCTGCTTGCGACACTCGGCGGCGCGATCGTCGCCGCCGGACTCACGCGCGTGGTCGCGGCGTGACGGACGAGCATTCAGAAGTTCTCATCGTCGGCGGCGGCCCGGCGGGCTCGTCGCTCGGCTTCGCGCTGGCGGCGGCCGGCATCGACGTCCACATCGTGGATCGCGCGCGCTTTCCGCGCCCGAAGCCGTGCGCCGAATATCTGAGCCCGGAGGCGTCGCGCATCCTGGCGGCGATGGGCGTGCTCGAGAGCGTGGAGCGCTCGGGCGCCGCGGCGCTCGCCGGAATCCGCGTGCGCGCGCCCAACGGATCCATCATTCGGGGCGACTTCGTCGCGTCGCACGGGTTCCGAGGGTATCGCGACCGCGGACTCTCCGTTCGTCGCGAGGTGCTCGACGCCATGCTGCTCGACGCGGCGCGCGCCGCGGGCGCGCGCGTGACGGAGCGCGTGCGCGCGACAGATCTGATCCACGAGCGCGGCCGCGTTCGCGGCGTGCATGTGCTCGACGACGGCGCTCGCCGGGAGCTGCGCGCGCGTTTCACCGTCGGCGCGGACGGGCTGCGTTCGATCGTCGCGCGGCGCTTGGGGCTCGCGCGTGTTGCGCGCTGGCCGCGGCGGCTCGCGCTCGTCACGCACTATGCCGGTGTCGGCGACATCGGCGAGCACGGCGAGATGCACGTCGAGCGCGACGGGTACGTCGGCATCGCAGACGTGGGGAGCGGCGTGACGACGGTCGCGCTCGTGGTCCCCGCATCGCGCTCGCGCGAGATCGCCGGCGACCGCGCCGCGTTCCTCGATCGCTGGCTCGCGTCGCGCGCGCATCTTCGTCCACGATTCGCGAACGCGACGCGCGTCTCGCCGGTGGTCGCCACGGGGCCGTTCGCGTCGCACGCGCGCCGCGCATGGGCGCCCGGCGCGGCGCTCGTGGGCGACGCAGCGGATTTCTTCGACCCGTTCACGGGCGAGGGGATCTATGCAGGTTTGCGCGGCGGCGAGATGCTCTCGGCGTCCATTGTCGAGGCGCTTCAGGCGGCGAGCGACACCGCCGCCGACGCCGCGCTCGCGCGCTACGACGCGTCGCGTCGCACGGAGTTCTCCGGAAAGTGGACCGTGGAGCGCGTGATCGGCCTCGTCGTGGGCTCGGCGCCGCTGATCAATCGCGCGGCGCGGCGGCTCGCGGCGCGCAAGGATCTCGCGGATCTCCTCATCGGTGTGACGGGCGACTTCGTTCCCGCGCGCGAGGTTGTGCGGCCGGGGTACATTTGGAGCGTGTTCGGCCTCTGAGCGTGCGCGCGCGCTCCACCGCCTCAACCGCCATCACGATGATCGATTCCGACACGTTTCGCAGCGTGCTCGGCCGATTCGCCTCCGGCGTCACGATCGTGACCGCCCGCGACGACGCCGGCCAGGACCACGGCATGACGGTGAGCGCGTTCTGTTCGGCGAGCCTCGAGCCGCCGCTCGTGCTCGTCTGCGTCGATCACGCCGCGTCGATGCACGGCCTGCTGCTCGGCCATGCCAATATTGGTATTAACATTTTATCATCGCTTCAGGAGGCGTACTCCCGGCGGTTCGCCGACGACGAGGACCAGCGCTTTGACGGGATCGCGTTCACGCGCGGCGAGTGCGGCGTCGTGCTGCTCGACGACGCGCTGGCGCACCTGGAATGCGTCATCACCGAGCACCACGACGCCGGCGACCACACGGTGTTCCTGGCTCGCGTCGAGCGCGCCGAGCCGCGCGACGGACGTCCCTTGCTCTACTATCGCGGCGGCTATGCGCAGCTCGAGCGCTGACGGCGCATGTTGACGCCGGCGCGGCGCCGCGGCGTGGAGATCCTGGATGACGCCTCGGTCGATCCCGCGGTGCGCCGGCGCTCGCACGCCGACATCGCGAGCTCCAACCGATGGCTGGGCGGACTCCGCGCCGCGATGGGCGAGGTGCGCGGCGCGGCCCGCGGGCTCGCGTCCGCCACCCTCCTCGACGTCGGCACGGGATTGGCGGACATTCCCGCTGGCGTGCGCGACGCCGCGGCGCGTACGGGGACGGCGATCACGATCTTCGGTGTCGACGAGGCGCCGACGCTGCTCGCGGCGTCCCGCGAGCGGCTCGACGGCGCCGTCTGCGCCAGCGCGCTCGCGCTGCCGTTCCGCGACGGGAGCATCGACATCGTCCTCTGCTCGCAGCTCCTCCATCATTTCGAGAACACTCATGCCGAGCAGTTGCTGCGCGAGATGAATCGCGTGGCCGGACGGGCGGTGATCGTGAGCGACCTGCGGCGAAGCTGGTTCGCCGCGGCGGGCTTCTGGCTCGTCGCCGTCGCGCTGCGCTTTCACCGCGTGACGCGGCACGACGGCGTGGTCTCCGTCCTCCGGGGCTTCACCGCGCCGGAGCTCGCGCGACTCGTCCGCAACGCGACCGGCGCGGAGGCGCGCGTGCGGCGCAAGCTCGGGTACCGGCTCACGGCACGCTGGGCGCCGGGCGCATGACAGAGCCGCACGCGCTCGGGCCAATGCCCACTGGCTGGCGCATGACGACCGTGGACGAGCACACGGTCCGCGCGCCGCTCGACACGATCTTTCGGCTCGCGGCGGATGTGGAGCAGTGGCCGCGGCATCTGTCGCATTATCGTTACGTGCGCTTCGAGGACCGCCGATCCGACGGCGGCGGCCTCGTGGCGATGTCGGCGAACCGGCCGTTTGGTTGGCTGCGGTGGCCCACGTGGTGGACGTCACTCATGTCCGTGACGGACTCGACCGAAGCGCGGCCGGCGATTCGATTCAGGCACGTCCGCGGCGTCACCACGGGAATGGAGGTCGAGTGGACGTTTCAACGGGCACAGAACGGAGCCGACACGCTCGTCCGAATCGTGCACGTGTGGAACGGGCCGCCAGTACCGTTGATTGGTCCGATGGCGGCACGCGGCATCATCGGGCCGGTGTTCGTGCACGGAATCGCCTGGCGCACCCTTGCCGGGCTCGCGCACGCCGCCGAACGTATCTCCAATACGATCGCATCCACCGAGGCATGAGCGAGTGACTGAGCGGCGGCGAGTGGTGATCACGGGCATCGGAGCGGTCACGCCGATCGGCATCGGGCGCGAGGCGCTGTGGAACGGAATTCAGGCCCAGCGCTCCGCGGTGCGCGCGGTCACTCGGTTCGATCCGTCGATCTACCATAGTCGAATCGCCGCGGAGATCGATTTCGACGTGGCCGATTTCATCGAGGCGCGGCGCGCGCGGCGGCTCGACCGCTTCGGCCACTTCACCGTCGCCTCGGCGCGGCTCGCGATCGAGGATGCCGAGCTCGATCTGGCGCACGAGGATCGCGAGCGCATCGGCGCGACACTGGGCACGGCGCTCGGCGGCAGCGGATTCGCCGAGGAGCAGTTGTACATCTTCAAAGAGCAAGGCATCAAGTCCGTGGCGGCGACGCTCGCGACCAACGTCTTTGGCGGCGCGGCGAGCTGCAACGTGGCGATCGAGTTCGGCGTGCAGGGACCGAACAGCACGAACGCGATGAGCTGCGCGTCCGGGACGATGGGCGTCGGCGAAGGCTTCCGGCAGATTCGCGACGGCTACGCCGACGTGATGCTGTGCGGTGGCGTGGAAGCGCCGCTCAGCCTCCTCTGCTTCGGCGCGTTCGCGATCATTCGCGCGATGTCGACACGCAACGACGACCCGCAGCACGCCTCGCGGCCGTTCGACCGCGATCGCGACGGATTCGTCATGGGCGAAGGCGCGTCGATTCTCGTGCTCGAGGAGTACGATCGCGCACGGGCACGCGGCGCGCACATCTATGGCGAAGTGCTCGGCTACGCGTTCTGCAACGACGCACACCACATGACGGCGCCGCGGCCCGACGGATCGCAGGCCGCGCGCGCGATGCGCGGCGCGCTCAAGGATGCGCACATCGAGCCGCACGAAATCGGGTACGTGAACGCGCACGGCAGCAGCACGCCGCTCAACGATCCGACCGAGACGCGCGCGATCAAGGACGTGTTCGGCGAGCACGCGGCGAAGCTGCAAGTGAGCAGCACCAAGGCGTACTACGGCCACGCGCTCGGCGCGTCGGGCGCGATCGAGGCGGCCATCTGCGCGCTCTCGCTCGAGCGCGACTGGCTCCCGCCTACGCTCAACCTCGAGACCGCGGCCGAAGGCTGCGATCTCGATTATATCCCGGGGAGCGGCCGCACGGCGCACGTGGACTACATCCTCACGAACTCGTTCGGGTTCGGGGGAATCAACGCGGCGTTGGTGTTGGGGCGCGTGTAGGGGCGGAAGTTGGAGGTTGGAGAGTAGAGGCTGGCGAGTGCACGATCGAATCCCGCTGGCGGCACCGGCCCTGAGTCGCCAGCTTGAATGCGCCAATCGAGCGCCGTCGCCAACCTCAAGCCTTCAACCTCCAGCCTCCCTCCAATGAAAGACGCCTGGCGCCATTTCGCCGCGGAGTTCATCGGCACGTTCGCGCTCGTGTTCATCGGCGGCGCGACGATCATCACGAGTCCGATGCTCTCGATGCAGGTCGCCGTGGTGAACATCGCGTTCGCGCACGGATTGATCCTCGCGATCATGGTCACCGCCACGATGCGGATCTCGGGGCACCTGAATCCCGCCGTCACGGCGGGCTTTCTCGTCACGAGGCGCATCGATCCGATGATGGCGGTGGTGTACTGGATCGCGCAGTTCGGCGGCGCGATCATCGCCGCCTATCTGCTCAAGGTGCTCTATCCCGCGAACATCGTCGCCGCGACGCGGCTCGGCGGGCAGTCGATCTCGTCGGACATCAACATGCTCCAGGCGATCTCGCTCGAGGCGATCGCGACGTTCTTCCTCGTGTTCGTGGTGTTCGGGACGGCGGTCGATCCCAAAGCACCGAAGGTCGGCGGCTTCGCGATCGGCCTCACGGTGACGGCGGGCATTCTCGCCATTGGCCCGCTCACCGGCGGCTCGATGAATCCGGCGCGTTCGTTCGGCCCGGCGCTCGCGATGAACATCTTCGAGGGACAGACGGCGTACTTCGTGGGGCCGCTCCTCGGCGGCATCGTCGCGGCGCTGCTCTACGATCGCCTGTTCCTGCCGCGCGAGCCGGAACCGGTGGACCACGGCGCCGTGGCGCCGATCACGTGACGTGAGGCGCGGGCGTCCTGGTATGTTTGACGTATGAGCGACGCCCCCGTCCCTGCCCTCGCGCGCGCGCGCGAGCAGAAGATCGAAGAACTATCATCTCACTTCGCGAATGACGATCTGTCGCTCGACGATCTCGAGCGACGGATCGAGCGCGTGTACAAGGCGACGAGCCTCGCCGATCTCGAGGCGATCACGGCCGATCTTCGCGCAATCCCGCCGGCGCCGGGCGCGGCCGTGGCGCGCCGGACCGCCGGTGGCGCGCCACCCGCCGCCGCCGGCATGGCGCCGCGCGAGGAGTCGCGTCTCCTCGCGATCATGGGCGAGACGCGCCGGATGGGCCGCTGGGCCGTGCCGCAGCGCATGCGCGTGCTCGCGATCATGGCCGACACGAAGCTCGACCTCACGCAGGCGGTGCTCCCCGCCGGCGTGGTCGAGCTTCACGTGAGCGCGGTGATGAGCAACGTGAAGATCACCGTGCCGGAAGGCATGCGCGTCATCAACGACATGCACGCGATCATGGCGAGCGTGAACAGCAGAGCCGACGAGCTGCCGAGGCCGGGCGAGCGCGAAGGACAATTTCCCGTTGTTCGCCTGACCGGCGTGGCGCTGATGGCCGAGGTGAGGGTACGGGTGCGGCGTCGGGAGTACCTCAACGACGATGACGAGGATTAGGGCGGGAGCTGACAGCGAGCTGCCAGTTCCCGGCTCGGCTGTTCGCTATCAGCGACAGCGATCCGAGGAATGCGGAACGAAGCGTTGAATGGGAGCGCGGATCTGGTTCCACTCCGGTTCGCCGGCATCACGAAAACAATGCTCGAGTGGCGAGATCCCGTCGTGCCACCGCTCGCGTACGCCGCCGCCGGAAGCCGACCACCGATCCCATTACTCCCTTCCAAATCCCTCTGATAGCTGTCGCCGATAGCGAACAGCCGAGCTGAGAACTGCGGCTGTCGGCTTGCTCTCAGCCCTCAGCTCACGGCCCAACGGTAAGGTATACCTCGTCATACCGCGTGATCGACTCCACGATCACTCGCATCGCCACTTCGCTCTTCTCCCATCCTCGGATCTGCACCCGCTTTCCTTCCAGATCCTTGTACGTGAGAAAGAAGTACTCCACCTCGCGCAGCTGGTGGGCCGGAATGTCGGCGATGTCGAAGTACTCCTCGTAGTACGGGTCGTGGAGCGGCACGGCGAGGATCTTGTCGTCGGGCTCGCCGCGGTCGAGCATGCGCAGCACGCCCAAGGGCCGCACGTCGATCATGCAGCCGGAGAACGTCTGCTCCTTCACGAGCACGAGCACGTCGAGCGGATCGCCGTCCTCGTGGAGCGTACGCGGAATGAAGCCGTAGTCGCCGGGGTAGTGGACCGCGGAATACAACACGCGGTCGAGCTTCATCAGCCCAGTCGCTTTGTCGAGCTCGTACTTGTTGCGGCTGCCGAACGGGATCTCGACCACCGCCGTGACTTCTTCCGGCGCGTGGCGGCCCGGCGGAAGATCGCGCCAGAGATTGATCATTATATTATCAGTATACCAATTCGCGAATGAATCGCCGGATCAGGCCGCGCCGCTCGCGAGCAGCCGCGCCGCCGCGCGCGCGAAATACGTGATCACCACGTCCGCGCCGGCGCGCCGGATGCCCAGCAGCGAGTCCATCATCACGCGCTCGCGGTCGATCCACCCGCGGTCGGCGGCCGCCTGAATCATAGCGTACTCACCGCTCACCTGGTACGCGGCGAGCGGATAGCCGGTCTCGGCCTTCACGCGCTGAATCACGTCGAGGAACGGACCGGCCGGCTTCACCATCACCATGTCCGCGCCCTCCTCGATGTCGAGCCACACCTCGCGCAGCGCTTCATCCGCGTTGCCGGAGTCCATCTGATAGCTGCGGCGGTCGCCGAACCGCGGCACGGACTCCGCCGCGTCGCGAAACGGGCCGTAGAACGGGCCGGCGAACTTCGCGGCGTAGCTCAGGATCGGCGTATTCGTGAAGCCGTCGCCGTCGAGCGCGGCGCGGATCGCACGCACGCGGCCGTCCATCATGTCGCTCGGCGCGACGATGTCCGCGCCGGCGCGCGCGTGCGACACCGCCTCGCGCGCGAGGAGCTCGAGCGTCTCGTCGTTGTCGACGTCGCCGTTCTTGATCACGCCGCAGTGGCCGTGCTCCGTGTATTCGCACAGGCACACGTCGGTGATGACGACGAGCTCCGGCAGCTCGCGCTTGAGCGCGCGCACCGCCTGCTGCACCGGCGCCTCGTCGTTCCACGCTTCGGAACCCGTCGCATCCTTCCGGTCCGGGATGCCGAAGAGCAGCACGCCGCCGACGCCCAGACCCGCGGCCTCGGACGCGTCCTCGAGCATTTCATCAACGGAGGTCTGCGCCACGCCCGCCATCGATTCGACCGGCTGCCGAATCCCCGCCCCTGACCGCACGAAGAGCGGCAGCACGAGCTGCGACGGCTGGAGCGTCGTCTCGCGGACGAGACGGCGCAGCGCGGCCGTGCGGCGGAGCCGGCGCGGGCGATACGCAGGGAATTGTGGCATGCTCGAAAGCTAATCGCGGCCGGCTCAGGCGGTCCGCTTGCGATACTGCCGGATCGCGAGCAATAACACCACGATCCCGTACACCGTCAGAATGAGCATCGGCGCCGCGATCTCGCGCAGGCCGGCGCCCTTCACGAGAATCGCGCGCGCGATCGTCACGAAGTGGCGCACCGGATTCAGCTCCGAGAGCAGTTGGACCCAGTGCGGCATGCTCGCGATGGGCGTGAACAGGCCGCTCATCAGAAGATAGACCATCATCACGAAGAACGTCACGAACATCGCCTGCTGCTGCGTGTCGACGGTCGTCGAGATCCAGAGGCCGATCGCCAGCGCGACGACGAGGTAGATCGCCGCCGCGGCCAGCAGCAGCACGACGCTGCCGCGCATCGGAATGCCGAAGACGAGCCGTCCGACGATCAACCCGAGCACCAGATCGATCAGCGCCAGCACCCAGAACGGGAGCAGCTTGGCCGTGATGAATTCGGCCTTCGTGATCGGCGTGACGTTGAGCTGCTCGAGCGTCCCCATCTCCTTCTCGCGGGCGATGTTCTGCGCGGTGAGCAGCGTGCCGATCATCGTGACCAGCGCCACGAGGATGCCGGGTACCATGAAGTGCTTGTAGTTGAGCGTTGGATTATACCAATCCTGGAATCGCACGTCGACGCGGCCGAAGCCCCGGATCGGCGGCGGCTCGTCGGCCGGCAGGGCGTCGCGCAGCGCCAGCGCCGGCACCGGGTGCATGCCGGCGGCGATCTCGCGCGCGTACGCGCCGATGATCTGCGTCGCGTACGACTGCACCACGCCCGCCGCGGCGCCCTTCTCCGTGTTCACGTCCAGCGCGACGGGCGCCTGGCCGGTGCGCACCAGGTCCGCCTCGAAGTCGTGCGAGATTGTCAACGCCAGCGTGATCCGCCCGCGAAGCATCGCTTCGTTCGCCGAGTCGGGCGACGACGACCGGCCGACGACGTCGAACAGCCCCGATGCGCCAAGCCGCGACACGAGCCCGCGCGACGTGCTCGTCCGATCGTCGTCGACCACGTACACCGGCGATCGCTGAATGGCGAACGTCGCGACGTTCGACAGAATGAGCAGCTGCACGAGCGGCATGACGATGATCTGCAGCAGCGTCGCGCGATCGCGCGTCACGTGCAGCACCTCGGCGTGCGCGAGCACGAGCGTGCGGCGGATGAATCGCCGGATGCCGCCGCGCCGCGCGGCGCCCGATCCCGACCCGGGCGCGCTCATTCGAGGCGCACGCTGAACGACCGCGTGCTCGCGACGAGCAGCACGAGCGCCATGACCGCGAGGACGAGCGTCTCCGTGGCGAGGTAGCCGATCCCCACACCCTTGAGCATGATCCCGCGCGCGATCGTGACGAACCACCGCGCCGGCACGATGAGCGTGATCCACTGGAGCACGCGCGGCATGCTCTCGATGGGAAAGATGAACCCGGAGAGCATCTGCGTCGGCAGCATCGTGCCGAGCATCGCGCCCATCATCGCGACGCGCTGCGACGACGTGCGCGCCGAGACGAGGATGCCGATCGACAGCGCGACGAGGATGAACAGTGTGCCTTCGGCAAGGAGGAGCGTGACGCTCCCGCGGATCGGCACGTGGAACACCACCGACGCCTCGACGAGCACCGCGAGCACGCCGATGAATCCGATCGCGAGGTACGGCGCGACCTTGCCGACGATGATCTGCCACGGCCGGAGCGGCGAGACGAGCAGCGCCTCCATCGTGCCGGTCTCTTTCTCTCGGGTGAGCGAGAGCGCCGTCATCAGCGCGGCGATGATGTTCAACACAAACGCGAGCAGGCCGGGCACGAACAGATTCGAGCTCGCGAGCGTCGGGTTGAACCGTGCGCGCACGCTGGGCACGATCCGCACGCTCCCCGTGGGCGCCGGCAGCGACTGCTGGTACGCGTCGATCACCGCCGCGACGTAGTTCTGGCGCGCGGTTCCGCTGTTCGGCTCCGTGGCGTCGGTGATGACGTGCACCTGCGCCGCGCCGCCGCGCGCGAGCGTGCGCGCGAAGTTCGGCGGGAATTCGACCGCGAGCTGAATCGCGTCCGTCTGGAACATCGGCTCGAGATCGTCGTGGCGCGAGAGCACGGCGACGGTGTGAAAGAGCGCGCCGGCGGCGAAGCGGTTGCGCAGCGCGAGCGTCGCCGCGTCGGGCGCCGGGTCCACGATCGCGAGGCGAACGTCGGTGACGTCGGTGCGGATCGAGAAGCCGAACAGCAGCACTTCCACGATCGGCATCAGGATCAGCACGACGAGCGTGCGCCGGTCGCGGAGAATGTGCAGCATCTCCTTGCGCAAGAGACCCCAGAGCGCGCTCATGCCGCGGCGCCTCCTCCGCCCGCCGCGCCTCGCGCGTTGGGGTCGTTCCGCGCGAGCTGCACGAACAGCTCGTCGATCGACTCCACGCCGTGCGTGCGCTCGAGCTCCGCCGGCGTTCCGATCGCCGCGATGCGCCCCGCCACCATGATGGAGACACGATCGCAGTACTCGGCCTCGTCCATGTAGTGCGTGGTGACGAGCACCGTCGTGCCGCCGTGCGACGCCTCGTAGATCAGCTCCCAGAATTGGCGGCGCGTGATCGGGTCCACACCGCTCGTGGGCTCGTCGAGAAACACGATCCGGGGCTCGTGCAGCAGCGCCACCGAGAGCGCGAGCTTCTGCTTCCACCCGAGCGGAATCGCGTGCACCAGCGTGTTCTCGACGTGTTGCAATCCCAGACGCGACAGGATGCGTTGCGTGCGTTCGCGAATCGTCGCGTCGGTGAGATCATAGATCCCGCCGTAGAGCCGGATGTTCTCGCGGACGGTGAGATCGTCGTAGAGCGAGAAGCGCTGGCTCATGTAGCCGATGTCTCGCTTGATCGCTTCCGTTTCGCGATACACGTCGTGGCCGGCGACCGTCGCCTCGCCGGCGCTTGGCGCGAGCAGGCCGGTGAGCATGCGAATCGCCGTCGTCTTTCCCGCCCCGTTCGCGCCAAGGAAGCCGAAGACCTCGCCGGCGCCGACGTCGAAGCTGATGTGGTCGACCGCCGTGAACGCGCCGAAGGTGCGCGTGAGCCCCGACGCATGGATCGCGACCTCGTCGCTCATGCGGCGCCCCGCTCGCCCGGAGCGTCGTCGTCCGCGCCCATGCGTGCCATGAACGCGTCTTCGATCGTGGCGGGTATCGGCTTGGCGGTCACGGCCTCGATGCCCGCGCCGCGAAGATACGCCTCGGCGTCGCGCGCGATCGTCTCGGGCGAAGCGTCCGTCCGTCGGTCCGTGAAGTGCAGCACGTCGCCGAACGGATAGACGGTGTTCGTATTCTCATAATCGCGCAGGGCGCGGATGGCGCGATACCGCTCGCCGACGCGCAGCGCGAGCAGCGGCCGGTCGAAGGCGGCGGCGATCGCCTCCGGAGTGTCGATCGCCATGAGACGCCCGCGCTGCACGAGCGCGACGCGATCGCAGCGCCGCGCTTCGTCCATGTACGGCGTCGAGACGACGATCGTGAGCCCGGTCGACCGGAGCCTGCCGAGCAGCTCCCAGAATTCGCGCCGCGACAGCGCGTCGACGCCGGTCGTGGGCTCGTCCAGGAACAGAATCTCCGGCCGGTGCACGAGCGCGCAGCAGAGCGCGAGCTTCTGCTTCATGCCGCCCGAGAGCGCGCCCGCCCGGCGCGCCTTGAACGGCTCGAGCTGCGAGTAGATGGGCGCGATCCGATCGTACTCGCGCGCGATCGTGGTGCCGAACACCGACGCGAAGAAGCCGAGATTCTCCTCGACGCTGAGATCGGGATAGAGCGAAAATCGCCCGGGCATGTAGCCGAGGCGCGGCCGCAGCGCCCAGAGGTCGCGCACCACGTCGCAGCCGAGCACTCGCGCGGAGCCCGCGTCGGGCACGAGCAGCGTTACGAGAATGCGAAAGAGCGTCGTCTTTCCGCCGCCGTCGGGACCAATGAAGCCGAACAGCTCGCCGGCGCCGATCTCGAACGTCATGCCGTCGAGCGCGGTCGTGGTCTCGAAGCGCTTCACGAGCCCCTGCGCCTGCACGACGGGCGCGCCGGCGGCTGGCCCGGTGGTCATCGCGCCGCGGTGGTGAGCGGCGGAAGCTCGACGTCGGCGGGCATGCCGATCTTGAGGAGCCCGTTCTCGTTCGGCAGCCGGATCTTGATCGCGTACACCAGATTCGTGCGCTCGTCGCGCGACTCGATCGGGGTCGGCGTGAACTCGGCTTCCGACGACATCCAGTCCACGGTGCCCCCGAGCGGCCGCTTCGCGCCGCCCGCGTCCACCGTCACCTGCACGCGCTGCCCGAGCCGGATCTGCGCGAGCTGCGGCTCGGAGACGTACGCGCGGAGCTCCATCGTGTCGAGATTCGCGATCTTGTACAACGGCTGCCCCGTCTGGACGAACTCGCCCGCCTTGGCGTACGTGGCCAACACCGTGCCCCCGACGGGGTTGAGCACGTGGCTCTTGCGCAGTTGGTCCCGGAGCTGCGCCACGCGCGCCGCGGACGACGCCGCGTTGCGCGCCGCGGTGCGCTGCTGCGCCTCGGTCGCGGCGATCTGCGCCATGAGCGTTTTATAGTCACGCTCGCTCTGATCGAGCTGCTGTGCGGTCGCGGCCTGCGCCGCCGCGAGGCGCCGCGTGCGCGCGTAGTCGCGTTCGGCGATCGGACGCTGCGCCTCGAGCACGCCGATCTGCCGGGCGACCTCGGTCACGCGCGACGCGTTCGCCGACTGCTCGGCCGCCGCCTGGCTGACTTGCAGCGCGACGTCGGTCGTGTCGACCGTCGCCACGACCGCGCCGGCGGGAATCTGATTCCCCTCGGCGGGCGCGTAGGTGATGAGCTGGCCGGTCGCCTGGCTGCCGACCACGACCTCGGTCGCTTCCACGTTGCCATAGGCGTCGGGCGCGCGCTCGCGGGTGCAGCCGATGCCGACGCACGCGAGCGCCGCGGCGGCAATTAGTAATCTCGAATCACCGGCGCTCATGGGACCTCCACGCCGAGCGTGGTCAGAAGTGTGGCGCGCGCCTGCGCGCGCGCGACGCCGTGCTGCGCGCGGGTCAGCCGCGCCGAGAGCAGATCGGTGTAGCGGTCCACGTACTCCGCCGCGGTGACGACGCCCTCGCGCAGCTGCGCGCGCGTTTCGGTCTCGACCGTCTCGCGCAGGCCAATGATGCGGTCGTCGAGGGCGATCGCGCTGTCGAGCTGCGCGATCGTCGCGACCGGCTGCCGGATCGCGCGGCGCAGCGTCTCGGTGAACGACGCTTCGTTCGTGGCGACGATGTCCCGCTGGAGCTCGAGCTCGCGCCGCTCGCGATCGAGCGTGCCCCACGTCCACGGCGCCCAGTCCACCTGCAATCCGGCGAGCCAATACGATTGAAAGTTGGTGCTCAGCATGTTGAGCCCCGGCCGGCCGTAGCCGACGCGGCCGAACGCCGACACGCGCGGCTTGGCCTGCGCCGCGTTCGCGGCTTCCTGTTCCGCGAGCCGGTCGCGCGTCGCCGCGAACTGCGCGTACTCCGGCCGCGCGCGAAGCTGCAGCAGCGAGTCGAGAATGCGATTCGTCGCGGCGCCAAGCTCCGCGTCCGATGCGGAGAGGGGCGCACGATCGCCGATCGGGTGCCCGACGAGATCGGACAGGCGCGCCAGCGCGGCCGCGCGATCGGCGTGGATCTGCAGCAGATCCTGCCGTCGCGCGAGAATGGACGCGGCGATCGACGCCGTGTCGGCGGGGAGCGCGGCGCCGTTCGCGAAGCGCGTCGCCGTTTCGCGGAGGCGCGCGTTCAAGTCGTCGATCGCCGTCTGGGTGGCTGCTTCGCGTTCCTGATCGGTCAGTGCGGCGAAGAATGCATCGTTGACGTCCTGCCGCAGTCCGTACAGCGCGACCCGCACCTGTGCCTGCGATTCCGAGAGCTGTGCGCGCTCCACGGCTCGCCGCGGCGCGCGCGACGGATCGAGCAGCGACTCCTGCGCGTTCACGTACGCGTTGTATGTGTCGTGCGGCGGCGTGGGAATCGACACGCCGGGGAGCGGCACCGCGATCTTGGTGACGGCCGATTGATACTGCGCCTGCCCCGTGCCGGCGAGCGCCGGGTATTCCTCGGCGGCAATGTTTCGCAGATGGAGCGCGGTGATGTCCGCCTGCAGCCGAAGCTGCGCCCTGCGCGGGTCCGCACGCAGCGCGTCCGCTTGGAGCGCCGCGAGAGTCAGTGAATCGTGCGCGGCAGCCGGCTGCTGCGCCGCGATCGGAGCCGCGATCGGAGCCGCGATCGCGATCAGCGCGAGAGCGGCGCGCGCGCTCGAGCGAGCGGCCGTGCTCATGGGCGTAGCGCGTGGAGGAAGAATTGCGGCAGCGTCGCGCGGCGCTTCTTGATGAAGCGCGCAAAGCCGGCGTCGTCGATCCCGAGTATCGACATGAGCATCGGGCGCGCGGCGAACGGGAAGATGCACAGCGACGCGAGGTTGACGATGAATTGATCGGCCGTGATCGGGCGCATGGTGCCCGCGCTCACGCGCGCCTGGATCTGTTGCTGGACGATCGTGAGCAGATCCGTCGCGCCAATCTTGCGCCGAAAGTCGTGGAGTGCTTCGACGAACTGCTGCGCGCGTTCGGGGTGCTGATTCAGCTCGCTCAGGATGTAGCCGGGCACGTACGGCGTGCGCGACAGCTGATCCATGTAGATCTGCATCACGCGCGGCACGGTTTCATCGAGATCGCTGCCGCCGGCGAAGACCTCGAGCACGCGCGCGAAGAGCGTGGATGCCGTGCGCTGGAAGACGGCCGTGGCGAGCCGGCTCTTGGTGCGGAAGTAGTAGTGCAGGAGCGCCTTGTTCACGCCGGCCTCGTCGGCGATTTCCTGCATCCGCGCGCCCGCCGTGCCGCGCCGGATGAAGACCCGGTGCGCGGCGTCGAGAATGCGCTGCTCGGTGTCGCCATCGCGAGCGTGTCGTTCTCCAGACGGTTTAGCCATTTGTTTTGACCGAATGGTTAATCGCACTGAGAATTAGTCCGCTCTGGAAATTGGCGCAAGGGTGGCGATGCTAGCCCGCGGCCGCTGGCCGCGCCCGTCGACTCACTCCGGCTGCGGCGCCGGCAGCGAGCTCGCGGCGCGCAGCGACTCGAGAATTTCCGTCGCCCCCCGGCGACGCAGCTCGTCGGCGAGGCGAGCGCCGCCGCGCGCCGGCGCGGCTGGATCGATCTCGGCCTGGCCGCGGAGCGCGCGCGTGCCCTTCACATCAGCGATGAAGCCGTGGAGCACGCGTCCACTCCCCTCGCGAACGGTGAGCGCGCCGATCGGCACCTGACAACCGCCCTCGAGCGCGGCGAGGAACGCGCGCTCCGCGGTCGCGTCGATCATCGTGTCGGGATCACCGAGCGGCGCGACGAGTGCTCGCGTCTCATCGTCGTCGGCGCGAATCTGGATCGCGATCGCGCCCTGCCCCGCGGCCGGAAGCCACGCCGGCGCGTCGAGATACGCGGTGATGCGCTGCGCGATCCCGAGCCGGTGCAGACCGGCGGCCGCGAGAATCGCCGCGTGCGCGAGGCCCTCGTCCACTTTGCGAACGCGCGTCGGGACGTTGCCGCGAAGCTCGATCACCTCCACGTCGGGCCGGGCAGCGAGGAGCTGCGCGCGGCGGCGCAAGCTCGACGTGCCCACGCGCGTCCCCGGCGGCAGCTCGTCGAGCGTCGCCGCGCCGACGATGGGATTCACGATGAGCACGTCGCGCGGATCCTCGCGCCGGAGCAGCGCCACCACCTCGAGCCCTCGAGGATTCTCTGTTGGGAGATCCTTGAACGAGTGCACGCACAGCTGCACGATGCCGTCGGCGAGATCGGACTCCAGCTCTTTCGTGAACAGCCCCTTGGCGCCGATCGCGCTGAGGGGTTCGTCGAGCCGCTTGTCGCCGACCGTCTTGTACGTCTTGAGCTCGGACGAGATCCCGCGCGCCTCGAGCGCCGCCTGGACCTGGTGCGCCTGGCGCAGCGCCAGCTCGGAGGACCGCGTGCCGATGATGAGCATTTTCTGATTAGCCGGCATGGCGCGCAAGAGTTAGGTGGTCGACGGAGCGGTGGCCGCGTGGTCGCGAATCGCTTGCAGCAGCCCGGGAATCGTGGACTCGCCTGCCTCGACCACGACGTCGAGCCCCGCCGCGCGCGCGGCGGCCGACGTGATCGGCCCGATCGAGGCCGCCGGCGCACGGCTCGCCGCGTCCGCGCCCACCGCTTGCACGAACGCGTTCACGGCCGACGTCGCGGTGAACGTCACCAGATCCACCTCGCCGCGCAGCAGACGCTCGCGCAGATCTGCGGCGCCCGTGCCGTCCGGCACCGAGCGGTACACCGGGACGCGATCGACCATGGCGCCGAGCTCCGCGAGACCATCCTGCAGCGTCTCGCGCGCACCCGCCGCGGCGGCGTATAACACGCGCACGCCACGCACATCACGTCGGTCGCGCAGTGCCTCGAGCAAACCTTCCGCGACATAGCGATCCGGCGCGACGTCGACCGCGATCCCGCAGTCGAGCAGCGCGTCGGCCGTCGCCGAGCCGATCGCGGCGACCTTCACGCCGGCGAGCGCGCGCGCGTCGCGCGACTCGGCGCGCAGCGCGTCCCAGAAAATTCGAACGGCGTTCTGGCTCGTGAAAATCACCCAGCCGTACTCCGCGAGCCGCGCGATCGCGTCACGCAGCGGCGCGGCATCGAGCGGCTCGATGCGCGTGGCGGGCATCTCGAGCACGTCTGCGCCGGCGGCGGTGAGCTGCGCGATCAACGCCCCGGACTGCGCGCGCGCGCGTGTGACCACGATGCGTTTGCCGAACAGCGGTCGCGTGTCGAACCAGGCGAGCTTGTCGCGAAGCGCCACCACGTCGCCGATGACGATGAGGACCGGCGACGCGAGCGCCGCGCGCTCGATAGCCTCGGCGAGTAACCTCAGCGGCGCCGTAATGGTACGCTGATGCGGATACGTCGCGGACTGGATCGCCGCGGCCGGCGTCGAGGGTGAGAGGCCGCCGTCGATCAACGCCGCGGCGATGCGCGCGATCATCTTCGTCCCCATGAACACGACGATCGTTCCGCCGACGCGCGCGAGCGCGCGCCAGTCGACTTCACTCTCGCCGCGCGACGGATCGGCGTGGCCGCTCACGAACGTGACCGCCCGCGCAGTGCCGCGATGCGTGAGCGGAATTCCGGCGTACGCCGGCGCGGCCACACCCGCGCTCACACCCGGAACGATCTCGAACGCGACGCCCGCTTCGGCGAGCGCTTCGGCTTCGTGGCTGCCGCGCCCGAACACGAACGGATCGCCGACGCGCAAACGCACGACGCGCTTACCGTCGCGCGCCAGGCGAATGAGCAGCGCGACGATCTCGTCGTGCCTCGCGGCATCCTGCTCGTCGCGGCGGCCGACGTCGTGTATCTCGACCGGCGGCTCGCGTTCGGCGACGGCGGCCAGCGCGAGCATCGACGGACTCACGTGCGTGTCGTGGACGATCGCATCGCACGTGACGAGCAGCTCGCCGCCGCGCAGCGTGAGGAGACCGGGATCACCAGGCCCCGCGCCGACGAGGTACACGATTCCGGAATCGCTCACGCGCTGCTCAGCGGCGATCCATCTCGCGCGTCGACTCGAGCCGAGCGCGCAGCCGGCGGTCGCGCAGCCAGAGCGAGATGCTGTACACGACGTAGATGGTCGTCGCGACGATGTACGCCGCGATCATGTCGCGTCGGGTGTCGATCATCATCGGCCTTCTCCTCCATCGGCTTCGGCGGCGGCGGCGAGCTCACGCAGCACGCCGATGCGATAGCGCGCGCGGATGAACGCGATGTCGAGCAGCATGAACACCACGAAACTCGAGAGAAACGTGACGAGCATTTGCGGCGACATCTTCGGCGCGCCGGGCTGCAGCGCCACCGGCATGGGGTGCAGCCGGGCGCTGAACATGTAGACGCTCAAGTGAATGAACGGAATCAGCAGCGCGGCAAGGATGCCGAGGACCGCGGAGTAGCGCGCGCGCATCGCCGGTTCCTCGATCGCGCCGCGGAGCACCAGATACGCCGCGACGACGAACCACAGAAAGAGCGTGAGCGTCAGGCGCATGTCCCACCACACCCACCAAGCGCCCCAGATGCGATGCCCCCAGATCGAGCCCGTGCACAGGCCGACGGTGAGGAAGATCAGCGCGACCTCGGCGCAGGCTTCGGCAAGCCGGTCCGCGCGGTCGTCGTGCAGCCACAAGTAGACGATCGACATCAGCGCCGTGATGGCGACCGCGAGGTACGCGCTGAGCCAGGCGGCGATGTGGATATAGTAGATCTTCTGCGCCATGCCTTGCAGCGCGTCAGGCGGCGTGAAGGCGAGCGCGCGGACGTAGAGGCCGGCCACGGCGAGCACCGCGACGGCGAACAGCCAGTCGAGCGCCGGCTTGACCTGGCGCGCGCTCGTGGGCTGGAAGTGCGGCGGCGCGGACTGCTCGGCGCCGCGCAACGGAGCGGTCGTCATTCTTCGAGCGTGAAAGGAAAGGCGAGCGTGCAGGCGACGATGAACACAATGTCGAACGCGATGAGGATCTTCAACCACGGCCACACGGTCGACATCGGCGCGCCGGCGAGCACGCGCACCGAGGCCTGGGCCGCATCCATCAACACCGGCACGAAGAAGGGCAGGCTGAGCATCGGCAGCAGCAGCTCCGCGAGGCGCGTATTCACCGCCATCGCGCTGAAGAGCGTACCGATGGCGACGATGCCGATCATCGCCAGCAGCACGATCAGACAGACGATGAGCATCGCGCGTCCGAAATGCAGGTTGTAGAACAGTGCGAGCGCCGGGATCGCGACGAGCTCGATCGCGCCGAGGAAGATCACGTTCCCGATCGCCTTGCCGATGTAGAGCGCCTCGCGGCTGATCGGCGACACGAGCAGCGCGTCGATGCCCCGATCGTGGTCCTCGATGGCAAACGACCGCTGGAGACCGAGCAGCGCCGAGAAGGCGAGCACCACCCAGAGGACTCCGGGCGCTCGGTCGGCCGCGGTGATGATCGACTCGTCCCACGTGAAGTAGAAGATGCAGAGGGCGAGCACCGCGAAGACGAGCGCGGAGAGAAACGCGGTGCGCGTGCGAAACTCGATCGCGAGGTCCTTGCGCGCGATGAGCCACGCGGACGTGAGCGTGCCGGGTACGCGCGTGGCGCCGTTCACGCGACGCTCGCCGCCGCGCGTGCCCCGTCGCCAATCACGAGTGCCCGGTACTCGGCGCCATAGGTGTTCGCGTCGATCGCGCCGATGGCGTCGTGGCGCACGATGCGCCCGCGGATCATGATCGCGGCGCGGGACGCCAGCGCGAGCCCTTCGTCCACGCTGTGCGTGACGAGGAGCAGCGCCGCGCCGGTCGAGCGCAGGAGCATGAGCATATCGGAAAGCGCGGCGCTGCCGACCGCGTCGAGGCCGGTGTACGGCTCGTCGAGCAGCACGACCGTGGGCTCGTGGACGATCGCGCGCGCGATCGACACGCGCTGCTGGAGACCGCGGCTGAGCGCGCGCACCGGCGCGTCGGCGCGATCGAGAATCCGCATGTGCTCGAGCGCACGCGTGGCGGCGGAAGCCGGATCGGCGAGTCCGTAGAGCCGCGCCGCGAACTCCACGTTCTCGCGCGCGGTGAGCGCCCGGTAGAGCATGCTCTGATGAGAGATGAGCCCGACCTGCGCGCGCGCCCGGGCGTCGTCCCGCAGCGCGCGTCCGCCCACGTGCACGGCGCCGGCGGTCGGTTTGAGCAGCCCGGCGATGACTCGCAGCAGCGTCGTCTTCCCCGCCCCGTTCGGGCCGAAGAGCGCGAGACAATCGCCGGAGCGGAGGGAGAGATCCACGCCGTCCACGGCGCGGCGGCGGCCAAAGCTCCGGCTGAGGCCGGACACTTCGACCGCCACTGGGGTCGGAGCCATGGCTCAAAGATAAGCCATGCCCGACGCGCTCAGATGTCGGGGACGGGTTCTCCGAACACGCGGCGGAACAACGTTGGCACGTCGATCTCCAGCGCGCTCGCCGCTCCGGACGGGTGCCAAGTCAGCCGCTCTGCGAGGAGCTCCACGCGAGGACCGAGAGGCGTCGAGCGCTCGATCGCGCGAGCATCGAGATCGACGATCCAGTATTCCGGTACGCCGTTTCGCGCGAAATAGTCGCGCTTCTTCACGCGATCGCCACGCGCACTGGACGGCGAGAGCACCTCGATCGCGAGCAATAATTCCTGAAGTTGTCTCAGCCCGCGCGGGCGCGGGTGCGGCAGCGCCGGCACGACGAAAACGTCGGGTTGAACGAGCGACTCCGGCTCGAGCTCCACGTCGAACGGCGCCATCAGTAGTTCGCCGATCGCCTCTCGCTCGACGCACGGGGCGAGCAGCAGCACCAGCTCCCGTGCCGCCGCCTGGTGGTCCAAACTGGGTCCGGGCGTCACGAGCAGCTCGCCGTCGATGAGCTCGTACCGCGGTGTGTGCAGCGGATTCGCCTCGATGAGCGCTCGCACCTCGGCGCCCGTCCATCGCTTCGCGGTTGCTGGCATACCCATAGTCTGCTCGGCGCTCGGCGAAAAGAACAAGTGCGCACGGATGTAATCTTGGCGAGCGGGACCGCGGCGCGTGATCATTTTCCCGTGGTCCGGCGCGATCGAACGCACTCCGCCGCCGCAATCTTACCAGCCGAAACCGGCGCTGGTATAATGCCGAACATGACAGAAATCGACGCCCTTCTCCAGGAACATCGGAAGTTCGCGCCGCCCGAGGCGTTCCGCCGCGGCGCGCACGTCTCCGATGACGCGCTGTACCGCGCCGCATCACAGAACCCTGAAGCGTTCTGGGAATCGCAGGCGAACGAGCTCGAATGGTTCAAGAAGTGGGACAAGGTCCTCGAGTGGAAGGCGCCGCACGCGAAGTGGTTCCTCGGCGGCAAGATCAACATCTCGGTGAACTGCGTCGACCGGCACGTGAAGACCGCGCGGCGCAACAAGGCGGCGCTGATCTGGGAAGGCGAGCCTGGCGACCGGCGCACGCTCACGTACTGGGATCTCTACGTCGAGGTGCAGAAGTTCGCGAACGTGCTGAAGAAGCTCGGCGTCGGACGGGGCGATCGCGTGGCGATCTACATGCCGCTCGTGCCCGAGGTGGCGGTCGCCATGCTCGCCTGCACGCGCATCGGCGCGATTCACTCGGTGGTGTTCGGCGGCTTCTCGCCGGAGTCGCTTCGCGATCGCATCAACGACGCGAACGCGAAGCTGCTCATCACAGCCGACGGCGGATATCGCCGTGGCGGCATCGTGCCGCTCAAGCGCAACTCGGACAAGGCGCTCGAGGAATGTCCCTCGATCGAGCACGTGGTCGTCGTGCAGCGCCGGCCCGGAGCCGGCGGCGACGAGGCGTTCGCCGACATGAAGGAAGGGCGCGACCATTGGTGGCACGGGTTGATGGCCGAAGCGGCCGCCGACTGCGAGCCGGAGCAGATGGACGCCGAGGACGTGTTGTACATCCTGTACACGTCCGGGACGACGGGTAAGCCCAAGGGCATCGTCCACACGACCGGCGGCTATCTCGTCGGCGTCACGACGACGACGAAACTGGTATTCGATCTCAAGGAAGACGACGTCTTCTGGTGCACCGCCGACGTGGGGTGGGTAACGGGACACTCGTATCTCGTGTACGGGCCACTCGCGAACGGCGCGACGTGCGTGATGTACGAGGGAGCGCCCGATTGGCCGGAGAAGGATCGCTTCTGGAAAATCTGCGAGACGCACGGCGTGACGATTCTCTATACGGCGCCGACGGCGATTCGCGCGTTCATGAAGTGGGGCGATCAGTGGCCCGCGATGCACGATCTCTCGCAACTCCGCCTCCTCGGCTCCGTTGGTGAACCGATCAATCCGGAAGCCTGGATCTGGTATCAACAGAAGATCGGCGGCGGCCGGTGCCCGATCGTCGACACGTGGTGGCAGACGGAAACTGGCGCGATCGTCATTTCGCCGCTGCCCGGCGTCACCGAGACGAAGCCGGGCAGCGCGACGACTCCGCTCCCTGGCTACAGCGCCGCGCTGCTCGATGCCAAGGCCAACGAGATCAAAATCGGCGGCGGGCTGCTCGCGCTCACCAAGCCTTGGCCGTCGATGCTGCGCACGATCTGGGGCGACGACGACCGGTACGTGCAGACGTACTTCAGCAAATGGCCCGGTCGTCCCGATCTTTATTTCCCCGGCGACGGTGCGAAGCGCGACGACGACGGCTACTACTGGATCCTCGGCCGCGTCGACGACGTCCTGAACGTGGCCGGACATCGCATCGGCACGATGGAAGTGGAATCCGCGCTCGTCGAGCATCCCGCGGTGGCGGAAGCGGCGGTCGTAGGCCGAACGCACGAAATCAAAGGGCAAGCGCTCGCCGCATTCGTCACGCTGCGCGAAGGTTTTCAACAGAGTCAGGATCTTCGCGAGGAGCTCCGGGACTTCGTCGCCGAGAAGATCGGCGCGATCGCGAAGCCGGACGACATCCTGTTCAGCGCCGATCTGCCCAAGACGCGCTCAGGGAAGATCATGCGCCGGCTGCTGCGCGACATCGCCGAAGGCCGCGCACTGGGCGACACGACGACGCTCGCGGATCCGAACGTGGTGGCGTCGTTGAAGGAGCAGTATGAGGGGCAGGAAAGCTGAGAGTGGAGAGGAGAGAGTGGAGAGCGGAAACGGCTGAAGCGCGAGGTCGGAGTTAGAGATTGGCAACGGCTTAGCCGGCCAGCCCTCTCCCCGACGCTTTACTCTCCACTCTCCACTCTCCACTCTCCACTCTCCACTCTCCACTCTCCACTCTCCACTCTCCACTCTCCGCCGTTCCGGCACACCTCCTGCCCCTATCCCAGGTATCTCATACCCCTAAATTCATGAGCATGCCTGCATTCCTCCGCCGACTCTTTCCCGAACGGATCTTCCGCCGGAAGCTCGAGCCCGCCGCGGAGCGGCGGTTGCGGCTGGCGCAGGCGCGCGCCGAGGAAGCGATCATTCGAGCGCACGTCGACAACGGGCTCATGTTCGTCGATACGTTGGCCGAGGACATGACCTTCGACCGGGCGATCGACGCCTACATCCGCGAGATGGCGATCCCGGAGCCGCTCGCCAGCACGGTCGCGACGCGCACGCTCGTGGTCCTCGGGCAGGATCTGGTGCCGTACCGGCGCCGGGCGGTGGAAGCCGGTGAAGGGACCGGCGCACCGGAGGATCGACCCCGGCTCCGGATCAACGACGCCTCTCAGACGAGAGGGGGGCAGCGAACGATCAAGCGGGCGTGAGGACGGAAGGCCGGCATTCGCCGGCCTTCTTCGTTTGGTGCGCCACTACCCGCGGTCGCAATGGTTGCGGGTGTTGGGTTGCGGGTTATGTGTTTGAACACTCATCACGCGGCACCCGCAACCCACGACTCGCCACAAAAGCGACCGGCGCGAACACTCCCTATCCCGCCGTCAGCTCTTCGGTCTCGAGCGATTTCATCTGTCGCCACTCCACCCCGCTCAGCACGAACAGGATGAGCACGAATACGCCCGACGTGAGACAATACTCGCACCACCCGTGGATGACCCATCCTTGCAGATAGTCGAGCCACGCGGTGAAGAGCACGCCCCAGCCGGAAAGCAGGAACATCGCGAGCGAGAGTCCGCGCGAGTCGGCGTACTGCGGCTGGATCCCGGCGATGGCGAGTATGAACATGAGCGCGTAGAAACCCATGCCCCAGAGCGAGAGCGGAATGCCGAGCAGCACGGACCACGTGCTCGTCTGCACGCGCTCGCACGAGCCGACGCCGCAGGCGAGCGAGCCGATGTAGCCATAGTGGAAGAGCGTGAGATAGAGGCCGAGGAACAGCCCGAGCAGGCTGATCACGGCCATCCACATCCGCTTCGTCATGCGCCGGGCTTCACAGGGAGGACAACGCCCTTCTTCGCCGTGTCACCACCTACGGAGGGCGCGCCCTTGCCCGATTTCGCGAGCTGTTCGTCGACGAGCTCCTTGAACTGATCGTACGTGACGAAGCCCTCGACTTTTTTGTCGCCGAACTCGAAGGTCGGTGTCGCCTGAACCTGGCGCGCCATGGCGATCTGCCAGTGGGCCTGAATCTTGGCCTGTGTCGCCTTGTCGTCGACGCACTTGTCGAATTTGGCTTTGTCCGGGACGAGCGGCTCGAGCAGCGGCTTGATCACCTTGTCGGGATTGCTCGTCGCCTCGCTGTTCCACTTGTCCTGGTTGTCGAAGAGCGCGTCGTGCGCCTCCCAGAACTTCCCCTGTTGATCGGCGCACGCGGCCGCGCGCGACGCGTTCCAGGTGTTGCGGTGCATGTCGAGCGGGAAGTCGATGAAGCGGTAGCGAATCTGACCGGTATTGATGAGATGCGTGCGCACGTCGGGCTCGGTAAGGGTCGTGAACCGGCCGCACTGCGGGCATTCGAAATCGCCGAACTCCACGACCTCCAGCGGGGCACCGGGACTGCCCATCACGTAGCCCTGCGAGTTGACCTTGGGCAGGGTGGTATCGATCGGGCTCGTCACGGTCCCGCCGCGCTGGCGCGTGGAGGCATACGTGAGCGCGGTGATCGCACCAACCGCGACCACCGCGATGAGCAGATAAAACACTCGGTTCGAAGCTGACTTCCGTGCCGACTTCACCGAGCCGGCGGTCTTCACCACTCCGGTTTTTCGTCCTCGTCCGGTGTCCACTCGCTTCTTTGCCATTTCAGTTCGTCGTGTTGTTGGGCGTCACGGACGATCCGCCGATTGTCGGCGATCTCCGGTGTATCGTAGGTGATGCGGACTTCGTAGTGGAACAACTCACTGCGGATATCGCCGATCAGGCGCATGAGCTCGCCCGCCTGGTCGAGCAGGCGGCCCTGCCCATCCAGCTCTTGAATACGGTTCGCGAATGCCCGCAGCAACTGCTCGAGATTGCGCGCGCGGCCTTCGTCGTATGTCTGTTCCTGCTCCGACATGTGTTTCACGCCTCCGACAGCGCGCCTGGCCATCTCGACGGTAAGAAAAAGATGCTATGATGGTACCCAGGTTGCGCAAGGAAGGAGCCGTCACCAGGAGGATTCCATCGACGCGGATCTGCTGCGCATTCCGGTCGGCCCGGGCTCCATGCACGTGGAGCGGTACGGGCACGGGGGAGCGCCCATTCTACTCGTACACGGCTTCGGCACGTGTAGTTTCCTCTGGCGCGGCGTCGGTCCGACGCTCGCCAGCGCGAACCGCACCGCGTTCGCGATCGATCTGTTCGGCTACGGCGAATCGGATCGTCCCTTCGACGCGCAGTTCGGCATCGAGGCGCAATCCGACTACCTCGACCGCGCGCTGACCGCGCTGCGCCTGTCGCGCGCCACGATCGTCGGGATCGATCTCGGAGGTGCGGTCGCGATGCACCTCGCGTACAATCGTCCCGATCGCGTCGAGCGGCTGGTGCTCGTCAATCCGATCGCGTTCGACGACGTGCCGGCCGACGACATCAAGACGATGCAGCGGAACACGGCGCGCTTCGCGTTCCGCATCTCGCGCGGCGTGCTCGGCGCGGCCCCGCTGATGCGCGAGCTGCTCGAGCGCAGCGTCGCCGACGCGAGCCACATGCCCGACAATCTCATCGCGCGCTACCTCGCGCCGTACGTGGGCGCGGAGGGCGTGAATCATCTGCTCGCGCTCGCGCGCGCCGTGGATGAGGAGGACATGACCGAGGTCGACCTGACCCAGATCGACTGCCCGACGCTCATCGTCTGGGGCGATCAGGATCCCTTCGTCAGTCCTCGCCTCGCCGATCATCTCGCCGACACGGTCCCAGGGAGCCGGCTCGTGCGGTTGCCGGGGACTGGCCGCCTCGTCCCCGAGGAGGCGCCGGACACGCTCGCGAACATGATTCTCGAGTTCGTGGGCGCCGCGGCGGTCGTCCGCAGCGAATGATGCCCCGGCGACTCCGTCGGAACGACAAATGCCTGAAAAAAAGTTGAAAACGCCTGGGTCAACAGCGCCCGACTCGTTAGATTTATTTGTCTTTCACCCAAATCCCTGTACATGGCCAAACAGCAGAAACGTTCGATGAAGGCGCCTGCGACGCCCTCGCCTTTCGAGGAAGCGCGCGACGAGTTGTTCCAGCATATCATGCGGTGCGGCGTAGTGGGAGCCGATCCGGATCACGTCTCGGACTGGTTCAACGAGACGATGGCCTACATGACGGAACGCTACCCGGAGCTGAGCGGCGAGCAGATCGACGAGTTGCGCAAGCTCGGTGAGCGGTTCGCCCAGCCTCCGAAAAAGCGCGACGATACCGCAGCCGCCTAGATGAACGCCCTCGAGATTGGGGGCGTTTTCGTTTAGTGCTGAGGGCGCGGTGGTACATCGCGCCGGTCGCTGTGGTTATGCGTGATCCGTAATCCGTTTTCCGTTGTTGCGTCGGCGAAACCCGCAAAGATGCGACTGCCGAACGGACGACAGAGAACGCACGACGCATAACGACAGCGACCGGCGGCTGACCCAATCTCGCCGTTAGCGGTACCTCCCCGCCGACCGTCTGACCACGACCCCTACCCTCCCCCCTCCGCCGAGCCCGATCTCGAGTGCCGGCGTGAACCCGCCGTGCGCCCTGCCTTCCACGTCGAGCACGCCGACGAGGTACGGTCGCACCCGGTCGCGATCGACGTAGGCGAGACTCAAGCCTCCGCCAAGTGAGAGGCCGAGCGGCACTTCGCGGAATGGATCGAGGAGAAAGCGCGAGATCACGTCCAGACGGCCGGCGCCGCGCGCCGTGCCGTCCTGCCACTGCGCGCCCGCGGCGAGGTCGAATCCCGTGCGCACGTAGATCCCCATCGGCACCACGACGCCCGCGCCCGCCTCGGCGGCCCAATGGCGCGCGAACAGTCCGTCGGCCCGGTACTCGGGATACGGTCCGGGCACCAGCGCGCCCTGCGCGTGCCCCACGCGCGGGCCGCCGATCGCGGCCGCCAGGCCGACGCACATGAGCAATCTCGAATGATTCATTGCGCCCGCGCCCGCCAGAGCGCGTGGGTGTAGTCGATGATCGAGTACAGGGACGTCAGCCCGACGGCCCACAAGAACGGCGTCGTCCAGCGCGGTGCGCTCAGCAGCACGAAGAAGGTCGCGAGCTGAGCGACCGTCACCAGCTTGCCCGACAGCCGCGCCTTGAATTCTACCGGGCGAAGCCACGGGATGATGCGCGCGACCAGGAATCCGACGGCGGTCATGAGGTCGCGCGAGATCATGACGAAGTAGCCCATCGTCGACAGCTCGCCGCGGAAGAGAAACGCGGAGACCGCCACGAGCGCGAAGACGCGGTCGGCGAACGGATCGACGAGCGCGCCGGAGCGCGTCGCCCAGTTCGCGCGGCGCGCGAGCCACCCGTCGAGAAAATCGGTGACGGCCGCCAGTCCAACCACCACGAGCCGCACGTCGGTCGTGCGCGCCAACACGAACGCGACCGCGAGCGCGACTCGCGACAGCGATACGAGATTGGGGACCGCGCGCCATCTCGTCCGCGCGCCTGCCCTGAGCGGCGTCGAGGGGGCCATGACGCCAAACCTAGTCGGCTGTGGAGCGCTTGCCAGCGCGGAATGCCACTCGTACTTTCGCCAGTCTCCCCCATGGCGAGGCATGGAATGGCCGAGGTCACCGAGCTGCTGAAGAACGTGGCGATCTTCAAGAATCTGGACGCCGAGGAGATCGCTCAGGTGGCCGACGTGTGCAAGGACGAGAAGTTCGTCTCGGGCGAGTTCATCTTCCGCGAAGGCGAGCACGGGAACCGGCTCTATCTGATCGTCGAGGGAGAAGTCCGCATCAGCCGCGACGTGCCCGGGAGCGGGGAGGAAGCGTTGGCGGTGCTCAAGCCGGGGGCGCTGTTCGGCGAGATGGCGGTGTTCGATCGGAGCGAGCGCTCCACGCACGCCATCTCGAACGGCGGCTGCACGCTGCTCTCGATCACGCGTCCCGATTTCGAGATGCTGCTCGACTTCAATCGCGAGCTGGCGTACAAGGTCCTGTGGGCGTGCGTGCGGCTGCTGTCGATGCGGCTCCGATCCACGAACGACTCGCTCCGGTCGTTCCTCGCGATGTCGATGTTCTGAACACGAGAGACGTTGCCAATGAATAATAAGACTTTCCTCATCATTGCCGCGGCGGCGCTCGCCGGCTGCGGCGCGCGGACCACGACGGCCGTGCGCGCCGGCCCGGCGCCGCAAACCGAGACCTATACCTACGCCCTCGAGGCGGTGGACCGCACGCTGGGCCTCCGGCGCGACACGAGCGTCACGCACGTGCTCGCGGACATCAGCGCGGCGAATCTTCGCCGCACCGACTCCACGCTCGTCGCCTTCGGCACGCGGAACACGTTCTCCGACACCCTGTCGAACACGCGCGGGATCGGCGCCGCTCGGCGGTGGATCCACGGGCAGCTCGAGCAGGACGGCAAGGCCTGCGGCGGCTGCCTCGAGGTCGAGTACTACGGCGAGGTCGTCCCGGTGCAGCGCGCCGGCGGACGCGCGGTCAACGTCGTCGACGTGCTCGCCTGGCTGCCGGGGCGCGACACGACGCACGTCGTCGTCATCGGCGGACACTACGACTCGTGCATCTGCAGCATCCGCGGCGGCGGCAACGACTCCACCGCCGACGCCCCGGGCGCCAACGACGACGGATCCGGCACCTCGGCGGTGATGGAGCTCGCGCGCGTGTTTGGGAAACACTATCCTAAAGGATTGAATTCAAGCATACTATTTGTCGCCTATGCCGCCGAGGAGCAGGGGCTGCTCGGCTCCGAGATCCTGGCCAAACACCTGCACGACGCCGGCTATCACGTGATCGCCGGGATGGCCGACGACATGGACGGCAACGTGAGCGGCGGCGGACGCACGGACTCGACCAGCATGCGCATCTTCGCCGCCGATCCCGATAACTCGCCGAGCCGCGAGCTCGGACGCTACGTGTGGGCCCTCGACGCGGTGTACCTGCCGTCGTTCGAGGTGCTCCCGGTCTGGCGCCTGGACCGCATCCAGCGCGGCGGCGATCACGAGCCGTACATCAACCTCGGCGACGCGGGCCTCCGCTTCTCGGAACGCGTGGAGAACTACAATCGCCAGCACCTGCCGACCGACGACTTTGCCCACGTCAACTTCGGCTATCTCGCCAACGTCGCGCGCGTGAACGCCATGACCGTGGCGTCGCTCGCGGCCGCACCCGTCACGCCGGCCAATGCGCGCGCGACGCGCCAGGGGCGCGCCGGCGCGACGGCCACGAGCAACGCGGAACCGACCAACTCCGGCGGCCAGGATTGGACGCTGAGCTGGGAGGCCTCACCCGGCGCGACCTCGTACGAGGTGCTCGTGCGCAGCACCACATCGCCGACGTGGGAGCAGGTGATTCCGGTTGGCGGCGCCACGAGCTGCACGCTCGAGCGGCAGCTCGACGACGAATGGGCCGGCGTGCGCGCGGTCGGCGCGCACGGGGCACGCTCGATGGCGGCCTCGATGCCGGCGCCGAATCCGCCGCGTCTGATCAATCGGCCGCCCGCCACGGGAGCTCCGGCTGCGCCGGCACCGCCGCGAACACCGCGCTCCGCACCGTCAGCACCTCCGCCAACGTGCGGCGCGTGATCCCGATTCCGATTTTCGGCGCGAGCGCTTGGATCGACCGTACACGCATCTGACCGCCGAATTCACCGGCGTTCCCGCCGAGCAGCTCGACGACGCGACGCTGCTCGGCGGTTTGTTGATCGCGGCGGCGAGCGCGGCAAGCTTCAGCCCGCTCGGCGTGCCGGTCGTGCGGCATTACGTCGGCGGCGGCGTGTCGGCGGTGCTGCTCCTCGAGCATGCGCACCTGGCGGTTCATGCGATCCCCGATCGCCAGACTCTGCTGTTCGACGCCGTTGCGCCAGCTTCGCACGACTTTCGCAAAGCACTCGAGGTCTTCTCGCGCCGACTCACGGCGCGCGACATCAAGAGCGATTCGCGCGGACGCGGATGAGAAATTGGCTGGCGCCGGCGCAGTTCGCGCTGACGGTCATCATCGTACTCTGGGACGTGGTGTTGGCGGGGCGCATCGCGCAGAACCGCCATTCGCCGCGCGCCTTTCAGGCCATCTCCGGATTGATCGCGCTCCTCGCGATTCCGGGGCTGCTGCTCACGCTCGCCACGTCGACCGTGATCACCGGCCGCGCGGTGGCGACGATGGACTGGATCTGGCCGGCGGTGCTCGTGCTCTTCGCGGCGCAGGCGACGTTCGCGTTCGCGCGCGGGCTCGTGAATCCGCTCTGGGGCGTGCCGATCCTGATTTATGATATTCTCATTGCGATCATCGGCATCACGCGCTACATGGTGGCGCACGGCGTGACGCCGGCGCGCCCGCTCGTCGCGCTGCTCGCCGCGTCGGGGCTCGGGATGGTGTTCGCGACCGGGACGCCGAACGTCCTCGCGACGCCGCTCTATCTCAACGTGCCGATGGTCTCGCCGGCGTTTCCCGCGCTCCGCAAGCTGACGGTCTCGTTCCGGCTCTTCATGACGCTGCTCTCGATCTTCTGGGTCGTGGCGATCCTCGTCATCGGCGGCCCGCGCGCGGTGACGCAGCTCCGCAACTACGACCTGCACCGGCACGATCAACTGCGCGAGCGGCCGAACGCGGACTTCGCGATCGGGCTCAAGATCCTGCCCGATGTCTCGAGCCCGCCGTCGCCGGCCGCGATCCGCAGCGACTCCGCGCTGGTCGACACGATGGACGTGGACGCCGTGGAGGTCGTGATCGATCCGGGCGCGAGCCCGACGGCGATCGACTCCGTCGCCCGCGTGCTCGAGCCGACGCGCAGCGACAGCATGACGGTCATCGTCGCGATCGGCTACCGGGGCGCGGTGCTGCCGGGTCTGCGACGCGCCCCGCTCGACGAGACGACGCGCCTCGCCACGCTCGACCGGGTGATGCGGCGCCTGCGGCCCGACATCATCTTGCCGGCCGAAGATCCGTACGGGAGCGGCGACCGCGCGGTGGGCACGCTCCCGCCCGAGCGGTGGGAACGGTACCTCACCGACGCCGCCCGGGTCGCCAAGGGCGTGAACCGGCGCGTGCGCGTGGGACTCGCCGCCTCGTCGTACCGGCCGGCCGACAGCACGCTCTACGCGTGGGCGGCGCGGCCGGATTCACCAATTGATATTCTAGGATTCTCATTCTTCCCGTCGCCGTACATCGGCGGCGGCATCCAGGCCGACACGCGAACCGCCGACCGGTGGATGCGCGCGACCCCGCCGCGCAAGGATCACTGGATCTTCGCGACCGGAGGGTTCCCGCTCTCCTACGGCGAACAGAGCCAGGAGGACGCGATCTGGGAAGTGATCGCGTGGGGCACGGATCACCCCAAGATCAAAGGCGTCGTCGTGTACGAGGCCGGAGACTACGGACTATCGCGCGGACTCCGCGCGCCGAACGGGCGGCTGCGTCCCGCCGCGGGCGCGGTGATGCGTGCGCTCCGCGCGATTCGGGAGTCGGCGCAGTAGCTCGGCGCTACTTGCTCCCCCGCACGATCCCTTCCACCCGCCGGCTCTGATCGAAGTACTCGTTCGCCACGCGCTGCATCGCCTCCGCCGTGACGTCTGACACGCGCGCCTCGTACTCGACCAGCTCGTGCAGCGTCCCGAAGAGATAGGCGTCGATGATGTCGCCGAGCACGGCGCCGCCGCTCTGCTGCCGGATCGCGTGCGAGCCGATCGCGTACGTCTGCGCCCGCCGCAGCTCCTCCGCGGTCACGGGCTCGTCGCGCAGCCGCCGGAATTCGGCGAGCAATCCTTCGCGCGCCGCATCTTCCTGCGCCGGCGACGTCGCGATGTACGCCGCGAACGTGCCCGCGAGCCGGCGATCCGACGCGAACGCGTGCACGGTGTAGCAGAGCGAGCGCTTGTCGCGGAGCTCGTCGAAGAAGCGGCCGCCCAACCCGCTCGCGACGCTCGAGATCATCGCCGCCGCATAGCGCTCGTCGTCGCCGCGCGCGGGACCCGGGAACATGAGGACGAGCGCCGTCTGCGCGCGTTCGCGCGTCTCCACCAGCGTCGTGACGCTCCGCGGCCACACGGGCTCGGCGAGTGGTTGCGGCGCGCGCGGCCGAAGATCGCCGAACGCGCGTGCCGCGAGATCCGCGAGCTCGTCGGGATCGCCGTCGCCGACGAGCGCGATCATCGCCGGCGAGACGAGCGCGTGCTCGCGGTGCCAGCGCTTCACGTCGTCGGCGCCGATGCGCGCGAGCGACTCCTCGGCGCCGGCCGCGGGAATGCCGTACGGATGTCCATCGAACGCGGCTTTGTTCGCGAGACGCATCGGGAATCGATACATGTCGTCGCGCAGCGCGATGACGTCGGCGATGGCGATGGAGCGCTCGGTCTCGAGCGCCCGCGCATCGAACGTGGGATGCTGCACGACGTCGGCGAGCAGCTCGATCGCCGACGTCGCGAACTGGCGCGGCACGGAGATCGACCAGCCGAGACTCTCCGAGCCCGCGGAGGCCGACACGCTGCCGCCGAGCATCTCCCCTTCCTCGGCGATCTGAAGCGCGGTGCGCGACGCGGTGCCTTTGACCGACGTGCGCGCCATGAGCATGGTGAGTCCGGCGAGATCGGGAGCTTCCTGGCTCGCGCCGCCGATCATGTACACGCCCGCGTGCAGCAGCGGCGCCTCGGGTTTGATGCGCACGAGCACGGGGACGTCGTTCGCGGTCCGGTAGACGCGAACGCCCGCCTCCTCGCGCTCAAAGGTCGCGCCCTGTCCCGCCGGCGGCGCGTGCGCCGCGTATGGCACCGCGGCCGGCAGCGGCTCCGGGCCCGGCTCGGTGTCGAGCAGCGCGCGCATCGCGTCGGCATCGGCGGCCACTTCCGCGCTCGACTCGGGACGGTACACGATGACGCCCGTGTTGTCCGCGCCGAGATATCGATTCGCGACCGCCACCAGATCGTCGCGTGTCGTCGTGAGCAAACGCTCGAGATACCGATCGCCCATTCGCCAGTCGCCGAGCGCTTCCCACTCAGCGAGGTAGTTGGCCTGGCCTTCCATGTCCTCGAGCCGGCGAACCCACTGCGATTCGTACACACGCTTCGCGCGCTCGATTTCGAGATCGCCGATGTCGCCGTCGCGCATCGCGCGCACCTGGTCCCACACCGCGCGCGCCGCGTCCGCGGTGGACGCGGGCGGCGTCTCGGCCTGGATCACGAAGACGCCGATCTCGGTCGGCGTGTAGTTGTACGCGGTGATCGACGACGCGAGCCGGCGCTCGCGCACCGAGCGGTACAGCCGCGAGGCGCGGCCGCTGCCGAGGATCGCGGAGAGCAGGTCGAGCGACGGCGTATCCGGGTGCGTGGTGCCCGGCGTCCGCCAGCCGATCGCGAGCTGCGTCTGCCCGATGTCGCCGGTCCACTCGCGGTATCGGAAGCCGGAGACGCCCTCCTCGATCGGCCCGGGATGGCGCATCGGCTCGCCCGAGGGCAGCGAGCCGTACAGCCGCTGAACCTCCGCCAGCGCCTCGTCGGGGTCGACGTCGCCGGCTATTGAGAGAACTGTATTTCCAGGATGATAAAAATTTCGATAGAAGTAGACGAGCTGGTCGCGCGTCAGCTCGCGGAGACCCGTCTCGCGGCCGATGCGCCAGCGCCGGATGCGGTGCCGGTCGTGCAGCAGCTCGTACAGCGTCTCGTTGGCGACCGCGCCCGGGCTGTCGGCCTTGCGCTTGGCTTCCTGGATGATCACCTCGAGCTCGCGCGCCAGCTCGTCGGCGTCGATGAGCGATCGCGCATAGGCGTCGGCCTGCACGTCGAGGCCGTGCGCGAACCCCGACGCCGGCAGGACCGTGTAATAGCTCGTGTGATCGTAGATCGTGGCGGCGTTGAGATAGCCGCCCACGGCCTTGGTCTGCTTCGCGATCTCGCCGACGCCGCGCGACGGCGTGCCCTTGAAGTACATGTGCTCGAGCACGTGCGCGATCCCCACCATCTCGTCGGTCTCGTCGAAGTAGCCCGCGTTCACGTACGTGACGATGGCGACGACGGGCGCCGATCGGTCGCGGCGAATGAGAACGGTGAGGCCGTTGGCGAGCCGGGTGCGAACGACGGTCGCGGGATCGAGCGCGAAAGCCTGTGCGGAAGTGCTCACGTCGGGTATGGAGATCGGAGATTCACGGCGGGAGCCCGCGGTCGCGACGCCCCCGTCGTGCAATCTCACCGAACCCGGCGGGCGATGCTACCCGACCGGCGCCGAGCTCAGGCCTTGGTGAGCGAGCGCTTCCGCAGAATCGCGAAGCCGATCGCGAACGCCGCGAGACCGTAGCCGACGTTCCACCAGAACCATTTCGTCGGGAACGGCACGCCCGTCGCCGCGTCGCTGAGCGGATCGAGACCGATGAACCAGCTCTGCACGTCGTTGAGTCGTCCGAGGGGCGGAAAAACGTACGCCGCGGCGTGCAGCACGCCGGTCGAGCCCATCCACCGCTCTCGCAGCAGGGCCGTGAGGAGCATGAGCATGACGGCGATCAATCCATCGTACTTCGTGAGCGCGGAGAGCGCGAAGATGATGCCGCCGATCGTGACGACGAACGCCGTCATGTCGACGACGAACTTCCACGACAGCGCCGGTGATTCGAACCGTCCCCAGAGCGCCTGCATGACGCACGCGACGGCGATGAAGCCGACGAGCCGCACGACGAGCGACTGCGCGTAATACGCGGGCACCGACAGCGGCTTGGCGAACAGAAATCGCGTGTAGCCCGAGACCCGGTCCGTCGCGAGGATGCCGTTCATCGCGAGAATGGGCGCGGTGAACGAGAACATCGAGAGCAGCTCGTTGTAGGTGTGGAGTGCCAGCGTGGGCGGCAGCGGCCGGTGCGTCGCCGCGAACATCTCGGTCTGCGCGTGGATCTGCGCAATGAAGAGCGCGCCGAGGAGCCCGAACAGAACGATGGTGACGATCGCAGTGTTGATCGTGAAATCGCGAATCTGCCAGAGCGAATAGCGCCCGAGGCGCGCGCGGCGGCGCGGGAGCGGAATGGACGGCGCGGTCATTGGGCCACGGCCTCGCGGAATTGTTGTTCGAGCGCGCTGTGCACGGGCGTGAGCGACGCGACGAGGGCGCCGCGGGCCATGAGATCGGATAGCTGCGCGTTGAGGGCCGGGAGCGGCCGCTCCGGCAGATCCCATTCGGTGGCACTCACCGCGACGGCGTCCGGGAAGACGGCGGTCACGTGCTCGGCGCCGCCGCCGACGACGAGCCGGTACGGCGCCGATACCGCGGCGGCCGACGCCTGGCGCAGATCGACGACGCGCTGCAGGCGCCCGTGATCGATGATCGCGACACGGTCCGAGAGGCGTTGGAGCTCGTCGAGGTTGTGCGACGCGATGAAGATCACCCGCTCCGGGCGGCGCAGCGCCTGCATCAGCTCGCGGAAGCGCTGCGTCCACATCGGGTCGAGGCCGTGGGTGGGCTCGTCGAGAATGAGGATCCGCTCCTCGCAGAGCAGCGCCTGGGCGAGGCCGACGCGCTGGAGGTTGCCTTTTGATAGTTGTTTAATGAGTTTTCTACGATGCTCGCCGAGTCCGAGCAGCTCGATGGCGGCATCGACGCGCGCCTGGACGTCGGCCGGCGCGACACCGGCGAGGAGCGCGTACCGCCGCAGCGCCTTCTCGGCGCGCCACGACGGCGGGATCGCGATCAGCTCGGAGAGGTAGCCGATGCCGTGCCGCTCGATGAACGCGCGCGGCCGCATGCCGTAGATCGACACCGTCCCCGACGTGGGCGGCAGATAGCCAAGCAGGAGCCCGATGAGCGTGCTCTTCCCCGCGCCGTTCGGCCCCGCGAGCCCCAGCACCTCGCCCTCGCGAATCTCGAGGGTGAAGTCGATCACCGCGTTGACCGGCCGGCCGAGCAGACTGCGATAGGTCTTGCTGACGGCGGAGAAGGAGATCAAGAGGGAGAGGTTGGAGGCCGGAGGATAGAGGCTGGCAAGCGCGGAAGGCGCGTCCTACGGGGTGGCGCGAATATAGTAATGCCAAAACTCGAATCGCGCTGCAGCGAACCTCCAGCCTCGACCCTCGTGCCTACGGCCGCGGCACGACTCCCGGCGGATTCGTCAACGTGCCGCCAGGCACCGGCGTACCGGGGCTGGTTCCCGTCTGCGACGACGGCGCGGCCGGCGTGCAATTGCTCCATGGGCCCGGGCCCGCGCGGGTGAGGAACGTCGCCGCTTCGCTCGCGCGGTTGAGGCGTGTGAGCGTACAGCCCAGATAGCCGAGCGAGACTTTGTCCGACGGATTCGCGCGCACCGCCTTCACGTAGAAATCGCGCGCGAGATCGTAATTGCCCTGCGTCAGCAGATTGGCGCCCATCTCGCGCAGCGCGAGCGCGTTGTTCGGGTCATCCTGAATCGCCGCCGTCAACTCCTGCGTCGCGAGCGGATAGTTGCCCACCTCGCGCGCCATGCGACCGAGGTAAATGTGCGGAACAGGATTCTTGGGATCCTCGCGCGCCGCCTTATTGAAGTCGCTCACCGCAACCTCGCGTTGACCAGCGCCGTACGCGGTGACGCCCGCTTGCAAGGAATCGCTCCCGTGAGTCCCGAAGACGTAATAGCCGATTGCGCCGAGGATCACGACGAGCACGATCGCGATGGCGACCCACGCCCAGACCGGCATGTGCGGTCGCGTGCCGGCGGCGGGAGGCGGCGGCTCCGGAACGACGGGTGCGGGCGCTACCGGAGCCGTTGCCGTTGCCGCCGTCCCCGGAGCGATCGGCGCGCCGTGAGGCGAGTCGATCCCGGCGTCGCCCATCAGCGCGCTGTCGAGCCTGAGAAACGCGGTGCGCGTCGCGTTGATGTCAGCGGCCGTCGGACCATACGACGTGTTGTGCACGCGATCGTGCACGGCCAGCAACTCGGCGAGCGAATTCGCCTGCTCGAAGTCAATGAGCTGCCGCTGCCTGGCCTCTCGGATCAGCGCCTGCCCGCTGAGGACGGAGCTGCCGACGAGGGAACGGAGGGCGTCCTCGACGGCGCCCCACGTCTCGATCAAATCGGCGGCGAGATCCTCGGTGCCGCGATTGACGTCGAGGCGCGCCACCGCGGGCCGCGCCGCATCGAGTGCGGCGCGCGCGCTTCGCTGCGCGAGTGTGCTCACCGGACGATCCGGAGCAACCCCGCGACGGCGCTACCGCGGAGGAAGCTCTCCGCGTCGTGAGTCGGGATGCGAACCCCGGTCTGACGGAAGCCGTGCTGCGACATTCCGTTCATGAATTCCTGCATCGAGTGCGAGGGATTCCCCGTCTGGTCTCGCATGCGGCGCACGATCTCCTCCCAGGACCCCTGAAACTCGGCCCCGTCGGACACGATGATCTGGTGCTCCGGCGTCACGCCGTCGTCCTGCCGCTCCTGCACGAGCGAGCTGAGGAGTGAGCCGAAGAGCTCGAGCTGGCCCCGAGCCGTTTCAGCGGCCGGTGCAGTATCCGCGCCGGAGCGCGGCTCGAGCTCCATGAGAATCGTGTCCACATCGTCGAGATCGCCGGCAAGCTCCGCGAGGCGGTCGTCCCACGGCTTGAGCTCCGGGTCGTTCTCCTCGAGACGATAGAGCGAGCGTTTCAACTCGATCAGACGCCAGATGCCCAGCTCGTCCCAGTGATCGTCCGGGTTCGTGCGCTCGAAATGATAGAGCGCCGCCTCGAACTCGCTCTGGTCGTACAAAATATTCGCGAGATAGATGCGTGCTTCCGCATGGTCGCCGTCGAGCTGCAGCGCGCGCCGCAGCGAGCCGATCGCCGTGTCGTCGTCGCCGAGCCGGTGCTGCGCGTAGCCGATGCAGGCCATCGCTTCCGCCGAATCGGGAACCTGCTGTGCGGCGGTCTCGAAGAAACCTTTCGCTTCCTCGAACATCTCGGTGCGCTCGCGGAGCGAACCCTCGCGGAAGAGCGAGCGGCCGATCTGGAGCATGAGATCGATGTCATCGGCGTAGCCGAGCTCCAACGTGCGCCGAAAGCAGCGCAGCGCCGCTTCGTCCTGGCCGAGTTTGAGGAGCGTTTCACCGAGACCGGCGAGCCCGTCTTCGTGCTCGGGCTCGAGCACCAGCGCCTGCTCGAAGCTGCGGCGAGCCCAAGCGAACTCTTCGCGCGCAAGCTGGGCGTACCCTACCCCTACATGCAACTCCACCGAATTCGGATAGAGCGTGAGTCCTTCGCGGAGTACGTCGAGCGCCTCATCGAACTGCCCTTCGTTGTAGAGCTGATGCGCACGCTCGTCGTACTCTTCAGAACTCAGGAACGGGGTGGCCATCGTCAGCAAGCCTCCAGCTCATGAGGGTATGCCTATGATACCATCACGACACGGCGAAGTTCAATGCCGAATTGTTGTTGTTCTGTGATCTCACCGGGTAGTATCGCGCCGCCGCGCTAGCGCGTTTCCGCGCGGGAATACATTGTTGCAATCTCTCCCGCGAGCGCCGCGTTCCGCTCCAGCAGCGCCAGGTTTGCCGCGAGCGAACTTCCGTCCGTCAAACGAGTTACGGCGGCGAGCAAATACGGGGTCACCGCGGCGCCCGTAATGCCGTCGCGCCGCGCATCCATTTGGGCCCGCGCCACCGCCGACTCGACCCGCTCGCGCGCGAGCGCGTGCTCCGCCGGCGGTGCTTGCACCACCACGATCGACTGCATTCGGCCGAGCGCGCGGTGAGCCCGGTACAGCCCAACGATCTCCGCTACGTCGTCCACTCGGCAATCGAGCTTGATGCCCGTTTCGGCCGAGAAAAATCCCGGCAGCTCGTCGGTCCGGTAGCCGACGACCGGCACGCCCATGCTCTCGAGCCGCTCCCACGTGGCGCGGAGATCGAGGATCGACTTCGCGCCCGCGCACACCACGATCATCGGCGTGCGCGCGAGCTCGGCGAGATCCGCCGACTCGTCGTACGGAGCGTCGCGGTGTACGCCGCCAATGCCGCCGGTCGCGAAGACTGTGATACCGACGGCCGACGCGAGCGCGATTGAAGCGGCCACGGTCGTCGCGCCGTCCGCGCGCTTCAGCACCGCCGCCGGAAGATCGCGCGCCGAGACTTTGCGCACGCCCTCACGCCGAAGGAATCGCTCCAGCTCGTCGTCGGTGAGCCCGACCGCCGGCGTCCCCGCCACGACCGCGGTGATCGCCGGCAGTGCGCCAGCCCGCGCGACCGCGTTCGTCATGCCAATCGCGGCTTCGCGGTTCTGCGGAATCGGAAGTCCCTGCGCGAGCACCGAGCTCTCGAGCGCGACAACGGGCCGGTGGTCGCGAACAGCGGATTCGAGGGCGGGGAGGAGGCGGATGGGGGGCACGAATGGAAATGTACCGGACCAGGTCTCGGCTCTCGAGACGCGAGAAGCGAGAAGCGAGAAGCGAGAAGCGAGAAGCGAGAAGCGAGACGACGCTACGCCCGCGGCGTCGACCGGCCGCCGATCGGTTTCGCCGTCACGATCAACCGATCCGGCGCCGGCCCGAGGTACCGTATCGGCCAGCACGTCGTCAGCGTGAGCGTCGCGTCCTTCATGTGGAACAGCGCCGGCGCGTTCTTGTCGAGCACGCGCGTCGACACCACGACCCACGCGTTTCGCCGCGCGCCGGATTCCGTGAACAGCGTGTCGCCGACCTCGAGCGCATCGAGATGATTGAAGTGGCGATCGCGATGCGCGGAGATGATCGCGTTGCCCGGCTCGCCGGGGAATGCGCTGCCGGGCAGGTGCCCCGGGCCGGCGTTCAGGTCGTCGCCGTCCACGCCCTCGAGCACGATCGCGTCGAAGTCGAGCTTCGGGATCACGAGGCGCGCGACGGGTGCGCCGTCCACGAGCGGCTCGCGCCGGTCGCGGGGCAGCGCGACCGAACGCGCGAGCGCGACAGCTTCCTGCGCTTCAGCATCGTTCCATGCCGCGCGCGCCTCGTCGGCGCGCACGACGCCCACGCCGTACCGCCCGACGGCGAACGAGAGCATCAACCCGCCGCCCACGTAGAGCGCGAGGCCGACGGCTCTACGCACGTGTGCGCGGCGCACGGCTGCCGCCGAGCAGGAGCGTCCCGAGTCCGAGCGCGGCGATGCCGATCACGACCAGCAGCGGCAGATCGCTCGCGGTCTCGGGCGCGCGCATGCCGTTTCGGAACGCGCCCGTGTCGGCGCTGTTCGTCGCGGCGATCGCGTTCGCGACGGAATCGGCCGTGGTCGGCGGCGTCACGCCGGCGGCCGAGTCGACCCACGTCTTCATGTTCGTGAGCTGCGCCTGCGCAATGCTGTCCTGCTGCACCTTCTGCTGCGTCGCGACGGCCGCCTTCACCGAATCAGCGACTTTGGTCTGCGGCGGAATGAAAGTGGTGAATTGCGCGGCGGCGGTACCCGGCAGGCTCGCGACCAGCGCGAGCACGAGCAAGCAACGTAGCGACACGATAAGTCCCCTCCTGCGCGGAGGAAGGGCATAGCCTGTACCACCGACGCGCTACTTCTTCGGCCACGCGGCGACGACCGCGGCGCCGATTTTTCCGAGCGAGACTTGCGCCTCGTTGTCGACCACCCAGCGCGTGTCCTGATTGGCCTTCGTGAATCCGCACGCCACGACGCGCGATTGCAAGCGGAACAGCGCGCATTCCGTGCGCACCGAATCGGTGGCGCCGGTCTTGTGCGGCACGCTCATGCCATCGATCGTGCGCTGCATCGAGTCCATGTCGGCGTTGTCCGCGAGAATGGCGAGCATGGCCGAGTCCGCCGCGGGATTCACGGCTTGCCCGCCGGCGAGCAGCGCGAAGAGGTGCGCCATCTCGTTCGGCGTGCTCACGCCGAGCCCGTACTTCGCCGAGCTGTCCATGGCGACGCTCGAGATTCGGAGAAAGGTCTTCGAGTGCACCTTGGTGTGCGGCAGACCGAGCGCTTCCATTTTCTCCCACACGCGGCGGATGATGATCCGGTCGAGCAGCAGGTTCGTCGCGGTGTTGTCGCTGAGGATGATCATCAGCGCGGCGGCATCGTGCACGCTCAACGACATGCCGGGATGCATGAACTGGAGTACGCCGCTCCCGGGCACCTGATCGATCTTGAGCACGGTCAGCGGATCGTCGAGCGAGAGCATGTTTTTCTGCGCGAGATCGTAGAGCGTGACGAGGATCGGGACCTTGATCAGGCTCGCGGTCGGGAACGTCTCGTCGCCGCGCAGCGACATGCGCTCGCCGGTATCGAGGTTGAGCACCGAGTAGCCGAGCACCCCGTGATGGGCGGCGGCGATGGCGTCGAGGGTTTTGTGCAGCGCCGCGGTATCGGCGCGGGTGAACGTCTGGGCGCGGGCGGGTCGCGCGAGCGGCAGCGTCAAGCCGAGCAGACACGCGGCTGTCATTCCGAGCGACCGAGCGCAGCGAGGGAGTCGAGGAATCCGGGCGCGTGGCGGTTCATTGGTCGACGAACCCAGGTTCCTCGACTCGCTGCGCTCGCTCGGAATGACGATATTATTATTCATATTCACGTAACCGTGCTCCTCGTGTGCTCGTACGCGCGCCATGTCTCGTCCCGAAGAATGTCGTCGATCGACCCGACCGCACGCTCGATCTCGTCGTCCGTCGTGTAGAAGTGCGGCCCGATCCGGATGCCGGCGTTCGGCCGGTAGTCCACGATCACGCCGTTTGCCAACAGCGCCTGCGCGACACCATACGCGTGCGGAACGTCGAACGCCACCGTCCCGCCGCGGACGCGTGCGTCGCGCGGCGCCGTGACGCGATGCCCGCGCGCGTCGGCGAGCTCGATCAAGCGCGTCGTCTGGCGGATGCTCTTCGCGCGGATCGCGTCGATGCCCGCGCGCCGCACGATGCGCGGCCCCTCGATCGCCGCGAACAGCGCCGGAATCGGCGGCGTGCCGTTGAGCCATCGCCACGCGTGCTCCGCGTACTCCATCTCCGGCGCGAACGCAAAGGGGTGCGCGTGCGCCTGCCATCCGGTGAACGACGGTGCGAGCGCGCGGCTCGCCTCGGGCGACACATAGAGAAACGCGCCGCCGGGTCCACCGCACAGCCACTTCAACACGCCGCCGCTCAGAAAGTCCACCCCGAGCGCCTTCACGTCCACGGGGATCACGCCCACCGAGTGGAACGCATCGAGCGAGACGAGCGCGCCAACCTCCTTCGCGCGCGCGCAGATCGCGGCGGCGTCCATGATGTACGCCGATTGGAAGAGCACGTGCGAGATCGCGACGAGGCGCGTGCGCTCGTCGATCGCGTCGAGCACGCGCTGCGTATCGATGCCGATGCCGTCCTCGCTCGACACGACCACGACGCGCGCGCCGAGCCGCGTCGCAAGTCCGTCGTACACGTACCGCACCGACGGAAAATCCAGCTCCGTCATGACGATGGTATCGCGGCCGGCCGAATAATCGAGCGCCGACAACACCGACGTCTGCGCGATCGTGACGTTGGGCAGCATCGCGATCTCGCCGGCCGCCGCGCCGATCAACGGCGCGATCTCGTCGCCGACGCGAACGGGCATTTCCCACCAGCCATTCGCCCACGCGCGCACCCCGAGCTCCGCCCACTGATCCACGTACTCGGCGAGCCGGTCGGGGACGCCGCGCGGCATCGCGCCGAGCGAGTTCGAGACGAGATACGTCGATCGTTCGAGGATTGGAAACTCGGATCGGAACGTGAGGAGCGGGTCGTTCCGCGTGGCGTGCTCGGTCATGCGCCCACCGCGGCTCGCGTCGCGCGGCGCGACGGCATACTCCCCAAGTACACGGCGATGGCGATGACGAGCACCACCAGCAACGCCTTCCATTCACCCAACGAGAGGCTCGTGAGCAACCATGCGATGATCGCGAGCGCGAGAATCGGAACCGCGCCCGCCATCGGCGCGCGGAACGGCGCGCCGCTCTCGCTGACGCCGCGGCGCCGGAGCTGCAGCACCGCCGCGCAGCAGGCGGCGTAGACGAGCAGGATGGATCCGTTCGCGATGATCGCGAGCTTCTCGAAGCTTCCGGACACGGCGAGCACGATCACGATCACCGTTTGGACGGCGATCGCGATCCATGGCGTCCTGAATCGCGTGTGGACGGCGGCGAGTGTCGACGGAAGGAATCCGTCGCGCCCGAACGCGAACAGCATCCGCGGCACCGCGAGCGTCATCCCGCTCACGTAACCGAACATCGACACCACGGAACCGACCAGAATGAGCGTGCGCCCCGGTCCGCCCATCACGACGGCCGCCGCCTCGGCGAGCGGTGTCTTCTGGCCGGCGAGCGCGCCCCCGAGCACGCCTTGCGTCACGATCTGCACGGCGAGGTAGAGCACCGTCACCGCGAGCATCGCGATGAAGATCGCGCGCGGCACGGTTCGAGACGGCTCGCGCACTTCCCCGCTCGGCACCAGCGCCGATTCGACGCCGAGAAAGGCGAAGATCAACACCGCGGACGCGCGGGCGAGCTGTCCGCCCGACGGCGCGCGCCCGATCGAGAGATTCGCGCCGTGCACCGCGAATGCACCGACGACGATCAGCAGCACCAGCGGCAGCAGCTTGGCGACGGTCATCACGACGTTGAACCGATTCGCGCCCCGCACGCCGGCGATGTTGAGCAGCGCCAACGCGACGAGAATCACGATGAGCAATCCCGACCGCGCGCCGCTTGCCGCGAGCGATGGCACGAGCGCGACGAGTGCATCGGCGAAGAACGACGAGACGGCGGCCGTGGCGGCCGTGATCCCCGCCCAGAGCATCACCCCGGCGAGAAAGCCCACGAACGGGCCGAACGCGACTTCGACGTACGCGTACAGCCCTCCGGTGAGCGACACGCGGCTGCCGGCCTCGGCAAAGCAGATGACGATGAGCCCCATCGCGACCGCGCAGACCACGTACGCGATCGGCGCCGATCCGCCCAGCGCTTCGTACGCCGCGGTCGGCAAGCGAAAGATCCCGCCGCCCACCGTGATGTTGACGATGTTCGCGGCGAGTCCCCACACGCCGAGCGCGCGAACGAGCGAGCCGTCGGTGCGCTCGCGCGTCATCGGAGCGCGGGAGACGGGAGCATGTGCGGAAGCGGAAGGTGAGGGGTGAGAGCGACGCGTAACACTAGGCGGCACGATGTGTGTCCGCCACCATTGACTCAGTGCGAGGGGGGCGGCGCATTTTTCTGGCGCGTTTCTTTCGCAGGCGTTGGCACCCCCATACGAGGAGCAGTGATGCGTCTACCAGTTCGTTTGCTCGCGGTGTGCCTTTCCATGGCCGTCGCGGCCCCCGTCCACGCGCAGCTCTCGGCGACGGCGACACTCGATACGAGCGCCGCGATCAGCCGCGGCAGCGCGCCTGACGCTCCGGCGGCTCCGTCGATGGTGATCGAGCGCACACCCGCGCCGTCCGCCCTGTCGGGCGCGACGATCACCGGGATGCAAGCGGGCGTGCACGCGCGTACCGCGGCCAAGACGGCCCATCCGGCGATGGCGACGCGCGCCAATCTCGGGCAGGCGCGGGCGATGATGGTGGTCGGCGTCGCGGCTCTCATCGCCGGAGCGATCATCGGCGGCACGCCCGGCACGGTGATCATGGTCGGCGGGGCGGTGGTCGGCCTGCTCGGATTGTACGACTATCTCCAGTGACCGCGGCCCACTCCATGGTGTATGAACAAGCGATCAGCGTACCGATACTCCGTGTGACATGACCCGTTCCGGCTTGGCATCCTCCGCCCCCCCCTCTCACCGCCGCATCGCGCTCGTCCTGGGCGGCGGCGGGATGAAGGGGTTTGCGCACATCGGCGTCATGAAGGCGCTCGAGGAGCGCGGCATCGTGCCGACGCGCTACGCCGGCACGAGTATCGGGGCGCTCCTCGCCGCGGCGCGGCTCGGCGGGTACACGCCCGACCAACTCGCCGCGCGCGCCGAGTCGCTCAAGCGGCGCGACTTATTCAGAATCAATCATTTCGGAATGATCATGGAGCGCATGCGGTCACCCTCGATCTATCTCGAGGAGCCGCTGCGCGACCTGTGCCGCGCCGTGGTGCCGGCGGGCACGTTCGCGGATCTGCCGCTGCCGCTGCTCGTGAACACCGTGGATCTGGAGCGCGGCTCGCCCGTGATCTGGGGCTCGCCGGGGTTGCAGAACGTCTACGTGCAGGACGCGGTGTACGCGTCGTGCGCGCTGCCGGGCTATTTCCCGCCGGGGAAGGTGGGCGAGCGCGTGTGCGTCGACGGCGGGGTGATCGACAACCTCCCGGTCGCGATCGGCGCCCTCGACGCCGATCTCGTCATCGCCGTCGACGTCGGCAGCACCGACCTGCGCCCGATCCAGGACGCCGCCTCGCTCGGCTTCGCGAACATCTACATGCGCGCGGCGACGACGATGATGCACGCGCTGCAGCAGTTCCCGCTGACGAACTGGCAAGGGCCGCCGATGGTGCTGATTCGCCCGCGCTGCTCCGAGGATTGGCTCAGCTTCACGAACATCGCGGCCACGATCCAGGAGGGCCATCGCGCCGCACACAAGGCGCTCGAGGACATCGACGCCTTCTACGACCAGCCGGGCGGCGTGTACCCGCGCCGCCGGTTCGAGATCGAAGTCGATCGCGACCGGTGCATCGGCTGCGGCCTCTGCGCGGCGCTCGCGCCGTCGATGATGGGACTCGACGCGCAGGGCAAAGCGTACACGCGCACGCGCACGGCGGACTGGTCGCCGGCGGATGGAGAGTTCGTGCATCACTGTCCGACGCACGCGATCATCGCGCGGAAGGTCGAACGGATCGTGCCGCTCAAGGCGGGGGAGAGAGGGGCGGCGTAATCCGAAGCAAAACGGCGAGCTACTGTCGCCGGTCGCTGTCGTTTTGCGTTTTCCGTTATCCGTTGTGCGTGATTGCGTCGAACTCGCGTGACCCGAAGCCGAACGGGACAACGGATAACGCACAACGGACAACGCACAACGACAGCGACCGCGGATACAAACCCGCCGCCCTCAGCCGATCAAACCTTCCGCCAGCCTCTCATAACTCTCCACCGCTCTCCGAAGCTCCCCGACGTCGATGAACTCGTCGTCCCGGTGTGCCACGTGGATTGATCCCGGGCCGAACAGGTACGGCGTCCCCCAGTTCGTGAGCACGGGAATGTCCGTCGCGAATGCCGCGATCGATGTCTCGAATCCCGGCGCCGCGCCGAGCTTCACCGGCGGCACCATCGGTCCCCACTCGAGCGTCGCGCGGCCGTCGGCCCAGCGTTCGAGAACGCTCATGACCTCCGGGGCGGGGCGCACCAGCCGGATCATGATGCGCGCTTCCGCCGACGGCGCGACGACGTTGTCGGCTACCCCGCCGCTCAACGAGCCGATGTTCACCGTGGTCTCGCCGAGCAGCGCGTCGCGCGGAAACTCCGTCGCGTCGAGCTCCGCGAGGAGGCGCACGAGATCGAGCGTGGCCGAACGCCCGAGATGGGGATACGCCGAGTGTGCGGCCTGCCCCGCGGTGTGGACCGTGACGCGGATCGCGCCCTTGGTGCCGAGGGCGAGCGTGCTCTCCGTCGGCTCGCCGTCGATCAACGCGCGGCTCGTCGCGGGGACGAGCCCCGACGTGAACGCTTCGTTCGCCGCATGCGCGCCGTCGTGCGTCACCTCCTCGCCGACGACAAACAGTAATGCAACCGGAAGGTTGCGCATTCGCAAACGCTCGGCGGCGCAGATCATCGCCGCGGCGATTCCCTTCGCGTCGCAGGCGCCTCGTCCGAGAATGCGATCGCCGTCCACGCGCGGGGCGATGTAGGGCGGCACGGTGTCGAGGTGCGTCGAGAGCGTGACGCGCGGCGCGTCGACGGCCGTCGCGAACAGATCGTCGCGTCCGGCGCTCACGGGAATGCGCGTCGTGCGCCAGCCGCGCGCCGCGAGATAGTCGTCCGCCCAGGCGATCACGTCGCCTTCGCGCCCGCTGGTCGAATCGATCGACATCAGCCGGGTCGTCAACTCAACCGGATCGCTTGGCGTCGTCATCGTGGCAAGATCGGTCGGGGCCGGCGCTCGACGCAACGGTCATCCTGCGGCCGCCCGAGTCAGTTACATTATCGACAGCCTGGCGGCGAGCGTGCGCGCCCCGCCAGTGGCTCCGTCTGTCACCCTCGCCTCGGCCCATGTTGGCGGCCGAACCGAGAGACGAATTCCATGACAAGCAAGAATTCCTTCGGAAGCCGCGCGACGCTGAGCGTCGACGGAACGCAGTACACCGTCTATCGCCTCGCGGCACTCGACCAGCTCTCCGGCGGCACCGCCGCCAAACTCCCGTTCAGCCTCAAGATCCTGCTCGAGAATCTGCTGCGGAACGAGGACGACGCATTCGTGAAGCGCGGCGACGTCGAAGCGCTCGCCACGTGGGACGTGAAGGCGCATCGCGAGAAAGAGATCGCGTTCCGCACGAGCCGCGTACTCCTGCAGGACTTCACCGGCGTTCCCGCCGTGGTCGATCTCGCCGCCATGCGCGACGCGCTCGAGAGCTTGGGCGGCGACCCGCAGCGCATCAACCCGTTACAGCCGGTCGATCTCGTGATCGATCACTCGGTCCAGGTCGACGAATTCGGCAATCAGGCCGCGTTTCTCATCAACACCGAGAAAGAGTTCGAGCGCAACCAGGAGCGGTATCTCTTTCTGCGCTGGGGGCAGGACGGGTTCAAGAACTTCCGCGTCGTGCCGCCGGGGACGGGCATCTGCCATCAGGTGAATCTCGAGTACCTCGGCAAGACGGTGTTCGTGAACGAGGAAACGCGCGAAGCGTATCCGGACTCGCTCGTCGGCACCGACTCGCACACGACGATGATCAACGGCCTGGGCGTGCTCGGCTGGGGCGTGGGCGGCATCGAAGCGGAAGCGGCGATGCTTGGCCAGCCGGTCTCGATGCTGATTCCGGAAGTGATCGGATTCAAGCTGCACGGCAAGCTGCCGCCGGGCGCGACGGCAACCGATCTCGTGCTCACCGTGACCGAGATGCTCCGCAAGAAAAAGGTCGTGGGCAAGTTCGTCGAGTTTTACGGCACCGGGCTCTCGCACCTGCCGCTCGCCGACCGCGCGACGATCGGCAACATGGCGCCGGAGTACGGCGCGACGATGGGGTTCTTCCCCTGCGATGAGGAAACGCTAAAGTACCTCCGTCTGACCGGCCGCCCCGAGCATCACGTCGCGCTCGTCGAGGCGTACACCAAGCAGCAGGGGCTCTTCCGGACGGACGACACGCCGGACCCGGCCTTCACCGATACGATCGAGCTCGATCTCGGCACAGTCGAGCCGAGCCTCGCCGGCCCGAAGCGGCCGCAGGATCGGGTGCCGCTCTCCAAGGCGAAAGCGATGTACCGCGAGGCGCTCGATGCCGACCTCGCCAAAGCGGGCACGCCCGCGGCGGCGAAGGAAGTGAAGCAGGCGAATCGGGTCTCGGGCGAGCCGCAGCTCGCGGCCGCCGCCGTGCTGGTGCGCGACGACGAGCACGCCGCGGGCGAAGACGAAGGCGCGCGCGTCGAGTACAACGGGCAGACGTTCACGCTGCGCCACGGCGCCGTCGTGATCGCGGCGATCACGAGCTGCACGAATACGTCGAATCCATCGGTGATGCTGGCGGCGGGACTGCTCGCGCGCAACGCGGTGAAGAAAGGCCTGACGCAGAAGCCGTGGGTGAAGACGTCGCTCGCACCCGGGTCCAAGGTGGTCACGGACTACCTCAAGCAGGCCGGGTTGCAGGAGTATCTCGACACGCTCGGCTTCCAGCTCGTGGGATATGGCTGCACGACGTGCATCGGCAACTCCGGTCCGCTGCCCGAGCCGATCGGCAACGCGATCGAGCAGAACAAGCTCGTCACGGCGGCGGTGCTCTCGGGCAACCGCAACTTCGAGGGTCGCGTGAATCCGCTGACGCGCTTCAACTATCTCGCGTCGCCGCCGCTCGTCGTCGCGTACGCGCTGGCGGGACGCATGGATCTGGACCTCACGCGCGAGCCGATCGGCGTCGGCAAGGATGGGCCGGTGTTTCTGCGCGACATCTGGCCGTCGCCGCAGGACGTGCAGGACGAGATCGGCCGCAGCGTGAAGAGCGACTTCTTCAAGCGCGAGTACGCGGACGTCTTCAAGGGCGACGAGCAGTGGCAGGGGCTCGCCGTGCCGACCGGCGAGACGTACGCGTGGGACGGCGATTCGACCTACGTGAAGAATCCGCCGTACTTCGAGGGCATGACGATGCAGCCGCCGGGCGTTCGTCCGATCACCGGCGCGCGCGCGCTCGCGCTCCTCGGCGACTCGATCACGACGGACCACATCTCGCCCGCGGGGAACATTCCCGCGTCGAGCCCGGCCGGGAAATGGCTCATCGCGCACGGCGTGGAGAAGAAGGACTTCAACTCGTACGGCGCGCGGCGCGGCAATCATGAAGTGATGATGCGCGGGACGTTCGCGAACATTCGTCTGCGCAATGAAATGGTGCCGGGAACCGAAGGCGGCTGGAGTACCTTGCACGCGGGGGGGGGCCCCCAGTCCATCTACGACGTGGCGATGGAATATGAGAAGTCGAATACTCCACTCGTCATCATCGCCGGCAAGGAGTACGGCACCGGGTCGTCGCGCGACTGGGCGGCCAAGGGCACGATCCTGCTCGGCGTGCGCGCCGTGATCGCGGAGTCCTTCGAGCGCATCCATCGCTCGAACCTCGTCGGGATGGGCGTGCTCCCGCTCGAGTTCACCAACGGCGACACGCGCCAGTCGCTCGGCCTCACCGGCTTCGAGACGTTCGACATCGCGGGTCTCGACGATACGCTCAAGCCCAAGGCGACGCTCACCGTTCGCGCCAAGGGCGAGCAGGGCACGAAGGAGTTCAAGGCCGTCGCGCGAATCGATACGCCGGAGGAGATGCACTACTACAAGAACGGCGGGATTCTGCCGTACGTGCTGAGGCAGTTGGTGAGCGGGAGGCAGTAGGCCGGGGTTGCACCGGTCGCTTTTGTTGCGGGTATTGGGTCGCGCGTCACCGGGTCGAGGGTTTGAAAACTCGAAAACCCGCAACCCGTAACGCACGACTCGCGACAGAAGCGACCGGCGGTAATCCCCGTGCCGCACGCCTCGTGCATTCCCCCGAGGCTTGGCGCACGTCGTGCCTATTTGGGCCGCGATATGGAGTCGCTGCCCGAACCTTCTGAGTTCTCGAATTCCCTCCCGCTGGAGGCCGCTGCGGCCGCCACGCCGCGCGACCGGCGCGGCGCCCAGCGGCCGTACCGGCCGCGTCCGGGCGGACCGCGTCACTGGCTGCGGGCGCGCGTGCACGAGCTCGGCCCCGGCCTCATCAGCGGCGCCGCGGACGATGATCCCTCGGGAATCGCCGCCTACTCGCAAGCGGGCGCGGCGTTCGGTTATGAGACGCTCTGGATCGCGCTGATCACGCTGCCGCTCATCGCGGCAATCCAGCTCATGTGCGCGCGCATCGGCATCGTCGCTCGCAGCGGACTCGCCGGCGTCCTCCGCGAACACTACTCGCGATCGACGCTCTGGCTCGCCTGCGCGCTGCTGCTCGTCGGCAACACCGTGAACATCGCCGCCGATCTCGGCGGCATGTCGGCGGCCGCGTCGCTGCTCACCGGTGTGCGTGCCGTCTGGTTCGTGCCGGCGTTCACCGCGCTCATTCTCGCGCTGCTGGTCTACTCGTCGTACGAGCGAATGACCCGCGTGTTGAAATGGCTGACGCTCGCGCTCTTCAGCTATGTGTTGGCCGGATTTCTCGCGCACGCGTCGGCGGCTGGCGTCCTGCGGGGGACGTTCGTTCCACACCTCACGTGGTCGAGCGACTACCTGCTCACGTTCGTGGCGATTCTCGGCACCACGATCTCGCCGTACCTCTTTTTCTGGCAGGCGTCGCTCAACGCCGAGCAGGACGCCGTCGTCAGACGGCAGTCGCTCGGCCGGCCGCGGCGCGCGATTCAGCGCGAGCTGCGCGCCGCGAGGTACGACGTGAACGCGGGGATGTTCTTCTCGAACGCGATCATGTACTTCATCATCCTCACCGCCGCGGCCACGCTCCACCGCGCCGGGCTCACCGACGTGCAGACCGCCGCGCAGGCCGCCGCGGCGCTCAAGCCTCTCGCGGGAACGGGCGCGTCGCTGCTCTTCTCGGCCGGGCTCGTGGGCACGGGCATGCTCGGCGTGCCGGTGCTCGCCGGATCGGCGGCGTACGCCGTCGCCGAAGCCGCGGCGTGGAACTGCGGCATGGACGAGAAGATCGACAACGCGCGGCAGTTCTACGGCGTGATCGCGGTGGCGATGGTGGTCGGCATGATCCTCACCTTCGCCCACGTCAACGCGATTAGACTTCTCATATGGTCCGCGGTGATCAACGGCGTCCTGGCGCCGCCGCTGATCTTCATCATCCTCGTCGTCTGCAACAACCCCAACGTGATGGGGGCGCACCGGAACGGCCGCTGGCTCAACGTGCTCGGCGGCGCCGCGGCGCTCCTGATGACGAGCGCCGCCCTCGCGCTGCTCTGGTCGCTGCTCTGAGGGTCGAGCTCAGCCTTGCAACCGCTTGAGCGCGAGGCGCGCCCTCTCGCGCTCGCCCCACGTCGGCGCCATCTCGCGCGCCGCGGGCACGCACCGCGACTCTGGACTCGCCGTCGCCGGAGCGCCGATTGGCAGCCAGCCCATCACGCACCGCGTGGCTGCGGTCACGTCCTCGGCGTCGATGGAACCAGTGGCAGCCGCGGGGACGGCCGACGCGTTCGCCGCCGGCGCATGGCTCGCGTCGAGGTGTGGCAGCAGCGCGTCGCGCGCAGCATTGCGGAAGCTGTCGGTCTTGATCCGCTGCGTGTTCTGCCGCACGTCGCCGCGATAGAACGCGTGCACCGAACCTTCGACTTCGCGGATCAGTTTGTCGAGCACCTGCTCGAGCTGCGTGGCATCCATAGTGAGGCTGGAGATTGGAATTTCTCCGACAAACTACGACGGGGCGGCGTGCATTGCACGCCGCCCCGTTTCACTCCGTGTCGTGCGCGTCACGCTGCCGGCACGAGCGACGTCGGCATCGTCACCAGCCGACTTTCTTCTGCACGTCGACGTTGTTGCCGAGCACGCCGCCAAGAATGCCGCCGACCGCCGCGCCGATCAAGCCGCCTTTGACTTTGTTGCGGCTGGTCGTGGCGCCGAGCACCGCACCCGCCGCCGCGCCGATGGCGGCGTCGCGCTGCGTGTGCTTCACGGTGTGCACCGGCGGAGGCGCCGGCGGATAGTACGTCCCGCTCGATCCGCTGCTGTACACGCCGCTGGACCGGCCGCTCGACGACGAGTGATGCACGGTCGAGCTGTGATGCACCGGCGCGCTGACTGTCCGCGGCTGGTAGTTCCTGGCCGCCGACGCCGCCTGTGGCGCGTAGCCCTGCTCGGTCGGCGACAGCGTTTGCTGCGGATTGTACGCTTGGGCCTGCGACGCGAGCGCGAGGTCGTTCTTGAGCGCATCGTCCACCGACGGCGAGCTGTTCCGCCCACACGCCACCGCGAGGAACGCCGCCGGAATGAGGCTCAACAATTTCATGCGCATCGCGATCTCCCAATCTGAGGTTCTGAGATTCAATGGGAGTATTGGCACGGGCCATACCGGGTCTTAACGGCCGATACGCGCGGTTAGGCGGCGATGGCGTCTACTCCATGCGGCACCGGTGTCCTCAGAACTGGATGGCTCCGCCGCGTGCCGACGCATTGCATTACGCGTCAAGTACCACCATCTTGGCGGCATCCTCGAACAGGTGCGAACATGACGGGAAGTTCAACCACGCGCGCGATCGGACTTGCCGCGGCGATCCTGGCCGGAGCGGCCGCGATTGCCAGCGCGCAAGGTGCGCAGCCAGGCGGCGCCGCGTCGGCGCCCGATGCGGGCCAGCAGGCGCCGGATTTTCAGCTACCCGGCTCGACGCGCTTTGGATTGCTGAAAGCGCCGGTACACCTCGCCGATTTTCGCGGGCAGACGGTGGTGCTCGCCTTCTTCCCCAAGGCGCGGACCAAAGGCTGAACGATTCAAATGGAGGCGTACCGTGATCAGTACGCCACGCTCTTCAACGGCGGCAAGAAAGTCGTCGTGATCGGAATCAGTGCCGACGCCGACACCACGCAGATGGATTGGGCGCACGACTCCGGGTTCCCGATCCTCTTCGCGAGCGACCCCGACCAGGCGGTCGCCAAGCTGTACGGATCGGCGGACAACGCGAAGTACGACACCCGCAACGTGTTCGTCATTGGACCGGACGGCCGCGTTGCATCGAGGATCATGCGGTTCAACGTGCTGTCGCAGCAGGCGTATGCCGAGCTCGCGAAGGATGTGTCGGCGACGCTGCCCGCGGGAGCGAGCGCCGGCGGAGGCACGCATTAACGAGGGAATCAGCGCGGGCATTCGCGCGCCGGCCGATTCGGGCCGGGAGCTGTTGTTAGAGATGTATGATGCCGCCGTCGCGGCGGCGCTGCCCGGCCCCGCGACGGCTCGCGCGATCGACGCCCTCTCGATCCCGCGCGGCGCGAGAGTCTGGGTGTTCGCGTTCGGCAAGGCGGCGCAGCCGATGGCGAGCGCCGCCGTCGTCTCCCTCCTCCGATCGCTGCACGCGATCGTCGGGGGGATCGTCGTCAGTCCGGACGGCGGTCCGGCGCCCTACCCCACGCTCCAGGCCATTCGCGGCGATCACCCGATTCCGGGACGCAACTCGTTCGCCGCCGCGAACGCGGTCGCGCAGACGGTCCCCGGCCGCCGCGGTGACGACGTCGCAATCGTGCTCCTCTCGGGCGGAGCGAGCGCGCTGATCGGCGCTCCGATCGCCGGCATGAACGAGGCGGATCTCACCACCCTCTTCGAGCTGCTCCTCGGCGCGGGACTCGACGTCGTCGAGATGAACGCCGTGCGCAAGCGATTCTCGCGCTGGGCCGCCGGCCGGCTCGCGCTCGCGCTCGCGCCGGCCGCGACCCACTGCCTCGCGATATCCGACGTGCCAAACGACGATCTCGCCGTGATCGGCTCCGGACCATGCTCGCCCGACGAGACGCGGGTCGCCGACGTGACGACGATCCTCGAGCGCGCGAAGCTCCTCTCCCGCGTGCCACAGACACATCGCGAGTACTTGCAGTCCGTCTCACGCGGAAGGACGCCGGAAACTCCGAGGCGCAATCATCCCGCCTTCGCGCACGTCACGGCGCGCGTCGTCGGAAGCAATCGCGCCGCGCTCGCAGGTGCGGCCGATCGTACGCGCGAACGTCACTTCGAGCCGCGCGTGCAATCGACGCGGCTCTCGGGCGACGCGGCCGCGGCCGGCGCGGCGATCGCGCGAGAAATGCTCGCGGCGCGCGAACGCGGCGAGTCGAGCTGCTGCTTCATCTGGGGCGGCGAAACAACGGTCACGCTGCGTGGCAGCGGCGCGCGCGCAACCGGCGGCGGACGATGTCAGGAGCTCGCGCTCGCCACCGCGCGCGAGCTGCACGAGGCGGGCGACGCGGCGAACGGTATCACGTTGCTCGCCGCCGGTACCGACGGCCGCGATGGCGCGACCGACGCCGCGGGCGCGATCGTCGATGCGCTCACGTGGCCGGCGATCGTGGATGCCGGCCGCGATCCGTCGCGAGCGCTCGCCGCGCACGAGTCGTACGGCGCGCTCGCGGCGGCAGGCGCGCTCATCCAGCGCCGAGAGACGGGCACGAACGTGGGAGACATCGTCATCGGCGTGCTCTGACCGCGGAATGGTGAGACGGTCGCCAGCCCCGCTACTTTTCGCGCATGTCCAGCACCCCGTCCCCATTCACCGTCGGCATCATTCAGGATTCGGCGAGCGATGACACCGCCGCGACGGTGGCGGCGACGATCGAGCGCGTGCGCGAAGCCGCGAAGCGGGGCGCGCAGATCGTCTGCCTGAAGGAGCTGTTCAACGCTCCCTACTTCTGCAAATCACAGAAGTGTGAACGCTTCGACATCGCCGAGCCGATCCCCGGGCCGACGACCGACCGCATGCAGGTGCTGGCGAAGGAGCTCGAGATCGTGCTCATCGTGCCGATCTTCGAGCGGCAGGCTCGCGGGGTGTACCGCAACTCCGCCGCGATCATCGACGCCGACGGCTCGCTGCTCGGCATCTATCGCAAGATGCACATTCCCGACGATCCGCTCTACAACGAGAAGTACTACTTCACGCCCGGCGACGCCGCGACCGACGATCGGATCGACGCGATCGGCAATGTCGCGAAGCAGGCGAGCGGCTTTCGCGTGTGGAAGACGCGCTACGCGAACATCGGCGTGCTGATATGCTGGGATCAATGGTATCCCGAGGCGGCGCGCATCACCGCGCTGCTCGGCGCCGACATTCTGTTCTATCCGACGGCGATCGGCTGGCACCCCGCGGAGAAGTCGGAGTTTGGCGCCGCGCAGGTGGACGCGTGGCGCACGATGCAGCGCGCGCACGCGATCGCGAACGGGGTCTTCGTCGCGTCACCGAATCGTGTCGGCCACGAAGAGGAGCCGGGGACGAACGGGATCGAGTTCTTCGGCCACTCGTTCATCGCCGATCCGTTTGGCCGCCTGCTCGCGGACGCGGGCACGGAGCCGGAGATCTTGATCGCGACGTGTGATCCACGGCTGATCGAGGACACGCGGCGAAACTGGCCGTTCTTGCGAGATCGGAGGATTGATGCGTACGCGCCGATTTTGTCGCGGTATTTGGGGGCGTAGCGGGGCGCGGCGTATGGTCGGCGCTGCGCGCCTGTAGGGTCGTGCGCGCACAGCACGCTACTGTAGGGTCGTTTCCGGCTCGTTCGAGCCCTCGCTGAAGCGATCGTACAGGCGGCAAAGCCGCCGACCCTACTTCGAACAACCCCACGTTCAATCAATGACTTACACGTTCCCCGCCGAATACGCTCCGCACGCCGCCACCTGGATCGCGTGGCCTCACCACGAACCCGACTGGCCCGGCAAGCTCGCGCCCATTCCGTGGGTCTACGCCGAGATCGTCCGCGTGCTGCATCGGCACGAGCGTGTGGAGATTCTGTGTCATTCGGACGAGGTAAAGGCGTCCGCTCGAGAGCACCTCGCGGCGCACGGGGTCACCGACAATTTCACGCTCCACGTGGTGCCGAACGACCGCGTGTGGCTGCGCGACTCGGCGCCGACGGGCGTCGTGGACGACGACGGCGCCGTCACGCTCATGAATTGGAAGTTCAACGCGTGGGCGAAGTACGCGAACTTCGACCTCGACGCGCAAGTTGGCGCTGCGGTCGCGCGCATTGCGGGTCTGCCGCGCGTCGAGCCGAAGCGGCCGGATACGGGCGAACGCGTCGTGCTCGAAGGCGGCGCGATCGACACCGACGGCGAAGGCACGCTCCTCGTGACGGAAGAGTGCCTGCTCTCGACGGTGCAGGAGCGGAATCCGGGGCTCACGCGCGGCGGATACGAGCAGGTCTTCCGCGACTATCTCGGAATTCGCGAGACGATCTGGCTCGGCGAAGGCTGCGTCGGCGATGACACGCACGGCCACGTCGACGACGTCGCGCGCTTCACCGCGCCCGGCGTGATCGTGCTCGCGTACGAGGCCGATCCCGCCGACGACGAGAACCATCGGCGCTCGGTCGACAATCTCGAGCGACTTCAGCTCGCCGGCGGCGCGCGCGGTGCGCTCAAAGTGGTGAAGCTGCCCTATCCGCGGCCGGTGATCATGAACGGCGAACGACTGCCGGCGAGCTATGCCAATTTTTATATCGCGAACGGCGTCGTAATCGTGCCGACGTTCAACGACCGCAACGACCGCATCGCGCTCAACACGCTAGCCGAGCTCTTCCCTGGCCGACAGGTGGTCGGGGTGCACGCGGTGGATCTGGTGTGGGGATTGGGTACGTTGCATTGTCTGACGCAGCAGCAGCCGGCGGCACGCTAGCACCCTGAGCTTCCATAAGCTGAAATCCCGCAATTCCGGAGCCTCGAAATGGGCGAGTTGGTCTCCTTCAAAGCAAACGGCCGCACCGCGAACGGATATCTCGCCATCCCCGGCAGCGGCCGGGGTCCTGGGGTCATCGTCATTCAGGAATGGTGGGGCCTGGTCGGCCACATCACCGACGTCGCCGACCGATTCGCGAACGAAGGGTTCGTCGCCCTCGCGCCCGACCTGTTTCATGGTGAGAAGACCAAGAGCCCCGACGACGCCGGAAAGTTGATGATGGCGTTGAACATCGCCGAGGCGGGCAAGGATCTGAACGGCGCCGCGCAATACCTCGTCGGTGTCGAGGGGGTCGAGCCGAAAAAAGTCGCGTCGATCGGCTTCTGCATGGGCGGCCAGCTCTCGCTCTTCGCGGCGTGCGAGTTTCCCGACGTCATCGGCGCCTGCGTCGACTTTTACGGCGTGCACCCGGCGGTGAAGCTCGACTTCTCGCGGCTCTCCAGCCCCGTGCTCGCGCACTTCGCGACGCGCGACACGCTCACGCCGCCCGACGCCGCGAACGCGCTCGTCGATCGAATCAAGAATGCCGGCAAACGGATCGACGCGTACTTCTACGACGCCGATCACGCCTTCTTCAACGATCAACGGCCGGCCGTCTACAACGAGCAGGCCGCGACGCTCGCCTGGCGGCGCACGATCGATTTTCTCCGCAAGACGCTCGTCTGATCCGACGCGTCAGCGGTCCTCGCGCGACGCCAGACCGTACGCGCGCAGCTTGCGCGCGAGCGTCGGGCGCGAGATGCAAAGGATCCGCGACGCCGCGCTCTGATTGTAGTCGGTGAGCTGCATCGTGATCTCGAGCGCCTCGCGCTCGATGTCGCGAAGCCGCTTGCCGTCGACCGGAATTCGAATCTCGCCGAAGTTGGCCGCGCCGCGCACCGGACCCGACCCCGGACGGCGTTGATTGATCGCGAGGTGCTCGGCGCCGATCAACGGCGTCTCGCAGACGACCATCGCGCGCTCGACCACGTGCTTCAGCTCGCGGACGTTGCCGGGCCAACGATGGCCGCGCAGCACGGCCGCCGCGTCGAGCCCGAGCTGCCGCCGCGGCGCGCCTTGCAGCCGCGTCGCCTCGGTCAACAGATGCTCCGCGATGAGGCGCGCGTCTTCATCGCGCTCGCGCAGCGGAGGCAGCTCGATGCGGAGCACGGCCAGCCGCGCGAGGAGCTCCTCGCGGAACGCGCGCGCGCTCACGCGCTCCTCGAGCCGCGTCTTGGAGGCGGCGATCACGCGGCAGTGCACCACGGCCTCCGCCGCGCCGAGCCGCGGAATGCTGTAATCCTCGAGCGTCTGGAGCAGCCGTTCCTGCAGCATCAGCGGGAGCTCGCCGATCTCGTCGAGAAAGACCGTGCCGCGCCCCGCCAGCTCGAGCGCGCCGAGTCGGCGGTGCGCGCCCTGCCGCCCGGACGTGCCGAACAGCTCGACCTCGAGGAGCGGCGCCGGAATCGAGCCGCAGTTGATCGAGACGAACGGCGCGTTCGCGAAATGCCCCGCGTTGTGAATGCAGCGCGCGACCAACTCCTTCCCCGTGCCCGCCTCGCCCGTGAGCAGCAGCGTGCGAATCGGCGTCGTGGCGACGCGCCGCGCCATGTTGAGCGCGTGCCGCATGCCCGCGCTCTCGCCCACGACGGCCGAGAATTCGTGACCGGGCTCGCTGGCAGCCTGCAACGGCCGCTGAACGGACGGGGCGGTCATGGCTTGGCTCCGGCGGGAGCGGTGCGGCGGCGGCGCGTCACGAGTAAATCCTCATTAACGAAAATTTGTCCCGTGTGGAGTATCGGCACGGCATCGCGATAACCGAAGGTCACGCGGCCTGGCTCGCGCCGGCGAGCGCCGTGCGCAGCGTGGCGATGCGTTCCGTGATACCGACGAAGCCGAGCGCCTCCACCTCCGGCTGCACCACGTCGAGCAGCGCGAGCACGCCATCGGCGCAGCGCATGAGCGACGGCGCGCACTCCGCGACGAGATACGCCGCGACGTACGGGTCGTGCTGCGCGGCGATGTCGACCGCTTCGTGCAGCAGCCGGAGCGCGTGCGAGTCGTCGCCGCGCTCGGCGGCGAGCCGAATGCGGAGTGCGTCCACCATGTCTCGCCCCTGGAACCACCAATCGGGGCGCGGCTCGACGTTCGCGCGAATCCATCGCATCGCGTCGTCGGCAAGCGAGCGGGCGCCGACGGCGAGCGCCGCGAGCGCCTGGCCGGCGCGCGCTCCGAGCTCGACGTCCGGCTGCCCGATGCGGCCGGCGATCGCGATCACCTGCTCGTACAGCAGCGACGCCGTCGCCCAGTCTTCGCTCTCGCGCGCCAGGTGCGCCATGTTGTAGAGCGTCCCCAGGCGATGCCCCTCGTTCGCCGACGACGTGAACGCGTCGAGCGCTTCCTCGAATCGCTCGCCCGCGAGATCGCGCTGCCCCCGGCGCAGGTACAACACGCCCAGGTTGAGGGAGGCGAGCCCCGCGAGATCGCTCGCGTGCGCGCTCTTCGCCGCCTCGAGCCCGCGATCGTACGCCGCTTCGGAGGCGGCCGTCTCACCGGCGCGCTGGTGGATAATACCAATATTGATATAACAGCGCGCTTCGCCGCAGCGGTCGCCTACGCCGCGAAAGAGCGACAGCGCGCGATGGTAGAAATCCGCCGACTCGCTCGACCGGCGATCCATCATCGACATGCCAAGGCGCGTCAGCGCTTCGGCGAGGAGCCGCCCGTCGCCCGCGCGCTCCGCCGCCTCGACGGCCTCGCGCGCCATGTTCTCGGCATCGCGCCACTCGCCGAGCCGCCCGGAGTACAGCGAGAGCATCACGAGCAGCGCCGCCTCCTCCATGTCGTCGCTCAGCCCGCGCGCGATCTCGAGGAGCTCGCGGCAGGCCGCGATCGTCGCCATGGCCGGCTGACCCTGCAGCGCACGGACGCGCTGCCGCATGCGCTTGATGCCGAGCACCGAGTGGCCGTCGCTGCTGCCCGAAAGCTCGGACAGCGCGCGGTCGCACAGCTCCTCGGTGAGCGCGTAGCGTCCTTCGGTCTCGGCGACTTCGGCGAGATGGTGCAGCGCGTCCGCGCGCTGCGCCGGATCGCGCGCCGTGCGTTCGGCGATCTCGAAGAACTGCCGCGCTTCGGCGTGCGCGTACACGGCGAGCGACGCCCGCCCGGCCGCCATCGCGTGGACGAACGCCTTGGCGGCATTCCCCGCGCGGTCGTAGTGGATCGCGATCTCGGCGGCATTCGAGAAGTCGAATTCCTCCATCGCCGCCGCGACGCGCTCGTGGATGCGCGCCATGCGGCGCGGGTTGATCTCCCGCCGGATCGCGTCGACGAGCAGCGAGTGCGTGAAGGTGAAGCGCGAGTTGCACGGCGTCGCCGCGACCGGCTCGAGCACCGCCTCGGCCATCGCCTCGTCGAGCACGTCGAGGATCTCCTCTTCGGTGCCGGCGCCGGCGGCGATCGCCAGATCGATGTCGAACTCGCGGCCGATCACCGCCGCGGTGTTGAGCACGCGCCGCGAATCCGGCGAGAGCCGATCGAGCCGGCGTTCGAAGAGGCCGGCGACGGCGGGCGGCGTGTCGCGCCCCGAGTCGGCGCGCAGACCCCACCGGCCGCCGTCGTAGCGCACCGCGCCGTCGTCCACGAGCGTGCGCACGAGCTGCGTCGCGAGCAGCGGATTGCCCTCCGAATAGCGCTGGAGATATTCGGTCAGCTCCGGCGCCGCCTCGCCGCCGAGCGCGCCGTGCAGCCAGTGTCGCAATTCGGCCGCGCTCAGCCGGCCCACGCAGATCTCGTGAAAGCGCTCGTCGCGGACGAGCCGATTGCGCCGCTCGAGCACCGCGCCCCGCACGTCTTCGGCCCGCATCGTCAGGCAGACGAGCAGGCGCTCGTGCGTGAGCTGGTGCAGCACGTGCTCGAGCACGTCCCACGTCATGCCGTCCGCCCACTGCATGTCGTCGATCACGATCACGAGCGGCGCGATCGACGTCGCGACCGAGAGATAGCTCACGATCTCGTCGAACAGCGCGTACTTGTCCGCGGGCTGTTCGCTCGCGACGCCGCCGGTGCGCAGCGCGGGAACGAGATGCGAGAGCGCTCGCCACTCGCGCGCCGGCATGATGCCGAGCTGCTCGATCGCCGCGATCGCTTCCGCCCACGGCGCGTACGGCGCCTTGGCGTCGGCCTCGCTGCAGCGGCCCACCACGAGCGCGCCGGCGCGAAGCCGCACTTCGCCCGTCAGGCGGCGCACGAGGGTCGATTTCCCGACGCCGGGCTCCCCCTCGACCGCCACGACGTTCAAGCCGCCGTCGATGCTCGACTCGAGCAGCCGCGCGAGCCGCCGCAGCTCGTCCTCCCGTCCCACGAACTGCTTGAGATCGATCTCGGGCTCCGTCGCGCCCTCGTCGGCGTCGCTCGCCGACACGACGCTGTTCCGGCCGCGCCGCTTCGCCTCGTACAGCGCGCGGTCGGCGAGACCGAACAACGAGTCGAAGTCTTTCGTGTCCGGACGCGCGGCCGCGACGCCGATCGACAGGCCCACGGTGATCGATCCGGACCGCTCGCGCAGCGGCACCGCCGTCCGGCCGATCGTCGTGCGGAGCCGCTCCGCCAGCTCGCGCGCCTCCTCGATCGGTGTGTGCGGAAGCAGCACGACGAACTCGTCGCCGGCGTATCGCCCGACGATGCCCATGCCGGAGGCGACTTCGCGGAGCGTGCCGGCGACGACGCGCAGCACGGCGTCGCCCTGGAGATGGCCGTGGCTGTCGTTGACGTGCTTGAAATGGTCGACGTCGATCACGATGAGCGACATCGTCGCGAACGGGCCGCGGTCGGCGAGGATGCGGTTCGCCGCGTCGACGAAGGGCCGGCGCGTGAGCAGCCCGGTGAGATCGTCGGACGGGCCCGTCACCTTGAGGTCGCGATCCGGCGCCCGCGGCGCCGGCGAGGCCTCGACGATCGCGCGCTGCCGGATCGACGGCGTCCGCGCTTTCATCAGCTCTTCAAAGATCTCGAATAGCCGCGGATCGAACTGCTTGCCGATGTCGGCGCGCATGATGTCCATCGCCGCGTCGTGCGACAGCGACCCCTTGTAGCTCCGCTTCGACGTGAGCGCGTCGTACACGTCGGCGACGCACAGCATGCGCGCGCACTCCGGGATCGCCTCGCCGGCCAGCGCGTCGGGATAGCCCTGCCCGTCCCACCGCTCGTGGTGCGAGCGCACCATCGGAATCACGTCGCCCGGGAAGTCCATGTCCGACAGCATCTCGACGCCCGCGACCGGATGCCGCTTCACCAGCTCCCACTCGTCCGGCGCCAGCTTGCCCGGCTTGTTCAATATCTCTGATGGGATGATCAGCTTCCCCACGTCGTGCACGATCGCGCCGATGCGGAACCAGAACAGCTCGCGCGGCTCGACGCCGGCCCGGAGCGCGATGGCGCACGCGAGGTCGGCGACGCGCTCGCAATGGCCCTGCGTGTACCGGTCCTTCGCCTCGATCGTGCCGCTCCAGTGCCGCACCGCGTCGAGGAAATACTTCTCGAGCCGCGCGTTGCGGCGATCGATGTCGGCGAGATCGCGCTTGGCGCGGAGCTGCGTGAACAGCCGGTGGCCGCGATTCAAGTGCATGAGCGCATCGCGGTGGCGCCCCTGCCGGCGGCACAGCTCCGCATGCTCGCGCGCCGTCTCCGCGGACAGCAGCAAGTCGCGCCGCTCGACTGCGATCTTCTGCGCGCGCTCGAGATGTTCCTCCGCCTCGGCCATCTCGCCGAGCTCGCGCGCGACGGTCCCGAGATTCTTCTCGACCTCGCCGAGCGCGGAGGCATCCTGCGTCTGCGCGGAGAGGCGCTGCGCCAGCTCGCAGCACGCGCGCGCCGCCACGAACTCGCCGCGCGCGATCTCCAGATCGGCGCGATTGACCGCGAGGAGAATCCGCGCCGGCACGTCGCCGATCGCCTCGGCGATCCCCACCGCCTCCTCGAACGCGCGCCCGGCGTCGTCCCACCGCTCGAGATCCGTGCACAGCATCGCCATGTTGTTGAGCGCGAGCAGCACCTCCCGCGGCGCGCCGAGCGTGCGGAACTCGGCGAGGCTCGCGCGATAGTAGCGAAGCGTCTTCTCGAGATCGCCGCGCACCGCGGAGATCACGCCGAGGTTCTGCGCCGTCATCGCGGTGAGCCGCGTCTCGCTCGCGTCGATCGCGTGCGACCGCGCCTCGAGATACAGGGCTTCGGCTTGGTCCAGATCGCCGAGCTGCTGGTGCACCGCCGCCTGGATGTTGATCGCGTGGCCGATCTCGCCGGCGTCGCCGGCCAGTTGTGCCACCGCGAGCGCGGCGTCGAGACAGTCGAGCGCCGCGGCTTCGTCGCCGTCGAGATGATGCGCGCGGCCTACCCATCGCAGCAGCGTCGACGCGAGCTTGGCGTCCTCGGCGCGCTTGAGCGAGTGCAGCGCGCGCTCGTACATCGCACGCGCGTCGTCGCGCCGGCCCTCACGCTCCGCGAGCTGCGCCTGCTGGATCAGTATGTCGACTGACGGGTTGGTCATCGTCGCTCGCCCCGAGCCGCTCGAACAGCGTTCCATCGCAATGCCGAAAGAGGGGACGTGCAGGGATGCACGCCCCCTCTTTCAGTATCGGCAGGTCAGCCCAATGCGAGCATGTAGCCGGAGAAGTGCCAGATCGGGAACATCGCGTAGCGAGTGAATGGATTCACCGCCGCGTTGAGCAGCTCGTCCACCACCGCGACGCCGGCGCCTTCGTCGAGCTGCGAATCGTCGGCGAAGTACGCGCCGTAGATGGACCCGCTGAAGAACGCGGGCGCTTGCGTTCCGCGCAGATCCTGCACGAACAGCAGCGGGAGATTGAATCGCGTCCCGTGCGGCTCGAAGTCGTACGCGACGAGCCTGCCGGCAACCGCCGTCACCGTGATCCTTGTGCTCGCGGCCACGGCACCCGGCGGCACGATCAGACTGAAGCCAGCCGAGTTCAGATTGAGCACGCCCCCCCACGGACCGATGACCGCGGAGACGCTCTGGCCCGCGGCGACCGGTGACTGACGCAGCAGACCGGCTGTTTGCGTCCTCGCGGCAACACCGCTGAGCGCGGCGCCGCGCGCCGGCATGCGATCCATGCCGCCCAGGCTTCCGCCGCCATCGCTCGTCGAGTCGCCGCCCGCGCCCACGTTGTAGCCGCTGAAGTGCTTGATGCGACGCGTCAGGTGGCCGGTCGTCGGATCGCGGAAGGTCGCCAGCGTCGGATCGCTCAGCGCCTCGTCGAAACACGTGGTGGAATGAGCATCCGGACAATAGAGAATGCTCAACCAGCCCTGGGCCGCGGCATAGTCGGTGAAGGTGAGGTTCACCCAGCCCGCCGGGTTGGACGTCGGCACGAACCGTATGTGCGGGCTGAAGTCGACCCGCGGGTGTCCGGTCTTGTCGATCCACGCCGCGGCGCTGATCGTCACGGGCGCCGTCGCGGGTGAGCACGGCGCGTCCCATTGTCCCGGACCGTACGTCGAGCTCGCGGGGTTGCACAACGAGTGCGCCGGGAACGAGATGCTGTTCCCCGCGCCAAGGTAGTACCACATGTTCTGCGAGGGATCGATCACGAAGCTGAATCGCAGCGTGTCGCTGCTCGTCAGCGACTGCGTCGATCCGCCGCCCACCGCCGCCGGCCCGTTCGGCGCCTGCTGCGCGGTTGGTGCGACGCTTCCTTCACTGCACGCCGCGAGCACGGCGGCGAGCGCAAGGAGTGCGGCCTTGCATGCCTTCATCATCATAGCCTCCATCGGCCTTTGACGTGGCGCAACACCTGCCCACCGCAGTTGGGCGGTGGGTAGACTCTGCGCCTCGGATTATCGGCCGGCGATGGTGGGGATGAACTTTTCACGCGCCGCTGGCACATGATGTTACAGCATGGAACGAACTGAATCACCCGTATGACAGCGCACGGTTGACTTTTCGGGGCGGAGACAAAATATTGTCTCGTGGAGATAAAAAATTGTCACCTATGACGAGCGACCTCCGATACGCCCTCCGCGCCCTGCGCCGCGCCCCCGTACTCGCCGCGGTGGGCGTCCTCACCCTGATGCTCGCCATCGGGAGCGCGACCGCGGTGTTCAGCGTCGTCGACGCCGTCGTGCTGCGCGGACTTCCCTACCGCGACGCCGGCCAGCTTCGCGCCGTGTACGAGCGCAGCGACGACGGCAAGCTCCGCGTCCCGTCCTATCCCACCTTCCGCGACTGGCAGTCCGCGGCCGCCGAGCTGCGCGGCGCGGTCGACGGCCTCGCGTTCGTCCGCGGCAACGGCGCGACGGTCGGCGCCAGCCCCACACGGCAGATCATCGCCTACGTGTCGCCCGGCTTCTTCCCGCTGATGGGCACGTCGCCCTTGCTCGGCCGGACCTTCAATTCCGACGAGGAGTCGCCGAGCGGCGCGCGGGTCGGCGTGCTTTCATATGATGAATTCATGAAGCAGTTCGGCGGCGACCGGACGATCGTCGGGCGCACGGTCGACGTGGACAGCGTGCCCATCACGATCGTCGGCGTGATGCCGGCGGGATTCGCCTACCCCAACTTCGGCAGCGGTGGATGGCTTCCGCCGGCGATCTGGCAGCCCATTAACGATTTCAAATCAGCGAACAATGCGCTCACGCTCCGCGGGTTGCACGTCGACAGCCGCGCGATTCTCCGCGTACACCCGGGGGCCGACTCGGCGCGCGTGGCGGGCGCGATGCACACGATCGCGCAGCGACTCGCCGCGGAGTACCCCAAGGAACAGGCGCACTGGACGTCGGTGTCGGTCTCCAGCCTGCCCAGTGAGCTGTTCGGCCAACTCTGGTCGACGCTCGCCTTGATCTCCGGCGCGATCGCCCTCGTGCTGCTGCTCGCCTGCGCGAGCGTCGCGAATCTGCTGCTCATTCGCGCGAGCGTGCGATCGCAGGAGTACGCGCTCCGCGCCGCGCTCGGCGCAAACCGGTGGCGGATCGCGAAGCAGCCGCTGATCGAGGCGGCGCTCATCGCGCTCGGCGGCGGCGCGGCCGGCCTCGCGCTCGCGGCGCTCCTCGTACGCATCGCGCGGCCGTTCGCGAACGAACGGCTGCCGTTCGCGACACACATCGTGATCGATCCGCGCGCGCTGTTCTTCACGACGGCGGTCACTGTCATTACCGCAGTGCTCATCGGCGGCCTCGCCGCCGTGCAGGCGAGCCGTGCGAGTCTGGTCGACCGCCTGCGCGCAGGTGCGATGCCCACCGGACGCACCGCCGAGGTGCGCGTGCGCAACGCGCTCGTGTCGATGCAGTTCGCGCTCGCGATGACGCTCCTCGTCGGCGCCGGCCTGCTCGTGCGCAGCGTTCGCCGGGTGTCGGAAGTGCCGCTCGGCTACGATCCAACCGGGCTCGTGAGCTTCGCCATCTCGCCGCCCGCGCATCGCTACGACACGCCGGCGCAAGCCGCCGCGCTCTACGCTCGCATCATCGACGCGGTGCGCGCGGTACCGTCGGTGCGGAGCGTCGCCGCGGCAGGCGGCGCCCTGATTCCCACGAAAGTGGAAACCGAGGGCCGCGCCGAATCGTCGGCGCCGCCGGTTGCGGCATACCACCCGATCTCGGCGGAGTACCTCCACACGATGGGCGTGCGCGTGATCGCGGGACGCGGCTTCACCGACGACGACATGCGCGCGCCGAACGGATTGCTCGTGACCGACACGCTCGCGAAGCAGCTCTGGCCGGGCGGGAGCGCGGTTGGCCAGCGCATCACAATCTACCGGCAATCGCAGGCACGCGCCGACTTCGGCCAACCGATCACGCTTCCGATCGTCGGCGTCGTGTCGGACTACCACGAGTTCGGCCCGGAAACGCCGGCGCAGCCCGAGGTGTTTCTCCCGTACACGCTCGAGGTGTGGCCGTGGATGACGTTCGATGCGCGTGCAGGCACGTCCCCCGCGGTGCTCGCGTCGATCAAGCGCGCGATCGCCAGCGTGGAGCCGGCAGTGACGTATTTCGGTGAGCCGAGCTTCGATGCATCCGGACGAACACCATCGTTCACCGATCCGCGGATGTTCGTCACCGGATTGCTGTCGGCATTCGCGGCGACGGCGCTGCTCCTCGCCGCGGTCGGTTTGTACGGCGTCGTCACGTACGCCGTCGCGCAGCGCACGCGCGAGATCGGCATTCGCATCGCGATCGGCGCCACGCCGCGACACATCGCGCGCCTGCTGGTGCGCCAATCCGCGGTGTACGTGGTCGCGGGGATCGCGATCGGCGGCGTCGGCGCGTACGCCGCCACGCGCGTGCTGCGCGCGCTGCTCTTCGAGACCGCGCCCACGGACCCCGGCACGTTCACGCTCGTACCGCTCGTGCTCGCGGCCGTGGCGCTCGGAGCGACATGGGTCCCGGCGAGGAAGGCGGGGAGGACGGATCCGGCGAGGGTAATGAGAGCGGAGTAGTACAGGCGCGGAGTCTCGGGGCGCCGGTCGCTTTTGTTGCGAGTACTGAGTCGCGAGTTTCGGGTGACGGGTTAGCTCGGCAGATCACTCAGACTCGAAACCCTTCACCCGTGACCCACGACCCGTAACAAAAGCGACCAACGACTGACGCCCCGCCGTTTCACATGAGGTGCGCTCTTTGCACCGCTCCCCTCCTTGTGAAAATCATCCTCCTCTCCGAAGACTCTCTCCGCCTCGAGCCCACTCCCGGCCCGCTCACGATCGAGGCGCCGACGGCGGAGCAGTCGTACTCGCCCTTCCATATGATGGCCAGCGGGCTGGCGTACTGTACGTTTTCCGTGATGTACGCGTGGGCCGAGAACGCGAAGATCGATGCGAGCGATCTCGCGCTGGAGGTCGCGTGGACCTTTGCCGACGAACCGTACCGCGTCGCCCGCTACGACGTCACGTTCGAGTGGCCGTCGCTCCCCGAGCGCCGGCTCGAGGCGGCGAAGCGCGTCGCCGAGATGTGCACCGTGCACGCGACGCTCCAACATCCGCCCGCGATCCAGATCCGCGCCAAGCACGAGAGCGAGCAGGCCGCCGCGAGCACGGCCTGACCCGGCCGCGTGTACAAGGTCGTTCGATTCACCGTCGCGGGTGAAGACGCGACCCGCGGACTCGGCCGGCCTTACACGTGTGTGTACGACGGCACCTGCCGCGTCTGCACGAGGCTCACACGCGTGCTGCGCGCGTGGGATCGTGATGAGCAAATTGAAATCGTGCCGTCGCAGGCCTCCGGCGTGATGGCGCGCTTTCCGTGGATTCCGGCGCGCGCCTACGCGGACGCGCTGCAGCTCATCGGGCCGGGCGGGCGCACGTGGCAGGGCGCCGCGGCGATCGAGCAGCTGCTGGAGATCCTGCCGAAGGGGCGGCTGGTCTCATGGATCTTCAAGATCCCGTTCATGCGGACGCTGGCCGATCGCTTCTACAAATGGTTCGCGCGCAACCGGTATCGGCTCGGCTGCGGCGCCCACTGTCAATCGCGTCCGCTCGACGTGGACTTTCGCGACAATTGAGCGCTGAGCGTCGCGGCCCACTCGTTCACCACCTCGCGCTCGTGGTCGTTTAGCGTTTCCTCATCAACGCGTACGGCCGACGCCGAGCCGCCGGCCGCCTCCACGACGTTGCGCGCGAGCTCCGTCCAGACGCCGCGCTGAACCCACTGTCCCACGCTGCGAAGCAGGAGCGCGTCGAACATCGATGCCGGCCGGTCGTACACCTGCACCTCGAAGCGGAGCGCGTCATCGCACAGCTCGACGAGAAACCGCACCGCGCCCGCGATCGGATGGCCGGCGAGCGTGAGCAGCGTGATGCGGCGATCCATCACCTCGGCGACGCGGACCTGCATCTGCCCGCGCAGCGGCAGCTCGAACGTGAGCGTCTCCCCTTCGTCGATCCGCGCGCGGTCGGCGTCGACCGGGCGCACGATCGGCGGCAACAGACTCGGGAGCCGCGTACGAAGATGCTCGAAGAGTCGATCCGCGTCCCAGCGCGACCCGCGCACGTCGATGGTGTACCGTCGTCGAATAAGCGCGCCGACGCCCTGATCGGGCAGTTGCGGCGGCTGCTCGTCGGCCAAACGACGCAGCCCGTCGGCGAGCTTCGTTGGCGCGACGCCGAAAATGTCCGTGAGCGCATTCGTCGCTCCGGCCGGAATCACGTTGCCTTCGCTGAGCATCGCGAGCTGTGATTCGTTGAACGGGACGTTCACACCGAGCGTCCCGAGGGCGCGAATGGCCCACGAGGTGACGATCTCCGGCAGAGGCGCCTGCACGACGTTGCGTCCGGTGAGCGAACGAAATCGCGCGACCAGGTCGTTCTGCGACGTGAGCTCCGTGCCCGCGATGTCGTAGGAGACGCAGCGCACGTCGTCGCGTTCGAGCGCAATCGCAAGCGCGCGCGCCAGGTCCTCGTGCCAGATCGGCTGAAATTTCTGATTGCCGTCGCCGACGGTGGGAATCACCGGCGTCGAGCGCACCATCCGAAGGAGCAGCGAGATGTGCTCATCGCCGGGGCCGTACACGGGCCCGGGTCGAAGCACGACCGAATCGCGCGTGAATGCCCGAACGACGTCTTCCGCAACGTACTTCGATTTGTGGTACGGCGACGCGCCGCGCTCCGCGCCGAGTGACGATACGTATACCACTTTGCGCACCATGGCGCGTTCGGCCTCGAGCAGCACGTATCGCGTGCCGTCGACGTTGACGCGCTGAAAGGTGCGCGCCGGCGGCTCTTCATCGACGATGCCGGCGGCGTGCAGGATGGCGTCGCAGCCGTCGGCGGCGCCGCGCAGCGACTCGGATTTCGTCACGTCGCCGCGCCAGGTCTCCACCGACGCGGGAATCGACGGCTCATCGCGACCCGCGTGGCGCGCGAGCACTCGCACCTGGTGGCCGCGCCGCAACAGCTCCCGAACCGTCGATTCGCCGATGAGCCCGGTCCCGCCGGTGACGAGAATTTTCATCGCCGTTTCTCCGATCTAAGTCGGCGAGATTCGGCAGTTTAGGTGCCAGTGCCGATACTGTTACACGGCGAACTCGTGTTTCGTCTTCGATAGGTGTCCGGCGACGCCGCTCGGGACACCCAATTCTCGTTCGCTAAATCGCGTCACGATGTCGGCTTACAAGCGCGTCTTCTTTCTCATCGCAGCCGCGGCGTGCTCGCACGCGTCCGGCGGCACGGTCACGTTCGGCGCCGCCGGCCCCTGGGACCAGGCGTACGGGCTCGCCAACAAACAGGGCATCGAGCTCGCCGTCGACGAGATCAACGCGAGCTCCGATTGGAACGGCCGCCATCTCCAGATCAAGTTCGAGAACGATTCCGCAAGCGGCATCCGCGCGGCGGCGATCGCGCAGCAATTCGACAGCACGCCGAGCGTCGTCGCGGTCGTCGGTCACGTGAACTCGACGGCGATGGTCTCGGCCGCGAAAGTCTACGATAAGCACCTCGCCGCCATCGCGACCACCGCGACGTCACCCGCCCTCACCGGCATCTCGCCCTGGGCATTCCGCGTCATCACCAGCGACTCGGCCAACGCGATCACGATCGCGCAGTTCGCGAACGCCAAAGGCTACAAGCGCGTCGCCGTGCTGTACGAGAACAATCCCTACGGCCGCGGACTCGCGGACAATTTCCGCAAGCACTTCTCGGGACAGGTCATCAGCATCGATCCCATTCGCGACGACGCCGAACAGAGCTTCGAGCCGTACGTCAGCTACTTCAAGCAGATGCACCCGGACATGATCTTCGTCGCGGGCACCGACGTCTCCGGGCTGGCCTTCCTCAAGGAAGCGCGGCGGCAGAATCTCGCGGCGGCGCTCGTCGGCGGCGACGGCTGGCAGACGCTCGCGCCGAGCGCACTCGCCGAAGGCATCTTCGTCGGCGCGCCGTTCAGCGCGCAGGATCCGCGGCCGGAAGTGCAGACGTTCGTCGCCGCCTATAAGAAAAAGTTCAACGCGATTCCCGACGGCAACGCCGCGCTCGCGTACGATGCGACCAAGCTGCTTGCCGCGGCCGTCGAGCAAGTCGGACCGGATCGCAAGAAGATCCGCGACTATCTGGCGTCGCTCGACGAGCAGCATGCCTACAAGGGTGTCACCGGCACGATTCGCTTTCGGCCGGATGGCGATCCGATCGGCAAGAGCATCGTCATGACGCGCGTGCACGCGGGCGCGCTCGAAGTGGAGAAGGGCCAATGAATCCGCTCGCGATTCTTCGCCTGAACACGATTCGCGCGCGCCTGTGGCTCGGCTTCGGCGTGCTCGTTGCCCTGCTGTTCGTCGCCGGCGTCGTCGCGCGCCGCTCCTTCACCGGCATGTCTGGCGCGATCAACTCGTCGCTCGACGAAGTGCAAACCGAATCGCAGCTCGCGAGTCAGCTCTCCGCCGACGTCGCCAAGACCATCGAAGGCGCGACGCGCTATCTCGACTCGCGCGATACGGCCGCCGAGAACGCGTTCCGCACCTTTGGCTGGGCCGCGCACGACGTGCAGCGGCAGATGAACGATCGGCCGGGCCAGTCGCCGGTCGAAGTCTCCACGATCGCGCTGATCGACGCGAAGCTTTCGGCGATGGAAATCGACTTCGCGCTCGCGCACCGTCTGGCCGACCTCGGCCGCGCGGCGGACGCGCGCACCGCCTCGGCGCAGAGCCGCGGCGACATCGATGATCTGCTCAACGCGATCGAGCGGCTCGGGCGACTCAAGGCTGAGAAGGTGTCGACGGCTCGCCGCGAGCTTGCCGCGGAGTCGAGCCGTCGTTCGGCGTATCTCATCGCGCTCATCGGACTCGCGCTCGCGTTCGCAGTCGCCGTCGTGACGCTGACCGTTCAGCACATCGGCCGCCCGCTCGACACGCTCGTGCAGCACGCGCGGCGGTTGAGCGAAGGCGATCTGGGCAGCCGCGCGATAGACGCGATGCCGGGCGAATTCAGCATTCTCGCACAGGCGATGAATCAGACCGGCGAGTCGCTGTCGCGCGTCGTGTCCGTCGCCGCGCGCACCGCCGACGACGTCTCCAGCTCGGCGCACGACCTCGCATCGGTCTCCGAGCAGATCTCGCTCTCCGCCAGCCAGATGGCGAGCGCGATGACGGAAGTCTCACACGGTGCGGAGACGCAGGTGCAGCAGCTCCGCTCGATCGAAGACACGCTGCAAGCGATCCGCGAGGCGGCCGACGGCGTGAAGCTCCGCTCGACCGAGGTGACGGCGTTCGCGCGCAGCATCGAAGGCACGGCGCAGGCAAAGCGCCTCGAGATCGACCGGGCGCTCGGCATTCTCGTCGACGTCAAGCACAGCGTCGAGAAAGCCGCCGACGAGATCCGCGCGCTCAACACGACGGTGTCCGACATCAATCGATTCGTGGCATCGGTCGGCCAGATCGCCGATCAGACGAATCTCCTTGCGCTCAACGCGGCGATCGAAGCGGCGCGCGCCGGCGAGGCTGGGCGCGGCTTCGCGGTCGTCGCCGACGAAGTGCGCAAGCTCGCCGAGCAGTCGCAGAAGGCCGCGGACGACATCGTGCAGATGACCGGGCACGTGACGACGCGTGTCTCCGCGAGCACGCGAGCGATGGAATCAAGCGCCGGCCACGTGAGCGAGATCGAGACGGTCTCGCGCGAGATCGACGACGCGCTGCGCACGATCAGCGACGCCGCGGAACGCACCCGCGTTGCGGCGACCGGCGTGACAGGCGCCGCCGAAGCGAACGCCTACGCGGTGAACAGCGTCGCCGCGAGCCTGGAGCAGATCGCGAAGACGGCGGAGGGCCATGCCGCCGCCGCGGAAGAGGTCAACGCATCGACGCAGGAACAGAGCGCGGCCTGCGAGCAGATGACCTCAGCGTCGAATGTGCTGCTGCACGGGTCGACGCAGCTGAGAGAGTTGGTGGGGGGACTGAAGACCTGAGAGTGGAGAGTCGACGGTAGAGAGTGGAGAGCGAACGGTTCTCCACCCTCCACCCTCTACCATCTACTCTCCTCTACTGCTGACACCGCGCGTGCGGGTCGGCCACGGGATGATCGACGTGCGGGCGGCGATCCATGTCCGCGACGTAGTTCCCGACCCTGTACATGAAATTCCCGACCTTCGCCATGTGCGGATAGTCGATGTATTCCGGCTCGTCCGTCACCTGGTGATAGTCGCCGTGCAGGCCCGTCGTCACGAACACGATCGGAATGTTGTACCGCGCGTAGTTGAAGTGATCGCTGCGGCAGTAGATGTTCTCCGGGTGTCCGTTCGCGTCGAACTGGTAGTCGAACGTGAACGGCGGCTTCTCCTGCTTGTTCAAGGTCTCGATGATGTCGCCCAGCTCGTTCGAGATGCGCCGCGAGCCCACGAGCTGCAGGTAGTTCGGGCCGCCCTCGAAGAGGTCGCTCGCCGCACCGCGGCCGACCATGTCCATGTTGAGCTGCGCCACGATCGAATCACGCGGCACCGTCGGATGATCGGTGAAGTACGCCGAGCCCCAGAGTCCCTTCTCTTCGCCAACGTGCCAGACGAAGATCATCGAGCGTTTCGTGTTCGGCTTCTGCTTCGCGAACCGCTCGGCGATCTCGAGCAGCGTCACCGTGCCCGAGCCGTCGTCGTCCGCACCGTTGTTGATCGAGTCCGGACGCGCGGGTCCGTTCACCTTGTGCACGCTGTCCATGTTGATGTGGATCGCGGCGATCTCCGCGTTGAGCGAATCGAGATGCGCCTTCTCCTCCGGCGTGGCCGCGCTGCAGTTGGCCTGGAGTCGCCCGCCGCAGATGTGATTCGCGAGATTGTACAGCGCAATGTGCTCGCGAATCGGATACGCCGCCTGGTTGTACAGGTGCAGCGAATCGTGATCGGCGATCGGACCCTGCGCGCGAATGCCGATGTGATCGTTGTGCGCGCCCATCGCGACGTACTCGCCCTTGAGCTTGGGATCGTGGCCGGGATAGACCGCGATCACGTTGCGCGCCGGCGCGTCTTCGTCGTGCCACTTGAGATTCAACGTGATCGTCTTCCCCGTCGCGCCGGGCTGCGCCGCGTCGAGCGAGGCACCGAGAAGCTGCTCGGCCGCCGCGCGCGTGATCGTGATCTGCGGCGGAGACGCCGGGTCGCTCGCGGTTGGCTCGAGCTGCACCTGGCCGGGACGCGGGTGCAGTGAATTCTCGACGAGCGTCGGACTGAGCTCGTCGACGACAGTGATCGTCGCCGCCGCCGAGCTGTTCGCGCCGCGCCCACCGCGGCCGGCGAAGCCGCCGCGACCGCCGCGGCCAAATCCGCCGCGGCCGGCGTTCGCCGGCTGGCGCATGAGCACGATCTTGCCCTGCTCCTGCTCTGGCGAGAGTCGCGTGGCGCTCGACCCCATCTCGCCGCCGAACACCACCTGGCTCGCGGGGATCGCTTCCACGTTGCCGCTGCGGCCACCAGTCGCGACGAAGTCGGTGCCCGCCTTCAGTGTCACACCGTCCGCGGTGATCGTGGAGCTGGGGTCGAGCGAGCGGCGAATCACCGGCACGTTCTGGAAATACGTGCCGTTGTCGCCCATCGGCTCGAGCCCCATCGCCTTCAGTTGATTCGCGATGTAGGTGGTCGCCTTGACGTGGCCGCGCGTACCGGTCTCGCGGCCTTCCATTGAATCGTCAGCGTAGATGTAGAGGCGCGTCCTGAGATCGGCCGCGGTGATTGCGCCGGTCGTCGGCTGCGGCGTGTGCGTCCGCGGCTGCGTCTTGGGATTCTGCGCGGCCGCGAGCGCGGGAAGGAGCACCGCCGCCGTGCCAAGCAGGTTGGAGAGGCGTTTCACGGGATACCCTGGTGTTGATGAGAGGAGACGGAAATCTACCTTAAGTACGCCGCGTCTTCTCGTGCTGCTGCGAGCGCGCGGATCGGGTAGCTTTGTCGCCGTCGGCACATCGAGTCGCCAGCCTCCAATCTCCGACCTTCCATGCACATCGAGACGCTCGCCGTTCACGCCGGCCACGAAGTCGACCCTGCCACCGGCGCGGTCACACCGCCGATCAACCTCTCGACGACGTTTCAGCGCGAGGCCGACGGAAGCTACCGCGCCGGCTTCCTTTACTCGCGCTACGCAAACCCGAATCGCGTAGCGCTCGAGCGCTGTCTCGCCGAGCTCGAAGGCGGCGCCATCGCGGCGACGTTCGCGTCCGGGTCGGCGGCCACGATGACGTTGATCCAGACGCTCACCGCCGGCGCGCACGTCATTCTCCCGGACGACGCGTACTTCGGCACGATCAAGCTCGCGCGCGACGTGTTCGGACCGTGGGGACTCGAGATGTCGCTCGTCGACATGACGGACCTCGGCGCGGTGCAGCGCGCGATGCGGCCGAACACACGGCTCATCTGGCTCGAGACGCCATCCAACCCGCTGCTCCGCGTCTGCGACATCGGGGCCATCGCCGACATCGCCCACGCCGGCGGCGCGACCTGCGCGGTCGACAACACGTGGGGGACGCCGGTGCTCCAGCGTCCGTTGGAGCTAGGCGCCGACATCTCCATGCACGCCACGACGAAATACCTGGGCGGCCACAGCGACGTGCTCGGCGGCGCACTGATCTTCAAGAGCGAAGGCGATGTGTCGCAGCGGGTGCTCGCGATACAGTTGAGCGGCGGCGCGGTGCCCTCGCCGTTCGAGTGTTGGCTCACGATGCGCGGCATCCGCACGCTGCCGCTTCGGGTCCACTCGCAGAGTGCGAGCGCGGCGAAGCTCGCAGAGTGCCTGGAGCAACATCCGCGCGTCGAGCGCGTGCACTACCCCGGGCTCACGAGCCATGCCGGACACGCCGTCGCGCGCAAGCAGATGTCGGGCTTCGGCGGGATGTTCTCGGTGCAAGCGGGCACGAACCGGGAGCAGTCCATCGCGATCGCATCGCGTTTGAAGCTCTTCACCCAAGCAACGAGCCTCGGCGGCACCGAAAGCTTGGTCGAGCATCGCGCGTCGGTCGAAGGCCCAGGCACGCGCGCGCCGGAGAACCTGCTCCGCGTGTCGGTCGGTCTCGAGCACGTCGACGATCTGATCGAGGATTTCACCCAGGCGCTTGGCGACTGATGCCGAGCGCGGTTCTGCTGCTGAGCGGCGGTCTCGATTCGACGACGCTCCTCGCGCACGCGCTGCACGAGGGCTTGGACGTCCACGCGATGACGTTCCGCTACGGCCAGCGCCACGCGAGCGAGATCGAGGCAGCGCGGCGCGTGGCGTCGCACTTTGCCGTGCGCGATCACGTGATCGTGGACATCGACCTGCGCACCTTCGGCGGTTCGGCGCTCACCAACGAGCGGATGGCGGTTCCCAAGGATCGCGACCCGGCGGCGATGCACGACGGCATTCCGATCACATACGTGCCGGCGCGGAACACGATCTTTCTCTCGTTCGCGCTCGCGTGGGCCGAGGTCCTCGAGGCCGGCGACATTTTCATCGGCGTGAACGCGCTCGACTATTCGGGATATCCCGACTGCCGCCCGGACTACATCGCCGCGTACGAACGCATGGCGAATCTCGCGACGCGGAGCGGTGTGGAGGGGACGAACCCGATTCACATTCGCACGCCGCTCATCGCGATGACGAAATCCGAGATCATCAAGCACGGCCTCGCGCTGGGCGTCGATTACGCAATCACCCAGAGTTGCTACGATCCGGACTCGAGCGGAGCGGCGTGTGGGCGATGCGATGCGTGTCTGCTGCGGCTGAAGGGGTTCGCGGAGGTGGGGACCGGAGATCCGGGGAGATACCGATTACGCTGATGGCTGAAGGCTGACGGCGGCGCTGAGGGGTGAGGGCAAGCCGGCAGCTGCAGTTCCCAGCTCGGCTGTTCGCTATCAGCGACAGCTATCAGAGGGATTTGGAAGTGTGTAGTGGAATCGGGGGTCGGCTTCCGGTGGCGGCGTACGCGAATCGAGGCACGACCGCGTAAGCTGGCAGCGGCGCCATTATTGAGTGGCGAACGAGCCCGTGGCTCCAGCCCCGCCCTCCCATTCAACGCTTCGTTCCACATTCCTCGGATAGCTGTCGCTGATAGCAGATAGCCGAGCTGGGAACTGCGGCTGTCAGCTCCGGCCTCAGCCCTCAGCCCCGCCGTCAGCCCTCAGCCTCCAGCAGCAAGGATGAGCATGTACACCGTTAAAGAACTCTTCTACACCCTCCAAGGCGAAGGCGCCAACGTCGGGCGAGCGGCGGTGTTCTGTCGGTTCTCCGGCTGCAACCTCTGGTCGGGCCGCGAAGCCGATCGCGCGAACGCGGTCTGCACCTTCTGCGATACCGATTTCGTCGGTGTCGGACCGGACGGCGGGAAGTTCGCCACGGCCGACGCGCTCGCGGACGCCGTGGCGTCGCGATGGCCGGCGGCCGCCGGCGGTCGAAAGCTCGTTGTGTGCACAGGCGGCGAGCCGTTGCTCCAGCTCGACCAATCCGCCGTCGACGCCTTGCACGCCGGCGGCTTCGAGGTCGCCGTCGAAACCAACGGCACCCAGGAGGCGCCGCTCGGACTGGACTGGATCTGCGTCAGCCCCAAGGCCGACGCCGCGCTCGTCCTCCGCCGCGGCGATGAGCTGAAGCTCGTCCACCCCCAAGCCGGCGTCGATCCGTCGGACTTTGAGGAATTAGAATTCAAGAATTTTTATCTCCAGCCGATGGACGGGCCGCGGCTCGCCGAGCATACGCGCGCCGCGATCGCGTACTGCCTGGCCCACCCGCGGTGGCGGCTCAGCGTCCAGATCCACAAGGTGATCGGCGTCCGCTGACCGGAGCGGCCCGCCGAACCAGCCCCTGCCCGGGCGAAATCACGGCCGGGAGGTGATCTCCGCCACCGTCGCGGCCGATAATCAGCGGTATTGTTGACCCCGTCGCCGGTACGGCTTAGACTGGCCCATAGCAGTCGGGTCCGGCGGCACCGTCGTTGCACCCGGCCCAGGACGCTGCTCCACCGGCCACTCGCCGGCCGGCAGCCCGGTCCGATCACTCTCCGTCGCATGCGCCACTCGCCACGCACGTCAACTCGCCGCGCCGCCGTCGCCCTCTGCACGATCGGCTTGCTGTGCGCGCCCGTGACGCTCGCGCGGGCCCAGGACGCGAAGCCGTTCGCCGCGTTCAGCAACTCGGCGATGTCGCTCCGCGATTCCATCGTCGCCATGGCCAGGGCGCAGATCGGCACGCGCTATCGCCGCGGCGGCGTCTCCCCAACCAAAGGCTTCGACTGTAGTGGACTCGTGCAGTACGTCCTCAAGGCCCTCAACCTCGACGTCCCGCGGACGGCGCGGCAGCAGGCCAAAGTCGGCCTCGCGATCGCCAGGGACACGAGCCGCTTGCTCCCGGGCGATCTGCTCACGTTCGCCAAGCCCAAGAAGGGCGTGAGCCACGTCGCCATCTACATCGGCGACGGCAAGTACATCCACGCGAGCAGCGTCGCCGGCAAGGTCATCGAGAGCTCGATCGACCGCCCCTTCTCTCCGCTCATCAAGATCTGGCGCGGCGCGCGGCGGGTGCTCGACATCGACGACTCGACCGTGCTCGCCGCGGCGCCGCCAAACAAGACCGGCGGCAAGTAGCGACAGCAGAACCGAGCGACCTCAGGGTCGCTTTCTTTTTGCCAGCGCTCCCACGGAGTCGACCGTCGCGCCTGTGCGCGGGAAATCGAGCGCGCTCAGCGAGTCCACGAGCTGCCAGGCCCGGTGCGTGGAATCCGGCTCGAGAACGCCCGCCCAGAGCTGGCGAGTCGCCCGCAGCTCCGCCGCCGACACGCTGCCGGCGGAGTCGATCGTCGCGCAGGCGACGGCGCCCCGGTTCGTTGGCTCGTGCAGCTTGAATGGACCGTAGGTGAGCAGGTTCCCCAGCGAATAGAACACCAGCCGATCCCCGCGCCACTCCGCGGCGCGCAGCACGTGCGGGCCGTGGCCGACGACGAGCGTCGCGCCGCCGGCGAGCGCCGCGCGGGCGAACGCCACCGGGTTCCCGCGATTCACCTTGAGAAAATGCTCATTCGCGTTCCGTGTGCGCTGCGCCCGCGGCCCTTCCGCGCCCAGGTGCACCGTCACGACGACCGTGCCCCATCGGGCCGCGGCGCGCGCGACGTGGCGGCGCACAGCGGCGAGGTCGCGCGCGTCCGGCGAGGCGGTGTCGGTGTGAAAGCCGAGGAACGCGATCGTGTCGCCGCCGGCGAGCGCGACGGCCGTGGCCAGCGTGTCGGCGCCCGTCGCCTCGATGTCGTTCGCCGCGAGCAGCGCGAGCGTCGTATCGCGCCCGGCGTTCCCGGCGTCGCGCGCGTGATTGTTGGCCACGTTGGCCACGATCGCGACCGCGCTGTCGGCGATCGATCGCAGCGCCGCCGCGGCGCGTGCCGGCTGTCGAAAGGCGAAGCAATTGGTCGAGCGCGGACCGCACTTCCGCGGCGCCGGACCGTCGCCGATCGCGCCCTCCAGGTTGATCAGGATGACGTCCGCGCCCGAGAAGAGCGCGCCGAGCGGGGCGACGAGACTGTCGGGATCGGGCGAGCGGCCGTAGAATCGGCGGAGCGTATCGGCGGCGAACCGCGCCCAGTAGGGATCGAGGTTGGTGCCGAGCGTGACATCGCCGCCCGCGCAGATGCGCGCGCTGTGCGCGAGCCGCGGGGCCGTCGGCGCGCGTGACACACTGTCCACCTGGGCTCTGCCAACGACCGGGATCGCCAGAGCGAGCATGGTCGCGATTGCGCGAAGCTGCATCGTTCCTCGACGCGTCAACCTAATTCCGGTTTGCGTTGTCTCATATCCGGCTGAAACCACCTCGCTGCTCGATCCGTTCGGACCACTGTTCGATTGTGGGACAGGGATTCCCATAGGCGAGCAGCAGAGCACTGATTCGCCGCCGTTTCGTACATGATAACTCCTTGGCATAATGTGCGTTAGCAGATGACCAGCATGGGCACGGACCTTCCTTTAACCGCTCGTCGGATTACGTCCTCCCGCCCTGTTGACACCGTCCTTTCGCACGAGACGTCACCTTGGACATCAAGCGCGCTCCACCAAAAAAGACCAAGAAGTACATCTTCGGCTCGGCCGGCATCATTGCCGTCGCCGCCGTGACTGTGGCCGTCAGCCGGTTGCAGCCCGCGGCCCCGCCCGTGGAGCGCGGCACGCTCTGGTTTGGCGTGGTCCAGCGCGGTGAGATGAAGCGCGACGTGAACGCGCCCGGCACCCTCGAGCCCGAGTACGTCCGCAACATCACGGCGTTGATCAGCGGGCGCGTCGAAGAGCTCCCCGTGCAGCCGGGCATCAACGTCACGCCGAGCACCGTGCTGGTCGTGCTCAGCAGCCCCGACGAGCAGATCAAGGAGCTGCAGGACGAGCAGCAGCTCAACCAGGCCGTGGGGAATCTGGCGACGCTCAAGACGAATCTGCATCAGCAAATTCTCACGCAGGAAGGCACGGTCGCCTCGCAGCACACCGCGTACAACAACGCCGTGCGCAACTCCGCGGTGCAGGACTCCCTCGCCAAGAAGAACCTCGCCTCGGCCAACGACGTCGCGGCGGCGCACGATCAGATCACCGAGATGAAGCAGCGGCTCGACATCGAGCAGCAGCGACTGCAGGACTTGAAGAGCTCCGAGGGACAGCAGCTCCAGCTCGCGCAGGATCAGATCGAGAGCCTCAAGCGCATTCTCGACGATCAGAAAAATCGTATCGCGTCCATGCGCGTGACCTCGCCGGAAGCCGGCCAGCTCCAGATGCTCGGCAACCCGCAGCTCGAGCCCGGGCAGTACGTCAACGCCGGCCAGCTCCTCGCCCGCGTCGTGCAGCCGGGCAAGCTCAAGGCGGTGCTCCGCGTGCCGGAGAATCAGGCCAAGGACATCGCGCCGGGCCAGCCGGCGGAGATCGATCTGCACAACAACAACAAGATCCCCGGCCACGTGACGCGCAAAGACCCGTCGTCTCAGGCCGGCACGGTCACCGTCGAAGTCGCGCTCGACAGCGCGGTGCCGCCCGGCACCAGCTCCGAGCTCGCCGTCGACGGCACGATCGAAGTCGAGCGGCTCAAAGACGTCATGCACATCCCGCGGCCGGGCTTCGGCCAGGCCGAGAGCTCCGTCGGCATGTTCAAGGTGCTGCCGAACAAGGGCGAGGCCAATCTCGTCACGGTGCAGCTCGGGCAGGCGTCGGTCACCGAGATCGAAGTCCGCGGCGGTTTGAGCATTGGCGACAGCGTCATCATCTCCGACATGTCGCAGTTCGACAACGTGAAGCGCGTTCGTATCAAGTAGTCCCCCGTCCTCCACCTCCGACCAAGAGACCCTCATGGCCACCGAGTCCGCATCGTCGTCGCCGGCCGCTTTCTCCGCGAACGCGGGGACGAACCAGGCGCTGATCCGCTTGTCCGGGATCAAGAAGGTGTTCTACACCGACGAGGTGGAGACGCACGCGCTGGAAGACATCCATCTGGAAGTGCAGCCGGGCGAATACGTCGCCATGGAAGGCCCTTCGGGCTGCGGCAAGACGACGCTGCTCTCGATCCTCGGCCTGCTCGACACCCCGACGGACGGCGAGTACACACTGGCCGGCGAGCCCGTCGCGCAGCTCACGCCGTCGCAGCGCGCGCGCATCCGCAATCGCCAGATCGGTTTCATCTTCCAGGCGTTCAACCTGATCGGCGATCTCACCGTATATGAGAACGTTGAACTTCCGCTCACGTACCGCGGCATGTCGGCGGCCGAGCGCAAGCAGCGCGTGACGGACGCGCTGGAGCGGGTGGGCATGAGCCATCGCATGAAGCACTATCCGGCGCAGCTCTCCGGCGGTCAGCAGCAGCGCGTCGCCGTCGCGCGCGCGGTCGCGGGCGATCCGCTCATCCTCCTCGCCGACGAGCCGACGGGTAACCTCGATTCGACGAACGGCGAAGCCGTGATGGAGCTGCTCCGCGAGCTGCATCGCGGCGGCGCCACGATCTGCATGGTGACGCACGATCCCCGGTACGCGGCGCACGCGGACCGTTCGATCCACCTGTTCGACGGGCGCGTGGTGGAAGAGCGCCGCGGTGCGGACGCCGGAGTTTGATGGACGTGCAACGCTAGCCGCTAGGCAATCATGTCGTTCTTCACCAAATCTCCGTCCCCCGCGTCGCTGCGCGATGTCGAACCGCAGCCCATCGTCGGTCCGCTCATCTCGATGCGCAATGTCGAGAAGGTCTTCGAGACCGCGGCGGGGCGGACGTACGTGCTGCGCCGCATCACCGCGGACATCCAGGCGGGCGAGTTCGTCTCGATCATGGGGCCGTCGGGCGCCGGCAAGTCGACGCTCCTCGCGATCCTCGGCATGCTCGATTCGGCGTGGAGCGGCGAGTTCTTCTTCGTCGGGCATCCGGTGCACGCGATGGCGCACAAGCAGCGCGTGGCGCTCAACAAGGAGCACATCGGGTTCGTGTTCCAGCAGTACCACCTGATCGACGATCTCACGGTCGCCGAGAACCTCGATATTCCGCTGTCGTATCGGAACGTGAAGAAGTCGGAGCGCGAGGCGATCGTGGCCGACACGCTCGACCGGTTCGGCATGGTGGGCAAGAAGGATCTCTATCCGCGCCAGCTCTCCGGCGGCCAACAGCAGCTCGTGGGCGTCGCGCGCGCGGTGATCGCCAAGCCCAAGCTCATCCTCGCCGACGAGCCCACCGGCAACCTGCACTCGAGCCAGGGCCGCGAGATCATGGAATTATTCAAGAAGTTGAATGACCAGGGGACGACGATCATCCAGGTGACGCACTCAGAGGAGAACGCGAAGTTCGGCCACCGGATCATCGAGTTGAAGGACGGCTGGATCACCGCGTGAGCGCCGGGGGGCGGTGAACAGCGCGGCGTGGTGGTCGGCAGCCGGGACGGCGGCGCGCTTCGTCGCGGTGTGCTGGGCGATCTTCTTCGTCTACTGGGCCGTCGCGGCGTTCAGGGTCAAGCGGACCATCGAGCGGTCGCACGGCGCGTGGTGGCGAATCGCGGCGATCGTGCTCGTCGTGTGGCTCGTCACGCGGCCGCGGCACGAAGCCACGTGGTGGTCCGGGTCGGAGGTATGGGTTCCACCGTTCGCCGGCCGCGACGTCATTGGATGCATCATCGTCGCGTGCGGACTGGCGATCGCGCTGTGGGCGCGCGCGACGCTGGGCGGCAATTGGAGCGGGCTGGTGGTCTTCAAGGAAGGGCACGAGCTCGTGCAACGCGGACCGTACCGCGCCGTGCGGCACCCGATCTATTCCGGGATGCTGCTCATGATCCTGGGCACCGCGCTGGTGAGCGGCCGCGCCGCGGCGTTCATCGCGTTCGCGGTGGTGTTCGCGGGATTTTACGTGAAGCTGCGGATGGAAGAGCGGCTCATGACGCGGCACTTTCCGGAGCAGTACGCGAGTTATCGGCGGCGGACGAAGGCGCTGATTCCGTACGTGCTGTAGGGGCGGGGCGGGCTACTTCTGGTTCCGGGGGCGTCGGGGAGGTGAGCGGCGCTTGGGATAGAAGTACGCCAGCGGCTTCTCATACAACTCGGCGAAATTACGCAGATCGATCGGATCGATCCGGCGTTCGCCGAGCTCGCATTTGGAGACGAACGTGAACGGCCGCCCGAGCGCCTCGGCGACATCCTTCAGCGTGAGTCCGGCCTCCTGCCGCGCCTCTCTGACCCTTCGGATGAGGTAGCGGTATTCGGGATCGTAGACCGCACTGGGTCGCCGCGGGGCTGCCATGAACGGATCATGAGTCCAATCATGGAATTCCCCATGTTGGGGAATTATGATGCGGCATGCCTCGTCTCCGGTTCTCGATCGCCGCCGCCTGCCTATCGCGCGCGTGAGCACGACATTGCGCGCCGCGCTCGACGCCTACGCGGGCGAGATTGCCCGACTCGCGCAAGCGGAATCCACAACGGAGCCGACGTACTACCCAGCCATCAAGAGCTTGTTGGACGCGAGCCTCGCGCATCTCGGGCTGCGCCTCGATGTTCGCGCGACGACATCCGAATCTCGCCGCGCCGGTGGCCGCGACGCCCCGGATTTCGCCGTATACGACGGCGCCGGCGGATTCGTCGTGCTCTACGTCGAGGTCAAGGGCTACGATACCGACATTCGGTCGTTGGCCGCGTCGCGAGATCGCGACGATCAAATCGGGCGCTATCTGGCTGCCACTGGTGCGGTCTTGCTCTGCACGATTCGCGAGTTCGCGGTAGTGACACCGTCTCGAGGCGATCGCGGCGGCCGCGCCGTGCCGCCGGAACATCGCCAGCTCAGTTCTATCATCGAATTATGGCCGACGAATACCGCGCTGCGACGGGGTGCGCGAATCAGCGATGAGCGCGGAGCCGGACTCGCGGAGCTCGTGGAGGATGTGGTCACACGACATGCGCCGATCGCTTCACCGGAGACGCTTGCCCGCGTCCTCGCTCGACAGGCCCGCCGCGCGACCGCCGATCTCCCCGAGCAGTTCACGTCGGCGGTAGCGTCGCTTCAGGAAGACTTTGCAGCGGGATTGGGCATCACCTTCGAAGGTGAGGAAGGCGAGCACTTCTTTCGTTCGTCGCTCGTCCAGACAGTGTTTTACGGCATTTTCGCCGGATGGCTGTTGCATGCGAGCGAGTGGCACGTCACGCCGGGCGACGACTTCGACTGGCGCAGAACGGGCGAATACCTGCGTATTCCATTTCTCGCCGGCTTGTTCCACGAAATTGGAAACCCGGTGCGCTTGCGCGAGCTCGGATTACGCGCGCATCTCGAAACCGCCGCGGCAACACTGGGTCGGGTCGATAAAGTAGAGTTCTTCAGACGGCTCCGCCCGACCGCAGGGATTGGTGGCGATGAAGAGGGCTTCACCTCGGCGATCGTCTACTTCTACGAGCCGTTTCTCGCCGCATTCGATCCGACGCTTCGCGAGGAACTCGGTGTCTGGTACACCCCACCCGAAATCGTCCGCTATCAGGTCCGTCGGATCGACAAGCTGCTGCGCGACGAGCTGCAGTGTCCGCGAGGTCTCGCCGATGAAAGCGTCGTCGTTCTGGATCCGGCGTGCGGAACCGGTGCGTACCTCATCGAGACTTTGCGCTGCATCGCCGAGACGCTCCGAGCGGAAGGCGTGCAGGCGGAGTTGGCAGCGACTCTTCGATCTGCGCTCGAGCATCGCATTCGTGGTTTCGAAATCCTGACGGCACCATTCGTCGTCGCTCATCTGCAGCTCTATCTGCTGCTCTCGGAAATGGGCGCCGCGCCCGATGAAACGCATCGCGCCGGCGTGTTTCTTACGAACGCACTCACCGGCTGGCACGCAGTACCGCAGACCGAACTGCACTTTCCGGAGCTGCAACAGGAGCGTGACGCAGCCCAGCGCGTCAAGCGCGAGGCGCGGATCGTAGTCGTGCTCGGGAATCCGCCTTACAATCGCTTCATTGGCGCACCAATGCACGAGGAAGCTTCCCTGGTCGACCCTTACAAAGGCATTCGACGCGATGCCCGCGGGAAGCAGATGGGCCAGTCCGAGCTATGGACTCGATGGAACATTCGGAAGCAGCTCCTCGACGATTTGTATATTCGATTCTTTCGTCTCGCTGAGGAGTCCATCGGGATTCGTGCTGAGTTCGGGATCGTGAGCTATATCAGCAACAGCTCTTTCCTCACCGGCCGCTCGCATCCAATCATGCGCGAGTCGCTTCTCGGGAGCTTCGACTCGGTGTGGATCGACAACCTGAACGGCGATAAGTACAAGACCGGCAAGATCGTTCCGGAGGGCAAGCCTGGGGCTGGCTCCGTCGACGCGAGCGTCTTCGTCGTTGACCATCGGGGAGGGATCCAGGTCGGAACGGCAATCACGACCTGGTTGAAGCGGCAGAACCACGAGCGTAGCCCGACCGCATGCCTCTGCCACGTACGCGATTTTTGGGGCGACGCAAGGAAGAAGCGACAGGCTCTGCTCGATTCCCTCGAACTGGCGCAGTTGCCAGCCGACGAAGTCACCCGAGCGGCATCGCGCCCGGAAGGTCCGCGGGCGTATACACCATTTGAGACCTCCGCGGACAAGCGTTGGAAGCTGCTACCATACGATGCTGGCGAGGGTTACGAGGCATGGCCATCGGTCGACCAGCTACTTGTCTTGAGCTCCGCGGGCGTGAACATGAATCGCGGATTGGACCAAAGCGTCGTCGATTTCAGTCGAGTCAATCTGGCCGACCGTATGCGCGAGTACTTTACGAACGCTCCGAACACAGAGTTCTTCGAGCGGCACCCCGACCTCGCGCGGAGCTACGCTGGCTACGACGCGTCCGACGTGCGCGACACGCTCCGAAACGAGTCCGCATTTCGAGACGATCTGATCGTGCCTTATGAGATTTTTCCACTCGATCTGCGCTGGTTGTATTACGAGCCATCAGCCCATCTTCTCAATCGGCCCAGGCCTGAGATCGCGGCCAACCTGACAGACAACGAGTTTCTCGTGCTGGCCAACGAGAGTCGGCGCGCATCGGAGACCAAGCCGCTGCTGACTCAGTGTGCATTCGACTTGCACCTGTTCGACGTCGGCGCGCAGTGTTTTTTTGCCGAGCGGCGCGAACGAGTCGAGCAAGCGCTCGAGATTGGCGAGCCGCAGTATACTCGCGTCGCGAACCTCCACCCGCGCGTCTGGTCAGCGCTCTCTTCGCGCTGGCAGCTACACGGTACGCTCGCCGATGACGGCGCCAAGGTGCTCACACGCGAGCTTTTTCGAGTCGCTCTCGCCATTGGTCATTCGCCAGCATTCCAGCGCGACTTTTTCGGCTCGCTCGCCCATGACTGGCTGCACTTGCCTGTCCCGCGCCACCGTCCCTTGTTCAGTGAACTCGCGTCAGCCGGTAACAGCATCGCTATTCTTCTTGATCCACTCGCGTCGGGAAGTCTGGTTCGATCGACAATTAATGCGATTTTGCCCGAAGGTGCCGCTCGCCTCGCGATACTCGGGTCCGATGATGACGCCGTGATAACCGAGGAAGACCTTCGGATCACCGTCGCGCACTATGGCTCGGCGCGCGGCGGATGGGTGCCGCGAGCACCAGATGACTCTGAACCGTGGAATCCCGTTTGGGGCGAACGGACCGGAGATCTCTGGCTCAACGATCGCGTGCTTCTCAAGCACGTCCCGGAACGGGTGTGGCGCTTGGAGCTTGGCGGCTATCCGGTTATCAAGAAGTGGCTCGGATACCGCGAAGCGCGCCGTCGCGGCGGAAAGGCACTAACACTGCTCGAAAAGGACTATCTCCGGACAATGGTGCAGAGGCTAGCTGCTCTTCTCGCACTCGAGCCCCGCCTGGACGAGCTTTATGCGCGGGCGTCGGCGAGTGCGTTCACCGCAGCGGAGCTTGGCCTCGAGGTCTAGAGTTCGCCGCTCGCGATCGTGTGGTCGCGATCCTTGACCTTGCGCAGCACGCGGTCAAAAGCCTCTCGAGATCCCGTTGCGCGCGAAGCTGCAGAGACTCACCCTTCATTACGGCGGCGATTTTTTCCGCCAGTGCCGCCGCGATGAACTGATTGATCGAGACCTCCTGCTCACCCGCCAGTATGCGCGCTTGCTCGTAAAGCGAATCGGAAAGCCGGAGTGTGAGTTTGCTCATCGCTCGATCGTCCGTAGCGAACCGGGCGAGAGCAGCCGCGAGTGCGCTCTCGCCTGACTTGGATCGCGTCAGCCACTGAGTCTCGGAAGTTATCTTCCCAAGCAATGACCGCCCCCGCCCCCGCCACATCCGCCTCCCTCCTCGTCGCCGACGACCAGGCCGACGTCCTCGAAGCCCTCCGCCTCCTCCTCAAGGGCCACGGCTTCGAGGTCGAGACCGTCACGTCGCCAGCCGCCGCACTCGCCTCGCTCGAGCGGCGGGACTACGACGCGATGCTGCTCGACATGAACTACACGCGCGACACCACCTCCGGCCGCGAGGGACTCGACCTGCTCCACGAGCTCCGCTCGCTCGAGCCCGAGATGCCGGTGATCGTCATGACGGCGTGGGGCAGCATCGACAACGCCGTCGAGGCAATGCGGCGCGGCGCTCGCGACTACATCGAGAAGCCGTGGGACAACGCGCGGCTCGTGTCGATCCTCAACACGCAGGTCGAGCTCGGGCGCGCGCTGCGGCGCGCGCGCCGCCTCGAGACGGAGAACCGCCTCCTCCGCCGCGACCATCTTCCGCGGATGATCGCCGAGTCGCCGCGCATGCGCCCGATCCTCGAGCTCATGGAGCGGATCGGGCCGTCCGATGCGAATGTGCTCATCACAGGCGAGCACGGCACGGGCAAGGAGCTGGTCGCGCAGTGGCTGCACGCGTCGGCGCCGCGCGCCGCGCGCTCGTTCATCGCGGTGAACATGGGCGGCCTCTCCGAAGGACTGTTCGAGAGCGAGTTGTTCGGCCACGTGAAGGGCGCCTTCACCGACGCGAAGACCGATCGCGTCGGACGCTTCGAGCTCGCCGACGGAGGCACGATCTTCCTCGACGAGATCGGCACCGTGCCACTCGCGATGCAGGCCAAGCTGCTGCGCGTGCTGCAGACGGGCGACGTCGAGCGCGTGGGCTCGTCCAAAGCGCGCCACGTCGACGTCCGCGTCATCTCGGCGACGAACGCGAACCTGGGACAGGAAGTCGCCGAGGGGCGGTTCCGCGAAGATCTGCTCTTTCGCCTCAACACGATCGAGATCCATTTGCCGCCGCTGCGCGAGCGGCGCGAGGACATCGTGCCGCTCGCGATGCACTTTCTGGGACGCCACGCGGGGCGCTATCGCAAATCGCTCACGGGCTTCGACCAGGGCGCGATCCAGGCGCTGCTCGCGCACGGCTGGCCGGGCAACATCCGCGAGCTCGACCACGCCATCGAGCGCGCGGTGCTCCTCGCGCAGGGAAGCCAGGTGCGCGCCGCGGACTTCGCCCTCCGGGCGGCGGCAGGCGGCGTACAGCGGCTCGAGGACCTGCCGCTCGAGGATGTTGAGAAACTGCTCATTCAAAAAGCATTATCGCGCCACGACGGCAACGTGAGCCGCGCCGCGCAGGCGCTGGGATTGTCGCGGAGCGCGCTCTACCGCCGCATCGCGACGTATGGCCTCTGAGGGCGGCGGCCGGGCCGACGCCGCGAGGACGCCGGCCGCCGCGCCCACCCCTCCCCCGCGGCGCCCGCCCCCTGCGCCGCGCCTCGAGCGGCAGATCGTCCGGCTCGCGCTGTTCGCCGGACTTCCCGCGGTCGCCGCCACGATGATTCTGCTCTGGCGCGGCGGGTACAGCGCCAAGGTGCAGTGGACGGTCGGCATCGTCATCATCGGTGCGTGGCTGATCACGGCCGCCGTGCTCCGCGAGCGCGTCGTGCGTCCGCTGCAAACGCTCTCGAACATGCTCGCCGCCCTTCGTGAGGGCGATTACTCGATTCGCGCGCGCGGCGCCGACCGCGACGACGCGCTCGGCCTCGCCTTCCTCGAATCGAATCTCCTCGGCGAGACGCTGCGCATGCAGCGGCTCGGCGCGATGGAAGCGACGGCGCTGCTGCGCACCGTAATGGCCGAGATCGATGTGGCGGTGTTCGCGTTCGACGCGGACGATCGCGTGCGGCTGGTGAATCGCGCGGGCGAGCGACTGCTCGCGCAGCCCGCGGAGCGGCTCCTCGGCCGGACGGCGGATCAGGTCGGACTCGCCGAAGCGCTCGACGGCCCCTCGCCGCGCACGATGGACGTCACCTTTCCGGGCGGCAGCGGGCGCTGGGAGGTGCGGCGCGGATCGTTCCGGCAGGACGGCCGTCCGCACGCGCTCCTCGTCCTCGCCGACGTCACGAAGACGCTTCGCGAGCAGGAGCTGCAGGCGTGGCAGCGCCTCGTCCGCGTGCTGAGCCACGAGATCAACAACTCGCTCGCGCCGATCAAGTCGATCGCGGGCAGTCTGCTCGCGCTGCTCGATCGCACGCCGCCGCCGCCCGACGCGGACGACGATCTGCGCCGCGGTCTCGGCGTGATCGGCGGGCGATCCGAAGCGCTCGTCCGCTTCATGTCCGCGTATGCGCGGCTCGCGCGGCTGCCCGCGCCGAACAAGCAGCCGCTCTCGGTGCGCGAGTGGGTGCGGCGCATCGCGTCGCTCGAGACGCGGCTGCCGGTGGCCGTGCTCGGCGGACCGGACGCGGTGCTCGAGGCGGATGGCGATCAGCTCGATCAGTTGTTGATCAATCTCGTACACAATGCAGTCGACGCGTCGCTCGAGACGAACGGCGGCGTTCGCATCGGCTGGTCGCGCCGCGACGGTGCGGTGCAGGTCATGGTCGAGGACGACGGTCCGGGGATCGCGAGCAGCGCGAATCTTTTCGTGCCGTTCTTCACGACGAAGCCGCGCGGCTCGGGGATCGGTCTCGTGCTCAGCCGGCAGATCGCCGAGGCACACGGGGGTTCCCTCGCGCTCGAAAATCGCGCGGATGGGCGCGGCTGCGTGGCGGTCGTGCGACTGCCAGCCTGATCCATTCGACAACTGTAATGACGATTGTGCCGACGATTGTGCCGAACATCACGCGGACGGCACGGGCCCTGCCTTAGCTCGGCGGCGGTGCCGCGACGAGGTACGTCGTACGGAGCCCGTTCCGCCGCGGTCGCGCAATGGTGCTCCGCCCGGAAGTCGTCGTCCCCGGGAGGCAAGGCGTCGGACGACGGACAGGGAGAATCTATGAACCAGGTTTCTGCTTACCGGCTGCTCATGGGCGCCACGGCGATGCTCGCCGTCGGCGCCACGGTTGCGTTCGCGCAGGACTCGACCAGCACACCGAGAACCACGTCGTCGCGTCGCATCCCGATCTCGAAGGAAGCGTCGGGCGAAGTCGCGCGGGTCGACACGGTCACGGTCTATCACACGGACACGCTCTCGCTGCCGGGTCGCGTCGACACCGTGACGGTCAACAACACTGTGACACGCGTCGACACGGTGCAGGCCGCGCCGATCATGCGTCCGGTGCGTCTGCCCTACGGCATGTACTTCGGCGTCGGCGCGGGGATGAACCTGCCCGAAGGCTCGCTGTACGTTCCGAACTCTCCGGGCAGCGCGTATCAGGCGCAGTTGGGCTGGCAGGGCAACGTGCTCGGTTTGCGGCTCGATGGCGGGTATTCGCAGCTCGGCGAAGACTCGCAGTTCGCGCCGTTCCAGGCCGATCCGGACATCGTCAACGTCAACGCGGACCTCAAGCTCGCGCTGCCGATGTTCCATCACCTGTTCGGCCTCGCGCCGCGTTTCTCGCTCTACGGTCTGGGCGGCGGTTCGTACGTGACGTATAAGAATTTGCCAATGGTCGTGAACGCGGGCTTCACCACACCGACGGGGGGCACGACACTCTCGAACGGTGTGCTCGTCGGCGACACGCCGTGGCAGCACAAGTTTGGTTGGAACGCCGGCGGCGGCATGTCGATCGCGTGGAACCGCACGGAGCTCTTCGTGGAGAGCCGTCTGATCCAGTTCAACGCGGACAACGCGCCGTCAGCGCGTCAGATCCCGATCATGCTCGGCATCAACTGGTACTGATCTGGAACGACCGCGCACTACTCGCACGGCATCGTAGGACAGCGGCCCGGGCCAAATGGCTCGGGCCGCTTAGCATTTTGTGCGCCACCGCGACGTCGATTGGGACGCCGAGTATTGGCGTGGTGCTGGTTAGAAAATACTTGTTCGCGACGGAGTCGTTCTTGCGTCGGGGATCACCAAGCGCAACTGCGGCACGGACTCTGCTTGCCCAGTATGCGGTGCCGCGACGAAGTACGTCGATCGGGGATCTCGATGTGATGCGGTGCATCGAGGTGCCTCGCCCGGTAGCCGTCCGCGGGGGCAAGGCGGAGTGACGGCACAGAGGGAGGAGACCCATGTTGAACCGTAATGCATTACTGGTCGTAGCCGGCGCGGCGTTCTTCGCTCTCGACGCTTCGGCGGCACAAGCGCAAGACACCACCACGACGCGCCACGCGAGATCGACGCGCCGCATCCCGATCGCGAAGGAGTCGACGGGTGAGGTGGCGACGACGCGCGTCGACACCGTGACGGTCTACAAGACCGACACGCTCTCGACGCCGGCACGGGTGGACACCGTGACGACGACGAACACCGTGACGCGGGTGGACACGGTGACGCGGCAGGTGGAGATGGCCGCGCGGATCGTCCCGGGGATGTATCTCGGGCTTGGCGCTGGCGCCGCAGTTCCTTACGGCGCGATGCGCTCGGTGAACCAGCCGGGCCCCGTGGGACAGTTCAATCTCGGCTTCCAGCCGCTGAACTTCCCGATCGGGCTCCGCGCTGACGTGAACTACACGCGGTACGCGCACACCGAGGAGTATGCGTTCCTCGGCGATCGTCCGAACATGTGGAACGCGAACCTCGACCTTCGCCTCAACGTACCGATCTTCGAGCACATGCTGGGTCACAGCATCCTCGTGACGCCGTACGCGATCGGTGGTGGAAGCTGGGTGATGTTCAACAACCTCCGCATGCGACTCGACACCGATAAGGGTGTGGTCGGCGGGATCGGACCCGAGAACGGCGTGATCGTGGGGAGCGACAACAGCTTCACGACGGCCCCGAACACGGACAACTCGTATCACAGCAAGTTCGGTTACAACTTCGGCCCGGGCGTCGCGCTCCACTCCGGCCGCAAGGAGATCTTTGCGGAGTGGCGGTTCGTACGCTTCAACGAAGGCAGCGCCTACGCGGGTCCGGGCTGGCACAGCCCCCTCGTCTTCGGCGTGAACTTCTACTAGTCCGGGCTGGTGGCCAGGATCGACGCTTAGACTGAACTTGAATTAAATAACGCTAACAAGTCTCAACGCGCGACCCCGGACACTTCAGGGTGCGAATCGCGGCAGGCCGAGCCCAGTGCTCAGCCTGCCGCGATTCGCTTCGGGGCCGGTGCCTCGCCTGTTTGCGCGGTGTGCGGCACGCCCTCTGCCTCCCCGCGGTGCGCGGTGGATCGCCTCTCCAGCTCCGCGTGAGAGTCTCGAGTCCGCCGTTGTCGTCCCTCGCCGAACCGGCGAGCTCGTTTCGATGAACTGAAGGATGGGAGGTAGGCATGAAGCTGCACATCGCATCGACCGTCGTGCTCGCGACGCTGGTGGTCGCCGGCACGGCATCCGCGCAAACCGACACGACGACGCGCACACCGACGTCGACGCGTCGCATTCCGATCTCGAAAGAGAGTGCACCGGGCGAAGTGGTTCCGATGCGCGTGGACACCGTCACGGTGTACCAGCACGACACCGTGACCGTCTATCAACACGATACCGTGACCGTCACGCGTGTCGACACGATCACACCGACCGTGACGACCACCGCCGCGATGCCGGCGATCCTGCGCCAGATCGGCGGGTTCTACATTGGTCTGGACGGCGGCGCCGCCGTTCCGCGCGGCGAGGGCCTCAATACCGCGCAGAGCACCGGCTGGCACGTGGACGTTCCGCTCGGCTGGGATCCGATCGGAAGCCCGATTGGCGTTCGGTTCGCGGCGGGCTACAGCCACTTCGACACGAAGAACCCGTTCGAGGGCTTCTCGACCACGCCGCAGATCTTCAACGCGGACGGTGATCTCAAGCTCCGGCTGCCCATCACGTCGCCGATCACGCGGCGCTTCCAGATTTACGCCCTGGGCGGCGCGACCTACAATCGCTTCAAGAACGTCGTGCAGTTCAACAACGCCAACGGCATGTTCCTCGTCGGCGACAGCGTCGTCGCACCGGGCGGCGTCACGTTCGCCGATAATTCCTGGCACAACGCCTGGGGTTGGAACGCCGGCGGCGGCGTGCAGTTCGGCTTCGGCCGCACGAACCTGTTCGTCGAGTCGAGGTACATCCACTTCAGCCGCAATGGCGACCTCAACCAGATTCCGATCGTGGTGGGATTGAATTGGTATTGAGGTGGTTCGTAGACTGTGGACCGTGGACCGTGGACCGTAGACCGTGGACCGTGGACCGTAGACCGTGGACCGTGGACCGTGGACCGTGGTTCGCGCCTTTGCACCACGGTCCACGGTCCACGAACTACGTAGTAGATCACTGTGGCACTTTTGGAACGGATTTAGCGTACACGATGGGTAGCCAGCAGCGCCCACCCCAGTCGACGGCGCTTTTCCAATAGAGCCCACCATGCGCAGCATTCACACTTTCTTTCGGATCGCATCGCTCGGCGCCGCCGCGGCGATGATCGCGGTCCCGGCGTGCGTTTTCGCCCAGGGACCAACCGGCCAGAACGAGCTCGCGTCGCGCACCCGCGCGACCACCGACAGCTCGGCCGCCACGGATGACGCCGCCACGGACGCGGTGCATCACTACTCGTTCAAGTCGCGCACGGACAGTCTGTCGTGGGCGAGGAACAAGGCGGTCGCCAGCAAGGCGCGGGGCTTCCACCTCGTGGTGTCGCTGCAGGACCGGCATCTCTGGGCGATCGTCGACCAGGACACGCTGCTCAGCGCACCCGCGGCGGTAGCGTCAGGGAGAACGCTCGAATTCGGAAATCAGGAATGGACGTTCGACATGCCGCGCGGCATTCGCCACGTCCTCGGCAAGGAAGCCGACCCGATCTGGCAGCCGCCCAAGTGGCTGTACGCCGAGACGGCGAAGGAATACGGGCTCAAGCTCGCCGAGCTCAACTACGGGCACCCGGTCACGCTCGACGACGGCCGCATTCTCACCATGAAGGACGGTGAGGCAGGCGTGATCGAGGACGGCGAGTTCGCCGCGCTGCCCACGGACGAGCACATCGTGTTCGGCAACACGCTCTATATGCCGCCGATGGGTTCAAAGAACCGAAAGGTCGTAGGCGAGCTCGGCAAGTACCGCCTGCTCCTCGGCGACGGCTTCCTGCTGCACGGGACGCCCGACAAGGAGTCGATCGGCCTCGCGGCGACGCACGGCTGCGTGCGACTGCGCGACGACGACATCGAATGGCTGTACGAGAACGTGCCGGTCGGAACCCGCGTGTACATCTACTGATCTCAGAGTCCTCAACACGCACGAAACGAGAAGCCCCGCGCGATTCGCGCGGGGCTTCTCTCGTTCCGCACCGCTTCGCTCGACCGCGCTGCATCATGCGATCGGAGCGTCATGCGCCCGTCATGTGCCTACTGCTTCGCGATTTGCGCGCGGATCTCGCCCGCGGGGTTCGTCGCCGAGTGCACGTTCACGTAGGTGAGACCGGCGAGGAGCAGCGTCTTGAGTGAGTCGCCGCGGACGCCGGCGCCGAGTTGCACCGACGAATTGAGAACGACGGAGCCGCTCGCCGAACCGCTCGTCGCGCTGCCGACGCCCGTCAACGTCTCGCCCGCGATCTGACCGGACGCCGGGTCGAAGTTGACCACGACCGGGGCGCTCGTCGCCGCACCCCCCAGCGCGAATGGTGCGTGGATGTGCGCCATCGACAGCGGCGACGTCAGCCCCTGAAACGTGAGGCTCCACGTGAACACGTTGGTCGTGGTGTCGAGCGTCGCGGTGAAGGTGCCGCTCGACGTTGGATTGCCCTTGACCGAAGGTTCTCCCGCGGGCGTCAGGTTCGCGGAGAAGTGGATGATCGCGGACCCGGGACTCGTGGTGTCGTTGCTGCTGCCGCACGCGCCGGCCGCGATCGCGGTGGCGATGAACGTGACGGCTGCCATTCGATGCATCATGGTCGACCCCTCGCGAGAGTGTTGGCAAGCAATCCTCGGCTCGGGGAGACGGTTCCGTCGCGAACGCACGACGGCGTGGTGCAGCGAAACACGCCACACCACGCCGTCCTGTGCGCCGCCGCGAGAACTATCGCGGCGCGACCAGATTGTCGCCGCCGGCGACGATCACGAACTCGTCACGACGGTTCTGACTCCAACAACTCTCGTTGTGCTCCTGGCAGACCGGCTTCTCTTCGCCGTTGCTCGAAATGTCCATGCGCGACGCATCGACGCCGTGATCGATGAGATACTGCTTGGCCGTCTGCGCACGACGCATGGCGAGCGCCATGTTGTACTCGTCGGAGCCGCGTTCGTCCGCGTTCCCCTCGATACGAATGCGGACCGTGGGATTCGCCTGGAGCACCGGGATCTTCGAGTCGAGCACCGCGCGCTGATCCTCGCGCAACGCCGCCTTGTCGAAGTCGAAGTAGACCTTGGCGAGCAGGGCGTCGCGCGCGCGATTCACCGCGTCGATCGAATCCGTGTTCGGCTTGGGAGCCGGCGGCGGCGGCGGCGGTGGCGGCGCAGGCGGGGGCGCCTGTTCCTGCTTCTGCGGCGGCGCCGGCGGGGCGGGTGGCGGCGGCGGCGCCGGCTTCCGATTGCCAAGCAGGAAGCTCAGTCCGGCGCGAATCTCCACGTTGGTCGAGCGCGCCGCGGCGACGTTGACGCCGGGGACGGTCGGCGGCGGTGCGAACGACAGCGCCGTGGGGTTCTCGACGTACTGCACGATGCCGTCAAAGCGGAGACCGACGACGTCGTTGAAGTTGAAGCGCAGTCCGCCGCCGAGCGGCACGGAGAAGTCGCTGTGGCCGCCGACGCGCTGGCCGCCGGCACCGGCCTCGAGGAGAAGCTGATGTGTGTGCCCACCCATGCCGAACGGGAGGTTGTAATCGATCAGCCCGCCGAACGTCTGCGCACTGGTCGAACCGGTGCCGGACACCGTGTTCGAGAAGCTCGACGCGGTGCCGAATGCCTCGAGCTCCCAGCGCCGCGTGAGGAACACGCCGAGACGGCCGCCGAAACCGAAGCCGTTATCGAGATGCCACGCTTCATCGAGATGCGTGTACTGCGCGAAACCGCCCAACTCGACCACGCCGGAGTGCTGCGCGTGGAGGCTGGCCGGCATCGTCATTACTGCTGCTGCCACAGAAGCAACGAACAGACGACGTGAGTTCATGTCCACCTCCGAGAAAGGGGGCGCCGAGCGGGGCCACATCGCCAAATAGCTGAGAGCGCCTGTTTCAATATAACGGCTCCATAGAATCGGTCGATCCAGTCGCTGGGTCGGGTCCGTACTGTTTCGAGATCTTAGCAGCGCCGGAGGGACTGCGGGGCTACGAATTGTGCGAATGCATCGAATTCAACGAATTGGCTCGCCGGGCGCGCAGGGTGGTGCGCGACAACGAGCCAATCTTCTTGGGGCTGTGGCCGGAGAGATCGAGCCGCGTTGCCCGACGTGCCCACATGCCCCGATTTCATTCGCTCAATTCGATTAATTCGATTGATTCGTAGTCCCCTGCCCTTGGCCGCTTGGCGCCTGGAGGGTTTGTGGCTCACGAGGCACTGCGGGGGCTACGAATTATTCGAATGAATCGAATTCAGCGAATTGGCTCGGGTGGCGTGTAGGGTTGTGCCCCGGGGAACACTCTTCACAGAACACGGTACACTTCGCCGTGCCAATGAAGCGCGAGCTGTACGAGCAGATGCAGGCCAAGCGCGAGCGCGAGCATCTCGCGGCGGAGCGCGATCGCCGGCGCTCGCTGATCCTGAGCGGACTCGCGTGCTTGGCCTGGGCGACGCTCGGTCTCGTGTGCTACGGATACGCGTTTCACACGACCGATCCCGGGTGGGCCGAGATCGACAAGTGGGGCGCCTACGTGATCACGTACGGCGGCGTCTCGTACACGCTGCTGCGCGCGTATCGCAAGGGCGAGGAGCGCGGCGACTGGTAGCGTGCGTTGCGGTCCGCTACTGACCGCCCTTCGCCGGCGTCGGATTGCCGCCGTCGACGACGAACTTCCAATCGCCGTTCGGTTGGCGCTGCCAGACCGTGAGATACTTTCCAAAACGCTGAACCGCCGCGCCCGACGCGCCGCGACCTGTGGCGATGTACTCGCCCACCGTGAAGCCAAGGTCCTGTGAGTTCGCGGCGCCCTGGAACACGGGACGCCACGTGAGCGACGTCCCCGTGGAGCGCGCCGCGAAGTACGCGCGCACCGCGGAGGGCCCGACGACCAGCGCCGGCGAGTCGAACACGACGCCGTATGCGGCCACGTACGACGCGAATGCGTTCGCGGTGCCGGTGCGATCGGCCAGATCGGAGAACAGACTGTCAGTTTCACGAATTCTCAACGCGGTGCGCGCGACGATCTGCACGCGTGGAAGCGGCGGCGCGGTCAGCTCTGTGCTGTTGAAGGTCACTTCCGCCGCGGGCGGTGCGCCGATCTCCGCGTAGGCGGCAATGCGCCATGGCTCGCCGGTCGCGCGCCGCCAATAGGCGATGTACCGCTCGAGGTGCGCTGAACCCCCGCCCGGCGAGCGCGCGGCGACTCCGTAGGTGTAGCCGGAACGAAGGTCGCGCGACACGTCGCCGCCGAGTGGCTCCCAGACGATGCGGCCGGCGGCGTCGGATGCGGCGAGCAGGCGTCGTGCGGCGCCACTCCCGTAGACGGCGGGGACGCCCGCGCGCAGAAACACGACGTCGGGCGCGAGCAGCGCGACAAAGCCGTCGACCGCGCCGCGGCGCGCGACAGAGTCGGCCCGCGTGAGGTCGAACTGGAAGAGGCTGTCACGCGCGGGCCCGCGGGGCGGCTCGGGCGCTGGCGGGCGATGATGCAACATGCACCCGGACAGCAACAGCGCCGTCGGGAGAAGCGAACGCGTCTTCATCTCCCCACACGCTACGCAGGCCGGTTTCGAGGCGCTAGGGTTGCGCTTCGACCAGCGCCGCTTGCGGCTCGAGCACCCAGTACAGCACGCCCGACTGCGTGGGACCGAGGCCGCTCACCCGGCGCACGATCGCGGGCACCGGGATGGGGACGTCGCCAGTGCGCTGCAGGACGATGGGCCACGCCCGCGTCGTCTCGTCGATCGGAAAGTTGAGCAGTTGCCGCCGGAACGTGTCGCGTGATTCCGGCGCGACGAGCGTCACGAGCGGCTTGCGTTCGAGATGACGGGCCTCGCGCCTGAAGAGCTCCGTCGCCGCGTAGTTCATCTCGAGCATCGACGCGTACATGTCCGTGATGATCGACGGCATCGGCGAAGCGAGAAAGAGCGAGCGATAGTGCCGCAGCCGGTCATTCACCGACGCACGTTGCTCACGCAGCCGATCGTTTTGTTCGCGCAGCTCCTCTTCGGCAACCTTGAGCCCTTCGAGACTCGTCATCAGGAGCCCCATGATGTTCCGCAGTGTCTCGCGCCCGTCGGCTTCCGATGGCGGAGCATCAGTATCGAGCACGCGTGCGGCACGCGCGAGCACCGTCTGCCGGCAGCGAGCGAGCGCGTCGATGGTCGAGTTGCTTTCCAGTTCAGAGAACATGTGTGGTTTCGTCTGGCATCGTCGAAGCACGCATGAGTCGGACCCAACGGGAGGAACGCGGCGGTGCATCGCGGCGCGCACGAACCGTGCGTGCAAACGGGCGGATTCGTGCCGCGGGGCCGTGACGATGCGACTCATCACACACGACGGAATTCAATGGCACGTGGCAGAGATCGATACGCGCGCGACGCCTGGTTCAAAAGGCCCGCGCTGCCTGGTCTTCGACAGCGATGCGGTCGTCCGCCGCATCTGGCAGTATCCCGAGAATTGGCGTGAGCTGTCCGACGCGGCACTCGCCTCGCTGATCGACCGTGTCGAGACGGCGCCCCCGGCGACCGAGTCGATTCCTCCCGCGCGCGTCAACATCCCCCGACCGTGCGCGACCGGCCAGGAGTGCGTGCAGCGAACGCGGGCGCTCCTCGCCGAGGTGGCGGTGCTTCGGAGCGCGAACCACGCGCTGCGATCCGATCGTGAGATGCGCCTCGCGGAATGCCATCGGCAGCGGGCGGCGATGCGCACCGCAATCGAAGACTACGCGCTCGCGCTGCGGACGAGCGGCGTGCCGCCGGAGCGCGCGCTCGTGCTCCTCAAGTCGGCAATGCGCGAGGGGATGGACGACACGGTCGACCCGGACGAGCAGGAGCGCGACGAGATCGTGCGCGACGGCGTCGCGTGGGCGATCGAAGCGTACTACGCGGCGTAGCCCCGCCGGGCGTCGGAGGCTTGCGCCGGCGCATCCGAAGATTCAAATCAGTGTCTCATGCGCCGAGTCGTCATTGCGCTGTTGCTCGCGCTTCCATGCGCCGCGGGTGCGCAGGACACCACGAGCGCGATCGTGCGCGGGATCGTGCGCGGGATCGTGCGCGACGAGCGCGGCGCGCCCGTCGCCGGAGCGATCGTCGACGTCCTGAGCGTCGGCCGCGTACGCGCCGACAGCGCCGGCGCATACCGCGTCGATCGGCTCCCAGCGGGAACCTTGATCGTGCGCGCGTCGATGATCGGCTATGCGCCCGCGATGAAGATGGTGATGCTCGTACCTCGGCAGGAGCTGCGGCTCGATCTCACGATGATGCGCGCGACGCAGGAGCTTCCGACCGTCGTCGTGCGCGAGGATTCGTCGTACTCGCGGCTTCGCGATCCGAGCGGGTTCGACGAGCGGCGCCGGAAGTCCGTCGGAGGAGAGTTCATCACGGCGGACGAGATCGAGCGGACGCACACGATCGACATGCGCACGCTCTTCTACGGGAGGCCCGGCGTGCAGGTGGACACGGACGGGATCATCGTCATCAAGCACGGCGAGATCTCGATTCGAGATTTCTATGCGGGTGGAGAGTCGTGTGTCGGCGCGCAGATGGTCGTCGACGGGATCGCGATGCCACAGCCCTTCGACATCAACACGATCACCGTCTCGGCGGTCCGCGGCGTGGAGATCTACGACGGCCCCGCGACCACGCCGGCCGAGCTGCGCACGTACAAGACGGTGTGCGGCACCGTGGTCATCTGGACAAAGCGCAACTAAACGGTTGCATATTCGCCGGGCTCACTGGCCCGGCACGCGCGTCCAGATCACGATCGTTCCGCAGGCGGCGTTCGTCCACCGGCCGTTGTACTCCGGCGGGAGCGTCGACGGGCCATTATAGATCTCTAATGCCTCGACGTCGCCCGGCGAGATGTCGTCCAGCTCGAGGTTGGTCGCGCGAATGCCATCGACCCAATACTGGATCGGACAGTCGACCACGGCGTTCGCGCGCGCCATGCGCACTTTCGGCTCCGTCCCGGGCCCACCAGGCACGAGCTCGACCCCGGCGATCGTGCGCACGATGTCGCTCAGCGTTCTGGGGTTCCGTCGCTCGATGTCTTCCCGCGTGATGAAGTGCCCGCCATTTGAGCCGTAGCGATGACGCTCGAACGTCGCGAGCACGCGTTGCCTCTGTGACTGGCCGACGGTCAGGGTCCCCGCGATCGGCACCGCCGCCTGCTCGAGCCGCAGGTCGACGACGAGCGTTTCGGCCGCGATGAGCGGAAGCGAGAATTCGCCCGGCTCGTAGCCGATGCGGCGAATGAGAAACTTCGTCATCCCCGGCGTGAGGCCGCGCAGCGTGAACCGGCCGCGCTCGTCCGTCACGGCGAGCACCGAATCGATCGTCGACGAGACGCGAACGCCGCGCACCGGCTGCTGCGCGCCGTCGAGTACGCGGCCCGTGAGCGTGGACCGCTGTTGCGCGGCGGCGCGGCCGCCGAGCGAGAACAGGCCCAGGGAGCTCGCGACGAAGAGGCGCGAGAACGTGCGGCGAATGCGCGACGTCATGCAGATATATTGCACCCCGACACCACAATTCGTGAGTCCTCCGTGAATCGACGCGCCATTCTCGCGACCGTGGCATTCCTCGCCGTGCCGCTCGCCGCCCAAGCACAGCAGTCGGACAGCGCGACCGTCGCGCGCGGCATGGCCGCGTGTCCTCGTTGCGAAGCGAACTGGTTCGCCGATCAGCAGCCGCTCCGCATCTACGGCAACACGTACTACGTGGGCACGCGCGGTCTGAGCTCGATCCTCATCACCTCGCCTCGCGGCGATGTCGTGATCGACGGCGGACTCTCCGAAAACGCGCCGCTGATTCTCGCACACATCCGCGCGCTGGGCTTTCGCGTCGAGGACGTGAAGCTCGTGCTCAATACGCACGCGCACTACGATCACGCGGGTGGGATCGCCGAGTTGGCGCGCGCGTCCGGGGCGACGGTGGCCGCGAGCCCGGCGAGCGCCGCGTGGCTCGAGCACGGGAAGCCGGGCAAGAACGATCCGCAGTTCGGTTTGGGTCTCGATTATCCGCCGGTGCCGCACGTGCGCGTGATTCACGACGGCGAGGTGCTGCGCGTGGGAGATCTCGCGCTGACCGCGCACTTCACGCCCGGACACACACCCGGCGGAACAAGTTGGTCGTGGCAATCGTGCGAGACGAGCCGCTGTTTACAGATTGTGGATGGCGACAGCCAGACCGCCGTCTCGGCCGACGGATTCCTCTTCACACGCAACGACACGTATCCGAACGCGCTCGCGGATTTCGAGCACGGCCTCACGACGCTCGAGCACCTGCGCTGCGACATCTTGCTGACGCCGCATCCCGATGCGAGCCACTTGTGGGAGCGCATCGCCGCGCGCGAGGCGGGCACGCCGGACGCGCTCATCGACAGCACCGCGTGCCGGCGCTACGCGGCCGCCGCGCGCACGGCCATCGCTCAGCGCGTCGCGAAGGAGCGCGCGACGCGCTGAGACGGCGGCATCACGCGGCGGCAGCCTCGCGCCACGCGTGCACGATGTCGCGCACGGCCTCCGCCGGTTCCGGGCCGCCCTCCCAATCCACGGGCGATCCCGCCTCGAGCAGCATCCGACCGACGGCGGCGTGCGCGCCGTCATCGCGCGTCGAGTTGCGCGCTCCCTCGGCGGCCCAGATGAGCGGCGGCGCGTGGAACTCGCCGTCGCGCGCCGAGACCGACGCGCCGTGCGCGAGCAGAACGCGCGCGGCTTCGACATTGCCTTCCATCGCCGCGACGTGTAGCGCGGTCTTTCCAATACTCTCATCGGGCCGATCGGGATCCAGCCCGCACTCGAGCAGCAACGCGAGCGCCGCCGCGTCGTTCCGCTCCGCGGCCTGATACAGCGCCGCGTAGTGGTCGGGTGCGAGCCCGCCGCGAAGCTCGGGACATTCGCGGAGCATCGCCTCGACCTGCTCGCGGTCGCCGTGGCTGCACGCCGCGACGAGACGATCGACGTCGGCGAGCTCCGCCGGCGAGCCATGGGCGAGGAGCCACTCGGCCACCGCTTGATTGCCGCTGAGCTGCGCGACGGCGTAGGGAGTGCGGCCGTCCGCGCGGCGCCGGCTCACGTCGGCGCCGCGGCGGACGAGCTGCTCGGCGAGATAGACGCCCCACTTGGCCGCGACGACGTGCAGCGGCGACTCGCCGTTGGCGGCGAACACCGGGTCCGGGTCCGCGCCGTGCTCGAGCAGCCAGATCGCGGCCGCGGGACCGGGCGCCCAATGCAAGATCTCATACAGCGTCGCGCCGCCGTCGGTCGCCCACGGCTGATTCACGTCCGCCCCGCGGGCGGCGAGCAGCTCGAGCACGTCGATGTTTCCGCTGCCCGCCGCGAGCGGCAGCGTGACGCCGTCGTTCGGGTCGGCGCCCGCATCGAGCAGCGCGGCGGCGAGCGGGAGCGAGCGGGTCGCCATGACCGCGCCCCACAGCACGGGGCGCCGCACGCCGTGGTGCAGCCACGGAAAGCGCAGATTGGGATCGGCGCCGAGCTCGATCAGCCGGCGGGCGATCGCGACCAGCCCCGATTCGCGCAGTGTCGCGTGTCCCGAGATCGCCGAGTGGCAGACGTAATGCAGCGGTTCCCAGTCGCGCGGACCGCCGCGCTCCGTCGATCGCGCCGGCCGCTCGGCGAGCCGCGCCTCGACGGCGGGGAAGTCGCCGAGGACGAGCTGCGTATAGAAATTGGCATTAGCGATCGCCGGGTGGAGCGCGAGGAGTCGCCCGGCGCGGTCGGGGCGGCCGTCCGTCGCCGCCTGGATGAATTGATCGACCGCGGCGCCAAACTCGAACGTGAGCTCCTCGACCCGCTCGCGGAGCGCGTTCCACGAGTCGAAGCCGTGCTCGCGCGCGATGACCGATTGCGCGTCGTGCAGCGCGAGCGGGGCGCGCGCGAGGTCCGGGTCGGCCGCGCGCGCGTAGGCCGGGAGAATGCGGAAGCGGGCGACCGCGCCGGCGTCGCGGACGCGCGCGTCGCGGAGCAGGTCCTTCGCGAGTCGCTTGAGCTGCTCGAGATTCGGGCGCTCGGGTAACTGCCTGGCCGTCATACGACCTCCATGCTGAACGCCAGCGGTCCGCAAGCCGGCCAGCACGGAGACAGCCGTGCAATCGTGTGAACTGCGAGGGGTGGAGCTCAGTCCTTCGCGCGGACCCGCGGGCGTCCCCGAACGCTGAGCGAAATCTTGGCACGGAGTGGGGCCGGCGTCAACTCAGCCGCCATCACTCCGCACGGAGCGCCTCGAGCGGATCGATGCGCGACGCGCGCCAAGCGGGGAGTGCGCTCGCGACGGCGGCGACCGCGATCAACGTGACGGCGACCACCGAGAGCGTGAGCGGATCCGCGGCGCTCACGCCAAACAGAAATCCTTTGAGAAATCTCGCAACACTCGCGAACGCCGCGAGCCCGGCGGCGACGCCAATGACCGAGAGCACGATCCCATCGCGCAACACGAGCCCGAGCACGCCGCTCGGCTGCGCGCCGAGCGCCAGTCGCAGGCCGAGCTCGCGCGTGCGGAGCGTGACGACGTACGCGATCACGCCGTACAGTCCGATCGCGCCGATGAGGAGCGTGATCACCGCGGCCGCGGCGAGAATCATCAGGACGAAGCGCGTGCGCGCCGTGGCGCGATCGAGCATGTTCGTGAGCGACTCGAGGCTGTACACCGGAACGCTCGGGTCCATGGATCGCACCACGCGGCGCACCGACGCGCCGGGCGCGCTCGGATCGCCGGCGGTGCGAAGCACGATGCTCATCACGTGCGGGCTGAATGGCGCGACCGAGTCGGGCACTTGCAGGCTTGCGATGCTCAACGGCAGGTACGCTTGACCGATGGCCGCGGCCTCGAGCGACGTGTCGCGAACACTCTCCACGACGCCGACGATCGGCGACCACCGATTCGCGAGCACCCGCACGCGCTGACCGAGCGCGGCGCGGCCCGTGGGGTCGTGCCAGTACTTCTCCGCGAACGCACGGCTCACGATCACGTTGTTCGCGTCGGTCGGGTCGCTGGGATCGACGAACAGGCGGCCGGCGAGCAAGGCGATGTGCATCGCGCGGAAATAGCCCGCGCTCACCACGGTGAACGGATATACCGGAGGCAGCGTGTTCGGCGGCGGCGGCATGTGCTCCACGAAGATCGGCGCGAGCGGCTCCGGACCCGAGAGCGGCAGCCGCGAGACGATGCCGGCGTCGGTCACGCCGGGCAGGCCGCGCAGCCGGTTTAGCAAATCGTCATAGAATCGGCTCACGTTCCCGGAATGCGGGTACTGCGCCTGCGGGAGCGAGATCGTGAACGCGAGCGTTCCCGACGGATCGAAGCCCGGTTGCACGGCGCTGAGGTGCTGCACGGTCCGCGCGAGGAGCCCGGACCCGGCGAGGAGCACCACCGCGAGCGCGACCTGGACGACGATCAGCGTCCGCTGCGCGCGATGGCGTGCCCGGCCGCCCGTCGCCGACCGGCCGCCTTCGCGCAGGAACGCGCTCAGCGCCGAGGACTCGAAGCGGAGCGCCGGAAACGCACCGCAGGCGAGCGTCGCCGCGACGGCGACGCCGACGGTGAACGCGATCGTGGGCAGATCGACGTGCACCGACGAGAGCCGCGGGAAATTCGACGGTCCGTAGCGCACGAGCAGCGCCGTCGCGCCGAACGCGATCGCGACGCCGATCACCGCGCCCGCCGCCGCGAGCACGCCGGCCTCGCCGTAAAACCGCGACACCAATCGGCCGCGCGTCGCGCCGAGCGCCGAGCGCACCGCGAGCTCGTGCGCGCGGCCCTGCGCCCGCACGAGCAGCAGGTTCGACACGTTGGCGAACGTGACGAGGAGCAGCAGCGCGACCGTCGCCGCCACGACCCAGAGCGCGCCCTTGAACTCGCCGACGGACGCGTCGAGCATTGGCCGAACGATCACGTGCGCTTTGGACTGCGCGAGGAGCTGCGTCGTCGGCAGCGTCGGAAAGAGATCGGGGAACGACTCGGGGAGACGCGGCAGCAGTCGATTGAGCTCCGCCTGCGCCTGGTCGGGGGTGGCGCCAGGCGCGAGGCGCGCGATGCCGCCGAGGTTGAAGCTCCCGGCGTGCGGCGTGAGCGAATCGAGGTGCAGCGGGCGCCAGAGCGAGGTGCCCGGCGACGGCGAGTGAAAATCGGGCGGCATCACGCCGATGATGCCATACACCTCGCCGTTGATCCGCACGTCGTGATTGAGAATTTTGTCATCGGCGCCGTATCGCGTGCGCCAGAGATCGTCGCTGATCAGCGCCACGCGCGTATCCGGCCGCTCGTCGGTGCCGACGAAGCCGCGCCCGCGCACCGGCGCGACGCCGAGCGTCGTCAGATAATTCGCCGAGATATCGGCCGCATCCACGCGCTCCGCCTCGGCGGTCCCGTTGATGTCCGAGAGGTTGAGCGAGAGCGGCGAGTACGCCGCGACCGACGCGAGCGTGCGGCTCGTGTGCCGGTAGTGATAGAACGTGCCGAGCGACAAGCCCGCGTCGGGAATGCCGATGCCGAGCAGCGAGTGTCGCAGCACGACGAGACGGTCCGACTGCGGATACGGGAGCGGCCGGAGCAGCACGGCGTTGATGACGCTGAACGCGGCCGACGTCGCTCCGATGCCGAGGCCGAGCGTGACAATGGCGGCGCCCGCGAAGAGCGGCGATCGGGCGAGCGAGCGCATAACCTGCCGCAGTCCGGACATGCATCCTCCACCGCGCGAGCCGCGGCTTCGAGTGTGACGGCTCAGTCTACCGCGCCGACTCGACGTACCGCAACACGGCTCCGGTGCGGCGCTGCCTCGTTTCGGTGGCGAGAATCGCGCGGGACGCCGCGCCGATCGTGTAGGCCGACACGATCGCCGGGTCGGCGAAGCGCACGATCCACGCTGGCCCGCCGCGACGGACGGTATCGCGCATCACGATGGTGATGGTATCGTGCTCCACCGCTTCATCCGATTCGGAGAAAAGCGGAACGACCCGGCTCTCGCCCGGCGTGAACGGCAGCGACCGCACGAGCAGCTCCACTTCACTAAACGCGAATACAGGTTCTGAAAACGTGCGGTCGAACGCGCGCGGCGCGGAGTCGGCGTGCTGTACCGTGCCCCACACGCGATGGCCGGCGTAGCGGTACACGCGCGTATAGCCGTTGTATCGAAGCGATTCCTCCTCGGGTGCGAGCGTGCGCGCGCCCAGGATGACGGTGTCGATCGAGACGTAGGGCGGATCCCACGTCGACGTGACGCGCAGGCGATCCGCGGTTGACGACACGACGCCAATCGTGCGCGTCGTCGCGCCCATCATGCGCTCGGCGGTGTCGCGGGGCGCGCGGATCTGCACGAGCAAGTGATGCGTCTCGCCGGTGAGCGGAGGCGGCGACAGAAGCCTCGAACCCGGAAGCAGCACCGCCGTCGAGGGCGCGGGCGCCTGTCCGGAGCGCGGCGCAACGCAGCCCGCGACGCCGGCGAGAAGAGCAATGACGACGTATCGAAGCATCGTGACCTTGGCGGGAATCTGCGCCACAGTATATGCTGAGCCGCCGCCCGACGGCGCGCGCGAGGTTATCGGAAATTGTAAGATCGACGCGAGCGATGGTTCGGCGGTGGACTCGATCGATGCACTATGGATTCGCGGCCACGGTTCGTGCGGAAGGTGTTGGGGGTTTCGCCGGCGCACTGCCGGCCCTGTGACGAGGCTTGCTGGGCGCCGACCGAGTCGGCCCGCGTTTACCGTAAAAGTTCTTGACAGTTCTCGAAGCGGAGCCGACATTGGACCGCGGAGACTACGCCGACGGCGGTAGTGGCCTCGCCCTCCCTTTGCGGCCGCCCCTCCCATGTCGCGCAATTCCGGCAGCACGCGCATCTGCGGCATCAGTCGCGCGCGCAGTTCACTCGTCTCGGCCAAGGATGGCAGTCCGGCTTGGGTGATGACATTCATCCTGAAGCCGCGTCCTTCGCTGGATTGGCAGCAGCTGTTCGAGGCGATCGCCTGGCAGGCCGAACGCGACGGCCGCTCGTCGTTCAGCTACTTGCTCGACGCAGGTCCGCACCGCTCGTACCGGGACTTCGTCCGACCGGGCTGGATCAAGCGCGCGCGGCGATTCTTGCGCGAGGTGACGGAGCGCCATCATCCCGTCACGGTATCGGTGACGTGTGGTCCGTCGGATCTCCAGGCGCAACGTGCGCACGCCGAAGCGCAGCAGTTCGTCGAATGGGTGAACATCGAGTATCGCCGGACGGAAGCCGAGCGCACGGAAACGGCGCGCGCGCAGGCGGAGGAAGTGGCACGTCTCGCGAGCTCGGTCGACGCGCTGGACCGTCGAGCGCGGCGGTCGGCGCGGCGGAGCTTTTGGCGGCGGGCTCGCGGGCGGATTGGCGTGGTCGAGCAGCGGGTGACGACGCGGCCGTCGTGAGCCACCTATCGCTGGCGATATTAGTGTTTCAGCATATCGCAATACTCATATAAGCCTCGTCAACCGGAGACCGCGCCAGAGGCAGCGGTCAGCTTAAAGCAGTGTGACGCCCAGGTGGCGCTTGAGACTTCGCCGGCCGAGCGCGGTGACTCGAAGCGCTCGGGTCCCGTGCCGGCGCTCGAACCACGCGAGCTCCAAGAGTCGCTCGCAGAGTCGCTCTCCCAATTCGCCCGCGATGTGGTGGCGTCGCTCGCTCCAGTCGAGGCACGCGCGGGCGAACTGCCGCCGCTTCTCGTTCGCCCGCCGGCGCGCGTCGGATACGCCGATACCGAGCGCGGCAAACCATTGTTCGCCAGCAGCCGTGACGTCGTAGCCTGATCCCGTCTCGACCATGTAGCCGGCTTCCAGGAGCGCGTCGGTAATCTTCACGCCCGCGTATCCGGCGAGATGATCGTAACACGTTCTCGCGAGCCGGATCGCTGAGCGCGATGCATCCTCCGTGATTCCGCGATCCGATCGCGGCGCAATCGGGGCGACGGTCGCAAGCGCTTCGAGCACGCGGACGACCGCTGGAGCGCCGATGCGGTAGTAGCGGTGCCGTCCGGATCGCTCGACGCGGATGAGACTCGCTCGGACCAACTTGCTCAAGTGCTCGCTCATCGTCGCCGGCGAGACCCTCGCCAATCGCGCTAACTCGCCGGCCGGCAGGGCGCGTCCGTCGCTCAACGTCCAGAGCACCACCGACCGCGTGGGATCGGCGAGCAAACTCGCGATGACGGCGGTTCTCGATTCCTCGGTTCGACGTTGCATCGACTGAAATGTGCCACTCGATCGTTTCGGCCGCGACCGAATCATTTACGACGCATGATTCGAGTCGATCCGCAATCCGGACCAACACCCGATGCATGTCACCGTCGAACCCACGATTCTCTATTTTGGAAACCCCGTCGTGCTGATCAGCAGCATGAATCCCGACGGCACGGTAAACCTCGCACCGATGTCGTCGGCGTGGGCGGTGGGCTGGAACGTCATGCTTGGACTTGGAAAGTCCGGGCAGACGTTCGAAAACATCGAGCGCACGCGCGAATGCGTTCTCAACCTTCCGTCCGAGAAGCTCTGGCGCGAAGTCGAGCGCCTCGCTCCGCTGACGGGGCGAAACCCGGTGCCGGCCCACAAGGAAGCGTACGGCGCTCGCTTCGAGCCGCGTAAGTTCGAGACCGCGGACCTGCACACTCTGGAGTCATTGCACGTGGCGCCTCCACGAGTGCTCGAGTGCCCGCTTCAAATCGAGGCGCGCGTCTCTGCCGTTCACGATCTCGGCGACGGAGCGACCTCCGCGGCAGTCGAGGTGCGAGTCATCCACGTCCACGCGGAAGAGGACCTGGTGACGCCCGATCGTCGACACGTGCTTCCCGAACAGTGGCATCCACTCATTTACAACTTCCGCCACTACTTCGGGCTGGGCAGCGAGCTTGGTCGGACTTTTCGCGCGCGCGCGCCGTAATGCCGCCGCACATCGACACCGCGTAGACCGTTCGCCGAGTGGAGTAGCCCGCTCACAGAGTGTCGACTGTTCCGCGTTCAGAGCCGGCGTAGCATGTACGGACTTGAATCGCGGATCGACAGATGATTGAAAGCGCAGTGCAGCGCCGCGCCGGTACCCGACACGTCGCGTGCGCCGGACTCTGGACCTCGGCGGCCATCCTCCTCACCTGCGCGCTCGGCGTCGCGCGCGCCCAGGGAAGCCCATCGGGCGCCGTCGCGGCGAGACGCCTCCGTGGTGTCACGATCGCCAGCGGCAAGCCGCTCGCCGGCGTCAACGTGTTCGACGTCGCGACGCTCAACGGCGCACTGAGCTCGGAGACGGGATCTTTCGTCATCGTGCTGGATGCGCGGGAGACTGGGCGCGTTCGTGTTGCCGCCAGGAAGGTCGGGTACAAGCCGCTCGACACCACATTGACCTCGCTGACCACCCTGCCCGACTCGATCGTGCTCACGCTCGAGCAGGTGCGCGTTCTCGCGCCGCAGCACATTCAGGCCGGACGGTTCACCGCCGGTGTGGAGCGAACGGCCGCGCTGTCGCCGATCGAGGTGATGACGACGCCAGGCGGCGGCGACGTGAACTCCGCCGTCAAGACACTGCCGGCGGTGCAGAACGCAGACGAGGGAACCGGCTTGTACGTACGCGGCGGCGACTACACCGAGACGAAAACGTTCATCGATGGCGCGCCGATGTTCACCGCGTATCAGTTCGCGGCCCCGACGGGGAGTGTCGCGGGAACGATCAACCCGTTCCTCACGGACGGCATCGTCTTTTCCGCCGGCGGATTCGGCGCTCGATGGGGCGATGCACTTTCCGGGATCGTCGACCTGCAGCCGCAAGGTCGGCCACAGTCCACATCGGTGAGTGTCAATGCCACCCTCTTGAGCGTCGGCGCCGGTGCCAGCGCGCGCCTCGATCACGGGTTCGGCGCCAGCGCCACGATTGGGTTCAACGATCTCTCGACGCTGTTCGCCGTGAACGGCAACCCGCGCGACTATGAACCCGCGCCACATGGAAACACCGAGAGCGCGCAGGCGGTATGGGAATTCTCTCAATCGGGACGGGTCACGGTGTTCGGCTTGCGCCAGCAGACCGCCATGGGCATCGCCGTTCAAGACCCTGCGTTTGCGTCGACGTATCGCAGTACGCGCCGCAGCGACATCGTCGTCGCGTCCCTGCACGATACGCTCGGACGGTGGCGCCCGGTTCTCTCGCTGTCGACGTCCGGTCTCACGCGCGGCGACTCGGACGTCATCTATCGCACGACGAGTGTGCTCCGCATGTGGCAAGCACGAGCCGAGACGGAATTCGCGTGGTCTCCGCGCGCGACGATGACCGCGGGCGTCGATCTCGAACGCCTCGGTGCGGCGTACGACGCGATCACGCCGTCGGCCGGCTACGATCCTCTCCCGGGCGCGGCGACGACGACTCGTTCGTTCAATCGTGGTGCCGGCCGAAACGGTGAATACGCGCAACTCGATGTTTGGCCGCTCGCACCGGTCAACGTGGTGATCGGCGCGCGCAGCGACCGATCGGGCTTCGCGACCGATCGAACCGTCGATCCTCGGATCTCGACAGCTTGGCACGTCTCGGGTCCGTTGACGATCACGGGAAGCGTTGGGCGTTATCACCAGGTAGCCGATCCGGCGTTTCTCGACGAAGCGAGAACGAGCGCGTTGCCGGCAATCGGCGCGGTCATGGCGATCGGCGGGGCGCAGCTCGGCGACGGCGATCAGTTCGCGCGGCTGGAACTGTGGCGCAAGCGTTACGACGATCTGGTCGCGCTCACGCGCAACTTCGAGGCGGTCCGTGGACTCGCCGGGCGCGCGAGTGGGTTCGACCTGTTCGCGCGATCGCCGGGGCCGCTGCGTACGCGGCTCCGCCTGACCTGGAGCGCGGCGTGGGCGCGACGCACCGATCCGAACACACTCGTTGATGCCCCGGCACCGTTCGACGTAACGCACAGCATCACCGCTGTCATCGAGCGCGATTGGGCGAACGGGTGGCACGTCGGCGTTGCACAACGCTTGGCGACGGGACGGCCGTTCACCGACGTCGCCGGCGCGACGTTCGACAGTACCATGCAGGTTTTCGTTCCACGCTACGGCGTCCCCAACGCCGAGCGACTTCCCGCCTACCATCGAGCCGATATCGCGGTCAGCCACGCGAGCGCGCTCAGCGGCGGCCGGTTCCTCGTCATCTTCGGCGCCGTTCAGAATCCTCTCAACAACGTCAACGTCTACAGTTACACGTGGACGTCCGATTACGGCACGCGGCTGCCGGTTCGCAGTCCCATCAACCGCACGTTCTTCATCGGTGCCAATCTCGTTCAAGGGAAACCGCAATGATCACGATTCACATCCGTCGTTCGCTCGCGCATCTCTCCTGCCTCGTCGCCTTGGCCATCGCGGGCACCGCCGCAGGCGCGCAAACTCCCGCCGCTACGTTCGTCGACTCGGCGCGAGTCGAGATCGACCGCGCCGTGCACGACATGGACATGGCGCGGTTGGACAGCGCAGGCCTGCTGCTCGACCGCGCCCTCGTGGCCTTTCCTGACGATGCGTACTTGTTGCATTATCGCGGGTATCTCGCGTACCGCCGCGCGTCCGCGCTGTTGATGATGGGCGACAAGGCAAGTCTCGGCGATGTCATCGCGGGTGGGCTCGCCGACCTGGCGAAATCCGCCGCAACCTTGCACTGGCCTGAGACGATTGAATTGGAGGCGTCGCTCAATGCCATGCGCATTCCGCTCGAACCAGGTTCGGGGATGACGTTGGGACCCCTGACCGGCCGACTGACGGCCGAGGCGAGCAAGCTTGGGCCGGACAATCCGCGCGTTGCGTTGCTGCAGGCGTATGTCGCCGACGAAACGCCGGCGTCGATGGGCGGCGGCACCGAACGAACCCGCACCCTCGTCGCGCGAGCGCTCGCGCTCTTCGAGAATGATCATCCGACCGCCCTGGCGCCGGCGTGGGGAAAGGACGAAGCTCGAGCCTTCCAGGCGCGGCTCGATAAGCGCAGCGCCGCCGGCAATCCCTGATCGATCGCCGCTCGAGGTGTCCATGCGTGACTCCGGATGACGGACGGAATGCGAAGAAGCACACGCACGCCGTGGGGCGTGATCTGGGCCGCGGCATGGGTGGCATTCGCCTTGGTGTACGCAATGCTGACGTACGCACAGTCGCTTGGCGCCATGAGCTTCGCGCTTTCGCTGCGCGTCGCACTACTCTCGTCGTCGCTGCCGGCCGTGATGAGCATTGGTGTCTGGCGGCTGAGCGGCGGGTATACCCGGCGGCGAACGTCACGGCTCACGTCCGTCGCCGCGCACGCTGCGGCCGGCCTTCTCTTCGCCGGTTTGTGGGCAGGATGGAGTTTCGGCATCGCGCGCATGGGCCGAGGACCCAAGATGGGAACGAGCGCCTTGGTGCACGCGGCGCTGCCCTGGCAGGCGGTCACGGGGTTGCTCGTCTATGGCGTGGTCCTGGCTTGTTCGTATTCGGTACGCGCACTCGTGCATGCCAGGAACATGGAGCTTGCCGCCGAGCACGCGGAACGGCTGCGGTTGCAGGCGCACCTCGCGTCGCTTCGCGCGCACATCGATCCGCACTTCCTATTCAACACCTTGCACACCGTATCGGCGCTGCTCGATGACGATGTCGAAGGAGCTCGTTCGGCGCTGGAGAACCTCTCTGATGTGTTCCGATACGCGCTGCGGCTCGATCGCAGCGGCGACGAGGTCGTCTCACTGGAGGAGGAGTGGCGGGTGATCGAGAGTTATCTCTCGCTCGAGCGTCTGCGTCTCGGACCGCGTATGCGCGTCTCGGCGAACCTCGACGACGATGCGCTTGTCTGCGAGATCCCACCGTTCATCCTTCAGCCCGTCGTCGAGAACGCCGTCCGGCACGGCGTGAGTCCGAGCCCGGCGGGGGGATCGGTGGTCGTGTCAGCATCCGTCTCTGATCACGACGACCAGTTGGTCATCGTCGTGGCCGATGATGGCGTCGGCTGCGACGCCGGCGCCGCGCTGACGTCGAATGGTCTCGGACTGCGTTCGGTTCGCGAGCGCCTTGCGGCGCGGTATGGCAACAGCGCCAGCGTCCGCGTCGAGGCCGGCGTGGGCGCCGGCACGCGCGTCACGATTCGTCTGCCCGCCGTGGCGCATTCGCCGTCCGCAATCCCGGAGCGGGCCGCGGTATGATCGACGGAGCGCCGGTGCGCACGTTGATCGTCGAGGACGAACCGCTGGCGCGGCGCGCGATGCGCGGCATTCTCGCCGAGCTCGAATGGATCGACTGCGTGGGCGAGGCCGTCGACGCGGAGCAAGCATCGTTGCTCATCACCATGCTCGACCCCGAGTTGATCTTCCTGGATGTGCAGCTCCCGGCCGGGAATGGCATTGAGGTGCTCGAGCGAACGCGGAGCGATGCCGCGGTGATCTTTGCGACGGCATTCGATGGGTACGCACTGGCGGCGTTCGAGCTCGGGGCGGTCGACTACGTCACCAAGCCGTTCGGCGCGCCGCGCGTCCATCGAGCGCTCGCTCGCGCAATGGTTCAAGTCCGTGCGTTGCGCGAGACCAGGCGCGGAGGCGGGGTGAACGCTTCGTCGCCGCGCGAGCCGGATGTGCCACGAGGACTTTCGATCCGTGCACGGTTCGATGTGCTGCGCGACAAACCACTGACCACGATCTTCGTCAGGGAACGCGGACTCGTCGTGCCAATTTCGGTGACCGAGATCGTTCGGTGCGAGGCGGATGGCGACTTCGTCGCGGTGCATGCGCGCGGCAAGCGGTACCTCGTGTATCTCAATCTGGGCGACCTCGCCAAACAACTCGCGGGCGCGAACTTCGTGCGCGTGCACCGATCGCACCTCGTGAACTTGGCGGCGGTCGAGTCGATCGAAACGTTGGACGCGAACCGAGTCGAGCTCAGGATGCGCGATGCCTCGCGAGTCGCCGCGAGCAGGACGGGAACGCGCGCGTTGCGCGAGCGCATGCGGGGCTCCTGATCGGTCGGATGCCTCTACGCACCGGGCGTCAGGAACGAGAATCTTCGCGCGGCGGCTGAACGTCCGGTCGTCCCCGAGGTCCGTCACGACGGAGCCCGCGCACGCTGTCATTCATTTACAGAGTTTTCTCGCGCGTTCACCGAGGAAGTGGTGTCGGGCCGGTATCGATCCGGTAGAATGCGCCATCACTCGACTCGGAGTCGACATTGCCGGCCACGATTGCCGTTTCACAACACTCACGGCTCGCGGGTCCAAGATCGTCGCAGGTGGCGTTCTCGTGAGACGTCCGTTGCCCGGACATGTCGCCGCGCGAGGCCATCGCACGCTTCGAATCCGCCGCCTCGGACGACGCGTCGAATGCGCCGCGCTACTTTTGTGCGCGGCCGGCTGCGTTCGACATGCTGCGGCGGCCGCATCGTCACCTCACGTCGATGCCCTGCTACCGGGCAGTCCCCACCTCGACGCGACGTTGCCGATGGCGGAACGTGATGACACGACTGCAGCGAGCGTGTTCGTGCTGTTCCGAGACACCGCCGCCGCAGTAACGACGTCGGCTACGCCGTTGGCCGAACGCTCCGACCACGAATCGCGAGTCGGTGCGGCGACGGACCGCATTCTCGTCACAACGGCGTGGTCGCCGCCATACGAGTCCTATGACTCGTTGACGATCGACCGGCCGACGCTCCGCCCCATCGAGGAGACTGTCACCTCGCGCCGAGCCCGTTATCACTATCGGTATGACAACGCGCGCGTCGTTGGTACGGCACAACTGGAGAGCGGCTCGGTCGCCGTCGATCGGACATTCGACGAACGCGTCTTTGCGTTCAATGAGCTCGAGTTGTTGGTCCGATCGCTGCGCTACCATGCCGGCGATCGCTTCGTAGTTCCGCTGTTTTCCGAGGCCGATCGGAACGTCGAACACGACACTCTGCGCGTCGTGGGCAGTGTTTCAACCGCGCGTTCGCGAGTGTGGACGATCGACTTCGCCGACCCGGTCATCACCACACGGTACCGCGTGGACGAAGCGTCCCGCCGAATCCTCGACGCCACGACGGTACAGCGGAAGTCCGGCATCGGATTCCGAATGCGGCAGAGGTAGCGGTGCCGTGTCCGAACTGCGGCGCGGAGATCATCCACGCGTATTGCGGGTTCTGCGGCGAGCGACGCCTCAGTGATCACGGCAATGGATTCGCTTCGTTAGCGAGAGAGAGCGTCGAATCCTTCTTCAACGTGGACGGCCGGGCCGTTCGGACCTTCCAGGCGCTCATCCGTCGCCCGGGGACATTGACGGTGGCGTACGTCCGAGGGGTACGACGCGTGTATCTCGGACCTTTCAATTGTTTTGTCATCGCCAACATCGTGTACTTCATTTGGGCGACTGCGACCGGGTCCAACACCCTCGCAACGCCGCTCGCCGTGCACATGAGCCAAACGCCGTACCGCGCCGCTGCCTCGGCCGCCGTCGCGAAGAGATTGGCCGGCTCCGGCGAAAGCATGGCGACGTTCGAGCGACGCTTCGATGCGCGGAGCCAGGCCGAAGCGCGATCGCTCGTGATCTTCATGATTCCAGCATTCGCCGCGGCGGTTGGTCTCGTGTGCGTCGGATCGCGCAGGCCGCCGGTGCAGCACGTGGTGTTCGCGATCCACAGTTTTGCGGCGCTTCTCATTGGCCTCGTTCCGGCGGCGTACGTGGCGGGCGCGATCGAGCTCGTGTCGCGAGTCGCCGGCCGACGCCCGCTCGACGGTGACACCGTACTGACCGCCGTCATCGCCGCTGCGGCAGCAACCTATCTGTTCCTCGCCGTGCGACGAGCGTATGGCTTCTCCCGCTCTCGCGCGTGGATCACAACGCTACTCCTCGTAGGCGTTCTTCCCGTAATACTGGTCGCCTACCGCGCGATGCTCTTTGCTGTCACGCTGTGGACCACGCCGGTGATTCGGTAACTGCATGCATCGCATTCTCGGCCGCGGCCCGCGAGCCTTTCGCACGAGCTCGTTCGTCTCCGACGTGTCGTACGCCGCGCGCGCGCTTCGTTCATCCGTCGCGTATACCGCGGCCGCCATGCTCACCCTCACGATCGGTATTGGCGCGACGACGACCATCTTCAGCATTGCCGATGGTGTGCTGATCAAGCCGCTCGCGTTCTCAGCGCCCGATCGCGTCATCGCCCTGTACCAGAACGATCGAACGAAAGAGACCGAGCGCGGCGACGTGGCGCCGGCGAACTTCGCCGACTGGCGTGCGCGGAGCGGCGCGTTCGCGGCACTTGCCGCGGCCGAGCCGTTTGCGGTGAACTATGCGACGCGTGATGGCGTCGAGCAGATCTTCAACTGGAACGTCACCAAAGATTTCTTTCAGGTGCTGGACGCACGACCGGCGCTTGGCCGGCTGTTCGAACCATCCGACTTCGTGCGGGGACCGGCACGCGTCGTCATTCTCACCTACGCGTCGTGGCAAACGCGGTTCGGCGCCGACCCCGCGATTGTCGGCCGAGAGCTCCAAATTGGCCGCGGTCGCGCAACGGTCGTCGGCGTGCTCGCGCGGAATTTCGACTATCTCTCGAGCTCCAAAATGGAGCTCTATTTTCCCAAGGTGCTGGATAGCGCTGAGCTGCGCATCCGGAACACGGCGTACTACAAAGTCGTGGGCCGGTTGAAGCCGAGTGTCTCAGTCGCGGCGGCTCGCGCTGACCTGGGCCGCGTATCAGCGCAGCTCGCGCGCGAGTATCCGGCAACGAACACGAACACGATCGGCACAGTCGAGCCGCTCGCGCGGGCCGTGGCGGGAGACGCAGGGCGGCCGCTCGCGCTCCTCGTCGGAGCGGTTGCCGTCGTGTTGCTGATCGCGTGCGTCAACGTCGCGAGTCTCGTCCTGGCGCGCGGTGCGCGACGACGCCGCGAAATCGCCGTGCGCGTGGCGTTGGGGGCCTCGCGATGGCGCATCGTGCGCCAGCTCATGGCGGAAAACCTGTTGCTCGCGATCGGTGGAGGACTCGGAGGCGTACTCGTTGCATGGGCGGCCGTGCAGGGAGTCGTGCGTCTCGATCCCGGGGCGGTTCCACGCCTCCCCGATGTGCGCATCGACGAGAGGGCGCTCGCCTGCACCGTTGCGGTCACGGGGATCTCGGCGCTCGTGTTTGGACTGCTGCCGGCGCTCCGCTCCACGGCGTTGAACCCGGCGGTCGAGCTGCGAGCGGGAGTGCGCGCGTCGGGCGACGGCGCGCGTGGCCGGCTTCGACGCTCTCTCGCCATCGCCGAGATCGCGCTTGCCTTCGTGCTCCTCGTGAGCTCGGCGTTGCTGCTGCGCAGTTTTGTTTCGGTGCTGCACGCCGATCGCGGCTATCGATCGGATCATGTGTTGGCCGCCACCGTCTTCGTCTACGCGTGGGCTCCGAACGCGCGAGCGCGCGTCGATTACGTCGCCACACTGCTCCGGCGCACGGAGGCGCTGCCGGGCGTCGTCGCGGCCGGTGCCACGTCGTCACTGCCTCTCGATCTCGCGATTGGCGCGGATCAAGGCACGTTCACCATCGACGGCCGCTCGGTTCGCGCCGGTGAAGAACCGTCGGCCCACATGACCGCGGTTACGCCGGGCGCATTGTCCGCGCTGGGGATACCGCTTCGCCGTGGACGAGAGTTCGCGGCGGGCGACGATTCGGGCAGCGCTCCCGTCGCGATCATCAACGAAATGATGGCAAAGCGGTATTGGCCCGGCGAGGATCCGATCGGGAAGCGCCTGCGATTCGCGTTCTACAGCGGTGCCGTGGAGCGGACCATCGTCGGCATAGTCGCGGACACGAAGCAACGCGCCCTCGACGCCGCGCCCGAGGCCACCGTGTACGTGCCGCATGCGCAAGCTCCAACCGGAGCGATGACGTTGGTGTATCGCACGGACAAGGAGCCTCGGTTGCTTCTCCACGATCTCCGGCGCGTGGTGCGCGACGTCAATCCGGCGCTGCCGCTGGCGAACGTACAGACGCTCGATGAGCTGGCGGCGGTTTCGGTCGAGCCGCGGAGGTTCGTGCTCAGTCTCGCAGGCGCATTCGGCATTGCGGCATTGTTCCTCGCCCTGGTGGGGATCTACGGGGTGGTGAACCAAGGCGTGATCGACCGACGGGGTGAGCTCGGCATCCGCATGGCTCTCGGCGCCAATCGCGTCGACGTCGTGCGTCTCGTGCTGCGTCAGGCCGTGACGTTCGCCGTCACAGGTATCGGCGTGGGAATCGCCGCCGCGGTGGCAATCAGCGGATTCATGCGCGGTATGCTCATCGATGTGCAGCCGCTCGACGTCCCGACGTACGCGATGGTGGCGCTCGCGATGGTCGCAACCGCCGCGGGCGCGGCCGCACTGCCGGCGTACCGCGCGGGCCGCATCGACGCGCTGGAATCCATCCGCGCCAGTTGATCCGCCACTGCGTGAGTGTTTGCTCATCCCGTCCACCCGATGCCTAACGAAACCAATTGGTGCTGTATTCGCCTCGCCGTCGCGCGTTGACACCTTCTGAACTTGACCGCGGGCCGGTGTTCGTAATACAATACCGAATGGTATACCATAACCTCGACGCCACATTCGCCGCGCTCGCCGATCCGACACGGCGCGCGATCCTGTCGCATCTGATTCCCGGAGAGCTCTCGGTGAGCGAGCTCGCGGCCAATTTTCCAATGACGCTGCCGGCCGTGCGCAAACACGTCCGAACGCTGGAGCGTGCGGGGCTGGTCCACGTCCGCCAGGAAGGTCGCGTCCGCCGCGCGCGACTCAGTCCCGCCCCGATGCGACACGCCATTTCCTGGATGGAGCGCTACCGCGCCTTCTGGGAATTTCAATTCGATCAATTGGAAACGTTTCTCGCGGACCAGGCGCGCCAAGGCAGCACATCGAAGCGCGCGCCGAAGCGGAGGGCCCGCCGCCGTGCAACCTCCTGAAGCGACAGACGTCGAGGTCCATCGCTTTTTCAGGGCGGCTCGCGAGCGCGTCTTCGACGCATGGACTCCGCCGGAGTTGATCAAACAATGGAATACCAGAGCCGGTGTCGCGGCGACCATCGTAGAGGTCGACCTGCGAGTCGGAGGACGGTACCGGCTCGACCTGTGTGGACCCGATGGCCGCGTCCACCGCGTGGAAGGGGTGTATCGTGTCGTCGAATCGCCGGCGCGGCTCAGCTACACCTGGTGCTCGGACACGGACTCGGCGGGCCATGAATCGCTCGTCACGGTGGAGTTTCGCGATTGCAACGGCGGCACCGAAGTGAGTGTGCGGCACGAACGACTATCGACGCCGGCCACGCAAGGCCGACATGCGAACGGCTGGCACGCATGTCTGCTGCAACTCGAACAACTGCTCATGGAGAATGAATGGTCGACGACGTGAACTCCGCCTCCGCGGCGCTCAGCGGAACGCAACTCGAGTGGTTCAAGGACGACCTGCTCGAGCGATACGCCGCGGAGCATCGAACCACGATGCGATTGCTGCGTGCAATGCCGGCGTCTTGCGCTGACTTTCGGCCGCATGAACGCTCGGCGAGCGCATTGGAGGTCGCTTCAACCATCGCGCGCGAACAGTCAGGTATCGTGTCCGTGCTCGACGGTTCGTGGACGATGCCTCCGTCCTTCCCTCCTCCTCCAACCACCTGGGCCGATGCACTCGGCGCCGTCGAGCGCGGCGGATCGAATGTGATTGCCGCGCTGGAACGAACACCCGCGGAACGACTTCGTGAATCCGTGCCCTTCTTCGTCGGACCGCGGCAAGTTGGGCCCATGGTTGTCCGTGCGCTCCTGTGGTTCTGGCTACTCGATTCCGTTCATCACCGCGGGCAACTCTCGGTCTACGTCCGTATGGCGGGGGCACGCGTGCCGGCCATCTACGGGCCGTCGGCGGACGAGCCATGGGCGTGACTCCGCCGACGGACCGCGCGGCGGCCGCGTTCGAACGAATCGCGCGCGAGTATGAGCGCGACCCGCGCGTCTCGCGCGGAACGATGCTCGTTTCCGAGGGTCTGCGAGTGGACGGTCATTTCTTCGCCGCACTCGCTCACGGTCAGCTGCTGGTGAAGCTGCCTCGTGAACGCGTTCAGGAGCTGATCGGCGATGGCGTCGCAGTGCCGTTCAGGTCTGGCAAGGGTGCGCGCATCATGAAGGAGTGGGCCTTGGTGCCTCCCTCAGCAACTCGACGCTGGAAGGCGCTCGTCAAAGAAGCGCTCACGTTCGTCGGATAAACTCGCCGTCGTGTGTGTTTGTCATCTATCCAATCCGTCACAAGAATGAGCGCCATCGGAGCGACACGTCTGACAGTGGCTGGCTGCGCCCTTCTCTCTTCGTTGGCTGGCACGTCCGCCGGGGCCCAGGCGCATGCCGCGCTCACACCAGCACCGGTCGTGCTCCGTCACGAGGCGTATCGCATCAATCCGCTCGCGCGACAAACGGCGGAGACCACGTCGTGGACAATCGACGTCCAACGCGGAGATCGCGCCGGCCGGATGTTGCAGGTGATGGTCGCCACTGTGCGCGGCCAAGTTTCGATCGACTCGGTCATGTTCGATTCCGCGACGCTGCTGCCAGTTTGGGAAAGGCTCGCGGGTGGACTCGTCATGTCCGTTTCCTTCAAACCGGGGAGAATGTACGGTTCGATCGGACCCGACCCCGGAGAGAAGCGCGCGATCGATCAACGGATCGACGGCCCCGTATTCAGCACGACGATGGATGACATCGTCACGAGCAGGCTCCCCTTGATCCGCGGCGCCGACACGGTCCTCTATTTCTGGAGCGGCGATCATGTTGAGATTGACACCGCACGGGTCGTTTCCCGACGGAACGGCTCGTCAGGCCATGGCGCACAATGGATGATCGAACTACGCGAGCCTGGCACCATCGAGACCTTGTGGGTCGACGACCGGTCGCGCCGAATCCTCCGGCACTTTTACATCCAGCGAGGTAGTGGATTGCGGTCCGAGCTCGTCGAGATCGATGCGAGAGAGTCGCCGCGGCACAGGCGGTGAAGAGGCCGGCGTGAGGGCTCAACGTACGTCGACAAGTGCCGAATTCGTTCGGTCTCAGCGTGGATCGACGCGTGAAGTGCACGGCGCCGCTGGGCGAACCGTCGGTTCGCCTCATGAGTCGCCATCGATTACGGCAGCACGTTGCGCCGCCAGATGAATCTTCGCGCGATGGCGGCCGCCTTTCGTGCGGCGCCCCGCCAGATCGTTCCACAATCCGCGAAGTATCTATCGCTGGCGTCGTTCACGTGCGACCGCATCCCTGGCGTATCGGTCCATCGATCGATTATCTCGAAGAGTACGAACGCGCCAATCAGAATCGCCAGAATGAGCGCACCTCCGAGCACCCCAAGTAATGCTCTACCGAGACTGATGCCCACGGTCTTCTCACTCCAGATTTCTCACCGCAACATCACCGAGCGGTCCCTCGTCTGCAATCAGTCGGCTCGTGCGCGATACGATCCCGGCGCTATCAACGGCAGCTAGCGCGATTGCTACAGTCATCGGCTGGGCACTCGCGGGCGTTGTGGGAAACGTCGCCTGTTCGGCGCGTCGCATGCGCTGCCTGGCACGCTTTCTCGTCTGACGATATTGCAAGCCTAACCATCCCATCGCTTCCTGTCGGCTTCCTGCACCAACGAACTTGATCAAGAATCAAAAGCCCGGCATCACGCAAGTGATTGCCGGGCTCTCAGTTGCCCCTCCTGGGATCGAACCAGGACTCTCCTGATCCAGAGGCCTTAAACTCATAATTCACATAGTGTTACAATGCCGGGTTTCATAGGGGAAACCGAGCGTCGGTGCCGGAATCCCAGGTCGAAAAACGGCGTCTGGACGGGAGAAACTGACATAGAAACTGCCTAACTTTTTTGGACGCGAATCCGGCACTAACTCCATGGCCATATCAGCGGCCGGAAGGAATAATTGAGCGACGCAGGGGTGACGTCGGTGATTCGCGCAATCTTAGCGTCGGCCGTCACGAATATCAGATTGTGGGTAACGGCGGTGCTATAGAGCCAAAGATCGTTTTCCTGGACGCCCAGCTGCTGAGACGGGACTAGATCGGGAAGACTCTCCGGTCGGCCCTTTCGTTGTTTCTTGCCGCTCGCATACCGCTCGAACACTGCTGCGCGAATCTTTCCGTATGTCTCAGCGATGTGATGCGTCACTGGGAGAATGACCCGGTGCGATCTTGCGGCAGCGCGAATCTGCGCTTCTCGACGTGAGTCAAACCTGGCCAAGGCCATTCCGTTTTCCGTCTCGCCAAGACTGATCACGCTGATTACCAGTCGGTCCGCCTGCCCAAGCTCGGACTTAACCCGGGCGGCGGTCGTGTCGTGGTACGGATGTCCTCGGTCCCATATCGCCGACGTAATGTTCGTGTCGAGGAGATACGCGTCGGTGCCACCCTGACTCGATTGCATCAGTCACGCTTCCTCGTCACCGACGTCCGAGCCGACGCTGATCGCTGCACGAAAGACATTCATCGCCTGCGCGGTATCAAGTTCGTCATCGATGTACGGCCCGTCCGCGAGCGCGACGCTCACCTGCGCGTCGCGGTAGGCCTGCGATGTGAGGACATTATATGGCAACGAGGGCCGGTATCCGTCCACATAGAAACCGTTGAAGTCCACCGGTCCGGGGCGATGCACGCCCGAAAACCGATCGAGCAGAGCGCGCTCGAGACGCGGATGAAGGTCATACGCGCGGAGAAGTGTCGCATCGATCGACTGTTGAAGCTCGTTGCATTTCTGAGCGAGAATTGACGTTTCTTCACCCTCGGAGGCAAAGAGATTCGCGCTCCTCTTGGCCTTCGATGCTTCCTTGATCCATTCGACGCGGATTGACTCGTATTCCCGAACCAAGCCGACGATGATAGACGCGTCGCCTGTCGTTAACCGTGGGATCGGAATCTCGCGGATCGTACCGATCCGGACGTGACGCTTGAGCTCGCGCTCCGCGATGAACGCGTTCGCGACCGGCCCATTAAGGATCGCTGCGAGCAACTCGGGAGCAACGCTCTCTCGCGGCCACGCGCCAATGAAGTTCTGATAGAAGACCAGGTTGCGCCGATCGACGACAGCGGCAATCACCCACGCGTCTCGGGAAAGCCGGTTGAAGTTCAGGATGACCTTTGCGCCGCCGCGGATGGTACCTGCTGCCCGACGAAGCAGTCGAGCATCGACGGACAAAAAGTCATTGGGCCGGGCAACATACGGCTCGAACGTTTGGTCGATATTCCCGAGTCCAGCAGCGAAGTTTGGTTTTGGCGTGGCGGATCTGACTCGGCTATCAGCCGCCCCCCACGGACGCGTGTACTCTAAGCCGCGCTCGAGATGCTCGGTCAGCTCGCCGAACTTTGGAAGATGAGATAGGGCATCCCACACACGGCGCATCGGCGTTCGCCATAATTCGTCGGTTCTGCCTGAAGGAGACTTCGAACGTTGGAAGACCTCGCGCCATGAAGTGTTCCCGCGCTTGAGGAACTGTGCTTCGTCTCCACGTCTGACTTGTGCAGCGGAGCGATAGTTTGGCGTGCCGGGCAAGCCGACGGCAGTTACGACGACGATCTCGACGTCGGCATGTTGAAACGTCGAGTCCGGGAGTTCGAGAACTCTGATGTCCGCGTATGTTTCGTCAAGCAAACGGCGAGCGTCGCGATATCGGTCCGTATGCATGAAGGCGGCGGGCAATACGAGGCCGAGTAGGCTCGGAGGATTCGTCAGAATCCGGCGAACCGCTTCCAATGCCTTCGGTGTCGCGGCAGTGCGCCCTGCGGGAAGCGTCTCCGAATACGGCGGATTGCATAGAACAACGTTCGCCCGCTTGAGCTGAACGTCGAACGCTGCGGAATCGAAGACGTCCCCCTGGAGGATGTTCCAGCCGTTCCCGTACGGATAGTCAGCTAGAACGAGAGCCTGCTGCGCAACTTCTGCCGCAAACGCATCGAGTTCCATACCCCAGAGATTCTGTAGGAGATACTCGTGCCTCGCGCGTCCGTCCATCCCTTGCGGGAGAAGCGCCTTGAGCTGTCCCATCGCTGCCGTCAGGAATGGCGCGTGTCCGGCGAACGGTTCGAACACCCTCCTCTCGTTCAAACCAAGCTCCGAGAGCGGCAGCTGACTAAGGATGTAATCGGCTACTTCGGGAGGGGTTGCATGAATGTCGAGCGCGCGGCGCGTGTCACGGCTGACGAGCGTGTTTTCATAGACGTATGCAAGGGCTTCCCCGGAAACGTGACTGAGGTTGATTCCTTGTCGGAGCTGCTTCCAGACGGCGTTCTGAACCGCCTTATCGTCAAGAATCGCGGCCCCCTTCGCTCCTGATAGGAAGACGCGCCGGACCTCATCCAGTGCGTGTTCAGCGTCCGTGAAGACTTGATAGCCAGGGTAGTCCCGATCACCGAGAATCTTTGCGATCAGGAGGCGAAATGTGAGTCGATAAAGGCCGTGTAGCTGATCATATGAGAGACGCTGGCTTGCGCGCCGGCGCATCGACGCCATTCCAGCGTTGAGAACATCGCGCAAAAGCTGATCGAGTTTGGTTCTCACATCCGCTTCGAGGACGGGAACCAAACCGATATCAAAGAAGTCGAACTGTCGGGGCGCCTCCGGCTCGCCAATCATTTTGGCTCGCAGGACGCTCATCGGATTCAGCCGATCTCGATGATCTACAAACCACGCCGATAGGTCCCCAACCGAATCCATGTGCTGGGCGGCGCCGGCGGCGGTCATTCGCCACACGTGCGCGCGCGGGTCTCCCTCCGAGACCGAGCAGATGACGGGAGCTCCGAGACCACGATATCCGGCAATCGCATTCGCATCGGGCTCCCGCTCAACGATCGCGATGCATGCCGTTCGATACGATGTCGGCTCCTGCGCGAACGCGACGAGCCGGGCCGACCGAATCGTATTGGTTACGTCGTCTTGTAAGTCGGTGTACCTATAGTCGCGACGAATCAATTCTCGCCGATATTCAATTGCGAGAAGTGCGCGCTCCATCGACGCCGACCAAGTTTCGTCAAAGGTCACGCGATCCTCCCGTTCGGCCTGACGACGACGCTGGGGTTCGTTCTCTTTCGGCGATCCCGAGGCTCGCGACGCGACGTCTTGCTATCCATCGAAACCACTCCGAGAGCGATGACAGGCCGTCGGCTCGCGCTGCGACAAGAAAAGCCGCCTTGTCGTCCGCCGTTAGCCGGACTTCCAGACGCTCGCCGAGTAATTCTTCAGAAACCTTCTTTGGCCGAGGCACTCGGATATATCGCCGTATTTACACCGCAACACAACCAGTTATTTGACGGTTAATATCCGTACAAAATCCGGACACGAACCTCGGGTATGAACCCTGGAGCTTAGCTAGCTCTCGCCGAATGATGGATGAAGCGAGAGCTGGCTCGGGTCTCGGCTACGCACAATCGTCGCCCTCTTAGTTGCTGTGCACTGTACAGCTGTAGACTTCATGACCGCGAATTCGCCATGCAAGGCCTAAGCGCTCGACCATCACCAGCAGGTCGTCGTCAATTCTAGTTCCTTAGAACCTTCTCGTATGCTAGTTGATGGTGACCGGCGCCCCATAGCGGTGCTATTGGAAAATGCAGACCCATCACGGGGGTCGATCAAGGTGCGTTAGCTGGGGAAGCGCTATCCATCCGCGACGGCCGCGAACTCTACTCGGGCAGATCACAGTAGGCACAAAGCACAAAGCGAAGCCCTTTTTCGGCGCTCCCGTGGCCGAACGCATCGACGAAGTACTCGCCCCTTAGGTCGCCTATGTTCACGTTCTCCACGGCGGAGGAGTGCGCGGACTCGCCCGCGGCGGCGCTGGCCTCAACGAGTGAACCAGCACGCGCAGCGCCACGCCGTTCAGGCACAAACGAATCGAGCGGTCGCCCCCGCCAGAGCACCCACTCCGGTCGGAAGAAGAACCGGGAGGAGGAGTCAACAAACGCTTCGACCCGCGTCGGGTCGACATCGCGAACCAGCTGCACACAGAATGGCGACATCTCACGAACGAGTTCCTCCTCGCGCGGTGATGTCGTTGCCCAGGCGGCAGGGTGGGGCCAGTCCGGGTGCAGAATCCGACGCCACAATCCGAGGGCATCGACGAAGCTGTAATGTCCCAAAGCGCCGTTTAGTATTCTCGAAACGCGCCGGAGTTGCCTTGTCGCGTCGGCGTAATGTGAGAAGCACGCCACGACGCGCCGTTCATCGAACGGATGGTATTGGCGCCACAAGATGAACGCCCGAACGGGGCGCTCGAAGCGGTCACCAATGTCCAGCCAGCGTGCCGCTGCAACTCGGTACGGAACGCGGAAACGGTGTGCAATCCGCTTTACGACAAAAGACGAAAGACTACGGCTGTCTCCCGTTGTCAGATCGACGAGGTTTGCCGGCGCGAGGAGCGAACGTGCCATGTAATTGACGAGCGATTCTTCCGTTTCACTCCAGTCGGCGCTCCGCCAGGCCAAAAGATCGTTTCGCTCGGCACGACGAAACAAAATCGCGTGGCTCATTTCGTGCGCGACGGTCTCACGGGCAAACCGCTCTATTCGCGTTCGCACATGTAGGACCCATCCTCGATCACCGTCAGGGACAATTGTTCCGAAGTAACCTCGCGGATCGGGCGTCGATTGTTCGCGGGCCACATGCGAGTCGGCGGGCGGCGGGAAGTAGAGACGTACGCCGAGATGTCGAGCGATCCGAGTCAAGCGAACCGGAGGCGATCCCGCGTCATCTGCAGCGCCCGATTGCGCAAGGACGTCGGAGATGGAGCTATCCGCCGCGGAAAGCAACGGCAAATTACCGCTGCGGCGCATGAATGGCCGCGCCCAACGGAGTACCGAGTCTGCGCCGCTCGTCTCGTGCAGTAGCCGCTGCAGATCTTCTCTGCACAGGCTAGTGCGCCAGGCGGCTCGTTCGCCGGCCTTACCGGATCGCGACTCGCCAGAATGAGAACTCGCCCAAACGGTCATTGCGCCAACGGAGGCTCGCTGGATGGTGGCAGCTCATCGCTGTTTTCCGCTTGGAGCAGCAAATCCGGAAGCGTAGCGTCCGGTTGTTTCGGCTTCGCACCTTTCCGACGACTTGGTGGACTCTCAGCGAGCGGCACTTGGGCAGCGTTACCTACGGCCTCCGTGGCAGCTGGAGCCGGCACAATCACGCGGCCAAGAATCTCCGACAGACCGGCCTCGATCGGCACTCCGGCGGCCCAGCGGCCGGTACGCACCAATCCGCGAATCTCTTCGCTCACCGTCTCAAGGCGCGGAATAGCCTCGTCGGCAACGCGTACAAAGGACTCCGTCCTATGCTCAAGCCGACCGTCGTCGTACACCAGTCTAACGCGCGGCGGACCCGCCTCGTCGCGCTGCCAAGCGGCCTGTAGTTCGCGTAGCATCGTCGGATCGTTTGGGACGGCGCGTACAGCTGCGTCCCCATCCAGTTCAACCTCACTCCGGCTGCCATAAGCACTCGCATACGTCTGCCGGCGGAGCGCGGCATACAAGACTCGACCAATTCGCGGCGCCAACATCGCGAACCTCTCGTCGAACGGTGGCGCAACGCTAACAACCAAGCGCCACATTGATGCATACATCTCTTCGACAGCTTCGATTGCCTTCTGATGTTTCGCGAAGATCTTGTCATCAATGCGCTGGATTTCACGGAGCGGAACAGCCTCTTCCACGCCATCGCGCTCACCGAGAATTAGAATCTCAGCGATTTTTCTCGGGCCGTCTGCATTCGGGCAGTGAATGGTAACGGTTCCTCGCGGGAGACCGCAGCGCTGCTCAATCTCACGTTCAGCTTTCGCGCGAGTGTCGGCGTTCAGGAAGAATGCCGCGACCCCAGTCACATTCGTCCCAAAGCCCGGAATCGATACGTTGGGAAGCAATCTGAACACGGGCCGGTGATACCGCCGTGCGGCGAGACGACCAAGCAGCCGGATCGCCGCGTGGAGATCAGCGAGAACATCGTTTAGCGACTCCGAGCGCCTCGACGAGACAAGCTCGCGAGTTGCTCTCGAAAGGCTCGTTTCGGGCAGTGCTCCAAGCTGAAACAGGATCTCAGACTCGAAATCGCTCAGAGGCCGTAAGCCATTCTTCGCATCAACGCTGACCCTGCTCAGAAGCATGTTTCTCAGTAGCCGCGCAACTTCGCTCACCTCGTGGAGAAACGCTGCATCGCCGATAAAGCGATACTGGAGCGGCAGGGTTGGCCGATCGCGTTGCGATTTTTCATCACGTGCGCGCCAACCGACTAGCTGAATCGCCGACCCAAGCATTGCTCCGGCAATGCACTTGGTCGGATGAAAGAGGACACGCTGGTACACATAGAAGCGCACCTGCAGGAGATTCATTAGCTCGCCTGGAACATCGATTCGAAGTTTGTGAGAGAAGATTGAGATGGCCGTGCGGAGAAACGGCTCGAGCGACCCGTGATCGCGTGTGTTCTTGGAGGGGGTCCGTGTCCGGCAGTGGGAGACAAGTGTGAAGTTCTCGACAATGCGATTGACGTCGTAGTCGAGCTTGAGGCCGGCGAAGTGGGAATCGCGTTCGGCGTAGTCCAAGAGATCTGCGCAGATCGTATTCCCGATAACGTCGAGTAGGAACGCATCGCGTTGCAGATGAAACGCGCCAAGACCCGTCACCGGCGGCTCAGCTAAATGACGAAGCACGGCGTCAATTAACTGCTCGAACGGATAGTTTCCGTCTCGTCGAATAGCTGGGTTCGGCTCGTCAGGATGAAGGTCGTCTAGCTTGTCTTTGTGAAGCGCGTCGAGCCACAGCAACGCACGCATCGCAAAGCGAAGATCGCGGAATAACTGCACGACTTCGTCGGCGCCTGCGGCGCGGGTTGGGCTAGAGCCTTCACGACGCCTATCGAGCACCGGGGCAACCATGCGCGCAACGCCGTCGATGAACTCCGCATCGACCGGCGGTGCCGTGAGGGAAGGAGCGTCAAGGAGTAACGCCAACCGCTCGTCCGCGGAATTCGCTCCCCCAATCCCAATCGCCGCAAGCGGCGGCGCTGAATATTGTGCTCCTAGATTGTCGATCGCCAGCCAGCCAATGTATTGGCAAACCAGCCGATAGAACGCATCCGCCTGCCGCTGCGGCTCGTCGTGTTTTTCTGGTTGAAGCTCAATTTCGTCTTCTAACGTGTGCCCAAACGGCGCGTGAGTCAGATCATGCAGAAGTCCCATCAGCCGTGCGGCACGGCGGCGTAGGCGGACGTAATTCGCCAGTTCTGCGGCAGTTACCTCGGCAATCTCTCCCTTGGCAGTGCGATACTCGAGAGATCGATTGGGTTGCCGGTCGAGGTTGCTGGATACTGCGTCGAGGATGTTGTCGACCTGCTCCATCACGCCAATTACATGCTGAAACCGCGAGTGCGACGCGTCGACAAACACGCGGTCTGTGAGCCCAAGCTGGTGCAAGTCATAAAGGCGCTGGAGCGCAGGCGTGTGGAGCAGTTCGAGTTCCGTGGCCTCGATTCGCTGATCGCCATGAAGCATGGTGCGGACGCGTCGGGGAGCTGCCATGCCAATCTCCTTTCATAACAGCGATTTACGCAGATGATGGGCGACGAGGCATCGGGCGCCGTCGGCGCATTCTAGCCGGACCCGTTGCACCCTTATCGTATCAAGAGAAACCTCAAACCGCCATCGAGGAGAGCGCGTGGCGGAGTCTGGCCTCGGCGTTGTGGCAGCGGGGTGATCAGGGCCCCCGGAGGCTTCGGTTCACCGAGCTCGCCTCTCCGAATCAACCTCTCTAAACAGCTCGCTCAGGCCGATGCTGAGGCCACGCGCGACGCGGTCAATGGTATCAAGCGACACGTTGGTTACGCCCCGCTCGATCTCGCTCATGTAGGTCCGGCTGATCCCCGCGTGGGCGGCGAAATCTTCCTGAGAAAATCCGCGATCAGCTCGGAGGCGACGGACCGCATCGCCGAACGCTTCGGGCAAAGTTCGCATGCCGGAAGCCTGGCGAAACTACTCCAATAGAACTACAATCTATAGGAGCACCGTCTATTGGAGACATAATGTTCGAGTGCCGTCGAACGACGACAGCCCGTCCGCCGTCCCGCTGCAATGGTTGTGGGCGAACTGACCTCGAGACGCAGGCCTTCCGCTGCGTCTGGCCCGACGAACGAATAACGATCCAGCGTCACTGTCACATCTGCCGTTTGATCTGGCACCGGCAGCTCCGAGCACTCGGCGCGAGTCTCGAGGAAATCGACGATAGCGAAGCAACCGCGTCCGCTAACGAGGCCGCGCATGCCAGCACGAAAACGAGCAGATAGGACGCCCCCGAAGGGCGATGTCTCGGCGCCGGCTCGCGCACGTAAGCAACGATTGAAGGAAGCGCGCGACCTAATCGATATTGTACGAATGAGCGATGCGGCGCGTAGCCAGGACGTCGTAGTCGTCGTGATCAACCCGATGACCGACGACGTCACAGGCTATCGCAACGTCGACCCAGTCCCCGCAGCGCTCGCACTCATCAAATACCTCGATCGAAATCGTCCGCGTTCCGGAACCGAATCCGCAGCTCGCCGACCGCGATCATCGCGCAACCGGTAGACGGGTATCTCTGCCGCGGCACCTTAAAGATTGTACAAGCAAGAGGAGCGATATCGGTGCACGCGCGGTGCGCGGCACCAGATATCAGCTCCTGGCTTTCCCATTCGCGCCTGCGGCGCTCAAGGCCCGGCATGATCGTTGTGCCATGAGAACGCTGAGCGCGGCGCCGAAGTACATCCATGCGGAGCGCGACCAATCGCGCATCATGGATGCATCCCGATGTCCAAACGTCATTCCAGTGACAGTGCCTCTCGTCGCACCGTCGTAAAGCTCGTCCGCTTCTCTCCGCAGGAAGCCGAGAACCTCGAGGGGCTCGCGCGCTTCTCCGGCCGATCGTTCTCCGCGCTGATTCGAGACATCGTATTCGAGCGCGTTCCGAGGACCCGGCGCCGCGCAGACATCGATCCAATTCTCGCCGAAATGGCGAAGGTCGGTCGCGAGCTGCACGAACTCAGAACCGACTTTAGCGACGACGCGGCTGTCACCGAAACGTGTTCGCTCGCCGCCGACTTCGCGTCGGATCTCAAGCGAATGTGCCAACGTCTGGACGCAGCATTAGCCGCGCACGAGACCGCGATTCGATCGCTGATTACTCGCAAGCCGCGCGGCGTGCCGCAGACCCGTGAATCCCGAAAACTCGACGAACCCGTCCCTATCGAGACGGCCGTTGAACCCAGCGACGTGATCCGCGAGCGGGGTACATCTCGCGCCCCACGTCGGCCGATTCATTCGGACAACGACGATCCCGCTCAGGGAGCCCTCTGGTGATCGCCAAGACATCCAGCGGCCGAAGCTTCGTCGGGCTCCAGGAGTACCTGATTCACGGCCGCGACCGGGACCAGGAGAACCGCGCCGAGTGGACCGTCAGCCGGAACCTCGGCACCGACGATCCGGAACTCGCCGCGGCTTTAATGCGAGCAACCGCCGCGCAGAATCCGCGCGTTGAGTACCCGGTCTATCACCTGACAATCGCATTCGATCCAGACGACCCCGTCAATCGCGAAATGATGGAACGCGTTGCGGATCGTGCCCTCAATGAACTCGGATTGTCGGAGCACCAGGCGCTCCTCGTGGCGCACAATGACCGCGAGCACGCGCACGTTCACATCATGGTGAATCGCGTTCATCCGGACACGCTGCGCGCGTGGGAACGCTGGCAGGATCGCCCAGCAATCGAGCGCGTGTTACGCGAAGAGGAACACGAACTCGGCCTGCGTTCTGTACCAGGCACGCTATACGAGCGCGACAGTCAAGAACTCGCGCGTCGCGACCGCGCTGTGAGCGAGGAATTCACGACGCGCGTGAAGGAACATCTTCCCGACTACCGCACGGCTCGGACATGGGATGATCTCGAGAATCGCCTGAATGACCATGGCCTTCGACTCGAACGAAAGAGCCAAGGCCTGGTGATTACGGACGGTGAATACGAGGTGAAAGCGTCCCTGGTCGCGCGCGATTTATCGTTGCGCCGGCTCGAAGGACGATTCGGCGGTTCGTACGAAGAACACCGGAACGAACGCGCGCCTCGTGGACTCGAATCGACCGAACGCGACGTCACTGACAGCGTACTACGTCGCCACGAATCCGTCTCACCGGCTGTCGCCGAAGTCGCCTCGGCGATCCGTGAGCGCGAACGGCTGGACGCTCTTTACAAGGAACTGTCCAACGCATCTTCGGAGAAGTCATCAATTCAGTATCAGGTCAACGAACTCAGTCTCCAAGCCGAACGGATCAAGCGCGCTTCTCAAGATGTAGCAGCGGAGTTTCGTCGTGTTTACCGCGAGCCGGGTGCGGCACATTCGCAGTTCTTGGAGGCGGCCGAGTTCAACGGTCAGCGTGCAGTCGCCACGTTTCGCAGTTCCCCGGAAGTATTCGGCGAACTGCTCACATCCGAAAGAAAACGAGCGTTCGGCCTGTTGATCGAGACGTACAACGACCCGGCGAGACACGCGGCCATTGGCGTAAGCAACATCGCAAACGGCTACGTGAACGCCAAAGCGCGCCTCGAGGAAATGGCGAAATCGCACGTAACCGATGCTGAGAAACGCTTCGATCGCGCACTCAATCTCGTCTATCAGCAACCCGAACATGCACGCGCGGCGTTCGAGCAGGCGTTAAAGGCCTCTGGCCGAGAGGCGGTGCTCGAGGTGTTGAAGGAACGTCCGGATCGCCTCGGTTCGCTTGCCAAGACGGAAGAAACACTCGTTGGCCGCGAAAGCCCAACGGCGCGAATCGCCGCATGGCATCTCAGCGAGCGCGCGGGCGAATTGATCGACGCGCGAGCGGCAACAACCGCCGCGATGGCGATCAGTCAAATGCGGCAACAGCTACACGGCGCGAACGATCGCGAACGCCAGATCCAGAACGCGGTTCATTCGACGCCAGGTCGGAACATGCTGGAACACACGATCGCCCGCGGCTTGAGTCAGCTCGAACCCAACGAGCTCACGCAGCTACGGCGCGTCCTCACCGATCCACAACGCGCGATTGCGTTCAAGCTCGGCGAACGGATTCGGGACGTCGTCCTCGGTCGCGACGACGAACTAGAGAGATAGCAAGCGACAAACGGCAGCAGGTGAGTAGGTATGGCATCAGCGCTACGAAATGGAGAGGTAAGTCCATTCGCACATCTCGCCGCGTTCCGCGAACGCTGGCGTGTACGGCGTGACGAATTCCGCCGCATGCACGCAATGGTGGACGGCGCCGAGTTGTGCGACGCACTGCTCGCGGATCTCGAAGCATCGTTCGTCGCATCGTCCGATGAACCGCTCTCGCTCCAAGAAGCCGCCGCCGAATCCGGTTACTCCGCCGATCACCTCGGTCGCCTCATTCGCGAAGGCAAGCTCGCGAACGTCGGCCGCACGCACGCGCCGAAGATCCGTCGCGGCGATCTCCCGCGAAAAAGCACGCATCGGCTTGCCTCGGCCATGACCGATTCCTATGATCCGGTTACCGATGCTCGGTCCCTCTTGGCTCGGCGTGGAGACTAGCAATGACTCTTCGCCAAACGCGCCGCGATCAGTGGCGCAAGTCCAAGAACGGAACGTGGGCCTGCTCCCTCGGTCATCGAGGATGCCGGGTCCGGCTGTTTCAAATCACGAAAGACGGGAGCTTTTACCGCGAGGTGCACATTCCCGGAAAGGGGCGGGATCGCATCTCGCTGAAGACGCGCGAGCGCGCCGAAGCGGAGAAGTTGGGACGCACGTTGCTCGCTTCTCTGCTCACTGGCATCGCACCAAAGCCAGCGGCATCAGCAGTTCGACTTGGTGAATTGATCAAAGCATTTCTCGCCGAGTCGCCGATGTTTCTCGACAACACCGATCGCACCAAGGAAGAGACGCGTACCCGCGCATCGATTCTCTGCTCTGCCCTGGGAGAGGACACGGACGTTCGCACGCTGACGGAGCACCACGTGCGGCAGTACGAAGCACGACGGCGCGCCGGCGGCATTCGATACGGACCGAAGAAGTTGGTCACGCCGAAAGTGCGTCAACGCACGGTGCAGGCGGACATCAAACTGCTCAAGCAGATGTTGTATTGGGCATGCACGCGCCCGATGCCTGGCGGTGTGGTGTGGCTCGAGCGGAATCCGATCGCACACGTTCGCGTGAAGGGTGAAGTTGACGTGCAACGGCCGGTGGCGAGCGTCGAGCGATTCGACGCGACGCGCCAAGCAATGCAGCAGTTCCAGCAGCGTTACGCCGAGGAGTCACGCACGTTGGCGAAACCGAAAGATCGAGCGCGTGCTCATCGTCGCTATGTGTCGTGGGTGCGCGCGGAGTTCGGTCTGACGTTGTTGGAAGCAACCGGCCGGCGCCGCGGTGCGATCATGGGGCTTCGTTGGTCCGACTTCGACTTCGAGGCGAAGCGCGTCACCTGGCGCGCGGAGCACGACAAGAAGGGGCGGACGTGGGTGGTCGCCTACCCTGACGACTTCTTCGCAATGGTTCGCGAGTTCCAGAAGAAGCTCGGCGCGGTTGGCGGACGGGTCTTCCCTCGGGAAGAGAAGCCGGACGAGCCGTCGCCGCCGGAGTTGTTGTCGCAGCGCATCCGTCAGGCGGAGGATGCGGCCGAGTTGCCCAAGCTCGTCGGCGGCACGTGTCATCCGTACCGCAGGAAATGGCGGACGGAACGGTCGCATCATCCGATCAAGGCGGTCGCGGTCGCGGGCGGTTGGTCGGACTTCGACACGATGCTCAAGTGCTACGATCAGCCGGACGATGCCGATTTGCTGGCCGTGACCAGCGAGCCGCGAAAGCGGCATGATCCATCGCTCGCGAAGGCAGCCGCGAGCAGCTCAACGAAGGCCGGATGAGCCGCACCGGCGAGCCGCCAAACGCTCGCCAGAGAAACTGACATAGAAACTGCCCAACTCCGCCAAACGACAAAGAGCCCGACATCGCCTAAAGCAATGTCGGGCTCTCAGTTGCCCCTCCTGGGATCGAACCAGGACTCTCCTGATCCAGAGTCAGGCGTGTTGCCAGTTACACCAAGGGGCAGCAACAACTCCCACTACATTTACCTACCATACACCACACACACCACAACGCACCAGTGCACGTCGCCCGGGAACCTTAAAGTATAGTCTCCGCATCACCCTCGATCAACCCCGCTCAACGCTCACTCGCACTGCCCCGCCCGTCCGCGCCACCGCCGTAACCCCAATCCAATCCACCGCTTGCACATCTCGCGTCGTACGGCGTCAGCCTGGCTCCGCCACGCGGCCGCAGCAGCCGCGGCCGTCATTCTGACCGCCAGTACGACCGCCTGTCGCGACACGCTCCGCGCCGTTGGACCCGACCCCGCCGCCGCCGAATCGCGCGCCGATCAGCTCTTCGCCGCGTTCGCGACGCGCTTCGACACGCCGCTCCTCGCGCCGCGTTACGATGCCGCCCGCCTGAAACTCGCGGGCTCCGCGCTCGTGCCGTCGCGCATCTTCGACGACACCAGCGTCTGGATCTCGCGACCGTCGCCAACGCTGCGGCGCATGTACGTGAGCGGCACGGTCGAGAACGGACGCTACCACCTCGAGGAGCGCGCGAGTCTCTCCCCGGCCGAACACCCGGGCGATACGCGCCACACGATCACGCTCCAGCAGCTCGCCCCGTCGGTGTATCGGTGGGACACGAACGTCGATCTCGCCATCGGCGCGATCGGTGCGCAAGACGTGAGCAATTTGATATTAGCATTATTGAAAGCAACCGAGGGACGGACGGAGGCAGAGCTGCGGGAGAACGAGCGCGCCGCGTTCCCGCACGGCGCCGCCGCGTTCGGCCACGGCTTCGCGATCGATTCGATCCGCGTGGCGCCGGGACCGGCGAGCACCACGTCGGTGGCGCTCACGCTCGCGTTCCATCCGGAGCTCATGCGCGCCGAGTACCCGCAGCTTGCCGCGTACCTCGACAAGTACCTCGGCCCCGCCAAGTACACGTTCAGCCTCGCCGATCGCGGCGGCGCGCAGCTCTTCGAGGCCGTCGGCGCCAACCGCCGGCTCACGCTCCGCTATCGCGTGCAGAACGGAAATCTCGTCACGCTCTTCGGGCCCGCGCGGCCGTGGGCGGACAGCCTCGTCCTCACCTCCGACGTCTCGCTCAAGGTCCGTCTGTTCACGGTCGGCTTTCACCACCTCGTCAGCGATTTCGTGATCTCTAATACGGGTCACGACCGGGCCTGGACGATCGTCGCGCGGCACGAGCCGCAGTGGGATCTTCCGCTCATCACCGAGCGATTGATCCGCACGCCGCTGCGCCGGCCGTTCGAGGGCGACGGCTCGCTCTTCCAACTCTCGGTGCGCGATACGAGCGGCGGGCAAAGTGTCTTCGCCCGCCGCACGCGGCTCGACGTGCAGGAGAGCCCGATCATGCGCTTCCTCGGCTCGCTCGCCTCGCACGCGATCGGGGACCTCGACAAACGGGTCGAAGCGCAGGAAGACGCGTTCCTGCACGACGGCTTCGTCGCGCTGCAATCCGACGTCCGCGCCCTCGGCGGCCGCTGGCGCGCGTCGGCCGAGGGGACGGAGCCGAAGTAGCGCGCCGTCTCGCTACGGCGCGTACTGCTCGCGCCGCGACGTGAACATGTCGAGCAATGCGCGCGCCGCGGGCTTCGTCGGCTCGGGACCCATGTAGAGCAGCGCGGCCGACCATTCGCCGATCGACGGTTTGAACGGCACGAAGCGCACGGACGGTCCAAAGCGAGCGACGGTGTCCGGCACGATCGCGACGCCAACGCCGGACGCCACCATCCCGAGCATCAACACGAAATCGTTCGACTCGGCGACGATCCGGCGCGTGAATCCGGCGTCGGCGAAGCATCGATCGACGAGGTTCCGCGAGACCCAGCTGCGCGGCGCCGCGATCTGCGGCAGATCCGCGGTGTGCTCGATCGTCACGCTCGACCGTTTCGCGAGCGGATCGGACTCGCGCACGGCGAGCGCGAACGGGTAGCGGCCGAGCGGAATGGAGACGATGCCTTCCGGTGCGTGCCCCGGACCGATCGCGATGTCGACTTGGCCGCTGCGCAATTCGTCGAACAGCGGCGTGGCGAGCCGGTACACGTCCAGGTAGACGCCGGGATACGCCAGGTGAAAATCGCGCAGCAACGATGAGAGGCGAAGCCGCGGCGGAATCGCCTGGATCACTCCAATGCGGAGGGTGCCGGTGAGCGGTCCGGAGGTATAGCGCACCGCTGCGTGGGCCTCGGCGACGGCCGCAAGCGCGCGACGCGCGCCGGCGAGGAGGGCTCGGCCGGCTTCCGTGAGCTCGACGTGGTGCTTGGATCTGCGGAAGAGGGGGGTGTCCAGCTCTCGCTCGAGGGTGGCGATCGAAGCCGAGATGCCGGACTGGACGATATGCATGCGACGTGCCGCGCGCGTGAAACTCTGTTCCTCAGCGACGGCTACGAAATGTGCCAACTGACGAAGCTCCAATTAATAATCTCCAAATCAGATAGGAACAATCTACAAGGTGCATTTGACGGCTCTATGCTCCACGCCAGAACATTACCGTGAAAGCACAAGGTATCACAGACATGCTCGATCGATTGCAAAGCCGCTTCGTCCCTCTGCGCGTCCGGATGCCGATGGTTGTCGTGGCGCTGCTCGCGCTATGCACGGGCGGCGTCATTGTCGTGTCCTATCGCGCGGTGCGTCTGTCGACCAAGGCCGCCGCGCTCGATCGATTGCGCGGCGCGGCGGACCGTGTCGCGGCGGTGTACGAGCCATCGGTTCGTCGCGCGGTAGTTGACGCGCAAAGTATTGGCGCGCGGCCGGCGATCGCGCACTGGCTCGCCACGGGTACGGGCGAAGCCGCGGCGCGGGCAGCGCTCGACAGCGTACGCGCCGCGCGCGCGGCACCGGTGGGTGTAATCCAGATCACGCGTCGTGATGGATCGCGGCTGTTCACCGGCGACGGTGCGTTGGCCGACACGTCCGAGCGCGCGTGGCACACCACGGGGATCAGTCCCTTCTTCCCCTATCGCCAACGCGTGGGCTACGCGATCGGCGCTCCGCTCGTCAGCGGCAACGATACGCTCGGCCGCGTCGAGCTCACACAGCTGCTCAGCGACACCGGCGGACAGGTGAAACTGATCGGTGGGCTGATCGGGAAGGAGGCGACGCTGTACGTCGGCAATGCGGACGGCAGCGTGTGGACCGACATGGCGACGCGCATTCCGCCGCCCGTGGACAACGCGACGCTCGCGCACCTCCTCCAGGGCAATCGCCAGACGGACGACGGCAACACGCTCGCGGCGGGTGCGCCGCTGCCGAACACCCGCTGGGTGTTTCTCGTCGGACAGCCCGCGGCGACCGCGCTCGCGGCCGCGACGTCGGTGATGTGGGAGTTGGCGCTCCTCGCGCTCGCGGTGATTCTCGCCGGCGGCATCGTCGCGTGGGTCGTGATCCGGCACATCACGCGACCGATCGACGATCTCGCGCATGCCGCCGAGGAATTGGCGCGCGGCCATTATGGACCGCGGATGTCGTACGCGGGAAGCGACGAAATCGGCCGTCTGACTGTCTCATTCAACGAGATGGCGGAGCAGATCGAACGCAACCAACAGCAGCTCGAGGATCAGGTCAGTGAACGGACCGTCGCGCTCGAGAAGGCGTTGTTCGATCTGCAGCTCGCGCAGGAAGAGAACGTGAAGCGCGAGCGGCTCGCGGTGCTCGGCCAGCTCGCGGGCGGCGTGGGCCACGAGCTGCGCAATCCATTGGGCGTGATGACCAACGCGGTGTTCGTGCTCGAATCGGTGATTCCCGATCCGCATCAGATGGTGCGCGACTACCTCGGCATTCTGCGCACGCAGATCGCGCTGTCGGAGAAGATCATCTCCGACCTGCTCGACTTCGCGCGCACCAAGCCGGCTTCGCGCATGCCGACCACGCCGGAAGCGCTGGTGCGCGGCCAGGTCCTGCGCCTCGACGTGCCGACGAACGTGAGCGTGGAGCTCGACGTGCCGGCGACGCTCCCGGCGGTGCACGTGGATCCGGTGCAGATCGGACAGGTGGTGTTCAACCTCGTGATGAACGGCGTGCAGGCGATGGGCGAGCGCGGCGGCAAGCTGCGCTGCCGCGCGCATCACGACGGCAACGGCACCGTGCGGCTCGAGGTGACCGACACGGGGCCGGGCATGCCGCCCGACGTGGCGGCGCGGGTCTTCGAGCCGCTGTTCACCACGAAGACGAAGGGTTTGGGCCTTGGCCTCACGGTCTCGCGCATGCTCGCCGAGAACAACGGCGGGTCGCTGACGTTCCAGTCGTCGGTGGGCCAGGGCACGACGTTCTATCTCACCATGCCGACCGCCGCATGACGACGCAACGCCGCATTCTGATCGTCGATGATGAAGTACTCATGGTGCGCACGCTATGCGACATCCTGCAGATGCACGGCTGGCAGGCGCACGGCGTGCACGCCGGCGAGGAGGCGCTGGAATGCCTCCGGTCGCACGAGTTCGACGTCGTGCTCATGGACGTGCGCATGGGCGGGATGACGGGCGTGGACGCGCTGCGCGTGATCCGCGAGGAGCACCCCGGGCTGCCCGTAATGCTCATGACGGCGTACTCCACGGCCGAGCTGCTGGCCGAGGCCGAGCGCCAGGGCGCCGTGAGGATTCTCTCAAAGCCGCTCGCGATCAAGGGGCTGCTCGAGATGCTGGAGACGATCACGGAACCCGAGCGGCGCGTGCTCGTGGTCGACGACAACCACGCCTTTCTGGCGAGCCTGGCCGAGATCCTCCAGCAGCGCGGCTACACGGTGCTGCGCGCCGACTCGCTCGGCGGCGCGCTCACGCAGCTGTCCAAAGCGTCGCCGGGGGTGGTGCTGCTCGACATGCGGCTCGACGCGGTCGACCCGGAGACCTCGGTGCTCGCGATCCGGCGCGCCAACCCCGGCGTCATTCTGATTCTCTATAGCGGATCCGAGAACCTGCTCGCGACGGCGTCGCGGGCAACGGAATCGGCATACGCCGTGCTCAAGAAGCCGTTCCCGCCGGACGACATGTTGCGCCTTCTCGATGAGGTGTTCAGTGCCTGACCGCCTGCCGATTCTGGTCGTCGACGACGACGTCGCGATGGTTCGAACGATCGGAGACATCCTGCGCTTCCGCGGCTACGACCCGATCGCCGCCGGCTCCGGGCGTGAGGGGATCGACATGACGCGACAGCGGCAGGACCCGCCCGCGATCGCGCTCGTCGACCTCAAGCTGCCGGACATGGACGGCATGCAGCTCGTCGCGGAGCTGCGATCGATCGCGCCGCTGCTCGAGGTGCTGATCCTCACCGGCTTCGCGAGCGTTGACAGCGCGGTCGCGGCGCTCCGCGAGCAAAGCTACGACTATCTCGTCAAGCCGGTCGCGCCGGAGCACCTCGTCACGAGCATCGCGCGCGCGGGCGATCGCTGGCACCGCCGCCACACCGAGTCGCTCCTCGCCGAGAGCGAGCTGCGGCTCCGCCGCATGTTCGAGTGCGTGAACGACGCGGTGTTCATCACCGATGATGACAAGCGGATCATCGACGCGAATCCGGCGGCCGTGGCGCTCGTCGCGCGCTCGGTCGACGCGCTCCGCGGCCAGCCGCTCGACGTGCTGCTCGCGCCGGTGCTGCCGTTCGTCGACGTGCGCGGGTCGGCGTTCGCGCCGGGCATGCACGTGCACTCCGTGCGCGACCTCACCGAGCAGCGCCGCCTCGAGGGCGTGGTGCGGCACGCGCAGAAGATGGAGGCCGTCGGGCGGTTGGCCGGCGGCATCGCGCACGACTTCAACAACGTGCTCACGGCGATCACCGGCTTCGCGTCGATCCTCCGGAACGAGCGCCCCGCCGAGGATCCCGACCGCCCGCTGCTCGAGGAGATCCTCGGCGCGGCGGGACGCGGCGCGGCGCTGACGCGGCAGCTCCTCGCGTTCAGTCGTAAGCAAACGCTCAATCCACAAACGCTCGATCTCAACGACACGATCACGGGGCTGGAGAACATTCTGCGCCGGCTCGTCGGCGACGATCTCGATCTCCAGCTCGCGTTGGCGGAGCACGTCGATCCGGTGCACGCCGATCCCGGGCAGGTGGAGCAGGTGCTGCTCAATCTCGTCGTGAACGCGCGCGACGCGATGCCGAACGGGGGCCGGCTCACGATCGCGACCGCGAACGCCGAATTGACACGCCCCGGCGCCGGCCGCACCGGCTCGTTCGTCGCGATCGACGTGGCGGACACCGGCACCGGCATGGCGTCACCACTCATCGACCGGATCTTCGAGCCGTTCTTCACCACCAAGCCCGAAGGCAAAGGCACCGGTCTCGGTCTCTCGATCGTCCATGGCATCGTCGAGCAGTCCGGCGGCTTCGTGCAAGTACACAGCGAGCCCGGGGTGGGCACGCGCTTCCGCGTGGCGCTGCCGCGCTACGAGGTCGCGTCGGACGAAGCGGCGTGAAAGCGCGCATCGACGCTCTGCTCAACGCCGCGGTCGAGCGGGGCGCGTCGGACCTGCACCTGCGGGCCGGCGTCCCGCCGATCGTGCGTGTGAACGGGGAGATGCACCGTCTGCCCGAGCCGCCGATCGCGGTCGCTGATCTCTCGGAGATGATTGCCGCGTCGATGGACGAGGCGACGCGGGCCGAGTTCGCCGAGCACCTCGACGCCGATTACGCCTACGACCTCGTTCCGGTTGGACGGTTCCGCGTGAACGTGCTGCACGACCGGCGCGGACCGGCCGCGGTGTTCCGGCACATTCCGGCGCAGATCGCGACGGTCGAGTCGCTCGGCCTGTCGATCGACGTGCAGCGCGTCTGCGAGCTGCGGCGCGGCCTGGTGCTCGTCACCGGACCGACGGGCTCCGGCAAGTCGACGACGTTGTGCGCGTTGATCGACCAGATCAATCGCACCCGCCGCGAGCACATCGTGACGATCGAGGATCCGATCGAGTTCGTGCACCAGGACATTCGGTGCGTCGTGACGCAGCGCGAGGTCGGCGCGCACACGCGCTCGTTCAGGCGCGCGCTGCGGGCGGCGCTCCGCGAGGACCCGGACGTCGTGCTGATCGGCGAGATGAGAGATCTCGAAACGATGTCGATCGCGCTCGAGACGGCCGAGACGGGGCATCTCGTCTTCGGGACGCTGCACACGACGACGGCGACGGCGGCGGTCGACCGCATCATCGATCAATACCCGACGGACCAGCAGGACCAGATCCGGACGATGCTCGCCGATACGCTCGTCGCGGTGATCGCGCAGACGCTCTGCCGGCGCATCGACGGCGGCCGGGTCGCGGCGCGCGAGGTGATGTTCAACACGCCCGCGGTCGCGAACCTGATTCGCGAGGGCAAGGCGTTTCAGATTGCTTCGATCATGCAGACGTCGCGCGCGCACGGGATGATCACGCTCAACGCGGCACTCGAGGCGCTGGTCGACCAGCGGGTGATCGACGCCGCCGAGGCGCACTCGCACGCGATCGACAAGCCGGCGCTGCTCGCGGCGCTCCGGCGAAAGGGGGTGCCGCTGCTCGGGATCGAGGATCCCGCGGGGTCACGCGGGCAGGCGTTGCTGGGGACGCAACGGGTCGCGATTTGATGCTGTCCGTGGGACGTGGAACGTGGGAAAAGCGAAAAACGCCGCCGAGCGTATGCTCGCGGCGTTTCATTGTCCAGGCGGGTTACTCGCCGGCGGAACTGCCTCGCGCGCCATCATTGGAACTCTACGTCCTACCGACTGGCGGCGGGCACATGGTTCCGAAAGCGAGAAACATGCCGAGCCGTGGTGCGTTACTGCTGTATGGAGCTGACCGGGATCGAACCGGTGACCTCTGCAGTGCGATTGCAGCGCTCTCCCAGCTGAGCTACAGCCCCCTGCCATGGAAAAGGCCCCGCGATGAAAGCGGGGCCGCTCCCGACTGAGGTAAATCTAGAGAGCGGAGCGGGTTGCGTCAAGTTGACGCGCGAGGAGGAGTGGTGGTAACAACGTGCTGTAGGGGGCGCAGCCGCCGACCCTGCAGGCGCGCCCCGCGCGCCGCTCCTACATTTTCCCGCATGTTCTCCGCCCTCCGCCCCACCGATGTCCTTGCCGCCGGCGATCGCATCCGGCCGTTCATCGCTCGCACACCGCTCCTCCGCAGCGACGCACTCAGCAGGCTCGCCGGCGGCGACGTGTATCTCAAGCTCGAGAACCAGCAGACCACCGGATCGTTCAAGCTCCGCGGCGCAATGAACGTTCTCGCGACGCTGCCGAACGATGCGCGCGAGCGCGGCGTCGTCGCGTCGAGCGCGGGGAATCACGGACTCGGTGTCGCGTACGCCGCGAAGCACTTCGGCGTGCGCGCGACCATCTTCGTGCCGAGCAATGCGCCCGCCGTCAAACGCGACGGCATCACGGCGCTCGGCGCGACGATCGACACCAGCCAGCCGCACTACGACGCGGCGATGGACGCGGCGAAGGAGTTCGCGGCGGAACACGGCGCGACGTTCATCAATCCGTGTCTCGGCGAGATGCTGCTCGCGGGCCAAGGCACGGTGGCGCTCGAGATCCTCGGCGAGCTGCCGGATCTCGCGACGCTCGTGCTCAATGTGGGCGGCGGCGGATTGCTCGGCGGATGCGCGAGTCTGCTGCGCGCCGTCGCGCCGGGCGTGCGCATCGTCGGCGCGCAGAGCGTGAACACGGCGGCGATGTCGAAGTCGCTCGCGGCGGGGCGCGTCGTCGAGATCGACAATCTGCCGACGCTCGCCGAGGGGCTTGCCGGCCAGATCGACGACGAAGCATTCGACATCGGCGAGCACGGGCTCGACGAGATCGTGACGCTGTCGGAAGATGAGATCGCGCAGACGATCGCGTGGCTGTGGCGGACGCACGAGCAGAAGGTCGAAGGCGCCGGCGCGTGCGCGGCGGGGGCGGTGCGGCTGGGGAAAGTGGAGCGGATCGCGACGCCGGCGGTGATCGTGGTGAGCGGCGGGAATATCGATGACGCGAAGTTTGAGAAAATACTAAAGGGCGCCTAACGGCGAGCGACGATGCGCTGGTCGCTGACGTTCTGCGTGGTCCGTTTTCCGTTTTGCGTCGATCCGCCTCATCGCCTCGAACGCACAAACGGATTACAGAGAACGGAAAACGGAAAACCAGAGCGACCGGCGCGCATTACTCCTGAAAACACGAACGGCCCCGAACTCTCTCCGAGCTCGGGGCCGTTTCGTCGTGGTGCCTTGCGCGATTACCGATTTCCGAACGATTCGCCGTGACTGGCGTTGTCGTTCGTCGGCCGCCGCTCGCCGCCGAGGGAGTTGTTCCCCCCGCGATTGCCTTGCGTCGACGAGTTCACGCCGTCGTTCTGGCTGTCGATCGCCACCTGGCGGTCGGCGCCCGACGGGTTCGCGCGCGAGTTCTGGAAGCTGCCTTCCAGACCGCGGTTCGAGTTGCCCGAGTTCACCTGGGCGCCGGTGCCGGCGCGCGCCCGCGCGTGTCCGCGCGCTTCGCCGCCGCGGCGGCCGATCGCGGCCATGTGCTCGCGGTTGCGGCTCACGGCCATGCCGCCCTTGCGGCCCGCCTCGCGGGCTTCGCCCGAGTCGAATTCGTGCGCGGTGCCTTTCGCGTGCGCGGCTCGGCCACCCTTGCTCGCGATCTCTTTCTGCTTGTCGCGGTCCATGGACGCGAAGCCGCGATTGCTGCGGCCGCGCGGCCCGTTCCCGCTCTGGGACGCATTCTGCCGCGCGGTATCATTCGTGACGTCGCGCTGTGCGCTCCGGTCGCCACTCATTCCCGTCGCCGTGATGCGATCGTCGTTGCCCGGTCTATTCGGCATCCTGCTCCTCCTAAAGATTTGGCTCTTCCCCGATCGTGGACGTTCAGTCCCGCACGTGCGTTTGGGGCCGACGCCGTGTGCTCCAGGCCCCCCCGGGCCAAATGCAAGCAAAACAATTGCAAACGGCGCGCCGTGCCGAGGTCACCCGGCCGTGGTCTCTCCGCCCAGCAAAGTCAGTACCTCGCCCGTCACATAGCTCGAATCCGCGTTGGACGCGAAGAACACGTAACTCGGTGCCACTTCCTCCGGTTGGCCCGGCCGGTGCATGGGCACGTCCGCCCCGTGCTTGGCGGCTTTCGGCGCCGGTTTGTCCGCCACGTTGAGCGGTGTCCAGATCGGACCCGGGGCAACGCAGTTCACTCGAATCTTTTTTTCCACGAGGCTCTGCGCGAGCGACTTCGTGAACGCGTGAATCGCGCCCTTGGTCGCGGAATAGTCCAGGAGGTGCGCGCTCCCCTGCAACCCGGTGATCGAGCCGGTGTTGACGATCGCGCTGCCCGGCTGCATGCGCTTCACCGCGGCGCGCGCCATATAGAAATATCCGAAGATGTTCGTCGCGAACGTGCGCTCGAGCTGCTCGTCGGTGATGTCTTCGATCGACGGCTGATGGTGCTGATACGCCGCGTTGTTGACGAGGATGTCGAGCCATCCGAACGCGTCGACCGTGGACTGCACGGCGAGTTCACAGAACGCTGGATCGCGCACGTCGCCGGGAATGAGCAGACACCGCCGCCCCTCGGCGACGACCGCCGCCTCCGTCACCTGCGCGTCGCTCTGCTCCTCGGGCAGATACACGATCGCGACGTCGGCGCCCTCGCGCGCATAGAGCACCGCGACGGCACGTCCGATCCCCGAGTCGCCGCCGGTGACGAGCGCCACGCGGCCTTCGAGCTTGCCCGACCCCTTGTACTGGGGCGCCTGGAAGCGCGGCCGCGGCGTGACCTTGGACTCGAGCCCTGGCCGCGGCTGATGCTGCGGCTTGAATGGCGGACGCGGTTTCGGGCGCGTGCTGGCGCGTTTGGCTTTTGGCATCTCGCGGCAATCACTGAGTGAACGACGATGTACCTCGCCGCAAAAACGGTTCCACTCGGCGCACTATATTTTTGGCCATGTCGTTGACCATTCGCCTGCTCGGAACTTCGGCATCGCGGCCGACCGTGGAGCGCAACGTCTCATCGATCGCGATCGAGCGCGAAGGGGAGACGCTCATGTTCGATTGCGGCGAAGGCACGCAGCGGCAGATGATGCGCTACGGCGTGTCCTTCGGGCTCGAGGACATTTTTTTTACGCACATGCACGCCGATCACCTGCTCGGCGTGGTCGGGCTGATTCGGACCATGGCGCTGCAGGGTCGGACCGAGCGCCTGCGACTCTGGGGACCGCGCGGCTCCTCGCGGGTCCTCAGGCGCGCCGAGAGCCTGGGGTTCGAGCGTGCGACGTTTTCGGTCGAGATCATCGAGATCGAGGCGGGCCAGCGCATCGAGCGCTCCGGCTACGCCATCATTCCCTTCCCCGTCGAGCATCGCGGCTCGGCGTCGCTCGGTTTCGCGCTCGTGGAGGAGGATCGCAAGGGCCGCTTCAATCCCGATCTGGCGCGCGAGCTGGGGATCCCGGAGGGGCCGCTCTGGGGACAGATCCATCGCGGCGAGAGCGTGACGTTGGATGACGGCCGCGTGATCGAACCACCGGTGCTGGTCGGACCGAAGCGCCCCGGACGCACGGTCGTCGTCACCGGCGACACCCGCCCGTCGCCCGACACGATCGACGCCGCGCGCGATGCCGATCTCCTCATTCACGAAGCGACATTCGGAGATGAAGAAGCGGAGCGGGCGGTGGAGACCGGGCACTCGACGGCGCGCGAGGCGGCGACGGTGGCGCGCGTGGCCGGCGTGCGGCGATTGCTGCTCACGCACTTCTCGGCGCGCTATTCGCGCGACGCCGGCGAGCTCGCGGCGCAGGCCCGGTCCGTGTTTCCGGATACGGTGATCGGAAAGGACGGGCTGGAGCTCGAGGTGCCGTTCCCTGAGTAAGGCCTAATTAGCAAATAGGCGTTAGCGGCACGGGATACACGGGGAACGGCACGGGGTGCTCCTCGGCGGGGCGGGGTGCGTGGGCGACGAGCCGGAAGCCTTTTGGGAACGGCGCTCGAGACACTACGTGGGACATCCCGAGCGGTATACCAAATTCTAAAGCTTATTTGCTCAAGAAGCCATCGCTCCGCATCGGAGCGACCCGTACTCCCCCGTCATGCCCGTGTATCCCGTGCCCAACGCAGCCCGGCCGGGCACGAAACCCTCTCAGCCGTTCGACGCCGCGAACGGGAGCAGCGGATCCGGACGCGAAATCCGCATCGACCGCCGGTAGAGGCGCGCCAGCTCGTCGTCGCTCAGCGCCTCGAGCACTTTGCTCTTCTGCAGGCGCGACGTCACGCTGCGCGCCTCCGGGCCATTGCTGATGAACCAGTTGTACCGGTCCATCCGCGCGCTCGCGCTGGGATGCCGGAAAATCACCATCGCATTGCTCGAGCCGGGGAGATCGACGTCGATCCCCCACTCGATGCCGTCAGGAGAACGCCAGGTACGCAAAGGAAAAAGTCGCGAGTAGAAGAGTAGACAGGAGAGATCGGAGGAGTTCAGCCCACGAGCTCTGGCGACAGCGGTTGGCGACCGGCATAGCCGGAATCGACCTCGTGCCAGAACTGGACCTCGGGTTCGCCGAGTCTCCAGCAGAGCAGCACGTGACGTCCGCCGATCTCGCTCGGGAAATCTACCAGGCCGAGCCGCTTGTCCTTCAATTGGATGCCGAGCGCTTCGAGCTCGCGCTGGTAACCGTCTATCTCTTTCGCCAATGACTGCGCGTTGCGCTCCAGCTCCTCGGCGCGGTCGCGCGGATCATCGACTCGTGCGGTCGAGGCCAGCAGATCGAGCTCGAGGATCGTCTCGCGCCAGCGACGGTGCTGGCGCACCACGTCGTCAACGATCTTCCGCACCAGCGGCAGCGTTCGATTTGCCTGCTCGACCGTAAAGTGCTGCATTGTCACAAGTTAGTCGCGGCGTTGGCCCGGAGTCGCTCCTTCACGTTCGACCCCGCTGCTCCGCCTCTCGTTCTTCCAGCCGGCGACGCCGGCGCTCCTGCGCGGCGAGAAACCGGCGCTCCTCGTCCGTGGTCTCGGGCTTCAGCTCGGGGACGTCGATGGGACGACCGTTCCGGTCAACGGCAACGAAGGTCAGATAGCACGAGTTCGTGTGCCGCCGACGGCCGGTGAGCAGCTCTTCCGCCTCCACTCGAACACCCACTTCCATGGACGTGCGGCCCGCATAATTCACGCTCGCTTTCATCACCACCAGATCGCCGAGGTGGATCGGCTCACGAAAGTCGACCCGGTCGATGGACGCGGTGACGACGCTCGCGCGGCTGTGCCGGAACGCGGCGATGGCCGCGCACTTGTCCATCATCGACAGAATCACGCCGCCGAACACGTGTCCCATGTTGTTGGCGTGTTCCGGCATCATCAGCTCCGACGTTTCGTGCTGGCTTTCCTTGACGGTCTTGAACGGGCGCATGGAAGTGCGGGGTGCGGGATGCCTGCGGCGGTGCGTGGGGCTCGTGAAACGACGCGCTCCGCGCGTTCTCGTCATACGTCGCGGCCGCGTCGAAGGCGCGCGTGAGCGCCCGGCGTTCGCGATCGGTGATCGGCGGATCGTCGAGCCAATCGACGCGGCGGGGCGGCGCGCCGACGGCGGCGATCGGCCATTCATGGCGCGCGGCGTCCGCGAGCGCGAGGCGCGCCGTCTCGCCGCTCGAGTCGTAGCGCGCGACCACGGTGTAACCGCGATGCGACCAGCGATCGTTGCCGGCGCTGTCGAGGGCTGGAAGCTCGGCGCGGAGGTCGGACCACCACGACGCCGCCGCGGCGCTCACCGGCTCGAGCTCGAGTACGTTGCCGCCGGCCGCGGCGCCGCGCGTGGGAAGCGCGTAGCGCACCATCGCGCCGCGATCGCCGTCATCAGTAATCGTGAAACTGCGCGGGTCGAAGGCGAGCGACGCGAGCGCGCGCAGGGCTTGCGAGGTCGGCGCGGCCGCGGCGCCGCGGCGCAGCACCGAGTCGCGCGCCGATTCGTACGCGTCGCGTGCCTGCGTCGCGATCCGCGAAGCGGCGCTGTCGCCGAAGAGCTCCGGCACCGTCGCGCTCCGTCCCGAGCGGAGGTCGATCACGCCGCGCCGCGTCGCGTGCCACGGCGCGCGTCCCGGCATCGTGAGATCGACGTGATACTCATACGAGAGATACGGGCCGTGCACGTTGAGCACGTCGAGCTCCGCGGTCGCGCTCGTGGACGGATCATCGGCGCCATTCTCGTCGGGATCGAGCGGACGCTCGTCGGGATGCGCGTGCGCGTATGCCATCGCGACGCGCGGCACCGTGGTGTCGGCGAAGACCATCACGCTGTCGCCGCTCACGAGGTCGCGGCGATAGAGCCGCTCGCCGACGAGCAGCGCGTCTTCGTACGAGTAGTCGTCGTCAGCGGTATAGACCTCGTAGAACCGGCCGCCGTAGTGCGCGAGCAGGAGCGGCGCGCCGCGCAGCTCGAGCTTCCCCGCGGTCGTCCGAACCCAGAACGTTGAATCCGGGGTGCTGACGAAAAACTCGGCGGCGGGCGGGGAGCCGGAGGGCGACTTGGCGTGCGTCGAGGAACAGGCCGCGAGTGCGAGCGCTGCCGACGGCACGAACAGAGCGTGGCGCATCGTGGCAAATATACGGACGGCGACAGCGCGTGCTCAGCGTTGATCCTGGTCCATCACCAGCCGAAGCACGATCACGCCGTCGCCCCAACTGCGAATGACGGCCGTCGCGGTGTGCCCGTTCTTGCTCGCTTGAATGCCGAGCGGCTGATGCAGGTCGGCGCCGCAGATCACGAACCGTCCGTCGGCACCCGATGTTCCGCTGCGCAGCACGGAGCGCGCGAGCGTGTCCGTCGCCACGATCTGCTGAAGCGCCGCAACGTCGAGCTGCGCGTTGGCAACCGGCGCGCCGGTGCTGTCGACCACGCGCGCGAAGATGGCGCCCGTGCCCGGCCGATACGATTTCGCCGGACAGGCCAGCGTGAGCACCTCGTCGCGCGCGTGGAGCACGAGCCGAATCGCGTAGTCGCCCGAGCCGGTGAGACCGATGGTTTGCGGTACGACGCGCGCGATCCCGGCCGCGGCGAGGGCACTGTCCGATGCGGCGATTACATAGAGTCCCGGCGTCACATAGGGAAGCGTGAATCGACCGGCGGAATCGGTCGTCGCCGTGTCCCCGGTTCCCTCGAGCCACACGCGCACGTCGCGTATCGGCGTGCGCGAGCTGTCGACCGCCACGCCAACGAGGCGCGGATAGGGGCCATGCCAATGCAGCCCATTCTCCCAGTCGGCGGCCATCACGTTTCCGCCGGTCTCCTGATACTGTACCAACCGCGCGCTCTCTCGCTTGCTGCGCTGCACGGTCTCCGTGGTGATCCCGTTCGGCGACATCGTCTGCTCGGTCGCGAGCACAGGCGAGTGGATCACCCACCGCGTGATCATCGGCGCGCCGCTCGGCATCAACGTGAAGTACACTTCGCCGCCCGCGTTCTTCGCCGCCGGCTCGAGCGCCGTATAGCGGTACTGCAGCGAACGGAGCGCGGGGCGCAGCTCGTCGAGCCAGAGCACACCGTCGATGTCGACGACCGTATCACGTCCGGCGCTGCGGAGCGGCTCGAACCGAACGCCGACCTCCGATTCGTGAAGCCCCTCGCCGCGCACAACGCTGAGACAGTGCGTCTCGGCGAACGTGGTGTCGAGCAGCACGCTCTCGTCGGGGGCGAAGTACTCGCGCTCTCCGCCCGGCCGCTCGCGAATGTAGCCTTGCGACGCCAGCACCCACGCCGGGCGTGCGGCGACATACGAGCGGTCGACGACCATGTCCTTGATTTCAACCGAATCGTGTGTGACTTCCTTGAGCACCGGATCGCGCAGCTGCTCGAAGGCGAGCAGTCGAATGCGCGGCGCGTGCACCTCGCGGCTCACCAGCATCGCGAGCAGCGCGGCGCGCGCCTGTTGCCACAGCGCGAGGGCCTGCGGTTCTGGCGCGTGGCCGGAGCAGACGCGCGTCCCGGTCGACGTGACGGAGCCGAGGACGATCGGCAACGGCTGCATGCGCACGTCGATGATGGTATCGGCCGCCGCGGAGCCCACCGCCGCATCCCACGGTCGAAAGCCGATGCGCACGACGCGCATGTGTCGCGCGCCGAGCACGCGAAGCACGGCGAACTTTCCCTGCGCGTCGGCGAGCGAGCGCGAGAGAAAATGCCCGGCGGAATCGCTGAGCGTGACGACCGCGCCGCCGATCGCATCGCGCGAGGCGCTGTCGCGCACCGTGCCATGCACGCTCTGCGCGCCGGCGATCGCCGGAACGAGCGCCGCCGCGGCGACCGCGATCGCGCTACGCACGGCCGCTCGCGAGCGCGCCGACGGCCTCGATGAGGCGATCGACTTCCTCTTCACTGGTATAGCAACTGCAGCCCACGCGCACGAGACCATCCGGGACGAGGCCGAGCCGTTGGACGATGGTCGATGCATAAAAGTCGCCATTCGAGACGAACAGCCCGCGCTTGGCGAGCGCGATCGCCACATCGTCCGTCGAGAAACCGCGCAGCGTGAACGAGAGCGTCGGCGTGCGCAGCGTGCCGGGCTTCGGCCCATAGAGCGTGAGTCCGTCCACCTGCGCGAGCGCGTTCCACAGCTTGCCCAGCAGTGCTTCGCCGCGCGCGCGGAAGGTGCGGTACGTCGACCGGAGCGCCTCGCGCCGCGACTCGTACCGGTGCTTCGCCGAGAGCGAGGCGAGAAAGTCGACCGCCGCCGCGGCGCCGACCATCCCCTCGTGGTTCTGCGTCCCCGTCTCGGCGCGCTCGGGCGATTCCTGCGGCGCGGGGTCGAGCCGCGGGAAATCGAGACGCTCGATCGCGCCGCGCTTTCCCCAGAGAACTCCAATATGAGGACCGTAAAACTTGTACGCCGAGCAAGCGAGGAAGTCGCAGCCAATCTCCCGGACGTCGACCAGCTCGTGCGGCGCGTAGTGCACCGCGTCCACGAAGACGAGCGCGCCAACCGAGTGGCCGAGCGCGGCCGCGTGTTTGACGTCGGTGATCGTGCCCAGCGCGTTGGACGCCGCGCCGACCGCGACGACCTTGGTGCGGGGCGTGATCGCCGCCTCGAAGTCGGCACAGTCGAGCCGTCCGTTGTCGGTGCGCATCTTGGCCATGCGCACCGTCACGCCGCGCTCCTGCGCCAGCGCGCGCCAGGGCGCCACGTCCCCGTGGTGATCGAGCTCGGTGAGCACGATCTCGTCGCCCGGCGCGAGGCCGCGTCCGATCGCGCGCGCGAGGTGGAACGTGAGCGTCGTCATGTTCTGGCCGAACGCAATCTCGTCCGGCTTGCCGTTCACGAAATCGGCGAGCGTTTCCCGCGCGCGCATCAACAGCGCATCGGTCTCCTCGCTCGTCGGGTACTTCCAGTGCGTGTTCGCGTTGTGATGAAACAGGTAATCGCACATCGCGTCGACGACGGCGCGCGGAACCTGCGTGCCGCCCGGACCGTCGAAGTAGGCGACGGGATTCCCGTCGTGCACGCGCTCGAGCGCGGGAAAGTGCGCGCGAATTCCTTCGACGGACGCGACGTCCGAAACGGCTGGATCGATCGAGCTGCTCATGCGATCTCCACGCCCGCCCACGCTTCCACCATCTTCACCGCCTCCACATGATCCGCGACTTCGCCGAGCTCGCCGCGCGCGATGCGGAACAGATCCGCGGTGAGCTGAAGGATCGGCGCCGGCACGCGATTCTCCCGCGCCACCTCGGCGGCGATGCCGATGTCCTTCTCGAGCAGCGCGAGCCGGAACGTTCGCGGGAAGGCTCGATTGAGCACGCGTTCCGGAAAGAGGTTCATCGACGTGTTGGAGCGGCCGCTCGACGCGTTGATCACGTCGAGCGCGAGCTTGGGATCGACCCCCGCCTTCTTGAGCGCCGCGAGCCCTTCCGCCGTCGCGAGCACGTGCACCGCGAGGAACGCGTTGTTGACGGCTTTGACCGCGTCGCCGGCGCCGATCTCGCCGCAGTGCACGATCTTCTGGCCGAAGGTCTCGAGCACCGGACGCACGCGATCGAGAACGCTCGCGTCGCCGCCGACCATCACGGTGAGCGTTCCCTTCTCCGCGCCCGTCACACCGCCGCTCACCGGCGCGTCGATGAAGTCGATGCCACGCTCGGCGAGACGCGCCGCGATCACGCGCGACGTCGCCGGATCGCCCGACGTGCAGTCGACGAGCGTGCTGCCTTTCTTCATGCCGGCGAGCAGTCCGTCCGGTCCGTCGAGCAGCGCGAGCACGTCGCGCGACACAGGCAGGCAGGTGATCACGACGTCGGCATCGCGCGCCGCGTCGGCGGGAGTGGTGGCGTGGCGCGCTCCCGTCTCGCGCGCGAAGTCCGCGGCGCGCTGGGTGGTGCGATTCCACACGGCGAGTGGGCCGCCGGCGGCCGCGATGCGCGCGGCCATGGGACGCCCGATGGCGCCGAGTCCGAGGAAAGCGGTGTTCATGCGATTCAAATTACCACCCGGCTATTTTTCCCGCATGGTGACTCGAGTTCGCGTTCAGGGCATGACGTGCCCGCACTGCGTTCGCGCGGTGTTCACGGCGCTCGCCGCGGTCGACGGGATCACGCGCGCCGACGTGCAGATCGGGAGCGTCGAGGTGGAGCACGACGGCCGCGTGACGGTGGAGCGGCTCCGGGACGCGATCGCGGTGGCGGGGTACGCGGTCGTGGGCGGCGAGACCAATCGGCGGGTGTTGCCGTTGGCGTGAGTGACGTGTCATCCCGAGCGGAGCTTACGGAAGCGTTCAGATGCAGTCATCCCGAGCGGAGCTTGCCGCCAGGCAAGCGGAGTCGAGGGATCCGGGCTCGTTGCGCGCGATGCTCGACGGGTGCTCGAGTGCGTCTCGCCTAAAAAGTCCATGCCGGCGAGAGGCGTTGGGCCGGCAGGAATGACAATTGAGCGAAGCACGACGAATCAAGCGGACGTCGCGCGCGACGACCCTCGCGCGAGCTTCGTTCCATTCGTTCTAGTTCGCTGAATTGTAGCTCGACCTCGCCCAGGTCGATTCGCGAGTATTGACTCCAATCGCGAGACACGCCCAAGCACCAATCAACCAATTCGCACCACGAGCCCAGATCCCTCGACTCCGCTTGCCTGCGGCAAGCTCCGCTCGGGATGACGAGGTCCGAGCGCTTCAGCAGTCCGCTTGGGGTCACCTAGCATCACCCCGCCGCGGTCTCCGCGATCAACTCGTCCAACTTCGCCGCGTCGAGGGGCGTACCGTCCGGCGCCTCGAGCACGAAGCCGGCGTCGCGAATCATCTCGTAGTCGGCGCGCGCGGCTTGTCCTGGCGTGGTGAGGTAGTCGCCAATGAAGATCGAGTTCGCGGCGTAGAGGCCAAGCGGCTGCATGGAGCGGAGGTGCACCTCGCGGCCGCCGGCGATGCGAATCTCCTGCGACGGGAGCAGGAAGCGGTAGAGGCACAGCACGCGCAGACAGCGACGCGGATCGAGTGCGTCGCGCGACTCGAACGGCGTTCCTTCTATAGGAATCAAAAAATTGACGGGCACGCTGCGCACGCCGAGCTCCCGCAACGACAGCGCGAGGTCGATCACGTCGTCGTCGGTCTCGCCCATGCCGATGATGCCGCCGGAGCAGGTCTTCATGCGCGACTTGGCGACGTGCTCCACGGTCGCGACGCGATCGCCGAAGCTGTGCGTCGTCACGATCTCGTTCGTGAACCGCTCGGAGCTGTTGAGATTGTGATTCACCTGGTCGACGCCCGCCTCCTCGAGCCGAGTCACGTGATCTTCCGTCAACAGTCCGAGGCACGCACAGACGTGCATGTCGTGCCGCTCTTTCACCTCGCGGACCGCATCCAGCACCTTCTGAAACACGCGCTCGCCCGGCGCGCGCCCGGAGATCACCATGCAGAACGTGCCGACGTTGAGACTCGCCGCGCGCTCCGCCGCCGCGAGAATCTTCTCACGGGCCATGAAGGGGTATTTCTCGATCTCCGCGGTCGACACGGCCGATTGCGAGCAGTAGTGACAGTCTTCCGGACAGAGCCCGCTCTGCGCGTTGAGCAGAAAGTGAAGACGGACGCGGTTGCCGTGAAAATGCCGGCGCACGCGGTACGCCGCGGCGAGTTGCTCGAGCAGCTCGTCGTCGGGCGCGTTCAGGACGCGGCGGGCTTCGTCGCGCGAGAGCACGTCGCCGGCGAGCGCGCGATCGGCGAAATCGTTCCAGTTTGTAGGCATCGCGTTCGTGAAAGTTCGGTCAGGCACGGATCACACGGGGTGACGGAACAGCACAGAAGAACAACAATAAAGGTCTTCCCGCATCAGTCAGTACGCTCCGTCTCCCCCGCGACACACTCGTACTGTGAATCGGCATTGAATCATGCGATGGCGTCGAGGACGCCGCATCGTTCGATCGCCTCTGCCAATCGCCCAAGATCTCTCGGATCGGCCATCCACGGAAGCTCGAACGTCGGAATATCCGGCTCCAGCTCGGCGATGAGCGCGGCGTTGTCACCGCGCGAGACGTCACCCGGATCCGGCGCGGCGCCGTTCAGCACGACGGCGCGCACCTGGAGTCCCGCGGCACGTGCGGCCGCGATCGTGAGGCGCGTGTGATTGATCACGCCGAGCCGGTTGGCGGCGACGATGACGAGGTCCAACGCCCAGCGCGCGAAGAGCGCATCGAACGACTCGCGCTCCGTCACCGGAACGAGCAGTCCGCCCGCGCCTTCGACAATGATCGCGTCCGTTCCGTTCGTGGCGCGCTCGAATGCGGCGTCGAGCGCCGCGAGGTCGACCGTCGACCCCATGCGGCGCGCCGCGAGAAGCGGCGCGACGGGATCCGAGAGCACGATCGGCGCGGTGATCGCGAGCGTCGACGCGTCACCAGCCGCGCGTGCGAGCAGCGCACCGTCGCGCGCCGGATCGGCGAATGACACGCCGGTCTCGACGGGCTTCATCGCCGCCACACGAAGCCCGCGGCGGTGCAGCGCGGCAGCGAGGCCACACGCGACGACCGTCTTGCCGACCCCCGTGTCGGTTCCCGTGACGGCGAGGCGGATCACAACTGCTCCGCGAATTCGGCGATGACGTCGTAGGCCTTGGAGAGATCGGCGTCGGTCGCGCAGTACGGCGGAAGCACGTACACGGTATCGCCGAGCGGCCGGAGCAGCACCCCGCGGTCGAGCGCGAATCGCTTGAGCGCGAGTCCGACGCCGCTCAGATATCCCGCGTCGGACGCGGCAAGCTCCATCGCGATCACGGTGCCGAGCACGCGCACGTTTCGAATCGCCGGGAGCCGCGCCAGGCGCTCCCCCGCCGCGCGGTGCGACCGCTCGATCGCCCGCCGGCGCTCGGCCGAGCCATGGTCGAGCAGCGCCAGCGAGGCGACGCCGGCGGCGCAGGCGATCGGGTTGGCGGTGTATGAGTGTCCATGAAAGAGCGTTCTCTTACGATCGTTCGAACGAAAGCGCTCGAACAACGCCTCGGTCGCGAGCGTCGCGCCCATCGGCACGAAGCCGCCGGTCAGGCCCTTGGACAGGCACATGAGATCCGGCGCGATGCCGGCGTGCTCGCACGCGAACAGCGGGCCGGTGCGGCCGAAACCCGTCAAGACTTCGTCGGCGACGAGCGGAACGCCGTGGGCCGCCGTGAGCTCGCGCATCGAGCGCAGCGCGTCCGCGCTCCACATGCGCATGCCGCCGGAACCGAGCAGCATCGGCTCGACGATCACCGCGGCGAGCTCGCTCCCGCGCGCGGAGAGCAGACGCTCCAATGCCGCGACAGGGTCGCCGTCCACCGGATCGGGGAGGCGCGCCACCTCGAACAGCTGCTCGGCGAACGGTGCCGTGAACAGCCCGCGCGCGCTCACGGCCATCGCACCGAACGTGTCACCGTGATATGCATTCTCTAACGCCGCGACGAGCCGCCGCGCCTCGCCGCGCAACTGCCAGTACTGGAGCGCGATCTTGACCGCAACCTCCACGGCGGTGGAACCATCGTCGGAGTAGAAGACGCGCGTGAGCCCCGCCGGCGCGCGCTCGACGAGCGCCGCCGCCAGGCGAGCCGCCGGCTCGTGCGTGAACCCGGCGAAGATCACCTGCTCGAGCGTCGCCGCCTGCTCGGCGATCGCGCGCGCGATCGCCGGCTGCGCATGTCCGTGCAGCGTCACCCACCACGAGGAGATCCCGTCGAAGATCGCGCGCCCCGACATATCGTACAGATACGCGCCCGCGGCGCGCGCGATCGGCACCGGCTCCTCGCCGAGTCCATGCTGCGTATAGGGATGCCAGAGGTGCCGGCGGTCCGCGTCCGCGACATCGAACGGTCCGCTCATGCGCGAACCGCCGCGGCCAACGCGTCGGCGAGTCCGCCGATCTGATCGAGTGTGTGCGCGGCGCTCATCGTGATGCGAAGTCGCGACGTCCCATCGGGCACGGTCGGTGGCCGCACGGCGCCGACGAGAAATCCGCGCGCGCCGAGCACCTCTCCCACGTGCATCGTGCGCGCGGCGTCCCCGATGATGACGGGGACGATGTGCGCCGCGTCGTCGCCGATCGCCCGCACGCCGCGCGCGTCGAGCGCGGCGCGGAGCGCGCGTGCGTTGCGCGCAAGTCGCTCGCGCCGCTCCGGTTCGCTCCGCACGATGCGCAACGCTTCGCGCGCGGCGGCGGCCTGCGCGGGGAGCATCGCGGTCGAGAAGATGAACGACCGTGCGCGATTCAGAAGAAACGCGCACAAGGTCGCCGAGCCGGTGACGAAAGCGCCCGCGCCGCCGAACGCTTTGCCGAGCGTGCCGACCGTGACGTCGACACCGCTCACGCCGAGCGATTCCGCGGTCCCGCGTCCCGCTGGACCGAGCACGCCCACGGCGTGCGCGTCGTCGACGTACGTCCATGCATCGTGCGCACGCGCGAGCTTTACGATGCCGGCGAGCCGCGCGCGGTCGCCGTCCATCGAGAACACGCCATCGGTGACGATGAGCGCGCGGCGGTGCGATGCACGATGCGCCGCGAGCAGCGATGCAAGCGCGTCGATATCGGCATGATCGTACACGTGCACCGTCGCTCGGCTCAACCGACAACCGTCGATCAGCGACGCGTGATTGAGCTGGTCCGCGAAGATCACATCGTCACGGCCGACGAGCGCCGGGATCGTCCCCACGTTCGCGAGATATCCGCTGCCATAGAGAATCGCGCGCTCGGCGTTCAAGAACTCCGCGAGCTCGCGCTCGAGCGACTCGTGCTCGGGGTGATCGCCGGCGATCAACCGCGACGCCGTGGCTCCGACGCCAGCATCCGTCAGCGCGGCGCGCGCCGCGGCGATGACGCGCTCGTTAGACGCGAGGCCGAGGTAGTCATTCGACGAGAAGTCGATCGCATCGCCAGCGCTCGTTGCGACGACCGCACCTCGGCGATGGTGCAGCGGTCGCAGCGACCGCTCGAGACCGCGTGCGCGAATCGCGTCGAGCTCCGCGCGGAGCACATCGTCGAGCGACGTTGGAGTCGTGAGTGCGGGCACGAACGCACGGTAACACAGCGCCCGCCTGCTGTCATCCCGAGCGACCGAGCGAAGCGCTCCCCACTCGTCATCCCGCGCGACCGAGGGAAGCGAGGGAGTCGAGGGATCCGGGCTCGTGGCGCGCGATGCCGGCTTGGTGCTCCGGCCCTGCTCGCGGGTCCGGTGAGTACGCGCGAATCGGCTTGGACCAAGAGGAACAACAATTCAACGAACTAGAACGAAATGAACCGGCAGTCATCGTGCATGGCGGCCACATTCATTTTGAAGCGACCCTCGCTGGATCGTTCGTTCAATTCGTGCCGTTTTCGTTCAATTGTAGTTCCCGCCATTCCAAGCCGATTCGCGCGTGGCCAGGCAGCCCTGCGCGACGCTCTCGAGCCCCAAGCAGGCATCGCGCGCCACGAGCCCAGATCCCTCGACTCGCCTTCGGCTCGCTCGGGATGACAGATGGGGGAGTCGGCTCGCTCGGGATGACAGATGGGGGGAGTCGGCTCGCTCGGGATGACAGATGGGGGGAGTCGGCTCGCTCGGGATGACACTGAGCCGTCAGCTCTTGTCCATCTCCCCCAATGCCGCCGCCGCCGCACGACGGACGCGCGCATCATGATCGGACGCGAGCAAGTCACTCAACGCGTTGATCGCCGCCGATGCCTCGAGCTCCCCGAGCGACAGCGCCGCGTTCACGCGCACCATCGGGTCGGCATCGCGCAGCATCGACATCAACGGGGAATCCGCAGCCTGGTTGTCAGTTCGGCCGAGCGCCCACGCTGTCGTCCGTCGTACGCGCGGCTCCGCGTCCTTCACGATGCCCGCCAGCGCCGGCTCGGCGGATTTCTCTCCAGCGTACCCCAACGCGAGCACCGCCATTTCGCGACGCGTCGCATCGGCCGCGGTGAGGTCGGCGTGCAACTGGCCCGCGAGCTGTGCGCCGCCTACGCGCCCCACGAGCTGCGCCGCGATCCTGCGAACGCACGCGTCCGCATCGCCCATCGCGCGCTCGAGCAGCGGCAGCACGTCGATTTCATTCGCGCGACTCGTCATCACCCAGTCGAACGCCGCGGCCTGCGCGTCGTCGAGTGCCGCGGCGTCGGGACCGCCGAGGTGATGTTGACTTCCCCAGCGGTTCTCGACCGTTCGCGCAGTCAGGCTGCACGCGAGCGGCGATTCACCGCGCACCGCGCCGAGCACCGCGGTCGCGCTCACGCTGTCGTCCGCGGCCGACTGCGGCGCGCGCGCACCGCGCGCTTCCATCGCGCACGCCGTCACCGCCGCGGCGAACGTCACCACCGTGACTCCGAGGGCGAACGCCGCCCTCGGTGCGATCCGACGTGTTCCGGACCGCACCGCTGCACTCTCGATTGTCATGTGTCTTGTTCTCCCGGCTTACCAGCCGTTCGGACGGGGACGCGGCCGTGGGCGGGGGCGCGGCCTCGGACGCGGATCGGGGAAGCCTCCGCGCCCGCCAAGTGCCGCCGCCGCGTCCTTTCTGATATTTGGATCAGGATACTTTAACATCTCCGAGAGGGCATCGTCGGCCGACGAGTCGCCCATGCGCGAGAGCGCCCGCAGCGCGCCCCGCTTCACGTCGGCGTCGCTGTCGTGCAGCGCGCCGCGCAGCGCGGCCACGCTGTTCGGGTCCTCGATCTGCTCGAGCGCCCAGGCCGCGTCGCGCCGCACGCCCGCGTTCGGGTCGCGCATCGCGTCGATGAGGCCCTGCGGCGCCGGACGACGGCCGATCTCGCCGAGCGCCCACGCGCTCATCGAGCGAACGCCGGTCGCGCTGTCCTTGAGCCCGGCGTTCAAGCCCGGGATCGCCGACGGATCGCCGATCTCCCCGAGCGCCCACGCGGCGTCCTCGCGCACCTGCGGGCTCTTGTCCGCGCGCAGCGAGTTCGATAGCGCGTCAGTCGAGGCGCGCGCACCGACCTCGCCGAGCGCCCATGCTGCCTCGTCGCGTACGCCGGCGTCCTCGTCGCTCAAGGCACCGGCGAGCGCGCCCGCGCTCTCGTGTGCGCCGATCTCGCCGAGCGCCCAGACCGCGTCCTTGCGAACGTCCACATCGGAGTCGTGCAACAGCGCGGTGATCGGACCGGCCGCGCTGTGCGCGCCAATCTCACCCAGTGCCCAGACCGCGTCGCGCCGCACGCCGGCGTCATGATCCTTGAGCGCGCCGATCAACACGGGCGCGCCTTCGTGACTGCCGATCTCGCCGAGCGCCCACACCGCCATGCGCCGCACATCCGCATCCGCATCGCCTTTCACCGCGTCGGCGAGCGCGGGAATGCCGCGCGCGTCGTCGAGATTGCCGAGCCCCCACGCCGCGGCTCGGCGCACCTCGGGATCCTTGTCGCTCCGCAGCGCTTTGCTCAACGCATCGATCGCGCGCGGGTCGCCCGACTCGCCAAGCGAACGAATCGCCGACAGGCGGACGTCGGCGACATTGTCGGAGAGCGCGGAGATGAGCGCGTTCATCGTCGCCGCCGATTGCGTCCCTCTCGAGGTCGACGACGCGCCGATCGATTGCAACGCCGTCGAGAACGCCTTGTCCGTGAGGGTGGAGACGATGTTCGACGTCGTATTCGCGATCACGTGCGAGGTCGCGTTCGCGATCTCTCGTCCGAGCTCTTTGGAGCTCGGCGCGTCCTGCTGTGGCACGTCCTTCGCCGAAGCGGGCGGCGCGGCGTTCGCCGCGGGCGTCGTCATCGCCGAGAGCGGGAGCACCACGACGGCGATCGCGGCCGTCATCAACGCCACGTAGCCGCGGCGCAGTCCACTGCGATTCATACCAGGCTCCAGGATTGCGAGTAGCCGACCCTCGAAGGTCGATCGTTGCGCCATCGGCAGCGCCGCGGCGGGCATCGGCTCGCGGCCGAGCGTCTTCACCATGTCGAGCAAATGCTCGGCGTACGTGGATGCGCGCATGCCGGCGCGCAGCACCCAGTCGTCGCACGCGCGCTCGCCCTCGGCGCGAATGTGCTTCACCGCGATCCACATCAGTGGATTGAACCAGTAGATCGCCGTGGCGAGCGTCGCGAAGGTGTTCGTGAGCACGTCGAGCCGCTGCACGTGCGCCAGCTCGTGGAGCAGCACGGCGCGGCGGCGATCTTCCGCCCAGTCGTTCGCGTCGATCGGCAGCAGCACGACCGGGCTGAAGATCCCGAACGTCATCGGCGTAGTAGCGCGCTCGCTCTGCAGCAGCGTGACCGGATGTCCAAGTCCCACCGCGAACGACATCGTCTCGTTCAAGCTCGCCCAACTCGCGGCGTCGAGCGCCGTCGCGCGCCAGGTGTACCAGCGCGCGACCGCGAGGCCGAGCACGAAGCGCAGCAGGATGAGCGCGGCGCCGAGGAGCCAGAGGGTGAAGAGAGTTTGGACGAGCGTCCGGGGTTGGTGGACAGTGAACCATGGACCGTGGACCGTGGAACTTGGACCGTGGACCGTGGACCGTGGACCGTCGACGGCGGACCGTGGGGGCTGGATGTCGGCCGGGGGCGCGTCGACCGTCGACGCCGGGTTCGTCACCACGTCCGACGGACCACGCGCCACGGTCGATGCACCTTCCGACGCCCCAAGCACCCTCGGCCCCACGTGCCACCGCGGCGTCACGAACATCGACGCGGCGGCGAGCGCGAGCACGGCGATCACCGAATACTGCCAGACGAGATGCCGCGATGCGGCCGACGCGCGGCGCAGCAGGTACGCGCCGAGCGCCGCGAGCGCAAGAATCGCCGTCCCCTTCACCGCCGTCGCGGCGACGAAGGTCATCACGTGCGCCAGGTCGATGCTCATCGTCCCTCCTTCTCCGCGTCGCGGATCTTTGCGCGCAGCCGTTCGACGTCGCTCTTGGAGAGCTTGGCGTCGCTCATCTGAAGCAGCGTCATCACCGCCGCTTCCATGGAACCGTTGAAGAACGTGCCGACGAGGTGCGAGACGGCGGCCGTCTTCGCTTTGTCCTGCGGAACGGTGGGCACGTAGAGGTAGCGCGGGCCGTCCTGCTTGTGCTTGAGATGTCCCTTGTCGACGAGCACGCGCATCGTGGCGCGCACCGCCGAGTAGCTCGGCGGATCGGGAATCCGCTCCAGCACCTCGGCGACGGTGGCCTGACCGAGCTGGTAGACGGCATCCATGACCTGGCGTTCGCGCTTCGAGAGCTCCTGAATGACTTCCATTGATCCGCGGGTGTGGCGAAAGGGTATCTGCTAGAAAACCAGCATCGTGCTAGAAATTCAGCACCGCGCGGCGGAATTGTCAAGCGCGAATTTTTCTTCCTGGCGCGCGATGGGTGTACCTCCAGGGTTGTCCGCGCGCCCGTCCCTTGGGTATGTTGACGCCGCGCATCCCAAGGACAACGGCGAGCACATTCATTCGGCGGGGGCCAGCCATGGCGCCACCTCAGCGAAATCCGGAGGAACGGCCGGTCGGCGCGTTGCTCGCGCCCGACATCGTCGCGCTCCTCGAGGAGTCACCCGCCGACATCGCCACCGAGACGGAGGAGATCCATCCCGCCGATCTCGCCGACGTCGCCGAGCTCCTCGAGAAGGACCAGCTCCAGGCTTTCCTCACCGCACTCGGCCCAGCGCGCGCCGCGGACGTGCTCGAGTACCTCGACGAAGAGCTGAGGACCGAGTTCCTCGAGGCGATCACGCCACGGCAGGCGGCGGAGCTCGTCTCGGAGATGACGCCGGACGATCGCGCCGACACGCTCGAGGAGATCGACGAGGAGCACGCCGAGGAGATTCTTTCCGAGATTCCGGCGGAAGCGCGGCAGGAGACGGAGAAGCTCCTCTCGTACGAGCCGGACTCCGCCGGCGGCCTGATGACGACCGAGTTCGTCTCGGTCGCGGCGGACATGACGGTGGAGGCGGCGCTCGACAACGTGCGCGCCGTCGCGCGCGGCGGGAAAAAAGAAGCGATGCACGCGATCTACACGACCGACGTGCAAGGGCGCGTCGTCGGCGTCATGTCGCTGCGCGAGCTGCTCGCCGCGCCGACGGGCGCCAGGATCAGCGAGATCGCGTGGACCGAAGTCGTGAGCGTGAGCCCGGGCGCCGATCGCGAGGAAGTCGCGCGCGTGATCGCGAATTACGACCTCGTCGCGGTGCCGGTGGTCAGCGAGTCCGGCCACATCATGGGCGTGATCACCGTCGACGACGTGATCGACGCCATGCAGGAAGAACAGACGGAAGACGTGCAGAAGTTGGGCGGCATGGAAGCGCTCGACGAGCCGTACTCCACGATCTCCTTCTGGCGGATGATCAAGAAGCGCGCGGGCTGGCTGAGCGCGCTGTTCCTGGGCGAGATGCTCACCGCGACGGCGCTCGGCGCGTACCAGAAGGAGATCGACAAGCAGACCGTGCTCGCGCTCTTTCTGCCGCTCATCATCAGCTCGGGCGGCAACTCGGGGTCGCAGGGCACGTCGCTGCTGATTCGTGCGCTCGCGCTGCGCGAGGTGTCGGTGCCCGACTGGTGGCGCGTCGCGCGCAAGGAGATCGCGACCGGTCTCACGCTCGGGATCATCCTCGCGATCATCGGCTTCGTGCGCATCGAGCTCTGGCAGGCGATGGCCGACCATCATTGGACGTTTCTCACCTTCCAGCTCGGGCACGACTACGACACGACGTACCTGAACAACCTGCCCGTGGTACACGCGGGGCAGCATTTCCTCCTCGCGCTCACGGTCGCGGTGTCGCTCGTCGGCGTGGTCGCGTTCGGAACGTTGGTCGGATCGATGCTGCCGTTCGTGTTCCGCGGATTGGGCTTCGATCCGGCGAGCGCATCGGCGCCGTTCATCGCGACGTTCGTGGATGTGACGGGGTTGATTATCTATTTCAATGTGGCGCTGCACATTTTGTTGAGGTGAGACGTGTGTGCGCGAGCGTCGCGCGCCGAGGACGAGTCGCGACGTCGCACGGTGAGACCAGTCTCGAGATGCGAGTTTCGAGATATGAGATTCGAGACTCTGTTGGGATGACCTCGACAGTTGTCGCGCACAGTAGAGCAGTCTGACTCGCGTCTCGCGTCCCGAGTCTCACGTCTCGCGACTGGTCTCGGCGTCACCGTCGCGATCTCCACTCGCCACCCACGCGCCCACCCGAAGCCTCCCCCCGCCGTTAGCTTTCGCTCTCCGACACCAAACGACTATGGAGCACCTCCACCTCACCATCGAAGGCATGTCGTGCGAGCACTGCATCCGCGCCGTGCGCGGGCGGCTCGAGCGCACGAACGGCGTGCGCGTCGAAGACGTGCAGATCGGATCGGCGACCATCGATTACGATCCGTCCCGTACGAACGTCGACGACATCGAGGAAGCAATCGCGGACGAAGGTTACACCGCGTTCGTCGCGGACTGAGCTGATCCGCCGCCACCGCGCGCGGGGTACGGCGCCGCTGGCGCGTGCCGTGCGCTGACGACAGATTGGTGGCCACTCGACGGACCACCCACCCTTCGTCGTGGCGACGTTCAGAATGAGAATTCGCACGCTCGGCCGATCGACGACGATCGCCATGCTCGCGCTCGGGTTGCCATTGCTCAGCGCGCGCGCGCAACGCGGCAAGAAGGACAGTCAGGAGTTCACGCGCCAGGGGCTCTTGATCGTGAACTTCACGCCCGGCGCCGGCGCGAACATGAAGCTCGGGCGCAACGCGGCGAACGACGTACGCTCGCGCGTGGGCCATCTCGTGAACCGCCGCGAGGTCGACGTCATCGACGGCGGCGAGATCTCGTACCGCATGGAGCGCGCGGGCTACAATCCCGACACGATCTACTCGCTCACCGACATGCGCGCGCTCGGTAAGTTCCTGCGCGCGGACGAGTATTTCGTCGGCCGGGTGACGAACGGCCCGACGGGTCCGACGTTGAGCGGCGAGCTCGTGCTGATGCGCGACGAGAAGCTTCGTCAGCCGCTGCCCGCCACTACCGCCCCCAAGCTCGACTCCGCCGTGTCGATGTTCGCGCACGCACTCGTCGCGGCGCGCGCGCAGCTCGTGCAGCAACGCCGATGCGAGAACGATCTGCGCGAGAATCATGGCCAGCGCGCGATCGACGAAGCGCGCGAGGGCGTCGCGGCCTATCCGCGCTCCACGCTCGCGCGCACGTGTTTGATGTGGGCGATGCGGCAGATGAGCGCCCCGTACGCCGACATTCTCGCGGTGGCGAACGACGCGCTCGCGGTGGATCCCACGGGTTTCTACGCCCTCGAGTCGGCGGCGATCGCACTCGATTCGCTGAGGAGGCGGGACGCGGCGGCCGACATGTGGCTCCGACTCGCGGCGACGGACACGAACGACGTGGACCTCGCGCTGCGAGTGTCGTACGCGCTGTTCGACGGCGGCAACGCGAAGCGCGCCGAGCCCTTCGTGGTGCATCTCGCGCAGCGCTACCCGGACGACATTCGCGTGGTGCAGCAGGAATGGCGCATCGCGTACGAGAACAAAAGTTGGAAGACCGCGATCAGCGCCGGCGAGACGATGCTCGCGCGCGACACGACGCTCGCGACCGATTCGACGTTTTTCCTTCGGCTCGGCACCGCCTATCACTCGGCAGAGATGCCGTACAAGGCCGTCGAGACGCTGGCGCGCGGCGTGTCGACGTTCAAGGGCGACGCGCGGCTGTACGCGCTCTACTCGTTATACGTACGCGCCGAAGCGGACACCACGATCCCGCGCGGGCTTGCGCTCTTTCCCAAGAGCGCGGATCTCATCGCGATGAACGCGAAGGACTTGCGCTCCAAGGGCAAACTCTCCGAGTCGCTCGAGGCGACGAAGCAAGCGGTCGCGCTCGACTCCACAATGAAGCAGGGACAGCTCATGGTGGCGCAGCTCCAGATCGAGCTCGGCCGGCCGGACAGTGCGCTCGCGACGCTGCATCAAGCGATCGCCGGCGGCGAGGACACGACGCTCGTCGCGCAATTCGCGCTCTCCAAGGGGAACGCGCTCTACCGCGCAGCGAGCGGCACCAAGGCCTCGACGGACTTCCAGCTCGCGATGCGCTATTTAGCGTTTGCTGATACGCTCAGATCGTCGACCCAATCCAAGTTCCTGATCGGCGCGACAGCGCTCGGGATCACACAGTCGGCGCTCACCGAGGCGGCGAAGCTCAAGGACAAGAGCGCGAGCTGCCGTCTCGTGCAGTTGAGCGCGGACATGGCGAGCGTGGCGCACGACGGGCTGCAGGCGGGCGTGGATGCGTACGGCGACGCGGCGAAGCAGGAGCTGGATTATCTGACTCAGCTCGCGCCGTATGTGCAGCAGGGGCTGACGGCGTGTGCGGGGGTGCCGGGCGGGGTGGCGGGGGCGAAGTAGGCGCTGAGGAGGATCGATATCGATTCCAGATGCACGAGTCGTTCGGCGGCGCCCTGCATCCGGGCGAGATGCTGCGTGGGGACTTCGTGCGGGGCTGCGGGCTGACTGTCGCCGGACTGGCGCAGGTGGCTAGACGTCGGAAGCCGTCCTCCGCTAGGCTTCAGGATTTCGATGCCAGTGGCGATTTCCAAGCAGCACACCCATCACGATTGAAGCGCCAATCGTCTGACCGGTTTCGCCTGCCGTCCAAACTGAGAACCAGCCGAAGCGCAGGATGTTGATAGCGAAGAACAGCGGCATCACTCCCATCACGGCGACGAGCATCGCCCCAACTTGCCAACGGAGTAATGGCCGCAGCGCTCCGACTGTGGCGCCACCAATGCATCCGCCGGCGATGTAGGCCATGACGATCCCTCCGAGACTGATGCGGTAGCTTTGGAAAGCCGCGTCGCCCCTCATTAGGAATATCACCGCCGCGATGATCGAATAAACGACGGCGAACGCTACTCCGCCCCTGACGCCCCACCGAAGGTCATTCGCAAGACGTCCCGCTGAATCCGAGATTACGGCTGACATGCGTTTGACATCGCTCCGATTGATGTTAAAGTCGCGACCCACGGAACAAAGTCGAGAGCTGAAGGCCCGCCAGGCAATGCAGCCCCGAGGCTGTTGGTTTCGATTCGCGCACCGTACGCACGAACAAGTTGCCCGCGGCTCGACGCTCGCATGCTCCTGGCAACGGCCTGCGCCTCATCAGCCGCGGGGCCGAACGTGAAGCCGCCGAACCTAGCCAGCCGCGCCCCGTCATGATCTCGTCTGCCGCAGCAGCGAGTGCGCGGGCTCCTGATGATTCGTCATACAGAAGGTAGTCCCCAAGGGCAGACGCCGCGAAGCTGGCGGATGTCAACGCCGGTTGAAAATGGAACACCGTCTGGAGTGTTCAATTTTCAGTCGGTGCTAACAGGCGGAGGCACTCAGGCAGGCGGTGGGATTGCAACCGCTGGTGTGTTTCACACCCGGAAGATGGATGCTGGCCCGTTGTCGCTTCCACCCTCGCGGCGCTCAGCTCAACCGAACACCGCTTCTGGTTCTACACAAATCTCGGCGCACGACGGCCAACCCGTGATGAGTGTTTTTTGAAGGTAGGTGGACCGATGGGAAGACCGCTGCGAGCGGGCCTCCGCCGCGTGAGACCTCATCAATCATGTCGCCCCAAAGGCTCGTGCCGAAGGTCCCATTGATAAAGACGCGGCATCATTTCTTGAGGCGAAATTCTCAAGCGCCCGAGTCAGCTGACGAAGCGAGGTATTTTCCGCCATTCTTCTCGACATACAACGTCTCTCTCTCGAGAGAGAGACTTCGGACGCATCCGCGGCTGCGAAAGCGCCGCGAATCTCGAGTCCACCCGTGATGGTGAGCATGCCGCCGTGCGGATCGACACTGACACTGCCCAACTCGCGGCACATGGACCGGAGCGTCTTTATCGCATCGTGAATCGCGCCTCCGAGGCCTCCTCGTGATCCGGCGCACCGCGCTCTCACGACGAATGTACTTCAACGGCGCGGGCGAACGCTGCCAAGCCGATCCCGGCGCACGCGCCGAGGAATACTCCGATACCGATGTCCACCCAGCTACGCTCGCGCCATGCTTCCGGAACCAGCGGAGCGACGACAACGACGATCATCGTGATGATCCACGCGGAGTAATGCCCCCAAAAGCCACGCGCCATTAAGGTACGAAGATGCCAGAGGATTAGAGCCGCGCATGCGCCGCCAGTCGCCCCGAACAAGATAATAAACGAGACAGGCTTCTCGCTAAGCGAAGCACCGCTTTCGTACGCGGCCTTGCGCACTGCAACAAACCCTACTAGGTCTTTGACCGAGTAGAGAGTTTCGTTTGATAGCCGAACTTGCGTCGTGCGTCCTTTCGCGTGAACCGCCACTGAATTCTGGTGCGAGCATGATTAGCACGTGTCGTCCAAGCGTGGGTCTCGGTGCGGAGGTGGTC
>JAICWO010000033.1 GCA_025934775.1 Gemmatimonadaceae bacterium | reverse complement strand
CGTCCCTCGTGGGGGACATGTACCGATCTGCCGTTGGACACCTGATTGGCCAGAGTCTGGGGGAAGCGCTCGCTCACGCTCGCTTGGGGAAGCGCTGCGCTTGGGGAAGGGGGAAGCGGCGGGCTACGCCGCCTGGGGGGTCGGAAGGACATCAATTGTCCGTGGTGGAGAGAGCGGCTGCGGCTGGGCCGCTGCGGAATTCGGTACTCACTCCGCGAATAGCATCGATGTTCTTCCGCTCCCTCAGGCGGCGTAGCCCGCCGCTTCCCCCTTCCCCAAGCGCAGCGCTTCCCCAAGCGAGCGTGAGCGAGCGCTTCCCCCAGACTCTGGCCATTCAGGTGTCCAACGGCAGATCGGTACTTGTCCCCCACGAGGGACGCTGCTCGTAAGGCAAAGCAAGTAATTCCTTGATCTGGTTGGCCTTGCCGTACCGCAGCATCCGGCGCGGCTCGTGCACACGGGGAGTGCATACGCCGACGGAGCTCGCAATGCGCCGCACGACTCTGGTGACAGGTGCCCTGGTCGCACTCGCCGCTTGCTCGACCTCGGATCGCGTGACGGGGAACAACTTCAACCTCACGCCGCCGAGCAATCTGACCTATCAGCTGATCCCGAGCGGAAATGCGGATCAGCCCGAAGGGATCGATCTGCGATGGGACCCCGTGAACGATCCCAACATTGCCGACTACGCCGTGTTCTCGCGGGCGTCGACCGGTGACCAATGGAGCCTGCGCGCGCAGACCACCTCGCCGTCGTTCGAGGATCTCGGCCAGCCCGATCTGCAGTACTACGTGGCTTCGGAAGCGGCGGATGGCTCGATGAGCACGCCGTCGAACGTCGTCACCGTGGACAACACCAACAAACTGCCGCCACCGGAAGACCTGTCGGCGATCGCGCTCGACCAAGCGGTCGAATTGTCGTGGTCGCCTAACGCACGGTTGTCCGATCCATCGGCGTTCAGCTATTACCGTGTGTATTCGACGGTCTTCCATGCCGGGCAGAATCTCTGCGACACGCAGTGGGTGCTCGAGGGGACCACCGTGTCCGAGGATTTCATCGCCAGCGGCCTGCCCAACGGCCAGCCGCGGTGCTTCGACGTGAGCGCGATCAGTTTCGATGGTCACGAGAGCGATTGGCCGACGCCGATCGCCATCGCACCGAGCGCGACCGCCGGCGACGTGGTGGTGTTCGCGTCGCAGGACTCGCTCAGCAAGAGCGGCTTCGTATTCGCCTCGTCGGCGCGCACACACGGCGTGACCGCCAGTGCAGCCGGTACCGACATCGACCTCCGCGTCGATCGTCACGCCGATGGCAGTATGTGGATCGTGCCGGTGAAGGCGGGAACGAGTATGGCACTCTACAGCACGCAGCCGATTCCGAATCTCTCCGCGATGAGCGTCGCGCCGGGCAGCGGATTTTCGTCTGGCGCGATCCAGGCGAAGGCCAGGCTCGGCTACGTGATCCAGACTGCTCGAGGCGACGGGGTGCACTACGCCGGCGTGCGCGTCGCCGCGGTCGGTAAGAACTACATCGTCTTCGAGTGGTCGTATCAGCGCGACCCCGGCGATCCGGTGCTCAATCGCTGGGCGATCGGAGGCAGCGCGGTCGCACGTTAGTCGGGCGGGGAACGCAGCGCGGCCATCGCCGCTGGCGCGGCGATGGCGGCGCTGCGTACATTTTCCCCACATGACACAAGCGATCCTGCTCGACGGCGACTCGCTCACCGTCGATGCCGTGTACCGCGTGGCCGTCGACCGGACGCCGGTCGCCTTGTCGGATCGCGGCCGCGCGCGCGTGACCCGTGCGCGCGCCGCCGTCGTCGACGTGCTCGAGCGCGGCGACGTCGTGTACGGCGTGACCACCGGCTTCGGCAAACTATCCGAGGTCGCGATTCCGGCGGATCGCCTTCGCGAGCTGCAAGTGAATCTCGTGCGCAGCCACGCGTCGGGCGTCGGCCCGCTGCTCCCGGAGCGCGAAGTGCGCGCGATGATGCTGCTCCGCGCCAACGTGATCGCGAAGGGCTACTCCGGCGGCCGCGCCGAGCTCGTCGACTTGTTGACGGGCATGCTCAACGCCGGCGTGACGCCCGAGGTGCCGGAGCAGGGCAGCGTCGGCGCGAGCGGCGATCTCGCTCCGTTAGCACACCTCGCCGGCGCGATGATCGGTGAGGGCATGGTGCAGCGCGACGGTGCGCGCGGGACCGCGGCCGATGTGCTGCGCGCAGCGGGCCTGCGACCGGTGGTGCTCGAGCCCAAGGAAGGCATCACGCTCATCAACGGGACCCAGGCGCACACGGCGATCGCGTCGCTCGCGCTCGTCGATGCGCATCGCATCTGGCGCGCCGCGCACGTCGCCGGCGCGATGTCGCTCGAAGGGTTGATGGGAACGCCGGTCGCGTTCGACGAGCGCATCCAGGCCGCGCGCGGCCAGGTAGGGCAGGCCGAATCGGCCGCGCTCCTGCGCGCGCTCCTCGCCGACAGCGAGATCCGCGAATCGCACCGCACGGGCGACCCGCGCGTGCAGGACGCGTACGCGCTCCGCTGCATGCCGCAGGTGCATGGTCCGGCGCGCGACGCGCTCGCGTTCGCGGAGTCGATCGTTGCGCGCGAGCTCAATGCGGCCACGGACAACCCGCTCGTGATGGCCGGCTCGGAAATGCTGAGCGGCGGGAATTTCCACGGGCAGGCGGTTGCGTTAGCACTCGACGTCATGGCGATCGCGCTCGCCAATCTGGCGACGATTGCCGAGCGGCGCATCGACCGTCTGCTGCATCCCGATCTGAATCACGGACTGCCGGCGTTCCTCGCGCGCGACGCGGGCGTCAACAGCGGCTTCATGATGGCGCAGGTGACCGCGGCCGCGCTGGCCAGCGAGTGCAAGATGCTCGCGCATCCGGCGAGCGTGGACACGATCCCGACCGGTGGCGGCAAAGAGGATGTCGTCCCGATGGCGATGGGCGCCGCGTGGAAACTGCGGCGGTCCGTGGACAACGTGCGCAACGTGCTCGCGATCGAGCTCATGTGCGCCGCGCAGGCGGTGGAGCTGCGCGCGCCGCTCGCGCCCGCGCGTCGCGTGGGCGACGCCGTGGCGGTCGTGCGGCGCGTTGTGCCGGCCCTCGACCGCGATCGCGCGCTGAGCGCGGACATTGCCGCGCTCAGCGGCGCGATCGCGTCGGGGGCCTTCGACGCCGTCGCCGTGGCGCCTCCCACGGCGACGGCGTCCCGTTAGGCAGCGACACCGCCCTCCGCCCGCCATGCTGTCGTCCCGCTTCGCGCCCTGGCACGTGCCGCTGTTCGCGGCCAAGTACGCGTGGCTCACGCTCAGACACCGCCCGATCCTCGTGCACTTCGAGGTCACGATGCGGTGCAACGCGCGCTGCGACTTCTGCGACTACTGGAAAACCGACCCCTCCGCCCGCGCGCAGGAAGCGCGCAGCTTCGCCGATGCGGCGCGCTTCTTTTCGCCCATCATGATCACGTTCACGGGCGGCGAGCCGCTGCTCCGGCGAGATCTCGAGGACCTGGTCGCCGGGGTCGCGCGCGCGGTGCACCTCCGGTACATCGCGCTCATCACGCACGGCGGCATGCTCACGATCGAGCGCGCCCGGTCACTCTGGGATGCGGGGCTCAACCAGTTCAACATCTCGCTCGATTTCCTCGACGAGCGACACGATCGCGCACGCGGTGTGCCCGGCCTGTCGCGAAAAATTCTCGACCTCGTGCCCGAGCTCCGCGCCGCCGGTATCGACAGCATCCGATTCAATACGGTCATCAAACGAGACAACCTGTCGGAGATCGTACCGATCGTTCGACGCGCCGAAGAATTGGGTGTGGGCGTGTCGTTCAGCACCTACACGGATCTCAAGAATGGCAACGCCGCGCACCGGCTCGAGTCTGGTCAGTGGCCGGAACTGGACGAGGTGATCGCGGAGCTCCTCGCAATAAAGCGGCGGCGCCGCGGCATCATCGTGAATTCCGATCACTACCTGCGCGAGATTCCCCGGTATGTGCGGGGAGACATGCACGATCCGTGTCTCTCGGGACAGCGCACGATCCACGTCAACCCGATGGGGTACGTGCGGCGGTGCCCGGACTTCCCGAGCGACTTTCACTGGACCGAGTTCCGCGCCTACCATCCGATCGATTGCAACGCGTGCTATTACGCGTGCCGGGGCGAGTCGCAGGCTCCGCTGACGCTCACCCGGGTCCGCGACATCATGGCCTGAGGGTCGGGCGCTGCGAGGGCGGGTGGCGGCGTTACGCGGCGAGCGGCGGAGCAGTCCGTCGTAGGTGGAGTAAGCCAAACCTTGTCGCCAGCGCAACTTACCGGTAACTTACGTGGCCTTCGCCACGCCGGGGCGCGGCGCGAAGCCGCCTCGCACACGGAGCCCACCACGCGCTGATGTCGAACGTCGCGAAGCTCAAGAAACGAGCGCTCGAATACGAGCAAAAGAAACAGTTCGACAAGGCGCTCGAGACGTATGAACAGATTCTCGATGGGTTGGGCGATCACGTCGATGAGGCCGACGTAGCTCTCTACAACCGCGTCGGCGATTTGCTCGTACGCCGTGGCGACGTCGCGGCGGCCGTCGACCACTACGAAAAGGCCGTCGACCTCTACACCGACGGCGGCTTCTTCAACAACGCGATCGCCCTTTGCAACAAGATCCTGCGCAACGCGCCGGGCCGGACGACCATTTACTACAAGTTGGGCAAGATCAGTGCGAAGAAAGGCTTCGTGAACGACGCGAAGCAGAACTTTCTCGAGTATGCCGATCGCATGCAGCGGGCCGGCGAGTTGGAGGAAGCGTTTCGCGCGCTCAAGGAATTCGCCGATCTCTGTCCCGATCAGGACGACATCCGGCTCATGCTCGCCGATCAGCTGGTGCGCAAGGATCGGAAGGTCGAGGCGATCGAGCAGCTGCAGGTGCTGTACGATAAGTTCGAAGCCGAAGGCCGCACGCGCGAGGCGCGGGCGACGGTGGATCGGATGAAGGCGTTAGACCCGGAGCTCGAGCCGAAGACCGGACCGGGTCGCCCAACGCCCAAGGCGAACGATCTCGTTTTTCTGGATCTCAACTTCGACGCGCCGCGCGCGGGCACAGCGGGTGCGCGCGCCAAAGGTGCGCCGCCGCCGGCGCCCGCTGTTCCGCCGAAAGCTGCCCAACCGCCCGCTCCTGCGGCCGCGCCGGAGGCCGAGCCTGAAGTCGTGGCGCTCGACGTCGACCTCCCATTCATCAACGCGCAGGCGGAAATCGAGCCGTCATCCGAGATCGAGCCGGTCGAAGGACTCGAGCGCGCCGACACCTTCGGCGAGTCGCCGGCCGATGAGATGCCGCAGTCCGACGCACTCGTCAGTCATCACGACTCGGACATCATCGTCGGGTTCGAGCAAACCACGTTCGATCCGCAGCCCGATGCGGAGCCGGATGTGGCGCCGCTGGCTGGTCTCGAGCCGACGTTGTCGGCCGACGACGCGATGTTGTCCGGCGATCCGTTAGGCGGGTTGGGCGAGCTGCAGCTCGAGGAGACGGACGAGCCGGCGGCGGACGCGGCATCCGGCGAGTCGGAGTCGATCGATCTGCCGTTGCTCGAGATCCCGGTGGACGACGCGGAGCTGCCCGAGTCCGTGGGCGGCGATCTGACGTTCATCTATACCGGCGATGCGGCCCCCGAGATGCCGAACGAGGATGAGGAGCCGGCGGGGCAGACGGTGGACGTGACCGGCTTCGGCGACGATCCGCCGATCCTGTCCGACCCATTTCCCGACGCCGACGACCTCGACCAATCGATCGACGCGGCGCTCGATCACGCGCGTGTCGATGCCGAGACGGATCCGCTTGCGGGGCTCCCGGCCCTCGAGCCCCAGCCGGCGGTCGACGCCGCCGGGCTCCCGCCGCTGCCGCCCATGGACGAGGAGGTTCCCGCCGTGCATCACCCGGCCGCCGATGCGGCCGTGCAGCGCCTGCGCGCGGCGGTCGAGCATTCGCCTCACGATTTCGACGTCCGCCGCCAGCTCGCCGAAGCCTTGCTCGAGGAAGGCGAGCGGGACCTCGGCCTGGCCGAGCTCGAGCACGCCATGTTGGGCTTCGAGACGACGGGCAACCTGCGCAGCGCGAGCGCCATTGCCGAAGAGATGATCCGCGTCGAACCGAGCAGCGTGCGGTTTCACCAGAAGCGCGTCGAGTACGCCGTGCGCGCCAACGACAAAGCACGACTCGTCGATGCGTATCTGTCGCTGGCCGAGTGTCTCTTCGGCAGCGGGCAGCTCGACAAGTCGCGCGCGGTGTACAGCCGCGTCGTGGAGCTCAATCCCGCGGACGAGCGGGCCCGCGCGGCGCTGTCGGCGTTAGGCGGCGACGCGTTCACCGCGACGCCCAGCTCCACCACGCCCGTCTCGCGGCCCACGGTGCGTCCGGCGCCGGTTGCACGACCCAACGAGCGCGAGGTCGCCGCGACGGCCACACCGGCCGGCGGCTCGGACGCGGACTTCGTCAATCTCGCCGACTGGCTGCGAGAAGACGATACGGCCAAGAGCACGCGCATGGTCGTCGATGTGGGCGAGCCTGCGGTCGACCAGCAGCAGGTCGATTTCGCCGAGATGTTGAGCATGTTCAAACAGGGCGTGGCGGAAAACGTGGATGAGACGGACCACGAGAGCCACTACGATCTGGGCGTGGCCTACAAGGAAATGGGCCTGTTGGACGACGCCATCTCCGAATTCCAGAAGGCCCTGCGCGGAACGGAACACCGGGGCCGCACGTACGAGGCGTTGGGGCAGTGCTTCGTCGAAAAGCGCCAATATCAGATCGCGCTGACGATTCTCTCGCGCGCGTTGACGGACCAACACGCGACGGACGATCAACTCGTGGGCGTGCTCTACTTGCTGGGTTACGCATCCGAAGCGCTCGGCCGGTTCCCCGACGCGCTCAAGTTCTACGAGCGGGTGTTCGCGGTGGACATCCAGTTTCGCGACATCGGCGACCGGTTGGCCGCGGTGGAGCGCAAAGCCCGGTGACCGCCGTCGCGCAGTCCCGGTCGCGGCGCAGCCCAACGTTAGGCGACGTGCAGCGTCCCGTCCGCGAGCCGCTGGCCGCCGTCGGCGAGGAATTGCAGCGCATCGTCACGGCCGGCCTGCCGCTCATCGACGAGGTGAACGGACACCTCTTGCTCATGAAAGGCAAGATGTTCCGTCCGACGCTGGCGCTGCTGGCGAGCCGCGTCGGGGGCGAGGCCGACGCGCGCGCGGTGACGCTCGCGGCGGTGGTCGAGCTGGTCCACCTGGCGACGCTGGTGCACGACGACTCGGTGGATCACTCGACGCTGCGGCGCGGGATGCCGACGATCAACTCCCTGTTCACCCACCAGATTTCCGTGATCATGGGAGATTTCCTGTATTCGCGGGCGGTGGTCGAGTTGGCTCGGTTAGGCGACTGGGACGTGCTGCGCGTGCTCGCGCGCGCGACCAACGAGATGACCATCGGCGAGATGCGCCAGCTCACGGCCCTCGACGCGCTCGCCTTCGGCGAGAGCGACTACGAGGCGCTCATCCGCTGCAAGACCGCGTCGCTGCTCTCGGCCACGTGCGAGATCGGCGCGATCGCCGGCGGCGGCGCGCACCGCAAGCGGTTCGCGCACTACGGTGAGCACTTGGGCATGGCCTTCCAGGTGGCCGACGATCTGCTCGACTACACCGCGACGAGCGCGGACACCGGCAAGCCGGCGGGCCTCGATCTGCGTGAGCACAAAGTGACGCTGCCGCTCATCGCGGCGCTCCGCACCATGCCGGCGTCGTCGCGCCATCACGTCGAGGCGTTGTTCGCGACGCCCGAACCTGCCGATTCGGATATCGAAACCGTCATCGCCATCGTCGTCGAACACGGCGGACTCGACTACGCGCGCCGGCGCGGCGGCCAGTACGCCCGGGAAGCAGAACGGGCGCTGGAAGGGTTGCCCGACACACCCGTGCTCGCCGCCCTGCACGACGCCATCGCTTACGCCATGGATCGGAGACATTGATGGCTCAAGGCTCGTCCAAGCACCGCCCCGGATTCCACGCGCTCGTCCTCACCATTGGCTTCATCGTCGGCGGCCTCCTCACCCAGGTGGCTCGCCGGTTTTTGCCCGCCGGTGCCGTAAAGGAGTTCCTCACGTCGGGCGTGACGCCGAGCTGGGGCCCGCTGCCAATAGACCTGATCATCATTAAGTTTGCGATAGGCCCGATCGCGCTCGACGTGTCGCTCCTGAGCCTGCTCGGCGTGCTGATCGCATACTTGATTGCCAGATCCCTCTTCTAGGGGCGCCACATGGGCTTCGGAAATCTCGGGTTCGGCGAGATCCTCGTCATCGTTCTCATCGTGCTGCTGCTCTTCGGTGCGAAGCGCATTCCGGAGATCGCCGGCTCGATGGGCAAGGGGATTCGCGAGTTCAAGAAGAGCATGACCGACGTGCAGACATCGATTACCCAGGAGATCGCGCCGCGCGATGATCGCGAGCGCCTCCGGGCACCCGATGCGCAGCCGCGGGCCGAGGAAGCGCGACCCGAGCCGAAGCGGCTGATCGACAACTGATTGGGCGGACAAAGCACACCAGGGCCGGACACGCCCGGATAATTGAAACCGCACGCCCAACAGGGT
>JAICWO010000031.1 GCA_025934775.1 Gemmatimonadaceae bacterium | reverse complement strand
GCTTCGGACCGCGCGAGTTGGAACGCGCGCGAGAAATCCTCGGGGTCGTTCGCCACGCGCATGCCCTTCCCGCCGCCGCCCGCCGCCGCCTTGATGATCACCGGGAATCCGATGTCGCGCGCGAAGCCGAGCGCTTCGTCCGCATCTTCGATCGGACCCGGCGTGCCCGGAACGATGGGCACGCCCACCGCGGCCATGGCCTTGCGCGCGGCCGCTTTGTCCCCCATCACGCGAATCTGCTCGGCCGTCGGTCCGATGAACGCGATGTTCGACGCGGCGCACGTCTCCGCGAACTCGGCGTTCTCGGCGAGGAATCCATAGCCGGGATGGATCGCGTCCGCGCCGGTGATCTCGGCCGCCGCGATGAGCCGCGGAATCTTGAGGTACGAGTCGCGCGCCGGCGGCGGCCCGATACAGACGTCGTCATCGGCGAACCGCACGTGCAGCGACTCGCGGTCCGCCTCCGAATAGACGGCCACCGTCTGAATGCCTAACTCACGACACGCGCGAATCACCCGCAGCGCAATTTCGCCGCGGTTCGCGATCAATACTTTCTTGAACATGCGCGACGGTCAGGAAACCGGGGTTCGGGACGCCCGCCGGGCCTCACGACGTGATGTCGCTCTGGAGCGCGTCCCAGCTCTTGTCGCTCGAGCCCTCGACGCCCTGGACGCGCAATGCGAATTCGCTCGGGTTGGTCGCGAAGAACATCGCGCTCTCGTACGAAATCGCTTTCTTCTTGTACCACTGCATCAGCGATTGGTCGAAACTCTGCATGCCGTACTGCACCGTGCCTTCCTTGATCAGGTCCGGAATGTTGAGCGACTTCGTCATGTCGCGGATCTGATCGCGAACGGCCGCGGTGTTGATGAGGATCTCGCACGCCGGCACCCGCCCCGGCTTGTCGGCGCGCGGCACCAGGCGCAGCGACACCACCGCCGACAGCGCGCTCGCCAGCATGAACCGCACTTCGTTCTGCTGGTGCGGCGCATAGAAGGACAATACCCGGCTGATGGTTTGCGTCGCGTCCGTCGTGTGCAGCGTCGAGAAGACCAGGTGTCCCGTGTCGGCGGCTTTGAGCGCGACCTCGAGCGTCTCGATGTCGCGGATCTCACCGATGAGAATCACGTCGGGATCCTGTCGCAGCACCCGGCGCAGCGCCGCCGCGAAGCTTCCCGTGTCGGCGCCGACTTCGCGCTGATTGATGCTCGAGTTGATGTCGCGGTGCAGGAACTCGATCGGATCTTCGATCGTGATCACGTTCGCGTGGCGCTTCTCGTTGATGTGCTGGATCATCGCGGCGAGCGCCGTCGACTTTCCGGAACCGGTGATTCCCGTCACGAGCACGAGGCCGCGCGGCCGCAACGAAATGTCGGAGATGATTTGCGGGAGATTCAACTCTTCGATCGTGCGCACCTGATACGGCACCGACCGCAGCGCGTACGCGATCGTGCCGCGCTGTTGGTAGACGTTCACGCGAAAGCGCCCGATGCCCGGCACGCCGATCGCGAAGTCGGATTCCTTGTGCTCCGCGAAATCCTTCACCTGCTTGGGCGTCATGATCTGCTCGGCGAGCGCCTTCAGCTCCTCCGGTCTCAGCGGCGGCACATCGAGCGAGCTCAAGTCGCCGTTCACGCGTAGCACCGGCGGACGCCCGACTTTGAGATGCAGGTCGGACGCGTTCTGCTGAATCATCCGCTGCAGCACCGCCTTGAAGTTGAACGCCGGCGCCTGTTGGGCAGGCGCGGTCGGCGACTCCGACGCGCTCGAAACCGCTGGGTTAGCCATTGGGGTCGATCCGGAAGAGGACCTGTCCGTACTCCACCGGGTGCGCATCGCTCACGAGCACTTCGCGCACGATGCCGGCGTACTCGGACTCGATCTCGTTCATGATCTTCATCGCCTCGATGATGCAGAGGATTTCGCCCTTGGCGATGCGTGATCCTTCGCTGACGTACGCCGCCGCGCCGGGCTCCGGCGAGCGATAGAACGTTCCGACCATTGGCGATTTGACCTCGAGCAATTTCGGCTTCGACGGCTCGGCGGGCGGCGACGCGGTCTCGGGCGTGGCCGGAACGCCATCGGCGGGCGTCATGCGACCAGCGGGAAGCGGCGCCGGCATCAACGCCGGCGCCGTCATCGGCACGGCCACCTGAACCGGCGCTGCGGCTGTCGCGAGCCCCATTCCTCTCTGCTGCGGCGTCTTCGAGATGCGGATCTTCATGCCCTTGTCGGACGAGATCTCGATCGAATCTACCGAAGACCCGTCGAGCAACTCGACGAGCTTCTTCACGTAGCGCAGGTCAATCATAGGTGTGTCAGAGATGACTCCCTCCCGACGTCAGCCGACTTCGAGGAGCTCGCGCGAAAATGTCGTGAGAATTCTTGCGCTGTCACGGCCGAGTACCACGTCATCTTCCACGCGAACTCCGCCCCACCCAGCGCGATACACTCCCGGCTCGATCGTGACGACGGCGCGCTCGGGGAGCACCGCCTCCGTCGTCCGCGCCAACCGCGGCGCTTCATGCACTTCGATTCCAATTCCGTGTCCGAGGCTGTGACCGAACGCCTCGCCCAAACCGCGCTCCTCAATGTAGCGTCGAGCCAACGCATCGGCATCTTTGCCGGTCATGCCGGCGCGGACGAGATCGGACGCGCGTTCGTTGGCCGTGCGCACGATGTCGTGCACATCGCGTTGTTCCGGCGTCGCGCGGCCAACGATGACCGTCCGCGTGATGTCGGAGCAATAGCCGTCCACTATGGCACCGAAATCAATGAGAAGGAAGTCGCCCGCGCGAACTTGCCGGCTGCCGGCTCGGGCGTGCGGCAGCGCCGATCGTTCGCCCGACGCGACGATCGTCTCGAACGGGAAGCCGGTGCTGCCCGCATCGCGCAGCGCCAGCTCGAGGGCGCCGGCAATTTCGAGCTCCGTCTGTCCTGCACGCACTCCGGCCAACGTTCGCTCGAGCGCGCGCTCCGCGACGCGTGCGGCCGACGTGATGCTCTCGATCTCGCCCGCGTCTTTCTGCTCGCGCAGCGTCTCGACCAGATCCGTCGTTGCGCGCCACTGCCAGCGCGCACCGGCATTCAACAATCGCTCGAAATCGCGGTGCACCAGATACGCCGACTCGAATCCCACGACCTCGAGACCCGTCATGTCGGCCATCTGCCGCCAGACACCGGTCCACAAGCTCTGCGCTTCGATGGCGACGCGCGCCGGGTCGCCCACTTCTTCCTTTACTTGAGTGGCGTAGCGAAAGTCGGTGACGAGCAGCAGGTCGCGCTCCGACACGACGACGATCGCGCTCGAGCCGGAGAATCCGGTGAGGTACCGGATGTTAGGCAGGCTCGTGATCAGCAGGCCGTCGAGGTGCGCTGCGCGCAGCGCGGCGGCGAGCGCCGCCACGCGCTCGGACCGGCGGTCACTCACGCTCGAGGGAGGCGACGATCCCGCGGAGCGCGAGCTCGTAGCCGCGCGCGCCGAATCCGCACACCAACGCGAGGGCGCTCGGGGCGAGCATCGACTGCCGGCGCTCCGGTTCGCGCGCGAAGATGTTGCTCAGGTGCACTTCGACGAACGGCACCTGCACGGCGGCGAACGCATCGCGGATGGCGAGGCTGCTGTGGCTGTACGCGCCGGCATTGATGAGCGCGCCATCGACGCGGCCGCGCAGCGATTGAATGACATCCACCAACTCGCCTTCTCCGTTCCGTTGGGCGAATTCCACTTCTACGTGCAGGTCGCGCGCGATGTGGCGCAGGTGCTGTTCGATGTCGTCCAGCGATTGGCGTCCGTACAACTCCGGCTCTCGAACGCCGAGCAGATTGAGATTTGGTCCGTTGAGGACGGCGATGCGCACTACTTCTTCAGGCCCTCGAGCCATTGATGGAAGAGCTCGAGGTCGGCGTCGTCGCCGCGGCGTGCTGCGGGCGGGGTGGACCCGGGGGCGGACGCGCGCTCGGCGGCGCCCTCCGGCTCCGCGTCGCGCGGGGCAAAGAATTCGTCGAAGGTTTGCGGGGTGCTCTCGTGCGCACCGCCGCCGAAGACGTCGTCCAGCGACAGGGCGTCGGCCGCGGCCCGCGCCGCGCGGCCGCCTCCGTTAGGCATCCCGGCCTCGGCGCCGAACGCGCCGGCGAGGGTGGCCGCCGCCTGCTCGTCGGCCGCCGACGCGCTCCGGTCCTGGAACAGCTCGGTGAACGACAGCACGCGGTTAGGCGTGAACGCGGGCGCCGGCTCCGCCCCGGCCGGCTCCGGGGGCGCCTCGGCCGCCTCCGCCGCGACGTCGCGTTCGGTCGCCGGCGGCGCCGCCGCCGTCTCGGGCTCCGCAGGCGCGACGTCGGCGATGCTCGCTTCGTCCGCCTCCGGCGCCGTCCAGTCGGCCGATGCCAGCTGCTCGATGGGCGGCTCCTCGCCAGCGACCTCTGCTCCGGAAGACACCGGCGCAGCCGCTTCGTTAGGCGACGCGCCGTCGGCGGCGTCGGCGACGACGGCGGCGGCGACCTCCTCCGCGGGCGCAGACGCCGCGGCCGGCTCGGCCGGCTTGCTTTCGTCAGGCGATGGGACCGCGGGCTGAGGCGCGGCGGCCTCCGCGTCTAACGGCGGCAGTTCCTCCGCCAGAGCGGACGACGCCGCCGGCGCCGGCACCGCCGCGAGGTCGGTCTCCGTGCGCACGCCCGGCGGCCGGCGGTTCGCGAAGCGGCCGAAGAACGCGCGCACCGTCCGCTCCACCGGCGCCGCCGGCGCCGGCTGCTCCAATCGCGCGATGCGATTCAGCAGCGACATGTCTCCCGGCCGCTGCGCCAGCAACAATCGATAGATGTCGAGCGCCTGCTCGCGATGCCCTTGCTGCAAGTACAACTCGGCCATCGTCTCAGTGATGAACGCCGCGGGCAACGGTTCATCGTGCGACGACGACTCGCCGTCGGCGTGCGCCGCGGCACCCGCCGCAGGCGCCTCGAGCTCCGACGCATGCTGCGCCGGCGCTGCGGCATCGGCCGGCGCGTCGAGCATTGGCGGCTCGAGCGGCGGCAGCGCCTCGGCTTCCCCGAACGACGACAACACGTCGTAGTCGAAGTCGAGATCCTTCTTGGCCGGCACCTCCGGGGGCGTCGCCGGAGCTGATTCGTTGGCGGGCACCGGCGGCTGCGCGGATGCGGTGCTCGCCTCCGGATTGATGTCGCCCCAACCGATGGGCTCACCGGCGGGCGATGCCGGCGTGCTGCCGGCGGGCGCTTCGAGCTCCCGCAGCAGCGCTTCGACCTCTTCATTCTGCGGATCGACCTCGAGCAGGCGCTTGTACCAGCCCAGCGCACCACTGGCGTCGCCTTTGGCGCGCGCGATGTCGCCTAACTGACGGAGGCCGATCAGGTTTTCGGGATCGAGCCCGAGCGCCGTCTCGAAGGTGGCCCGCGCTTCATCCAGTTGGCCGGTCTCGTACAACGCCTGGCCCAGGACGATATAACCGCTGATGTACGTCGGCTGCAGCGGCACGTGCGCGCGACAGATCTCGATCGCGGTGTCCAGTTCACCCCGCTTCCGATATTCGTTCGCGAGACGCGCGAACACGCGCCGCGGATTCTCGGCGAATTGCTTGAGGAGGTCGTCGATCAGCGCGGAACTGGCCATTCAAAGCCCTCGGGAATGGCGCCCAGGCAGGCGGTTAGAGGCGGCTCAAGATACAACTCAGTGACGATTCAAGTCAATCGGAAGTGACACGCTGTCTTGCTTTTACGCCGCCGCCGCCGGTAGATTTCGCGGTTCGCGGAGGGCACGTCGAGCGACCCCTTGCCCGCGAGCCTTCCCCCTTGTTCGACACGGAGTGACTTCTCGTGCTGCATGTCTTTCGGGCGCACGCCAAGTGGATTTGGTACCTGGTCATCCCCGCCTTTCTGATCTGGTTCGTCTATATCGGCCAATCGGGACTGGGGGATCAAGGCCCGGTCACCCCGAGCACCACCATCGCCAAGATCAACGGCACCGACGTCAACTACCGCGATTGGCTCCAGCTGCGCGAGCAGGCGATCCAGCGCGCCCAACAACAGACATCCGGACAGTTGTCGCTCGATGACGAACAGCGCGTCGAGGACGACGCGTTCAACGACATGGTGACCAACATCCTGCTGCAGCAGGAGTACAAGAAGCGCGACATCACCGTGTCCGACCAGGAAATTCAGCAGGCCGCCCTCGAAGAGCCGCCTCCGCAGATTGTGCAGGACCCGCAGTTCCAAACCGAAGGGCAGTTCGATCTCAACAAGTATCGCCGCTACCTCTCGAGCCCGGTCGCGAAAGAATCAGGTATTCGCTTGCAGCTCGAGCAGTATTATCGCGGCGAGCTGCCGCGCGAGAAGCTGTTCGAGCAGATCGCGTCGCAGGTGTACGTGACCGATGCCCAACTCTGGCGCGCGTGGCAGGACACGCACGACTCGGCGCAGATCTCGTACGTCCGCTTCGACCCGAACCGCATTCCCGACTCCGCCGTCCACGTGAGCGCCGCCGAGGTCCAGCAGTACTTTGACCAGCACAAGGCCGACTTCGCCGACCGCCCCGGACACGCGGTCGTGACGCTCGCAATCATTCCGCGCCCGATCACCAAGGCGGACACGGATCGCGTGTACCAGCACGCCCTCGAGCTGCGCAAAGAGATTCTGGCCGGCGCCAAGTTCGAGGACGTCGCCAAGCGCGAGTCCGCCGACTCCGCCTCGGCGGTCAAAGGCGGCTATCTGGGGCGCGTCACCAAAGGACAGTTCGTGCACGCATTCGATTCGGCGGCATTCTCCCTCAAGCCCGGCGAGCTGTCGCCGCCTGTCCTAACGCAGTTCGGCTACCACATCATCAAGGTGGATGAGCGCAAGGGCGATACGATCGCCGTGCGGCACATCCTCCTCCCGATTCATCAGGGCGACTCGTCGGCTGCGATCAGCGACCGCCGCGCCGACTCGCTGTCGCACGCGGCCGACCTCGACGCGCCAGCCGAGTTCGATAGCATTACCAAGCGGCTCGGCCTGACCACCGCGCGGGTCGCTGCCACCGAAGGCGATCCGCTCACCTTCAACGGACAGGATGTGCCGAGCGTGAGCGCGTGGGCGTTCACCGCGAAGGTCGGCCAGACGAGTGATCTCATCGACGCGGATCGCGCGTACTATCTGGCGCGGCTCGATTCGCTGACGCCGGGCGGCAAGCCGACCCTCGCCAGCATGAGCGATCAGATTCGCACCGAGCTCATTCGGCAGAAAAAACTGGACATGCTCGTGCCGGTCGCGCAGAAGGTGTCGGACGCATACGCCAAAGGGCAGACGTTCGATCAGGCGGCCAAGGCCGTAGGCCTAACGGTGAGCCAGAGCCCGACCTTCTCGCGCGTCTCGTCGGTGCCGGGCATCGGCCAGGCGAACGAAGTCATCGGCGCCGCATTCGGATTGCCCACCGGCACGGTGAGCGAGCCCGTGAAGTCGGGCGATGCCGTGTACGTGATCAAGGTGGATCGCCGTGTCGACGCGGATCGCGCCGCCTGGGAGAAGCAGAAGAGTCAGCAGCGCACCCAACTGCTGCAGCGGCTGCGCCAGCAGCGCGTCCAGGAATATCTGGCGGACCTGCGGCAGAGCGCGAAGATCGATGATCGCCGCAAGCAGGTCGAGCAGCAGACCCGGCAGACGGCAAGCTGACGGCCTGACGTTAGGCACAAAAAGAACCGCGCGCCGATGCCGGCGCGCGGTTTGTCGTTAGGCACCAGCCTCAGGTGTCGATCAGCCGCTTGGGCTCGGGCCGTACGTCATCGGCGCGGGTCTGCGGCTCTGGCGCGCGGAGGCGCTCGCGATCGTCACGCGTCGAAACCTCCTGCGTGATGGACGTCTGCACCTCGGTCATGCTCTTCTTGAATTCCCGGATCCCTTTTCCCATGGAGCCTGCGATCTCCGGGATGCGTTTCGCGCCGAAGAGCAGCAACACGATGAGAACGATGAGCAGGATCTCGCCAAAGCCAAGATTTGCGAAGTTCATGTGATGCCCCTAGAAGAGGGACCTGGCGATCAAGTACGCGATCAGAACCCCGAGAAGGCTCAGCAGCGACACGTCGAGCGCAATCGGGCCTACCGCAAACTTAACGATGACGAGGTCGATTGGCAGCGGCCCCCAGCTTGGCGTCACGCCGGAGGTGAGGAACTCCTTCACCGCTCCGGCCGGCAAAAACCGGCGGGCCACCTGCGTCAGCAGGCCGCCTACGATGAAGCCGATGGAGAGGACGAGCGCGTGGAAGCCGGGGCGGTGTTTGGACGAGCCTTGAGCCATCAATGTCTCCGATCCATGGCGTATGCGATGGCGTCGTGCAGGGCGGCGAGCACCGGCGTGTCGGGCAGGCCCTCCAGCGCTCGTTCCGCTTCCCGCGCGTACTGCACACCGCGGCGGCGGGCATAGTCGAGTCCGCCGTGCTCGACCACGATTTCGATGACGGTTTGGATGTCCGCATCGGCGGGTTCCGGTGTGGCAAACAGCGCTTCGACGTGGCGACGAGCCGATGCCGGCATCTGGCGCAGCGCGGCGATGAGCGGCAGCGTGACTTTGTGCTCGCGCAGATCGAGGCCCGTCGGTTTGCCGGTATCGGCGCTCGTCGCCGTGTAATCGAGGAGATCGTCGGCCACCTGAAAGGCCATGCCCAGCTGCTCGCCGTAGCGGGCGAAGCGCTTGCGATGCGCGCCGCCGCCGGCAATCGCGCCGATCTCGCACGTGGCCGAGAGCAGCGACGCGGTCTTGCAGCGAATGAGGGCTTCGTAGTCGGCCTCGCCGAATGCGAGCGCATCGAGCGCCGTGAGCTGGCGCATCTCGCCGATGGTCATCTCGTTGGTGGCGCGCGCGAGGACGCGGAGCACATCCCAGTCGCCTAACCGCGCCAGCTCGACGACGGCCCGCGAATAGAGGAAGTCTCCCATGATCACCGAGATCTGGTGGGTGAACAGGGAGTTGACCGTCGGCATGCCGCGCCGGAGGGTCGAGTGATCCACCGAGTCGTCGTGCACGAGCGTGGCCAGGTGCACCAGCTCGACCACCGCCGCCAAGGTCACGGCGCGCCGGTCGCCATCACCGGCCACGCGGCTCGCCAGCAGCGCCAACGTTGGGCGAAACATCTTGCCTTTCATGAGCAAGAGGTGGCCGTTCACCTCGTCGATGAGCGGCAAGTCGGCGGTGACGATGCGCTGCAACTCCTCGCCCACCGCCGCCAGCGGCTCTCGCACGGGACGCTGCACGTCGCCTAACGTCGGGCTGCGCCGCGAGCGCGACTGCGCGACCGCCGTCATCGCGCTTTGCGCTCCACGGCGGCCAGGCGGTCGCCGATGTCGCGAAACTGGATGTCGACCGCGAATACGCGCTCGTAGAACTTGAGCGCGTCCGGGAATCGTCCCAGCGCTTCCGATGCGTAGCCGAGCAGGTAGAGCACACCCACGAGTTGGTCGTCCGTCGCGTGTTGGTCCGTCAGCGCGCGCGACAGGATCGTCAGCGCGATCTGATATTGCCGCTTCTCGACGAAGCATTGCCCCAACGCCTCGTACGTGCGGCCGCGGTGTTCGGTTCCACGCAGCGCCTTCTGAAATTCGGAGATGGCTTCGTCCAACAATCCCATTTCCTTGTACGCGACGCCGAGGTCGTAGTGGCTTTCGTGGTCCGCTTCATCGACGTTGGCCGCCACGCCCTGCTTGAACATGCTCAACATCTCGGCGAAGTCGACCTGCTGCTGATCGGTGGCGGGCTCGCCGACATCGACCACCATGCGGGTATTCTTGGCCGCATCTGCCTCGCGCAGCCAGTCGGCGAGGTTGACGAAATTCGCGTCCGAGCCGGCGGCCGGCGTGGCTGTCGGCGCCGTGGCGGCGAGCCCCCGGTCGTCGGTGCGCACCGGCGACGGGCGAACCGTCGGGCGCGAAATCGGCGTCGTGGACGACGGCGTCGCCACGAGCGACTCTCCGCCCAACGCGGACAGCGCGGCGCGCGCGCGCGCGTCGGTGGGATTGAGCTCCACCACGCGGCTGTAGACCGCGCGCGATTTGTCGAGCTGTCCGCTGCCGAAGAGGCACTCGGCCAACGAGAGATACGCGTCGACGAGGCGCGCCTTGTCGTTTGCGCGGACGGCGTATTCGACGCGCTTCTGATGGAACCGCACGCTGCCCGGCTCGACGCGGATCATCTCTTCGGCGATCGCGCTCGCGCTGCGCAGATTCCCCGTCGTCTCGAACCCGAGCATCGCGTGTTCGAGCTCGGCCAGACCGAGGTCGCGCTCGCCTTCTTCGAGCAGCGCTTCGGCGAGCTGCCGCCGCACGTCGAAGTCGTTAGGCGATTGCTCGACGGCCATCCGCAGGCGCTGGACGGCCGCGTCGGCCGCCGGATGGTGCACGGCGAGCGGCGTGTCGTCCATGGGCGGCAGCGGCGGCAAGTCCGCCGCGTCCTCGGGCGGACCGGCATCGATGGACGGCAGGCCGGCGAGCGGATCCACGTCCGGGTCGAAGCGCGCGTGGTCGAGCGCCGCGTCGATGGACTGCTCGAAGTCCTGGCTGTCGGGGAACGGCTCCGAGCCGAGCGGCGGGTCATCGCCGAACGCGTCCGGGGCGGCGGGCTCGGGCGCCGGCTCGTCGTTAGGCAGGTCGGGCGTCGTGTCGCCCGAGTAGATGAACGTGAGGTCGCCGCCCACGTTCTCGGGCACGTCCGCGTCATCCACCGGGATCTCGAGGAGCGGCAGATCGATGGACGCGCCGTTCCCGGCCGGCTCGTCGGCGTCCTCCAGCTCCAGCTCGCCCAACCCGCCGCCTAACGCACCATCCAGGAGGCCGTCCTCGGCCGGCATGGTGGTCTCGAGGCCGGCCACCGGCTCGACCCGCGAGCCGGAGTCCTCCTGCGGCTCGAACGTCGTCTGTTCGAAGCCGACGATGATGTCCGAATCCGCGTGGCTGACCAGCTCATCGCCGACGGAAGGCGCCTCGGATTCCGATTCGATGAACGTCTCGGAGCGCTCGATGCCGGAGATCGGCGCGACCTCCGGCGACGACTCGATCTCTGCCTGCGAATTGATGAAGGGCAGATCGATGTCGGGCGCCGGTTCTTCGGTTTCCGCCGCGGGTGGCGGCGCAGGCGGCGGGAGCGGCGCGGCCGGCCGCACTGCTTTCGGCGGCGCGACCGGCGCGGCCACAGCCCGTGTACGCGCGGGCTGCGGCCCGTCGAAGTTCACGTCGAGGAACACGAGATCGTTCGCTTTCGGTGTCGGGCGGCCCGGACCCGTTTTCGGTTCCAGCTCCGGATCCAACGCCTTCATGCGATCGACCGTCGCCCGCGCTTCGCGCGTTCGCCCCTCGGCCTCGAACTTGTCGTACAGCACCTGCAGCTGCTCGATCGCTTCGCTCTTGCGATCCTTCCGCACGAGCTGATCGGCGAGCATGAGGCGAATGTCGTCCTGATCGGGACAGAGATCGGCGAATTCCTTGAGCGCCCGGAACGCTTCCTCGAGCTCGCCCGTACGCTGCATGCGATCCGCGTACTCGAGAAAGTTCTGCTTCGCATCGTTCACGAAGCCCTTCTTCGCGCTGATCTTGCCTAACTTGTAATAGATGGACGTGCGGCCCGGCGCGTTGCGCAGGATCTTGTTGCAGAGCGCGATTGCGTTGTTGAAGAACCCGCCGTCCGTGTACAGGTCGACGGCCCGCTCGTAGTGGTCGACCGCAGCGGTGACGTCACCCTGTCGCACGAGCAAATCGCCCACGCGGTTGTAGAGGGCGACGTCGGCCTCGTCGACGTGATCCCCCAACCCATCGAGAATCTGGGCGTACGTCTCGAGCGCCTTGTCGAACTGCTTCTTTTGCTCGTATTCGAGCGCTCGTTTCTTGAGCTTCGCGACGTTCGACATCAGCGCGTGGTGGGCTCCCAAGTGCGAGGCGGCTTTCGCGCCGCGCTCCGGCGTGGCGAAGGCCACGTAACTTACCGGTAAGTTGCGCTGGCGACAAGGTTTGGCCTAAGCCACCTACGACGGACTGCTGCGCTCCTCACCGCGTAACGCGCCTCGAGCAGCAACCTGCGTCCGACGGCTCCTCACGCCATGATGTCCCGCACCCTCGTAATCGTGAGCGGCGCCTGCGACTCGCCGCGGCACGCGTAAAAGCATGCGTTGCAATCGATCGGCCGATATGAGCGAAACTCGGTCCAGTGAAAATCGTTCGGGAAGTCCGGGCACCGTCGCACGTATCCCATCGGGTCGACGTGAATGGTCCGTTGGCCTGAAAGACACGGGTCGTGCATCTCGCCCCGGACGTACCTCGGAATCTGCCGCAGATAATGGTCGGAATTCACGATGATGCCGCGCCGGCGACGTTTGATCGACAACAGCTCCGCGATCACCTGGTCGAGCGCCGGCCACTGCTCCTCGACGATCCGGTGTGAGTCGTTTCCGTTCTTGAGATCCGTGTAGGTGCTGAAGGAGACGCCCACGCCCAACGCTTCGGCGCGTCGAACGATCGGCACGATGTCGGCGAGATTGTCGCGCTTGATCACCGTGTTGAAGCGGATGCTGTCGATGCCGGCGGCGCGCAGCGCCGGCACGAGATCGAGAATTTTTCGCGAGAGCCCAGGGACGCCCCGCGCGCGATCATGCCGCTCGTCGAGAAAATCGAGCGAAATGTTGAATTGGTTGAGGCCGGCGTCCCAGAGCGAACGCGCCCGCTCGACCGTCAGCATGCCGCCATGGGTGATGAGAGCAATGTACCGCAGCCGGACCGCGCGCGCGACGCCGGCAACGAGGTCTTCGAGATCGCGTCGCAGGAGCGGTTCGCCGCCGGTGAACGTGATCATGATGGGCGAGAAGTAGCGGGCGGCGTCGGCAAAGCTGCGCGCTTCCTGGGCGCGCGCGGACGGATCGGTTTTCCAGTAGTCGCAGAAATCGCAGCGGGCGTTGCACCGCATGGTGACCTCGAAGTGGACGAGGATCGGGCGGCGCCTGAGCGTGAGCCACGCGTACTTGGCCGCGAACAACGGCACGTGCCACGGGGCGAAGCGGGAGGACAGCATGCGCGGCGAGGGTCGCGAATGCCTAACGCGGCGCGACGGCGTCGAAGGCGCCCGTCGCGATCGCGCCGCTGAGCGCGGCGATGTCCGCGCTCAGCGCGCGATCGCGGTCGAGCGGCGGCACGATGCGCCGCACGATCGCCCGCGCGTCGCCCACGCGACGCGCGGGCGAGAGCGGGGCGCGGAAATCCACGGCCTGCGCCGCACACATGAGCTCGATCGCGATGACGTTCCGCACGTTCTCCACCGACCGGCGCAGCTTCCACGCCGCCCCCATCGCCATGGGCACCACGTCTTCCTTTCCACCGCCCGTCGGAATCGTGTCGACGCTCGCCGGATGCGCGAGCACCTTGCACTCGCTGGCCAGCGCCGCCGCGCTGACCTGCGCCATCATGAACCCGCTGTTCACGCCCGCGTCGCGCGCCAGGAAGGCGGGCAGCCCGTGATTGAGATCGGGATGCAGCAACCGGTCGATGCGCCGCTCGGCGATGGTGGCAAGGTTCGCCATGGCGATCGCCATCACGTCGAGTGCTAACGCAACGGCCTGCCCATGGAAGTTGCCGCCACTCAACATCTCGGAGTCGGACACGACGAGCGGGTTGTCCGTTGCCGCGTTCAGCTCGCGCGCGATCACCGACTCGGCGAAGCGGAGGGCGTCGCGCGCCGGGCCGTGCACCTGCGGCATGCAGCGCAGCGCGTACGCATCCTGGACCCGCGGATCGCCGACGCGGTGCGATTCGCGAATCTCGCTGTCCGCGAGCAGCGCTCGAAGCAGCGCCGCGGACTCGGCTTGCCCCACCTGACCGCGCGCCGCTTGAATGCGCTCATCGAATGCGACGGGCGTGCCCATGAGGCCCTCGAGCGACATCGCGCCCGCGACGTGCGCCGCCCGCCAGATGCGCAGCGCATCCACGAGCGCTAGCGATGCAACCGCCGTGTGCGCCTGCGTTCCGTTGATCAGGGTGATCCCTTCCTTCGGCTCGAGCACGACGGGTTGAAGACCTGCCGCGCGCAGGACGTCGGCCGCCGTGCCGCGCGCACCGTCGCGCCGCACGATCCCCTCGCCGATCATCGCGCCGGCCAGATGTGCTAACGGAGCGAGATCGCCGCTCGCGCCGACGCTGCCCTGCTCCGGCACCTCGGGCGTCACGCCGGCGTTGAGCATTCCCGTCAGCAGATCGATCAGCTCGGCGCG
>JAICWO010000045.1 GCA_025934775.1 Gemmatimonadaceae bacterium | reverse complement strand
CCGGCATCGGCAACGTTTCCGCCGTGATCGTCTCACCCGACGGCACCCAGAGCCTCGCGTCGCACAACGGCATCGTCGGACACGAAATGCGCACGGTGCACGAGTTCACCTATCCATGGTCCGGCGCGTCGTGCCTCATCTTGCACTCCGACGGCATCCGGTCGCGCTGGCAGTTAGGCGCCTACCCGGGACTCGCCGCGCACCATCCGGCGCTGGTGGCCGGCATCTTGTATCGTGACTTCACGCGCGGCCGCGACGACGCCACCGTCCTTGCGGTGCGGGTGCGCGACACATGAAGCCGACAGCGTCGCAGACGGCGCCGTTGTGCGCCATCGCCATCGAGCAGGATCGCGATGTCCTGCGCGCTCGCTGCCTGGCGCGTCAGCTCGCCGAATCGGTTGGCGTCACCTACGACGGCCGGGCGTGCTTCGCGGCTGCCGTCTGCGAGATCGTGCGCGCCGTCAGCAAGAGCGGCCCCGGCGGACGCATTCAATTCGCGCTGGAGCACCTGCGCAACGGACATTGGCTGATCGCGCGCGTCACCGGGCATGGGGCCGGGCTCCGTCATCTCGTCGCGATAGCCGATGGCGATGCTCCACCGGTCGACGCGGACGCCGGCGTCGCCGTCGCGCGCCAACTGGTGGAACGGTTCGAGGTCTACACCGAGGCGGACGAGACGACGGTCGAAGTTGGGCATCCAGTGCCGGCATCGACCGAACCCATCGACCCGGGCGATGCGGCGCGCATCATGAGTGCGCTAACGGAGCAGACCGCGATCGATCCCGTGGCCGAGGACCAACGGCAGAACCGCGAATTGGCCTGGGCGTTGACTGCCGAGCGCCGCAGCCGGGCGCAGATCGACCGGTTGAATAGCGAGCTCGAGGCAACGAATCGAGGCGTGATGGCGCTGTACGCGGAGCTCGACGACCGGGCGGAGGATCTCAAGCGCGCGTCCGAGCACAAAAGCCGGTTTCTGTCCGACGTGAGTCACGAATTGCGAACGCCGATGACGGCGATCATGAATCTCACGCGGCTGCTGCTCGATCACACCGACGGCCCGCTCAGCGAAGAACAGGAGCATCAGGTGACGCTCATTCGCCAGTCCGTGCAAACGGTGACGGAGCTGGTGAACGACTTGTTGGACATCGCGCGCATCGAGGCCGGCCACACGGCGCTACGCTACCGCGCGGTCACCGTGCGCGAGCTGCTCGGCGCGATCCGCGGCATCATCCGTCCGCTACTGACGTCGGACGCGGTGAATCTCGTGTTCGATGATGACGAAGCGGATACGGTGCTCGAGACGGACGACTCGCGCGTCGCCCAGATCCTGCGCAACTTGCTGTCGAACGCCGTCAAATTCACGGAGCGCGGCGAAATCCGCGTGTCGGCCACGCGCAAGACCGGCGATGTGATCCGATTCGACGTGCGCGACACCGGCATCGGCATCGCGGCTGTCGACCAGGAGCGCATCTTCGACGAGTTCACGCAGATCGACAGCCATTTGCAGCGGCGCGTCCACGGAAGCGGCCTCGGACTGCGCCTGGCGCGCACCCTGGCGACTCTGCTCGGCGGCCGCATCGAGCTGGTCAGCGCGCCGCGGCGCGGGTCGACGTTCAGTCTGATCCTTCCGCGGCGCCACCCGGGGTGGGTCACGCAATCGGTGCCTAACGATGAAGCGCAGTGCGAGGTAACGGTGCCATGACGATGCCGCGGAACAGCGGATCGCCGGTCGAACCCGTCCACGCGGATCACGTGCCGCCCGGGGAGCACGAGGCGCCGCGCGCGCCCATCCTCGAAATGGCGGACGAGATGCCGGAGGCAATGCCGGAGTCCGCCGTGCCGTCGGTTCTTCTGGTGGACGACACGCCGGGTAACCGCTACGCCGTTGGGCGTGTGCTG
>JAICWO010000039.1 GCA_025934775.1 Gemmatimonadaceae bacterium | reverse complement strand
GTTCCACCGCTCGCAGTGCGGGCACACGACCCAGAGCCGCCCGTGCGCCGCATCGAACGCCAGGCGCTTCCCCACCGGAAACGTCTCGAACGTCTCGTTCCGGCCCAGCCCCTTGTTGCAGAAAATGCAGGTCGCGAACATGGGCGGCAATTATACTTCGTGAAGAGCATTTACACATCAGGGTATGTGCCCGATCACTTCCCTGCCGATTTCGTTCAATCCGTTCTGATTCGTGAAATCGGTGTGTTCGAGATATTCCAAGCCGATTCGCGCGTAACGGCGCGGCCGGCGCGACGGGCCAGAGCACCAACCTTGGCATCGCGCGCAACGAGCCCAGATCCCTCGACTCCCCCTTCGCTTCGCTCGGGGTCGCTCGGGATGACAACGGTGTGAGCGCCGCTTCGCTCGGGGTCGCTCGGGATGACCGTGGAGAGCAACGGCTACTGCGTCGCGAGCCGCCGAACTGCCGCCTCGAGAATCGGATCGCGGCCCGCCGTCAGGTCAGTCATCCGGGCGTCGACGTACACGTCGGGCGGCAAGCCGATGTTCTCGAACGCCTGCTTCGCCGGCGTGTACTCGATCCACGTCGAGAGCTCGAACGTCCAGCCGTTCGGCAGCTCGCGGACGAGCGGGTTGCCGGATGCGCCGGCGGTCGTGTCGCCCACCACGGTCACGCTCGACAGCGCGCGCGCGGCCAGCACGAAATCCTCGGCCGAGCTGTAGACCTTGCGATTCGTGAGCACCACGACCGGGCCGCGGAACTGACGCGGGCCCGCCGGGTCGACGGTCTCGGGGATGTAGTTGGTGAAGTCGTCGTGGCGCGGGCCGTTTCGAATTCTCACATAACCGAACACGCGCGAAGTGGAGGCAAAGCGGCCGGCGATCTGCACCGCGAGCTGCTCCGTGCCGCCGCCGTTGTCGCGCACGTCGATCACGAGCGCGCGCGCCGCGCCGAGCACCGTGAGCGCCTCGTCGGCCTCGCCCGCCCAGCCCTGTCCCTCGAAGCTCGGGATACGGAGATAGCCCACGGTCGGTCCGAGCATGCCGTACACGATGTGACCGCCCGCCGTCACCGTCGTGCCGCGCAGGTAGTCGTCATCGATCAGCACCGGATTGAACGCCACCGGCGCGAGATCCGTCGCCGACTGATACGAGATCGTCCGCGTCGGCGTGGCGAGCAGCACGTGCCGGTCGTGCAACGACATCAGCATCCCGCCGATCACGCGCGCCAGCTCGTCGTCGCTCGTCGCGGCGATCGCGCGAGGGCGAACGGCGGTGCGCACGGAATCCCAATTCACACCCTTGAACGCGAAGAACGAGTAATTGAGATCGAAGTCGTGCCAGACCGCATCGAAGATCGCGGCGTTGCTGCCGCCCGGTTTGGGCGCGAGCGTGGGGTCGGCGCATGCGGCCGCGCATCCGATCGCGAGCGCCGCGACGATGCGCGCGAATCTCATGGGGCGAACGGCATGTGGGCGCCGACCGTGAGGCTCTGCGACAGCGAGCGAAGCGGATGCACGTCGTCGTAGCGCACACCGTTCACGCGATACGAGAGCACACTCGCGACGCCGCGCCACGCGGTCCACGAGTACGAGAACGCCGCGTGCGCCGCGCGGTACTCGCCCACCGATGCGAGCCGAAACGTCGGCTGCGGATCGGTCGACCAGACCGCAAAGTACGGATGATCGATCAGCGCCACGACCGGCGCGGACAGCTGCACGACCGCATCGCCGCGTCCGAATCGTCGCTGCCAGCGCGCCGCGGGGCCGAGCGACAGCGCGCCGATGCGGTACGTCGCGACGATGTGCCGCGGGTCGGTGTACGCGTGATCGGTGATCGCGAGCTCGCCGCGCGCTTCAGCACCGATGGAAAGAGACCGCATCCACGTCGTGCGCAGCACGCCGAAGCCGGCGTCCCCTTCAGCCAACCGCTCGGTCGCCGATGTCCCTTCGCGCGTGGAGAGCAGCTTCGTGCCGCCGCCGGCGTCGAGCGTCATGCACACACGTCCGCTCGAGTGCGCGGCGTTCACCGAAAGCTCGAGGCCGCGGCCGCGAAACTGGAACGGCGACGCGGTGGCGTCGACGCGATCGTTCTGCCCCACGCCGGCGGACAGCGTGAGGGCAGTCGACACGCCACAGGCAGTGGACTGCGCATGACTCGGGGAGGCGGCGATCAGGAGGGAACAGCAGGCGATCGCCAGCACGATCGGCATCGATCGGAGCATCTGCCGGAAAGACGACGCTCCAAATGCACCGTCACCGCGCCGCTACGTTCCGCGCAGCTTCGTGAACGCCTGGTTGACCGCGGCCGGCACGAGCATGTCGTCCGCGATCTGCGCGACCTCCTCCGCCTCGCGCCATGCGCGCTCGAGCTGCGCGAGCTCACCCTGCATCGCCGAACGCTCGGCTTCTTCGTGCAACGACATCTCGAGCGCGAGCCGCTGCACCGGCGTGAGCGCGAAGAGGCCGGTCGACCAGTCCCGGCGACCACCCCAACCGCGGCCGCGCCAACCGCGCGAGCCGTTGCCCATCATCACCATGCCGCCGAAGCTCGGGCCGATCGCCATCGCGAACCCCGCGCCCGAGCCCCAGCGCCGGCGGCCCTCGGCGTTCGTCAGCCGCTGCGCGAGCGGCGACAGCTCGGCGAGAAATCCTTCGGGGCTCCCCGAGCGCTCGATCTCCGACACCGCGTCGGCTACCTCCTGCTTCGATCCGCCGAACCGATTTGCGGCCGGGATGACGCGCGAGGCGATGTGCATCGCCTGCTCGCCCTCGAAGCGGGCGCTGCCGTTCTTGAATCGCAGATTGATCGCGATCGGCGAGTCGACTCCGGGCTCGATCGATGTCTCGAGCAAGTGCCGCCGACGCACGGCCATCGTTTCGCCGTTCGGGCCCTTGATCCGTGCGACGACCGTCTCAGGGCTGCCTCGAATGATGCCGGTGCCGGCTTGGCCGATCAGCCACCCGAACCCGCCGATGCCGACGCCCGCCGCCGCGCCGCCAACGATCAATGCGCCGAGCGCGCCGATTCCCGCCCCCGCGATGAGCATTTGCCGGCGGCGGCGGCGGCCAAACTGATCGCCGTAGCGCCATGCGGCGAACTCCGGCCGGAGCGGCGCTCCCACCCGGACGATCGTGGTCCCGTCGCGCAGCTTCGCCAATCCGATGTTGTCCGTCGCCACCCGCTTCCGCGTGTCGCGATACAGCCGCTCCGCCTGCTCGATCGCCTCCCACCGCTCGTCCAACGGCGACAGGTTCCACCGCTCGCAGTGCGGGCAC
>JAICWO010000023.1 GCA_025934775.1 Gemmatimonadaceae bacterium | reverse complement strand
GCTCGCGCGGGGGTGGGCGCGGGCGCGGCAGCCCTGGCCGCCGCCGGGGGGGGGGGGGCGGGGGGGTGTCGCGGCGGCCGGGGGGGCGCCCCCCCGCGACTGCACCGCGAACCGGTCGACGCGGTCGCCGTAGCCGATCAGCGACTGCAGCTCGTCGAGGTGCATGCGCACGCGATACTCCGCGCGCGCGACCTCCGACGGATCGGCGGACCGTTTGACGAACGCGGAAACGACGACGGTGTCGCCCGCTCCGCCCGGCACGCTCGACAGCACGATGCGGTCGCCGATGCGCACCTGCGCGTCGGCCGCCAGGCGCTCGTCGCTGGCGACGGTGCGTGGCGGCCGATGCGGAGACGACGAGTCGATCTGTTGGAGCGCGACCGCGGCGAGCAGCGGGAGGAGCATGCCTCCAATCTAGCCGCGCCGATCAGTGCGCCGTCTTCACCCAGTCCGCGGTCTCGGTGAGCGACTCTCGAGTATCCTCGAGCGTGTATGATGGTTCGGTGAACGCGCCGATGCCGCGCTTGATCATCCACGCGGCGAGCACGACCTCGAGCACGCCGGTCACCACCGCGCCGATCCACATGTGGCCCGCGCTCACGCGTCCAATGAGCGTCGCGACGAGAAGCGTCAGCGCGACCATCGCCACGATCCCAATGCTCATCGCGATGCCCAGCCACATCGTCGCGTGTCCGGCCGTCCGCACGCTGTCCTTGACCTCGAGCTTCGCCAGCAGCACTTCGTCGCTCAGCAGCCGCTTCGAGTCGTCCGTCAGGCGCCGAACGAGATCCGGCACTCCAACGTCCGGATCGAGTGGAATTCGATTCACGGCCATGCCATCCTCGGGGTGTGACGCTCACGGCGCGAACGGGCAAAGAGCGTTCCGCGACGGGAGAGTGGAGCCTGGACCGTGGAGCGTGGACCGTGGAGCGTGGACCGTGGAGCGTGGACCGTGGACCGTGGAAGCTACGGACTACGGTCCACGGACCACGCACTAGCCTCCCTCCACCACCCGCACCAAAATCTCTCTCGCCAATCCCGGCCCGATCCGCTGCGTCGCGCGCCCGACGCGGAGCTCGATCGGCCCGTCGTACGGTGCGCGCGAGAGCACGTCGATCTCGCGGCCGGGAACGACGCCGAGCTCGGCGAGATACCGGAGCTGCCGCGCGTCTTCGTCGCGCACTCGCTCGATGCGTACGCGCGTGCCGCCCTCGATCGAGTCGAGCGTGCGCAGCGCCGGCTCCTCGAGCGTCCCTTCGCGCGTGGGGATCGGCGCGCCGTGCGGGTCGGTCGTCGGCTCGCCAATCGCCGCCGCCATGCGGTCGACGAGCTCGTCGGACGCCGCGTGCTCCAGACGCTCGGCCTCGGCGTGCACCAGGTCCCACGGGTAGCCGAGTGCCTTCGTGAGATACGCCTCGATCACGCGATGGCGGCGAATCGTGCGAAGCGCCGCCCGCCGGCCGGACTTGGTGAGCCGCACGCCGCGATACGGCTCGTGCGTGATCAACCCATGGTCCGCCAGCCGCCGGATCATCCCGCTCACCGACGGCGGCGCGATCCCCAGCGCCGCCGCGATCTCGGTCGTGCCGGCGGCTCCCGCCTGGGTCGACAGATCGTAGATGATCTTTAGATAATCCTCAACCGGCGCGGTCAGCGCCGGCGCGGCCTTGATCGACGTCATACCGCGGGGCCGCCGCGCGGCGTCTCGCGCCGCTCGCCCCGCACCATCAGCACCGGCACGCGCGAGAGATGCCGCACCTCGTTGGCCACACTGCCGTAGATCATGTCTTTGATGAACCGGTGGCCGTGCGTCGACATCGCGATGAGATCGCAGTGTTCGCGCGCCGCCGCGTCGGTGATCTCGCGCGCCGGATCGCCGCCCGCGAGCAGACACTCCGCCTGGAGCCCGTCTTCCTCGAGCGACGCGCACTCGCCCTCGAGATACTCGCGGTCGAGCTTCATCTCCTCCGATTCGCGCAGGTTGAGCTGGTTGACGTTCCGCGCCGCCCACCCGTCCGCCACGTGAATCAGCACGATCGAGGCGTGGCAGCACTTGGCGAGCGCGCGTACGTGCGCGAGAATCGCGACATCGTACGCCGAATGCTCGAGTGGAACGAGGATGCGCGTGTACATCAGGACATCCACTGGTGAACGGTCGACACGAGCAGCCAGCCGTTGAGCGCCGCGATCACGATCGCCGCCGCCCACGCCAGGAATTTCAGCCACGCCGGATTGACGAGATCACCCATCTTCGTGCGGTCCGATGTGAACGCGACCAGAGGAAAGACCGCGAACGAGAGCTGCAAGCTCAGAATCACCTGACTGAGCACGATCAGCTTGGCCGTTCCGCTCTCGCCGTACATAATGGCGACGATGGCGGCCGGCACAATGGCGATCCCGCGCGTGATCAGCCGCCGCAGCCACGGCCGCAGCCGCACGTTGAGAAATCCCTCCATCACGATCTGGCCGGCGAGCGTGCCCGTCAGCGTCGAGTTCTGCCCCGACGCGAGCAGCGCGAGTGCGAACGCCGTGCTCGCGCCCGCGCCTAGGAGCGGCGTCAGCAGCTTGTGCGCATCCTGAATCTCCGCGACTTCGGCGTGCCCGGTCGTGTGGAAGGTGGCGGCGGCGATGATCAGGATCGCCGCATTGATGAAGAACGCGAACGTGAGCGCGATCGTCGAATCGAAGAACGCGAACGTCACCGCCTCGCGCCGCCCGTCCGCGGTCTCCTGATACCGCCGCGTCTGCACGATCGACGAGTGCAGATACAGGTTGTGCGGCATCACCGTCGCGCCGAGGATGCCGATCGCGAGATAGAGCATGTCGCCGTTCGAGACGAGATCCTTCGTCGGCAGAAAGCCGCGCGCGACCTGCGCCATGTCCGGACGCGACAGGATGATCTGAAAGAGAAAACAGATCCCGATCGTCGCGATCAACGTGACGACGAGCGCCTCGAGCACGCGCACGCCCCGATGCTGCAGCCCGAGCAGGATCAGCACGTCGAACCCGGTGACGATCACGCCGATCGCGATCGGCAGATGAAAGAGCAGGTTGAGAGCGATCGCCGAGCCGATCACCTCCGCGAGATCGCACGCCGCGATCGCGCCCTCGCAGAGAATCCAGAGCGCGATCGCGACCGGCCGCGGATAGTGGTCGCGGCACGCCTGCGCCAGGTCGCGCCCGGTCGCGATCCCGAGCTTCGACGCGAGCCCCTGGAGCAGCACCGCCATCAGATTCGACAGCAGCACGATGCTGAGCAGTGTGTACCCGAAGCGCGATCCACCGGCGAGATCGGTCGCCCAGTTTCCCGGGTCCATGTAGCCGACCGCGACGAGATATCCCGGTCCGGCGAACGCGAGCAGCTTGCGCAGAAAATTCCCGCCGCTCACCGGCACGCTGCGGTAGACGTCCTGCAGGCTCGGCGCGACGCGCGCGCGCTTCCAGCCGGCGTCCGGCGCGTTCGCGCCGTCGGACGGGTGATCGGGCTCGGAGTGCGGAGGCTCGAACTTGGGAAGCGCCACGGAACGGTCGCAAGGGTTAGTCCATCAGCAACCGTATTTTAGCCTAGACTAACTCTCGAATCCAGTGGTCGATCGCGTCGGTCACGCGGGCATCCGTCGGACCGGGATATCCGAACGCCGCCGCTCCGGTGACCTCCGGGGGGACGACCTTGAACATGTGCGACACGCCGGGGACGAGCGCGAACGTCGTGCGCTCGTCCCCGTGCTCGCGCGCCCGAAGCGCGCCGCACAACCGCTCGGCGTGGTGCGGCGGCACGCTGGTGTCGTCGGATCCTTGCACGACGAGCACACGCTGGGGGAGTGTCGCCGCGAGCGCGGTCGGATCGGTCGCGTCGACGTCGCGCATGTAGCGCTGCGCTTCAGGCGGCATCGACCCGAGCGCGCCAGCCCCGTACGGGCCGGTCGCCAGCCCGGCGGGTATCGCCTCGCCGCGCCGCACGTGCCCGATCGCGATGTCGAGCTGGCGCATCGCATCGCCGAGCTGATCTGGCGGTGTCATGAGCGGCGCCTGCTCGCGCATGATTTCGAGAATTCCAACAGACGGGCCAGCGAGCAGCACCACGCCGTCGAGCGACGCGCCCGCCTCCGACGCGCCGAGCCGGCCCACGACGACGGAGCCCTCGCTGTGGCCGGCGGCGATCACGCGCGTGGTCTCGATGCCGCGCGCCAAGAGCTCGCGCCGCATCGTCTCGAGCGCCGCAACCGCGATGACCAGCCGCCCGTCCCACGTGCGATGATGCGCCGCGACGTCGGGGTCGTCCATCTCGCTGCCGGTTCCGGGTCCAAGCTTGGCGAAGCGATACACGGCGTGCCCGCGCTCGGCGAGTTGATGCGCGAGATGCGCGTACACGTGCGGAAACGCGCTCCACGCCGGAAAGTCGCCATTCACGTCGCTGAACAGCGAGCCGGGAATGAGCAGGATCGCGCTCGCGAGCGGCGATGCCGCATCGCGCGAGGCGGGAAGCGTGAGCGCGGCCGGAATGCGCCAACCGGCCGCGCTCAGCGTACAGAAATGATCGCTGAATGTGTCAGGCATGGACGCATGCTACGGGCTGACGCGGCGTGAGGATCAAGGCCCGCGCGTGACATTTGACCAGCCGAGCGAGATAATACGAGCATGCCAGATCTCGCGCAGGCCCGCATCGGTCAGATCGCCATCGTCTGCCAGGACGTCGCCCGCGCGACGGCGTTCTATCGCGACGTCCTCGGCGTGCCCTTCCTGTTCAGCGCCGGACCGGCGCTCTCCTTCTTCGATGCGGGCGGCACGCGGCTCATGCTCGGCCCAGCCGAGGGCGAGGCGCGCGGCACGTCGATGCTCTACTTCTTCGTCAAGGAGATCGCGGCGGTGCGCGAGGCGCTCATCGCGAAGGGCGTCGAGTTCATCGACGAGCCGCACATGATCGCGCGCATGCCCGACCACGAGCTCTGGCTCGCGGCGTTCCGGGATTCCGAGGGCAATCCGATGGCGTTAATGGAGGAGAAGCGGAGTTAGCCAAGCAACGTCAAGAACTGCGTCAGCGCGCGGTGGGTGAGTCCCCACACGGTGTACTCGCCGTGGCGGAAGACGTCCACCTCGCGCTCGCCCACGCCGCGAATCGGGACCATCGCTTTCCCCCAGCCGGCCGTGTCGCGCAACGCGGCGAGCGGCACCCAGAACGCGTCGGCGACTTCGGGACTCGGAATGATCGCGATGTCGGGACGCACGACCGCGACGAACGGCCGAATCACGAGCCGTGGCAGCGAAGGCGTGCGCGGGGTGATGTCGTCGAGCGCGCCGAGGATGCGGCCGTCGTGCGCGAGGTCGATCCCCGTCTCTTCCCACGTCTCGCGCACGGCCGTCTGCTCGAGATCGCGATCGCCCGGCTCCATGCGCCCGCCCGGACACGCGACGTGTCCGCTCCACGGATCGCGCTCGAGCTCCGCGCGCTTGATCATCAGCATCTCCGGCTCGCCGCCGACTGACGCGCGCAGCACAATCGTGATCGCGGCGTAGCGCGCCGCGCCCTCGAGGGCGAGCGGGGTGCCGGGACGCACGGCGAGCCGCTGGGCGAGTCGCGCGATGTCGGCGTGCTCGAGGAGCGCGTCCAGCGGCGTCACGACGCGCCCCCGGTCACTCCACGTCGCCGCCGGCTTCCATCCAGCCGCGGATGCCGCCCGACATCGACGCGACGTTCTTGTAGCCCATCGTCTGCAGCGTGTCGGCCGCGAACGCCGACCGGTTGCCCGATGCGCAGTAGACGATGACGTGCGCATCGCGCGGGATGCGCGCCTCGACGCTCGTCTCGAGCTGGCCGCGCGGAATGTGCACGGCACCCGGAATCCGGCCGAGGTTCACCTCCTGCGGCTCGCGCACGTCGAGCAGCGCCAGCGGCTCGCCGCGGCGCTGGCTGTCCATCACCTGCTGCGGCGTGACTTCCGTGATGCGGGACTTCGCTTCGGCGATCAGGTCTGCGGCGGTTTTCATATCAGTCCGGGTATTCTATTCCTGTTACTACCGTTTTGTTATCGACGTCGAGCTCGGCGACGGCGCCGAGGGGGATGGTCCACTGGAAGCCAATGTGACCCATGGGAAAGTTAGAGACGCATGGCACCCCGGTCCGGTCCGCGAACTCGGCGAGCAGGTCCTCCAGCGAACGCTGCTCGTCCGACGGCTCGGGCGGAATGTCAGTGAACGCGCCGAACACGAGCCCCGCGAGCCGGTCCAGCGCGCGGGCGAGCCGGAGCTGCGTCAGCATCCGGTCGATGCGGTACACCGATTCGTTCACGTCCTCGAGCACCAGGATGCCGCCGTCGAACTCCGGCGCGTACGGCGTCCCCATGATCGACGTGAGCACCGCGAGGTTGCCGCCGACGAGTCGCCCGCGCGCGCGACCCGGGCGCAGCGCGACCATGGCCGGCGTCCGGCAGAAATACTGGCCGTCGCGGGTCGTCACCGCGCAGCGGAGCGAGTGCGCGCTCTCTTCCTGCGCGGCGCCGCGGGCGGTGGGGCCGTGAAACGTCACCAGGTCGGCCATGCGGCCGATCGCGCAGTGCAGCGCGGTGATGTCGGAGTACCCGATGAGCGTTTTTGGATGACGCCGCCAAGCGTCGTAGTCGATCGCGTCGAGCAGCCGCCCCGCGCCGTAGCCGCCGCGGATGCACCAGATGCCGTCGATGGAATCATCGCGCGCGAACCGGTTGAGGTCATCGACGCGATGCGCGTCGGTGCCGGCGAGGTATCCCGCGCGCTCGAGCACGTACTCGCCGACGACCGGCTCCCATCCCATGGAGCGCGTGGCCTGGAGCGCGCGCGTGAGATCCTGCTCGTCGCGCAGCGGGCCGGACGGCGCGACGAGCGCGACCTTGGCGCCCGGGCTCAACGGTGGTGGCAGTCGCATCGACGCACGTACGCACAAGCCACGTGCCGCGTCAACTCGCCGCCGCGCCGCGCGGCTGGCATCGCCTCTGCGCTATTGAACCGAGCTTGCCGGTACGGACTGGGGAGGAGGCCGGCAAACAACCTTAGCTGGAGGATGTCCATGGCAGATCGCCAGAACAAAGACTCGCGGAACCAGGCGGACGGGCTGAACGGCTCGCCGAACCGCACGAATGATTCGGGTATGAGCGGATCGTCATCGAACCGGTCCGGCAGCTCCGGGATGAGCGGTTCGTCGAGTGGTTCGTCGAGTGGCTCGAGCGGCAGCTCGTCGTCGAGCTCGAGCGGCGGCAAGTTCGACCGGAGCTCCAACTCGAGCAACTCGAGCGGCTTTTCCGCCTCCGGCAACGTCGGCAAGAGCCAGCAGGACCTGGGCGGCGTGAGCGGCCAGTCCGGCCGCACCGATCGCGGCAACCGGAACGACGAAGGCATCGGCAGCTCGGCGACGCGCGACGACGCCGAGGACTCCGGTCGCAAGTCGTAAGCTCGACCACGCTGCACGACGTCGTATCGCCGGCCGCGGGCGCAATGCGCTCGCGGCCCGCACCGTTCTGAGCAGATCATACCGCCGGCGCGCCGCGGCTCGTAGCTTTGCCGCGTGTCGCTAACTACACGCGTTCTGCTCGCGCTCGCCGCTGGTCTCCTGGCTGGTCTCGCGCTCAGCGCGGCGGGACCGGCTGTGGCCCATCCGATCGTCGCCGTCGTCGAGCCCGTCGGGACGATCTTCATCAACGCGATTCGCATGACGGTGATTCCGCTCGTGTTCGCGAGCCTCATCGTCGGTATCGCAACGTCTACGAGCGGACAGTCGGTGGCGCGCGTGGGCGGACGCGGGCTCGTCATCTTTCTCGTACTGCTCACGCTCTCCGGCGCGGTGGGCGCGCTCGTTGCGCCGCCGGTGTTCGCGCGCGTCTCGCTCGATCCCGCGGCGCTCGAGTCGCTGCGTGCCGCGTCGGCGAGTGGTGTGGCGAGCGGCGCGAGTGCGCTCCAGACGCCAGCGCAGTGGTTCGTGGCGCTGCTGCCGGCGAACGTGATGCGCGCGGCGACCGACGGCGCGATGCTGCCGCTCATCGTGTTCGCGCTCGTCCTCGGCCTGGCGCTCGTCTCGATCGGCGACGACGTGCGTGCGCCGCTCGTGACGTGGTTCCGCGCGATCATGGCGTGCATGCTCGTGGTGGTGCGCTGGCTGCTCGTCGTCGCGCCGATCGGTGTGTTCGCGCTCGCGCTGCCGCTCGTCGCGCGGCTCGGTGCATCGGCAATCGGTGCGCTCGCCGCGTACGTGGTGCTCGTCTCCGCCGTAGCGCTCGTCCTCACGCTCGCGCTCTATCCCATCGCGGTCTGGGCGGGCGGCGTTCGGCTGCGCACGTTCGCGCGCGCGGCGGCTCCGGCGCAGAGCATCGCGTTCTCATCGCGCTCGTCGATCGCGGCGCTGCCAGCGTTGATCGAAGAAGGGCGCGCGACGCTGCACCTCTCGGAGGAAGCGACCGGATTTTTCATCCCGCTGGCATCGGCGATGTTCCGCATCGGCGCGTCGATGGGGCTCACGATCGGCGCCGCGTTCATCGCGCGCCTCTACGGCGTCACGCTTGGCGGCGGGCAGATCATGACGATCGTCGTGACCGCGATCGCGACGAGCTTCAGCATTCCTGGAATTCCCGGCGGATCGATCATCGCCATGGTCCCGGTGCTCGTCGCGGTCGGTCTGCCGATCGAGGGGCTCGGGATCCTGCTCGGCGTCGACACGATCCCGGACATCTTCCGCACGACCGCCAACGTCACGGGGCAGCTCGCGGCGGCCGTGATCGTCGATCGGCCGAATCGCGGACGATGACGGTCGCGCTGCTCGCGGGCGTCGCGAGCCTGCCGTGGATCGTGCCGCCGATCGTCGCACTGATCCGCGCGACGCATTCCACTTCTCTAAACGAGTATTCCGCGGACGAATCTGATCCGGCGCCGCTCGTGAGCGTGATCATCCCCGCACGCAACGAGCGGCGCAACATCGAGCGATGCGTGCGCTCGGTGCTCGCGTCGCGGTATCCGCGGCTCGAGGTGATCGTCGTCGACGATCACTCCACCGACGGCACGGGCGACATCGCGCGCGCGATCGCGGCCGGCGATCCGCGGCTGACGGTGATTCACGCGCCCGCGCTCCCGCTCGACTGGTTCGGCAAGCAGTGGGCGTGTGCCGCGGGCGCCGCGGCGGCGCACGGAACGCTGCTCCTCTTCACCGACGCCGACACGACGCACGAGCCGGAGCTGCTGCCGCGCGCCGTGAACGCCCTTTTCGCGCGCGGCGCCGAATTGCTGAGCATCGCCGGCGTGCAGGAGATGCACGGCTTCTGGGAGCGTGTCATTCAGCCGCAGATGTTCGCGCTGCTCGCGATGCGCTACGGCGGCACGGACCACGTGAGCACCACGAACAACCCGCGCGACGCGATCGCGAACGGCCAGTTCATCCTCCTGCGCCGCGATGCCTACGACGCGATGGGCGGCCACGCCCTCGTGCGCGATCGCGTCGCCGAGGATCTGTCGCTGGCGCAGGAATTCGTGCGCGCGGGCCGGCGCATCGCGCTGCTCGAGGCGATGGACTACATGTCGACGCGCATGTATGCGTCGCTGTCGGAGATCGTGCGCGGCTGGCGCAAGAACATCTACGCCGGCGGACGTCAGGCGGCGTTCGGCGGCCGACTCGGACGGCTGCTCTTTCCGCTCGTGCTCCTCGCCGCGCCCGCGCTCATCGTCTTTCCAGTTGTCATATTGCTGCTGGCGCTCGCCGGCGCGCTCTCGCACATCTGGCTCATCTGGTCCGCCATCGTATTCGCGGTCGACCTGGCGTTCTGGATTGCGCTCTACGCCGGCATGCGCGGGCCGGTCTGGTATGCGCCGCTCTACCCGCTCGGCGCGGCGATGGTGCTCTACATCGCGATCGGCGCCATCGCGCGCGGCCAGCGCGTGGAGTGGAAGGAGCGCCGCTACCGCTCTAGTTGAACGACGTCCAGTAGACGACGAGCGAGCAGCGCGCGTTCGCGGCGAGCGGCGCGCCGTTCGGGTCGGACGTCTGGCGGATGCGCGGCGTGTAGATGTACTCCTGGTATTCCTCGGGCACCTCGTTGGGCGAGGCGTAGATCTCCACGCCGATCAACTCGTTCGCGTAGCGCGGAATCTGATTCGCGAGGCTCGACGGCTTGCCGTTCACGAGCGCGTTGAGGCAGCGGTTGCCGTGCACGGCATACGGAAACGGCTTTCTGCCGAACGGTGTGGCCGTGGGCACCACGCGAAATCCGTCCACGTCGGCGAACACGTCGCCAATGTCGACCGCACCCTTGTCGGCGATGTCGTCGTCGGTGAGATAGACGCCCTTCCCGAATCGCTTGCGGCAATTGAAGCCGCCGTAGTGAAGCGCGGGACACTTGCCATTGGCGAGCACGACGACGCTGTCGAGCATCGCGGGACGCGTCTGGAGCTCGAACTTGAGATCGACGTGTCCGTCCTTCGAGAGATCCGTCGAGATCTCGAGCGCCAAGTAGCCGATGTGGCGCGCGCGCACGCGATAGAAGCCGTCGTCGAGATGCGTGATCGCGAAGTGGCCGGCGGAATCGGTGCGCACGCGGGTAGTCGCCGGGTACGCGACGACTTCCGCGCCGGCAAGCGGGCGGCCCGATTCGTCGAACACCGTGCCGGAGATCGTGCCGCCCTGGCCTTTGTCCTGCGCGGCAAGCGAAGACGTGGCAAGCGCGGTCGTCACGGTGAGCGCGGCGCAGAAGAGCGCGCGAGTGAGCATCCTCATGCGCTGGAAGTTACGCGACGGCGCGCGGAGGCGACAGCGAGTGAGGTCGCATGAGAATGCGCGTGGTCGCAACGCCATGGTCGCGGAGATCGCGCGCGTGTTCAGTACCGTCGGCACGTGCAAACGCTTCGTGCCGCCGCCGCGCTCCTCGCCGCCGGAAGCTCCATCGATGGACTCGCCGCAGTCTCCACTGCGCTCGGCTTTGGTGCGCCGGCGCGCCTCGATGACGACACTGTGCGTGCGCTCGGGCTGACCGACTGCGTACGCGATGCGCGCATCGCCGCCGGACCGGGCGCCCTGCGCGCGCTGCTGATCGAGCTCGACCCATCCTCGCCTGTTCGCGATCGCCTGCCGCGCCTCGCCGCGCGACTCTCGGCGCGCGCGCCGCACGTCCTCTGGCTCGTGCTCGGCACGCAGCCCGATACCGGCGAGATCGCGATCGCCGCGTGGACGCTCGATCGCCGTCCGGTGCGCGTATCGGCGCTCGTCGCCAACCGCGCCGCCCTCGTCGACAGCGACGCCGAAACGGTGCGCGCTCTGATCTCGATCGGCACGGCAAGCGCGCGCGATCTCCTCGTCCATGCGCGCTTCGTCGAGGTGTTGGGTCGCAGCGCGCTCACGCGACGGTTCTATCGCGCGGTCGAGGCCGCGGTGCGCGGACTCGCCGATTCGTCCGCGCATGCCGACGCGGCCGCGCGTCAGGAGCTCGCGCTCCTCGACACATCGCGCCTGCTCTTCCTCGCGTTCCTCGAGGCCAAAGGCTGGCTCGACGGCGATCGCGCCTTTCTCGCAAATCAGTTCGAGCGCTGCGCGGCCGACGGCGGCGGCTTTCGGCGGCGCGTGCTCCGGCCGCTCTTTTTCGGAACGCTCAACACGCCAATCCGCCGGCGCGCGGCCGGCGCCGCGCGATTTGGTATCATTCCGTTCCTAAATGGCGGCCTCTTTGCGCGGACGCCGCTCGAGCGGCGCCATGCGAGAGTCGAATTCACCGACGACGCCTACGGCGCACTCTTGTTCGACGTCTTCGCGCAGTATCGCTTCACGGCGCGCGAGGAGACCGCGACCTGGTCGGAGGTCGCGATCGATCCCGAGATGCTCGGCCATGCCTTCGAGTCGCTCATGGCCAGTCGCGAGCGCAAGCACACGGGCGCGTTCTTCACGCCCTTCGCGCTCGTGGAGCGCGTCACCGCCGGCGCGCTCGAGGCCGCGCTGGCACCGATCGCGCGCGCCGAGCTGCGCGGGCGGCTCGAGCAGCTCACCATTCTCGATCCCGCATGCGGCTCCGGCGCCTTTCTCGTGCACGCGCTCGACCGCATCTCGGCGCTGCAGCGCGAGCTCGGCGACGCGCGCGACATGAGCGCCATTCGGCGCGACGTGCTCGCGCGCTCGATCTTCGGCGTCGATCTCAATCCCACCGCCGTGTGGCTCTGTCAATTGCGGCTCTGGCTCTCGGTCGTGATCGAGAGCGACGTCGACGATCCGGCGGCGGTGCTCCCGCTGCCGAATCTCGATCGCAACGTGCGCGTCGGCGATGCGCTCGCGGGCCACGCCTTCGGCGAGATCGGTGCCGAGCCGCGCGCGAGCGGCCTGCGTCGTCTGCGCGAGCGATACGCCCGCGCCAGCGGCGCACGCAAAGAGCTCCTCGCGCGGCAACTCGATCGCGCCGAACGCGATCGCGCGCTGCACCAACTCGAGCGTGAGATCGAGGTGATGAGCGGCCGCCGCCGCGACGTCGTCGTCGCGCAGCGCGGACGCGATCTCTTCGGCGAGCGTTGCCGGGCATCACTCGATGAGCGCGCGGCCGCCGCCGAGCTGCGCGACCGCGTCCGCGCGCTTCGTGCATCACACCGTCGCATTCACGCCGGCGGCGCGCTGCCGTTCTCGTTCGACGTACACTTCGCGGACGTGGCGGCGCGCGGCGGCTTCGACGTGGTGTTGGGCAACCCGCCGTGGATCCGCATGCACCACGTTCCGGCCGCCCAACGCGAACGCTTTCGCCGCGACTTCGTCGTTGCGCGCGCGGCGGCGTGGGAACCGGGCGCCACGCCCGCGGGCGCCGGTCGCGGATTCGCCGCGCAGGTCGACGTCGCCGCCATCTTCGTCGAACGCGCCGTTCGACTCACCGCGGGCAGCGGCGTGATCGCGCTCCTGCTTCCGGTGAAGCTCTGGCAATCGCTCGCCGGCGGCGGCGTGCGTCGATTCATTTGCGAGGAGACGCAGCCGCTGCAGCTCGAGGACCACACGCAGGCGCCGAGCGCGTTCGACGCTGCGGTCTATCCGTCGGTGCTCATCGCGCGGCGACTCCCCGCGCGCGAAGCGAAGCTCGCGGTCGCGTCATACCCATGCGGCGGCACGCCCGTCCGCTGGCGCGCGCGCTTTGCCGACGTGCCGTTCGATGATTCGCCGGGCGCGCCGTGGCTCATGCTTCCCGCTGAAGCACGCCGCGCATTCGACCGGTTGCGCGATGCCGGCCATCCGCTCGCCGAGGGCGCGATCGGCCGCCCACATCTTGGTGTGAAGTGCGGCTGCAACGACGCGTTCATCGTCAAGCTCGTCGACGTCGACGATGACGTCGCGATCGTCGAAGCGAGCGACGGGTGGCGCGGCACCGTGGAGCGCGCGCTTCTCCGTCCGCTCGCGCGCGGCGAGCACCTCGTGCGATGGCGGCGCCCCACATCCTCCGACCACATCATCTGGACGCACGACGCGACCGGCGCGCCAATCCAGAAGCTCCCTCCGCTCGCGGCTCGCTGGTTCGCACGGCATCGGCAAGCGCTGCTCGCACGAACGGATGCACGGCATCGAGCGCGATGGTGGTCGCTCTTTCGCACCGAGGCGGCGCGCTCCGATCGCGCGCGGGTCGTGTGGGGAGATCTCGGCCGCGAGCCGCGCGCGTCGGTGCTGCCGACGGGCGACGCGACCGTCCCGCTCAACAGTTGCTACGTCGCACGCTGTGCCGACGAGCGCGACGCGTCGACACTCACTGCGCTGCTGAACGGTCCGCTTGCGCGCGCGTGGCTCAACGCGATCGCCGAACCGGCGCGCGGAGGCTACAGACGATTCTTCGGCTGGACGATGTCGCTGCTGCCGCTGCCCCGCGACTGGGAGCGCGCGCGCGACGTGTTCGCACGGTTCGCTGAGAGCGACGCGGAGCGTACGCCCAACGATCGCGATCTGCTCGAGGCGGCGCTCGACGCGTATGGCCTCGAGCACGACGACGTCGCGCCGCTGCTCGTCTGGGCGTTGGGCTGATGCGCCGCTGCCCGCCCGAGGTCGTGCGCGCCATCATCGCGCGCGCCGTGCTCGGCGACGATGCATGCGGCGTCGCCGAGCGCGTCGGGAGCATCACGCTGCGGCCGCATCAGCGCGCGGCAGTGTCGCGACTTCGGGCGATCCTCGACCGCTCCGGCGGCGCGATGCTCGCCGATCGCGTCGGGCTCGGCAAGACCTTCGTCGCGACCGCGCTCGCCGCGGAATGCTCCGGCGACGTGCTGATCGTCGCGCCGGCATCGCTGCGCGAGATGTGGCGCACCGCGCTCGCGAAATCCGGTGTCGAGGCGCGCATCATTTCGCACGAAGCGCTGAGTCGCGGCGCGGCTCCAGCCGGACCTGTCGAGCTCATCGTCGTCGACGAGGCGCATCGATTTCGCTCGCCGCACACCAGACGCTACGCGACGCTCGCCGACTGCTGTCGCACGGCGCGCGTGCTGCTGCTCACCGCGACGCCGGTGCAGAACAGCCGCGCCGATCTCTCGGCGCAGCTCGCGCTCTTTCTCGGTCGCCGCGCATGGCTCCTGTCCGAGACCGAGCTCGCCGCATTCGTCGTGCGCGGCGCCGACGCGCAGGGAGGACTCCCGCGCCTCGTGGGTCCGCGCCTCATCGAACTTCCGGACCACGGCGCGTGGCTCGAGCGGTTGCTCGCTCTTCCGCCACCGCTCCCCGCGCGCGACGAAGGCCTCGCGACCACGCTGCTCGCCTACGGTCTCGTGCACCAGTGGAGCTCGAGCCGCGCGGCGTTGATTGCCGCGCTGCAACGTCGCCGCGCGCGTGCGGTCGCGCTCGCGGCGGCGCTCGAGCAGGGACGGTCGCCCACGCGCGCCGAGCTCGCGGCGTGGAGCTTCGAGTCCGATGCGGTGCAGCTCGCATTCGCCGAGATCGTCACCAGCGCCGAACCGGTGACCGACGATCTCGCCGCCATGCGCCAAGTCATCGACCATCATCGTGAGGCCGTCGAGGCGTTGCTGCACGATCTCCGCCATGCACCTGACCCCGACGTCGATCGCGCCGAGCGACTGCGCGCACTGCGCGCCGAGCATCCACGCGAGCGGATACTCGCGTTCTGCCAGTACACCGAGACCGCGGTGACGCTTGGTCGCCTTCTGTCGCGAGGCGGTGGCGTCGCGACGCTCACCGCGCGCGGCGCACGCATCGCCAGCGGCCGCATCTTCCGCGCCGAAGTGCTCGCGCAGTTCACACCGGGTGCGCGCGACGTGAGCGCGTCGGCCGCGCAGCGGATCGACCTGCTGATCGCGACCGACTTGCTGAGCGAAGGATTGAACTTGCAGGAAGCGTCGGTCGTCGTTCACCTCGACCTTCCGTGGAATCCCGCACGCCTGGAGCAGCGCGTCGGGCGCGTGCACCGCATCGGCTCCCGCCACGAGGTTGTGAGCGTTTACTCATTCGCGCCGCCCGCGCCGGCGGAGCGGATGCTGGAAGTCGAGCGGCGTCTCATCGCCAAGCTTCGCGACGCGCAGCGCACGATCGGCGTCGCCGGCCAGATCCTGCCGTCGCTGTCGTCGATCCTCTCGCCGAGCCGATCGCCCGCCGAGGAGCAGAGCGCGCTCCGCGCATCGCTCGAGCCGTGGCTCGCCGGCGCACGCGAGCCTCGCCCCTTTGACGAGCCGATCGTCGCCGCCGTCGAGAGCGATCGCGCGGGCGCGCTCGCCTGCGTCGAGATTGATGACACACGAATGCTCGTCGCGATCACTGGACGGCGCCTGCTCACCGATTCCGCCGCGCTCCACGAGCTCGTCACTCATTGTGGACTCACGCCGGCTGATGCGCCGCACGACGCGTTCACAGAAATCGTAACACGACTCGAGACCTGGATGGAGGGCCGGCGCGGAGCGGCCGCCGTGGACCTCGCGGCCGCTAGCGCCGCACGCGCGCGGCGCGTTGCGTTGGATCGCGTCTCTCGCGCCCTCGCTCGAACGCCGCGCCATCGACGCGCCCAGCTCGCGCCCTTGGCCGACGCCGCGCGCGCCGTCGCGACAGCTTCACTCGGCGAAGGCGCGGAGCGGATTCTCGAGACGCTCGTCGCGTCGGAGCTGCCCGACGAAGCGTGGCTGCGATCCATCGCCACGTTCGGCGAGCTCAATGCGCGAGATCGCGGCGCACCATCGACAGATTCGCCGGGCCGGATCGTCGCGGTGCTGCTTCTGGTCGCGCGGCATTAGTCGCCCTTCAGTTCGGCGCGCCCCGGCCGACACTGAGTTACGAGCCGCGTGCGAAGCGCGGCCACCGTTCCACTCAGCTCCGCGACCGATGGACGACGCCACGCATCCTCCCGCTCCGACCAGCACCGAGACCAAGCGCCCCGCGCGCCCGGATCTCGATAGTTGGCGCGGCGACATTCGCGATCGGCCGCCCACGTGGCGCCGCCGTCCGCGCGCGGAGAGAGTGCGCGAATTGTGGCGCGCGACGAGACCGCTCCTCGCGCGCATCGGCGAGGGCCAGAGCTGGAGCTGATCTAGTCGTCGAGCGCCGGCTCGTAGTCGGCGACCGCGTGCACGCGCTCATGGCGGCCGAGCATCCGCACGCAGGTATTCCATCGCAGAATGGCTTCGTCGTTTCCCGCGGGACGGATCGCCTCCGCGCGCTCGTAGTGCGTCATCGCTTCGTGGAACAGGCCGGCCGCGATGTCGCTGGCCCCCGGACCGCCGCGATGCAGCTGCGACCGCGCGCGCCGCTCGCTGATGATGCCCGCGTAGTACTCGCGCTTGTACTGATCGCCGAGCCGGTGCAACACCTCGCGCGCGCGATGCACGCCGTCCGGCTGCTCCTCGTCGAACTGGTCGGTGATTGACAGCAGCAGCGCGACGAGCGCCTGCTGGTTCTCGGGATCCACCTCGAGCACGTCGAGGCAGATGCTCTCCGCGGCCGCCGAATCGTTGAGCAGCCGATAGCGCTCGGCCTTCTGCAACGCCGCCGGAATGCCCTCGTGAGTGATCGGTTTGAGATTCATCAATCCCTCCTCCCGCTGCTGCGCCTCAGTCCAATGGCAGATACGTGAGATAGTGCACGAGCCGCGGATAGTCCGCGGTGTTGTAGCTGGCGCCGTGCGGCAGCGCTTGATGCCAGATCACCATATCGCCGGCCCGCGCCGGCACGAAGATGCGGCCGAGCGCATCGAGATCCTGCGCTTGCGGATCCGCGTCCGGCGGCAGCTCCTTCAGCCACTGCGGCAAGCGCCGGTGAAAACCGGGGACGCACGAAAACGCCCCCTGATTCGCTGCGATGTCGTTCAGATAGATGATACCCTGAAGCTCGAATGGCACCGGCGCCGTCAGGTCTGCGTCCCAGTGCAGATGCGCGGGCCCGTATCGCTCGCCGGATCGCACCGGCGGGTTGAATCCCACACGGTCGGTCGTCGGCCAGATCTCATCGTAGCCGTACAGTTGCCGGAACGCATCGCGGATCCGTGTGCTGTGTCGATTCGCTTCCAACAGCGGCCCCTGAAAGCACTGCACCATGATGTTCTGCCGCAGCGGATGCGAGCGGTACCACGATTCAGAGTCGGCCGGATCGGCGCCGATGACGCTCCACACGAACTGCTCGCACGCGCGCGCATGATCGGCGTCGAGCGCTCCGCGCAGCACCACGTAGCCGTGCGTCTCGAAGAAGCGCAGGTCGTCAGGAGCGAGAACCGGGTCGGGTGACCGCGGCCGCGAATCCGACCGGTCGCCGGAGATCGCACGGTTGAAGCGCGCGACGGCGTCAGCGTCTGGCAGGCCGCCGCCGCGGGAGAGAACCCACTGCTCGAACTCCGCGAAGTCTGGTTGCACGGCGTGGAGATACGACAGCGTTTCCTCGAGGCCCACGCCAAGCAGCGACAGGCAGAGCCGATCCCGATTGTGTTCGGGGACCGCGGTCTGTCCGTCCGCGTGGCCGAGCCGCGCCAGTGCGGCGCGCGACCACAGCCGCTTGACCTGGAACACCGGGAGAGCACCGGTCTCCGCGGCGGGCGCCAGCTCGAGCGTCGCTATGTCCGTCACGCCGGGGGCCCTTCGCGGCGCCGGCTGAAGATCTTCACGAGCTTGCCGAGCGGGTCGAAGAACTCGTCGACCACGCGCTCCTTGAGCGGAATGATCGCGTTGTCGGTGATCGTGATGTGCTCCGGGCACACCTTGGTGCAGCACTTGGTGATGTTGCAGTAGCCGATCCCGTGCGCCTGCTTGAGCTCCGGAACGCGGTCCGCCGTATCGAGGGGATGCATCTCGAGCGCCGCCGCGTAGACCAGGAACCGCGGCCCGATGAAGCTCTCGTGCTTGTGATGGTCGCGCAGCACGTGGCAGACGTCCTGGCACAAGAAACACTCAATACATTTTCTGAATTCCTGAACTCTATCAACATCCGACTGCTGCATGCGCCAGGTGCCGTCCTCGGCGTCCGGCGGCCGCGGCGTGAACGGCTGGATCTGCTGCTTCACCCGGTAGTTCCACGACACGTCCGTCACCAGGTCGCGCACGTGCGGAAAGGCGCGCATCGGCTCGATCGTCACCGGCTTGTCCGCATCCAGCTCGGCGAGCCGCGTCATGCACATCAGCTTCGGCATGCCGTTGATCTCCGCCGAGCACGAGCCGCACTTCCCCGCCTTGCAGTTCCAGCGGCAGGCGAGGTCGTTCGCCTGCGTCGCCTGGATCTCGTGCACCGCGTCGAGCACGACCATGCCCTCGACCACTTCCTGCGTGAACTCGACGAACTCGCCCTTGCCGGCCTCGCCGCGCCAGATCTTGAACGTGCGCGTCTGATGCTTCGCCGCGGCATCTTGCTCCGCCTGCGCCGCGGTGTAGGCGTCCTTCGCCGTCATCCCGGCGGTGGCCGCGGGGGCGGGCGTCGTACCAGCCGTGGAGATCGGTGCGTTCGTCGACATCACTTCATCTCCTCGATGATCGCGGTGAGATGCTCCGGCATCGGCACGATCGGTTCGTGCGAGAGCTGCATCGCACCGTCCGCGCCCTTGCGCACGACGAGGTTGTACGTCCCCGCCGCCGGATCCTTGTCGGGATAGTCGTCCCGGAAGTGGCCGCCGCGACTCTCCTTCCGCTCCAACGCCGATCGCGCGATCGCTTCGGACACGGTGAGCAGGTTCTTGAGATCGAGCGCCGTGTGCCATCCGGGATTGTACTCGCGATTGCCGCGCACGCCGACCTGCGACGCACGCCGCTTGAACACGTCGATGCACGCGAGCGCGCGCTCCATCTCCTCCTGCGCGCGCACGATGCCGACAAGATCCTGCATCGTTTCCTGGAGCGCCTCCTGCACCTGATACGGTCCCTCGCCCGTCGTGTCGCGGTCGAACGGCGCCAGCGCCTCGCGGGCCGCCGTGTCCACCTGGGTCGCGTCGACGCCGACCGCGCCGCTCGATTTCGCGAAGTTCGCCGCGTACTCGCCGGCGCGCTTCCCGAAGACGATGAGATCCGACAGCGAGTTGCCGCCCAATCGATTCGCGCCGTGCAGCCCCGCGGCGCACTCGCCGCACGCGAACAGCCCCGGCACCGTCGACATCTGCGAGTCGCCGTCCACCCGCACCCCGCCCATCACGTAATGCGTCGTGGGGCCGATCTCCATTGCTTCTTTTGTAATATCAATTCCAGCAAGCTGCATGAACTGATGGTACATGCTCGGCAGCTTGCGCTTGATGTGCTCCTCGGCGTTCGGAAGCTTCTCCTTGATCCACGCGATGTCGAGGAACACGCCGCCGTGCGGCGAGCCCCGCCCCTCTTTCACTTCGCGCACGATCATCCGCGCCACGTGATCGCGCGTGAGCAGCTCCGGCGGCCGGCGCGACGCCTTGTCGCCCTGCGTGTAGCGCCAGCCCTCCTCGGGATTGTCCGCCGTCTGCGTCTTGTAGTTGTCCGGAATGTTCTCGAACATGAACCGCTTGCCGTCGCGATTCTTGAGCACCCCGCCCTCGCCGCGCACGCCTTCCGTCACGAGAATCCCGCGTACGCTCGGCGGCCAGATCATCGCCGTCGGGTGGAACTGCACGAACTCCATGTCCTGCAGCGCGGCGCCCGCGTGATAGGCGAGCGACTGGCCGTCGCCCGTGTACTCCCAGCTATTGGACGTGATCTTGAATGCGCGGCCGATGCCGCCCGTCGCGAGCACCACCGCCTTCGCCTTGAAGACGCGGAATCTTCCGCGCTCGCGATCGTACGCGAACGCGCCCGCGACACGATCGCCGTCCTTGAGCAGCGTCGTGATCGTGCACTCCATGTGCACGTCGAGACCGCGATGAATCCCGTGATCCTGGAGCGTGCGAATGAGCTCCAACCCGGTGCGATCGCCCACGTGCGCGAGCCGCGGATACCGGTGGCCGCCGAAGTTGCGCTGGAGAATGCGCCCGTCCTTCGTGCGATCGAACAGCGCCCCCCACCCCTCGAGCTCCTTCACGCGCTCGGGCGCTTCCTTCGCGTGCAGCTCGGCCATGCGCCAGTTGTTGACGTACTGCCCGCCGCGCATGGTGTCCGCGAAGTGCACGCGCCAGTTGTCGCGATCGTCCACGTTCCCCATCGCCGCCGCCATCCCGCCCTCGGCCATCACCGTGTGCGCCTTGCCGAGGAGCGACTTGCAGACGAGTCCCACGCTCACACCGTGCGCCGCCGCTTCGATCGCCGCGCGCAACCCCGCCCCACCTGCGCCGATCACGAGCACGTCATGCTCGATGGTCTGGTATTCGGTCATCGAGTCGCTCCGCACGCCGAATCGGGTTGGATTGATTTCGTGACGCGGACGAGGCGGGCCTGCGGCTTCGGACGAGGGGCGGACAGGGCGGTGGAGCAACCAAGAAAAAATGGTCCGGGCTCGTTGCGATGCGCGCTCTCATTCACGAGGAGTGAGTCCGCTCCTCGTTCGCTCGGTCCGCCAAGTCCGCGTCCCCAATTCAATCCAGCCATATTCGGCGCGACGTTCACAGGATCCTCCAATCGTGCCACACGCCCATCGAGCACAGGCGAATGTAGAGATCCGCGAACGCCACGCCGAAGAGGCTCATCCACGCCCACTTCATGTGCCACCGGTTGAGACAACTCGAACAGTCGTATGCCTTCTTGCGCACCGGGTGTCGTGAGAGCTGGTCGAGGAAGCCGCCGACGATGTGCCGCATCGAGTGGCAGCCCAGCGTGTAGCAGGTCAGCAAGACCACGTTGAGCGCGAGCACCAGCGTCCCCACGCCGATGCCGAATCGCACGCCGCCCGCGCCGTTGTCGAACCAGAGCGCGTCCCACACGTCGTGGGCCAGGATCAGCAGGAAGAGCACCGCGATATACAGAAAATACCGGTGAATGTTCTGTATGATCAGCGGGAAGTGCCGCTCGCCGAGATAGCTGTTGCGCGGCTCGCCGACGGCGCAGTTGGGCGGATCGGCCCAGAACGCCTTGTAGTACGCGCCGCGATAGTAGTAGCACGTGACCCGGAACAGGCCCGGGAACGGCAGAATGATCAGCGCCGGTGAGAACGGCAGCAGATTCGGCCACCACTCGGGCTTCGGGCCGATCCACGCGAAGCGCGGATCGCCGAACAACACGGGCGAGTAGAACGGCGACAGATAGTTGCCGTACGTGTAATGCGCATTCTGAAAAGCGGCCCAAGTCGCGTAGACGACGAACGCGCTCAGGATCGTGAGGACGACGAGGGGCTGAAGCCACCATGCGTCGCGCCGCAGAGTCTCACCAAATCCGCGGTGAGCAAGCGGGAGCGGTGCATGCGCCATTGAGCGAACACTCCTGGTGGAGGGATTCCGACGCGAATGCAGCAGCGGCGCTTAATCGACTGCGCGCACGCGAGCGCGTCAATGGTCAATGCGTCGTCGGCGCAATAAAACTGAAGGAGTACGTCACCTGCTGCGGTACGCCGCAGCCGTCGATCACCGCGGGCCGGAAGCGCTGGTGCGGAAATTCGATCATCGCCGCGCGCACGAACTCCGCCGAGGTGCCGCGCACGAGCTCGACGGTGTCGTCGATCGGCACTCCGTCGCGGCCGACCACGAACCGCAGCACCACCTCGCCCGCCGTCTGACCGGCGGCGAGCGCCGACTGCGGAAACCGGGGCGCCGGATTCGTCGCGAACGGGACGGCGTCGATCACAGGCATCCGCGGGAGCGTCGCCGCGATCATCCGCCGCGATCCGTCGACCGAATCGGTCGAGATGCGCACGTCCACCATCATTGAATCGTCATCGTCCGCCGCGACGAACACCGAGCGCGTCACGACGGCTTCCCTGATCGCGACCATCATCGCCGTGTCGAGTCCCGCGACGAGCGACCGGCGCACGACGGCGCGCCTGTAGATGATGCCGTCCTGGTCCGACGTGAAGCGATAGACCCCGGTGAGCGTCGGTGCACGAAGCTCGGTGTGCGAGCCGCCGATCGCGCGGAGCAGCCGCGTGAGCGCCGGACCATCGAACACCGACATGCGAAACGGCCGCGGCGCCTCGAAGTGCAACGCGACCGCCGTGATCATGTCTTCGACCTGTGCCGGCGCGATCTCGCCGCCGTCCGAGCGTTTGATCCCGATGTACAGCGCGGCCGCCACGGAGTCCACGCGCGCGGCCGCGACGATCGAATCACATTGCGCCGTATCCGTGGGTGCGCGCTGCGCCACCGCGCCACGCGCGCTCACCATCAAGGCCGCGCCGAGCAGGCAGCCACGCAGCGTCTTCGACATGCCTCAGGCGATCTCCGCCGCCGGTGCCCCGGTCGCACTGCGCCGGCGCGCCGCCGCCCAATAGAGCGCCCCGCCCACGATGTTCAATCCGATCACGACGCCCGAGATCTTGATCGCGAACGAGAGCCAGCTCGTCACGTCGATGATCGGAAAGATCGACAGCACCACGTAGAGCAGCGACACGGCGAAGCCCGAGAACGACGCGATTTTGAGCCACAGCGGAATCCGCGGCTCCATGCGCCGAAGTCCGACCAGCGGGATCGCGAACATGATCAGGTACGTGATCCCGTAGAAAATGCCGGCGGCGTTATCGAGCAGTTGAAACGCCTCCTGCTCGCCCACGCCGGCGATTCCCGCCGCGCCGAAGACGAGCGCGATCACGCCGACGAACAGGATCGAGTTGACCGGCGTGCGATACCGCGGATGCAGCTTCGTGAACCAGCGCGGCAGCAGGTTGTCCCACCCCGCCACCATCGGCATGCGCGTGGTGCCCGTGAACGCGATGCTCGCGTTGGCAAGCGTGCGCGTGCTCAGGCAGATGATCGTGACCGCGGCGACGATCGCGCCGATGCTCGAACCGCCAAAGCCGGTGCTCAGCACCTGCGGGATCGGCCCGATCAGATTGATCTTCTCGAGCGGAATGAACGCGAGCACCGAGCTCGTGCCGAGGATGAACATCGCCGCGATGATCGGCGCGGCGATGATCGTGGCCTTCGCGATGTTCTTCGCCGCGTTCTTCGTCTCCCCCGCGAGCACCGCCACGTATTCGAATCCGCTCAACGCGCCGAGCGACATCTTGCCGAAGATGTTCAGGCTGAAGAGCGTGAATGCCGGCATCGCCACGGCGAACGGATGGCTCGCCGGCAGCTTGCCGTGCGCGAACGGCAGAAACGGAAGCGCGATCAACGCCGCGAACGCGACCATCAGGAGCACGCTCCCCGCGTTGTGCAGCCATTTGCTCACGCCGAGCCCCAACGCGGCGATGAACATCAGCGCGGCGAGCAGGAACGCGTTGATCAACATGATCGCCGGCTTGCTCGTCGCCGCCCACGATGCCGCCGCGCCGAACGCGTACGACATGTTCGTCCCGATCTGCAGGCCGATCGTGGCGATGAGGATCACCGCGTACAGCCACAGGTTCCATCCCACCATGAAGCCCGACATCTCGCCCAGGCCGAGCCGCGCCCATTGATACAGGCCGCCCTCGAGCGGCATGCGGTTGCTCAGATGGATGACGACCGCCGCCTGCGGCAGATAGTAGAACGCCATCGCCGCGAGCCAGAAGATGAGCTGTTGATGCCCGAGCTTGGCCGCCGTGCCCACCCACACGGTGCCCACTACGTAGACGACTTGCTGCAACACGAGATCGCGAAGACCGAGCTCCTTCTTGAGCGCGGCGCTCTGCTCCTCGACTCGCTGCTCTTCCGCCGCGATCAGCGTCGCCATTCGCGCACCACCCTCGCCGTCTTGACGTAGTCGAGCTGCGGCCATCCGCGCAGCAGGTACGCGTTCCCTTCCGTCATGATGGAATCCTGCTGCGGTCCTTCGCGGCCGTACTGCGCCCCGCTCCGGGGCGCCGCCTCACCATACCCGTTGTACAATGAATCCACCACGCTCATTCCCGAGATGACCTCGGCGATCGGCGGAAAGCCAAACCCGCTCAGCGTGTCCAGCTTGGGATTGTCCTTCAGGTTCACGTACAGTTGCACCGAGCGCGTTCCCGGACCGCCGCGCGCGTAGGCAATCGCGCCGCGTGTGTTGCTGTGCTTCACCGGCTCGTCGGCGATGCACCGCACCTTCCACGCGTCGTTCTTTTTCGGGTCGCCATTGATCCCGAACTGCGCGACGAAATTCTTCACGACGCGAAAGAACCGGTCGCCGTCGTAGAACCCGCTCTTCACCACCTCGTAGAAGCGATCGACGCCGATCGGCGCCCAGCTCTTGCGCGCCATCACGTCGAACGCGCCTTTGCTCGTCTCGAACCGCACGACGAAGCTGTCCGGCACCGCGACGTTGGGATCGATCTTCTCTTGGCGGCACGACCCCGGCATCGGAATGCACGAGCTGACCGCGAGCGCCGCGGCAATCACGCACGACAAACGGCGCACTGCACGGAGAGTGGACATCGACCGCGGCTCCTCCCTGTGAACGCGGATTACGGCGTGGACTTCGACGGTGCGATCGTCTGCGGCTGCGCCGGAGACGGCGGTTGCGGCGGACCAGCCATGAGCGCGTCGGCCACGCGATCGCGCTGATGGCCGTTGATGCTCGTGAGGAGCGCGACCATGTTCGCGTTCTCGATCAACGTCCGCTCGCGCCGCATGGTCTGTTGCTGCTCCGGCATGACGTACTGCGTGCGATCGATGCGGCGTTCGTCGGCGATGCGCGACGCCGAGTCGGCGTACAGGTGCACCTCGAGCTTTGCCGTGAACCCGAGCTTGAGCATGAGTGGCGCGCCCGTGAGCATGTTCTCACTGGGTGCGCCTGCGGAATCGAGCGCCGGCGCGAGTGCCGCCCGATCGAGGCGATACATGATCGAGCACGCTGCCCAGAGGCCCGTGCCCGGACACTCCGGTCCAGGCGCGATCGGCTTCTCCGGACCGAGCGCGACCTGCGCGCTGGAGTTGGCCGGCGGGTGCGCCGGGGACTTGGAGCCGCCGCACGCCACCGCGCACGCCACCGCGCCCGCCACCGCGCCCGCCACCGCGCCCGCCGCCGCGACCAGCCCGGCCAGTCGCTTCACGCCTCCACCGCCTCGGCGAGGCGGCGGCGAATCTCGCCGCGACGCTTCGCGCGCGTGCGGCGCTGCCTCAGAATCAGGAACAGAATGCCGAACGTCAGCACGGTGTCCGTCATCAACACCACGTTGGCGCGGCGGCCGGAGAGGAACATCGACACCGCATACGCAAAGCCGATCGAGAGGCCGAGGATCGACACCCGCGTGGTGTTGGTCGCGAACTCCCGCGTATCGAAAATTTCGAGCTCGCTCAATTGGAGGTCGTCGCGCAGCCGATACGCGTGATCGTACATCGCACCGAAGACGGCGAATACCGCCGCCATGCCGAAGCCGAACGCCATGAAGATCTGCGGGATATCGGCGTCCGCGAGCACGGTCCGCCTATGAAACGCCGAGCCGTACATCAGCTTGGACGTCAGTACCGTGATGATGAACTTGAGAGGGAATATGTAAATGAGGAGCACGAAGAGCAGCACGGCCGTGAGCCAGACGAGCTTCGCGTCCTCGAGGCCATAGCGGCGAAAGTAGTTGAACTGCAATCGCCAGATGTTGAACAGCATGAAGAACGTCACGCCGAACGGAATCGCGCCCGTGAGCGCGTGCACCACCTCGGACGAGGTCTTCGGCACCTCGAGCGAGATGGCGAGCAGCGTGATCGCGAAGCCGAAGACGGCGTCGCTCAGCCCCTCTATCCGCGAGATGTCTTTGCCGCGAACCTTGAAATCGCCGTCACGCATCCGCAGATGATGCGCCCTGGAGCACGGGGTCCGCAACGGCTCGCTCATCGACCACCGTGGCCACCACTAGATCGCCGGTCACGTTCGTCATCGTCCCGAAGAGATCCGGAATCGTATCCGCGGCAATGAGCAACGCGATTCCTTCGGGCGGAACGCCGTAGCCGGCGAGCACCGGCGCCAGGAGCAATTGCGCGCCCTGTGGGACGCCGGGAATCGTGAGGCTGAGCGCGACCGCCGTGATCGCGATCGACAGCATCGCCGCGCCCGAGAGTCCGACGCCGTACAAACGCGCCAGGAACAACGTGCCGATCATCCACGTGATCGGCGTCGCGACCTTGAACGTTCCCACCGCGAGCGGGAGCACGAAGCCGGTCGACTCGGGCGACAGTCCGAGCGCGATGCCGCCCTCCACCAATGCCGGCAGCGACGCGAGCGAAGAGCTCGAGCCAAGCGCCACCGCCTGCGCCGGCGCCACCGCGCGCGTGAACGCGCCGAGGTGCAGCCGCCCGCCGATCGCCGCGACCGGATAGATGAGCAGCGCGAAGAGCACGAGCGTCGCCGAAATCGCGAGGATGTAGTACGCCATCGCGCCCGCCAACGCGACGCCCATCCGGCTCGCCGCGGCCAGCACGAGCGCAAAGATCCCAACGGGCGCCGCCGCGATCACCCACTCCACGATGCGCGTCGTCGCACTCGCGATCGCGCGGAAGAACGCGAGCAGCGAGTCCCACAGCGGCGCGTCGATGCTCCGGCTCGCCAGCGCGAGCATGAGCGTGAACACGATTAGCGGGAGCATCGCACCGGACGCCGCCGCGGCGATGGGATTCGCCGGCACGAGCGACGTGAACCAGGCACCGAGTCCGGGCAAGTTCGCGATCTTCGTCGAGACACCCGACGCACTCACGTTGGCGTTCGTGCGGAGCGCCATCGCGGCATCTGGTGCGAGCTTCATGTCTCGCATGAGCGACGGGCCGAGCAACAACGCCACCGCCGCGGCGAACACGAGCAGCGCGAAGAACGTGGCGATCGTCACGCCGACCAAGCGCCCGATCCGTTCCCCGTTCGACCGCCCCGCGACGGCGACGAACAGCAGCGACACGACGAGCGGCACGATCGTCATCTGAATCGCGTTCACCCAGATCGTGCCGAGCGGCTCGATGACGCCAACAACACGAAGCGCCGCAGGGTTCTGCGACGCTCCGATGATACTGCCGATGATGAGCCCGGCGATCAGGCCGAGGACAACGCGACGAACCCGCACTCGTTCAGGCCTCCCGGATTCCGGTTGGCCAGCCGATCAGTGCTTCTTGGCTGGTTTGGACCGCGCTGCCGGCCGCGCAGCACGCGCCGGAGCGGACTTTTTTGTTGGCTTCTTGGACGACGCAACCGACTTCGCACGGACTGGCAGAGCCCTTTTTGCGGGCGCCGACTTCTTGGCCGCGGCAGGCTTGTGGGCCGCCGCGGGCTTCGCTTTCGCAACCGGCTTCGACGCTTTCGCTGGTGCTGCTTTCACCTCGACAGTCTTTTTGGCAGCGGCCGGCGCGGGCTTCGCCGCGGCTGCTGGAGCCGCCGCCGCAGCCGGCGCGGGCTTGCCCGGCGCTCCCGGGTTGCTCTTTGGGCGGCCGCCTTTGCGCGCCAACTGAGCGTCCGCCAACATCTTAGCGAATGCTTCCTTGGCTTCCGCCATCAATTGCGCGTGCGAGAGGCGGCGCTGCTGCATCGCGCGCGCCTTCTCTTCCCGATAGATCGACAGGGCTGACGAGCCGTCCATTATGTCAGGGGCCGAAGGGTGAATACGGCGTTCTCCGGAACACGTCCAATCTAGCGAATGGAGCAGTCTCGAGGGAGGTCAAAAAGTCACATTTTGTGATTATTTCGGGGCGCCGAATACAGGCCGGGAGAAGTGGGCACGGAATACACGGCAATTGCACGGGCTACACGGATCGATCGGTGTGGAGGGGTGGATCCCGGTGCAGTTGCGGTGTATCCCGTGCCCAACACTCGGTAAGCGAGTACGCGCCTGACCCAGACATCAGCACACGACTTGCCTCGCCCGCCACACATGGCAGTCGACTGCGTGATCATTGGGGCCGGCGCGGCGGGGCTCGCCGCGGCGCGCGAGCTCATCGCGAACGGACTCGACGTCGTCGTGCTCGAGGCCCGCGAGCGCATCGGCGGCCGAATCTTCACCCATCGCGACCGCGGAATCCCCGTCCCGATCGAGCTCGGCGCCGAATTCATCCACGGCGCCGCACCGCAAACGGCGGAGATCGTGCGCGCGGCGGCGCTCGCGAGCTGCGACATCAGCGGCCGCCGCTGGCAGGTGATTGGCGAGTCCCTGCGGCCCGCCGACGATTTCTGGGAACGCCTCGACAGCGTCATGCGCCGGCTCGATCCCGACCGGACGCCGGATCGCTCGTTTGGGGATTTTATAAAGAGAAAACCTGGTGGACGGCGGCTCGCCGCCAATCGCCGGCTCGCCCTGCAGTTCGTGGAGGGGTTTCAGGCCGCCGAGCCGGCGCGCATCAGCGAACGCGCGCTCGCCGCCGGCGGCAGCCCGCGCGGCGACGTCCGCGAGCGGCGCATCGGCCGCGTGCTCGACGGCTACGATCGCGTGATCGAGTGGCTGGCCCAACCGCTCGGCGACCGCGTCCGGCTGTCGGCGATCGCGACGCGGGTGCGATGGGCGCCCGGCAACGTCGTCGTCGAGGCGCGGCATGCGGACGGCCGCACGCGCCCCACCGTCGAGGCGCGGAGCGCGATCGTCACGGTTCCGTTAGGCGTGCTGCAAGCCGATGCCGGGGAGAGCGGCGCGATCGAATTCGAGCCGGAGCTCCGCGGCAAGCGAGCGGCCATCGACCTGCTCGCGATGGGAGCCGTCGTCCGCGTCGTGCTCCGATTGAGCGAACGGTTCTGGGCCTCGGACTGGTATGCGAAGCAGGTCGGCACTCGCTCGCTCGACACGCTCAGCTTTCTGCACACCGGCGACGAGCATTTTCCGATCTGGTGGACGTCGTATCCGGTGCGCGCGCCGATTCTCGTCGGGTGGCACGGCGGCCCGGGCGCGACCGCGATCGCGCAGCTCGCGTCGGAGCAGATCGAGGATCTCGCGATCGTGTCGCTGTCGCGCCAATTCTCGATTCCGCCGCGCAAGATCCGGGGCCTCGTCGAGGCCGCGTGGATGCACGACTGGGTCCACGACCCATTCTCGCGCGGCGCGTACAGTCATCAGAGGGTCGGCGGATCCGACGCGCCCGCGCAGCTCGCGAAGCCGCTGCGCGGCACGCTGTTCTTCGCCGGCGAGGCCACCGAAGCCGGCGAGGCGACCGGCACCGTCCACGGCGCGATTGCCACCGGACGGCGCGCCGCGGAGGAAGTTCAGCGTTCTCTTATGACGCGCTCTTCGGCCGCGCGGCGCGGCGCAGCTGATTGACCCGGTTGATCATCAGCGCGATCTCGCTCTGCTTGTCGGGATTCTCGCGAATCGCGTCGTCGAGCAGCGCCGAGGCTTCGTCGTCTGAGACCATGACAGCATCCGCCGCGAACCGGCGGTTGCCCATGTGGCGCAGCGGATCGATCGCCACCGGATTCTCCAGCACGATGTCGTGATCCGCGTGCTGGAGCCGCACCGCGAAGAACTTCTTGCCCGATTTCTCCATGTAGCTCACGCGCACGCCGTCGATGTCGTCAGGCCACGCCGGCAACGCGCGCTGCTCCCCGTCGGTCGTCGTGTAGCTCGACGTCCCCGCACGGAGGTTCGGGTAGTTGAGCTCGTACGCGCCGCTGTACATGTAGCCGTGTTGCATTGGGCCTCAGTGGTGAAGGAGACGACCGACCGGAATCTCGCGGACAACAAAATGCTCGTTGGAGGCCGCCTTCGGCAACCGACCGTTCAGCCGTGGGTCGCCGTGAGCCCGCGGTCCGCATCCGTCCATTCGCGCGCGTTCCACGTCACCGGCACCGCGCCGACCCGGTCGAACCGGATCCGCGGATCGTCCGATTGTACGAGCGCGAGCAGCCGCCGGCCGGTGAGCAGGAATCGGCGCGAAGTCGACTCGACGCTGTCGAGGATGGTCTGGGCGAGCTGCGGCTGTGCTTTCGCGAACCCGTCGAAGCGGCGGAACACTATCGCGGCGCCCCCCTCGTCGGGCACATCGATCTCCGCGAGACAGTCGATCCACGAGGCGAGATTGCTCGCGTAGTGGGACGGGAACCTCAGCACCCGCTTTGCGTCGGCGTGAAAGTCGGACGGCTCGCGCCACGCGGCGGCATCCAGCTCGTGGATCACGTACCCATGTTGACGCAGCCAACCGAGATCGCCGGACAGCACGGATCCTTTGTGATACAACGTCACCGCGCCGTGCTCGAGCAACTTCCAATCGACCCGCTGCACTTCGGCGGGCACTTTCTCTTTTCGCTTGAAGAATCCCATTGCGGTCAGGCGTAATAGCGCCGAATCGCCGCGGCCACGCCGTCGAGATCGGGGAAGAGTCGCCGTTCGTCGACGCCGACCAGATCCAACTGGTCGCGAATGGCGCCGACAGTGTCGCACGGAATCACGAACTTCACGAGCGCCGATGCAAGTCCGTGCGACCTGAGAAATTCGTCAAAGCCGTGCCATTTGTCGGAGCAGAGCGTGAACGCCGCCGCCTGCGCGACGATGCGCGCGTCGAGCGACGGCGGCTCCAGCAGGCACGCGAACGGCGGCGCTGATCGATCGCGCGCGAAGAGCTGCCATGGCGACGCGTGCCGGCCATCGGCGAACAAGCCGTCGAGGTCGCGAATGAGCAGCGCCAGCGGCGGGAACTGAAACGCGCCGTGCACCTTCTGCCAGTCGAGCCGCCAGACCGCGCGATCGCGCTCCGGCGCGTCGAGCGGCCGCGTGGCGAAGAACGCCGCGACGAGCGGCGAGTACGTCCAGTCGAGCAGCCGCGTCGGCACGCCGTGATGCTGCGCCGAGATCAGTTCCTCCCACTCGTTCTCCGCGCGCTCGCCGACGTGCGGCCGCGAATAGCGAATGTAGTTGCGGAGGATGTGCTCCTCGAGATCGGCCTTCGCGTGCGGCGCCTCGCCAAGGCGGTCGAGACTCGTGAGCAGCGGCGCGCCCGCGCTCGACGAGCCGCGATACACGCCCGTGTCGCGCCGCCGTCCGGTCACGGGACTGGGCTCGTCCGGCGTCACATGGTCGATGAACTCGCCGAGGGTCGAGATCCTGATCTCGAGTATTTCGTCGCGTTTCGCGCGCGCGTCTGGCGTCGCTTCGATCATGCCGCCGGCTCCCGCTAGCCGTGCGTCAGCGCGCGTCGACGGCTCATCGCGACGCGGATGTTGATCACACCGCGCAGGATGAACACGATCGCGAATGCCATGTCGAGCCAGCGCGCGCCGGTGACCGTCGCGTTGTGCGTCCAGAGCGGCCGCACCGCGACGTAGACGCCGATGACGAGCATCGCCGCGCCCAGCACCAGCATGAGAATCCAACGAGTGGCGGTCACAGCCGGCGGTAGATGAAGTGAAGGATGAAATACTGATATGCGATGACCGGCACCGCGAGCGGGACCATTTGAAGCACCCATCGCGCCGCCCAGCGCCGCAGCATCCCGACTCCGGCGACGAGCTGCAGCGCGCCGAAAGCCCAGGCCGTCTGCAAGTAAAACGATTTCAGTCCGACGAACCCGCCAAACCGCACACGCCAGTGCAGGGCAAGGCCGAGCGCGCCAATCGTGAGCACGAACCCGACCACGTGGTTGGCGACCGCCACCGCGCGCTCGACCTGGCGCCTGGCGCGGTCGAACGGAAGCGATGCTGGTACGGATGGCTCGAGCTCGGACAGAACAGCCTCGGTGCGGACGCGGATTCGACTGAACCTTAGCGCGCGCGCACCGAGGCTGGGAGGCATTGCGTCAGTTGGCGCGCAACGCCTCGAGCGGGTCGATGCGGGTGGCGCGGCGCGCGGGGACGTATGCCGCGACGGCGACGACGATGAGCAGCACGGCCGCCACGACGGCGAACGTGATCGGGTCGCGCGGTGTGATGCCGTAGACCATCGACGCGGCAAAGTGCGTCGTGGCGTATGCGAGCGCCCCGCCGACGATCACACCGAGCGCGCCGAGCTGCACCCCTTGCCGTACGATCATGCCGCGGACGTCGCCGGTCGTGGCGCCGAGCGCAATGCGAACCCCGAGCTCGTGCGTTCGCTGCGAGACGAGATACGCCATCACGCCGTACGCGCCGACCGCGGCGAGCACCAGTCCCGTCCCGCCGAGGAGCGTGAGCAGCCAGCGGAGGAAATTGGGATACGCGAACTGCTGCTGCACCGTCTCGTCCATCGTTTGCGCGCCGACGATCGCGAGCAGCGGGTCCACGCTCGCGACGGCACGACGAATCGACGGCATGAGCGTCTGCACACTCGCGTTGCCCCGCACGAGAATCGTCCGCGCGCCGTTCACCCACTGCGCGCTCGGCATGTACAGCTCGTGCGGCGGCTCCTGCGCCGGTCCGCTCGCGTGCATGTCGCCCGCAACGCCCACGATCTCCATCCACTGCGGCTTGTCCGGCGATCCGTTCGAGATCAGCTTCCCGATCGGATCCGTGTCGCCGTACAGCGCCTGCGCCAGCCCGCGCGAGACGATCGCCACCCGCGCGGAGTTCTTGCCGTCGGCCGCCGTGAATGCGCGGCCGCGCAGCAGCGGAAGCCCGATCGTCTTGAAGAAGTCCGTGCTCACGCCGCGCATGTTCGCGTCGGTCGAGCGCTCATCGTGACCGTTGCTTCCTTCGCGGAACGCGGTCCAATCGGTACCCCATCCGCGAACCGGCGCGGTGTTGGTTTGTCCAATCGACCGCACGCCCGGAATCGCCGCGATGTTCTGCTCGATCTGCGTGAACGCGGCTTCGAGCTTGGCCGACGAGTCGTAGCGCGCGGGCGGCAGCACGATGTCGAACGCGAGCAGGTTGCTCGTATCGAATCCGAGCGGCACGGACGCGAGCTGCATTGAGCTTCTGATGAAGAGTCCCGCGCCGATCAGCAGCACCATCGCGATCGAGAGCTCGCTGATCACGAGCCCGCGCTGCAGTCGAGCGCGTGCGGCGCCCTTCGACTCGCGGCCGCCGTCACGCAGCGTCTGCTGCAGATCCACACGCGCCGCGCGAATCGCCGGCACGAGGCCGAACACCACGGCGCAGCCGATCGAGAGCGCGATCGCGAACAGGAGCGCCGGCGCACTGAGCCTCGTATCCGCCAACCGGGGCAGCGCGGCCGGACTGGTAACGAGGAAGCGAATGCCCGCTTCCGCGACCGCGAGCCCCGCGACGCCGCCGGCGACGCCGAGCACCACGCTCTCGATGAAGAGCTGCGTCACGATTCGCCCGCGCGTCGCGCCGAGCGCCCCGCGCACCGCTACCTCGGCTTTGCGCGCATTCCCGCGCGCCAAGAGCAGGTTCGCGATGTTCCCGCATCCGATGAGCAGCACGAGCGCGACCGCCGCGAACAACATGTAGACGATTTGCTTCTGCGAGCCGACGATGGCGTCGGCGATCCCCATCGGAATGACGCCGCCGTCGTACGCGTGATGCGGATGCTCGTGCGCGAGACGCGTATCGATCGTCTCGAGCTGTCGCCGCGCGGCTTCGGGCGTCACGCCCGACTTGAGCAGGCCGTACACCGAGAGCTCGTGATCGGCGAAATCATTGAACCGCCATGCCGGCGCGGCGAGCGGCACCCACAGGATCTCCGCCGGCTTCTGCATCACGTACTCCGGCGCCGCGACCCCCACGACCGTATACGGCTGGCCGTTCAGCGTGATCGCGCGATTGACGATGTCCTTGCGTCCGCCGAATCGATTCTGCCAGAGCGCATACGACAGCACCGCGACCTTTGGCCCGCCCTCGCGATCTTCATCATCGCGGAAATACCGTCCGAGCACGGGAGGGATGAACATCGTCCGCCAATAACTCGCCGTCGCCAATCGCGTTCGAATCGGCGTGGGATCGCCATAGCCGGTGAGCGTGAACGCGCGCGAGCCGGACGTCGCCGCCATCGACTCGAAGTCGCTCGCCTCGCGCTGCCAGGTATAGAAGTTTCCATATGGCAGACAGCACATGCTGCCTTTGCCATTCCGCTGGCTGTACGTATAGATCCGATCCGCATGCGCGTACGGCAGCGGCTTCATGATCACCGTGTACGCCACGCTGAAGATGGACGTCGTCGCGCCGATCCCGAGCGCCAGTGTCGCGATCGCGACGACGGTGAACGCCGGCGCCTTGCGCAGTTGGCGCAGCGCGTACGTGAGATCCTGCACAATCGTGTGCCACCACTCGTGTCGTGCCATCCGGCGCTCCCGTTGTTCGCTGAGGGTGTACAGTGCCGACTTGATCCGCGTCACGTCCCCGAACCGCCGCGCCGCCTCGGCGCGCGCCTCGTCCACCGGCATTCCATTCGCCACGAGCTCCTCGACCGCCGACTCGAGGTGGAACGTGAGCTCGTCGCGCACGTCGCCGCCCGGATTGGCGCGCCAGAAGCGCAGGTACCGGCGCCACGCCGCCGTGCGATCGGGATTGGAACCCGTCATGAGGGCGTCATGAGGAAATGCTCACGCCGGCTCGCGCTTCGCGGGCTTCGCCGCGACGATCCGGCCGATCGCACGCTGCATCTGCGCCCACGCGGCAAGCTCGGACGCGAGCTGCTTCCGTCCGGCGGCGGTCAGCTTGTAGTACTTGGCGCGGCGGCCGTTCTCCGTGAGCGCCCAATCCGCCTTGATCCAGCCGCGGTTCTCCATCCGGTACAGCGCCGGATAGAGCGAGCCCTCCTCCACCTGGAGCACGTCGCCCGTAGTCTGCTGGACCCATCGCGCGATCCCGAAGCCGTGCATCGGTCCCCACGACAGCGTCTTGAGGACGATGAGATCCAGTGTGCCCTGCAGCAGATCGATGCCCATGGTGCTCCCTTAGACGGTCTGAGGGAGAAAATGGTTTGCATCACCGTAGAATGTCTAGGGGAGGCGCGTCTCACCGCCGTCGTCGCGCCCGGGACGCTTGGATCGTGATGGAAGCGCGGACGACACGAACCCTGGCGCGCACGTCATCCCGCCGGGGAACGGCTCCGTCGCCGCAATCCCTACCGCAGGAACCGCCGCGCCAATTGCTCCAGCCGGTCGTCCCCGCTCGCCTGGGCCCGCGCGAGGATCCGCCGCACGTACTCGTGCAGCTTCGGCTCGCCCCAGTAGTAACCCGTCGCCTGCTCGGCGCTCGACGTATCTCCTTCGCGCGCGGCGTCGAGCAGCGTCTCCGCCGCGGCCGCGTCGAACCCGGGGTCGTCGCGCGCCGGAAGCACGTAGCGCTTCCCCGGGCCGCCCGCCGCATCCTCGTTTACGAACGCGCGAGACATGTTCTGCTCACCTCAGGCCCCCGTTCCGTCCGTTTCAAGTCCGGTGTCCACACCGACATGCCTTTCTTCTCAGGTCGTACCCCCAGACTTCGGCAAGCTTCGCGCGCGGCGCAAGCGTCGACAGCCGCGCCCGCTCTGATCCCTGTTGCGTAAACTGCCATGCACCGTTACTTTGTAGCAGCGACGCAAAAGTTTTTGCGCGAACACGTTCCGATGTAAGACAAGGGGCCTTCGCAAACGCGCAGGGCTCCATTTTTACATCGCGTCGCTGCGGCCAACGTCGGTCGCAGTCGCAGGAGAGAACGTACCCTTCGTGAGGGCGATCACGAGCAACTGTGGGTCGGTGCGTACGGCATGTTCCGGTACTCCGATCGACATAATCAACACTCCAGGAGTACAGCAATGCGTACCACCGGCACCGTGAAGTGGTTCAACGACGCCAAGGGCTTCGGTTTCATCACCCCCGAGGGCGGCCAGAAGGACTGCTTCGTCCACCACTCTGCCATCCAGGGTTCGGGCTTCCGCACCCTCGCCGAAGGCGAGAAGGTGGAGTTCGACATCGTCCAGGGCGCCAAGGGCCCGGCGGCTGAGAACGTCGTCAAGATCGGCAAGTAAGCGATCGGCGACTGGTCACAGCCCGTGACGTGAAGAGCCGGGCCGATCGCAATCGGCCCGGCTCTTTTCATGGGACGATACTCATTCCCCACACATCGTGAGCATTCAGTGATTCAAGTGACTCTCGACGAAGCCGATCGCCTCGACTGGGCGCTCAAGCAGTTCAAGCGCAAAGTGCAGAAGGCCGGCGTTCTGAAAGATCTCCGCAAAAAGCGCCACTACGAGAAGCCAAGCGTCGTCCGCCAGCGCAAAGTCGCTGCCGCGAAGCGCCGCGCGAGAGGGCTGAGCTGATCGTCGGCGTCTGAGCGCGCGGACCAATCCACGCGCTCAGCCCCCCTCCCCCTTCCCCTCGCCACGCACGCTCCGGCGACGCGCCTCGCGCACCCGTTTGAGCAGCGTCGCCACGATGAGCAGGGTGACGATCACCCACACCGCGACGAACGTCTGCTGCACCTTCTCGGCGCGCGACGCGATGTGCGCGGCGTAGTAGACCGCGATCACGATCGCGTCGAGCACCACGACGGACACGATCAGCGTCATGAGGTGCCGCTTCATCTCCGCGCGAGGCGAGCCGGGCATGGCGTGCATCCTAGCCGCTAAATTCCCCAATGGCCATGCCCGCGCCACCCGCCGTCCTCTTCGACCTCGACGGCACGCTGCTCGACAGTCTCGAGCTCATTCTCCGCTCGACCCGCTACGCGTTCGAGAAGCTCGGCCGCACGCCCCCGTCTGATCAGGAGTGGCTCGCCGGCGTCGGGATTCCGCTGTTCACCATGCTGCGCCGCTACGCGAGCGATGATGACGACTGCCTCGCGCTCATCACCGCCTACCGCGAGTACCAAGTCGCCAATCACGACCGACTCACCCGCTGCTACGATGAGGTGGTCGAGACCGTGCGCGCGCTGCGCGAACGCGGACACCCGCTGGCCATTGTGACGAGCAAGTCCGAAGCGCTCGCCCTCCGCGGGCTCGCGCTCGTCGGGCTCGCCACCTCCATGGATACCATCGTCGGCTGCAACGGATCCACGCGACACAAGCCCGATCCGCAACCCGTACGGATAGCGCTCCACCGCCTCGACGTCGCGCCGCACCAGGCGATCTTCGTCGGCGACTCGGTGCACGACGTCATCGCCGGCAATGCGGCAGGCGTCGCGACCGCCGCCGCGCTCTGGGGCGCCTTCAGCCGCGACGACCTCGCGGCCGGTGCGCCAACGCACTATTTGGAAAGCATTTCCGAGCTCGTCCCGATCCTCGATCGCTGGGACGAGCCCGGCCGATAAGCGATTCAAACCTTTCCGGCCTCCCCGCCATCTCATTGCATGACGGACGGAGACCCAGGATTCCATGGCGGCCGTGGCCATCATCGAAGCATCCACCCCTCATACCGGAAACGGCGATTCGGACGTGGCGCGTGCCGCGGCCGGTGACCGGGGTGCGTTCGAGCGGCTCTATCGGCAGCACGTGAATCGAGTCTTCTCCCTCTGTGCGCGAATGGTCAGCGACCGCGCGCGCGCCGAGGAGCTGACGCAGGACGTCTTCGTTCGCGCATGGGAAAAGCTGCACCTCTTCCGCGGCGAGAGCTCGTTCTCCACTTGGCTGCACCGGCTCGCGGTGAACGTGGTGCTCAACGCGCGGAAGGTCGATGGACGTCAGCGGAACCGCTTCGAGGAGACTGATGACGAAGCGGGTGGGATGGACGCGCTGCCGGGTGTCGTCGGGATGCCGCTCGCGCCGGGCGATCTGCTCGATCTCGAGGACGCAATGACACGGCTTCCGCCCGGCGCGCGACGAGTGTTCGTGTTGCACGATGTGGAAGGCTACAAGCACGAAGAGATCGCCGAAATGCTCGGCGTGACCACGGGAGCGACGAAGGCGCAGTTGCACCGGGCCCGGCTCCTGTTGCGGGAGGCACTGAATCGATGACCACACCATTCACTTGCGACGACTTCAGCAATCGACTCGCTGAATTCCTCGAGCGGGACGTCGACGAGACGACGCGCGCGACGATGGAAGCGCACGCATTGGGCTGCGCCGACTGCGGCGCGCTGCTCGCCGATCTGCGTACGCTCCGCATCGACGCGGCGAACCTGCCCGCGCTCGCGCCGAGCCGCGATCTGTGGCAGGGCATTGCCGCCCGCATCGAGACGCCCGTCGTGGAATTGAACGCGGGTGCCGCGCAGCCTCGCGCCGGCCGTGGAATGAGGCCGATATGGTATGGCATCGCCGCCGCCGCGCTCATCGCCGTCACCGCGACGATCACGCACCAGATCACGAAAGACGGGATGGTCGTGCCCGTGCAGCACGCACAGCCCTCGCAGAAGCTCGCCGCGCTCAATCCAACCACGTCGCCGGCTCCCTCGCCGTCCGCCGACACGACCGCGCACGCGGACGCCAACACGCTGCACCACACACCCTCGCGCGTTGTCCAATCTCCAACTTCCGGCGTCGAGTCTCCGCACGTCGCCTTCGCCGCGAACCATCTCACCGCGCAGCAAACCTACGACCGCGAGATCGCGCGGCTCCGCGCGATCGTCGACGCCCGTCGCTCGACGCTGGACACGTCGACCGTGCGCGTGATCGAGCACAACCTCGCGGTCATCGACGACGCGATCACGCAATGCAAGGCCGCGTTGAAGAAGGACCCGGCGAGCCGCTATCTCATGGAATCGCTCGACGACGCTCTCGACACCAAGGTGCAGCTCCTCCGGACGGCGGCGTCGTTGCCGTCGCGGACGTGAGCAACTATTTATGAACACTTCGATCCAAATTCACTCGATCCGCGGGCTGGCGTTGGCCGCCGCCGTCGTGGTCGCGCTCCCGCTCGGCGCCGCCGGCGCGCAGCAGCGGAGTCGATTCCGCACCGGCGACTACCCGTCGCGCATCGACACGACCGTCGCGTTCGACGCGCACGGCACCGTCAATCTGTCGGCGCCGTCGGGCGACATCCACGTGCGCGGCTCGTCGGACGGCAAGCTTCACGTGCACGCCGAGAGTGAAGACAACAACCTGCGCTTCGATCTCACCGGCGGCCATGCGACGCTCGAGATCGCGGGAATGTCCCGCAACGGCGATTCCAAGTTCGAGGTCGACGTGCCGACCGGCGCGCGCATCATCGCCCGCACGCAGTCGGGCGACATCGACATCCGCGGCACGCGCGGCGAGGTCGAGGCGCACACCCAGAACGGCGACATCACGATCGACGGCGTCACGACGCGGCTCGACGTCAACACGTTCTCCGGCGACGTCGACATCGCCAACGTCGCGGGCGACGTCGAGATCAGCACGATCAACGGCGACGTGAAGGCCAACGAGCTCCGCGGCGACGTCGACGTGACCGCGGTGAGCGGCGACATCGAGCTCCGCGCCGTCACGGCCAAGGTCGTCCGCGCCAAGACGACGAGCGGCGACGTGACCTACGACGGGGCGATCGACCCCAACGGCCGCTACGAGCTCTCGTCGCACTCGGGCGATCTGCGGCTGCACGTGCCGCGCGACGCCAGCGCGCAGCTCTCCATCTCCACGTGGAACGGCGCGGTCGACAGCGACTTCCCGATCACGCTCAAGCCGGGCGAGCACGGGATCGGCATCTCCAACGCCAAGAGCTTCACGTTCCAGATCGGCGGCGGCGCGGCCCACATCAGCGCCGACACCTTCAGCGGGGACATCAGCATTTCCTCAAACGGCCGCGGCGCTCGCTGACACGGCGAGTACGCGTCCGGTCGTCCTCCATCCACCACCACCACCTCGAGCCATGCGTCGACTGCTCTCACTCGCACTCGTTGCCGCCGCCACCCCCACGCTCGCGTTCGCGCAACGCAGCGCCGACTTCACCTGGTCCAAGACGCTCCCCGCCGGGAGCCGCGTCAACGTGAGCAACATCAACGGCAGCATTCGCGTCATTCCCTCGACCTCCGGCAAGGTCGAAGTCACCGGCGTGAAGCGCGGCAGCAGCGGCGACTTCGACGAGATCAAAGGCGTCGCCGACGAATCGAGCCGCGGCGTCGACATCTGCGTCGTAACCGCGGACCACGGCAACGACTGCGACAGCGACAGCGGCGATCGCGGCTGGCGCCGTCACAATCGGTGGGACAACGTGCGCATGGATCTCGAGGTGCGCGTTCCGGCGAACGTCACCGTCGAAGCCAATAACGTGAGCGGCGACGTGAGCGTCGACGGCGCGCAGGGCGACATCCGCGCCGGCTCCGTGAGCGGCGACGTGCACCTGACGCACCTCCGCGCGACGTCGTTGCACGCCAACTCCGTGAGCGGCGACGTCGAGGCCTCGCTCGACGCGCTCTCGGGCCGCGGCGACCTGTCGTTCCAGACCGTGAGCGGCGACGTCACGATCGACGTGCCTTCGCCGTTCGACGCCGATCTCTCGATGCAGACCGTGAGCGGCGACATCGACAGTGATTTCCCACTCACGCTCCAGGGCGGCCACATGAGCCGCCGCCGCGTCGAAGCCCGCATCGGCCAGGGCGGCCGCCGCCTCGACCTGCAGACGGTGAGTGGGGATGTGAGGATTAGAAAGCACTAGAGCGTGGAGAGTGGAGAGTGGAGAGTGGACACGAGAGGTGGAGGCTGGCAGCTGCTGACTGGCGCGAGCAGATGTCCGTGATCGCTGGTCTACTCCGCACTCCACGCTCGACTCTCGACTCTCTACTCTCTACTCTCCAGCCTCCAACCAACCTCCAACCTCCGTACCAATGCGCCTCACCCCACTCGCTCTCGCGCTCCTCACCGCCGTCGCGCTGCCCGCGGCCGGGCAGCGGCAGTCGGACGACACGTTCAATTGGTCCGGCAAGATTCCGTCGGGCGGATGGATCCGCGTTCGGAATCTCAGCGGCCGGATCACGGTCGGCCAAGCGTCCGGCGACCAGGTGCAGGTCACGGCGACCAAGCGTTGGCGCCACGGCGATCCGGCGGACGTTCGGATCGAGACGACCAAGTTCGGGCCGGGCAATGAGAGTGTGCTCATCTGCGCGCTCTGGACCGATGAATCGCGCTGCGACGAGCACGGCTACGAGGCGCACGGACGCAACCACGATCGCAACAACGACGTGAGCGTCGAGTTTCGCGTGCTCGTGCCCAAAGGCGTCAAGGTCGGGGTGTCGACGGTGAACGGCAGCGTGGACGTCGAAGACGCGACGGACGAAGTCGACGCGCATACGGTGAACGGCGACGTCACCGCGAGCTCGTCCGGCGGGCCGGTCAGCGCCACCACCGTGAACGGAAGCGTACGCGCCAGCATGGCACGCGTTCCGTCCGACGAGGACCTCGAGTTCACGACCGTGAACGGCAGCGTCATCGTCGAGCTGCCCGCCGACGTCGGCGCCGACGTGGAGCTCGGCACGCTCAACGGCTCACTTCACACGGATTTCGAGATGACCGTGCGCGGACGCCTCCAGCCCAAACGCCTGTCGGCGCACATCGGCAAGCCGGGGGGTCCGCACATCACGCTCCACACCGTGAACGGCAGCATCGAGCTTCGAAAGCGGTAACTTTCGGCGCCCGGCGAGCGTATTCTCCGGGAGCACAGGAGAACTCGCTTGCGATACTATCGACTTGCCGTCCTCGCCGCGCTGACCCTGGCCGGCGCGGCGTGCGCACGTCCGCACACGGACGACAACGCCTTCGATTGGGCGCAGCAGCTCGCGCCGGGCGCGATCGTTCATCTCCGCAACGGAAACGGGAAGATCGACGTCCGCGCGGTGAACGCACCGTCCGCCCACGTCCACGCGATGACGCATTGGCGCCGCGGACGCGCGAGCGACATCCACTTCACCGTCACCAACGTCGACGGCCGCGAGTACTACGTGTGCGCGATGTGGCGCGCGAGCGGCGAGTGCGGCGAGACCGGCTATCGCGGAGCGGCGCGGCACTGGAGCATCCTCTCGATCTTCAGTCTCTTCCACCACGGTACCGACGCGACCGCGGATCTGGTCGCCGACCTGCCGGCGAACGTCGTCGTCGACGCACAGACCGGGAACGGAGCGGTGACGCTGGACGGCGCATCCGACGGCGTACGCGCACGGGCGACGAACGGCACGGTGTTCGCCACCCACGTCGCTGGCCCCGTCCACCTGCACACGGTCAACGGCGAGATCCGTCTCTCCGCCGACTCACTCGCCCCAACTGACTCCGTCGACCTGTCGACGGTGAACGGAATGATCCAGGCGCAGCTCCCGCAGCAGACCGACGGCGAGTGGGATCTTCGCGTGACCAACGGCGTCGTGAAGAGCGACTTCCCGCTCCCCTCCGAATCATCTCGCCGCGGCACTCGTCACTTGAGCGGGCAGATCGGAACCTCCACCCGCCCGATCGACATGCGTGCGGTGAATGGGATGATTGAGGTGAAGAGAAAGTGAGAGTGGAGAGTAGAGAGTAGATAGTGGAGAGTGGAGAGTGGAGAGTGGAGGCTGGAGGCTGGAGGCTGGACGTTCCACGTCCCACGTCCCACGGTCCACGGTCCACGGTCCACGTCCCACGTCCCACGTCCCACGCTCCGCCTCTTTCTCCCCCCTCCGGGGTATATATTCAGGTCCAGTACCACCTCCACAGGAGTTTTCGGTCACCATGGGCTACTCATACGCACCGGCTGTTCAGGTTCGCACGGGCGCCGAGCGCGCGACGCTCGTCCGCCGCACGTACGGGCTGGTGTTTCTCAGCATCCTCGTGGCGATGCTGGGCACGGCCTTCACGCTCAGTCAGCCGAACCTCGAGAGCGACGTCCTCGCGCACCCGTTCATCGCGTTCATCGCGTCGTTCGTTCCGCTCATCATGGCGCAGCGGTCCGCGCGCGTCTTTCCGAGGAACATCATTCTGACGTTCCTCTACACGTTCATCACGGGCGTGTGGATCGCGCCGGTGCTCGACATCGCCAGCCGGCAGGCGCCGGGCATCGTCAGCGAAGCGGCCATCCTCACGTTCGGCGCCTTCGGCGTACTCACACTGTACACGTTCGTGAGCCGGCGCGACTTCAGCGCCTGGGGCGGCTTCTTGATGGTCGGCCTATTTGTGCTGTTCGCCGGCCTCATCCTGAACATGTTCTTCCACAGCGTGGCCGCCGGTCTGTACATGGCCGGCGTCGGCGTGTTGATCATGAGCGGCCTGCTCGTGTTCGATACCTGGCGCATCCTGCGCTCGGGGACGCTCGGCCAGGACGACTACGTCATCGCCGCCACGACGATTTTCATCGACCTGTTGAACCTGTTCATGTTCATCCTCGCGCTCCTCGGAGGCGGCAGCCGCCGTCGCTAGTCGAGGCCGATCTCTTCTGTGCAACGAATGGGGACGCCGGACGAAATTCCGGCGGTCCCCATTTTCGCGCCCTATTTCGCGGCCGCTTCGATCTTCTTCGCCAGATCGAGATCGCTCTGCGTGATCCCGCCCGCATCGTGCGTCGAGAGCGTGGTCGTGATCTTCGTGTAGCGAATGTCGATGTCCGGATGGTGATTCATCCCGTCCGCCGCCGCCGCCACGCGATCGACGAAACTGATGCCGTCCGCGAAATGGTCGAACGTGAACGTCTTCGTCACGCTGTCGCCGCGGCGTGACCAGCCCGGCAAGTCCGCCAGCGCGCGCTGGATCTCTACGTCGGAAAGCTTCTGTCGCATGGAAGTTGGGGTTACGGGTTGCCGCGCCACTACCGAGATTTTACCGCGCCTCCGTCCATCGAGCGAACGTGATTCGTCGCCGCCGCGCAACGTTGTCCGCCGTCGTTCTGCTTGCCGCCCTTCCGCTCTCGCGGGCGGCCGCGCAAGCCGACTCCGTCGCGCCGGTCGTTCCATCTGCCCGCTCGTCCGCCTATTGGGAGCACCTCAGCCTCGGCTTCGCCACGAGCATCATGCTCCACGAGATGGCGCACGTCGCCACCGCGTACGCCGTGGGCGGACATCCCAGCTTCGGGTTCGACACCTTCCGCCCGACCATCTATTCCGGACTCGACGCAAGCATCTCGCCGCACCGGCAGTTTCTGTTCTCCGCCGCCGGCTTGACGATCCAGACGCTCATCGACGAAGGCATCCTCGACATTCCACACACCCGCGGGGGTGCCTTCGAGCGCGGGTTGCTCGCCGGCGGCATCGGCACGACGCTGTTCTATCTCACCATCGGCCGCACGGGCTCGGTGAGCGACATCCAGTTCATGGCGCGCGTGCACGGCATGACCAAGACCCAGTCGACCTTGCTCTTCGGGAGCATCATCACGCTTCAGAGTTTTCGAATAGCACGCGACTCGCACTACGCCAACTTCTTCGCCGCCCCAGGCGCGAACGGTCTGAACCTCGGCTTCCGCATCAGCGGGTTGTGAGCGGCGGCGGGGCATAGATCGTCCCGTCGCTCAACCTGGCGACGACGCGCAGCCCGGCGCGCCGCACGATCGAGTCGAGCGGCGCCACATCCGGGCTCGGCGCGTCGAACGCGACCACCACCCCGCCCCTCCGCGCGAGCGTGTCGGCGAACGCGCGCACGGTCTTCGCGTCGCTCTCGTCCGGAAGCAGCCACGCCGCACGATGCACGTGGAAGTAGAGCGCCGCCGGCCAGTTGGAGTAGAGCGGCGTGCTCGCCGCGTTCGTCCGCACCCACGCGATCGTCGGCGACGTGCGCCAATCCTCGCCCGCGAAGTCGGAGCCGTTGCTCGTCGCCCACGACACGTCGTCCCAATCCGCGAGCACTGATCCGACGATCCACCCCGCGAAGCACACGAGCAGCGCCGCACGCAGCAGCAAGCCGAGCGATCGCCACGACGCGCCAATCGCCACGGCCGTCATCGCGCTCACGAGCAGCACGAGCGGCGCGAGGATCCGTTCGTCGAACGGAATGCCCGGATCGGCGAAGAGCCGCGAAACCACGATCAGCGCCACGTAGCAGACGAGAAGCATGGTCGCGGCGGCGAGAATTCTCGGCGCCGATGCCGCGCGCGGCTCGACGTGTCGCCGCGCCATGCGTACCCCGCCGACGATCAACGCGACGACCGCGAGCGCCGCGACCGCGCCGCCGACCATCCACCACGTGCCCGGCGTGTCGGAGGTCGGGATCAGCCAGGCAGCGATCGTGCGTGCGCCCTGCGCGAGCGTGGCGCCAAAGCCACCGTAGATCCCGACGTCGCGAATTGTCGCGCCGCGGTCGTGGTGCGTGCGAAGCAGCCACGTGCCGAAGAGTACGAGCGTCGGAATGCCGGCGAGCACCGCGCGCTCGAGCCGCTCCTTCCATTCGCGTGGTTGAATCAACTCCCAGAGCACCACGGCGCCGCTGACCGAGACGCCGGCGTATCGCACCAGCGCGGCGAGCGCCGCGTACGACCCGGCGACGAGCGGATGCGCGCGCTTGACCATCGCGAGCAGCGTTGCCGCGAGCAGCGCGAGAAAGAGCGGTTCGCTCAGCACGGAGAGGTGGACGAGCACGATCGGGCGCGCGACCAGCAGCGCGATGCCGATTGCCATGCCGCCGAGCGTGCCCGTGCTGCAGCCGACGAGATACGCCAGAATGGCGACGGTGATCGCGAACGCAATCGCGTTGACGACGCGCGCCGTCTGCGGCGCGGAGATTCCCGCCGCGACTCCAATCGAGAGCGCGATCGGCAGTCCGGGCGGGAAATGGGCGAGTGCCGCGGCCGGCTCGGGCGCGAACCAGTCGGCGGTCGGAATGCGCAAGCCTTGGCCGTGCGCAAATGATTCGGCGGCCCCCATGTACGACGCCGAGTCCGGGTCGAGCCCCGGTCCGGGGGGCTGAGTAACCAGCAAAGCCTCGACGAACGCCAGGATCGCGAGGATGACCACGGCGAGCGTCTTGCTTCTTCGGTCTTTGTTCGGTAAAGTCAGATCCCCGCTTGTCACGAGTCGTGAGGCCGATGGCAGTAAAGGCTGTAAAGGCTGTAAAGGTGGAGCAAGGCGCCCTCTGGGATTCCTCGGTACTCGGCCGTCCGCTGCCGGTCGTCGGCGAGCAGAAGGACATCCGCTACTTCGGGACCATCGCGCGCACGGTGCTCAACGGACCGGAAACGACGGGCATGGGCTTCTGGTCGATCAACCCGTACGTCGGCTGCGCGTTCGGGTGCGCGTACTGCTACGCACGCTACGCGCACCGCTGGGCACTCGACCGGAAAGCTACGGCGAATCCGGATCATGAGGAAATGCAGAACGCGCGCGACACGCTGCCGCCGTGGCTCGCGTTCGAGCGCCGCATTTTCGTGAAACAGAACGCCGCCGACGCGCTCCGCAAAGTACTGCGACACGGCTCGGACAAGCACCTCAAGCTGCTCGAGGGTGAAACGATCGTGATCGGCACGGCGACCGATCCGTTCCAGCCGGCGGAGCGGCGGTTCCGCATCACGCGCGCCGTACTCGAGGTGTTGGCCGAGCATACGGGGCTCTCGATCAGCATCATCACGAAGAGTCCACTGATCACGCGCGACATCGACGTGCTGCAGCGGATCAACCGCCATTCGTCGCTCTCGATCCACCTCTCGCTGATCACGACCGATCGCGAGCTGGCGCGGCGCCTCGAGCCCCGCGCGCCGACGCCCGAGGCGCGGCTGCGCGCGCTCGGCCGGCTGCGCGAGGCCGATATAGAAACTGGCATCAACGTGATGCCGGTGCTCCCGGCGATCACCGATGATCCCGCGGCGCTCGAGCGGCTGGTCGTCGCCGTCGGCGAGCGCGGTGCGTCGTATCTCAACACCTGCCCGCTCAGGCTGCGTTCGTCGGCGCGGGCGCGCTATCTCCCGTTCATCGAGCGCGAGTTTCCGCACCTCGCCAAGCGCTATCGGGCGACGTACGCGTTCGATCACAAGGTGAGCGACGCGTACACCGACCGGCTGCGAGAGCTCGTCGGCGCGCTCTGCGCCAAACACGGCGTTCTGTTCGGGCGCTGGGGGCGCAACGAGAAACGGTACGAGGCCGAGGCGATCGAGGATCGATTCGCGGCCGCGGCCGTCTCGGACCAGTTGACGCTGCCACTGTGAGCTTGCCGGAGCTCAATCAACGGACGCGAACACTCCAAGTTTAAGCGATGGCACCAAGAAGCGCGGCAGGATCAGACCGAGCCAAGTCGCTGCAAGAGTCAATAGCATTGATCCGACGGGCGCGGCTCCACGATTGCGGAGCCCGACGATGACTGCGGCGGGAAGTGCAAGCAGTAGCATGCTCGCGGTGAACCACGCGCTTGAACGTTCAACGCGACCCAGCCGACGACCCAGCGCCGCCCAGAACAGGCAAAGAATCACATACCCCGGCGCGAGCATGACACCAACGAACATCGAAGTCATCAACGACAACAGGAAGCCGCCAGCAAAGAGTCCCAGGTCGAACGATTTGGTTGAGTCTGCGATGGAAGCGCTCGCGGTAATCGTGAACGCCATGAGTAGCGCGCCGAAGAACACGGCTAGAGCAATCCAGCAAAGGACACGAAGAGCGCGTGAAACCATCGTGAATCCGAAGTTGTGAGACGAACTGGCCGTTCCTTCTTCGCCCTCGATAGTAACAGCGCAACCGATATTTGCGACTTCAGCGCGGACTTTCCGGTACTCGACTTTGTCGAGGTTTGGTGAACCGGAATGGTTCATCGGATTCAAGGCATCAGTCTCTTCACGGCCACGTTGAAGGAAGCGTTTTCTCCAACATCACATTTCTTCTAAATACCTCCTCAAGAGGTCCGAAATGTGGATTACTTCTTGCTTTCGGTTTATCTTCGGTATTAGCTTCTCCGCCCATTCACCAAGTCCGGAATGCCTTCGACCTCTCTTGCCGCCCTTCGCGCGCTGATCGAGCAACGCTTTCCCGACGCGACGCCGCTCGTCGAGCGGGAGACCACGGAGCACGTGTCCACGGGCATCGCGCCGCTCGACCAGGTGCTTCCGCACGGCGGGCTGCCGCGCGGGCGGCTCTCGGTCTGGGCGCCGCGCGGCGGATCGACGGCGATTCTCCGCGCCGCCTGCCACACCGTGGTCGCGCACAGCGAGCGCGCGGCGTGGATCGACGGCGACAACACGATCGCCGGCGCGTTCTGGGCGGACGGACCGTACCTGGTGCGCCCCAAGTCGCGGCTCCACGCGCTGCGCGCGGCGGAGGAGCTGCTGCGCTCGGGCGGATTTTCACTTCTGATATTAGCAGGTTGTGAACCACAGGGCACCGAGACCGTGCGCCTGGGGCGCGCGGCGCGCGAGGGCGGCACGGCGCTCGTCTCCGTCGGCACCGCGGCCTCCATGGCCAGCCTGCGGCTCACGTCGCGCCTGCTGCGCTATCGCTGGCGCCGCACGCCGTTCGGCGATCCCGCCGAGGCGCAGGACGCGACCGTGCGCATCGACGCCAGAACCGTGGGCTGGAGCGCGCACACAGAGTTCACACTTCCGGTGATGCATCATGAGCTACGTCTGTCTCTGGAGTCCGAGCTGGCCGACCGGCGCGGACTTCCCCGCTGATCTCGTCGCCAGTCTGCTCGGTGTGTCGCCGCGCGTGGCGGTCGGCGAGCGGTCGCTCGTCTGGGGCGATGCGCGCGGGCTCCACGGCCCCGAGCTCGCCCACGCCATGCTGCGCGTGGCGAGCGACTACGGCTACGACGACGCGCACGCCGGCGCGGCGATGACGCCCGTCGCCGCGGAAGTCGCGGCGGTGTACGGCGAGACCCCGCTCGTGATCGTGAAGCCGGGTCAGGACCGCGCGTTCATCGCGCCGCGTCCACTACAAGTTCTCTCGCCGTCGGAACGACTCGCCGCGCTGCTTCACGGGCTCGGCATCGAAACCTGCGGTGCGCTCGGTTCGCTCGACGCCGAGTCGATCGAAGTGCGCCTCGGCGTGGAAGGTGTTCGGTTCTGGCAGCGTGCGCGAGCCGACGACGAGCGCTGGCTCTTTCGCGTGCCGCCGCGCGCGCTGCCCAGCGCCTCGCTCGAGTGGGTGGAGTACGGACTCAAGGATCCCGAGCGCCTGCTCTTCGTCATCAACTCGCTCGCGGGCACGGTGTGCACGGCGTTGGCGGCGCGCGGCGAGCGGGCGCGCGAGATGGGGCTCGTGTTCTCGCTCGGCAACCGCACGCAGCGCACGCACGTGATTCGCTCGTCGCGGCCGAGTGCGGAGCAGAAGCGGTGGATGCGGCTCGTGCGCGAGGCGCTCGACACGCTCACGCTGCCGGACGCGGTGATGGGGATCGCGCTGCGCGTGGAGTCGGTGACGGGGAACGACGGCGCGCAGGGCGACCTGTTCGATCGCGGCTTCGCGAGCGCGCCGATGGTGGAGAGCGCGATCGTGCAGCTCACGGACGATCAGGGCGACGTCGTGGTGGAGCCGGAGAATTCGGAGCATCCGCTGGTGGAGGAGCGGACGGTGTGGAAGAGAGTGGAGAGTGGAGCGTGGAGCGTGGAGAAAAGGCGCCACGCACGCCGCTTTCTCCACGCTCCACTCTCGACCCTCCACTCTCCTGCTTCTCTCGCTCTCCAGCTCATCCCCTCCCCCAAGATCGTCACCGTCGACACCGAGCCGCGGCGCGATCACGAGGTGCCGGTGCGGTATCTCGACGGCAGCGAGTGGCACGAGATCATCGAGGTCGCGGGGCCCGACCGCGTGTCGGGCGGGCAGTGGGACGGCGCGTACGCGCGGGAGTATTTCCGCTGCGTGCGGGAGGACGGGATGATGGTGTGGCTCTTTCGAGGCGCGGAGCAGCGCACGACGGATTGGTTTCTACACGGCTGGTGGGATTGAGCGAGGACTCGGGGATGTCACAGATCGAGGGGACGTTCAGGGTGCGGCAGTGGGAGGAGGCAGCGTACGACGCCGCGGCGGGATTGCCGAAGCTCGTGCACGCGCGCGTGACGCACGAGCTCGCGGGCGGGATCGAGGGCGAGGCGTCGGTCTCGTATCTCATGGGGTATCGCACGCAGCAGTCGGCCAGCTTCGTCGGTCTCGTGCGCGTCACCGGCACGGTCCAAGGGCACGCGGGCAGCTTCGTCATGCAGGACATCGGCACGTTCGAGAACGGCGTCGCCAAGGGGCGCTGGACGATTCTCCCCGGACTCGGCACCGGCGGCCTGCGCGAGATCCGCGGCGGCGGGCATTTCGCGGCCGGGCATACGGGGGCGACGTATCTGCTGGATGTGGAGATTGGAGCGTAGCGCCGGGTACATCGAGCTCCGCGCGCACACGTGCTTCTCGTTCTCCGACGGGGCCGTGTCGGCGGAGGCGCTCGCGCACCATGCGCGCGCGCTCGGATACACGCATTTAGGAATTACTGATACCGCGGACCTGGGCGGCATCGCGCGGTTCGCGACCGAGGCGATGACGCCGCCGGAGGACGAGGCGCCCGTGCGGCCGATCGTCGGGGCGGAGCTCGTGGTCGACGGACATCCGGCGGCATTTCTCGCGCGGACGAAAGCGGGATATCAGCAGCTCGCCGCGCTCGTGACGCTGGCGCGTGTGGGACAGTGGCAGTCGTGGGACCAGAAGGCGCAGGGCAAGCAGCGCGGACGGCCGAAGGTGACGTGGGCCCACGTCGCCGAGCATGCGAAGGCGGGAGATCTGCATGCGCTGACCGGCCCCGCGTCGGGGGAGCTCGCGTCACTGCTTCGAGCCGGGAAAGAGAGCGAAGCGAAGCGGTGTCTCGATCGGTGGCGCGAGGTCTTCCCCGCCAACTGCCTATCTATAGAAGTGCAGCTTCACCACACGGGCGGCCACGAGTCGGCGCTCGCGGCGGAGCTCATCGCGCTCGCCGAGCGTGAAGGCGTGCCGTGGGTCGCGACGCAGGATCCCAGGTACGTGGACGAGCGCGGCCGGCTCGTGCACGACATGCTCACCGCCCTCCGCTACGACCTTACTATAGATGTGGCGGCCGAGCGCGGGCTGCTGCATCCGAACGGCGAGTGGCGATTGCTGTCGCCCCCGGCAATGGCCGCCCGCTGGCGCGGGCGCGAGGAAGGTCTGCGCGAGAGCGTGCGGATCGCCGAAGAGTGCACCGGCTTCGCGCTCGATTGGATGCGTCCTCCCCTGCCGGATTTTCGCAAAGCGAAGCTCGGGCATGGCGCGGTGGACGAAGACGACAATCACGCGCTGCGCCGGTGGACGGAAGAGGGCATGCGCGAGCGCTGGGGCGACGCCGAGCCGCACCAACGCGCACAGATCGAACACGAGCTGGAGCTGATCGGGCGACTCGGCTTCGCCGGATTCTTTCTCGTCATGGCGGACGCCGTGCGCTTCGCGCGCCGCGAAAGGATTCTCTGCCAGGGGCGCGGGAGCGCCGCGAACTCGGCGGTCGCGTTCTGTCTCGGGATCACGGCGGTGGACCCCGTGGAGCACGGGCTCTTGTTCGAGCGGTTTCTGTCCGAGGCGCGCGTGGACGGCAAGACCGAGCCGCCGGACATCGACGTGGACTTCGAGCATGAGCGCCGCGAGGAAGTGCTCAATTATATGTATGACAATTATGATCGCTCGCACGCGGCGATCACGGCGGTGACGCAGTGCTTCCACGCGCCGACGGCCGTACAGGATGCCATGCGCGCGCTTGGCTATCCGGTGGCCACGGCGCTCGAGCTCTCCAAGCGGGTGCACGGGACGGAGCCCGCGGGGTGCGTGGAGGCCGTGCGCGATCTGGCCGAGCGGCGGGCGATCGACCTGACGGACGCGCGCGGGCGCGCACTGTTGATGGCGCTCGAGGGATTCGATGGACTGGCGCGGTTGCGCTCGACGCACGTGGGCGGGTTCGTGCTCTCGGCCGCACCGCTCGGCAATTTTCTTCCCGTCGAGCAAACAACGATGGGGCGCACGATCGTCCAGTTCGACAAGGACGATCTCGACATGATCGGCGTGCCCAAATTCGATTTTCTGGGACTCGGGGCGTTGAGCATGGTGCGGCTCGCGTTCGACGTGATCGAGCAGCACTCGGGCGAGCGGCCGCGGATGTACGCGATCAAGGATGGCGACGCGAAGACGTACGACATCATCCAGCGCGGCGAGACGATCGGCATGTTCCAGATCGAGAGCCGCGCGCAGATCAATTCGATCCTGCACACCAAGCCGGATCATCTCTACGATCTGGTCGTGCAGGTGGCGCTGATCCGGCCGGGGCCGATCCAGGCGAGTTTCGTGAATCCTTATACGCAGCGGCGGTTGGGAAAGGAGCCGGTGGTGTTCCCGCATCCCGATCTCGAGGAGATCCTGCGCCGCACGCAGGGGATTCCAATCTTCCAGGAGCAGGCGATGGCGATCGCGATGCAGCTCGGCGGCTACTCGGGCGCGGAAGCCGACGCGTTGCGGCGCACGATGGGGAACATCAGGAAGAAGGGGAAGCTCGAGGCCGCGCTCGTGAAGATGAAGGAGGCGATGCTCGCGCGCTCGGCGGCGGGCGAGATCAAGCCGTTGACGGAGGAGACCGCGGCGCAGATCTGCCAGGATCTCGTGAGCTTCGCGAATTACGGATTTCCGGAGTCGCACGCCTGGAGCTTCGCGTTGATCGCGTACGTGACCGCGTGGCTCAAGGCGAACTATCCGACGGAGTTTTTCATCGGATTGCTCAACGCGCAGCCGATGGGATTCTATCCCGTGTCGACGCTGGTGCACGACGCCAAGCGATTCGGGGTGGAGGTGCGGCCGCCGTGCTTGAAGACCGGGAGCTGGGGCTGCACGTACGAGGACGGCGCCATGCGGGTGGGCTGGCGCTTCGTGCGCGGCGTGGGAGACAAGGTGATCGAGCGGCTCAAAGCCGCGCACGGCAGGGCGCCGTTCACGTCGATCGCCGATGTCGTCTCCCGCGCGGGGTTGAATCGGGAGGACGTGCTCGCGTTCGCGCAGGCAAACGCATTCGCGGCCTGGTCGCCGGACCGGCGGCACGCGGCGTGGGAGGCGCTCCGCGCGAGCGGCGACGTGCTGCCGCTGGCGCCGGCGCCGGTGACGCATCACGAGCCCGTGCCGATCAGCAGAGAGCAATTAGTGTTTATGGATTATCATGCCGTCGGCATGAGCGTGGAAGGGCATCCGATGGAATCGGTCCGCGCGCGGCTGGCGTGCGGCGGCGCGATCGACACGCGCGAGTTGATGGAGATGCCGGACGGGCGGACCGTGACGATCGCGGGGCTCGTGACCGTGCGCCAGCGGCCGGCGACGGCGGGCGGAACGATCTTTCTCTTGTTGGAAGACGAGTTCGGGTATGCGAACATCGTCGTGCCGCAGAAGCTGGTGGTGGCCAACGAGGAGGTGGTGAAGCGCGCGCCGTTCGTGCTGGTGCAGGGGCGCGTGGAGAACGACGGCGCGGCGATCTCGATCGTTGGACGAAAGTTCAAAGAGCTGCGGCTTGGGGCGGCGCTCACGCACGCGGCGCACGAGTTCAGATGAGCACGAGCGCGGTGGTTTGGTGCGGGGTGCGCGAGCGACGGCCAGAAGATTACGACGTGCGCCCGCTCATTCCACTGTCTCATCTCAGCGCCGCGCCGGATCCCGATCGGCGTTATCGACTGATGGAGGTCGTCCGGCGTACGCTGCGCGAGCGACGGTATCGCCGGCGCACCGAGGAGGCGTACGTGCAATGGATTCGACGCTACATCGTGTTCCACGGGCGACAGCATCCGCGGGACATGAACGAGGAGCACGTGCGGCGCTTTCTTTCCGCGCTGGTGCTCGAGCAGCAGCTATCCGCGTCGACGCAGAACCAGGCACTTGCCGCGTTGAAGTTTCTGTACGATGCGGTCCTGGCGCGGCCGCTCCCCCCGATCGAGGGCATTCAGCCCGGCCGCCGGTCGCGGTATGTGCCGGTGGTGCTGAGCGAGGCGGAGATTCGCCGCCTTCTCGACCACGTCGCGGGGCCCGAGCGGGTCTGCGCGATGCTGATGTACGGAAGCGGTCTACGGCTCCTCGAGTGCCTCAGGCTCCGTGTGAAGGACATCGACTTCGACCGGCTAGAGATCGTCGTTCGCGATGGGAAGGGCGGTAAGGATCGGCGGACGCCGCTCGCGGAAGTGTGCGTTCCCGACCTGCGTCTCGAGCTGAAACGACGGCAACAACAATTCCGTGAAGATCGTCGCCGGGAGATCTGCACGACCGAAGTGACCGAGGCACTGCGGCGAAAGCTGCCGGCGCTGGACAGCGATTGGCGCTGGCAATACGTCTTCGCGGCCCGCCGCACCTTCGTCGATGCGGGTGGCCGCCGGTGTCGTCATCACCTGCACGAGAGTGTGGTACAGCGAGCTGTCTCCAGTGCCGTCTCTGCGGCGGGCCTGACCAAGCGCGCAACGTGCCACTCGCTTCGGCACTCGTTCGCGACACATCTGCTGGAGCGAGGAGCGGACATCCGCACGGTGCAAACGCTGCTCGGCCACACGGATCTCAAGACGACGATGATCTACACGCACGTGCTGAATCGCGGCGGCTTGGGCGTGCGCAGCCCGGCGGATCGGCTGTAGGCCGTCGCGCCGCGGGACCATCTCCGTCAGCCCTCCCGCACCGGCCGCAGCGCGGCATCGAACCGAGTGGCGACACGCCGCGGGGGTACAGAGGGGCAGCGAGGGCCGCTCGGCGTTGTTGCGGAGTTCAGGAATATTATCCGACTTGTGTATGTCGGATAATCTCCCAGACGGCGCATGAACCCGGAGGGCGCAAGTGTGTATTGCGTTAGGCGTTGCGTGGCTTGGCTACGCGTGTGTGGCGAGTACATAGCGACTTAGGTATCTCGTGTTGGCAGATCGTAAGTCGTATAATGCCGCAGTCTAATTAGCGTTAGCGCGCGAAGGTCACCATCACCTTTGCTTGTGCAGGGCGTCGGTCGCGGTGCTCACGACAGTGCGTACGACCGACGGTGTTTCGTGATCCGCTTGGCGAGTGGATCGAGATCGGTAAGCCGACCGTGCTCCGGGGCGAAGCGCCGGCCGGTCGAGCCCTCAAGCCGATTCAGACGCCCTCGCGCGACGCCGTGCGGCGGCCCAGGGGTGGCGTCAAGTGCTTCGGGCACGGCACGGCGCGACCGGTTAAACGCAGTACATCGGTCGGGGGTCGCGTGCTAACGGTGCGCTGAAGTTGTCGGAGCGCTCCAAGCGTTGCGGTTGTGGCCTATTGCGTGAATACTCAACGCGGCCGCCGGCCCGCTTCGAGGGCTGACCGCCCGCAACTTAGCTTCACGCGTTAGGCGTCGTCCAGATTGATTGATCAGGAGGATTCATGGTTCGGGCGCGGGACATCATTCGTGGCGCAGTGACGCGGACGGCTCCGGGTGTCCTCGCCGGATTCGCGATACTGATCGGCGCCTCGCCCTCCGCACGTTCGCATCTCACGCCGAGCAATCTCTGTCTTACCGTCGCCGCAGCCTTGGTCACCGCGGCAGGGAGTGCGCTCACCCTTGTCGCGATGCGCACTCGCCTGCGAGCGGATGCCGCAGTGGCCGGCCGACGGGCGTTCATCGTTGGCCTCGCGGGATTTGCTGCGGCAATGACGACACGCCCTTTCCTCTCGTTCGTCAACCCCGGCGGAGAGTATCTGCTCATGGGCCTATCGGGCGTCGTCCTCAGCGCGGCGATGTTCTTCCCATGGCTCGGGTCGCGCGGCACGACGGCGACGACCGACACGCTTGCACGTCGGGACGGTCTGCTGCTCCAGGAACCTCTACCGGAAGCCGCTCCCGTGGGCGCCAGCGTTGTAGATCACGACCACGACGCCTAACGAACGTTGCAGCTGCCAAAGGGTCTTCTGACGGTGCTCACTACGTGAGCACTCTTATATATCCCTTTGCAGCTGAACTGGGGCGTTAGGCATCAGCTCATAAGCGCGTGACCGATGCAATCCGGCAGCTCCAATCCCGCCGCGTCGGCGGGCTCGAAATTCGGCTCTTGCTCGAGTACATCCACGAGCTCGGTCGGACCATAAGTATTGCCGCGCATGAGCTGACCACCGTTCGGCGGCGTGTCGGGGTATGGGCGCAGGCAAATGAGAAAGCCCGCGCGACCGGTGATCTACCGCCTCTCGACGACACACAAATGTGCGCAGCCATCGAAGGCTTCCTCGCTGCCTACGCCCGCGCATCCTTGCTGCTGTTTCCGTCGAGGCAAGGGTACGCACGGCGGCGTGGCGGCGCCCTCCGTGAGTTTCTATCGATTGCGGACGACCACAGAATCGCGGATCGGCGCCTCCGTAATGACTGGCTGCACTACGATGAACGCCTCGACCAACTGATCCAAACTTCGGATCGGGGCCGGTGGGGCTTCATCATTCTCGATGGCTCGACGCACGCTGCGGACGCATTCCGTCGAGAATTCGTGCGCATGATCGATCCGCGGACGTTAGACGTGTTCTTCCTAGGTGAACGCTATTCCCTATGTGATCTAATGGCGCGCCTCGACGACGTTCGGGAACGAATCCAGCCAGCACTCGATAAGCACCTCGGCGCGGCCGATGCCTAACGAACGCTGAAGCTGACGGGCGAGTTTAGGAATTGCGCATGCTCCGCATACGCTCTTATTGTATTCGCCCGCAGCTTAGCTAGGGCGTTATGCGGGCGAGGCCAGGCAACTGGGGTTGGTGTTCGGCCGTGATCGCGGCGAGTGGGAGCCGTTCGTCTCGAGACACGCGTTCGCGATTCCCTGGCCCTGAACTCGCGCCTTGGATAGCACCGCGCACCGCGAGCACGTGCGCCGGCCGGTCGAGCATTCGACCGACTCGTTGGATGACGCGCCCCGCCGCGCGCCGGCCCGTGCGCGCGGGCATCCGGCCTCCATCGCGGTCCGTGGTCGGCGCTGCTCGCCTCGGCTCCCACATCGCCCGCATAACGAAGCGCTGCAACTGTCGGGCGCTCGAAGCATTGCGGCTGGGCGCCGTTCGAGTATCGTCAAGAGCATTCTGCTCGGCGCCCGTCAGTTCGGCCGCCCGCAGTTGAGCTCCGCGTTAAGCAGCAATAGACATCTCTTCAATTCAAGAATGCCTGTCATCTCGCGCTTCCTCGGCATCGCGATCGCGATTCTGTTCCGGGATCACGATCCGCCGCATTTCCACGCGACGTACGGCGAATTCGAGATCACGGTGACGATCCGTGACGGGCAGGTGCGCGGCGAGTTTCCGAAGCGCGCCCGCGCCCTCGTGCTCGAATGGCTCGAGCTCCACCGGAGCGAGCTCTTGGCCGATTGGGATCGCGCGCGTGCTGGCCAGCCGCTCGCGCCCATTCCGCCGCTGGAATAGCTTCTGGAATAGCTTACAGTAGGAGGCTCCACTCATGCTCAACGTGCGCAACATCGAATATCGGGGCGGCTATCGCCTGTGGCTCCAACTGAGCGATGGCGCCGAGGGAGAAGTGGACCTTCAGCCCTATCTCGAAGGTCCGGTCTTTGAGCCGCTACGTGACGTCGCGACGTTCGCTCAGGCACGCGTCGATCCGGAGATCCGCACTGTCGCTTGGCCCAATGGGGCCGATCTCGCGCCGGAGTTTCTGCGCGGCCTGCTCAGCTCCGGTGTGGCTGCTGCTTAACGAACGCTGAACTTGACAAGCGATCTGCGGATGTTGCGCGGCCTTCGGCCGCGCTTCTTCTTGGGCGCGCTTGCAAGTTAGCTCGGGCGTTTACCGCAACAGGCGTCTTGAGACGCATGCATCCGGTTGAGGAACTCTGGCGTCGCCATCAACCGAGCACCGGCTATCCATCGGGTGTTGGCCCCGTGCCGGCGCCGATTCCCGGGATCGCATTCTTCCCCGGTGGCTTTGGCCTATATCGGATGGATGTCTCTGAGCCGCTCCCCGCATTCCCAGTCGGGAAGGTGATGGTGCTCGGCCATGACTTCCATTCGGAAGCTGGCTACCGCGCTTCTCTCGAGCGCACACGCGAGGCCGAAGCCCAGCCGACCTGGCGCAACTTGCTGCTCGTTCTCGGCACTGTTGGCATCTCACCGGTCGACTGCTTTTTTACGAACATCTACATGGGGCTTCGAGAGGGCAACGCAACTACTGGCACTTTTCCCGGGGCGGTCGATGAGCGGTTCGAGCTGCATTGCCGCAAATTCTTGGTCGAACAACTCGCCGCACTACGGCCATCGCTCGTTCTGACGCTCGGGGTCAATGTTCCGCCATTCCTGGGCCGAGTCGTGCCCGATCTGGCCGATTGGAGCTCAGGTCCCGGCCTCAAGTTCCTCGACGCCACCGAACCGGTGCGGTACCATGTGCGGCTTCCGGTCTCCCCCGCCGCGGCCGCGACAGTCGTCGCCTTGACGCACCCAAGCCTTCGTCATGCCAGCGTGCGACACCGTCGCTATCGCGGGCAGGGCGGTCACGCTGCCGAACTCGCGATGCTGCGTGATGCGTTAGCGTCCATCGCGCCTGCGGTATAACGAACGCTGAAGCCGACGGGCGATCTATTGAATTGTTGCGGCTGCGCCGCAACTCTTATGTGACTCGCCCGCGGCTTAGCTCAGGCGTTAGCGTGCAATACCGATCTATCCGACATTGAGTTGAACACTTCCGACCGAGGAAGCTGCTATGAACATGCGCCTGACGTCAGCGGAACAACTTGTCGTGATGAGCGCAAGTGCGGCCATCGTGTTCAGCTGTCTGGGCGTGGCTCACGACCTGCGACACGGTCGGCGGCCCGTCGCCGAAGCTCTCGTTATCCTATTCAGCGCCCTGGCAATCTTTTTCACCGTTCTGGCTACACGGCGGCGGCCCTCCGTGCCGCCTGCACGCTAACGAACGTTGCAGCCGCCACAGGGTCTCTTGACGGGGTTCACCGCGTGAGCACTCTTATATGCCCCTTTGCAGCTGAGCTGGGCGTCAGGCTGCCACATGGCCGCGTGATCAGACGATCTATTGATCGTGCACGCACCGCCCGCGCTCCTATTTGATTCCTTTGCAGCTGAACTGCGCGCTACGCGGCACAACGTCCCGTCTTGGATCCCTCTCCGCAGAGACGCAACGGGCGCGTGATTGCATCCAGTGGCACGTTGTCACGCGCGGCTCGGGGCCTATATTGGCGTCAATGCCGTCCGACTACGCGTGACCGTTCCCCCCTCCTACGCCCAGTTTCAAGCGGCGCTCGGGAACAAATACGTCATTGACCGCGAGCTTGGCCGCGGTGGCATGGCGACGATCTATCTGGCGCGCGATCTTCGGCATGACCGCAACGTCGCCATCAAGGTCCTGCGCGATGAGGTCGCGGAGTCGCTGGCGCGCGACCGCTTCATCCGCGAAACACAGCTCGCCGCTCGGCTGAACCATCCGCACGTACTTCCGCTCTACGACTCAGGTGAAGCTGACGGCATCCTGTACTTCGTCATGCCGCTCATGCCGGGGCAGACCTTGCGAGACCGGCTCGAGGCCGAGGGCCCGCTGCCCATTGACGAAGTGCTCAAGCTCGCCATCGAAGTCGCCGACGCACTCGATTACGCCCATCGGCACGGCGTGGTGCACCGAGACATCAAGCCGGAAAACATCTTGCTGCACGAAGGCCACGCCATCATCGCGGACTTCGGGATCGGCAAAGCAATCGCCGATGGGCAGAGCGACGATGCAACGCTCACGCAACTCGGTGTCATTGTCGGCACGCCCGCATACATGAGCCCCGAGCAAGCGTCCGGCGACGTCATCGATCACCGCACCGATTTCTTCTCGTTCGGTTGCGTGATGTATGAAATGCTCACCGGCGTCCTGCCCTTCAAGGGCGGGAGCGCGCATGCCGCCATCGCCAGCCGAATGATCGACACGCCGCGCGAGGTGACGGAGCTCCGCAATGTCGTGCCGGTCTCGCTCAGCAACACCGTCTCGCGGCTACTCGCGAAGGACCCGGCAGACCGGTTCACGTCCGGTGCGCAACTCATTTCGGCGTTGACGTCCCAGGACGTCTCAGCGCCCGTCGCCAGCGCAACCAGGTCGATTGCCGTGCTGCCATTCATCAATCTCAGTGCGTCACCCGACGACGAGTACTTCGCGGACGGCATCACCGAGGAAATCATCAACGTGCTCTCGCAACACACGCGGTTGCGCGTCGCGGCGCGCACCTCGTGCTTCGCCTGCAAGGGAACGAAAGACGACCCGCGCCTCATCGCCGATCGCCTCGGCGTGCGCACGGTGCTCGAGGGAAGCGTGCGCAGGGCGGGAAGTCGCCTCCGCGTGACCGCGCAATTGATCAATGCATCCGATGGCTGTCACCTGTGGTCGGAACGCTTCGATCGTGAAATGACGGACGTCTTCGCCTTGCAGGACGACATCGCCAGCGCGATCGGCGAAAAGCTCAATCTCTCGCTCCTCGGCGACGCGACGTCGCGGGTCAATCGGGCGGGCCCGCGACACATCGAGGCGTACGACCTTCTGCTGCGCGGGCGGGTACTGCTCGCACAACGTGGTCCGTCCATCGTGCCGGCGGCGCAGTGTTTCCAGCAGGCACTGACACTCGATGCGGAACTGGCGGAGGCGCACGCGCTGCTCGCGGATGCGCAGCGACTCTTCGCGATTTATGGAATGGCGCCGACGTCGGAGGTCATTCCACGCGCCCGCGCTGCAGCCAATCGTGCCCTCGCACTCGATCCACGGCAAGTGGAGGCGTTGGCGACGCTCGCCAATATCGCGGCAGTATTCGATTGGGACGCCGCCGCGGGTCACGCGTTCACACAGCGCGCACTCGCCATCAATCCGTTACACGTGCGCGCGCTGGTGGAATCGGGATTCGTCGACTCCTACCGGCACGGCGGCACCGATGCATCGCGACGACACGCACTGGAGGATCTGGAGCGCGCGACATCGATCGATCCGCTGAACGCGTGGGCGTTTGCGCTCCGCGCGTGGTCGCATTCGTCTGTTGCGGATCATGAAGAAGGCGTGCGACTAGCGAGACATGCCGTCGACCTCGATCCAGCGGCGTTCACCGGGCGCTGGGCGCTTGTGTGGACACTGGGTGCCGCCGGCAGAGACGTGGAAGCGTTGGAGGCGGCCGAACCGGCGCTCACGATGTCGGGGCGCGGCGTCCGCATTCTTTGTGAGATGGCCGCTTCGCATGCGCGACTCGGGAACCGGGAAGCAGCCGAGTCGCTCCATGACGAGGTGTTGGTGCGTGCGCGCACGAGCTACGTGGGCTGGTCCGAGCAGGCGGCGATTGCGGCATCGGCGGGGCGCATCGAGAGCGCGCGCGACCTGCTTCGACGCGGCATCGAGGCGCGCGAATCGTACCTCAGCTTCGGATCGTGTCCCGCGTGGCAGCCGTTGCGCGACGACAACGAGGGGCGTCGCATGCTGGACGCCGTCGGACCGTGAAGCGCAGCTCGTGGCGACATGGCATTTCACGATTTCCAGGATAGCTCATCGTGCGCGCCGCATAACGATCGATGAAGCTGGCAGGCAATTTTCGGATTGCTCGCGTTGCTCGCTTTTATTTGGCTCGCCTGCAGCTCAACGGTGGTGTTAGGCGACATCCGTATGTCCACGTCTCGTCGGACTTTCCCAACACCAACTCTCCTTCGCCGCCACGGCGTTGTGTACGCATCGCTGGTCCTCACTCTCTGTTCCGCAGCATGTTCGGATCGCCACGCGTCCGAGGCCAAGGCAGACACTGCTGCGATGATGTACGTGCGCGCACGCTACACGGAGCACTTTCGGGGCGATCAGGGCTTCAGTGTCGAGATCCTCCGTGCGCGACGACAATGGTTCACGCCGTGCCTCTACTCGCTCCTGCTCGCGGACATCGACGGGTCATTCACTCGCGGTGACCCCGGTTTTCTCGATTGGGATCCGTTCACCACCGCCCAGGACGACGCGAACGGATTCCAGATCACGGGCGCGACACGTTCGCACGATACCGTTCTTGTTCATGTTGCCGTTCTCTTCGGATATCCTCCACCCGGACAAGCGCAGCCGATCACTGTGGCGGTGACGCGGGTCGATACCTCGTGGCGAATCGCGGATCTCGTGACGCCAGACATCGATCTCGCGCGCGGCGTCGACAGCGCGTTACGCGAAGACGCCTCTCGGGAGCGGCTGCCGTACACGTCGTGCTTGGTTGATTGACGCAAGCACTCGTGACGCGCACGCGAGCCTCTCGACCATATTGCCCAACGAACGGAGCGAACCGGCTACATCATTGGGGAAGATAGAGTGAAACTGGCGATCTTCGACGTCGACGGCACTCTCCTCGACAACGTGGCGAGCGAGGATGTGTGCTACGCTGCAGCGCTCATCAAAGGACTCGGCCTCGCTGCACTCGACACGGACTGGCGCACGTACCGCCATGTCACTGACGAAGGAGTCGCTCGAGAGGCATTCGAACGGGCGTTCGGCGTTCCGCCCTCCGCCGAAGCGATTGCTCGTACGATTGATCACTTTCTCACCTTTCTCGCGGACGCTCACGCCCAGGAGCCGCTTCGGTCGATCTCGGGTGCGGCGGAGCTTCTCGAGACTCTATCCGCACGAGGTTGGACGCTTGCACTCGCCACCGGTGCGTGGCAGCGAGCGGCCCGCTACAAGCTCGCCGCAGCCGAGCTTCCCATCGATGATCTTCCGCTCGCAACCGCCGAAGATGGACCGGCCCGCGTTGCCATCGTGCAGGCAGCGTGGGCGCGGGCGGGGAATGAGCGTGCGCCGTTCAACCGCGTTGTGCTTGTGGGCGACGCTGTGTGGGACGTTGCCTCCGCTCAAGCACTTGGGCTTCCCTTTGTTGGTCGCGCGACCGGTGAGCGCGCAACAGAACTTCGAGCACGCGGCGCAACCGTGGTCTTTGACGATTACACAAACCTCGAGGCTGTGGTCACCGCATTTGACGTGGCCGGCGTGCCACTCGCTACCACTCCCTGACGAACGCCGACGTTGCCAAAGGATCTATTGAAATGTTTGCGGCTGCTCCGCAAACTCTTATTTGACTCCTCTGCAGCATCGCTAGGGTGTTATCGAGACGAGAGCCATGAGCTGGGATATTTTTGTTCAGGACATTCCGCCGAACGCGCATAGCGTCGATGAGATCCCGCCTGACTTCGTGCCGCAACGTCTGGGGTTGCGACCGGAGATACTCCGGCGGATACAAGAAGTTGTTCCCACCGCAGATTTTTCTGACCCGTCCTGGGGCACGTTCGACGGACCCGATTTTTCTGTCGAGTTCAACATCGGTGATGATGGCGACGTGGGCGGGTTTGCAATGCACGTGCGCGGCGGGGACGCGGCGGCGGGCTTCGTTGCTGAGCTTTTGAGTCGCTGCGGATGGCGGGCCTTCGATCCGGCGTCAGAGTCTGGGATTTTCGAGCCCGCCCGGGCGCTCGAGAGCCTCACGCGGTGGAGGGATTACCGAGATCGCGTGCTCCGCACCGACAACGCTGGCTAATGAACGCTGAACCTGCCGGGCATTAGCCCGCCACGGTCCTCTTCTCAATGCGAGTTCTTCCGTTCTTGGTCTTCGCGACTGCGGTCTCCTGCACAGGCCGCGGACGCGCACCCGACATCGTCCGCACCACCCTAGTGGACGGCGCAGTCCTGCTCCACAACGGCGCGAATCCGGTCGACCTCCTTGGCGACGGCACGCCCTCGGAGGTGTTCGTCGCGTGGCGAGGCAACTTCAACGCGCACGGCCATAGCTCAGTCGCGATCTACATCCGGACGCAATCTGACCTCGGCGACAGTGTCCCGGTTTGGCAGATCGTGCCCCGCTTCGGTGGCCCGGGCAGTGATGAATCGGGGCAGGAGCTCGTCGGAACGACGGAGGGCGCCGACTGCACGCTCGGCGATCTTCGTCTCGTCCAGCATCCGAAGGCATACGCAGAATTGATCGTCGCGCGCCGCGAGCTCGGGAATTCGTACGCCGATTCAGCGGACACGCACTTCGACTACTATCACTTGATCAAGAACGCGGACGGCGTCATCGGTCGTCCGCCCTACTACTTCGAGTTTGTCCGCACGAGCGACGCGCGTCGTCAGTACTGTGATGTGAACGTCGCGTTCGACCAAGAACTGCACCTTGGGCGTCACGGTCTCGGTCATGGCGAGGCGAGTCAGTAGCATCGAGCACCGGCACGTTAACGAACGCTGAACCGGCGGGCGTTCGCCAGCAATCCGACTTCTCGTAAGATCCGATATGCGTCGTTTACGCTACAACGTGGCCATGAGCCTGGATGGCTACATCGCCGATAACCAGAAGCGGTTCGACTGGATCCTGGACGATGCAACCGTCGACTTCGCCGGCCTGTTCGCGCGAGTGGACACCTACATACTTGGCCGGCGCACGTACGAGACCGTGCTCACGAACGGCGAGCCGCCCTGGCAGCCCGGAATGCGCGTCTATGTCGTCTCCCGGACCCTTCCGCCGGGAGAGCGCGACGGTGTCATGGTCAGCGGCGACGATCCGGTCGCACTCGCGAACTCGCTGCGACACGAGACCGGCGACGGCGAGATCTGGCTCTTTGGCGGCGGGCAGCTCTTCGCCGCTTTGCTCGGCGCCAACCAATCGAGTGCGCGCTGCTTAACTGGCGCACTAGACGGATACACGTTCACCGGCTCGAATAGAGATTTTTGTATGTCGACGACGCCGACGCTCGCATCCCTCATCGCTTCCGTTCACCGTCTCAGCTTTGAGCCACCGCCGGTGGTTTCACAGCTCGGCTGGCGCTTCCATCACGTCGGCATTCCGACGAGCGAGCCGCGCGCAGATGAGCTGCACTTACCAGCCTTCGGTGTGCATATCGCCGGCTTCGCGTCGAGTCCATTTGGAGTTGAGTGGATGCGGTACGCCGCGGACAGTCCGCTACATCCCGCCATCAAGTCCTTGCCCCATGTGGCCTTCGAAGTCGACGATCTCGACGCCGCACTCGAGGGCCAAGAAGTGATCTCACCGCCGGGATCACCGTCCGACGGGGTGCGTGCGGCAATGATTCTCGTGGATAGCGCGCCTGTGGAGCTCATTTGGTTTCGGCGCAATCAACGGTCCGACGATTGAACTCAACGGGAAGCTCGCGCATTCCAGCATTCTAGCCACCGGGATGTCGCCGCTGCCGGTGGTATTCATGCGATCCGCATAACGCCATCGCGAGTGCCCGCACCTCGAGCGACCGACCACGGGTCATCATTCTAGAGTTATGATGCTGCGCCGCCGTTGATTCGAGATCCTCCATCACGGTCTCGAGAAACCCAACGAGCTCACGCGATATGATTCTTTGGAGGGCTAGCGTTATCCGGCCAGCCACGCAGCCGACGCCGTGTTGCCGAGCTCGAACGCGACGTGTAATGTTTTGCGCGCGGGTTGGCGGGTCGTTGCTGCTCGCATCGGTTTCTTCTTTGAGAGAGGCTGGAGGACACCCGAACGGTGGCGGCCTGCTGGCGCGACTCGCCGGTTCCTACATAAGAACCGGTCTCAAAATTTGCTGAATGTGGGACGGCTTGGCGTTGAGTATGCGGATCGACCGGCGCATGGACAAGCGCTTCAGTACGATTCCCGAGCCGCTCTGGCAGAAGTTGAAACTGCTGATCCCGCCGCCGGCGGTGAAAACCCGGCGCGGGCGGCCGCGCAACGATGAT
>JAICWO010000013.1 GCA_025934775.1 Gemmatimonadaceae bacterium | reverse complement strand
GCCATGGAAGCTGTGAGCGCCCGAAGTCCGTGTCGCAACCCGCAAGGGGGCAAGCGGCCGAAGGCGAGCGCAGTGACTGGGGCGAAGTCGTAACAAGGTAGCCGTAGGGGAACCTGCGGCTGGATCACCTCCTTAACGGATTGCGAGTAGATGCGACGCTGTCGCGTCGAAAGCATTCGCAAGTCGCAGCCTCGCACGACACACACTCGATTGTTTCGCAGCCCCGGAGCGCGTTCGCGTTTCGGGGCTGTGTTGCATTCGGCCGTGCATTCGCCTTGTATGCGCCTTGTATCCGCGTTGCATCCGGACGGCCCCTTCCCTCAACTTTGCAGCGTGACATTCCTGCGGTACGCGCGCTCTCCCCACCGTTCTCTGCACACGCCCGCCGCCCTGCTCGCGATCACCACCATCGCGGCCAGCGGCAGCGTGCTCCACGCGCATACCCTCGTCACGCCCACGCCGCACTCCGCCATCGCGCTCCACGCGGCGCCGCGTCTCACTCGCATCGCGACTGGCCGCATCGCGGGCACGGTGGAGATCTCGAGCAGCCTCGGCACGAGGCGGCCGCAGTTCCGCATCTACAGTGAGCCCGGCGCGGGATCGCTCCCGCCCGCACCGCCCAAGGACGTCGTCGCCGCGGAGCTGCAGAACGTCGTCATCTACGTGGAGGGCGACTCGACGAAGCTCGCCGCGCCGGCCGAACGCGTCGCCGCCAAGCGGCACGGCCGCATCGCGCAGCTCGACGAACGCTTCGTGCCGCACGTGCTCGCCCTGGTCCAGGGCGGAACGGTCGATTTTCCGAACGAGGATGACGTGTATCACAACGTCTTCTCGCTCTCGGCCGCCGCGCCGCACGGCCAATTCGACCTCGGCCGCTATCCCAAGGGCGAATCGCGCTCGGTGACATTCACGCGGACGGGAACCGTCCAAGTGTTCTGCCACATTCATTCGGATATGAGCGCCATCGTTCTCGTGCTCGCGAATCCGTTCTTCACGTCGCCCACGCCGGACCACCGGTTCGCGATCGACGATGTGCCGGAAGGCGATTACACGATCGTCGGGTGGCACGAGCGCATCGTACCGGTGGTGCGCCACGTCCACGTGACGGCCGGACAGACGACGACGGTGGACTTCGACATTCCGCTGCCGCACGGCGGCGCGTCGGAGCGGTAGCGTGAGCGCATTCGGCGCGGTTCGGCGGCGGCTGCGCCGCAGCTCGCTCAGCGTGAAGCTCGCCGCGCTCGGCGCGGGCGTGACCGCGGCGGTGGTGTTGATCACCTTCGTGGCGCTCGGCGTGGAGGTGCGCGCGAGCACGCGGGTGGCGGTCACGCAGCAGCTCGCGCGCAACCAGCGCACGCTGCAGCAGCTCCAGCAGCGGAACGCGCTCGATCTGCTCTACGCCGCGTCGCTCGTGGCGCGCCGGCCGGAGATGCTCGCCGCGATGAGCATTTCTGAAACCGAGCGGAACGCCGGCGGCACATCGCGCGCGGAGCTCGTCAACACGGTCGAGGAGCAGCTCCGCGAGGGATTGCGGAGCGTCAACGCCGACCTGCTGCTCGCGACCGACGACTCGGGCCGCGTGATCGCGGAGGCGTCGAGCAGCGGAGCGCCGCACCCGGTGCGCCCGGGCACGAATCTCCGCGCGCTCGGGGCGGTGCGCCACGCGCTCGATCCCAACGCGCCGGCGGACACGGGATCGCTCGCCGTGCTGCGCGCCGACTCCGGCTACGTGGCCGCGGCCGTGTACCCGGTGACGCAGGGCGGCTTCACGCTGGGCGCGCTCGTGATCGGCAAATGGCTCGACGCGCGGTTCATCGGCGACGTGAGCACGACGTCCGATGCGGAGGTGGTGCTCGCGGCCGGACCGCGCGTGATCGGCTCGAGCGATGCGTCGCTCCGCGACGCGGCGGCGACGCTCCCCGCCGTGGCGGCGAGCGCGCGCGCGACGACGCTGCGTCTCGGCGGCGCGGAATACGTCGCGGCGCCGGTGGACCTCGGCGAGACGCAGATGCGGGAGGCCGTACGGCTCTGGATTCTCCAGCCGCTCTCGCCGCGCGTCGCGGTGCTGATGTCGCCGGTGCGGCGCGACTTCATGCTCTACGGCGCGATCGCCGTGCTGATCGCGGCGCTCGGCGCGATGCTGGTCGCGCGCACGGTGCTCGGGCCGTTCAAGCGGTTCGTGCAGCACATGCGCTCGGGCGCCGCGGCCGAGGAGCAGCACGGCCAGTTCGCCGCCGACGGCGAGGCGCTCGAGGTGCGCACGCTCAACGACTCGTTCAATCAGCTCATGGCGTCGCTCGGCGTGAAGCGGCGCGAGCTGGAGCAGCGCACCGCGGAGCTCACGTCGGCCAACGTCGTGCTCACGGACGAGATCAACGAGCGCCTGCGGGTGGAGCTGGCGCTGCGCGAGAGCGAGGCCCAGCTCCGGCAATCGCAGAAGCTCGAGGCGATCGGGACCCTGGCCGGCGGCATCGCGCACGACTTCAATAATTTAATAACAGTAATATCAGGATACACGCAGCTCGCGCTCATGCGGGCGGTCCGCAACAGTCCGGAGGCCGAGGATCTGCGGCAGGTCGTCGAGGCGTCGGACCGCGCGGCGAATCTGACCCACCAGCTGCTCGCGTTCAGCCGGAAGCAGGTGCTCCAGCCGACGGTGCTCGATCTCGGGGAGGTCGTGGCGGGGATCGCGCCGATGCTCCGTCGCATCATCGGCGAGCACATCGAGCTGCGCATCGAGAGCGGGGGGCCGTTGGCGCGCGTACGCGCCGACCGCGGCCAGCTCGAGCAGGTGCTGCTCAATCTGGCGGTCAACGCGCGCGACGCGATGACGAAGGGCGGCGTGCTCACGATCGCGACGCGGAACGTCTGCCCGGCGACGGCCCGCGAGCGGATCGCGCCGCGCGACGGCGCGACGGGCGTGGCGCTCGTCGTCGCCGACACGGGCACCGGGATGCGCGACGACGTGAAGGACCGCATCTTCGAGCCGTTCTTCACGACGAAGGAGGCGGGGAAGGGCACGGGCCTCGGCCTCGCGACGGTGTACGGCATCGTGAAGCAGTCGGGCGGCACGATCGGCGTGGAGAGCGAGCTCGGGGCGGGGTCGACGTTCACCATCACGCTCCCCGCGGCCGAGATGCTCGCGGCGACCGGCGCCATGCCGGAGGCCGAAGCCGAGCTGCCGCGCGGCACGGAGACGATTCTCATCGTCGAGGACGCCGAGGACGTCCGCATTCTCGCGCGCCGCACGCTGGAAGAGCGCGGCTACACCGTGCTCGTCGCCCGGAACGCGGCGGAGGCATTAGAGATCTCGCATGCCCGGCACATCGACGTCCTGCTCACCGACATCGTGATGCCGCAGGTGAGCGGCCCGCAGCTCGTGGCGCGGTATCGCGCGAGCGGGCCGCTGCCCTACGTGATCTACATGTCGGGCTACGCCGACGACGCGCTCGCGCAATACGAGCTCGAGCCGGGCACCGTGTTCCTGCGGAAGCCGTTCTCGCCCGCGGTGCTCGCGCGCACGGTGCGCACCGCCATCGACGCCGCGCGCTCGGTCGAGCGCTCCGCGGCTGGAGCCAATCATGCCGCGGATTGATCGCTACGTTCGCGCGGGGGTCGCCGCGGCGGTCGTCGCGGCGGGGCTGCTCGGGAGACCGACCGCCGCGCGCGCGCAAAGCTCGCTCCTGCTACAGGGCATCGCCGACGGCGAGGGCTGGTCCACCAACAACACGTCGAGCTTGCTGACGCGCAACAACGGCAAACCGGGCGTGGTCGGACGGCTGCAGTTGTGGAGCGCGATCGAGCCGATTCCGCACATCGTGCTGTACGCGCAGGGCGAAGGCGAGACCGGATCCGCGCGCGCGCAGGATGAATACGCGGTCCACAGCGACCAGTTCGGCGTGCGCTACGTCGGATCGCGCGCGTTCACCGCCGACGTTGGACGATTGGTGCCGGTCGTCGGCACGTTCGCGGCGCGCCGGTTCTCGACGCGCAACCCGCTGATCGGCTCCCCCGACATGTATTCGCTCGATTACCCGTACGGCGCGGAAGTCTCGGGGGAGTTCACGCACTTCGACTACCGCGCGGCGCTCGTCTCGCTGCCGACGTCGCACGAGGGCTACCAGCCGAAGCCGACGCCGCGCGCGCGGCCGGCGATCGGCGGCGGCTTCACGCCATTCACCGGCTTCCGCGTCGGCGGCTCGTTCACGGCGGGCTCGTACCTCGACAGCCAGATCGCCCCGGCGTATCTCGCCGGCCGCGCGTGGAGCGACTACGACCAGCGCGTGCTCGCCGGCGATGTAGAGTTTGCTCATGGCTATCTGGAGACGCGCGCCGAGATCGCGCGGGGCTCGTTCGACATCCCCGGACGCTCGCCGATCACCGGGCTCGCGTACTACGGCGAAGTGAAGTACACGTTCACGCCGCGCTTCTTCATCGCAGGTCGCGCGGAGCGAAACGACTACCCGTTCATTCGGCCGACCGGGACGTCGGCGTGGCTCGCGAAGCTGAGCGACTTCGCGGATGGCGAAGTGGGGGTCGGCTACCGCGTCACCTCGACCACGCTGCTCAAGGCGTCGATTCGAGCGGACCGGTGGTGGCCGCACACGACGTCGTACATGACCGGCGGGCACGCGCTGGCGATCCAGTGGTCGCAGTCGTTCGATGTGATGAGTTGGGTGAATCGGGATGAGTGAGAGTTGAGGGTGGAGAGTGGAGAGTGGAGAGGCCGCTGCTTATCAGAGGCTTCTAATATTCGGCTGCTCGGTGATGGATTGAGTGCGTCCGCGGGCGGTCAGGTATCTGCCGCGGTCGGGCGACACCCTGAAGATCTTCACCAACAACTCGGATTACGCCGGCGCGTTCGGGATGCACCGCCGCATCCTGAATCGTAAGGATGTTGCGACGATGGACGTGGCGGACGTGGCGAAGAAGGTTCCGCTCGGATGTCGAGCGGCGCGGGGATGCGGACGGGTCGGGAGCTCGGAAACCGGTGACGGTCGTGCTAGATGCGTCGCGGGCCGCAATTGACCGAAGCGCTTGTGCCGCTTAGGTTTCAAGGCTCAGGATGACCGGTTTTTGGGGCTCGTAGCTCAGGTGGTTAGAGCGCACGCCTGATAAGCGTGAGGTCGGAGGTTCAACTCCTCCCGGGCCCACTATCAGCGCCGTAAGTACTTCGCTGCTTGCGGCGTTTTGCTTTGCTTGGCGACAAGACTGGAACGTGCCTAACGCCGCGCACGCGATGCTCGCTGCTCGTCCAACGAGATCGGCGAGCGATCGCGCGGAAGCTCCCAACGGGGCCCGTAAAAGTCGCCGGCAGGGGTCGCGAGCCAGGGATCCATATCCCCTCGCGTTCCAGGGCCGAAGCAAGCCACCGCGGACTGGTTCGCAAGGACTGATCTCAGAGCGGAAGTCCTCTCATCGAGGCGCGGCGTCATTCGGAGTGCCTGATCCGCGGGCGTTGTTGCGCCCGCGTCTGAACGGTTTCACCACCGCCGGCGTCTAACGACCATCCGTGACCGTGAGCCACCCGTGGTGAGAACGTTCGGTACGACGATCGTGATCCTAGGCGCCGCTGCTCTGACGAAGGCCCCGGCGGCCCGAGCACAGCAAGCACCGGCAGAAGTCGTCAGGGCTCGACCGCTCAAGCCCGCCGCGTCCGTTGACGTCGACGGAGCGCGCCTTCGTGCCGACGCGAGCGTGTACACGACGCCAGCATACCCGTCCGCGTCGATCGCTGCCAAGCATACCGGTCGCGTGGTCGTCGCCGTGGTGGTTGCGCCGAACACCACAACGAGCCCGCTTGCGCGAGTTCAATCCGCGCGCGTGGTCGAGGCGCCCGACACGCTCATGGCGAACGCCGTGCTCAGCGCCCTCAAGGACGCGCGATATATGCCCTTCTACGATGACAGTGATGCGGTGGTAAAGGGCTCGGGCGAAGTGGTCTGGGACTTTCGCCTGGGCGAAGGGCGCGCGCAGGTGGTGGACCCGTATCAGCCGGGGAGACAGGATCTGTCCCCGCGCGAACTTGCCGCGCTCGATCTGCGCATCGCGGACCGTGCGAGCGGCCTGCTCGACTCGCCCGCACGCTGGAACCGTGCCGACGACCGCCAATGTCCGCCACGCGCTCAGGCGGTGAGCTTGTACTGCGCGCTGGAGCTCTCGACGCTTCAGGTGGCGGGATCATTCGATCATCGTGGATTGGTGATGGACGATGCACGAGCGGCAATGGACGACGTGACGCCACATCATCCCGACTATCAGCACTGGCTAATGGACTACAACAACGACTCCACCACGACGTTCGCCGACATTCAGAGGATCTTGCGGGTGACGCACGATCACATCGCGCGGCGGCTAGCGACGCCGTAATGGTGGGGAACGGCGAGGCATCCGCCACAGGCCCCCCTCCTTGCCGGACCGTGTACCACATTAGTCTTTCCTGATAGGCGTACGGTCGGAGGTTCAGCTCGTCCCGAAATAAAGGCACCCCAACGACTTCCGTCGTTGCGGTGCCTTTCGCGTTTCAGCATCCCACGCCGCCGCGCCATCACCCCGGCCCCCTGTCAGCATTTCTCCGACACACGGCGAGTGACCTGCCGGACTGTTTGGCAATTCGGATTCTCGCATGATCATCGCGTCTTCGATGCGGAGCGCGAATGCTGTTGTCGCAAACGACGGAATACGCCGTACGTGCCATGCTGTTCATCGCGGCACGGGATCCGTCGGCCGTCCGCGCGTCGGAGCTCGCGCGATCGCTCGAGCTGCCGCGCAACTACCTCGGGAAGACGCTCGGCGCGCTCGCGCGCGTCGGACTGCTCTCGTCGACGCGCGGGCCGAGCGGCGGATTCCGCCTCGGTCGCGCCGCCGATTCGATCACGCTGATCGACATCACGCACGCGTTCGCGCCGGCGACGGCGCGCCGTTGTCTCCTCGGCCTGGGGCCGTGCGGACAGAATCCTGGCTGCCCCGTGCATCACCGGTGGCTGCCGTCCGCCCAGGCCATCGACCACTTCTTCGCCACGACGACGATCGCCGAGCTCGTCGCGCCGCCGTGCACCAGCGCGCCGCGGCCGCTCATGCATCACCCACTTCTCCACGTCACGTGAGGTCCGTCATGTCTCCCACTCGGCGCATCGTGTATGCGGCCGTCGCCACCGCACTCGCCGGCGGAGCGTTCTTCGCCTGCCGCACCGCACCGGCCACGACGCTCGTCGGCAACGATGCGGCGATCAAGGTCTACGTCCCGCCGGGCAGCTACGACGAGTTCTACTCCTTCATGTCCGGCGGCTTCAGCGGACAGGTGTCCGTCTACGGCCTGCCCTCCGGGCGACTCCTCAAGGTCATACCAGTTTTCTCACAAAACCCCGAGAACGGCTACGGCTACTCGGAAGAGACGAAGGCGATGCTGCAAACGACCTTCGGCCCGGTCCCGTGGGATGACTCGCATCACCCCGAGATGTCGATGACCGACGGCGTGCCCGACGGCCGCTGGCTATTCATCAACGCGAACAACACGCCGCGCGTCGCGCGCATCGACCTCACCCGCTTCGAGACCGACGAGATCCTCCAGATCCCGAACGCGGCCGGCGGCCATGCGTCGCCGTTCACGACGCCGGACAGCAAGTACATCGTCTCGGCCACGCGCTTCAGCGTGCCGATTCCGAATCGCGACGTCCCGATCGACAGCTACAAGCAGAACTTCCGGGGCACGCTGTCGTTCATCACGGCGGACCAACCGGGCAAGATGGACATCGCGTTCCAGATCCTGATGCCCGGCTACAACTACGATCTCGGCCACGCGGGCAAGGGTCCGTCGGACGGCTGGTTCTTCTTCACCTCCTACAATAGCGAGGAAGCCAACACCAAGCTCGAGGAGAACGCGTCGAAGAACGACAAGGACTACGTCGCCGCGGTGAACTACAGGAAGGCCGAAGAGTGCGTCGCCGCCGGCAAGGCGAAGACGTTTCCGTCCGAGTACGACCACAACTACGTCGATCCGTCGTCCGGCATCGCGAAGGTCGAGACGATGCACAGCGTGAAGCTGCTGAATCCGATGGATTGCGACGGCGTCGTCTACTATCTGCCGACGCCCAAGTCGCCGCACGGCGTCGATATCGACCCGACCGGCGAATACATCGTCGCCGGCGGCAAGCTCGCCACGGTCATTCCAGTTCACTCATTCACGAAGTTGAAAAAAGCGATCGCCGACAAGGCCTTCGAGAAGGTCGTCGACGGCATCCCCGTGCTCAAGTACGAAGCCGTGATCGCCGGCGAGGTGCAGAAGCCCGGGCTCGGCCCGCTCCACACGGAGTTCGACGGCAAGGGCTACGCGTACACCTCGATGTTCATCTCGTCCGAGGTCGTGAAGTGGAAGCTCGGGACGTGGGAAGTCGTGGATCGCATTCCCACCTACTACTCGATCGGCCACCTGATGATTCCGGGCGGCGACAGCAAGAAGCCGTGGGGCAAGTACCTCGTGGCGATGAACAAGATCACCAAGGATCGCTATCTCCCGACCGGCCCGGAAATGTTCCAGTCGGCGCAGCTCATCGACATCAGCGGCGACAAGATGAAACTGCTGCTCGACTTCCCCACGATCGGCGAGCCGCACTACGCGCAGGCGATTCCGGCGAGCCTCATCCGGGACAAGCAGCTCAAGTTCCGCAACCTCGCGCAGAACGGGAATCCCGACGTGACGAGGAGCGAGAGCGACGGCGGGATCACGCGGAAGGGAAAACGCGTCGACGTTCGCATGATCGCGATCCGCAGTCACTTCGCGCCGGACAACATCGAAGGCGTGCAGTTGGGCGATACGGTGTACTTCCACGTCACCAACATCGAGCAGGATTGGGACATCCTGCACGGCTTCGCGATTCTCGGCGCCAACACGTCCGAGCTGATTCTCCAGCCGGGCGAGACGCGCACGCTCCAGTGGATCCCCACGCGCGTCGGCATCTACCCGTTCTACTGCACGGACTTCTGCTCGGCGCTGCATCAGGAGATGCAGGGCTACCTCCGCGTATCGCCGGCGGGTTCGACCGTCGCGCTGACGGCGAACGTGAGCAAGAAGGCGCAGCAACAGCTCTCCGAACCCGCGAAGGCGCGCTGATCATGTCTCGTGCATCTCGCGTGCTTCTGCTGCTGGCATCGGCGCTGCTCGCGCTGATGCTGGCGGCGCCCCTCTGGCGCATTCAGTTGATCGCTCCGCAGTACCCGGAAGGGCTCGGGATGAAGATCAGCGCGAACACGGTGCGCGGCCAGCGGGAGCACGATCTCGACAACATCAACGAGCTCAATCACTACATCGGCATGAAGCGCATCGAGCCGGAATCGATTCCGGAGCTCCACATCATTCCGTATGCGATCGCCGCGCTGGCCGCGGCCGCAGTGCTCGTGGCGCTCATCGGGCGCCGCGAGCTGCTGTCGGTGTGGCTTGGCGCGTTCGCGACGGTGGCCGTGATCGGGCTCATCGACTTCTGGCACTGGGAGTACGACTACGGCCACCACCTCGATCTCGAGCACGCGATCATCAAAGTGCCCGGGATGAGCTATCAACCGCCGCTCATCGGCAGCAAGCAACTGCTCAACTTCACGGCGGTCTCGGTTCCCGACGTGGGCGGTGTGCTCGCCGGCGTCGCCTTCCTGCTCGGCGTCGCGGCGCTCGTTCTCGCGTATCGCCGCGAACCGCGGCCGGTCGCCGATTGGAGCGAGCCGCAATGAAAGCCTATCTCGCCCTGTTGATCGCGTTCGCGACGCCGCTCGGCGCGCAGCAGATCGACGTCTCGCCGTCCGGTGCGACGCGCACGATCGCCGCGGCGGTCGCCGCCGCGACGCCCGGCACGCGAATCGTGGTGCACGCCGGTCTCTACGCGGAATCGACCGTCGTCATCGACAAGCGTCTCGAGCTCGTCGGCGACGGCATGCCGGTGCTCGACGGCCGGGGTACACACGGTCTGATTCTCGTGAAGGCGGACGACGTCACCGTTCGCGGGTTCGTGCTCCGCAACGTCGGCACGAGCTTCGTCGACGATCGCGCCGCACTGAAGGTGAGCGATTCGCATGGTTGTGTGATTCAGGATAATCGCGTGGAGAACGGCTTTTTCGCGATCTACCTGGCGAACACCACCGATTGCCTGATCGAGCACAACGTGATCGTCGGCCACGCGACATCGGAGTCGACGGCGGGGACCGGCATCCATCTCTGGTCGTCGCGGCGCATCACGATCGCCGACAACCACATCTCCGGCCAGCGCGACGGCATCTACTTCGAGTTCGTTCACAACTCGACGATTCGGAACAACGTGAGCGAAGGGAATCTTCGCTACGGGCTGCACTTCATGTACTCCGACGACTGCGAGTACCTGGGCAACGAGTTCCGCCACAACGGCTCCGGCGTCGCCGTCATGTACACGAAGCGCGTGACGATGATCGGCAATCGCTTCGAGGACAACTGGGGCGCCGCCTCGTACGGATTGCTGTTCAAGGAGATCAGCGACGCCCGGCTCGTGGACAACGTGATCCGGCGCAACACCATCGGGCTCCTCGCCGACGGCGCGAATCGCATCATCGCCGACCACAACGACTTCATCGACAACGGGTGGGCGCTGCGCCTCGACGCCAGCACGCTCGACGGCCGGTTCACGCGCAACAACTTCGCCGGGAACACGTTCGACGTCGCCGCGAACGGCCGCGGCGAGACGACGACGTTCGATGGCAACTACTGGCAGGCGTACCTCGGCTACGACCTGAACCGCGACGGCGTGGGCGACATCCCCTATCGGCCGGTGCGCCTCTTCTCCGTGCTCGTCGAGCACAATCAACCCGCGCTGCTCATGCTGCGCAGCGCTTTCGTCGACCTGCTCGACGCTGCCGAGCGCGCGCTGCCGGCGCTCACACCGGAGTCGGTCGTGGATGCACGGCCGGCCATGCGGAGAATTCAATGATCCGAACCTGTGCTCTCATGAAGCGCTTCGGCCGGAACGAGGTGCTCCGCGGCATCGACGTCGACATCGGCGCCGCGCGAGTGACCGGCATCGTCGGCCCGAACGGAGCAGGGAAGACGACGCTGATCAAGATCCTGCTCGGCCTCACGCGCGCGGACTCCGGCCTCATTGCGTTCGACGGGGTTCCGGTCGATCGCGACGTGAGCTACCGCTCGCGCATCGGCTACATGCCGCAGATCGCAAAGTTCCCGGAGAATCTGACGGCGGCCGAGTTGCTCACGCTGTTGCGGAGCGTTCGCGCGATGCCTCGCGGCGGCGACGAATCGCTGATCGAACGCTTCGATCTCCGCGCGGTGCTCGATCAACCGCTGCGCGTGCTGTCCGGTGGAACGCGCCAGAAGGTGAACGCGGCCACGGCGTTTCTCTTCGAGCCGGAGCTTCTCGTGCTCGACGAGCCGACGGCCGGCCTCGATCCCGCCTCGAGCGCGACGCTGAAAGACAAGATTCTCGCCGAGCGCGCCCGCGGGCGCACGGTGATCGTGACGTCGCACATCATGGCCGAGCTCGAGGAGATCTGCGACGACGTCGTGTTTCTGCTCGAGGGCGTGGTGCGCTTCGCCGGCACCGTCGAGGAGTTGAAGGGACGCACGCGGCAGGTGAACCTCGAGCGCGCGATCGCGACGATGATGATCCGGGAGGTCGCGTGACACGCATCGTCCGCCGGGTAGTCGAGTATCATCTCCGCGACGCGGTTCGCAGCCGCTGGTTCGCGATTTACGCAGGATTCTTCTTCGTCGCGTCCGAGGCGCTCTTTCGCTATGCGGGCGGGGCGGAGAAGGCGGTGGTCAGCCTCATGTCCGTCGTGCTCTTCGTGGTGCCGCTCGTGACGCTGGTGCTCGGCACGGTCTACCTCTACGGCGCGCGCGAGTTCACCGAGCTGCTGCTCGCGCAGCCCGTGCGCCGCGGGCACGTCTTCGCCGGACTCTATCTCGGGCTCACCGTTCCGCTGGCGGGAGCGTTCCTCGGCGGCGTCGGCCTGCCCGGGTTGCTGCGCTATCCGACGCTCGGGCCTGCGCGGGGCGCGTTCGTGACGCTGCTCGTCGTCGGCGCGGCGCTCACGGCGTTGTTCACCGCACTGGCGTTCGTGATCGCGCTCCGGGCTGAGGATCGGTTGCGCGGCCTGGGGATCAGCATCGGCGTGGTGGCTGCTCCTGTCGTTCGTGTACGACGGCCTGGTGCTCATCGGCGTCGCGCTCTTCGCGGACTATCCGCTCGAGCGGCCGATGCTGGTGCTCACGTTTGCCAACCCCATCGACCTGGGACGGGTGCTCCTCCTCCTCCGTCTCGACGTCGCGGCGCTCATGGGCTACACCGGTGCCGTGTTCCAGCGGTTTTTCGGCGGTTCGTTCGGCACAGCGGCGGCTGGTCTGGCGCTCGTCGTGTGGATCGCCGCGCCCGTCGCGCTCGGCGCGCGCAGTTTCGCGCGAAAGGACTTCTGAGCGCCGTCTCTCTCCATTTCCCCGACACTCACATTAGAGAACAATTATGCATCGCCCACATGTATTCTCAGTCGCCGTACTTCTGACGCTCATCGCAGCCTGCGGCGGCGAGCGGAAACCCGCGACGGAGTCGACGGCCGCACCCAGCGCCGCACCCGCCGCCACCGGGACTGGCGCAGCGGTGACGCCGGGCCCCGGCGGCAAGATCATCGTCGTCACGCTCACGAGCGACGAGAAGGGCAACTATTTCACACCGAGCGAAGTTGCCGCGAAGCAGGGAGACGTGATCCGATATACGTTGAAGGTCGGCGTGCACAACGTGCACTTCCTGCCCGATTCGAACCCTGGAAAGAGCGGCTATCCCGCCGCGCCGAGCGACATGCTGCAACTGCCGGGGCAGACCTACGACGTGTTGGTGAACTTCCCGGCGGGCACGTACTACTTCCAGTGCGACCCGCACTCCGCGCTCGGGATGAAAGGGCACCTCGTGGTGCAGTGAGTGCCGTGATCGGGTGGGATCGTCGCATCCACCCGATCGAGCCTACGAGGCGCCGCGGACGATCGAGGCTTGCGCGAAGAGTGCTCGAATGTGCATGAGTACCCAGTTGTGGGTACCGTGCCTTCCCTCTCCGCCTCAGCCATGTCGAACACCGCTCGTCTGCTCGCCTCGTTCGGTGCCGTTGCCAACATTGCCAACGTTGTTGCCCGTATCGCCACGGTCGTCACGATCGCCACCGCGACCGCCGCGCCAGCATCCGCGCAGACGATTGATCCCTCCCTGTTCGCCGAGCTCCACTGGCGCTCGATCGGACCGCCGAGATCGGGATACATCTCCGCGCCGGCGGGCGTGCCGGGCGATCAGACGACGTACTACGCGGGCATGCCGGAAGGCGGCGTGTGGAAGACGACCAACGGCGGCACGACGTGGAAGCCGATCTTCGATGCCGTGCACGTCGCATCGGTGGGCGCCGTGGCCGCGTCGCCGTCGTCGCCGAACGTCGTGTACGTCGGCACCGGCAACGCGTCGGGGTGGTCGTTCACGCCGGGGAAGGGGATGTACAAGTCCACCGACGGCGGCGCGACGTGGACGAACATCGGGTTGACGAGCTCGATGTACATCGGCGCGGTGGTCGTGCAGCCCAACGATCCGAACTCGGTGCTCGTCGCCGCGCAGGGCGCCGGATTCGGCCGCGGCCGAGGCGGCGCCGGCGCGAATGATGTAAACGCCGGAGAGCGCGGCGTCTATCGCACGACGGATGGCGGCCGCACCTGGACGCGCGTGCTGCCCGCCGAGGGGTCGGCGGCGATCGGCGCGACGGATCTCTACGAGGACTACGCCCATCCGGAGATGGTCTACGCGCTGATGTCGTCCGGCAGCGTATTCAAGTCTACTAGTGGCGGCTCGACGTGGCAGCCGATCGGAGCCGACGGTCTCCCGCAGGGCGCGCGGGTCAGCGCGTTCACCGTCGCATCGGGAACGAACGGCCAGCGCCTCTACGCGCTCGTCGGCACCGGCGGCCGCGGCGCGTCCGCGACGCGCGGCCTGTACCGCTCTGACGACGGCGGCGGGCACTGGACGTTCGGCACGTCGCGGCTGGCGAGCGTCGGCGGAAAGATCTACGCCGATCCGCAGCATCCCGACGTGCTCTATTTGATGGGCACGTCGATGTATCGGTCGACGGACGCGGGGCGCACGATCGCGTCGTACTGGGGCGCGCCGAGCGGCGCGGACCCACGATTTCTCTGGATCGATCCGACGAACTCGAAGCGGATGATGGCCGGCGTGGACCAGGGCGCGGCGATCTCCGTGGACGGCGGCGCGAGCTTCACGCCCTATTATGGAATCGTGAACGGCCAATTCTATCGCGTCGCGACGGATTATGACTTTCCATATCACGTCTGTGGACCGCAGCAGGACTCGGGGACCGCGTGCGTCGACAGCCGGAGCGACTTCGGCGAGATCCGCCCGAACGACTGGTCGCCCGCGGGCGGCTTCGAGAACGGGTTCCTGATCGCCGATCCCGCCGACAAGCGGTACATGTTCACGCAGGGTTGGTATCACGTGCTGCGCCGATACGATCGCACCACGGGTCAGGTCGTGGTGCTCTACCAGCCGGCGCCGACCGATCGATTCGGGGGAGCGCCGCCGCTCGCGTTCTCGCCGGCCAACCCGCACACGTTGTACATGGGCGCGCAGCACGTGCTCGTGTCGAACGACGAAGGCGAGCACTGGCGGATCATGAGCCCCGATCTCGCGGCGAGGCAGGACGCGGACAACACCGCCGCCGCCGGCGGAGGCGTGGGCGCGCCCGCGGCGGGCGGCTCGATCACCGCGCTCGCGCCGTCGCCGGTCAATGCGAACGTGATCTGGGTGGGGACGAGCACACGGCTCGTGCACGTGACGCGCGACGGCGGCCGCACGTGGACGAACGTGACCCCGCCGAACGTGGCAGGCAGCATCAACGTGATCGACGCCTCGCACGCCGACGCGGGCACCGCGTACATCGCGGCGCAATCCTTCGATGGTCGGCCGCACCTGTACCGCACCACGGACTACGGTCACACGTGGACCGAGATCACGAATGGATTGGCGGAAGACGGCACGATGCGCGTGGTGCGCGAGGATCCCGTCGATCCGAACTTGCTCTACGCGGGCAGCGTGACGAGCGCCTACGTCTCGTTCGATCGCGGCGATCACTGGCAGTCGCTCGAGCTCACTCTGCCGACCACCGTCGTGAGCGACATGACGGTGCACGGAAGCGACCTGGTGATCTCGACCTATGGCCGCGGCTTCTGGATTCTCGACGACGTGACTCCGCTGCGCCAGGCCCGCGCGGCGGCGGCCGCGGACGCGGCGCATGCATCAGCATTCTTGTATAAGCCGGACACCGTCGTGCGGGTGCGATGGGACAACACCCAGGATACGCCGCTGCCGCCGGAGATGGTGGTCGGCGCGAATCCGCCGGAGGGGGCGATCCTCGACTACGATCTCCCGTCCGCCGCCGCCGGGCCGGTGACGCTCACGATCAGCGACGCCGTGGGCCGCGTCGTTCGAGAGTTCTCGAGCATGGCGCCGCCGGCCGACACGGTCATGCCGAACGTGCCCGAGTACTGGCTCGCGTCGCCGACAGTGCTCTCGACCGCGGCGGGGATGCACCGCATCAACTGGGATCTCCGCTATCCCGATCCGCCGACGCTGAACTACGGCTACTACGGCACGCCGCTCGACTATCGTGAGTATACGCTAAACTGGCACGCGATCCCGGGCCACACGTACCGTTCGACGATCGTGGGCCCCATGGTGCTCCCCGGGACGTACACGGCCAAACTCACCGTCGACGGCAAGAGCTACTCGCAACCGGTCACGATCGTGCCGGATCCGCGCGTGCACGTGTCGCAGGCGGCGCTCGCGGCGCAGTTCCATCTCGAGCAGCGCATGGTGGCCGGCCTGACGGTGAGCTACGAGGCGGTCAATTACATTGACGCGCTGCGGCGGTCCGGCGCCGCGCGCGGCATCGACGCCGAGCTCGCCGCGCTGGCGACGAACGAGCTCGGGATCGTGCACCGCGATCTGGGCCGCCGGTACTCCGACCAGTTCATCGCCGACGCCATGCCCGATCCCAGCATCGTGGCGGGCGTGGACGGCCCATGCAAACAGCTCGACGCGGCGCTCGATCGGCTGCGTGTGCTGCAGCGGTCGGTGAGCGCGAACGCGAATGGCGCGCAGGTGCCCACGTGGACGGCGCCGCGCGCGCCGGCGTGCGGCCGATGAAACTCACTCGCGCCGCCGCGCCCTTCCGACTCGCCGCGGTCGCCGCACTCGCCGCGGCCGCGTCGCCCGCGCGCGCGCAGACCGCGGGCGATCTCCGCGACGGAATCGCCGCGTTCAACCGGGCGCTCGATTCGGCGACGCGCCACATGGACAACGCCGCGACGCTCGCGCTCTGGGAGGACGATGGAGTGAGCCTCCTCCCCTCGACGAAGCCGATCGCGGGTAAGGCGGCGATCGCCGAGTTCCTCACGCGCGTCACCGCGGGCAACCCTGGCGCGCAGATGCAGACGTTCGAGCTCGAGTGCTTCGACATTCAAGGGTCAGGAGCGTGGGCGTCAGAATGGTGCACCGAGCACCAGGTCGTGGCGTTCGCGAACGGCAAGCGGTTCGACGGACGCGGCAAGATGCTGCTCGTGCTGCACCGCGGCGCCGACGGCGCGTGGCGACTGCACACGGAGATGTGGAACCAGGCAGACTGAGGGTCGCGGCCGGCGACTCTCGCCGTCCGGCGTCCCGCGTAGTACTATCCGCCAATGCAGACCCTCTCATTGACGGTCAACGGCCGGCGGATCGAGCGGTCGGTCGAGCCGCGGCTGCTGCTCAGCGACTTCCTCCGCCACGACGTCGAGCTCACCGGCACGCACGTCGGCTGCGAGCACGGCGTCTGCGGCGCGTGCACGGTGCTCGTCGACGGCGAAGCGGTCCGCTCGTGCCTGATGTTCGCCGTGCAGGCGGAGGCCGCGCGCGTGGACACGGTGGAGTCCCTCGGCAGCGAGCATGCGCTCCATCCGCTCCAGGAGGCATTTCGCGACGCGCACGCGCTCCAGTGCGGCTTCTGTACGCCGGGGATGCTCATGACGCTCGTGCCGTTTCTGCGCGACCACCCGTCGCCCGGCGAGTTAGAGATTCGTCATGCGCTTTCTGGCAACCTCTGCCGGTGCACGGGCTATGCGAACATCGTGAAGGCCGTGGCGCTCGCCGCGGAGCGCATGCGCGAGGCCGGCGCCGCGCCGGGAGCGGCCGAATGACGCGGCTCGTCGGCCAGCCGGTCAAGCGGAACGAAGATGCGCGCCTCCTCACCGGCCGCGCGCAGTTCGTGGACGACGTGCATCTCCCCGGCATGCTCCACGCCGCCTTTCTCCGGAGCGAGCATGCACACGCGCGTCTCCGCGCGGTGGACCTCTCGCGGGCGCGGCAACGGCCCGGCGTCATCGCCGCGTTCGCCGCGGACGACCTTGGCGACTACTGGGCGCCGGGGCCGCTGCTCGTGCCGCCGCCGCCCATTCCGGATCTCGTATTCCGGCACGCGCCGCAGGTGCCGCTCGCGCGCGGTAAGCTGCGCTACGTCGGCGAACCGATCGCGGTCGTCATCGCCGAGAGCCGGTACGTCGCCGAAGACGCGCTCGCGGACATCATCGTCGACGCCGAGCCGCTCCCCGCGGTGGTGCAACTCGAGGCGGCGCTCGCGCCGGATGCGCCGCGGATCCACGAGCAGCTCGACTCGAACGTGGCCGCGCACGCACTGCAAACGACGGGCAGCTACGCGAAGGCGCGCGCCAAGGCGCATCGCGTCATCAAACGACGCTTCCACTACGATCGCGGCGCATCGGCGGCGATCGAGAATCGCGGCGTCGTCGCGGCGTGGGACGCGTCGGCCGAAGAGATGACGATCTGGGATACGACGCAGGCGCCGATCCCGATCCGCAATGGACTCGCGGCGATGCTCGGCCTTCCCGAATCCCAGGTCCGGGTGATCGCGCCGTTCGTCGGCGGCGGCTTCGGGCCCAAGATCATGATGTTCTATCCCGAGGAGGTCGTGATCCCGTGGGCCGCGCGCGCGATCGGGCGGCCCGTCAAATGGATCGAGGATCGGCGCGAGAACTTCACGGCGACGACGCAGGAGCGCTCGCAGATTCACGACGCCGAGATCGCGCTCGCGAAGGACGGACGCATCCTCGGCGTGCACGACGTCTTTCTGCACGACACCGGCGCGTACGACCCGTACGGCCTCACGGTGCCGATCAACAGCCAGTGCACGCTCCTCGGGCCGTACAAGGTGCCCAACTACTCGAGCGAGTTCACGGCGGTGTTCACGAACACGCCGATCGTCACGCCGGTGCGCGGCGCGGGGCGGCAGCACGGCGTCTTCGTGATGGAGCGCCTCCTCGACCTCGCCGCGCGCGAGCTCGGGATCGACCGGCTCGAGATCCGGCGGCGGAACTTCATCCGGCCGGGCGAATTTCCGTACGATCACAAAATCATCTTTCAAGACTTCAAACCGCTGGTCTACGACAGCGGCAACTACGAGCCGGCGCTCGCCAAGGCGTCGGCGCTGATCGGCTACGACCGCTTCGTGCGCGAGGAGCAGCCGCGCGCCCGGTCCGAGGGGCGGCAGCTCGGCATCGGCGTGGTCGCCTACGTCGAGGGCACCGGCATCGGACCGTACGAGGGCGCGCGCGTCACCGTGGAGCCGAGCGGACGCGTGCGGCTCGCCACCGGCGTCGGCACGCAGGGCCAGGGGCACTTCACGTCGTTCGCGCAGATCGTCGCCGACCAGCTCGGCGTCGGGCCCGACGAGGTGCACGTCGTCACCGGCGACACGCGCACGTTCTCGTGGGGCACGGGCACGTTCGCGAGCCGCGGCGCGGTGGTGGCGGGGAGCGCGTGTCACGCGGCGGCGGCCGCGGTGCGCGAGAAGGCGATCGCGAAGACCGCCGAGCTGCTGGGCGTGAAACCGAAGCACGTCTCGATCGGCGGCGGCCGGGTCTATCTCGAACGCGATCCCTCGAAAGGCTTCACGCTGGGCGAGCTCGCGCAGAAGGCGAATCCGCTGCGCGGCGGCGTGACTCCCGGCACCGAGCCGGGGCTCGAGGCGACGAAGTACTTCGGGCCGGAGCGGGGCAGCACGGCGAACGGCGTGCACGCGATGATCGTCGAGGTCGATCGCGAGACGGCGCAGGTCGAGATCAAGCGCTACGTCGTCGTGCACGACTGCGGCACGCAGCTCAACCCGATGATCGTCGAAGGACAGATCCACGGCGGCGTCGCGTTCGGGATCGGCAATGCGTTCTACGAGCAGCTCGTGTTCGACGACGGCGGGCAACTGCTCAACGCGTCGTTCATGGACTATCTGCTCCCCACCGCGCTCGACGTGCCCGCGATCGAGCTCGGACATGTCGAGACGCCGTCGCCGCTCAATCCGCTCGGCACCAAGGGCGTCGGTGAAGCGGGCGCGATCCCAACGGGTGCATTGTTCGCGCAGGCGGTGGAGAATGCGCTGGCCGGCACCGGCGTCGAGATCACGGAGATTCCGCTGTCGCCGTCGCGGCTTTTCACGTTGATCGCGGACTCGCGGCGCGTCGGCCCGGTTCCGGCGGCCGCGCCGTCAGCGCGCGGACGTGCGCTCTGCCTCGAGGGGACGTACGATTTTGGCGGATCGCCCGGGGACGTGTACGCGCTGCTGCTCGACCCGCGCGTGCTCGCGAGCGTCATGCCGGGCACGAAACGACTCGACCGCAACGGCGATCGCTATGACGGTGTGCTCGACGTTGGCATCGGCCCGGTGTCCGCCGCGGAGTTCGCGCTCGAAGTGGTCGTCGCGGACCAGATCGTGGGCGAGCAATACGCGATGCGCATCGAGGCGCGCGGCAAGCTCGGTTTCGTCTCCGGCACCGCGCGCGTGCGGCTCGCGTCGAATGGCGCAGGCACGCGAATGTCGTACAGCGCCGAGCTCCAGGTTGGCGGCACGATCGCCGCCGTCGGGCAGCGCATGCTCGACTCCGTGAGCAAGGCGATGAGCGCGCAGGCGCTCAAGGCCCTCGAGCGCTCGCTTCGCGCCCGGGGAGCGGCGAGCACGCCAACGGGAGCGGCCTCGTGAAGCCGGCGACGTTCATCTATCATCGCGCGTCGTCGCTGGACGACGCGCTCGCGCTCCTCGCCGAGCATCCGGACGCGAAGCCGCTGGCCGGCGGGCCGAGTCTCATTCCGGCGATGAACTTCCGCCTGTCGCAGCCGGCGGCGCTCGTCGATCTGAACGCGGCCGGCGATCTATCAGGAATCTCTCAATCGCCCGGCGGCGGCATTCGCATTGGCGCGATGACGCGGCACGCGGCGGTCGAGCGCTCCGATCTGGTGCGCGACTTCGCGCCGCTCCTCAGGGAGGCGATGCCGCACGTGGCCCACCCACAGATTCGCAATCGCGGCACGATCGGCGGCAGCATCGCGCACGCCGATCCCAGCGCCGAGGTACCGGGCGTGATGCTCGCGCTCGACGCGACATTCGTGGCGCGCAGCCGCGGGGGCGAGCGCCGAATCGCGGCGAGGGATTTCTTCACCGGACTGTTCGCGACGGCGCTCGAGCCGGGCGAACTGCTCGTCGCGGTGGAGCTTCCGGCTCGCGCGCCGCGGTCGGGCAGCGCGTTTCTCGAGGTGGCGCGCCGTCACGGCGACTTCGCGCTCGCGGGTGCCGCCGCCGACGTCACGCTCGACGCTCGAGGGCACATCGCGAGGGCGCGACTCGCGCTGATCAGCGTCGCGGACCGTCCGATTCTCGCCGCGGCGGCCGACGCGCTCGTCGGCCGCGAGCCGGCGGAGGACGCGATCCGGTCCGTCGCCGAGGCGGCGCGCGACGCGCTCGACCCGCCGGCCGACATTCACGCCGATGCCCGGTACCGGCGCCAGCTCGCGGAGGTGCTCGCGCGCCGGGCCCTCACGCAGGCCGTCCGCCGCGCCAGCGCCGGATAACGCATCGGTCCCGCACACCACCCGCAACCACACCCCATGAAAGTCTACGATCTGTCGCAGCCGCTCAACCAGGAATGCTCATTCTGGCCCTATTATCCTCCGTTCGAGGTCAAGTACATCAAGCGGAAGGCGGAGCACGGGGTCAACGCGCAGTACATCCAGACGTCGAATCACATGGGCACGCACCTCGACGCGCCCAGGCACTTCGTCACCGGCGGCCGCACGATCGACGAGATTCCCGTCGAGTGGCTGTGCGGGCCGGGCGTGATCGTCGACCTGCGCGACGAGATGCACGACCTCGCGGTGTACACGCCGGAGATGATCGAGCGGCGCGTCACGGTGAAGCCGGGCGACATCCTCTTCCTGAACACGGGGTGGGGACGGTACGGGCAGTTCGGCGAGGAGCCGGACGAGGAACGGTACATCCACATGCATCCGGGCGCGCATCCCGACCTCGTGCCGTGGCTGCTGGAGAAGAAGATTCACATCTGGGGGATGGACTGCATCTCGACGGACCATCCCATGAACCTTCCGATCGGGCGCTTCCTCGGCAAAGGGATGCAGGGACACTGCGATCGGGTGCGCGCCAAGGCCGAGGCGCTCTTTGGCGGACCGGAGGGCGTGGCGAAGCTCTTTCCAGATTCCGCATATCAACTCACTCATAACGCGCTGTTCCCGCACGACTGCATGCACGTCGAGAACCTGGGCGGCGATCTCGACGCCGCCGAGCTGCAGAACAAGCGCATGGTGCTCGGCGTCTTCCCGTGGAAGTTCCGCGGGGGCGAGGCGGCGTTCTGTCGCGCGGTGGCGTTCCAGGGCGCGTGGCCGGCCGAGGTGTGACGGCGACGGAGGGGGCGGCGCTCGCGAGCGCGGCCGACATCGCCGCTCGCGTTCGCGCGCGCGAGCTGTCGCCCGTCGCGGTCGTCGAGGAGACGCTCGCGCGCGTCGAGCGGCTCGATCCCGTGCTCAACGCGATCGTCACGCTCAATCCGCGCGCATTGGATGATGCGCACGCGATCGAGCGGCGCATCGCGCGCGGCGACGACGTCGGTGTGCTCGCCGGGGTTCCGGTGGGCATCAAGGACGTCACCGAGGTCGCGGGGCTGCGCACGACGTATGGCTCGCCGATCTACGCCGACTACGTCCCCGATCACGACGCGCTCATCGTCGAGCGATTCCGCGCGGCGGGCGCGATCATCATCGGAAAGACGAACACGCCGGAGTTCGCGGCCGGCGGCAACACGTGGAACGACGTCTTCGGCCGCACGCGCAATCCGTGGGATCCGTCGAAGAGCGCCGGCGGTTCCACGGGCGGGGGCGCCGCCGCCCTGGCGACCGGCATGATCGCGATCGCCGAGGGCACGGACCTCGGCGGCTCGCTGCGCATTCCGGCGAGCTTCTGCGGCGTCGTCGGACTGCGCCCGTCGGTCGGGCTCGTGCCGACCGATCCGGCGGGCTGGGTGTGGGACACGCTCCAGGTATCGGGCGCGATGGCGCGCACCGTTGGCGACGTCGCGCTCGCGCTGCAGGCGATCGCCGGTCCGAGCTCGCGCGTGCCGCTCGCGCAGCCGATCCACGGCCGCGACTTCGCGCGCGCAGCGCGCACGGGCGCCGCACGCGGCGTGCGCGTGGCGTACTGTCCGGACATCGCGGGCATTGGCGTCGAGCCGGCGATCGAGACCGCGTGCCGTCGCGCGGCGTTGGCGCTCGGCGATGCCGGCGCCATCGTCGACGAAGTGGAGCTCGATCTCAGCTTCGCGCGCGACGCGTTTCTCGCCTTGCGCGGCGAATGGTTCGTCGCGTGGATGTACGACCGGCTCGATCGGATCGACGAGCTGGGCGTGAACGTGCGGAACAACACGCGCGCCGGGCTCGAGGGGTCGCCACGCGACCTCGGCGCCGCCCACCGGGCGCGCGGGCGCGTCTGGGAGATGTTTAGAGATTTCTTCAGCCGGTACGACTGCCTCCTCACGCCGACGATGTGCGTGTCGCCGTTTCCCGTCGAGCAGAACTATCCCGAAACGGTGGCGGGCCGCGCGATGCGCACGTACGTGGACTGGCTGGCGCCGACCTTTCTGCTCAGCCTGAGCGGGCTGCCCGTGGCGTCGGTCCCGTGCGGATTGGATTCATCCTCGATGCCGGTCGGGATGCAGATCGTCGGGCCGGCGCGCGGCGAGGAAGCGGTGCTCGCGCTGTCCGCGGTCGTGCAACGGATGCAGCCGATCGGATTACCGAGCGTGTAGCCGCGGTGCGTACGCACACAGCGGGTCCGCCGCCATCCAGTTGCCGGTCATCGCGTACGCGCGCGCGCGCGAGCCGCCGCAGACCGAGCGGTATTCGCATACGCCACACTTTCCCTCGAGTCGATCGCGGTCGCGCAGCGCGCGAAAGAGCTCGTGCGTTCGGTAGACGTCGATCAGGTCGTGGGTGCGGACGTTGCCGGCGCTCACGGGCAGGAAGCCGGACGGGAAGATCTCTCCGCGGTGATTCACGAACAGGAATCCATCGCCGTCGCCCACGCCTTTGGCCCGACCGACGCCGTCCGCCATACTGAATCCAACGCCGGCGGTCATCGGCGTTGGCGGCTCGGATCGCGCGCGCGCGCGGCGTTCCTCGCGCTGGCGCTGCAGCACCACGCGACGATAGTGAGGCGCGGCGGTGGTCTTGATGTCGAACGGCGCCGTCTTCGAGAGGTCATAGAGACGGTGAAACACCACCTCGAACTCCTCCGCGGTGGCGAGATCCGCGGTGCGCGCGCGGCCGGTGGGAACGATGAAGAACACCGACCACAGCGCGATCGCGAGTCGCTCCATGAGGGCGATGAGCGGCTCGAGGTCGGCGACGTTGTGGCGCGAGACCGTGGTGTTGATCTGCGTCGACAGGCCGAGGGCGTGCGCGGCGTCGAGCATGCGAACGGTCCAATCCCACGAGCCGTTGACGCCGCGAAAGTCGTCGTGGATCTCGGGCGTCGAGCCGTCGAGACTCACGGCGAGGCGAGCGAGCCCGGCGTCGCGCAACGCGGCGAGCACCCCAGGTGTCATGAGCGGCGTGCCCGACGGCGTCATCGCGACGCGGAGCCCGGCGTCGGCGGCGTATCGCACCAGCTCGACGGTATCGTCGCGCTTGAGTGGATCGCCGCCGGTGAGCACGAAGAGCGGCCGCCCGAAGCGGCGTACGGTGTCGATCAGGCGTTTGGCTTCGATCGTCGAGAGCTCGGCCGGATCGCGCCGCGGGACGGCGGACGCTCGGCAGTGGAGACACGCGAGGTCGCACGCCTGCGTGGTCTCCCAGATGACGATGAACGGCGCGCGGTCGAAGTCGACCTCGGCGAGCGTGGGGCGGGCCTGAGCGGCGCGATCGGAGGGCGCGGTCATCGTGGCTCGGCGCGCGTTAGCGCCGATCGATGCGAACGCGCCAGACCTCCGGGCCTTCGGCCTCGTACGTCCACGCGAACCGGTCCGGGTGCTCGGCCGCGAGTTGATAGCGCAGCGGACGCGGATCGTGGTCATTGATGATCACCATCGACTCGCCGATCGCGAGCGCCTCGAAGGTGCGGAAGATCGTGGGGTGCTTGTCGCGCGGAGGAATCACGCGGACGTCGAGCTCGATCACGTTGTTGGCCGGCATGAGAGTATTAGAGAAAGGGAGTTATAAAACAATGAACCACGGCGATCACCGCGCGTGGCAGATCCGTACGAGCACGTGCTCGTCGCGCGAGTCGTCGATCTCGTACGCAAACCCGCGCTCGACGAGCACGGGGAGCAGGAATTGCGGGACGCGCGCGTTGATCTGCACCAGCACGTGCCCGGGCGCGAGCGTGTCGAGCGCCGCGAGCGTCCGCAGCATCGGCTCGGGCGGGCTGCAGCCGCGCACGTCGAGATAGGTGGTGCGTTCGTCGTCTGGCGGACAGTCGCCGCACGCGGGCGCGGGCTCCTCGGCGACGCACTCGCATTCACCGCCGCGTGGCCGCCAGAACCACACGGACCAATCGTCCGCGGCGTGCGCTTTCGACTCGTGCGCAAAACCGCGCTTGCCGAGCACGCTGAAGAGCGGCACCGGCTCGAAGATCGCGCGCACGTGCAGGACGCCGTCGTCGCCCAGGCTGCTGACCGAGCGCATGATCTGCCCGAACGGCTCGCGTCCCGAACGCAGATCGTCGCGCACGTCCAGCTCGACCACCGGCGCCGACAACGGACGCGTCGGCGGCGAAGGGGCCTCGGAGCGGTGCTCGTCCACGGGCGAGCCGCTCGACGCCTCGCTCTCGATGCCCAACGCCTCGTTGAGATCGTGCAGCAACTGCTCGACCGGGATCGCCGCGATGCGAGCGGCCTGTTCGACCGTGACGAGGCGCGCCATGATGCGGCGCATCGCACGGTTGCGAAGCTTCTCGAAGTGAGGGGCCCGCCGCACGAAGACATCCACCAGCGCTTCGTCGCGCGCGAGGACGTCGCTGACCGTATCGTGGGCCGCGATGGGAATGGTGTTGCGCATCATGATCATGGACGAGCTCCGAAGTGTCCGCCGCGCGCCACGCGGACGATCTGGCTCACAAAGAGGAGTACACTGGCGAGAAAGAGACTCGCGCCCGCGTAGGCCGCGGTCGTGGAACCGGCGAGAATTCCCGCGACGAGCGTCGCGACGGCGCCGATCGTTCCGGCGAGCTGCGCGCCGGCGACGCGGGACGAGAACATCTGCGCGATCGTCGGCGTGCCGGGAACGCTGGCTTTGCCGCGATAGCGCCCGACCCACGACAGCAGCGGCACGATCTTGTAAAAGAATCCTATTACGAAAACTACAATGCCGCCCAGGAGGCCGGCCACCACGTACGCCGTGGCGAGCCGCGTCTGGGCCGCCCCTTCCCACAGCACGATGGGGCCGAGCACCGCGGCAGCGACGAGAGACAGGAGCCCGGTCGCGGCAAACCGCATCCCGATCTCGACGCGCTTCCGCACGCGGGCGCGAAAGAACAGGCTTGCTTGATAGAGGAAGCAGGCGAGTCCGGCCTCGAGGAGCACGACGCCGGCCCACGACGCGATCGAGAGGCCGGCATTCAGTCCGATCGCGAGCAACGGAATGCCGGTCGCGAGCGAGCCGACGGCGTACTTCGTCCATCGCGAGTCGGCGCCGTGCGCGAGGAGGAACATCGGCAGCAGGCGGTGCGCGACACCGACGATCGTGATCAACGCCCAGCCGACGATCGCCACGTGGAGATGCGTGGCGAGCACGTGCACCCGCGCCCCGGCGATGAATCCGGTGTGCAGGTTGTGCAGCAGGACAATGCCGAGGACGAGCGTCGATGAGAGATAGGTGATGGCGATCGCGATCGCGGCCCACGTCACGTCGCGGGAGCGCGCGCGAGGCAGTGTGGCCGCGACGTTCGCGACGGCGAGGATCACGCCGACGGCCACGAGGCACACGCCGGCGTGATGCAGGAGCATCGAGCCCGACGCGACGCCGGAAGCGAACAGGCCCGCGCCCGGCGCGAACGTCCAGAAGCTCGCGTGGCCGAGCACGGGCCAGCGGATCGGCGCACCGAGTGCTACGGGAAGCAACTGGTAGAATGCGCCGAAAATCGTCATCGTCAGCCAGCCGAGCGTGAAGAGATGCGTCACGCCCGCGACATGCGGCGAGAGGTAATCGCCCGCCGCGAGCTGCGGCGCGATCCACACGAGACACACGGAGCCGGCGAGCAGATACAGCGTCGCGGCGGCGAAGTGCTCGCCGGCGAGTCTGATCGAACCGGTCGCCGGTGATGCGACGCCCCCGCCCGCGCCGACGCCGATCGGCATCGACGTCACCCGGTGCGCCGTGGCGTGGGTCATGGAACGCGTTTCCAACCGAGGGCGGCGGCGACACTCGCCGCGATGCCATCGAACGCGAGCGCGGTCGTGCTGTGTGCGCGCTCGATCATCGTCGGAACGCCGCGATCGCCTTCGTCGACGACGGATGCGTCGAACGGAATCTCGCCGAGAAACGGCACGCCGAGCTCCGACGCGACCGCGGGGCCGGCGCCGCGGCCGAACTCGCCGCTCATGTTCTCGACGATCCCGATCACCGGCACGTCGAGCGCGCGGAACATCTCGGCGGCTTTGCGCGCTTCGGCAGCGGCCACGCGGGGCGGCTGTGTCACGATCACCGCACCCGACAACGCGACAGCCTGCGCGAGACTCAACGGCACGTCGCCGGTGCCCGGTGGCAGATCGACGACGAGCACGTCGAGCTCCGGCCACGCGACACCGCGCGCGAATTGCTTCACCGCCTTGGAGACCATGGGGCCGCGCCAGATCGCGGGCGATCCTTCGCCGAGAAAGAAGCCGAAGCTGATCATCGGCAGGCCGTGCGCGTGCAGCGGCTCGATGTGCTTCTCCGCCGACATGCGTACCCGCGACGCGCCGTCCTCGATGCCGAGAAGAATTGGCAGGCTGGGCCCGTAGATGTCCGCGTCGAGGAGTCCGACACGCAGTCCATCGCCTGCCAGTGCGAGCGCCACGTTCACCGCGACCGTGCTCTTTCCGACGCCGCCCTTTCCGGCCCCGACCGCGATGACGTGTCGCACGCTCGCGAGTCGAACCTGATCGGACCAGGGATCGGGTGTGCCGTGGCGCGCCCGCACGGGCGAGGCGGTGGGCTCGACGATCTCCACGACGACGCTTGTCGCGCCGAGGGGAACGAGTGCGTCTCGAATGGACGACTCGAGGCGGCCGGGTATGGACTCGTCGGTGGTGTGCAGGCCCAAGCGGATCTTCACGCGGCCGTCGCAGACGCTCACGTGCTGCACCATGCGGAATGTGACGAGGTCGCGCGTGAGTCCGGGATACGCGACGTACCGCAGCGCATTCGTGACGCTCTCGGATGTCAGAATCCGCGTGTCGGCGGCCGATTCGTGCGTCACCGACACAGGTATCTCACCACATGCTCGGCGGTGTAGCCCGGCCGCGCCGCCGCGAAGCTCGCCACGGCGCGCAGGTCGTCGCCGCTCGTGATCAGAGAAATCTCAATATCGTTCGTGGCGGGCCGCGACTGCGGCTGGCCGATGCTGGCCGTCAATCCGTTGCACAAGCAGCGGCGGCCGATAGTGTCGGCGACGTCGCCGCCCTTCGCGAAGTACGCGCCGACCGGCTCCGCGGAGCAGCGGTAGAGCGTCCGTCCATCAGGGCTACGGACGGGAACGCGAAGGTAACCGAGATCGCATACGCGGCCGCGTGCGGCGGCGCGAGCCGCCTCGCCGGGGAGCTCGACAACTTTGAACGGGTAGCCCGTCGGCGACGCGCGCGGATCCGTTCGAATCGACGCACTGCCGTCCACCACGGATTGGAGCACGTGCGCCTTCAGCTCCGGCGCCAGGCCCGACTCGGCGCAGTAGGCGAACAACGTGCCGACCTGAACGCCCGCCGCTCCGCACGCGATCGCGGCGGTGAGACCCTCCGGTGAGCCGAAGCCTCCGGCGAGCCAGAAGGGAAGACCGAGCTCGCGGAGCTTGGCGAGATCGACGACGTCGCGATCGCCGTACATCGGTTCGCCGCGCTCATTGAGTTGGACGCTGCCGCGCGGCGGCGCGTTGTGGCCGCCTGCGGTGGGCCCTTCCACGATGAACCCGTCGACGCGGCCGTTGGACTTCCTGGCGAGCGTCGCGGCCAGCGAGGCGGCGGACACGATCGCGATGAAGGCCGGCCGCTTTAGCGATCTCGAATGGATCGCCGGCGAGAGGCACGACGCTGGATCGAAGGTCAGATACTCCGTCTCGCCGGGCGGAAGTCCTTCGATATCGAACTTGAGCTGCGCCGCCTGGTGGTCGGCGAAAGCATCGAGGACGCCCGGAATCTCGCGCGGAATCCCCGCCCCCATGATCACCGCATCGACCCCCGCGAGCATCGCACCGTACAGCGACGCGAGATTCGGCATCTGAACTTTGGTCAGCAGATTCAGGCCGATCGGAGCGTCGTGCCCTTGCTTCGCCAGCCAGACTTCCACGAAGTTGGCGAGCACGGTCACGCGCTGCCGCGCGTCGCTGACGCGCTGCTTGTACATCGGGAGATTCTTGTACGGCGCGCCGGCGGCACGGCCGCCGGGGTTGTAGTACCGCCGCAGGATCTCGTCGCCGACCTCCGGCACCGGAAACGCCGCGATGCCGCGCCGCATGTGCCCGCCCGGATCACCATCCTGTAGTCGTCTCACGAGCACCGTGTCGAGCATCGACCCGGAGACGACGCCAAGCTGGCCCGCGCGCGCTACCGCGTTGGCGAGTCGCCAGTTGGAGACGGCGACACCCATTCCGCCCTGGATGACGCGAGGAAGTGGTGACGGAAGAGTCATATCGAATGGTCGCTCAGCCTGACGTTCGGAGGTGTGACGGATGTCTCACGACGACCGGCCGCCCCGGAGATGTGTCGAATTGGTGAATTCCGCATGCCGATGTGAGACTCGCCAATTCGACTCGCGTGCAACGTCGGCGTCTTGCCGGAAGGCGTGTGAGGAAGTCGGATGCGTCGCGTAGGCATTTCCCGCACGAGATCTCGGTGCTTACCCGGCGGTGGACTCTCGCGGCGCGACCGACATTCGAGCGATGGTCGCGTCAAACTTCGATCCACATGGTCATGCCGAGCGCACTGCTTCGTAGATCGCAACCCGTTCAGGCGTCTCCTCCCGAGGCGTGGCCGCGCGGGATCGTGGTGGCGAGCGACGGGCGAGCGCCATCGGATGTCGCGCTGATCGCCGCGAGGAAGCTCGCGCCGCGGTCGACGTTCGGCGTTCTCTCGATTCTGCCGGCGCCGTCATCGAACGAGCGCGCCGTCTTTCCCGACGACGTGCTCACCGCCGACGAACACATGGCGATCATCGAACGTCAACTGCAGCGTTTGTTCGGTGAAGCGCTGGACGTGTGGGTCGAGACGGAAGCCGGCGATCCGCCGGCGGTGATCGCGTCGTACGCCAAGTCGCGCGGGACGCCGCTCGTGATCACCGGGATCGGACGGCCGCGCGTGCGAGATCGTCTCCTCGGCGACGAGTCAGCGCTGCGTCTGATGCGGCTCACCGACACGCCGATTCTGGCGGTGGCTCCGGGGTGTGAGGTGCCCGCGCGGCGCGTGATCATCGCGATGGACTTCACGCCGAGCAGCATGGGCGCGGCGCGCCTCGCTCTGGCCATCGCCTCGCCGCAGGCGGAGCTGTTCGTCATTCACGTCTGTGCGGCGACGGCAGCGGCGGCGCCCGAGGGCAGACTGCATCGCGTGGCGCAAGCGCTTCAGACGGGATTCTGCGGACGGGTCACCGCGCGCATGCTGCGCGGCGATCCCGGCACGGAGCTGCTGGCGTTCGCCAATGACTGCAGCGCGGACGCGATCGCCATCGGGCTGCACCGGCACGCGCGCGCCGAGCGCATCGGCATTGGCGCGGTGGCAACGCGAATCGTGCGGTGCGCCCCGTGCTCCGTGGTGGCGGCGCCCTGCGACGTCTCAGGACATCAGGTGCAGATCCCCTACGCGCCGTGAGTGTTCGGTCACGCGTCCGGCTTTCCGCCCGGCAGGAGCGCGCGAAGGGCATCGACGTTCGGGATCAGGAGACGCTCCCGCCCGCTCGACTCGATCAGTCCCTTGCGGCGCAGCTGCTTCATTGCGCGCGACACGGACTCGCGCGCCGTTCCGATTTCGTGCGCCAATTCCTCTTGCGTTCGATCCAGCGCGATCTCGGTCCCCTTCGGCGTTCGGACGCCCGAGCGATCCGCGTAGCCGACGAGGAGCATGGCGAGCCGGGCGGCGACGTCGCGAAAGGCCAGCGTCTCCGTCAAGTGCACCAGGTGCCGCAGCCGCCGGCCGAGCGCGCGAATGACGGCCTGCGCGATGTCCGGCTGGCTCCGATATAGAAACTCGAATGCGGCACGCGGTAGAAAAACGAGGTGGCAGTCCTCGATCGTCAACGCGGAGGCCGGGTACGTGCCGCCGTCGAACATCGGCAGCTCGGCGACGGTGCGGTTCGGGCCTTCGATGTGAAGCACCTGCTCGCGGCCGTCCGCATCCGTGCGATAAATGCGAATGCGTCCGGACTGGATCATGTAGAGGCCGCGACACTCCTCGCCGGTGGTGAACAGTACGGTGCCGGCGGGGAAGGACTTCGGCACACACCGGCTCGCGAGCTGCTGCAGGGCGTCATCGCGGAGCTCGGCGAAGAGCGGAATGGCGTGCAGAAGCGCGAACAGTGGGGCGTGGGGCGAGGCGGCGTCGGGCATGTCATAGGAATAAAGCTGGTCGCGCCGGCTCCGCCACCGGCGCCTGCGGCGTGTGACAACAGTCACGCGATTCTCGCGACGCTCCGGTGACCTTTCGATCAGCGCATGGAGAGCATGATGACAACGAATTCGACTGAGAGCGGCGACTCGCGTCTGAGTACCATCTGGACGGCCCTCGCGACCGTGATCGATCCCGAGCTTGGCCTCGACATCGTCACACTCGGTCTCGTGTATGCCGTGGAGCTCGAGGAATCGATCGCGCGCGTTACCTACACGCTGACTACGCCCGGCTGTCCGATGGAACGTGTGATCACCGACGGCGTTCGGCGCGCGGTGCTGGCCGTCGAGGGCGTCGCGCGCGTCGACACGCTCATCGTGTGGGACCCGGCATGGCACCCGGGCATGATCGCACCCACCGCATTCCCGACCTGACACCGAACCTGACACTGACCCATGCCACGAGGAGCAGCCGCATGACAGTACGCACACGGATCGATCCGTCGCTCACGATCAACGAAATCGTCGCCTTGCATCCTGAGGCGATTCCCGTGTTCAATCGCTTCGGCATCGACACGTGCTGCGGCGGCGGCGTCTCTGTGGAGGACGCCGCGCGGCGCGACGGAATCGACGCGGCCACAGTGCTCGCGGCGCTCGACGACGCGCTCACCGCGCGATGAACATCTACGATGCGGCGGCGCTCGCCGCGGCGGCCGCCTCTTCTGGCCACGACCGTCCCGCTACGTCCCTCGTGCATGACAGCGCGGACGCGCGCGTCGTCCTCTTTCGGATCGAGCCGGGGCAGGAGGTTCCTGCGCATGTGAGTCGGTCGACCGTTCTGCTGCTGATCATCGCCGGGAGCGGCGTCGTGAGCGGCGGCGAGACCGAGCGGACGGTCCATGCGGGCGACATCGTGGCGTACGACCCGCACGAGCAGCACGGCATGCGCGCGGCGTCGGACGAGTTGGTCATTGCCGCGGTGATCGCGCCGCGGCCAGCCGCTCGCTGAGACTGGCCGCGCTCACTTGAGGCTGGACACGTACGCCGCGAGCGCGTGAAGTTGCGCGCCGTCGAACACGCCAAGCGTTGGCATCAGCGCCCCTGGCTTGAGCGCTTGTGGATTGGCGATCCATCCTTCGACACTCGCGAGCGAATTCGGCAGCGTTCCCGCGGCGAGCGTCAGCCGGCCGCCGACGTGCGTGAGATCCGGCCCGACCTGCGCGACGGCGGACGTGCCGCGCACGGTATGGCACGACGCGCACGCTCCGCCGACGAACAATCGTTCGCCTTGCGCGGCGAGTGAATCGCGCGGCGCCGCGCCCGGCGCCATCTGCCGCGCGACCCAGTGGTCGAAGCTCGCCGAGTCCTCCGCGACCACGACGAGTCCCATGTGCGCGTGCTGCGCGCCGCAGTATTCGGCGCACGCGCCGGCGTACGTGCCCGCTCGGCGCGCGACCAGCCGGAGATCGTTCGTGTCGCCGGGAATGACGTCGAGCTTGCCCTGGAGCCGCGGCACCCAGAAGCTGTGAATGACGTCGGCGCTCGTGAGCAGGACGCGCACCGGCCGGCCGACCGGGATGTGCAGCTCGTTCGCGGTGCGAAACTCGTCGGCGTGTTGAGGAAACTCATAATCGAGCTGCCACCACCACTGATGCCCAGTCACGTGGATCGTGACGATGGGGTTCGGCTCCGGGAACTTGCCCATCGCGCCGAGGCTCACGACGAAGACGGCGAGCAGCACGACGCCCGGCATCACGGCGCCGCCCCAGATGATCCACCCCGTTCCCGTCTCGGTGAGATCGACATCGCGTGGGTCGCGTGCGCGATTGCGCGTCGCCGCGATCAGCATCGCGATCATCACGCCGGCAAAGATGATCGCGGCGAGCACGATCATGAACCAGCCGAGCTTCGCGATCCGCTCGGCCGCGTCGCTCGCCGTCGAGAACATCGAGAGCGGCTTCAACGCAACGTCGACAAGTAGGCGGCGATGTCACGCGCCGACTGCGGCCCGATGCCAAGGTTTGGCATCGCCGTGTTCGGCTCGACCGCCTGCGGGTTCTCGAGCCACCGAATCATGTTGTCGGGCGTGTTCGGCAGCTCGCCGGCGATGATCGAACGGCGGCCGATCGTCGTGAGCGGCGGCCCAACCTCACCGTGCGCTCCCGTGAGACCATCAATCGTATGGCACGCGCCGCAGCCCATCGCGCGCACGTCCTGCTTGCCGCGGGCAACGTCGCCGCCCGGAACGACGCTCGCGTCGGCGTGCGAGCAGCCCATGACGAGGACGATGGCGAGCAGGGCGAGTGAATGCTCGGTGGTCATCATCGGGCCTGGCTGCACGCGTTGACGAGGAATGGCGGAATCCCGAACAGCACGATGCCTCCGAGAAAGAGCACGCTCGTCAGCACGCCGACGAACGCCATGAATTGCGCACGCCCCAGCTCGGCGGGCGGCTCGCGCCCGGGCTGCGGCAGCGCGCGCCAATTTCCAATCGCCGTCACCAAGCCGATCAGCGCGATCACGATCGCGACGATCGCGATCGCGACCTGCGTCACGCGCGCATTGGACGTGCCGCCGAGCGGGATACCGGATGCGCCCGGCTCGCAGCTTCTCGCCGCGAGATAGTAACCGACCAGCTCGAGCAGCAGCCATCCCGCGGGCGCGGCGAGCACGCCGACCCACAATCGCTTCGAGCTGACCGGGAGCTTCCGTATGCGCTCCTCGTGCATCGCGGGATTCGCCATCATATTCGTTTGCTAATACCAGCGCGGCGAGAGATACAGCGACGTCAGGATCGCCAGCCACACGCCGTCCACGAAATGCCAATACGTCGAGGCATTCTTGATGGCGAGCGAGTGGCTCGAGATCGCGGTGCCTCGCCATTCGCGAAGGAGTGCCCAGCCGAGGAAGAGCACACCGAACGCCACGTGAGCGCCGTGGAGGCCGGTAATCGTGAAGAAGATCGATTGATACGCGTGGGTCGTCGGCCCGCCGTAGCGCAGCGCATCGTGATACTCCCACGCCTGAATCGAGAGAAACACGAGACCGAGCAGCATCGTGACCAGCGTGGCCGCGCGGTACCGCGCGCGACGGCCGCGCTGGTGCGAGCGCTCGGCGAACAGGCAGGTGCCGCTGCTCGAGAGGAGCGCCACGGTCATGACGAGCGGCAGCGCGAGCTCGGGCTTGGGGGTCCCGGCCGGCGGCCACGATCGATTCTCGAGGCCGAGGTAGAAGTAGCTGGTGATCAGTGAGGCGAAGAGCGCGCCCTCGTTGAGCAGGAAGATCACCATCCCCCACCAGCCAACCTCCTCTTTGAGGTCGGTCGCCGGGTGCGGCGCGTGCAGATCGAGCGCGGCGGAGCTCATACTTCCGTCTCCAGGACGGTGGCGCTGCTGGGCCACATCCAGCGCGCCATGCAGAACAGGCTCGCGGCGATGCCGATCGCGGACCAGGCATAGGAGTGCACGAGCAGCGCCCCGAACGCGAGGAGCAGCGTGACGGGCATCGCGACGCTCCACACGCTGTCGATCGGCATCTCGACCGGGCGCTCGAGCATCGCGTCGAGCGCCGAGGTTCGCGGCGTGAGCCGCGCGTCGTCGAATGCCGGCCCGGGGGTGAAGCCGCCGTCCCACAACGGCTCGCGCGACTTGACAATGGGAATATGAGCAAAGTTGAAATGCTCCGGCGGCGAGGTCGTCAGCCACTCCAGCGTCCCGGCCCCCCAGGGGTTGTCGCCCGCCGCGACGCCGGCGGCGCGGCTCCGCACCAGATTCACGAGCGTCAGCAGCAGCCCGACCGCCAGGATGTAGACGCCGATCGTCGAGAGCATGTTCATCGACGCGAAGCCGCTCGCCTGGCTGTACGTGTAGACGCGCCGCGGCATGCCCATGAGACCGGTGATGTGCATCGGGAAAAAGGCGACGTTGAATCCGATGAACATCAGCCAGAAGCTCGCCTTCCCGAGGCGCTCGTCCAGCAGGAAGCCGAACATCTTCGGCGCCCAGTAGTAGATCCCCGCCATGACGCCGAAGAGCGTGCCGCCCGCGAGCACGTAATGGATGTGCGCGACGATGAAGTACGTGTCGGTGACCTGCCAATCGAATGGAACCGCGGCCGTCATCACGCCGCTGATGCCGCCGATCACGAACTGGACGATGAACGCGAGGGCGAACAGCATCGGCGTCGCGAAGACCACGCGTCCGTACCACATCGTCGCCACCCAGCCGAAGATCGTGACGGCGCTCGGAATCGAGACGGTCATGCTCGCCGCGCCAAAAAAGCTCAGCGAGAGCTGCGGCAGCCCGGTCGCGAACATGTGATGCACCCAGACGCCAAATCCGATCAACCCCGTCGCGACCGTGGCGAGCGCCATGAACGCGTGACCGACCATCGGCCGGCGGCAGAAGGTGGGGATGATCATCGACAGCATGCCGGTCGCGGGCAGAAAGACGATGTACACCCACGGATGCCCGAACACCCAGAACAGGTGTTGCCAGAGCATCGGGTTGCCGCCGCGCGTCGGATCAAAGAATACGAAATGCCAGCGGCGCTCCAGCTCGAGAAAGCCCAGCGCCGCGGTGAGCGGCGGCATCGAGAAGATCACCGCCGCCGAGATCGTGAGCGAGCTCCACATGAAGAGCGGCATGCGGTCGATCGACATGCCCGGCGCGCGGAGCTTGAGAATCGTCACGATCGAGTTCGCGGCGCCCACCGTCGTCGCGATGCCCAGGTAGATCAGGCCCAGGCAGTAGAAATCGATGTTGAAGCCCGCATCGTACTTCACGCTCGCCAGCGGCGTGTAGTTGAACCACCCGGCGTCCGGCGCCTGCCCAACGAAGAAGCTCGCGTACATGAACACGCCCGCGAGCAGGAACACGTAGTAGCTGAACGCGTTGAGCCGCGGAAACGCGAGCTCGCGCGCGCCGATCATCAACGGGGTCAGGTAGAAGCTGAATCCGGAGAGCACGGGTTGAACGAAGAGGAACATCATCGTCACGCCGTGCATCGTCATGAGCTGGTTGTACGTCTCGGGCGTCAACAGGTGATTGTCGGGTCTCGCGAGCTGAACGCGCATGATCGCCGCTTCGACGCCGCCGAGCAGGAAAAAGACGAACGCCGTGTAGATGTACCGCCTGCCGAGCGCCTTGTGGTCGACGGTCGACAACCACCCCAGCCAGTTGTGGGGCGTTTCCCAGTGCGCGGTGAGCCGCCGCTTGAGTGCCAGCTCGCCCTGGGCGATGTCGTCGACGATCGAGGTCACGAAGGTCCTCCCTACTTCAGGCTCGCGAGATACGCCGCGATGTCGCGGAGCTGCGCGCCGCTGTACATCGTCATCGTCGGCATGCGGACGCCCGGCTTCAGCGACGGCGCGCTGATCAGCCAGGCTTCCAACGCCCCACGCGTGTTGGGCAGCACGCCCGCTCCGACCGTGCGGCGGCTGGCGAAGTGCGTGAGGTTCGGACCGACCGTGGCGTACGCGCTCGTGCCGCCGATCGCGTGGCACGTGGCGCACGGTCCGTTCTCGAACGCGCGCTTCCCGCGCTGCGCCGCCGCGTCCGGCGGGGTCGCGGCGGCGCTCGCCTGCGCCGCCGCCCACCGCGCGAACGCGTCCCGCGGCTCGGCGATTACCAATATGCTCATATTCGCGTGCTGAAGACCGCAGAACTCGGCGCACCGGCCCTGGTAGACGCGCGGCGCGTCCGCCTCGATCCACAGCGTGCTCGTGTAGCCGGGAATGAGATCACGTTTGCCTTGGAGGTCGGGGATCCACACGCTGTGGATCACGTCGCTGGCGCGAAGCTCGAGCTGCACCCGCTCGCCGACCGGAATGTGAATCTCGTTCGCCGTGACGAACGAGCGACTCGGATCCGGGTTCACATACTCCGCTTCCCACCACCACTGGTGCGCCGTCAGCGCGATCTTGAGCGCTCGCTGCGGGTGCGCCGCAAGTGTGCGGCCAACCACGAAATCAAATGCGAGGAATCCGGTGAGGATGAGCACCGTCCCGAACGTCGCGCTGGCGACGATGCGCTCCGTGCGCGGCGACGCCGTCGTGTCGTACACCACGCGCCCATCGCGCGCCTGCGTCCGGCGGCGCGCGATCACGACGAGCATCACGATCGTGACACCGAGCCAGATCGTGCCGCCGACCGCCAGCATCCACCACCACAGATGCGCGACCGCCCGGCTCTGCGCCGAATGCGGCTCGAGAACCCACGTCATGGCAGCGTCAGCGGTTCGGCCTGCACCTCGGCCCATCGCCGGTGCGACCGCGCGTACGTGTGCCGCGTTGGACCGTAGAGGGCGCCGACGAACGTGCCAAACACCAGATGCGCGAGGACCACGGCGATCACGCACCACAAACCGCGATACTCGTAGAAGGCGCCCGGCGGCGCGATCGCCGCGTCGAGCATTCGCTGGCCGGGAAGCAAGCCGATGATGATGCCGGCGACGATCGCGTGCGGGATTCCGATCGCGAGGCCGATCAGCGGTCCCGCGCGCTCCGTCACCCACTCGAAGCATGCCGCGTACACGAGACCGGCGATCGCGCCGACCACGAGCTGCGTGATGAATCCGCCGATCCACGCCAGACCGTCCGCGCGCGCGAAGAGCACCGCCGCGGCCAACGCGCTCAGATCGGCGTCCGTGTGCTCGAGCCGCCCGCCGACCCACACGATGCCGAGCACGAGAACGCATCCGACGATGCCGAGTATGATGGCGCGACCTGCTTTCATACGCGGCTCTACTCCGTGGAGTAGTGAAGTGACGCGGCGAGTCGCGGATCGCCGACGGCGAGCGACGGCTCGCCCGCGCGGCGCATGGACCAGGTTGCAACGGCCGCGCCGCCGACGAACAGAACGGCAGCCACGTCGAGCACGAACCCCCAGCCGCCATGATACGGGGCATCCGGCATCGCGATCCAGTACATGTCCAGGTAATGCACGAGCAGCAGCCCGATGCCGATCACGCTCATCGCCGCGACGCTGCGCTTGATCGCGCGAACGAGCAGTGCGAGGAAGGGAAGCACGAAGTGGCCGAACAGCACAACGCCGCCGAGCACCCGCCATCCCGCGCGCATGCGCACGGCATACCACACGCGCTCCGCGGGAATCTCGGCGCTCCAGATGACGATCAACTGCGAGAAGCCGATGTAGACCCAGAAGAGCACGAAGGTGAGCAGCAGCTTCGCGAGCGCGTGGAGATGATCGGCGCCAATCTCGCTCGGCAGCGCATTCGAGCGGCGCTCGATGGCGACGACGACGGTGAGCGCCGCGAGCGCCGCCACCATCGCGCCGGCGAAGTAATCGACGCCGTACACGGTGGAGTACCACCCGGGCGACAACGACATGAACCAGTCGAACGCGGCAAAGCTCGTGGTGAGCGCGAACGCCACGAGTCCGCCGGCGCTCAATGCGTACATGCGGCGCGCGAGTCGCGGCGAGGGATCACGGTCCTGCCGCAGCGACGCGCGGCGGAGCATCTCCGCGACCGCGATCCAGACCGCGAAGTAGATCACCGCCCGGACGGTGAAAAATGGCACATTCAAATACGCTGCCTTCGCGCGCACGACGTCGCGCAGGCCCGGCGCGAGCCGACTGCCGTCGCCGGTCCACACGTAGAGCAGCCGCGTCGTGAGCAACACGGGCAGGAAGAGCACCGCGAACGCGGGCAGCGTGGCGGTGATCTGTTCCGCCTGGCGACGGAGCGCGACGAACCAGTTCGCCGCCGTGACGCGAGCGATCATCACCAGCGCGAGCGCCCCGAGCGCGACCCCCAGGAGTGCGCCGTACGCGACCAGGTACGCCGCCGCGGCGCGCGGCGCGTCGAGCACGAAGCCGATCGCAAGCACCACGGCGCCGGCTACGGCGACGGCGATCGAGATCCTCCCGCCGCGCGTCACGGCCGCCCCGCCGCGGCGGCGGTCGAGTCGAGTTTATGAATCTCTAATGCACGGGCGGAGTCCGCGCGCTCTTCATCGGTCGTCGCGCCGTGCGTCTGCATCTGTTGGATGTAGGCGGCCACGGCCCACCGGTCCGCCGGCGAGAGTTGCGGCGCGTACGCCGGCATGCGCCCGCGGCCGTTCGTCGCGACGTAGAAGACGTAGCCGATCGGCCGCGCGCGGAGCGCCGCGCTCCGCAGCGACGGCGGACGCGGAATCCCCATGTTCGACGCGACGATGCTCCCGCCGTACCCGCCGGGCCCGTGACAGACCGCGCAATAGATGCCAAATCGCTCACGCCCGCGCGCGAGCAACTGCGGCGTCACCGCCATCGGAATCGATGCGAGCGAATCCGCGGGCGCCCCGGCCTCCGCCGTTGCCGCCGTCTCGCGACTCACGGTTCCTGCGGGCGGATGCTGCATCATCGCGCCGTTGGGGAACGCGCGACTCGCGCCGTACAGGTCGTACCGCTGCTGCACGCGCATGCGCTCGAAGTCGACGCGCTCGCGCTCCGGCGACGTCGTGCAGCCGATGCCGCCGGCGATCATCAACGCGCATCCGGCGATGAGCGCGCGCGTCACGACCCGCCCTCGAGTCGCACGACGCGGAGCGGGTCGAGCCGATGCAGCTCGCGCGGGGTCAGATCCGGCGATGAGCGGTCGTCCGCCGCGTCGATCGCGAGCCAATATCGGTCGACCGTCGCCCGCTCGAAGCCGTCGATGTCGAAGACCGGATGATACGGCTGCGGCAGCCGCGCGACGATGAAGAAGCCGAAGAACGCGGCCAGTGCCGCGCTGAGCACCGTACCCTCGAACGTCGGAATCAGGAACGCCGGCACGGCGTGCGACGGCCGCCCCCCGATGTCGAGCGGGTACGAGTACGCGTTTGCGTACCATTGAATGAGATAACTGGCGAGTCCGCCGAGCGCGCCGACGATGAACACCGCGATCGGCAGGCGCGACGTCGAGCGGCGGAGGCCATGCGCGACCGGCACCGGCGAGTACGTCTCCAGGAGCGAATATCCGCTCTCCTCCATGGCGTGCGCCGCGCGCGTGAGCGCGTCCGCCGAGTCGAACTCGGCGAGATACGCGCCGGCGCTCCACGTGCGCTCACGCATCGCCGGCCGCCCCCGCGAGCTCCGCGCCGTCGCGCCCGAGCTCGATGCTCAGCTCCTTCACCTCGCTGATCGCGACGCTCGGCACGAATCGCACGAAGAGCAGGAACAGGAACCCAAACAGACCGAGGCTCCCCGCGAGGATGCCCCAATCCACCCACGTCGGCATGTAGATGTGCCAACTCGACGTCAGGAAATCGCGGTTGAGCGACGTCACGATGATGATGAAGCGTTCCATCCACATCCCGACGAGAATCCCGATCGATGCGAGGAACAGCACGCGCGTGCTCGTTCTGAAACGCCGCACCCAGAAGAGCTGCGGGGTGACGACGTTCAGCACGGTCATGATCCAGTACGCGATCGCATACGGCCCGGCCGGCCGCGCGGTGAGATACGTGTACTGCTCGGCGAAGTCCGCGCTGTACCACGACATGAAGATCTCGACCACGTAGCTGTACGCGAGCATGAGCCCCATGGCGAGCATCAGCTTCGCCATCGCGCTCAGGTGCGCCTCGGTCACGATGTCGTACAGTCCGAACGCGCGCCGCAGCGGGAGCAGCAGCACGAAGACCATCGCCAGCCCCGAGTAGATCGCGCCGACGACGAAGTACGGCGGGAAGATCGTCGAATGCCAACCGGGAAGCTGCGCGATGCTGAAGTCGAGGCTCACCACGCTGTGCACCGAGATCACGAGCGGCGTCGCGAGCGCGGCGAGCAGCACGTACGCGACGCGATACCGCTGCCACTGGAATCCCGACCCGCGCCACCCCATCGCGAAGACGCCGTACACCAGCCGTTTCAGGCGCGACGGGGCGCGGTCGCGCGCCGAGGCAAGATCCGGCACGAGCCCGAGAAACCAGAAGAGCAGCGAGACGGTGAAGTACGTCGTGACCGCGGCCACGTCCCACGGCAGCGCGCTCTTGAAGTTCGGCCACACCCCCATCGTCGCCGGGTAGGGAATGAGCCAGTAGAAGAACCACGGCCGCCCGAGGTGCAGGAGCGGGAATAGAGCTGCGTTGACTAATGCAAAAATGGTCATTGCTTCGGCGACGCGGTTGATCGAGCCGCGCCAGCGCTGATTCAGCAGGATCAGGAACGCGGAGATGAACGTTCCCGCGTGGCCGATCCCGATCCACCAGACGAAGTTCGTGATCGCGAACGCCCATGCCACGGGGATGTTGTTGCCCCACACCCCGATGCCGCGCGCGACGGTGTACGTCACGGTAAAGAGCAGCAGCAGCGTCCCCAGCGACGAGAGGCCGAACAGCAGCCACCACGTTGGCGACGAGCGCCAGAGCGGCGCGAGCAGGTGATCGGTGAGCGCGGCCGCCGGATGCTCGCCCCGCATGACCGGCCATGGCTCGCGGTCTGGCGGCTGCTCCACGAGCGGGCGCGCCGCCGCGCTCATGCGTCTGGCTCCAGCCGCGGGTTCGTGTTCCGGACCCGCGCCAGATACTCCACGCGCGGATTCGTGCCCAGCTCCTCGAGCACGCTGTACGCACGCGGATCCTGCCGTTGCTTCGCGACGGGTGAATCGCGGTCGGTCAACGAGCCAAAGACGATCGCCTTCGTCGGACACGCCTGCTGACACGCGGTCGTCACGTCGCTGCCGCGGAGCGCCCGGCCCTCGACGCCGGCCGCGATCTCCGCCTCGCGGATCCGCTGCACGCAGAACGTGCACTTCTCCATCACGCCGCGCTCGCGCACCGTGACGTCCGGGTTCTTGCCCATCTGCTCCGTCTCGGACAGCCGCGCGTTGTAATCGTACCAGTTGAACCGGCGGACTTTGTACGGGCAGTTGTTGGAGCAGAAGCGCGTGCCGACGCACCGGTTGTAGATCATCTCGTTCAAGCCGTCGTCGCTGTGCATCGTCGCGCCCACGGGGCACACGTACTCGCACGGCGCATCCTCACATTGCTGACACAACATCGGCTGCGTGATCGTCCGCGGCGCGGTGGTCGATCCTTCGATGTAGCGATCGATGCGCATCCAGTGCATCTCGCGCGCGTTCGCGACCTCCTCGGGCCCCACGACGGGGATGTTGTTCTCCGCCTGACACGCCACGACGCACGCGCTGCAGCCGATGCACGTGCCGAGGTCGATCGTCATCGCCCACTGCTGCGGCGCGTTGAGCCGCGGCGGCGGGTCGTAGATCGTGAGCGTTCGGCGCGCGCGGACAGCCGCTGGCATATGGCCACCGGCGAAGTCGCCGAGCGACACGCTGCGCGCCTGTCCGCGGCCTTCCATCGTCCAGTGCGATTGCGTGATCGCGAAGTCGTGGTGCGCCCCGTCCTTGGCTCGCGCGATCGTGGCTCCTGACACCGTGCGCTGCGTCGCATCCATCAGGAGCGGATAGACGTTCACGCCGATGTCGCCGGCCGTGTGCTCCGCGCCGCCGCGGCCATAGCCGAGCGTCAGGGTCACCGAGTCATCCGCATGCTCCGGCACGATGAGCGCGGGGATACGCGTGGTGCGGCCGCCGTACGACAGCTCGAGCACGTCGCCCGTCGACACCGACAGCCGTGCCGCGGTCCGGCTGCTGATGAGCGCCGCGTTGCCCCATGTCAGTTTCGTGATGGGATCCGGAAGCTCCTGCAGCCAGCCGTTGTTCGCGAACGAGCCATCATGTACGTGCGGGTCGCGCTCGAACGTGATCATCACCGAACCCGCCGCGGCTTGTGCGCGCGATGGTGACGTGAGGAGCTCCGGGCGCGGCGCCGCGGCAACGCGCGGCAATGCGGTGCCCGCGATGAACCCACGGCCGAGCGCCGCGGTCCAGCCATCGTCGCTCGCGTCGACGATCTGCTTCGGTGCCGCCGCGTGCAGCGCCGACCGCACATCCAGCGACGACTTCCCAACGAGCGCGCCGAGCACCTCGGCCACGCTCTTCCCGCCGTGCAGCGGCTGCACGAGCGGCTGAACGAGAGAATACGTGCCGTCGTATGCGCGTGCATCGCCCCACATTTCCAGATAATGCGCCGCGGGTACGAACCACTTCGCGTCGCGCGCCGTCTCGTTCTCGTAGAGGCCGATGTACGCGCTGTTCGGAACGCGTCGGAGCAGCGATGAGAACTCGAGGCGCCCTGGGGTCGCGTACGACGGATTGCCGCCGAGGCAGAGCAGCGTGTCGATGCCGCCGCTCCCGAGCGCCGCAACCAACGATGTGATCGTCGCGTTCGGATCGCCGGCGCCGAGCACCGGGTCCGCCGTGAACCAGACGGTCTTGCCGGTGTTGCCCAGCGCGTCGTTGATCGCTGCCCCGAGCGCGTGCACGCGCGGCGGTTGCGCGTCCCCGACGATCACGAGGCTTCGCCCCGCGCGCGACTGAAGATCCGCCCCGACGGCGGCGCTCCACGAGTCTGTGTTGCCTGCGTTGCCACGGACCACGGCGAGCACTGATTCGAGCATCCGCTCGAGCGCGTCCGGTCCAGACGCGAGCCGATGATCCGCCGCGCCGCCCGTGACCGTGTAATTGCACTCCGCCACGTACAACCGATTCATACCGTTCGCCGGCGAGCGCCGGCGATCGGCGAAGTCTCGCGCGTAACGCAGATTGAACGGGCCCGCCGCGAGAAAATCCGCGCCGGCGCTGAGAATCACGTCGGCGGCGCGGAGGTCGTACTGCGCCACGAGGCCTCGCGTCGCGAGTGCCGCGTCGAGCGCGGTCGGTAGGAGCGGCGCGTAAAAGTAAACTCGAATATCAGGATACATGGCGTGCAGCGTCGCGAGCTGCGACGCGATGAGCGGCGACGACGTCGGCTCGAGCAGCAGCGCCAGCCCGGCGCCCCGCGCGCCGACGCGGTTGCGCAGCCCCGCGGGTCCAAACGCCGCCGCGAACGCCTGCCAGCTCGATGCCCTCGCGCCATTGCGAATGCGAGTCGCGCGATCGGGATCATACAACTGGAGCAGGGATGCCTGCTCGATCGCGCCGCTCGCGCCGAGGCTCGCTGGGTGCTCGGGATTGCCTTCGATCTTCGTCGGGCGCCCGTCGTGTGCCTCGACGATGAGACCGATCGCGTAGCCGTCGAGCACCATCGACGTCGCATAGTGCGCCGCGACGCCCGGCGTGAGCTCCGGCGGCTGATTCACGTACGTCACGATCTTCTCGGCCGGCATGCGCGTGCACCCGTCCAGGCCGGCGAGCGCAAGGCTCGCGCCGAGCGCCTTCAAGAAGGTGCGCCGCGACAGCTCGTCGTGATCGTGATGCTCGTGCATGCTCACGCCCTCACCGGTGACACGTCGTGCAGTTGGTCAAGCGCCGCACGTGATACTCCCGCACCAGCCGTGCGCCAATGACGCGCTGCGGCTGCCTCGGCGCATACCCCATGGCCGTCACCTCCGCGCGCGGTCGCACGAATGCCGCCGGGTAGCGGTGGCACGAGAGGCACCAGCCCATCGTCAGCGGCGCCGCTTGGTAGACGGTCGCCATCTGATCGACGCGACCGTGGCAGCTCTCGCAGCCCACGCCCTTGTTCACGTGAATCGCGTGATTGAAGTACACGAATCCAGGCAGGCTCGTGACGCGCTTCCATTGCAACGGCGTGTTCGCCTCCATGCTGCGCCGCACCGGCGCGAACGTGGACGACCCGAGCAACGTCTGGCTGTGGCACGGCACGCAGGTCGACGTCGGCGGAATGCCGGCGGTCGACGAACGTTCGACGGAGAAATGACAATACCGGCAGTCGATGTGCTCGCCCACGACGTGCACGCGATGATCGAACGCGATCGGCTGCGCGACAGGCTCGTACCGCCGCGTCGCGTTCGGCGCGCGCACCCAGGCCATGAGCGCCGCCGGCACGCCGACCACGAGAACGACGGCCGCGATCAGCGAGGCTCGCGCGACGACGTTGGTCCAGGGCGGGAAGAGGGCGGGCATGGCGCGATCACCCTGGAGCCGCGGCGTCCGTGGTCGTGCGGCGCTCTGGGTCGAGCGCAAGCGCGAGCACCTCGGCCAGGTGCATCGCGCGGCGGTGAGTCGTCTGCGCGATCTGTTCGCGGCAACTGAATCCGTCCGCGACGATCAGCGTGTCCGCCTCGGCTTGACGCACGCTCGGCAACAGCACGCGTTCGCCGCAGGCGATCGAGACGTCGTAATGCTCGCCCTTCTCGTAGCCGAACGCGCCCGCCATGCCGCAGCACCCGGAATCGAGCACCGAGTAGTCCACGCCGGCGTGATCGAGCACGGTGCGCTGCGCGTCGAAATCGAGAATCGATTTCTCGTGACAATGGCCGTGCACGATCGCCTTGCGCGCAAGCCTGGCCGGCTGGAACCCCGGGGCGTGGGCGCCGAGCAGCTCACCGAGCGTGAGCGTTTGCTCACTGAGTGTCTTTGCGTCCGCGTCGTCGGGCAGCATGTCGAGGAGCTCGTGGCGAAACACCGAGACGCAGCTCGGCTCCAGCCCCACGACGAACGTTCCCTCGCGGACGAATGGCGCCAGCGCGCGGAGCGACCGCCGCAGCAGCTTCTTCGCGGTGGGCAGCATGCCGTAGTCGTACAGCGGCCGCCCGCAGCACAGCGCCTGCTTTGGCACGTGCACCTGAAAGCCCGCGGCCTCGAGCACGTGAACCGCCGCCTGCGCCGTCTCGGGCAGGAAGTAGTTGTTCCACGTATCCGCCCACAACACGACGGGTGTGCCGCCGCGCCCCTGCGGCGCGCGATGGCGATACCAGTGGCGGAACGTGTGGCGCGCGAATCGTGGAATCGTTCGCTGCGGCGCGATGTGCACGGCGGCCTTCGCGACGCGCCGGAGCACCGGCGCCTGCGTGACGAAGTTCGCGATACGCGGCGCTACCGCGGCCATGCGCGCCCAGCGATGCATCAGCCCGAACGCGTACGCGTTGAGCGGTCGACGATGCCCGTCGTAATAGTGCGCGAGAAACTCCGCCTTGTACGTGGCCATGTCGACGCTCACGGGGCATTCGCCGCGGCAGGCTTTGCACGCGAGGCAGAGATCGAGCGCCTCCTTCACGGACTCGTCGCGCCAGCCGTCGCGCAGCGGATTCCCTTCGAGCATCTCGAACAGCAACCGCGATCGTCCGCGCGTGGAGTGCTTTTCCTCCCGCGTGGCCATGTAGCTCGGGCACATCGTGCCGCTGTCGTGCTTCCGGCACTTGCCCGTGCCGACGCACCGATTCGCGGCGTACGAGAAGCTGCCGCGGTCATCACGAAACGCGAAATGCGTCTCCGGTTCCCAGGGGTGGTAGTGCGTTCCCCAGCGCAGATTCACATCCACCGGGTATGCGTCCACGACTTTGCCGGGATTCATCTTGCCGCGCGGGTCCCACGCCGCCTTGAACTCCTGGAATGCGCGCACCAGCTCGTCGCCGAACATGATCGAGAGCAGACTCCCGCGCGCTTGCCCGTCGCCGTGCTCGCCGGAGAGCGACCCGCCGTACGACGTCACCAGATGCGCGGCTTCGTGCAGGAACCGCTTCCATCGATCGATGCCCTCGGCCGTGAACAGGTCGAAGTCGATGCTGCAATGCACGCACCCTTGTCCGAAGTGCCCGTACAACGACGCCGTGTAGCCGTACTTGTCCATGAGCGCCTGCAGGTCGCGCAGGTAGCCGCCGACCCGCTCGGGCGGCACCGCCGAGTCCTCCCACCCCGGGTAGAAGTCGGGATCATGAGGAATCTTTGAAGTCGATCCCAGGCCCGACTCGCGGATGTGCCAGACGAGATGCTCCTGCTTCACGTCTTCGAACAGCTTCACCGGCCGCCGCTCCTCTCGATCCAGCGCGCACATCAGCGCGTGTGCGGCGTCGGCGGCTTCCTCCTTCGTGTCGCCGCCGAACTCCACCACGAGCCAGGCGTTCCCGTCGGGGAACTGCTTCCGCCCGGACGTGGACATGCCCTTGTCGTGCATGTATTTGAACATGCTCGCGTCGATCCCCTCGAGCGCGATGGGCTTGTACTCGTTGCAGAACGCGACGTGGTCGCCGGCGGTGAAGATGTCGTCGTAGCCGATAACGAGAAGCGTGCGCACCGGCGGACTGTGCACGAGCCGGAGCTTTGCCTCGAGCACGGTGACGCACGTGCTCTCGGTCCCAACGAGTGCCTTCGCGACGTTGAAGCCGTGCTCCGGAAGCAATTGATGCAGCGCGTAGCCCGACACCAATCGCGGAATCTTCGGAAACTTCGCGCGAATGAGATCGCCGTATTTGTCGCGGATCGTCTTCAGTCGCGAGTAGATCTCGCCGCGCACGCCGCCCGCCGCGATGATCGACTCCAGCTCGTCGTCGCTCGTCGGGCCCACCTGCATCCGCTCGCCGTCGTACGTCAGTACGTCGAGCGCGATCGTGTTCTCTTCGACCTTGCCCGCCATCTGCGCGTGCATGCCGCACGAGTTGTTGCCGATCATGCCCCCGAGCGTGTTGCGCTGGTGCGTCGCCGGGTCCGGACCGAACGTGAGATGGCGTTCTTCCGCGGTGTTCCTGAGATCATCCAGTACCGTGCCGGGCTGCACGCGCGCCCACCGCTCGTCCCAATTGATCTCGAGCACGCGGTTCATGTACTTGCTCATGTCCATGACGACCGCGGCGTTGCACGTCGCGCCGGCGAGGTCAGTCGCGCCGCCGCGCGAGACGATCGGCGCGCCGTGCTCGCGGCAGGCGGCTATGGTCGCCGCGACGTCGTCCGGATCGCGCGGCAGCACGATGCCGACCGGGATCTGCCGGTAGTTCGACGCGTCTGTCGAGTACAGCGCGCGATCGCCGTCCGTGAACCGCACCTCGCCGCGCACCGTCGCGTGCAGCCGGCGCTCGAGCGCATCGACGTCGATCTCGAGCGCTCGCGCGCCGATCGCGTCCGGCCGTGGCGGCGTCGGCGGCGGCGTCTGCTGCCGCTTCGGCGTGCGCCGCACGGTGGGCATCAACGGAATGCGGCTCACGTCTCGAACCTCTTGGCGTCCGCTTCCTTGAGCTCCAGCCCCAGGCCGGGCCTCGTGAGGTCCGGGTGGAGCGCGCCGTCCCGCGGCGTCAGCGCGCCATCGAAGAACATCTGCTCGATGCGCGCGTGATCGTGAAAGTATTCGAGATGGCGCACGCGCTTCGCGGCGCAGGCGACGTGCGCATGAAGCGACGGCGCGCAGTGCGTCGAGAGCGGCGTCATCGTCGCCTCGCACAAGCCGTCGACCACCAGAAGGCCCGTGATCCCTTCGCACCTCGAGGCATCGGCTTGCAGCACGTCCACGGCGCCCGCGCGAACGATCGACTCGAACGTGCTCGGCGCGTATCCATATTCGCCGACGGAGATCTCCACGCCGGGCGGTGCGTGCTCGCGCACCAGCCGGAGCCCGTCCAGATCGCGGTGATACACGGGCTCCTCGAACCACGTCACGTCGTACTCGGCGAATCGCTCGGCTTGCGCGATCGCCTGCTTGCGCTCGTACGCGCCGTTGGCGTCCACGAACAGCTCCGCGTCGCCGATCGCGGCGCGCGCGGCGGCGACGCGTTCCACGTCGGCCGCCGCGTCGCGCCCGATCTTCATCTTCACGCGGGGAATCCCGTCCGCGACCCAGCCGGCGAGCTGCGCGCAGAGCTGATCGGCGTTGTACGACGTGACGCCGCCGCTGCCGTAGACCGGCGCCGCCGCCCGCGACGCGCCGAGCAGCGACACGAGCGGCGTATCAAACAACTTGGATTTGAGATCCCATATGGCCGAATCGATCGCCGAGATCGCCATCGAGGCAATGCCCGTCCGCCCGACGTTGCGGACGGCCTCGACGAGCTTCGCCCAGATCGACGGAATCGAGAGCGCGTCCATCCCGCGCGCGACGCCGGCGAGCGAGTCGCGAATCAGCTCCGCGGTCGCGGTATTCGCGTAGGTGTAGCCGATGCCCGTCATCCCGCCGCCGCGTGCGTGCACCAGCACGAGCGTCGTGGCATTCCACACGAACGTGCCGTCCGATTCATCCGGCGTGTCGGTTGGAATGCGATACGTCGTCACGGTGAGATCCTCGAGCGGCACGGCGGACGTCTGGCGGGCGTGCACGGTCAGATGACCTCGCGCACCTTGTCCTCCGCGACGGTCTTGATGATCTCCCACCGTCCCTTCTCGCCGCGCGCCAATGCTTTGGCGAGATGCAGCGCCTGCTTCGTGGACACGTGCCCCGGCATTGGCGGCTCGTTGGCGTCGACCACCGCCTGCACCAGCGCCGGTCCCGGATGCGCGAGCGCCGCCTTGAGCGTTTTCTCAACGTCCTTCGGCTTCTCGACCGTGAAGCCGCCGGCGCCGCACGCCTTGGCGTACGCCTCGAAGTCGATCGGCTGCAGCTCCACGCCGTACTGCGGGTTGCCCTCGAGCACCATCTGTTCCCACTTGATCATCCCGAGGACGTTGTTCTTGATGATGATGACCTTGACCGGAAGGTTGTACTTCACGAGCGTCGCCAGCTCGGCCATCAGCATCGAGAACCCGCCGTCGCCGACGATGCACACCACTTGCCGCTTCGGGTACGCCGCCGCCGCGCCGATGCTGTACGGCAGCCCGTTCGCCATCGTGGCGAGCGATCCCGAAAGCGAGAACTGCATCGAGCCGCGCACGTCGATGTACCGCGCGGCCCAGGTCGCGATCGTCCCGCTGTCCGCCGACACGATCGCGTCGTCGTCGAGCAGCTTGTTGAGGTGATACGTCACCACCTGCGGCTTCATCGGCATGTCGTCGCGCGTGCCGCGCTCCTTCATCAGGCCGCGCCAATCCTTCATGCGGTCCTGTGCGTCCTTCAGAAACTCGCGCGACTTCTTCTGCTCGATGAGCGGCAGCAGCGCGCGAAGCACCGTACGGCAGTCGCCGATCAGGCCGACGTCCACGTGATAGCGGAGTCCGATCCGCGCCGGGTCGACGTCGATCTGGACACCCTTGGCCCGGCCGTCCTTGGGATAGAACTCGAGATAGGGAAAGCTGCTCCCCGCGATGATGACGGTATCGCACTCCTCGAGCGCATCCTGCGACGGCGCCGTGCCGAGCAGACCGATGCCGCCGGTCGTGTACTCGCTGTCATCGGGCACGACCGCCTTGCCGAGCAGCGGCTTGATGATCGGGCCGTTCACGCGCGCGGCCAGCTGCAGCACCTCGTCGCGCGCGCCCAGACAGCCGCGCCCGGCGAGGATCGCGACCTTCTTGCCGTCGTTGATCAGCTCCGCGGCGCGCCGCAGAATCTCTTCCGAAGGCACCGAGTGCACCGACGCGTAGAGGTCGGCGCTGTGCCGGCGAATGTTCGCCTCGGAGCGCTGGCCGTCGTCCGTCGTCCACTTCTGGATGTCCTTCGGAATCGTGATGTGCGAAACGGTGTGCCGCGACAGCGCCGTCTTGATCGCCTCGTCGACGACGTTGTTCACGTGCGCCGGACCCATCACCCGTTGATTGAACGCCGCCACGTCCATGTACAGCTTGTCGAGATCGACGTCCTGCTGATAATGCATCCCGATCAGATCGTGGAACGTGTGACCCGTGATCGCGAGCACCGGCTGCCCGTCGCACTTCGCGTCGTAGAGACCATTGAGCAGATGGATGCCGCCCGGGCCCGACGTCGCCATGCAGACGCCGAGTCGGCCCGTGTACTTGGCGTAGCCGCACGCCGCGAACGCGGCGGCCTCTTCATGCCGGACCTGCATGAACCGGATCTGCTTCTCGCGAATCCGCAGCGCCTCGAACAGCCCGTCGATCCCGTCGCCTGGCAGGCCGAAGATCGTATCCACTCCCCATGCGATCAGGCGCTCGACGAGCAGGTCGGCGACGGTAGCGGGCATACAGGCCTCCAGCGAAACGCGCGATGGTGAGCCATGCCCCGCCTACAAGAAGCGTACCGGTATAGTGACGTCAATATATTTGCGCCGCTGCCACGATTCCTGCATCGTGCGCGAGATCCTCACCGGCCGGGGGGCCATGACGAACACGGTGACGGGCCGCGGAGCGTCTGCTCCCGGCCGACGGACCGAGCGCGCCGTCGACAGCGTCCGGCGTCTCGTCAACGCGCTCGGCGAATCCGCGCGCGCCGTGGAGCAGCGCACGGGACTCACCAACGCACAACTGTTTCTGCTCCGCCAACTCGAGGAAGCGCGCGAGCTCACGATCAACGAGCTCGCCGAACGCGCCCTCACCCAGCAAAGCACGGTCTCGCTCCTCGTGCGCCGACTCGAGGACGCTGGCTTCGTGCGGCGCACGCCGTCGCCCGCCGACCGCCGCCGCGTCTGCGTTGCGTTGACCCAGCGGGGGCGCTCGCTCGCTCGCCGCGCGCCCAAGCCGCCGCTCGCTCGCATGATCGACTCACTCGGCCGCATGCCCGCGGCCGAGGTCGATGCGTTGATCCGCGGCGTCGGCGCGCTCCTCGTCGAAATGCGCGTCGCGGCGGCTAAAGCCCCCTTGTTCGAGACCGCCGAGCACGGCAGCGGCGCGCAAAAAGGCCTCGGTCGCATCGCTCGCTCTTCGACGTCGGCAGGAGATCGCTCGCGTCGCTCGTGATGACCCGCCGCTCCTGAGCGTTGAGTCCGTCGCACTCGTGCGACTCGTGACACCCACGTGCCGCCCGCGACATGTCGACTTCCTCCGCTCGCAAGGCGCGCTAACCTGCGCTGCATGATCACGCTGCCGCGATATCTGCGCGAAAAGCTCGCGTTCGGTTCGTTCGCCGCGCTCGCTACTGCTGCCGCGGTCGGCATCGGCATCGCGAGCGGCGCGACGAACACGACCAAAATGGCGACCTCGTCGAAGCCTGCCGCGGCCGTCGCGGCCGTTGCGCGGACAGACTCGAGCGACTCGGCGCACGCCGATACCTCGGCCGCGTGGCAGCTCGCGGACATTCACAATTCGCTCGTGACCACCTGGATCAAGCGGTTCACGACGAGCATGCGCAGCGACTTCTCGACGTACCTGGATCGAATGAGTAAATACGCATCGACGGTGTCGTCGAAGATCGAGCAGCGCGGGCTCCCGCAAGAGCTCGTGTACCTGCCGATCGTCGAATCGGGATACAAACCGACGGCGAAATCGCCCGTCAAGGCGACGGGACTCTGGCAGTTCATGTCCGCGACCGCCCGCAATTATGGGCTCGCGGTCACGTCGCACGTCGATGAGCGCAAGGATCCGGCGAAGTCGACCGACGCGGCGCTGAGTTATCTCAGCGACTTGTATCAGCGCTTCGGCTCGTGGTATCTGGCCGCGGCCGCGTACAACGCCGGCCCCGGGGCGGTGGAGCGTGCCCTCGAGCGCGTCACGGGCAAGAAGTCGGGCACCGACGCCGATTATTACCGTATCGCGAGCGCGCTCCCGAAGGAGACTCGCGATTACGTCCCCAAGCTGATCGCCGCCGCGACGATCGCGAAGGATCCGGCGAAGTACGGCTTCGATTCCACCGCCGCGAACGCCGACTGATCGCGGATTTCGGATACCGCCGGTGCGCTGCACGTTCCGTGCGATTATAGAGTTTGCTGACAATCGAGCATCGCGGAACATCCCGTCGCACCGTCGACTATAGAAAGGAGATCGACGCGGAATTCATCCCACGGGCGAGGCCGGCAAAGATGTGGCAAACTCGACCTAAGTTTATTGATAGCAAGGGTTTACATTCAGTGGTCGATCGGGTAGATTGAAAGACCACCACAAAACCCCAAGCTGCGTTTTCGGGACCGCCCAGTAGCGATCCCGGCGACGCGCGCGTGCCAACCTGCCTGCATGCGCGTCATACACACAGCATCCACACAACAGGAGCGTTCCCTGATGAAATCACGAAAGCTCGTGCTGCAAAACGTGTTGATTGGAGCGGCCGCGGTGTTGTTTGGCGGGGCTGCGCTTGTGCCTGGTCACCAGACACAGGGACCAGTGATGCGCGCGGCGACTGCTTTCGTGACGGGCTCGGCCACGACAACAGACTCGGCGAAACTGGCGAGCGCGCCTGCGGTTGCGATGAGCTCGGTCGACGTCGAGACGAAGAACGCGGTCAGCACGCTCGAGTCGATGGTGCGCCCCCTCAGCTCGCCGGAGGCGCTCGACGACGCGTTCAAGGCGTACTTCGAGTACAAGTCCGCGCATCCCGACGACGTGAAGAAGCCGTACCTCTATTTCGTCGACTACGGCCTCTCGAGCACCACGATGCGCGGCTACGTCTTTGATATGGATTCTCTAAAGATCGTCGAAGGCCCGTTCACCGTCGCGCACGGCCGCGGCTCGTCGGTGTCGCACTACGGCGTGCCGACGCGCTTCTCCAACGGCTCGGGCAGCGCCGAGACGTCGCTCGGCTTGTACGTGACCGGAGATACGTACGCGTTCACCGGTCACTCGGGCGGCTCGGCCTATCATTCGATCGGCCTGCGCCTCGACGGCGTATCGAAGGGCTTCAACACGAACGCGTTCGCGCGCGGCGTTGTCGCCCACGGCGCGCCATACGTGACGCCGACCAAAGCGGGCCGCAGTGAAGGGTGCCCGGCGATGGAGCCGTCGCGCGCCGAGCGACTGCTGCCCAAGCTCGCGCACGGCAGCCTGGTGTTCCTGTTCGCGCCGAACGCGACGTGGCTCGCCGGCGACCCGTGGGTCAACGCGACCACCGGGTGATCGGCTCATTCCGGCGCCTCATGGCGCCGGACACTCAATGCGGTCCGGGTGAGCCGGTCGATCGCTGCGTGCCGCGCACGATCTCGGCGCGCAGCTCCGTCCAGCCGTCGACCTGATAGTACTCGAGCCGAATCTGGTGCCGGCCGGCCGTGATCGGCGCGTTGTCCACGGTCGATTCGTGCGGCGTCCAGTCGTCGATCGTGAGCGTTCCATCGACCCAGACGCGCACGGCATCATCGCTGATCGTGCGCAGTGTGTACGTGCCGCTCGGAAGCGCGACGCTCGTCGTCGCGACGGCGGCCCACTTGCCCTGCGGCACGCCACGAATGGTGGGACGATACCACTCATCATCGAGACGCTCCGGCGATTGCTCGGCGATCGGCGTGCCGCGGAGCGCCGACTCGAACGCCGCCGGATGTCGGCGTGGATCGGTGCTGTCGGTCCAGGCATAGAATCGCACCGCCCACGCGTGCAGCGGCTCGAAGTGCTCATATGAGAACTGGTATGGCGTTCCGGCCGGCCGGCGCTCGCCGCGCGGAGACTCCGTCGCGGCGCCGCGGTATTCGAGTGTGAGCATCCAATCATCGAGCGCGTCGGGGGCGACCGTGATCGTGTCGCCCGTGCGGCCATGCTCGCTCGAGAGCGAGCGGATGCCGCGTCGCTTCGCGAGACGCCACGTTCCCGGCGGCCCGAGGACTCGGAGGCGCAGGGGATTGGCATGCGAGCTGTCGGCGGGCCAGAGCATCGGGTAGCGATAGTCGTACGGGCCCCACTCGTCGACGATGATCGCGGAGCGAGGACGGTGCGCGAGCGAATCGGTCGCCAGCGCGTCGATGTGGCCGGGAAGGGGAGCTGGACTCACGCCGCCTGGCATGATGCCATGCACCGGCATGATCGCGCCCGCCAGATTCGCTGCATCGGCAAACGCGGAGTCGTTGGCACCGCGCCGGAATTGGGTCGAGTCGCGCAGGGCGAGCACGGTGTCGACACCGAAGTACCGGTTCTTGTCGATCTCGACCCCGCGGGTGTTGGCCAGGCGAATGGCCGCCCGATTGCCGACGAAGACGTTTCCTTCGATCACATAGTCGCGGCTCCGCGTGTCGCGGTGCTTGGGATATCCCCAATCGTCCGGCGCGATCGGGTCGGCCCAGAGGCCGTAGTCGGAGCCCTCGACGCGATTCGCGACGAAGACGTTCCGCGAAAACGTCGCCTCCATGCCGTTGGCCGGCGCGAAGCTGAAGTCGTTCGCGTAGAACACGTTGTCGTTCGCGCCGCCTTCGCCCGTGTCCATCGTGCTCTGGCCGGCCCACAAGAACAGTCCATCGCCGCCGTGGGTCATCGAGTTGTACGCGACCACGTTGCGCGAGCTCTGCTCGTACATGAGCAGGTCCGCCGAATCCTGCCCGCGGCGATAGAAGCCGTGGCTGTAGCCGCGCACGTTGAAGCTCGCGCGGTTGTGCATGATCGAGTTGTCGCTCGAGCGATAGAGCCCGATGCCGACGCCAGAGTTGAACTCGATCGTGTTGTTCCAGATCCGGAGGCTGTCGCAGCGGACGAGCATCAGGCCTTCCATGCCTTGCTCGATCGTGACGCCGCGTATCTCGCCGCCATGCACGTCGGCGAGGTACGCGCCGGCGCCGAATCGAAGCCACTCGTCGTGCTCGTTGTGGTGATGCGAGAGCCAGTCGACGAGGCTCTCGTGCTCGACGACGCTGAACAGTCGCGGCTTCCAGTTGTGGCCAAAGTCGTCGTGCGCGAGGACGAGCCCACGCGTGCCGCGCGCGAGCAAGCCGACCTTGTAGCCGCGAATCGTCGCGTTGATGATGCGCACGTTCCGGCCGCCCTCGATCCGTACGCCGACACCGCTCGCACGATCGGGATCCGCGCGCTGAGGCATTCCGCCGAGCGTCGCGCCATTGAAGTCGACGGTGACGTTGTCGCCGCGCACCACGATCACCGCGGAGCCCATCGACGCCGGCGCGGCAAGCTCATATCGCTTGCGTGCGATGCGGACGGAGTGTGTGATCACGAGCCCGCGGCGGAGCTCGATCAACGGCGCGCGGCCCGCGCGATCCGATTGTGCCCGAGCGGGCGCGGCGGCGGCGATGGACAACGCGGCCGCCGTCGCGAACGCGTGCATGAGGTGGGCTGCGCTCATGCGGCAAAGCTGACCTCGCGCGGCGTACGACGGAAGGCAGGCGTCGTCACGCGGTTGGCGGCCTGGGTTCTGCGTTGGGCTGTTCGCGCGCGACACCGCGCTCGTCCGGCAACGCAGAAGGAGACCTCGATGCACACAGCACCAATGCGAGCCATCGCTCGTTCGGCCAGCCTCGCTGCCGCATGCTTCGCGATCGCGGCGTGCGGCGTCTCACAGCAGCAGGAAATTCAGATGGGCCAGCAGGAAGCGGCGCAGGTGAACGCGCAGCTTCCGCTCTTGCAGGACCCGACCGTCGTCGGGTACGTGAACAGTCTCGGGCGGCGGATCGCGAGTCATACCTCGCGCGCCGATCTCGACTGGCAATTCGCGGTCGTGAATACCGATGTCGTGAACGCGTTCGCGCTCCCCGGCGGATTCATCTATGTCAATCGGGGCGTGCTCGAGCGCGCGTCGAACGAGAGCGAGCTCGCGTCGGTGCTCGGGCACGAGATCGAGCACGTCGTCGAGCGGCACTCGGTGAAGCAGATGGAGCAGGCGCAGGGCGCCAACGTCGGCGTCGGGCTCGCGTGCGCGCTGACCGGGATCTGTCAGAACGCCGCGACACAGGCCGCCATCCAGCTCGGCGGCACCGCGGTCTTCGCAAAGTTCAGCCGGACGGACGAGCAGCAGGCCGACGAAGGCGGATTCCGGAACATGATCAATGCCGGCATCAACCCCACGGGCATGCTCACGTTCTTCAAGAAGCTCCTCGCGGAGGAGCAGCAGAGCGGCAGCAACAGCGCGGTGAGCTCGTGGTTCGCCGACCACCCAGGGACGCAGGATCGCATCGCCGACGTGCAGCGGATGTTGTCGCAGGTGCCGGCGAGCGAGCTCAGGTCGCTGGAGACGAACTCGGCGGCGTTCAATTCGATGAAGGCGCGGCTCGCGCAGCTCCCGCCGGCTCCGCGGACCTCGGCGGGCCAGTAGCGCAATTCGCTGCGCGGCAGTCGCGCGATGTTCAGCGCGGAGGAACCGACGGCGCGGCGGTGCTTCGGCACCGCCGTTGCCTTTTGAATCGCCGAACCACACACGGAGTTTCGCAGATGCAGTTGCAGTCAATCGTGCGCCGAGCGGCAGCGGCGCTGGCGTTGGTTTCGCTCGGGGCGTGCACCAATCTGGGCTCGCTCGGCAACGTGCTCGGCGGCGTGCTCGCGCCGTCGAATCAGCTCACCGGCACCGTGCAGCGCGTCGACACGAGATATCAGCAGATCACGCTGCAGCAGTCGAACGGGCAGTCCATCACGGTGAACTACGACGCCAACACGCAGGTGAGCTACCAGAATCAGAGCTATCCCGTGTCGTCGCTCCAGTACGGCGATCAGGTGATCGCCCGCCTTCAGGACAACGGCAACGGCTCGTACTACACGGATCTCGTGCAAGTCACGCAGCCGGTGAACGGGTCGAACGGCGGCACGGTCTCCGGGAACGTGCAGTCGCTGCAGGGAACCGTGCGGCAGATCAATCGCACGAACGGTTGGTTCACGCTCGACACCGGCAACGGCGTGCAGATCACGGTCTCGATGCCGTACAACGTGTCGCAGAACGACATCAACCGCTTCAACGGCCTGCGCACGGGCGATTTCGTGCACCTGTATGGAGTGTACCTGAACAACTCGCAGGTGCAGCTCCGGAATTTCTACTGATCGAGCGGCAGCTCGAGTGAGAACGCGGCGCCCTGGCCGACTGTGCTCTTCACGGTCAGGTCGCCGTGCATTGCTCGCGCGAGGTCGCGGCTGATCGCGAGACCGAGCCCGGTGCCAGCCTGTCGCTCCGTCGTGGTGCGGCCGAGCTGCACGAAGGGCTGGAAGATCGCATCGACTTTCTCGGGGGGAATTCCAGGCCCCGTGTCGCGCACCACGATGTAGCCGGTCTTGCCGCGCGCGCCGCAGTCGATCCCGATCGAGCCGCCGGCGGGTGTGAACTTGATCGCGTTCGAGAGCAGGTTGAGGATGATCTGCCGCATCTTCTCGCTGTCGGCGCGCACGTACAAGTCCGACGGGCAGGGGTGATACTGGAACCGGAGCTCCGCCTGCTTTATCTGCGGCAGCACGAGCGCTTCCATCTCGGCGAGCACCTCGCGCACGGCTACCCGCGCCAGGTCGTACTCGACGCGGCCGGCCTCGAGCTTCGCGAAGTTGAGCACGTCGTTGATCAGCGACAGCAGATGGTGCTGACTGCGCTGGATTCGCTGCATGTACTCGTCCTGCGCCGGCGTGAGCGATCCCTGAATGCCCATGCGCAGCAGCTCCGCGTATCCCGCGATCGCGTTGAGCGGCGTGCGGAGCTCGTGACTCATCGTTGTGAGAAATTCGGTCTTCGCGCGATTGGCCTGTTCCGCGGAGTGCTGCGCGTCGATGGCCGCGCGATGCAGACGCGCGTTCTCCACGGCGACGGCCGCGCGCCGCGCGAGCTCCGTCGCGAGCTCGACGTCCGACTCCGTGTACCGGCGCCCCGATTCGGCGGACGCCAGCGTCATCACGCCAATCGTTCGGTCGCGCGCGATGAGCGGCACGACCATCGCCGAGCGAAGCCGCAGCTCTCGAATGACCTCGCGATGCTCCGGATTCTGCACGTGTGACTCGATGAGATCGGGCGCGATCTCCGCGTACAACTCCGGCTTCCCCGTGCGCAGCACGTGGGGCGCACCGGACGACGCATTCCGGTCTGGTGGGAACCGCTCGTTCAGCTCGCGCGCCCAGCGGATCTTCTCCGGATCCACGTGGGCGACGGCGACCTGCTGCAGTGTTCCGTCGTCGGTGGCGATCTGCACCGATGACCAGTCGGCGAGCTGCGGAACGACGAGCTTCGCGAGCTCGTTGAGCGTGACCGTATAGTCCAGCGACGCGTTGAGCACGGCCGTCGCGCGCGTGAGATAGTGGGCCGCTTCTTCCTCGTGCTTGCGCGAGGTGACGTTCTTCCACTGCACCGCAAGGCCGGCGTCGGGCAGCGGGTAGCAGAACGTCATTAACCACTCGTTGCGCCCCGCGTTGAACGCCTCGAACGTGAGCGGCGCTCTGCTCTGGGCCGCTCGCCGCATTTCGCGCTCGAAGTCGGTGCCTCGGAGGTCGGGAAAGGCGTCCCACACGACTTTACCAATGAGCGCGTCTGCCGCGCGGTGGCCGCCCCGCGTCATGAGCTCGGACGCGGAGTGATTGATGTAGCGCAGCCGCCAGTCGGCGTCGTACACGACGAAGGGGTCGGCGATGCTCTCGAGCACCGAGCGCGTGAACTCCTGCGCATCGTGCGCCTGGTCGCGCGCCGCTTCCGCCTCGATCACAGTTTCCTGAAGCTGCGCGTTCGTCTGCTCCAGCTCCTCGGCGAGGGCTTGCGCCTCCTCGCGCTCCGACTCGAGCTCCGTGGCCTGCTCCTGGAGCTGCTTGGTGAGTTGCTCGAGCTCGCGGTTGCGATCCTCCGACGCGGCACGCGCCGCCGCCTCGGCCGCGAGGTGGCGCGCCTGCTCCTCGGCCGCGAGTCGCTGCGTCAGATCTCGCGTGACTTTGGCGAACCCGACGAGCTGTCCCGCGTCGTCGTGGAGCGCGGTGATCACGACGTTCGCCCAGAACCGCGATCCGTCTTTGCGGAGCCGCCACCCTTCGTCCTCGAACCGTCCGGTGCGGGCCGCCTCGCGCAGCTCGTAGTTCGGAAAACCCTCCGCGATCTTTTCCGATGGATAGAAGATCGAAAAGTGCTTTCCGATGATCTCGTCCGCGGTGTAGCCCTTGAGCCGCTGCGCCCCGACGTTCCACGTGAGAATGTGTCCCGTGGGATCCAGCGCGAAGATCGCGTAGTCCTTGACGCTTTCGACCAGCAGGCGGTAGAGCGACTCGGTCTCGGGCGTGGCTCGCGCTCGCGCGTGGGTGTGGTGCGGTGTTCCAGTCGGTTCGCGGGGATCAGGAACGTTTGTCACGGGCGTGAAACCTTACGAGTTCCGGCTGGGATCGCGAGTGGCGATGGGCATTTGGCGTTCCTAAGCGTTGCGCTGGCAAGCTCATCCGAACGTGGCACATGGATTGCTGCGATTAGGTGGATTCCCTTGCAATCGCTGCTCCCCGTGATGAAACCGCCCGATCCAAAATCCGTCGCCGCCAGAGTCAAAGGCCTGATCGGTGGCCAGGACAACGGATTGATCGCCATCACGGCCCGGCGGCTCGGTGTGAACGAAGTCGCGCTGCGAATCACGATCGACGATCTCGAGCCGCACCCCACGCTCGAGGTGATCATGGCGGTGGTGCGCGTGTACGGCGTCGACCCGACCTGGCTCGTGACCGGTGAATACGACCCCACGTCGCACCGGCTCGCGATGGACGACGAGGCAAACTTCACCAAATCAGACCTGTGCAAGTTGCTCGGGCGGCCGCGGGAGTCGGGTACCGACGAGTCCGCAGGCGACACGGGCCTGCGGCTGGAAGCGTAAATCGCGACCTGTGCAGTCTGCCGGTACGATGGTTGCTCGACGAGGCTGCCAGAACTGGCAACGTCTACCGATCGAGGTGCATACCATGAAGAAGACCGTACCAGCCCTGGTCGCGTTTGCGGCGCTGCTCGGCGCCGCCGCGTGCAACAAGGGCAATGAGAAACAGACGGCTGACACGACCACCGTCCCGGCGACCGACACTGTTTCCGGCCATGCCGTCCCGACCACCGACACCGTCGTGAAGACCACGACGACCAGCACCGACACGACGAAGGCGCAGGTGAACTCGGACAGCGTCAACGCCAAGATGGATTCGACCAAGGCGAAGAAGGATTCGATGAAGGCGAAGCACTCCAAGAAGGGCTACAAGAAGTAGCCTCGATCTGGATCGTGAACCGAACAGCCCGTCCGCATGTATGCTCGCGGACGGGCTGTTCGCATTCTGAACGCAATCGGGTAGTCGCGCGTACTAGATTCGGTATCGGCTCGGCTCCCGACTCCTACCCCGGCAGCCGCGGCCGTGTCGTTCGCGCTCAGTGAGCGCGCCGTGACCTACAACGCCGACTGTTCTCCCGATGACCGGATTGCGACTCGTCCATCGTCGCGCATCGTTGCTGTCCTTGGCTGCTGCGCTCATTCCGTTCACGCTCGTCGCCTGCGCGAAAAAGCAGCCGCGGCCGCCACGGCAGGCCGCGACGGTGGCCGTGGTTCCCGTGCGACGCGCCACCGTGCCGTACATACTCGAGGCCAATGGCGTTGTTACGCCGCTGCAGAGCGTGGCCATCTCGGCGCAGGTCGACGGCATCATCACCTCCGTCGACTTTCAAGAAGGCCAGGAAGTGCGCGCCGGCCAGGCGCTCTTCCACGTCGACCCGCGACCATACCGGAACGCGTACCTCCAGGCCGTCGCGGTGCTGGCGCGTGACAGCGCCAACTTCGTGAACGCCCAATCGAACGCGGATCGCTACAAGCAGCTCCTCGCGGCCAAGGTCGTGACGCCGCAAGAAGGCGAACAGCAGTTCGCCACCGCGGCGGCCAACGAGGCCACCGTCGACGCCGATCGCGCCGCGGTCGCGCAGGCCAAGTTCAACCTCGACAACACCATCGTTCGCGCGCCGATCTCCGGCAAAACGGGCAGCTTGCTCGTCAAGCAAGGCAACCTCGCTCGCGCGAACTCTCAGACGCCGCTCGTGGTTATCAACCAGGTGCGGCCCATTCTCGTGCGCTTCGCGATTCCATCGGCGCAGCTCGCGCTGCTCATGCAGCACGGCGCCCAGAACGGCGGTCTGCCGGTGACCGCGGTTCCGGGCGGCGTCGCTCCGCCGTCGCCGTCGATCGACTCGCTCGCGGCCGAAGTCTCCGGCCCCGTGCAGGACAATCAGGGCACGAGCGGCTCGATGCAGCCGGGCGGCGCGTCGACCTCGGCCGGCAGCGTCACACAGCAGGGTGGCGTCGTAGGCGATCCGGTGAACGGAACGCTCACCTTCATTGATAACGCCGTCGACACCGCGACGGGCACGGTGCAGCTCAAGGCCAAGTTCGACAACTCGGCCGGAACGCTGTGGGCTGGACAGTTCGCCGCCACGTCGCTGCACCTCTTCGACGAAGACAGTGTCCTCGTGGTGCCGTCCGACGCGGTCGTGACGGGCCAGCGCGGCGCGTACGTCTACGTGGTCGACCAGGCCGACACGGCGCGTCAGCGCGCGGTCACGGTCGAGCGGGTCGCCGGTGCGCTCTCCATCATCTCGAACGGTGTGCAGGAAGGCGACCGTGTCGTGGTCGAAGGCCAGTCGCGCCTCACCCCGGATGCGCCAGTCCACATCGGTCCGGTGAATGGCGGACCGGCGCCGAGTGCGGATGGTGCGCGCCGAGGTCGCGGCAGCAAGACCGGGGGGGGACATGGTGGTCGCGGTCGCGGCGGCAAACGCGGCGCTTGATCGATGAGCCTGACGGCGCTGTTCATCCGGCGTCCGGTCATGACCACCCTGGTCATGATCGGAATTCTGGTATTCGGAATCGTCTCGTACCAGAAGCTGCCGGTCAGCGATCTGCCCACGGTCGACTATCCGACGATCTCGGTGTCGGCGAACCTCCCGGGCGCGAGCCCGGAGACGATGGCCGCCACGGTGGCGACGCCCCTCGAGAAGGCGTTCTCGGCGATCGCCGGCATCGATGAGATCACGTCGAACAGCGGCACGGGCAACACGAACGTCACGCTCCAGTTCTCGCTCGATCGCCCGGTCGAGGCGGCGGCGCAGGACGTGAACGCGGCGATCGGCAAGACGCTTCCGTTCCTGCCGTCCACCATTCTTCCGCCGTCCTACCACAAGTCGAACCCCTCGGCGTTCCCGATTCTCGCCGTCGCGCTCACGTCGAACGTTCAGACGATGACGCAGGTCGACGAGTATGCGGAAACGCTCATCGCGCAGCGTCTCTCGATGGTGGAGGGCGTCGCGGAAGTCGGCGTCTGGGGATCGGCCAAGTTCGCGGTGCGCGTGCAGCTCGATCCCGCGCAACTCGCGTCGCGCAACATCGGCGTGTCGCAGGTCGCGACGGCGATTCGCCAGAACAACGTGATGCTCCCGACCGGCGTGCTCTACGGCAAGGACCGCACGCTCACGCTCCAGGCGACGGGGCAGATGAACGACGCGTCGCAGTTCCGGCGCCTCATCATCGCCTATCGCGACGGCTCGCCGGTGCGGCTCGCCGACGTCGCGAACGTCACCGACGACATCCAGAACAACAAGTCGGCCGCCTGGTACGACGACGAGCGCGCGATCAATCTCATGGTGCAGAAGCAGCCCGGCACCAACACGATCGAGGTCGCGACGCGCGTGAAGGAAGCGCTCGCCGAGATCGAGCGCACGCTGCCGGCGTCGATCAAGATGCACATGCAGTGGGATCGCTCGCTCTCGATCCAGCAGTCGGTGAACGACGTGAAGCTCTCGCTGCTCGTCGCGCTCGTGCTGGTCGTGACGGTGATCTTCGTCTTCCTGCGCAGCGGCGTCGCCACGCTCATCCCGAGTCTCACGCTGCCGATGTCGATCGTCGGCACGTTCTCGGTGATGTACGTGCTCGACTTCAGCATCGACAATCTCTCGCTGATGGCGCTCACGCTCGCCGTCGGCTTCGTGGTCGACGACGCGATCGTGATGCTCGAGAACATCGTGCGCCACATCGAGATGGGAAAGCCGCCGATGCAGGCCGCGCTCGATGGCGCGAACGAGGTCGGCTTCACGGTCCTCTCGATGTGCCTGTCGCTCTCGGCGGTGTTCATTCCGCTGATGTTCATGGGCGGCATCATCGGACGGCTGTTCCGCGAATTCGCGATCACGATCAGCGTCGCGATTCTGGTCTCGGGCGCAATCGCGCTCACGCTCACCCCGATGCTCTGCAGCCGGCTGCTCAAGCCGCGCCGCGAAGAGCACCACGGCAAATGGTTCGAGCGCTCCGAGCGGGTCTTCGAGCGCGCGCGCAGCGGCTACGAGCGCGCGCTCACGTGGGTGATGCAGCATCGTCCGCTGACGCTCGTCTTCTCCGGGCTCATTCTGGCGCTGACCGCTCTCCTCTGGGTGGTGATCCCAAAGGGGCTGTTCCCGCCTGACGACACGGGTTCGCTCAACGCGACCGCGGAAGCGGCGCAGGGCACGTCGTTCGCCGAGATGCTGCGCTTCGCCAAGCTCGCGCGGGCGCGACTCGCGACCGACACGAACATCGCGTCGTTCACCACGAACGTGGGCGGCGGGAACAACATCAACTTCAACATCACGCTCAAACCGGCGGGCCAGCGCCCGCCGGCGGACGACATGGTCCGCGAGCTCACGCGCGTGATGACGGGCATCCCCGGTTTGCAGATGTTCGTCGCGAATCCGCCGAGCATTCGCATCGGCGGCCGCGGCACGAAGACGCAGTATCAGTTCACGCTGCGCGGACCGGATATCGATCAGCTCTACGCACAGGCCAACCGGCTGCTCACGACGCTCCAGCAGGATCAACTCCTCCAGGGCGTCACGTCGGACCTGCTCAATCGCAGCCCGATTCTGCGCGTGCACATCGACCGGCAGCGCGCCGCGTCGCTCGGCGTGACGCCGCAATCGATCGAGCAGGCATTGGCGAATGCGTACAACCAGCAGCAGGTCTCGACGATCTTCACGCCGACGAACGAGTACTGGGTCGTGATGGAGACCGTGCCGAGCGCGCAGGTGGACGCGTCGGTGCTCGATCACTTCTACGTGCCGGCCACGGGCGGCAAGCAGATCCCGCTGCGCGACGTCGCCTACTTCGAGGAGACTACCGGCCCGTTGAGCGTGGCGCACTCCGGCCAGATGGCGTCGGTGACGATCTCGTTCAATCTCGCGGCGAACGTTTCGCTCGGCGCCGCGACGGCCGACGTGCAGCGCATCGCGCGACAGATCCTGCCGGCGTCGATCACGTACGGCTTCTCGGGAACGGCGCAGGCGTTCCAGGACTCGCAGTCCGGCATGGGGCTGCTGCTCCTGATCACGATTTTCATCATCTACATCATTCTCGGCATTCTCTACGAGAGCTTCATCCACCCCGTCACGATTCTCACCGGGCTGCCGTTCGCGGCGTTCGGCGCGCTGTTCGCGCTCTGGGTGACGCACGTGGAGCTCGGCGTCTACGGCTACGTCGGCATCATCATGCTGATCGGCATCGTGGAGAAGAACGCGATCATGATGATCGACTTCGCGCTCGAGCGGCAGCGCAGCGAGCACGTGCCGCCGGCCAAGGCGATCGTGGAGGCGGCGAGCGTTCGCTTCCGTCCGATCATGATGACGACGTTCTCGGCGGTGATGGGCACGCTGCCGATCGCAATCGGCGTCGGCGCGAGCGCGGCCTCGCGCCGCCCGCTCGGCATCGCGGTCGTCGGCGGATTAGCGTTCTCGCAAGTGGTCACGCTGTTCGTGACGCCGGTGTTCTACACCTACTTCGACGAGCTCCAGACATGGCTGGGCCGGCGGGCGCGGCAGGCCGTGGTCGTTCCCGAGGTGGCGCCGGCGGCGGGGGACTGATTGGGTGAATTCTACCGCGGGGGCCGCGGGGGAGGGGGATCGCGTGCGTCGACGCCTTCGCGGGCAACGAGCTGAGAACTTTGTTTGGAACCGCCGCTCGGGAGGCTCTCGGGAGGGTCCCGAGGTCGTAACCAAAGCCATCGTCGGATCCCTTCGATCGGAGCCTTCGACGCGAGCCGAAGTCCCTCCGCGGCCCCCGCGCCTCCCGCGGTCGAATGTTTTTGACTTTTCCTAATTAGCAGTCAATGAATTTCACCACGCTGTTCATCAAACGCCCCGTCATGACCACGCTGGTCATGATCGGCATTCTCGTCTTCGGCATCGTCGCGTACCGGCAGTTGCCGGTGAGCGATCTGCCGAACGTCGATTTCCCGACGATCACCGTCACGGCCACGCTGCCCGGAACGAGCCCGCAGACGATGGCCGCGACGGTGGCGACGCCGCTCGAGAAGCAGTTCTCGACCATCGCCGGCATCGACAACATGACCTCGACGTCGAGTCTCGGGCAGACGCAGATCGTCGTGCAGTTCGCGCTCGACCGGAACATCGACGCCGCCGCGCAGGACGTGCAGGCGGCGATCGCGCAGACGAGCCGCCAGCTCCCGCAGGGTATCATTCCGCCGTCGTACCAGAAGACGAATCCGGCCGACGCGCCGATCCTCACGCTCGCGCTCACGTCGGACCAGGTGCCGCTCTCGCGGCTCGACGAGTTCGGCGAGACGACGCTCGCGCAGCGGTTGTCGATGGTGGGCGGCGTGGCGCAGGTGCTCGTGTACGGCGCGCAGAAATACGCCGTGCGCCTGCAGCTCGATCCGGGACAGCTCGCGTCGCGCGGCATCGCGCTCGAGGACGTCGCGGCGGCGGTGACGTCGCAGAACGTGAACATGCCGACCGGCGTGCTGTACGGTCCCAAGACGGCGCTCACCGTCCAGGCCACCGGCCAGCTCGAGAACGCCAACCAGTTCGGCGACGTGATCGTCGCCTATCGCAATGGCGCGCCGGTGCACCTCGACGAGATCGGCCGCATCACCGACGACGTGCAGAACAACAAGACCGCGAGCTGGTACAACGGCGAGCGGTCGATCGTCCTCGCGATCCAGCGCCAGCCGGGGACGAACACGGTCGACGTCTCCAACAAGGTGAAGGCCGCGCTCACGCGCCTCGAGACCGAGATCCCGCCGTCGGTGAAGGTCTCGACGCTCTACGACCGCTCGGAGACGATCCAGGCGTCGGTCGACGACGTCACGAACACGCTCATCCTCACGCTGTTCCTCGTCGTCCTCGTCATCTTCGTTTTCCTGCGCAACTGGTCGGCGACGCTCATCCCGAGCCTCGCGCTGCCGATGTCGATCATCGGCACGTTCTCGGTGATGTATCTGCTGCACTACTCGCTCGACAACCTGTCGCTCATGGCGCTCACGCTCGCCGTGGGCTTCGTGGTCGACGACGCGATCGTGATGCTCGAGAACATCGTCCGCCACCTCGAGATGGGGAAGCCGCGCATGGAGGCGGCGATCGACGGCGCGGCCGAGGTCGGATTCACGATTCTCTCAATGACGTTCTCGCTCGCCGCGGTGTTCATCCCGTTCCTCTTCATGGGCGGGATCATCGGCAAGCTGTTCCACGAATTCGCCGTGACGATCGGCGTCGCGATTCTCGTCTCCGGCTTCGTCTCGCTGACGCTGACGCCGATGCTGTCGAGCCGCTTCCTCAAGTCGGACCACGGCAAGACGCACGGCCGCCTCTACCAGGCGAGCGAGCGCTTCTTCGACGGGCTGCTCGGCGTGTACGAGCGCACGCTGGCGTGGGTGATGGACCGCCGGCCGCTGACGCTCGCGTTCTCGCTCGTCATATTAGTAGCAACTGGATACTTATTCTGGTCGACGCCGAAGGGCCTCTTCCCGACGGACGACACGGGGCAGCTCCTCGCGACGACCGAAGCGGCGGAAGGCGTGTCGTACGACGCGCTCGTGCAGCACCAGGAGGAAGTCGCGGCGGTCGTGGCGCGGGACTCCGACGTGCGCTCGGTGACGTCGTCCGTCGGCACGACGGCGGCCGCCAACCAGGGCCAGCTCACGATCGATCTCAAGCCGATCGCCGAGCGGAAGCGGAGCGCGGATCAGATCGCGCGCGACCTGACGAAGGCGGTGCAGGGCGTGCGCGACATCGCGGTGTTCATCCAGAATCCGCCCGCGATCTCCATCGGCGGCCTGGCATCGAAGAGCCTCTATCAGTTCACGCTGCAGAGCGGCGACATCAACGCGCTCAACTCGTCGGCCCGCGAGCTCGAGCGTCGCCTGCGCCAACTCCCCGGCCTCACCGATGTGACGAGCGATCTCCTGATCGAGAATCCGCAAATCACGGTCGACATCGATCGCGAGGCGGCGGGCCAGCTCGGCGTTTCGGCGAGCGAGATCGAGAACACGCTCTACGACGCGTTCGGCCAGCGCCAGGTGTCGACGATCTACACGTCGACGAACGAATACTGGGTGGTCATGGAGCTGCTGCCGCAATACCAGCAGGACGTCGGCGCGCTCGGCAAGCTCTGGGTGCGCTCGACGCGCGGGCCGCTCGTGCCGCTCAGCACCGTGGCGCGCTTCGACTACAGCGTGGGCCCGGTGACGGTGAATCACTCGGGACAGCTTCCGTCGGTGACCGTGTCGTTCAACCTCGCGCCGGGCGTGTCGCTCGGCACGGCGCTCAAGCAGGTGCAGGGCATCGCGACCGCGGTGCTGCCGGGGAGCGTGGCGTCGAGCTTCTCGGGCATCGCCGAAGCGTTCGTGAGCACGCAGCAGGGGCTCGTGATGCTGATGCTGCTCGCGGTCTTCGTGATCTACGTGATCCTCGGGGTGTTGTATGAGAGTTTCATTCACCCGATCACGATTCTCACGGGACTTCCGTTCGCGGCGTTTGGCGCGCTCGTGACGCTGCTCCTCTGCGGCCTCGACCTCGACATCTACGGCTTCGTCGGCATCATCATGCTGATCGGCATCGTGGAGAAGAATGCGATCATGATGATCGACTTCGCGATCGAGGCGCAGCGCGACGGCAACCGCTCGCCCGCGGAGGCGATTCTCGAGGCCGCGAGCGTGCGCTTCCGTCCGATCATGATGACGACGATGGCGGCGCTGATGGGCGCGGTCCCGATCGCGGTCGGCTGGGGCGCCGGCGCATCGACCCGCCGGCCGTTGGGTGTGGCGGTGGTGGGCGGCCTCGCGTTCTCGCAGCTCGTCACGCTCTACGTGACGCCGGTGTTCTACACGTACCTCGACGAGTGGCAGCAGCGGGTGTCGCGCCGGCGGTCGAGAGAGGCGGATGGTGTGAAGGCGCCGGTGGATGCAATGCCGGGGATGCCGAGGACGGAGCCGGCGAGAGGATAGTCGGGTTTGCGGGGCGGGGGCTGGGGGCTGGGGGCTCGGGGCTGACAGCAAGCGGGCAGCTCCCGGCTCGGCTGTTCGCTAGCAGCGACAGCTATCCGAGGAATGAGGAACGAAGCGTTGCACGGGAGCGCGGGGCTGCGGCCACGCGCTCCTTCTCGCATCACGGCAAAAATGGCGGGGCTGTCAGCGTACGACGTCGTGCGTCGACTCGCGTACACCGCCACCGGAAGCCGACGCCCGATCTCATGACACACTTCCAAATCCCTCTGATAGCTGTCGCTGATAGCGAATAGCCGAGCTGGGAACTGCGGCTGTCAGCTCCGCCTTCAGCTCTCAGCGCCAGCGAACAGCTCCCCGCGTCACCCTCGGAGATCTCTCTCCGTCTTCTTGTCCGAGTACCTCGCCCTCGTCCGGTCGCCGGCGTGAATCCCTTCGCCGAACTCCTCGATCATCTTCCGGTTGAACGCCGGAATGTCGTCCGGCTTCCGGCTCGTGACGATTCCCATATCCGTCACCACTTCGCGGTCGACCCAGTCGCCGCCGGCGTTTCGAATATCCGTTTGCAGTGACGGCCACGACGTGAGCATGCGGCCGCGCACCGCGTCGGCCTCCACGAGCATCCACGGTCCGTGACAGATCGCGGCGATCGGTTTGCCGGCGTCGAAGAAATGACGGACGAACTGCACCGCCTGCTTGTTCTGCCGCAAGTGGTCGGGATTCATCACGCCGCCGGGGAGCATCAGCGCGTCGAAGTCATCCTGGCGGGCTTGTTCGAGTGGGACGTCCACCTTGATTTCGTCGCCCCAGTGGTCGTGCTGCCACGCCTTGATGCTGCCGCTCTTCGGCGACACGACGATCGGATTCGCGCCTGCGTCCTCGAGCGCCTGACGCGGCTCGGTGAGCTCGACCTCTTCCACGCCGTCGGTGGCGAGTATCGCCACGCGCTTGCCGCTCAGATTGCTTGGAGTTGCCATGGATCTCCCCCGATGGTGACGGAGACGATCGCCGCAAGCCATGGACCGTCGGCGGAGCGTCGGGCAAGAGCGACAGACGCGCGGCACGACTCCTGTGTCATGTGATCACGAAATGGGACTTTCCACACTTCGTGCGACATGGCCGGCGCGCATCCGAGCGTTCATCGCCGCGCGGCTCGACTCGCGCAGCTACCTCGGCCTGCACCTCACGATCGCACTCGTCGTCGCGCTCGCCGCGATCTGGTCGTTCAGCGCGCTTCTCGACGCGGTGCTCGACAACGCGACGCTCGTCCGACTCGACGTCGCGGCGGTGAATGCGCTGCACGCGCGCGCGACGCCGTCCGGGCTCGCCTTCTTCAACGCGATCTCGAACGCGGGCTCGCCGCGCGCGATGACGATTCTCGCAATCGGCGGCGCGATCGCGATTCTCATGGCGCATCGCCGCACGGTCCTCATTACGTGGATCGCCGCGTTCGCCGGCAGCCCGATCATCGAGAACGTCATCAAGCGGGCGGTGCATCGGTCGCGGCCGCCGTACGGCGCGCGCTACCTCATCAATCACTCGTACAGCTTCCCGTCGGGGCACTCGATGGCGTCGTTCATCGGCATCGGCATGCTGCTGTACGTCCTGTCCGTCTCGTGGCACCCGCCGCGCGCGGTGCGCGTGGCGGTGTTCGTTCTGGGCGCGACCTTCGTCGTGCTCGTCGGATTCAGCCGCGTCTACCTCGGCGTCCACTATCCGAGCGACGTGCTCGGCGGCTTTGCCGCCGCGGCGGCATGGATGGCGGTGTGCTTGAGCGCGATGGGGGTGCGGTTACATCTGCGGGGGCTGGTGGCGGGGCCGTGAGTGATGACTCTCGAATCCGAGGCTCACGTGTCGCGTTCTCGGGTCTCACGTCTCGAAACTGGTCGCGGTCCACGACGTCGAGATCGCGACGCTGCCGCCTGAGACCAGTTTCGAGATATGAGTAACGAGACGCGAGATGCGAGACCCAAACGGCGCCGCCCAACTACGGCGCCAGCACCGCCGCCACGAGCTGCATGTTCTCCCGCGACGTCCCCGTGTAGTAGAACACGTACACCTTATGCGTTTTCTCATCCTCGGCGCACGTGCGCGCGCCGCCGCCGGTCGGGACCTTCTCGGCCACCGAAAACTTGTTCGGCGAGTCCTCGCGCACGACGGTCATCGTGCTGTCGGCGCGGTTCGGGTTGAAGGCGAGCTTGAGGCCGGGGTCGTAGCAATTCTCGTCGGCGCGGCTCGGCACCTTGATGCGCGAAACGATGTTGCCGTTGTCCGCGTTGAGGACGACCATCTCCGTGTCGCACGCCATGAAGAGGCGGCGCGTGGCGACGTCCATCGACAGCCCCTGCGCGCGGCCGCAGCTCGGGACCTTGTAGGTCGCCTCCTTCTTGAGCGTTCTCGTATCGACGCGGATGACGAAGCCGGAGTCCTCCACGTTCGCGAAGAACTTCCCCTTGCCGTCCACGACACCGGTCTCGAGGCCGTCGCCGATGGCCGTCTTGGAGAGCAGCTTGCCCGTCTTCATGTCGACGACCCAGCCATCCGTATCGCGCCAGACGAACGCGTGGTGCGTCACGGGATCGTACCGGCTGCCGTCGCCCTTCACGTCGAGGTGGCCGAGGACGGCGAGGGTCTTGAGGTCGAAGTACACGCCGTTGCGCACGAGGCCGCGATTCAGGTCCGGCGCGATCGCGTAGCCTCCACCGCCGCCTTCCACGGTGCCGACGATCGTGTCGCGGTCGACGTCGATCACCTTGTCGCCGAGACCGTAGAGGCGGCGGCCGGCCGGGTCGACGATGATGTAGTCGGCGCGGGTGTGGCCAAGCTCGATCGTCTTGACGACGTGGTAATGCGGCGCCTGCGCGGAGGCGACGGTCGCCCCGACGAGCGTGGATGCCGCGAAGAAAATGCTGCGGATGCTCCGAATGCGGCCCATGACACCTCCAAGCGGGGAGAATCGTGACGGCGAGAACAATACGCTGCGCAAGCTGACAGGAACCTGTCACGCGACTGGTCGCCGCGCACGGCGCAATCCGGTAAACTTGGGGCATGCGCGTACTGATCGTCGAGGACGATCGCGAGCTCGGCCTCGTCCTCTCCGCCGGGCTTTCCGAACAGGGCTTTCAGGTTGTGCACGAGGCGAGCTTCAGCGGCGGACAGTCGCGCGCGGTGCTCGGCGCGTTCGACGTCATCGTGCTCGACGTGATGCTGCCCGGCGGCAGCGGCTTCGATCTGTGCCGCGCGCTCCGCAATCGGCGGATCGACACGCCGGTCATGATGCTCACCGCGCGCGACGCACTCGACGACCGCGTGCTCGGTCTCGATTCGGGCGCCGACGATTATCTCACCAAGCCGTTCGCGATGCGCGAGCTGGTGGCGCGGCTCCACGCGCTCGCGCGGCGCCGCCCCGCGTTGATGCCGGAGCTCGTCGTCGTCGAGGATCTGGAGGTGGAGCTCCGGACGCGCCGCGTGCGGCGCGGCGGCCGCGCGATCGAGCTCACCGCGAAGGAGTTCGCGCTGCTCGAGTATCTGCTCCTGCATCGCGGCGACGTCGTGGACCGGGCCGCGATCACGGCGCACGTGTGGGACGAGAATCACGATCCGTTCACGAACGTGCTCGAGGTGCTCGTGCGGCGCCTCCGGCGAAAGATCGATGACGGCTTCGACGTGAAGCTCATTCACACGCTGCGCGGCGCCGGCTACCGGCTCGGCGCATGACGCTCGCGCCGGCGCGTCCGGTCGTCGCCCAGCCGTCGCTCGCGCGGCTGCGGCTGCGGCTCACCGCCTGGTACGCCGGAACGTTCTTCGCCATTCTCGCGCTGCTCGGCATCGGCATGTTCGCCGCGATCACGCGCCGGTTCGACAACGAGCTCGACGCCTCGCTGCGCGACGCCTCGCGGGAGTTGGTCCGCGAGGCGCGGATCGAGGCGGCGCGGCGGCCGAGCGACGCGATCGAGATCGCGCGCATCCTGCGGATCCCCGGCCGCGGGCTGTACCTGACGGACACGGCGGGCCGGTCGCTCACGGCCGCGGCGCTGCCGCCGTGGCTCGGCGCCCTCGCGGCGCGGGCCGGCGCCGGGGACAGCGCGAGCGCCACCCACGTCGACGGCGAGCGTATCCTCCGCGCGCACGCGGAGCGGTTCGCGTCCGGCGGCGCGGCGCCCGCGGTGGCGCTCGCCGTCGGCGACGAAGTCGAATTAGAGGACCAGTATACCAGTTTAATCATCGCCTTCGGCGCCGCGGCGCTCGTCTCCGTCCTGCTCGTCGCCGCCGGCGGCTACCTGCTCGCGCGCAAGTCCACGGCGCCCGTCGAGCGCGCGGTCGAGTACATGCGGCGATTCATGGCCGACGCGGCGCACGAGCTCAGGACGCCGCTCGCCGTGATGCGGAGCCGCGCCGAGGTGGCGCTGGCGCGGCCGCGCGACGGCGCGTCGTACGTCGCCGCGCTGCGGAGCCTCGAGCGCGAGACGATCCAGGTCGCCCGCATCGTCGACGATCTCCTCACGCTCGCCCGCGCCGACGCCGGCCAGCGGCCGATCGAGCGCGCGCGCGTCTTCCTCGACGACATCATGCTCGACGCGGCCGACGCGGCGCGCGCCATCGCGGCGCCGCGCGGCGTGCACGTGGAGGTCGACGCGTTCGAGGAGGCGCCAGTGACCGGCGATCCGCGGCTCCTCCGCGAGCTGGCGATGATTCTGCTCGACAACGCGATCAAGTTCTCGAGGCCCGACGGCGTGGTGCGCGCGGGCGTGCGCAGCGTCAACGATGCCGCGACGCTCACCGTAAGCGATACCGGGATCGGCATTCCGGCGGAGCAGTTGCCGCACGTGTTCGACCGCTTCTATCGCGGCAACGAGGCGCGAACGCGCGACGGCGCCGCCGACGGCGCGGGTCTCGGACTCTCGATCGCGCAATGGATCGCCGGGGAGCACGGCGCGACCATTCGCCTCGAGTCGCAGCCGGGGCAGGGCACGCAGGCAGTGGTGCAGTTCCCCCGAGCCGCGTCGGCCGAGCGGGTGTCATCCTCCTGACAGGTCGAACCGGCTAACCTTCATGGTTTACATCTCAGCCCCGAGGTCATGAAGGGTCGCGTCAATCGATTCCTCTGTGTTGCGGCCGTGCTGTGCGCTCCTGCGTCGATCCTCGCGCAGACGCCGTACACGCGCGCCGACGCCGTGCAGGCCGCGCTCGACCGCGGGGCACGGCTCGGCGTCGCCCGCGCCGACACCGCGGTCGCCAACGCCGCCCTGATCACCGCCCGCGCGTTCCCGAATCCGACGCTCAATCTCACGTACAGCAAGGACGCGCCGCACTACCACGAGATCGCCGACATTCCGCTCGACTTCCCCTGGTTGCGGAATTTGCGCACGCAGTCGGCGCGGCTCGGGCTGAACGCGGCGCTGCTGCGCTACGCATTCGCGCGCGCCACGATCGGCCTCGACGCCGATACCACGTACACGAAAGCGATCGCCGCGCGCGAACGCCTCGGCCTCTCGCACCGCACCGCGCTCGACGCCGACAGTCTGCTGCACATGGTCGAGCGCCAGCGCGATGCGGGTGACGCGAGCGATCTCGATGTGGAGCTCGCGCGCGTGAATGCCGGGCAGCAGGCGAACGCCGCCGCCGCCGACTCGCTCGAGTGGATCTCGTCGCTGCTCGATCTGCAAGCGGTGCTCGGCCTCACCTCGGAGCGGCTCGAGATCAGCGCGACCGATTCGCTCGGCGCACCGCCGGACGTGCCGGCGCCCGGCGCAAAGACGCTCAACGAAGCCGCGGCAGATCTCTCGCTCCAGTCCGCGGCGGCGGCGGTGCAACTCCAGCGTCGCTCCGTCTGGCCGGCGCCCTCGATCTCGGCGGGCATCGAGCACGGCGCGCCGGACGAGAAGGGATTGCTGCCGACGTTCGGCGTCGGAATCGGCTTGCCCGTGTTCGACCGCAACCGCGGCGCGATCGCCGAGGCGGAAGCCGAACGGCTGCGCGCGAGCGCGGAGCTCACGCTGGCGCACGTCGAAGCGCGCAACGAGATCGCGCACTCCACTCGCGAGCGCGAGAACGCGATCGCGCGCGTCACGCGCGACCGCGCGGTCGTCGCGAGCGCCGAACGCGTCGCGAGCATGTCGCTCACCGCGTATCGCGAGGGCGCGTCATCGCTTCCCAACGTGCTCGAGGCACAGCGGAACGCGCGCGAAGTGATGGCACAGTACATCAACGATCTCGCGAGCGCGTGGATTGCCACCGCGGAATTGCGTGTCCTCGCGCTCACTCCATCGACGACATCACAGCCATGAGACGAACCATGCAGTGGCGCGCCGGCGTGTGCGGGCTCGCGATCGCTCTCGTCGCCGGCGCGTGCCACAAGAGCGGCGGCGACGAGGACGCGGCGGTGCAGGCGGTCGTTCCCGCGCAGACCATCGTCGTGACGCCGCAGGCGTTCACCGAGAGCATGGGCGCGATCGGCACCGTGGTCCCGCGCGCCGGACATGTCGCGACGTTGAGCGCGCCGGCATCCGCCCGCGTCGGCCAGGTGTTCGTCACGACCGGGCAGACGGTGCAAGCGGGGCAGGCGCTCATCGAGCTCGATCAGGCGTCGTTCCGCGCCGCGACGCAGGCGGCCGACGCGGCGTTGAGCGCCGCGGAGCGCGCGGCCGATCGCGAGCAGCGGCTCGCCAACGAAGGCATCGCGCCGCGCAAGGACGCCGAGCAAGCCGCGGCGGACGTCGCGAAAGCGCGGGCCGACGCCCTCGACGCGCACCGCGCCGAAGAGCTGTCCGTGCTCAAGTCGCCGATCGCCGGCGTCGTCACGCGAATGTCCGCGACGCTTGGCGCCTCGGTCGATCCGGCGCAGCCGCTCGTGGAAGTCTCGGACACACGCGCGCTGGACGTGCTGCTCAGCGTCACGCCGACGGAAGCCGCGCGCGTGCAATCCGGAATGAAGGTGATGCTGAGCGCCGGCCAGTCGGCGTCCGGCGAGCCGCTCGGCGTCGGCACGGTGAGCGACATCTCCGGCACCGTCGACACGGCGACGCGCAGCGTCGCGGTGCGCGTGCAGGTGCCGACCGCGCGCCGTCCGCTGCGCATTGGCGAGACGGTGTACGGCGCGATCGCGGTGAGCACGGTTCCGAACGCGATCGTGGTGCCCGCCGACGCGGTAGTGCCCGAAGGCACGGAGTTCAAGGTGTTCGTGGTCGACGAGAAGGGGATCGCGCACGCGCGGCCCGTCACGCTCGGCGGCCGCGCGAACGGACAGGACGAGATCACGAGCGGTCTCAAAGCCGGTGAGCGGATCGTGACGACCGGCGCGTACGGCATGCAGGACAGCGCGAAGGTCGCGCCGCTCGAGTCCGCGGCGGACAGCACGGAGAAAGGCGCCGCGAAGCCGGATAGCGACAAGGCGGAGAAGCCGTGAGCGAAAAGCGCTCGCTGTGGGCCGTCCTCGCGCAGCAACGTCGCTTCGTCTATCTGGCCGTCGCGCTGCTGAGCGTCGCCGGGATCTGGGCGGCGCTGCAACTCCCGTCGTCGATCTATCCCGAGCTCAATTTCTCGCGTATCACGGCGGTGACCGAGGGCTCCGCGCTCGGCGCGCGCCAGGTGCTGTTCTCGATCACGCGTCCGATCGAAGAGGCGGTGAGCGTGGTGCCGGGCGTGATTCGCGTGAACTCGCGGTCGATTCGCGGCGGGAGCGAAGTGAACGTGACGTTCGCGCCGGGCACCGACATGCAGTACGCGCTCGAGCAGATGCGCGCCCAGGTGAATCAGGTGCGCGGCGACCTGCCCGCCGGACTCGACGTCGAGGTGGAGCGGCTGACGCCGTCCGTCTTTCCAATTCTCCAATACAATCTCGAGGGCGGCGATCCGCCCACGCTTTACGACATCGCCCAGTACCAGATCCGGCCGTTGATCTCGCGCGTGCCGGGTGTGGGGCGGGTGGACGTGATGGCGAGCAACATCCGCGAGATCGAGGTGATCGCCGATCCGACGCGGCTCGCCGGACAGAACATGACGTTCGACGACCTCGCGACCGCGATCGAGCAGTCCGCGACGGTGAGTGCCGTCGGGCGCATGCCGTCGGATTATCGCCAGTACCTGATCGTCACGACGTCCGAGGCCAAGTCGCTCGATGATGTCGCGAATCTCGTCGTCGGCCACGGGCTGCGTGTGAGCGATCTCGCGACGGTCGTCTCCGGCACCGAGGACAACACGCGCATCGTGGCCGGCGATGGCCGGCCGGCGGCGCTGATCAACATCACGCGCCAGATCGGCGGGAACACGCTCGCGATCGCGGACAGCGTCGCCGGGATCGCGGCGAGCATCGCGAAGACGTTGCCGCCGGGTGTGAAGCTCGAGCCCGTCTACGATCAGGCCGCGCTCGTCCGCGATGCGGTGAAGTCGGTGCGCGACGCCATGCTGATCGGCGCCGTGCTCGCGGTCATCATCCTGCTGCTCTTCCTGCGGCATGGGCGGATCACGGCGATCAGCGCGTCGTCGATCCCGCTGACGATGGCGATCACGGTCGCCGTGATGTCGCTCATGGGGCAGACGTTCAACCTGATGACGCTGGGCGCGATGGCGATCGCGATCGGCCTCGTGATCGACGACGCCGTCGTGGTAACGGAGAACATCGTCCGCCACCTGCACCTCAATCCGCTGCGCGAGATCGCGATCCGCGAGGCGGTGCAGGAGCTGATCTGGCCCGTGACGACGTCGACGATCACCACTGTCGTCGTCTTCCTGCCCCTCGGACTGCTCACGGGCGTGGAAGGGCAGTTCTTCCACGCGCTCTCGATCACGCTCACCATCGCGGTGCTGATCTCGCTGCTGCTCGCGCTGACCATCATCCCGCTGTTGAGCGAGCAGTACCTGACCGGTGCGGACGCAGAGGAGCCGCAGTCGGCGGCGGCGGGCGATCACGCGGCGGCTCCGCGGCCCACGGGCGTGCTGGCGCGCATCGGCCGCGCCGTGGATGCCATCTCCGATTACTACGAGCGCGCGCTCGGCAAGACGCTTCAGCATACTAGAATCACCATAGTGATATGCCTCGTCCTCGCCGCGGCGGGGTATCTGGCGCACCGGTACGTGGGCACGGGATTCCTGCCCGACATGGACGAGGGCGCGTTCGTGCTCGACTACGTGAGCCCGGGCGGCACCGCGCTCGACGAGACCGATGCGATGGTGCATCAGGTGGAGCAGATTCTGCTCGCGACGCCCGAAGTCTCGGGCATCTCGCGCCGGACCGGCGCCGAGCTCGGCCTGTTCGCGACGGAGCAGAACACCGGCGACATCACGGTGCGCCTCAAGCCGCAGAGCGAGCGCGGTCGCAGCTCGTTCCAGGTCATCGACGACGTGCGGACGAAGGTCGCGCGCGCCGTGCCGCGCCTCCGCGTGGAATTCGTGCAGATCATCTCGGACGAGCTCAATGACCTCGCGGGCGCGACGAACCCGATCGAGATCAAGCTCTTCGGCGCCGACCTCGATGCGCTCGAGGCGTACGGCGCCAAGCTCGGGGACAAGATCTCCAAGGTGGACGGCGTCGAGGATCTGTACAACGGCGTCGCCGAGCCGACCGCCGAGATGGCGATGACGGTGAACGAGGCGGAGGCGAACCGTATCGGTCTCACGCCGCTCCAGGTGAGCAACGAGGCCGCCGGCGCGCTCCTCGGCGTCGACGCCGGCCAGGTGCGGCTCTCCGATCGCTCGATCGGCATCCGCGTCCGCGCCCCCGATTCCGTGCGCTTCGACCCGGCGCTGCTCGCGTCGCTGCCGATCGTCTCGCCGCAGACGCACGTCGCCGTGCCCCTCGGCGCGCTCGCCACGTTCGAGCGCCAGTCCGGCCGCTCCGAGCTGCTGCGGGAGAATCAGCAGCAGATGATCGATATGACGTCTGATATTAGCGGACGCTCACTCGGCGCGATCGTCAACGACATCAAGCCGATCCTGGCGCAGAATCCGCCGCCGGCGGGGATTCGCCTGGAGCTCGCCGGCCAGTACGCCAGTCAGCAGTCCGCGTTCAAGGCGCTCCTCCTCGTGCTCGCGCTCGCGATTCTGAGCGTGATCGCGGTGATGGTGATCCAGTTCCAGAGCTTCGTCGAGCCGATCGTGGTGCTGCTCGCGGCGCCGCTCTCGTTCGTCGGCGCGATGGTGCTGCTGCTCATCACCGGCACGCCGCTCAACGTGTCGTCGTTCATGGGGCTCATCCTGCTCGTCGGCCTCATCGTGAAGAACGGCATCATCCTGCTCGACTTCACGAGAATTCTCATGCGGACCGAAGCGCTCACGCTCGCCGAGGCGTTGCGGCGCGCCGGCCGCATCCGGCTGCGCCCGATTCTGATGACGACGCTCTGCACGCTCTTTGGCCTCATGCCGCTCGCCCTGGGCCTTGGCGCCGGCAGCGAGCTGCAGAAGCCGCTCGCGCTCGCGGTGATCGGCGGACTCGCGCTCTCGACGCCGATCACGTTGTTCGTGGTGCCGACGCTCCTCGTGGCGATTCGCGGGCGCGAGCATCGCCTCGACGGCGGGACCGCGGTGCCGTGACGTCGCGCGACGTCGCGGCGCTCAGCCGAGCGCCGCGACCACCTGATCGATCGTCCGGACGCGGCCGATCGTCGGGAAGAATTTCGTGATCGCCATCTCGTGCAGGTCGACGTCGCGAGCGGCCATCGCGTCGCGCACGAACACCAGATTGAATCCGTACTCGAACGCGACGCGCGCCGTCGCCTCGACGCCGATGTTCGTCGCGATCCCGCAGATCACGATGGTGTCGATCTTCCGCCGGCGCAGTTGCGGCTCGAGGTCGGTGCCGTAGAACGCGCCGGGTTGGTGCTTGGTGATGACCACATCGCCGTCCTTGGGGCCGAGCTCCGGTAAGATCTCGCTCCAGCCGGGCGCCGGCTTCATTGGCGGACGTTCGATGTCGGTGATCGGGCGAGGGAAGAGCACGCCGCCCGGCCCGGGATCCACGCGCACGAGCACTACGAGGCTGCCGCGCGCGCGGAACGCGTCCGCCATCACCGCGGCGTGCTGCACGACCTCCGATGGGTCCATTGGAACGGTCGGCATCGACGCGATGCCCTTCTGAAGGTCGATGACGACCAGTGCGGTCGATGCGGGGTCGAGCGTCAGGTTCAGCATCAGTCGGTTCCTCTCATCGAATAAATCAAATCCGGAGTCGCGGCATCGACCGTCGCACAGCCGGCGAGCGCCATCGCGAGATCGAGCTCCTCGCGCAGGTGCCGAAGCACCGCGCGCACGCCATCCGCGCCGTCGAGCGTCAGCCCCCACAATATCGGCCGGCCGACAAGCACCGCGCGGGCCCCGAGCGCGAGCGCTTTGAGCACGTCCGTGCCGCGGCGAAAGCCGCCGTCGACGAGCACCTCGGCGCGGCCGCCGACCGCGCGCACGACGTCGCGCAGGACCGTGATCGGCGCCGGCACCGTGTCGAGCTGCCGCCCGCCGTGATTCGAGACGATCACGGCCGATGCGCCGTGCTCGATCGCGAGCACCGCGTCGGCGGGCGCCATCACGCCCTTGACGATCACCGGAATGCGCGCGATCGAGCGAAGCCATTCGACGTCGGCCCACGTGAGCCCGGGATCCCACTGCGCGTTGATGTACTGCGCGAGCGACGAGCCGCGGCCCGCACCTTCGTGGTGCTGCGTGCTGTGCGCGTGCGGAAAATTCCCGAGCTCGAGATGCGCGGGCATGCGGTAGGAGTTCCGCCGGTCGCGCTCACGGTGGCCGGCGAGCGGCGTGTCCACGGTGAGACAGAGCGCGCGAAATCCCGCGGCCGTCGCGCGCGCGACGAGATCGCGCGTGATCTCCCGGTCGCGGTACACGTAGAGCTGGAACCACTTCGCGGCGTTTGAGGCCGCGGCGATCTGCTCCAGGCTTCGGTTGGACACGGTGCTCGCGCAGTAGATCGTGTCCTCCGCCGCCGTGCCGCGCGCCGTCGCGACCTCCGCATCGCCGTGGCAGAGGCCCTGAAAGCCCATCGGCGGTACGAGCACCGGCATCGACACGGGCGTGCCGAGCACCGTCGTGGCGAGCGAGCGGTCGGCGACGCCGCGCAGCATGCGTGGAAGCAGTTGGATGCGTTGGAACGCCGCGCGATTTTCGCCGAGCGTCCACTCGTCCGCGGCGCCGCCGGCCATGTAGTCGTAGGCCGTGGGTTCGAGTCGCTCACGGGCTAGCGCCTCGAGACAATCGAGATTGAGGATGTCGAGCATTGCAATGAGTAAGGAAACGGTCTGCTAACGATGCGGCCGCCGCGCGCGCGATGAAAGTGCGGCGCGCTTGTGTCATTCGGATTTTCCGTCGAGCTTTCGGCGCACGGCTCGCCGCGGTCCACCCACCCGGAATTTCCCGTACCGACGCATGCTGGACGTGATCACGCAGTGGGTTTCCCACTACGGGTACCTGCTCGTCGCACTGTTTCTGTTCGTCGAAGGCATCGGCTTGCCGGTGCCTGGCGAGACGGCGCTCGTGACCGCGGCGGCGCTCGCCGGGCGCGGCACGATGTCGGTGGTCGGGGTGATTCTCGCCGGATGCATCGGCACGATCACCGGCGTGGAGGTGGGCTACTGGATCGGCGCGCGCGGCGGCACGGCGGTGGTCTCGCGCTACGGGCGGTGGATTCGCCTCACGCCGGAGCGCATGGAGCGCACGCACCGATTCTTCATGCAGCACGGCGCGAAGACCGTGCTCCTTGGCCGATTCGTCGCCTTCGTGCGCAGCTTCGTCGGAGTCTTCGCCGGCCTCTCGGCCATGCCGATTCGCACCTTCACCGCGTACAACGCGCTCGGCGGCACGGTCTGGGTGACGGCGTTCAGCGTTCTGGGATACGCGTTCGGACGCAATCTGCCGCGCCTCGTCCGGTACATCGGGCGGGTGAGCTTGTTGGTCGCGATCCTCATCGCCGTCGTCGTCGCGATCGGGTGGCTGTGGCGCTGGTTCACGCGCCACCGCGCCGAAGTGGTGACGTCGGTGAACAGCGCGCTCGATCGTCTTCCGAGCTCGCCGCGCCTGACCGGGGTGCGCGCCCGGCATCCCGCCGCTTGGCGCTTCGTCGGCGGGCGATTCCGGCGCGGCGAATACCTCGTCGCGCATCTCGCGGCGGGATTTCTCCTCAGCCTCGCGGTGATCGGCGTCTTCGCGTCGATCACCGAGGGACTCGTCGACGCATCGCCGCTGACGCGCTTCGACGTGGTCGTGTGGATGCACCTGCGTCGCTCGATCTCGACCGATGCGGTGCACACGTTCGCGCTGATCAGCTCGTTCGGCGGCCGCGGCGCGATGACGGTGCTGCTCGTGATCGGCGCGGTCGTGTACGCGCTGCACCGCCGCTGGATCGAGCTCACCGCGTGGTGCGCGGCGTTCGTGGGCGGTTCACTGCTCGACGCGGCGCTGCGCTTCGTGGTGCGCCGCTCGGAGCTGCCCTTCGCCGACATCGTGCTGCTCGACTGGGGCACGGGGCTCGCGAGCGGTCACGCGCTCGGCGTCATCGTCGGCTACGGCATGCTGGCCTATCTCGTGGCGTCGGGCACGACGCGCGCACTCGCCCGAACCTCCTGCGCCGTTGTCGCGATCGCGATCGTCGCGGCGATCACCGTCAGTCGGTTGTACTTGGGGCAACACTACGTCAGCGACGCGAGCGCCGGCTTGGCGGCGGGGTTGCTCTGGCTGATGACGTGTGTGTCGGGGATGGAGATTGTGAGGGATGAGAGAGTCGAGAGTCGAGAGTGGAGAGTGGAGCGGCGAGAGGTTGGAGGCTAGAGGTCGGAGGCTGGCAACGGCCACGTGCGCGGTTGTCAGCTCTATTAACTGAAGTCTCTAATCTCCCTATTCTCCACGCTCCACTCTCTACTCTCCACTCTCTTCCTTCCACGCCCCACTCCGCCGCGCCTGCCGGCGGAGCCAGCCGCGGCCGATCGGCGGCGTCTCGGTGACCATCGCCGCCTCGATGCGGATGCGGTGCGCGGAGAGGAGATCGCTGCGTGAGATGATTCCGCGGACCGTGCGCGGGTCGGTGCGGGACACGACCGGCAGTCGGCCGACGCCTTCGCGGACCATGTGGTCCGCCGCTTCGCGCAGGGTGTTCTCCTCGAACACCACGGCCGGTCGTCGGCTCACGATGTCGCCCACGGTGATCGTGTCCGCATGCACGGGGTCGAGCAGGTCGCGGCGCGTCACGACGCCGAGCAACTGGCCCGCCCCATCGAGCACCGGGAAGCCCTGGTGTGTCGTGTCCGGAGCGCGCGTCGCGATCCAGGTGCGCACCTCCTCGACGGTGCGCGAGCCCTCGACGGTCACGACGTCGCGCGTGCACGCATCCTTCACCAGCACGCGATCGAGGAAGTCCGCGGTGTACTCGGTGCGCACGTTGGTGCCGCGGCGCACGAGCTTCTCCGTCATGATGGAGCTGTGCTGGAGAAGGAGGGCGACGAGATACGCGGCGCTGCATCCGGCGAGCAGCGGCAGCATCCCCATCGGTTGGCGCGTCGTCTCGAACGCGAAGATGATCGACGCGAGCAGCGCGTGCGACGCGCCGGCGAAGATCGCCGCCATGCCGACCAGCGCCGCCACGTTCACGTTGATCTCGAGCCCGGGCGCGTACGTCGTCGCGACCCAGCCGATCAACGCGCCGAGGCCGCCGCCGACCGTGAACAATGGCGCGAGCGTGCCGCCCGACGTGCCGCTGCCGAGGTAGACCGCCCACGATATGAACTTCAAGATGACGAGCATGACGAGAGCGCGCCCCACGACCTGGCCGCTCAGAATGTGGTCGATGTTCACGTAGCCCACGCCGAGCGTCCGCTGATCGATGAGACCGATCAATCCAACCACGACCGCGCCGAGCGCCGGCCACCACATCCAGTGAATCGGGATCTCCTCGTACACATCCTCGATCCAGTACACGAAGCGCGTCGTGAAGACCGCGAACACGCCGATGATCGCGCCGAGCACCACGTACCCGAGCAGCGCGGTGAGCGACGGTTGCGAGAGCGTCGGGACCGTGAACACGGGGCCCGAGCCGACGAGAATGGCTCGCACGCTCGCCGCGACTGCCGACGCGAGTGCGACGGGAATGATCGATCGCGGCCGGTATTCGAACAGCAGGAGCTCGACCGCGAGCAGCACCGACGACACCGGGCTGCCGAACGTGGCCGCCATGCCAGCCGCGGCGCCCGCGGCGAGCAGGGTCTTGCGCTCGTCCGCCGTGACGTGAATGACCTGGCCGATGAACGAGCCGAGCGCGCCGCCGGTCGCGATGATCGGACCCTCGGCGCCGAACGGGCCGCCCGTCCCGATCGCGACCGCCGCCGACAGCGGCTTCAAGAACATGATCTTGGGCGAGATCCGGCTGCGATTGAACAGGACGCGTTCCATGACTTCTGGAATGCCGTGGCCGCGAATCGCCGCCGCGCCGTAGCGCGCCATGAATCCCACCACGACCGCGCCGATGATCGGCACGAACACCGACCAGATGCCAAGCCGGTCGGTGCTCGGCGGCGAGAAGGCCCAATCGATCCGGCCGTAGTATGCCAGATTCGTGATGAAGCCGATCAGGTGGGTCAGAATGCTCGCGATCAGGGCGCCGCACGCGCCGACCACGATCGCGATTGATGAAATGATGATGACGCGTTTGTCGACCGGCGCGTACTCCGGCGGTGCCTGAATCGTCGCGAGCGCGGGCTCGAGCGACGGGGCAACCGGCAGGCCCTCTGCCGCGTTCAACTGTGTTGGTTCACCGTCAGGCACTTGCTGTTCGGACCTCTCCGTCGTCTTCGCCGAGCATGGGCGGCGTGGCCAGATCGATCTTCGCTTCGCGCAGCCACCGTTCGAGGAGATCGGCGAGCGTGCTCTGATCGTCGGTGCTCATGCGGTCGAGCGCCTGCATGAGTTGAGTCTGAATGGTCATCGGCGCGCCGGCGAGCAGGTCGCGGCCGGACGGCGTCACCTCGATCTCGATGCGGCGCTTGTCGGCGACGGCCGCGGTGCGAGAAACGAGCCCGCGCTCGACGAGGCGGCGAACGACCACGGACACCGAGCTCTGGTGCGTGGCGGTCCGTTCGGCTAGCTCGTTCAACGACGCCGCGGAACGCTCGGCGAGCTGCTGCAACACGAACAACTGCGCGAGGGAGATGCCCATCTTGAGCTCGATCGCGCGCGTGTTGATGCGCAGCGCGCGAACGATGCTCCGGATCGCGTTCATGGATCGCTCGATCACACGCGCGTCGGAGGGCTGCGTCGATGTTGGCATTTGATTGGTGCCCATTGTGTGATCAACGTTACGGGTGGGAGAGTCGCGAAACAAGTGCCGGTGCGCTCGGCAGGAGGGGAATCAACGGCGCACGACGCGATGGTGCTAGGGTGACGAACGATATACGCGTGGGAGCGCAAATTCGTTCGGCATCGACCAACGGCGTCCAGCGGCGCGGTGCGAAGGTTCCGGACACGGACGATGCACGCGTGCGCCGCTCCCCATCGCGCCCGCGCCAATGTGCAGTATGATCATCGTACATATAGAATATTAGTATTTAGAAGTCATCATCGCAGAATGATTTCGGGACCCGCGCGCCTCGGCCGGGAATTCAGCGAATGCGAATGTCTCGCGTCGCGATGACCGGTGCTCCGCCGCCGGTGCTCGCGGTGAGCTGCACGTGATACGCCCCCGGCCGCAGTCGCGAGAGGTCGAGATGCACCCCTCGTCCGGCGAGGCCGCCCGTTGCGCGAGGGACCTCCTGCCACTGAATTCGGAGGCCCGACTCGCGGCCGGCGAGATGCAGCCGCTCGGCCGCGCGCCGCATCCAGCTCGCGCCGGCTTGCTCCACGCTGAGCGTGTATCGAGCGGGCCCGGGGTGATCCCCGACGCCGTACAGCTCCCAGTAGACGCCGAGCGGCCGCGCGCGCGAGACGTCATCGCTCGCCAGCGCGCTGTCCGCCGCGTCCGCGAGCGTGCGGACGTCGCTCGAGCCCGGCGCGTACAGCAGCAGGTCGGAAATCGAGACGCCAGACGCCGCGCGGGCCGGAATACCCGCGCGTGCACGGGCGGCGCGCCGGTCCGCGCGCGCGAGCAGCTCGAGGCTGACCAAGCCGGAATCCATCGCCGCGGCGGCGACGATTCGGCCCGTCGCCCGCGCGGGTCCGAGCCGCGTGATCGTGAGCACCGAATCGCCCGTCGCGAGCACGAGTGCCGCCTCCAGCGGCCGCCCGATGAGCGACGTGTCGCGGCGTGCGTCCCACGCGGCCACCACGAGCGCGGAGTCGCCGCGGCGGAAGCGCGCGAACTGATGCGGCACGAGGTGCATCGTTCTGAGGTATCGCGGCGCGTACCCGGCCCTCGCCTCGCGATCGTCGAGCTGCCAGTCATCATCGGTCGCCGAGCCCAGCGAGTCGAGGAGCCGCGCGCGTGGAAGGAAATAGTATGGCCGTCCGGCATCATGGCCCGTGACCGACGGCTCCATCTGTGATCCGAGCGGCGGATAGGTTCGCGAGTACCATCGCGGCCAGCCGTAACGCAGCATCAGCTCGCGAATGTCGTCGCCCCACGGAGTGCGATCGGTGCGCTCCGCGTGCTCGGCCATGCGAATGCGCGTGAGCCGCGCGAGATGTTCGGTGAAGAGATCCGTCGCGCTGATCGAGAGGAGCGGCGCGCCCAGCCGAAGCACGCGACGCGCGAACGCCACGCGCGCGTCACAATCGAGCGGCTTGGAGCGGCGCGCGAGCTCGTCGTCGAGCAGGTCGGTGATGTCGAGCCAGCGGCAGCGGTCCGCCGGCGTCATCGCGGCGAGCGACAGGTTGTAGAGGGAATCAGCAAGCGCGAACCGGCCGGCGGAGTGGGCCGCATAACCCGCAAGCGCAAGACACCAGTCGCGGCCCGCCTCACAGGCGTCGGTGCCGAACCGAATCGCCTCCTCCGTGCGTGCCGCCTCCACGAGGTAGTACGCGCGCTGGCCGGCGAGCCACGCGTCGCCGGGAAGCGCGCTCGACGCGTTCACGAGCAGGTCGATGAGCGCGTCACGGCGGCGAATGACCTCCTTCGGCTCGGCGGGCGGGGTCCCTTCGTCGTCGTCGTCATCGTCGTCGCCACGCCAATAGCAGTAGCGTCCGACGTGTACGTCGCACGGGCCGGAATACGAGTCGCCGATGGGCAGGCGATCGCGGCGATAACTCTCGAAATCGCGCTGGGCGCCCCGGGCGGCGCGGACCACGCGCACCGAGTCCAGGGGCGAGCGGAGTGCGCGCGGGCCGGCCTGCGCCGTCGGCGCGGCGGCCTGGAGCATCGCGATCAGCAGCGCGGCGGCAGACATTCAGCTCGGCCCCTCCATCGCGCGGAGCTCGCGCGATACTCGCGCCAACCTAACGTGCGCGGACCTTGCGGGCGAATGGAAAGACGCGCAATTCGAGATCTTGGATATTGCGCGGGGCGCAGCCGGCCTCAAGTTTACGAGAGCGAATATCCCGCCGCCGCGCCGCCGCCGCCCGCCGTTCGTTCACCTCGGTCGTAGTCATGTGACGCCTTCATCGGCCCGCGCTGATGCCGCCCGCCTTCAGATCGTCGAGAGTCGATTTCGCGGCGCGATCGCGGCCAGTCTCGATGCCTTTTTCGTCTGCGAGAGCATCCGTGGATCCGACGGCGCGATCGTCGACTTTCGAATCGTCGAGCTGAATGCGCGCGGCGAGACGTTCATCCAGCATCCGCGCGCGCAGGTCGTCGGCCGACCCGTCACGCAGCTCCTCCCGGCGCTGCGGCAGCACGGTCTCCTCGACGCGTTCGCGAGAGTCGTCGAGACGGGCGAATCATTCGAGGACGAGCTCGAGTTCGAGGCGCCGGATGGGACCAGGCGTTGGGTGCGACACTCCGTCGTGCGCGTGGACGACGGCATCGCGATCACCTCGCGCGACATCACGAAGCGCAAGCAGGTCGCGGCGTCGCTCGTCGAGAGCGAGGCGCGCTTCCGGCATCTCGTCGAGAGCGCGAGCGACGGGATCTATCGCATCGATCCGTACGGAATCTTCACCTACGCGAATCCGATCGCGTCGCGACTGCTGGGCTTCGCGCGCGACGAGGCGGGCATCGTCGGGCGGCTCTATCTCGATTTCGTTCGACGCGATTACCACGAGCAGGGGATCGCCCTCTATCGGAAGCAGATCATCGAGCGCCTGCCGGTCACGTACTGGGAGTTTCCCGCGATCACGGTGGACGGCCGCGAGCTGTGGATTGGCCAGAACGTTCACATCGAGCAGCACAACGGTCGTGTGACCTCGCTGTTCGCGGTCGCGCGCGACATCAGCAAGCAGAAAGAGGCCGAGCTCGCGCTTCGCGAGAGCGAAGCGCGGCACCGGTTCCTCGCCGAGAACTCGACCGACATGCTGGCGCGCACGACGCCCGACGGAATGATTCTCTACGCGTCGCCGGTGTGCCTGACGCTCCTCGGCTATGCCGCCGAGGATCTCGTCGGCAGCTCGATCTTTGGGTACGTGCACGCCGCCGACCTCGGCGCGGTGCGTGGCGCGAGCGCGCGCCTCCTCGGCCACCGCGGAATCGAAACGCTCACGTATCGCATTCGCCGAAGCGACGGCCGCTACGTCTGGTTCGAGACGACGAGCCAGGCGGTACACGACGAGTCCACCGGCGCGCCGGTCGAGGTGCTGTCGGTTTCGCGCGACATCACCGAACGGCGCCGGCTGGAGGAAGACCTGCGACAAGCGCAGAAGATGGAAGCGATCGCGCAGCTCGCCGGCGGCGTCGCGCACGACTTCAACGATCTCTTGACGTCGATCCGTGGCTTCACCGATCTGCTCGCGCGCGGCATCGAGCCCGGGGATCCGCGACGCAAGGATGTTGCGGAAATACTCAAGGCCACGGAACGCGCCTCCGCGCTCACGCGCCAGTTGCTGGCCTTCAGCAAGCGGCAGGTGCTCCGGCTGGAATCGCTGAGCATCAACGGTGTCGTCGACGACATGTCGAAGATCATTCGCCGATTGGTCGGCGAGACGATCACCGTCGAGACCCAGTTGGCCGACGACATCTGGACGGTGCGCGCGGATCCCGGCCAGCTCGAGCAGGTGCTGCTCAACCTCGCGCTCAACGCGCGCGATGCGATGCGGAAGGGCGGCACGCTGCGCATCACGACGCGCAACGTCGAGCTGCACGGTCCCGTCCAGGAGCGTGTGCTGCCGCCCGGCCGCTACGTCGTGCTCGTCGTCAGCGACTCGGGGATCGGGATGTCCGACGAGACGCGCTCACGCGCGTTCGAGCCGTTCTTCACGACGAAGGAGCCGGCGGGGCGCGCGGGCCTCGGCCTCGCGACGGTATATGGCATCGTGACGCAGAGCGGCGGCAACGTCAGCGTGTCGAGCGAGCTTGGGCGCGGCACGACCTTCACGATCCACCTTCCCGTCGTGGAGCCGGCGCACGCCGTCGGCCGCGGAGACGCGCCGCGGCCTCGATCGACCGCGGGCAACGTCATCCTGCTCGCCGAAGACAACGAGAGCGTCCGCGCGCTCACGGCGGGGCTGCTGACTGATGCCGGCTATCAGGTGCTCGAGGCGTATGATGGAGTCGATGCGCTCGAGACGCTGCGGTCGCTGCACGAGCCGGTGGACATGCTCATCAGCGACGTGATGATGCCGCGCATGAGCGGCACCGAGCTCGCGGGACAATTTCAGCGAATCCAGCCCGGCTCGCCCGTGCTGCTCGTCTCCGGCTACATGGACGAGGAGGCCGTGCGGAAGATGTTCAGCGATCCGAGCGCGGTGCTACCGAAGCCATATTCGCCCGAGGTGCTCCTGGCTCGCGTGCGCGAGGCTATCGGGGCGCGCGGATAATACGGGACGAGGCGGCGGAGAACGGCGGCCTGCGGAGAAGTGCTCGGAGCACGCGGACAGGCGCGGAGACCGCGTGCTCCGCCTCCCCTGTCATCCCGAGCGACCGAGCGAAGCGAGGGAGTCGAGGGATCTCGCGTCCGCGTCGCGGACTACGGCTCCCCGAGCGACGTGAACGGTCCCGCGCTGTTCGAGAGCCCGATGTCGTCGACCACCACGGTCCCTTCCTGCAGCCGATCGAACACGAGCCGCACGCTCCGCAGCCGCGCCGGATCGAAGCCCGGCGACTGCCGGACGAACTCCGCCAGCGGCATCACGTATGTCTGCAGCACGAGCTCGTACTGCGTCGGGAAGCGGCGGCGCTCCTCGTCGGCGCGGCGCAGGATGTGCGCCGTCAGCGGGCGCCGCGGGACGCCGAAGTGCGTGAGCGGCAACCGCGCCACGTGGCCGGCGGCGTCGGTCACCTCGACCGTCAGATCGACCGGCGTGCTGTCCTTCTGAGTCTTGGTATTTGATTTCTTGGATGACGCGCCGCGCGTGCCCGTGCTGTCCGATTTCTTGGTCGTGTCGTGCGGCGCGCGGGGCCCGGGGACCGCGTCCGTCGGGGCGAGCGACAGGTAGAGCGACGTCGCATCGCCGGTGTGCAGCGCGGCGGAAAGTGAATCGGTCAGGCCGAGCGTGTACGATGCCGGCCGTCCAAGCTTCGTGGTATCGCCGCCGCGAATGTGATTGTTCCAGCCGAGGGTGACGGCGTTGGTGTTGATGGGATCGTTCTGTCCGTCGCGCAGGTCGAGCGCGTTCTCCTTCCAGGTGGCGAGGCTGTCGCCGGAGATCGCGACGCCGGGCACCGAGCCGGTCGTGACGTCGACGTCTTCGTCGAACGTGGCGAGCGGTCTGAAGCCGCTCTCTTGGAAGCGGGTGATGTACATCGTCTTCGGGAGCCACGCGCCGGCCACGCGGTGGTCGCGGAAGATCGGCAGGTACTCCGACTTTCCGTGCAGCGTCGCCTCGAGAAACGCGCCGATCATCACCTTGCTGAACTGTCGCTGCTGCTCGGGTGAGAGCAGCCCGCGCAAGTCGAGATACCGGCCGCTCCGCGGACCGTCATCCTTATTCCCCCAGACGGTGTTCCACTGGCCGTGGTTCGCCCGGTAGACGTAGAACGCCGCCTTGAAGTGCGGCTTGCCGTCCGTGAACCGAATGCGCTGAAACGTGCGCAGGCCGTTGAACGTCGACACGTCGCCGTCGTGCGAGCCGTGGATCACCATGTAGTTGACGTTCTCGATCGGCGTCCAGACGCCGGCGGGCTTGTACTGCCCGTCGACGGGCGCGATCGCGAACACGGACTTGATGTCGAAGTTGAAGTTGAACTTCACGTTCGCGTCGTCCGGGTAGTGCGACAGGCGGTTGAACGCCGCCGCGATCCCGACCGCTTCGCCGCCGCGCGAGTGCCCCATCAGGGCGATCTCGTGCATGTCGACCTTGTGATAGAACGGGCCGCCCGCGCTGTCGCTCCAGCGGCGCCAGTCCTCGAGGTGCTTCAGCAGGAGCCACGCCCGGCCGTCGCTCTCGCCGCGCAGGCCGCCGTTGATGAAATTCTCATCCACGGAGACTAATATGAAGCCGCGCGAGGCGAGCAGCGTCCCGAGATACGCGTAGCCCGGGTCGGAGTACTGGAGCGGATCGTGGTTGCCGTGGACGATGAGCACGAGGGGAAACGGGCCTGGGCCGTCCGGATACCAGACGCGCCCGTTGATGGGATACTTGTCGGGGCCGAACCCCCAGTCCTTCTTGCGCTGCTTGGCTTGCGCCGGCGGAATGGTGACGAACGCCGACGCGTTCACGGTCGCGGTCTTGATCGTGACGGAATCGCGAAACTCCCGGCGCCGCTTGTCCGTGCCGCTGCCGTAGTACATGGTCTTGACGGCGAACGGCCCCGGCTCGCCCGGATTGGGCGCGGTGATGAGCTGGTGCGAGAGCACGACGGGCGAGTCGTCCTTGCTGAGCACGAGGCGCTGTGTGCAGCCGGCGGCCGCGGCGGCTCCGGCGGCCGCGGCGAGCGAGAGAAGCGTTGCGCGGCGCATTAGCGAATCCTCAAGCCGAAGCGGTGGCCGACGCGTCTGCCCGTGAACGTCTCGAGCGCGTAGTCGATCGAGAGGCGGTCGGCGGTGAAGCCGGCGCCGGCGGTCAGGGTGCCTTCACCCGCGAGCGGCCGCCGCGCCCCGGCGCGAAGCGCGACGTCGTAGCCGTCGAGCCAACTGTACGATGCCTCGACGCCGGCCGCCGGAGAGATCCAGTCGGCGCGATACATCGAGGCCGCGGCGGTGGCGGTGAGATCGAGCGGACCGGCGGGCCCGCTCGCGGCGATGCCGAGCGTCGTGCGGAGCGGGAGGTCGACTGGGAAGCGAATCGGGCTCGGCGCGCCGGGCGTTGCATTCACGTCGCAGCTCCCATCTGCGCCGCCGAGCGCGACGCACGGCACGTGAGATGTCGCGCCGATGTTCTGCACCGCGAGTGCCGCGCTGAAATACCGCATCCAATCCTTCGAGACCCCGACGTCGAACGCCGCGCTCTCGATTCGCGTCGCGGCGAGCTCGTCGACCGCGTACTTCGCCGCGCCGCCAAGACGAAATCCCTTGAGCGTCATGCCGTAGCCGGCGGTGAGCTCGCTCGACGAGCCCACGGTCTCGCCGCCGATTCGGCTGGTTGCGCGGTCGGCCGGGAACGTTGCGAGCACCGCCGGCCCAATCCCTGGCGCGACCACGACCGCTCCCGTCGGCGATCGATAGTCGACCGTCTGCGCACCAATCGCGATTGCCCCCGGTCCGAGCTTGGTCACCGCCGAGATCGTGCCGCCCCCCGCGTTCGCGGAGTACCGCTCGCCCGAGATGCTCATGCCCCGCGCGATCGCGAGCTGCGCCGGATTATAGAACAGCACGTCGTCGTCCCGGCCCGCGACGCCGACATTGCCCATCCCGAGCGTCCGCGCACCGGCCGGCTCCAGCAGCACGATCGGCGCATACGGCCCACCCGACTGCGCACCCGCCACCGCCGCGAACGCCAACAATGATGCGACTACAAGAAGACTTTTCATAATAGTGATATTATACTTTGTTGTAGAACTCAGCCGCGCGCCCGCATTCAACGCTTCGTTCCGAATTCAACCGATAGCTGTCGCTGATAGCGAACAGCCGAGCTGGGAACTGCAGCTGCCTGCTCGTAGTCGCCCCTCACAGCCGTCCCCGCGCAGTCGTCCTCTCTCACGGCAACGTCTTCAAGAGCTCCGCGAGATACCCCTGCCACACCGCCGGCAGCGAATGCGTCCCATGCCCCCGCGTTTGCTCCGTGATCGGCAGCAGCACGAACCGCCCATGCTTCACCCGCGGCATGAGCTGCTCCACGATCCCCAGCTCCGGCGGATTCACGAAATCGTCGGCGGAGTTGATCGCCAGCACGTGCGCCGTGATGCTCCCCAGCTTCGCCGACGGATCGTAGTTGCGCGACGCATCGAACGCGTATACCACGTCGTTCGCGTCGTGCGTGCGCACCGCGTTGTCGAGATACGCGCGAATCGAAGAATCCGCGGCGTCGCGCGTCGGCGCGGTCCGCTGCTGCACCTTGGGCGCCGACGTCAGCACGAAGAGCATTCCCATCGCCGGCCGGAGGCCCACCGGCTGCGTCGCGTAGTCGCCGCCGTCGTAATCAGGACTCTGGCGTATGAAATCCATGATCATCGTGCGCATCATCCGGTTGCGGCCGGCGATCTGCGTCGGCGCGCACGCCAGCGGCACGAGCCCGTCGACGAAATCGGGATAGCGCTCGCCCCACACCCACGCGTGCATGCAACCCATCGACGTCCCCATCACGAGCCGCAGATGGTTCACGCCCAGGCCCTGCGTCAGCAGCGCATGCTGCGCGTCGACCATGTCATCGTACGTGTAGTGCGGAAAATGCGCGCGCAGTCCGTCGCTCGGCTTGCTCGACTGGCCGTGGCCGACGTTGTCGGGAATGATGACGAAATACTTCGACGTGTCGAGCAGTTGGCCCGGGCCAAACAGCACGCCGGCGAACGTACGCGTGGTGAAGTTCGCGCTCGATCCCGTCGTGCCGTGGAGCACCATCACCGCGTTGCGCACGACGCCCCCGGCGTCGCGGCGTGGCTGCCCCATGCTGATGTAGTGCATCCGAAGCGCGGGCAGCGATTCACCCGACTCGAATTTGAAATTCTTGATGACGTAATCGCGTCCGGCGAATCGAGGCTGCTGCGCGGAGAGCGATGATGCGGCGAGGAGGGCGACGGCGGCCAGGCGGTTGGTCATTGGGAAGATCGCGGTGTGCGGACGCAGCGACGTTAGCCGCCTGCCACACCGTTCGACAACCCCATGCCGCCATTCGTTGGGCGCGCCGCGACGTGCGCGGAGAGATCTTAGCGGCCGCCGGCGGCCGCCTGCTTCGTCTCGATGGGCCGCTGCTGCTCGCTCGCCCAGCTCAACGCCTCCAGGTACATCGGCGGCAGCGCGACCGGGCTCACGCCAACGTTCTGCGCCAGCGCGTCGACCTGGTCCCACCATCCCTGCTCGTACGCTTCGACGAGCCCCAACACGGCGCCGTAGAAGTCCGCGCGCTCGAGCAGCGCGTTGCGCACGTCGGGCGCCAGCTCCATCGAGTCGGCGAGGAGCGGCATCGGCGTCTCGAGCAGTTGGTCGAGCAGCGAGAGCATGCCGACGAGAAAGAGCGGCCCGCGCGCCCGCGGCACACCGGCGGCGTCGGCCATCATCTCGCACATGCGCGCGCGCACGAGCGTGAGGTTCACCAGCTCGCCGCGCACGCCGTCCTTCGCGCTGTCGGTGACGAGCAGCAGCCCGAGCCAGCGCGCCACCTGCTCGCGCCCGAGCAGCCGCAGCGCATGCCCGATCGACCAGATGTCGCGCCCGCCCACGGCCGCCGAGTTCACCATGCGCAGGAGCTTGTACGAGAGCGCCACGTCGCGGCGCAGCACGTCCTCGATCTCGGCGTCGCCCGAGCGCGGATCGCGCACCATCTTGAGCAGCCGGAAGGTCATCACGTGCTCGATCGGCAGATCACGCCGCGTGAGCGTCTCGGGCGCCGTGAAGCGATAGCCCTCGAACAACTCGAAACCGAGGTTCGTGCACACGTCGCGCTCGAGCCGGTGGCGCACGTGCATCGCGAGCAAGCGAACGTGGTAGCTGCGGAGCCACGCCGTGATGTCAGACAACGTCGCCGTGTCGACGCTCGGCACATCCACCTTCACGATCTCGGCGAGGCGCAGCAGCTCTTCCGGCAGCGTGTCCGGCCTCTGGCTCACGATCGAGAAGCGATACCCGGACCACACGAGCTGATCGCACACCTGGATCAGATCCCCATCGGCGCCCACCTCGTCGTTGATCTGGAGCACGACGCGGTCGGCCGGGAGCAGTCGGACCGCGCCGCCGAGCAGCATGTCGCGATCGACGGTGACGAACGCGCGCCGGCCCGCGGCGACCTGGTCGATGCCGATTCCGAGAAAGGTGTCTGCCACCAATTGCTCGGGGAGCGGCCCGCCCGGGGCGCCGGAGCCTGGACGTCGAAGAACGAGATCGTAGCCGTACAGTTGCTCGCGGCGGTCGAAGACCGGCTGCCGTGCGACGAGGATTTCCATGCAGCCGAGTATCGACCCGCGGCCCGCGCGAGTTGAACGCCTGCCGCTCGACGGTGACGTCCGTTGCTGCCCGTTGTCTTTACCGGTGGCGCTCGAGGCCGATCCTTCCGCTAACGCCGCGCGTCGTTGCAACGTCTCCCTTGAGTGAAGGGCCGGTCCGGGCCACCCGCTGGAGCACCCGTGAGCACAGTCATGATCTGCACGCAATGCGGTGCCGAGTTCGGCCCGGAGCAGCGCTTCTGCCCGAACGACGGGAGCGCGCTGCGGCCGCGCGGGAGCGACGATCCGCTCATCGGCCAGGTGATCGCCGATCGCTATCAGATCCTCCAGCTCCTCGGCGAGGGCGGCATGGGCCGCGTGTACCTCGCCGAGCACGTGCGAATGGGACGCAAGAGCGCCGTGAAGGTGATGAGTCCCAATCTCGCGCTCTCGGCGGAGGCGATCTCGCGGTTCAATCGGGAGGCGGCCAACGCCAGCCGCATCAACCATCCGAACGTCGCGCAGATCTACGACTTCGGCGAGACCTCCGAGGGCATGCTCTATCTCGCGATGGAATTCGTCGAAGGCGAGACGCTGCGGACGATGATCGATCGCGACGGACCACTGCCGCCGGCGCGTGCGGCGGATCTGGCGCACCAGGTGGCGAGCGCGCTCGCCGCGGCGCATCACCTCGGCATCGTCCATCGCGATCTCAAGCCCGACAACATCATGATCGCACGCCATCACGACGGCAGCGATTGGGTCAAGGTCGTCGACTTCGGCATCGCGAAGACGGTGCAGGGGAGCGGCGACGGAGGCGGCTCGCAAACGGTCACCACCGCCGGTGTCTCGCTCGGCACGCCCGAGTACATGAGCCCCGAGCAGCTCGCGGGGGAGCGGCTGGACAACCGCACCGATCTCTATTCGCTCGGGCTCGTGCTGTTCAACATGCTCACGGCCGATCAGCCGTATCCGCGCGTCACGTCGAAGGAGACGCTCGTGCGTCGGCTCACGCTGCGCCCTCGCACGCTGAGCGACGTGGCGCCGCACGTCGACTGGCCACCGGCGCTGCAGGCCGCGCTCGACCGTGCGCTCGCACCCGAGCCGGCGGATCGATACGCGAGCGTGATCGATTTCGGCCGCGACGTCGTTGCCGCGACCAGGCCATTCGACGGCGAATCGCTGGCACTCGGCGGCGTCGCGCGGCTCTCCGGTCCCACGCAACGCGTGGACGGGTCGCCGCGTGCACGAACGCGCAAGCTGCCGGACGAGCGCGCGACGAAGCGCCGCGTGCTGCAGGCCGCGGCGGCGGTGCTCGTGATTGGCGCCGTCGGCGCCGGTGCCGTCGTGGCGATGCGATCGCGCGCGGCCGCCGCGCCGGTCGCCGCGTCCCCCGCGCCCACCGCGGTCATGACTCCTGGCGCACCGGCTCGGGTCCAACCGGCGAGCGAAGCACCGTCGAACCGATTCGCCGCCCACAGTTGGATTCGCGCCAACGGCGATTCCGGCGCTGCGCGCGTGCTCCCCTCGAACGCCTCCGACGCCGACCGGATTCGCGACATGGTCGACGAGATCCGAGGGCATCTTGCCCGAGCCGCGCAGCTGCTGCGCGCGGGGCAGGTCGGCAACGTTCGTGCGGAGTTCCGCGATGTCGGGACCGATGTGCAGATGATGCGGGTACTCTATCCCGCGGCGGCCGAGTCGCTGCGCGTCGAGCAGCAGGTTCGCGGCGCCGGCATGCGGCTCGTGCAGCGCGTGTGTCCAATGCTGCTCGCGGACAGCACGAAGCATTTTCCGCCCAACTTCACGTGCGTGAAGCTTCTTCCAAATCTTGGCCGTGGCCGGCAGGGCGCCGCGTACCAGCGCCGCTCGTACCGCTGATCGTCAGCTGATCGTCAGCAGCGCGCGAACCAGAGCAGGACCGCCATCTCCATTGTCGCAGCGATGATCCCAAACGTCAGCGCCGGACCGAGTCTCCTCAATTTGAATTTCATGACGGTTCCGATGTCCGCTCTGCTGCCAGCGCTGCTCCGCATCCTGCTCGCCGGTTCGATCGCCGCCGCGCTCGTCTCGTGCAGTGAAGCTACATCGCCGGTGCGCGAATTTCCGGTGCTCGACGACGTGGGCCAGAGCGACTGGGCGAGCGTGAGCGTCGGCGGCGATCACACGTGCGCGATCAAGAGCAACGGCAACGCGTACTGTTGGGGGAGCAATCAGTACGGGCAGCTTGGCGTGGTCCACTCCGACACGACGTGCGGATCGAAGGACGCACAGTACTCATGCTCGCTCGTACCGCATCAAGTGCTGCCCGGCGTGAAGTGGGCGAGCATCAGCGCCGGCGCGCGCCACACGTGCGGCATCACCACGGACCGCGAAGCGTTCTGCTGGGGCGCGAATGATGAAAACCAGGTCGGCGATTTTTCGCCCGGCGGTCCCATTCCGGCGAAGGTCTCCGGCAGCTTGCCGTGGACGCAGATCAGCGCCGGCGCGACGCACACGTGCGCGGTGCGAAGCGACGGCGCGCTCTTCTGCTGGGGATCGAACGACCGCGGACAACTCGGCAACGGCAGCGTGACCGGTGGCGGCGGCTCGCTCTCGCGCGTCTTGGGGCTCCGATCGCCGATCGCGTCGGTGAGCGCGGGACAACAGCGGACGTGCGCGCGCACCACCATCGGAACGGTCTACTGCTGGGGCGCCGTCTGGATCGATCGCGAGAACGGACTCGAGATCACGCGGGCACAGAGTACACCGCAGCTCGTTCCGAAGGCGCCGGCGATGGCGTCGCTCAGCGTGGGAACGTTCACCACCTGCGGCGCCGACGCGTCGGGTTTCGCGTACTGCTGGGAGGCGAACTCCCGCGGAGAAATGGGAACGGGCACGCTGGACGGAAGCACCTCGCCGCTGCGCGTGGCCAGCGATTTGGAGTTTCTGCAATTGAGCGCCGGCATCGTTCACACGTGCGGGATCATCACCAGCGGCGCCGCGTATTGCTGGGGCGACGACTCCTTCGGCCAGCTCGGCGTCGCGCCGGCCTCGCTCACCGAGCGCTGCGGCGGTCCGACGCTCCCGTGCGCCAAAATCCCGGTTGCCGTGTTCGGTCGCCAGCAGTTCACCGAGATCAGCACGGGCTTCGGCAGCCACGTGTGCGGCGTCACCGTGCGCGGAAATCTCTACTGCTGGGGCTTGGGACTTTCCGGCCAGCGGGGCGACGGCAGCGAGAGCTTCGCCGTCTACGTTCCCGCGATGGCCCGCGAGCCGCGTTAGTTTACGTCTGGCGGCCGGCGCTCGTCATTCGAGACACGCACGCGTCTCCCGCCGTACCCGAAGTTCCCGCCTCGATGCACATCGACAAGAAGTTTCTGCAGCGCGCGTTCCTCGCGTTCACGACCGGATTGTTCCTCGCGTGCGCCGCGCGCATCTCGGCTGCTGAGCCGGTCTCGCACGCCGCCCCGGCGCACCTCCCGATCGCACCCGCCGTTCGCTGATCGTCGTCAGCTCTCGCGCAGCGCAGCCATCGGCGTTTCGGCGAACACGTCGCGCCCCGTGATCAGCCCGATGATCACCGCGAGGCCGATCATCGCGATGGCGACGATCGCGAGCGGTACGATCGCGGGGCTGAACGTCATGCGGAAGATCCAGTGCATGACCGACCAGCCGGCAAACACCGACAGCAGCACTCCGGTGAGTGCGCCCAGGAAGCCGAGCAGCGTGTACTCCGCCAGCATGATGCGCCCGATCTGACGGCGCGTCGCACCGAGCGTCTTGAGGAGCACGCCCTCGCGCAGCCGCTCGCGCCGTGTCGCCGCCACGGCGCTGAACAACACCGGGATGGCGAGCGCGAGGCTGATCAGCGCGAGGAACCGCACGGCCATCGTGACCTTGCCGAGCACGTCGCTCACCGTGTGCTGCACGAGCGTGAGGTCCAGGCTCGACACGCTCGGATAGGCCGCCACCACGTCCCGCTGCAGCCGCGCGATCTCCATCGCGTCCGGCGCGTGGGCGAGAATGGCGTATTGCTTCGGCGCGTCTTTTAACGAACTGGGATTAAAGACCGCGAAAAAGTTGGGCGCGAACGTCGTCCACTTGACCTCGCGCAGGCTCGTCACCACCGTGGGCACCTCGACCCCCTGTACGTTCCAGGAGATCGTGTCGCCGAGGTGCACTCCGAGCTCGCCGGCGACGCTCGAGTCGAGCGACACCTCGCCCAGCCCATCGTGCCGCGGCGCGCCAAACCACCGCCCGGCCACGATCCGCTCCGACGCCGTGAGCGTGTCGCGGAACGTCGAGCGGAACTCGCGCCGGAGCGCCCATGGCCCGCGGCGCTCGCCGCCACGCTCGCCGCGCCCACGCTCGTTCCGCCGCGTCGAGTCGATCTCGGCGAGAATGTCCGCGACCGTGCGTCCGTTGATCGACGACACGCGCATCGGAACGATCGGCGTCTCGTCGAGCAGCTCCACCGCGTGCGTGCGCACGATCGAGTCGATGCCGGCCTTCTGATTGTCCTGCACGTCGAAGAAGACGAGGTTCGCGCGCGCTTCGCTCATGCGCAGATCGAGCGCGTGCAGAATGTTGTGCTGCACCTGGTACAGCGTTCCCATGAGGAACACGCCAAAGCCGAGCGCGAGCACCACGGCGCGCGTCTGGTTGCCCGGGCGATACAGGCTCGCGATCCCCTGCCGGAGCGGGAACGACCACGAGGGACGCAGCACGCGCCGCGCCGCCCACGAAAGCGCGATCGCGCTCACCCACAGCACGCCGATCGCGGCCACGATCCCCACCGTGAAGCCGACGCCCCGCTGCCACGTGTCCGCTCGGCTCAGCCCCAGGTCGAGCACCGTGCCCGCGATGATGAGCGTCAGCCCGATGGCCATCGGATCGCGACGCGCGCGGCGGAGCGCCTGCGCGTCGGGCTCGCGACGGAGCGTCTGCAGCGGCGACACGCGCCGCAGCGCGATCAGCGGCCGCATCGCGAAGAGCAGCGCCACCCACACGCCGATCCCCAGTCCGAGCGCGATCGACGACGGCGCGAGATGGATCGAGACGTCGACGGGCAGAAAATCCTTGAGCACGTTCGGCATCACGAACTGAATGCCGATCCCGAGCACCACGCCGATCGCGGCGCCGAGGAGGCCCATGATCGCGGCTTGCACCGTATAGATCACGAGCACCTGCCAGCTCGTCGCGCCCAGGCAGCGCAGAATCGCGACCGGGTCGATCTTGCGCATCGCGAACGCGTGCACCCCGCTCGCCACGCCGATGCCGCCGAGCAGCAGCGCGATCAAGCCCACGATCGCGAGATAGTCGTGCAGTTGATCGATCGCCGACGCGAGCCGCGACTCGTTGTATCCGGCGGCCTGCATCCCGCCGTTCGCGCCGGCCGTGATCCGCTTGGTGTAGCGCGCGATGAACACGGGCGGGCTGATCGACCCCGGCAGCTTGTACACCGCCTCGTACTCCGCCCGGCTGCCGAAGGTGAGCAGCCGGGTGGCGGCGACGAACCGCTCCGGGATGTACACGCGCGGCCCGATCGCCGCCGAGATCCCGACGTCGCCGGGCACGCTCTCTAACGATCCTATAATACTGAATCTGGCATCACCCAGCGCGAGCGAATCGCCGATGTGGGCGTTGAGCGAGACGAGGAGCGCCGGATCGACGACGACGTTCCGCCCGCTCTGCAGCGCGCCCCACGCCGACGCCGGCTTGGTGGTGATCTCGCCGTAGAACGGATATCGCGGCGCGATCGCGTGCACCTGGACGAGCCGCGTGCCGCCCGAGCGCGGCACCAGTCCCATCGACATGAAGTTCGTCGCCGTCGCGACGGGCACGCCGTGCGCGTTCAGCGAATCGAGCAGGGAATCGACCGCTTTCGTCGGCGCCGCGTTCCGGCGCGACGACACGTCGCCGCCGAGCAGCGCGCGCGACTGGTCGTGCACCGACTGGATCACGTTCTCCGAGAACGAGTCGATCGCGACGAGCGCCGCGACCCCGAGCGAGATCGACGACATGTAGAGCAGAAGCCGCCGCCGCGCCGTGCGGCTCTCGCGCCATGCGAGATCGAACAACTGTCCCCACCGCGCGCGTCCCGGCGTCCGTTCGACGTCGTCGCTCATGCGGCGCGCTCGGTCTCGGTGTCGGAGATGACGCGGCCGTCGCTCAGCCGAATGATCCGCTGCGCGCGCGCCGCGAGCCCGTGATCGTGCGTGACGAGAATGATCGTCGTCTGCGACTCGCGGTTGAGCGACTCCAGCAGCTCGACGATGTGCGCGCCCGTGTCGCTGTCCAGATTGCCCGTCGGCTCGTCGGCGAAGAGAATGCGCGGCGCGTTCGCGAACGCGCGCGCGATGGCGACGCGCTGCTGCTCGCCGCCGGAGAGCTGCGTCGGAAAGTGATCGAGCCGGTCGCGAAGGCCGACGCGCCCGAGCAGCTCGCGCGCGCGCTCGGTGGCGCCGCTCTCGCCGCGCAGCTCGAGCGGCACCTGCACGTTCTCGACCGCCGTGAGCGTCGAGATGAGCTGAAAGCTCTGAAAGACGAACCCGACCTTTGCGCCGCGGAGCTTGGCGCGCTGGTCCTCGTCCATCGCGGTGAGATCCGCGCCGTCGAGGAGCACCTGGCCGTGCGACGGGGTATCGAGACCGGCGAGCAGGCCGAGCAGCGTCGTCTTGCCGGAGCCCGACGGGCCGACGATCGCCACGAACGCGCCCTGTGGTATGGAAAACGACACGTCACGGAGCACGGTGAGGCGGTTGTCGCCGCTGCGATATTCCTTAGTCAACTCACGAGCAACGAGCATGGGATTGGGGTCTGGGTCGCGGATCTGGGGCAGCGCGCCTGCGGTCGTCGCGCTGCTGCTCGTCTCTGTCTACGCGCTGGGGTGCGCGAAGGGTTCGGAATCCGCCGCGTCGCGCGACTCGGCGGCGGCACACGCCTCGGAATCTACAGTCGCGGGCCGTGGGCCCACGTCGATGAACACACGCCATACGATTTTGTTCGCCGGCACGAGCCTCACCGCCGGGCTGGGCCTCGATCCCGACAGCGCCTACCCGATGCTCATTCAACAGAAGATCGACTCCGCCGGACTGCCGTTCACCGTCGTGAACGCTGGCGTGAGCGGCGAGACCACCTCGGGGTTGCTCGATCGGCTCGACTGGCTGCTCCGCGCGCGGTTCGACGTGCTCGTGCTCGAGACCGGCGCGAACGACGGCCTGCGCGGTATTCCGCCGAGCACGGTGAAGACGAATCTCGAGACGGCGCTCGACCGGATCAGAGCCAAGCGGCCCGATGCGCGCGTGCTGCTCGTGCAGATGGAAGCGCTCCCCAACCTCGGCGCCAAGTACGCAGCGGACTTTCACGCCGTGTATCCGGCGGTGGCGAAGGACAAGGGCGTGACGCTGCTGCCGTTCCTGCTCGACGGCGTCGCGGGCCATCGCGATCTCAACCAGGGAGACGGCGTGCACCCGAACAATCGCGGCGAGCGGATCGTTGCCGACAATGTGTGGCGAGCAATGCAGCCGGTGCTCGACTCCATCGTACGCGCGCAGCCTCCCGCACCTGCTCCAGCCGTGGGCTCTCGGCCGAACGGGCGCGGCTGACGCCCACGGTTGACCGTACTGTGACGCCAATCTAAGTTTAAAGGCTGTCTCACTTTACACGCAGTTTTTGACCTTTTTCGGCTGATCCATATGGCAATCCCGGCAACCCAGATTCGCCGCGGGATGGTGATCGTCTTCGAGGGCGAGCCGTGCCGCATCGTCGAGTTTCGGCACCACACGCCCGGCAATCTCCGCGCGATGGTGCAGGCGAAGCTCAAGAATCTCCGCACCGGATCGAGCTTCGAGCATCGCTTCCGTGCCGCCGACTCGATCGATCCGGCGTCGATGGAAACGCACGACCTCGAGTTCTTGTATCAGGGTGGTGACACGTACCACTTCATGAATACCGAGAACTACGACCAGCTCGAGATGGACGAAGAGATGCTCGGCGACAACGCGCAGTGGATGCAGCCCGGGATGAAGATTCAGGCCGAGTACTACGACGGCCGTCCGGTGGGCATCAAGCTGCCGAACTCGCTGGTGCTCGAGGTGGTGGACACCGCGCCGGTCATGAAGACGGCGACGAAGACCGCGTCGTCGAAGCCGGCGAAGCTCGAGAACGGCGTGACGATCAACGTTCCCGAGTTCGTGGGCACGGGCGACAAGGTGAAGGTGAATCCGACGACGGGCGAGTATCAGGAGCGGGCGAAGTAGGAGCGCGTCGCGGTAGGTGCGGTGCTGCGCGGCTCGACCGATTGCTCGTGTGGCGTCGTCTGATTAAGATGGAAGTCTGTCTGTAAGAGCAGTGGGGCTATGCTCTTCCATGGTGACTGTAGCTCAATCGGTTAGAGCACCGGACTGTGGCTCCGGGGGTTGCGGGTTCAATTCCCGTCAGTCACCCTGCCGGGAGAAGTGCCTCGGCTTCAGGCATCGGACGCTAGGTCGGTAGCTCAATTGGTAGAGCACTGGTCTCCAAAACCAGCGGTTGGGGGTTCGAGTCCCTCCCGGCCTGCATAGGGTTGTTTGACAAGTGAAGGGAAAGGACGAAGTACGAAACGCCGTGGCTGTGCCGCCATGGTGGTTTCGTGGGAAGAGGAGAGGGAGCAGCGGCGCAGCCGTTGCGACTTCAAATCGAGCGTACCGCCGACGGCTCCCGCCTTCGGCGGGAGCCGTCGGCGGTATCGTCTAGGGGACTAGGACGGGGCCCTCTCAAGGCCCAAACACGGGTTCGAATCCCGTTACCGCTATTGGGAACGTGGAACGCGGGGTGTGATATCGGCCCGTTCGTCTATCGGTTAGGACGGCACCCTTTCACGGTGCAGAGAGGGGTTCGACTCCCCTACGGGCTATCGTGATCGGGCCTGTGGTACGTCGAGCCGAGGCGCGCAACCGCCGAAGCGAGAAGGTATGGTTCACAAGTTTGGGGGCGTAGCTCAGTTTGGTTAGAGCACTCGACTGTCACTCGAGAGGTCGCGGGTTCGAGCCCCGTCGCTCCCGTTGGACAGAGGCCGGATATTAGAAGTCGGAGATGAGAGCTTGGATATACGAGATTGGCAGGCGCCGTTCTCGTCCCAGCCTCGAGCCTCCCATCTCCCGTCTCTGCTGTAGTCGCCCTGGTGGTGAAATTGGTAGACACGCCATCTTGAGGGGGTGGTGCCGCAAGGCGTCGCGGTTCGAGTCCGCGCCAGGGCATGCACGATCGCGGTACGATGCGGTACCGGCACGTTGCCAGCGTAGCTCAGTGGTAGAGCACTCGATTCGTAATCGAGCGGTCGTCGGTTCAATCCCGACCGCTGGCTCTGATGGCTCGACCAAGGGCGTCCTTCGGGACGCCCTTTTTTTGTTTTGTTGCGCGTGTGCCACGGGGCCGCGCGGCACGCGCAACTCGAACCCGCGGCCCGCGACCCGCCACCGGAGCGGCCAGCGCTCGGATTCGTGCGTCGGTGAGCGTATTGTAATTTGAATATTGGCATGAGCCCGTGACGCCCGTCACCCGCCGCCACCCCGCTCCGGCTCGCCAGCCGACACGGATGTTCACGATGTCATCATGCGCCCGGCGCTCCGTCGCACGATCGTCACGCGATCGTCGTGATCATCATCACAACGCTGGCACAGCCGCGCAGAACTTGCAGAGCGCACGGGTCGTATCGTCATATCCGCGGCACCGCCGCATTCGATCGGGAACCCAGACGGAGGAACTGCACCAATGCGTCACGCCACCCGGCTCGCGTTCGTGGGCGCGAGCGTCCTGTTGAGCGGCTGTCTCGCCACTCAGAGTCAATTGAAGCATTCGAGCGACATGCAGAGCATGCAGCTCGCGAATGAACGCACCGCACGCGCCGCCGCCGACAGCGCGCTCGCGCAGCAGCTTGGGATGGTGCGCGGCAGCGTCGACTCGCTCCGTGTGGATCTCGATAGCATGCGCACCCAATTCGGCGCCAAGATCGCGATGCTCGAAGATGGGCTCCACTTCGCGATGCCGGTCAACTTCGCGTTCAACGACGCGACCGTGCGGGATCAGGATCAGCCGGCCCTGCAGCGCTTCGCGCGCATCGCGCAGGCGTACTATCCCGGCTCCAAGGTCACCGTGGAAGGATTCGCCGACCCGGCCGGCACGCAGCGCTACAATCTCGGCCTGTCGCAACGTCGCGCGGACGCGGTGAAGCAGTACCTGGTCGCGCAGGGCATGTCGGCCGATCTGCTGAATACCGTCGGCTATGGCAAGACCCGTCTCGTGACGCCGGGCGCGTCGCACGACGAGCCGGGCGCGGAGCTCAATCGCCGCGCGGTGTTCGTGATCGAGACGGCGGCGCAACAGTCGACCGTGGCGATGGCGCCGGGGGATTCGGTCGTTCCGAGGTAGGATCGTGATCGTGAACAGGGTGGGGCTCGTGTGAGCGCAGCCCGGCGCCGGACGGGGCGCCGGGCTGTGTGGTGTTCGTGGAATCGGATGGGATCGAGGGTGCGAGTTGATCGCGGGGCGGACGAGGAGTATCTTGCAGGGACGCGGGCGTAATTCAGTTGGTAGAATGCCAGCTTCCCAAGCTGGACGTCGTGGGTTCGAGTCCCATCGCCCGCTCTGCGAACATCTTCGATTGACACTTAACGAAATGGCCCGCCGAGTTCGGCGGGCCATTTTGGCGGTAAATAGGTAGCGCCAACGGTAACCACGACGGGAACCAAGCTCGCGAGCATGGTTACCGTTGCGCGAATTCCTATCCGCAAATGCCGTGAAGGCAGTGGTGTTCGAGTTCTCTAAACATCGAGCAACGCCACACAATGCCAGCGAATCCAACTGGCATTTTGGAGACGATTGTCCAGCTCAGAGCTTCAGGATGATCCTTCGCTTGCTGGCATCGAGCTTCTGAAAACCGAAGTCGAGTTTTTGGTACCAATCGAGAAGCTTGTCATTCTTTGGATCGACGGCGAGGAACACCCCGCCGACGTCGGTGCGCGCCTTTCTCGCGATTCTTATTGCGGCCGCGATGAGATCGCGGCCAAGATCCTGACCCTGTAACCGCGCGGCGACTCCGAGCCGCCCGAGAAGGTATCCGCCGGCGGCTCGGTAGGGAGCTGATCCCAAGCCGAGTAAGTCGAGCACGGCAGGCGTCAGCGGAATCGAGAGAGGTGAGAGCGTGAAATACGCTGCGATGCTCTCATCGGCGCTTCGTGCCTGCGGGTCGGTGGCGACCCAAACCTGACTGAGGCCGGCGTTTTGTTCGGCGAGGGCGCTCGTTCTCAAATACTCGTCGATCTCGCGCGCGCCTGGGCGATTGCCGCTGGTGAAGCCTCGAACGTCGTGATCAGACGCGAGCTGGACGAGCGGAAACCGCGGTCCAGAAGGAGAACTCATTTTGCATAAGTCCCGAGTCTTGCCTATCGGACGCAGGTCGAGTGAAGGCCCCGTGCCCTTATCGTTCGACCTGCGTCGCCGTGCAACGAGTCAGACGCCGAAGAGCTTCTCGGCACTACGTGTTGCAGCTTCGAGCGCCGCTGTTGTAGGAGCGGGCGCGGCGAGAATGCGAAGTAGCTCGGCTTGTTCCGTCACGGTCAAGCGCCACTCCTGCGCACTAGCAATTTCGTCGGCGACACGCTCAGCCAACACTTCGACGACATACTCGGAAAGCGTCTCCCCGCGGACTTTGGCGACGGTTTCGGCATGTCGCTTTAGGACCTTGGGAAGACGAGTTTCGAGCCGGTCGTCCGCCGGTAGATCGAGATAGGCTTGGGCCGCGTGGACAGACATCAATAGCTCCAGCGTATTGTACGGACAATGTACTACAAAATGTCCAGTGTGTCAAGCGTGGACTCTAAGCCACCGCCGCGCACCGATTTACCGTCCGGTGGTGCTAAGCGCCTCGGTGGGCTGGTTGGCGAGCCAGTCCGAGCAGCCTAGCGGGGACGTTTTTCTTACGGTCCCCAGAACGGTCCCCGACAGTTCAGGGCGTGGGGACCGTTCGTCGTTACAGACTTCGCGTTGAGCCGACATCGCCGTGGGATAGCGATTTGCGATCGTTTCGCGTCAGCGAATCGCGGAGTTGGGCGCCCGATTCGGCGCGGAAGCAAAGCTGGGTGTCTGCAGTTATGACCATTGACGCGCGGCCTCGTTTGATGTAGACATTCTACAGCTTTGCTGTAGATCGTCTACACCTTTCGGGCGGATCGCCGATGGCCGGCGGACAATCACGCATCGAGCTCCTTCAGGGGACGCTCGACTTCATCATCCTCCAAACGCTCCGGTGGGGACCGCAACACGGCTTCGGGGTCGCGCAGATGATTCGCGCCCACTCGAGCGACACGCTGCACGTGGACACCGGGTCGCTGTACCCGGCGCTCCATCGCCTCGAGCGCGCCAAGCTGATCGCCGCCACGTGGGACCGCTCCGAGAAAGGTCAGCACGTGCGCGTCTATCGGCTGACGGCGGCCGGCCGTAAACGCCTCGCCGCGGAGCGCACGAAGTGGGAGCGGATGACGCGGGCGATCGCCGGCATTCTCAACCCGCGCATCACCGAGGGCGAAGCATGAGATGGCCGTGGCCACGCAAGGCGCGCGAGGCGGAGCTCGCCGAAGAGCTCCAGGCGCATCTCGACATGGCCGTGGCGCAGCGGATCGCGCGCGGTGAATCGCCGGCGGAGGCTCGCGAGAATGCGCTCCGCGAGTTCGGCAACGTCACGCATGTCGCCGAGGTGACGCGTGAGATGTGGGGCGGCGCGTCGTGGGACGCCTTCGTTCGCGACATCCGTTGTGCGGCGCGAGGGCTGCGCCGCTCGCCGACATTCACCGCGGTCGCCGTTGTCACGTTTGCTCTCGGCATCGGTGCCAACACGGCGATGTTCACGATCGTCAACGGCGCGCTGCTCGCGCCGCTGCCGTTCCCGCATTCCGACCAACTGGTCATTCTCTCGCATCGGTCCGTGCACGGCCGAACGGTCCGCACAACCTGAGCGATCATACCTTCGCCGAGTTGCGGGCGACGCCGTCGCGCGCGTTCGCGTCGATCGCCACCTTGCAGGGGAGCCAGATGACGCTCACCGGCACCGGTGACGCGGAGCCACTCAACGCGGGACAGATCACGGCGAGTCTCCCGGCCACCCTCGGCGTCGCTCCGATCATCGGGCGCACGTTCACGGCGGCGGAAGAAGAGCCGGGCAACGATCACGTCGTGCTGTTGAGCGATCAGTTGTGGCGTGAGCGCTTTGGCGGCGCGCGGTTTTGGCGTGGGGGCCACTCGACCGGCAATTACTGATGTCGCAGCGAAAGTCAATTGTACGCAGATACTTATGCGGTCCGCGGGTGGATGACACGAACGCATTTCAAACTCTCTAATGCCAGCTTACCCGGCTGGCCTTGTGACGCCCGCTCGGCGTTGACGCCAGACGTGAGCATCGAGATGGTCCGCCCGGAACACGGTCGCGACGCGACTCGCGGTCTTCCTAGTAACGCAATGCGATCGTGATCGCATACGCACTATCCGGGAGGACAAACTTCGCGTCGTCCCACGACGGCGGCCCGAGGCGCTTTCGAGCGCCCTTCGATACGCCCGCTCCTTCACGCGGCCGAGGAATGGGGAAGTACCGCATGTCGAGTTTGCCGTTTTCGTTTTCGTCGTGAATGGCCGACGCGGCGTATACGCCCGGCTGGAGATCAGTGAATGTGACGGTGACCGCAGGTCCCGCGATCTTCACCGTTGCCGTGCGAGTCGCCTTCTCATTCTTCAGCCAGCGTTCCGGCGAGTCGAACAGCGCGAAGATCGCCTGGCCCTTCGTGTTCCTGAAGCCGGTGGCGGTGATCGAGAGAGTCGTGCTTTGTGGCGGCTTTGCCGCCACGGCAGTATTTGGGCGGTCGATGCGCGATACCAGCGCCGTCAGGACGAACATTGTGCCGGCCATGCACGCATAGGTTGGCGCCTGCCGCTCCGCGCGTCTGAAATTCAAGCCGATCCGCATGTCACTCTCCTGATGGCGTTCCGGGTTCAGGACCTCGGAGAAGTTGATAGCCAAGGCGCAGCTGTCCGATGGCAGCGATCCCGCCGCCGACGGCGACCACGCGTATGGACAGTCCAGTCAGGTAGGCGATCGGGATGATCGAGGTTCCGGTAATGAGCAGCGCACCCGACCACGCCGGGAACCGCTTCGCGCGGATGATCGAGCTGCCGAATAAGACAGTGCCGAGCACCCAGCTCAACACGCTCGCTACCCCGATGAGCGTATGCGTGGTCGTGAAGATCTTTGTAAACAGTGCCGGCGATTCCGCCGCGATCACGGGGACGAAGGTGACGTCGCTGCTGAAGATCCATGATGCCAGCGCGGTTCCGACCAGGAGAATGACAAATGCGAGAACGCCGAATTGTCCGGCTCTCGAGGCTTGGACCAAGTAAATCCCGACCCAGCCGAGAAGCGCGAGGACGAAGGCCAGCCAGAGCAGACCATGAGCGGGAATCCACATCGGGCTCGTTCCGAAGGTTGCGTCTTCGCCGGCCGGGTGCAGAACGAACCCCACTGTCATCAGAATACCCGCCGCAATGCTCGCGACGCCGCTGATTCGTAAGAGCGATCTCGGAACCTCGAATGCCGGCAAGATCTTCACCCTCCGTTTTCGCGTGATCGGACGTTGTCAATCAGTGGCACGCCGAACAGGAGCAGGACGCCGGCGTCGACGCCGACATTGAACCACACGCCGTATCGCGCAGAAAAGGCCGCTTCCGCCAACAGCCACACGGCGATGCCGACGAACAGGGCGGTCGTCAGTTGTCGATCTTTGCGCACGAACGCGATCCGCCCAACGAGCAACAGCGTGATGCCCCAGCCCATCATGATCGCACCGTAGATGGCGCTCTCCCATGACAGGAGTACCCTGCGTTCCACTGGTAGAACGCCCAAGCCAAAGAACGCGAAGACGATTCCCCAGAGCACGAGGACAATCGAAACGAGCGAGAACCACGCGCGCCTAACGCTGAACGTCATGCATTTCTCCAATCGTCAGTTGGCAAGGAAGTCGCGGACGAGCGCCGCGAAGCGTTCTGGACGCTCTTCCATGAGCAGGTGGCCGGTTGACTCGAGCAGCACGAGTTGCACGGCGCCCGGAATCTCCTGGCGTAGCCGCTCGCCCCACTCCGGCCCAAAGTGTGGATCATTCTGCGCCCAGATGAGCAGCGTGGGATGATCGAAGCGGCGGAGGCCGTCGAGCAATTCCATCGTGACGCGGTTGTTTCGCGGATCGAATTGTCCAGCGAGGAACCGCTTCGTCCTATTTCTCCGCCGCCGATCGCCGAGGTTTGCGCGAATCAGTGCATCGAGGAACTCGGAGGTAAGCGCGCGAGGGTCGTACACCGCCTTCGCGCGAATGAGCGTCGACCGCAGAACCGTTTTGCGCGACCACAACCAAAGCACAGCGCCGCCGAGCAGCGGCAACTGGGTGATGCGAACGAATGGGCGTTCCTCCGCGGACGGCCAGTTGTCGTACGCTTCGGCGTCCGCGAGGACGAGGCGCTCGAGTCGCGAGGGATGATGCGCGGCGAGAAGTTGCGCGACCGCGCCGCCGTGGTCGTGGCCAACCACGTGCGCGCGCTCGATGCCGAGCGCGTCGAGCAGACCGACGACCGCCGCCGCCTGCGCAGGCAGCGACCAGTCCGCGTCTGCTCCGGTTTCGGTATCACCGAGCCCCAGCAAGTCGGGTGCGATACACCGATGGCTCGGCGCCAATACCGGAATGATGCGGCGCCACACGAAGGAGGCAAACGGGCAGCCGTGGAGTAGGAGCACCGGTGTGCCGCCGCCGTGGCGATCGTCATCGATGCAGGCGACTCGTGCGTCGCCCACCTCTACAACGCGTTTCTGAGGCTGCGCCGTGGCACTCATTTTTTGCGCATCCGACGCCGTGCGGGCTTCGCGGTCTCTTCCAACAGGCAAAGCCCCAGATCGAGGAACCCGCCGACACATGGGTCCGCGATGCGATAATACAGACGCGTCCCCTCACGCCGTGCGGCAACGAGACCGCGATCGGCCAATCGCTGGAGCTGATTGGAGACGGCTTGCGGCGCCATCTCGACCTCGGCGGCGAGGTCCGTGACACACACTTCGTGACCGCGCTCGATCGCGTGTAAGAGACGAAGGCGCGTATCGTTCGCGAACATCTTGAACAAGCGGCTGAGCTCCGCGGCGCGGCGCGGATCGATCAGCGGCCGTTGGCGCGGTTCAGGCTTGCCGAGCGCGGCGGGAATCCGTCCCGTATCCGACGAGCAGCGCATCGACGCATATTACACGACACCGTGTAATTGTGTCAACGTCGGCCTCCGCGGGCGCCGGCGTTCTACTCCGTGGCGCGACGTGACGATCCAGATCTTAGAACCATGCCGAAGGTGACACATGGAGCAAGAGTTGGCGCAGGCGGATGTCGCAGCAGTTTGGAAAAAAGCGACTGAGTCTCCGCGAGACGCGACGCTCAAAGCATTGAGCGTGGATCGCGCGATCCGACTGCATACGATGCTGGCCATCTTGGGGCGCTCGCCCTGGAAATCGTATGCCGCAATATTTCCGAGATCCTGCGGGTGCGAGAACTTATGATAGCCGCTGAAGACGATCAGCAGCTCGCCGTTCGTCGATGGCCGCGCTGCCTGATGCGCGACAGAGCCCGTTCATGCGCGACGGATCGCATCGTAGTGGCGGCGCGCCTTCGCGCGGTTGCCGCAGTCGCGCATGCTGCACCAGCGCCGCCGGCCGGCCCGCGACCGGTCCAGGAACAGCCAGCCGCAGTGTTCGCCGTCGCATTCGTGAATCATCGCGAATGTCCCGGACACCAAGAGGGCGCAGGCGCTCGCCAGGACGGGGCCGAGCACACGCGCCGGATGAGTTGCCGGCACGCGCCATTCCCAACGCACGAGTCCATCGCGAATGACGAGTCGGTGATTCGGCGCGACGCGCGCGAACAGCGCGTCCACGCTCGCGACCATCGCGGCCGACGTGCGAGCGCTCGCCGAGACGGCGCGAAAGACGCGGTACAGCGTTTCGCGCGTCGTCGTGATCGCGCGCAGTTGCGGATCCGTCAATCGGAGCGATTGCGTCGCGCCGAGCAGCCCCGCGAGACGCGCCCACCGTGTCACGTCAGCCGCCGTACGAAAATACTCATCGGCCGCGCCGAGCCGGTTGCCAACCGTGTTCACAAAGTCGAGCGCCAGGTCGCCGGCGATGAATTGAAATTCGCGTGTCGTCACGCCGCCGCCGCCGCCGCGGTCGCAACCGCGTGCGCGGCAGCCCTGTGTCCGGCGGTCAGGTGCCGTCGAAGCAGGAGCGCGAAGAGCGCGATATCCATTCCCGCGTAAGCGAATTGCGCGCGAGAGACGCCCACGCCAAACGGAAACCAGATTCCGGGCACGTGCAACACGCTGAGCTCGTACGCGAAGAGCGCGATCGCCATCAGGACGACGGCGAGGATCGCGAGCGAGTCCAACCCGTGCTGTCGCATACCGAAGTAGACGATGGCGACCAGCATCCCGGCAAAGCACACGTGCAATCCGATCGATATCCCCTGGAAGACGGCGCTGATCGATTGTGTCACGAGCGGCGTTGAATAGGGGGTGGCGAACAGCTGCGAGAGCGCGAATGACGTCGTGAGCGCGGCAATCGCTCTTGGCACGATCGTAGCCGCGCGGGGTCGGAGCCAGGAATACCACGCCATCATCCAGGTGCCGAGCGCCAGCGGAGTGAGGATCACTTCCTTCACCACGGCGAACACGTTGGCGCTCTCCGCCTGTGTCCAGAAGAAGAACGCCTGATTGCCGCGAAGGAGGCCGGTGGCAACGAGGGCGGCGCCGAGCCACAGGTACGACGGATCGCGGCGATCGGTGAGATACAGGCTGAACGCCATGACGGTCAGTAGCAGGAATGACACGGGGAGCGCGACTTCGACGACGAGGCCATTGACGACTTCCAGCCACTGCAGGCGATAGCGGGCTCCGATCGCGCTCGCCTCACCGATCGCTGGAGCGATGTGAATGCCGCCGGCGTCGCGCGGCGCGCCAGCGATGGTCGAGGGCGACGCCCAGACGCGCACGGCGACGACGACATCGGCGGAGTCGATGCCATCTGCGCGGCCCGGCGACCGACTGAGACGGAGTGGAAACACCCGCGGCTGCGGGCCAAAGACAACCGGCTTCGGCCCATCGAATCGCCCGGAGCCGCCGAGCAGCGATCCATTCACGAATATCTGATAGGCGTCCTCGACATCGGACGGACCGCTCAGCGCCACGGAGTCGCCGGCGGCGGCCGAAAGCGTGACGTGCAAGCGATACCACGCATATCCGGAGTATCGGGCGTGACCGCGAGCCGTCCAACCAGCCACGTAGCCGGTCAGGCCAACGTCTCCATCGTGCGAGTTCGGCGGGGCCGCGAGATCGACCATCTCCCACCCAGAATCGTCGAACGCGGGGTCCGCCCACCGCGGGTCATCGCCGGTGTGAAACGCCCACGGTCCGGTGAGCGCGACGACACCGTGGCCGACGACGACGGGGACCGGCCGCACCCGGGCGTCAGGGTGTGCGGCGAGTGCCAGCATGGCGATCAACGGCACGGCCGTGAATGGCATGGAGCCTCTCTAACCTGAAAGATTGATCCTAACAGGTTAGACCAATCGGCGATAGAGCTGCGGCGGTAGGCCGCCTTAACGATGCATTAGACTCGAGCGCCGACGACCTCTGTGCCCCGCGGGATTCAAGGCGCTCGTGTCTCGGCTCGGCTAATCGGTGATCGTATGATCTCGAATGACCATCTCGTAACTAGTGAAAGGGCATCAGATTCGATCTTCGTAGAGCGAGTGTGGCGGGCGCACAGCGGGCGTGCGGGAACGATGATGTCCGTCGCATCGAGTCACTGCGAGCTCGTCGTGACCCGCCGAGCGGGCGACACGACGTTGACGCTCCGCGGTCCAGAGACACGAGCCACGGCCGCCGAGTGCTCGGCCGACACCGGGTGGACGTGAACCCGCAGGACGGCTTGCGACTGCGCACCTGCTCGTCCTGGACGCGGCCGTCGAGGCGGCGCGTCATGGTGACGTGCATGCCTGATCCGCGGCGCTTCGGTCATCGACGCGGTTCACGACGCCGGCTACTACGACCAGCCGCACCTGACCCGCTCGCTCCGAAAGTTGATCGGCGTGACGCCGAGCAAAATCGGGAAGCGCGAGCAGACGTTGTCGCTTCTGAGCAAGACAGAGCCGCCTCGATAGCACAACTTCGCGGCTCGGCCTCCGGTCCGTGTCGATTTCGAGGCCCGTCGAACGACGTGTTGACGGAGCGTGCAATCACGCACGCCAGAAACCGGAACGACCGACATGCTTCGACTCAGGATCGCACTCATCGCATCATCGGCGCTTGCCATCTGCGCGGCGCCCGCCGCTGCCGAGGCGCAGCAGGCCGTGATCAGGCCAGACACGAGCGGCTACGTTGCCGCGAACGGCGTCAACTACTGGTTCGAGATCCGCGGCAGCGGCGAACCGCTCCTCCTGCTGCACGGTGGGCTGTACACCACCGAGATGTTTGGCCCAGTGCTCGACACGCTGGCCAAGCACCGCCGCGTCATCGGCATCCACCTGTACGGGCACGGGCGAACGGCGCTCGGCACGCGAAAGATCAGTCCCGTCGACATGGGCCGTGATCTTGGTGTCGTGCTCGAGAAGCTCGGTGTACGCCACGTCGATGTGATGGGACACTCGCTCGGCGGCAGCGTCGCGTTTCAGCTCGCCGTCCAATACCCCACGTTGGTGCGGCGGCTGATCCTCGTATCGACGCCATACGCGCAGAACGGCTGGTTCCCCGAGATGCTCGCGCAGCAAGCCGCGGTGAGTGGAGCGATGGCCGATGCGTTGAAGGACACGCCGATGTACAAATCCTATGTTGCGGTCGCGCCACGCCCGCAGGATTTCCCGCGGTTACTCGACGCGATGGGCGAGTTCATGCGCCAGCCCTACGACTGGTCCGACGAGGCAAAGCAGCTCGCGATGCCGGTCATGCTCGTCTACGGTGATGGCGACATGGTTCGTCCGGAGCACATGGTGTCGTTCTACCACCTGCTCGGTGGTGGTCTGCGAGACGCCGGCTGGGCTCGCGAACACATGTCCAAGAATCGGCTCGCGATCTTGCCGAACCTCACCCACTACGAGATTGGCGCGGCTCCGCTCCTGGCCACCACCGCGCTCGACTTCCTTAACGCCAAGCGAGCCGCGGCCATACAAAATCGACCTCCTCGACACCTGCGATACGGTGCTCATGGGGCGGCGCACCAATGACGTGATGGCAGCCGCGTAGCCGTCGCGGTCGGGACGTCGTGCAGTACGGTTTCGGCGCGGTCAGCAAGCTACTGCTGGAGCGTGGGCTTCTCGATGAGCTGCGTCTGTGGCTGACCGCGTCCCGCGAAGCTGGCCCGCTGCATGTTCCACTGGTACCGGCTCATCCCCGATGCACACGATCTGTGTGGCGAGCCTGGCCGTCGCGCGTTGATCGAGCTTACGCCCTAACCGGCTCTACGACGGGATGGTTGCCGCCGGATCGACAGCCGCTCCCTCCGGCGCGTTCGCCGGCGCGGCCGCCGGCGCAGCCGCACGACGTTGCGACCAGTGCGACCGGAAGGTCGCCGGACGCGCGCGGTCGGCGAGCAATTGTTCGTAGTACGCGAGAATGCGCGCGCGAAGGGTGAGTGCCGTATCGCCGGCTTCCGCGCGGAACGCCGCGTACCTCGCGGACTCACCCGTGACCCCCACCCACCACCAGAGCGTGCCCGGCGTTGCCGGCGACGTCTCGGCGCAACAAGTGAACGTTCGATCGCCGTCCGTGAATTCGATGCGGTTCATCAGTACCTCGATTCGAGAAGGCTAAGCGTCCATCACGCGGCATTCGCCGAGCGTGTGAGAGTCACGTCGCGAAAGCCCACGAGCTGCTCCCGTGCTTCATCCCACAACGTGAGTCGTAACGTGCGAACGCTTTGGGCGAGCGTCAGCGTCGTCACGTCGTGGAACAGGGCGTTCTCCTCGTGGCAGCGCTTCAGCGCGTAGTTCGGAATGCGCGGGCCGAGGTGGTGGACGTGATGCAGTCCGATGCTGCCGGTAAACCACCGCAGCACTGGCGGAAGCTCGAGGTACGAGCTGCCGTGAATCGCCGCGGTCGCGTAATCCCAATCGGCGTGCTGCTTCCAATATGTGCCCTCGAATTGATGCTGCACATAGAAGAGCCAGATGCCGGCCGCGGCGGCGAGGTACATCGGCAGGCCGTAGATCAGGAGCACGGTGGGCGATCCGATCCATGCGACGGCGGCGGCGGCGAGCGCGAGAATCACTGCGTTGGTTCCCCAGACGCTGCGCCGGAGGCGCGCCGTGGCGTCGGCGCCGCGCGGCGGCATTCGATTCATCAACACGAAATGGATTGGGCCGACGCCAAACAGCACGAGCGGATTTCGTTTCAGCCGGTAGCGCAGCCGCGCTCCGCGCGACAGCGCTGCGTATTCGCGCACCGTCAAGGTGTCCACGTCGCCGTTCCCGCGGCGATCGAGATCGCCCGACGACGCGTGGTGCAGCGCGTGACCGTGCCGCCACAGTCCGAACGGCGTCATCGTCAGTACGCCGGTCACCCAACCGATCACGGTGTTTGCGCGCTTCGACGGGAGAAACGAGCCGTGCGCGCAGTCGTGCATGATGATGAACGTGCGCACGAGCAGGCCGGCCGCGGGAAGGGCGAGCAGCACCGTGATCCAGTACGATACCGAAACCGACCGGTACATGAGAAAGAAGACGGCCGCGAGCGGACCGAGCGTCGTCGCGAGCTGCGTCGCGGCGCGCCGGACGTCCGGCCGCTGATAGCGTGAAACGATCGCGCGCCAGTCGGCGCCGGCGGGTCCGCCTGCCTGCTTCGCAGTGGATGGCATCTATTGTCCCGGAAATGAAAAGGGACCCTGATGTGAGCGGGCCCGTGGAAGGTTCTTTCGATAGTGCGGCCGCGGAATCGTCCTCGCGGGCCGCCTTCTAAATATACTCAATCGGGGCCGCCAAGACAACGCCTCCGCGCGAGTCCGTGCGGGCGCCGCGCCCGCTATCGACAAACGCTCCGTCTTGATCCGCGGCATGGCGCGCAGGCGCAGCTCATCTGTATGGCGGCGGCGCACCCGTGTCGCACGATTGGGGGAGCTGAAGAGCCATCCTCTCGGGCGATGGTTGCGCGGCGCGGTCGCGAGTACTCTCCAGGTCGTATCATCGCCGCCGTACGAATTCTCGAATCCGGAGGATGACTCGTGTCGCTTCAGCGTTTCTTTATCACCTCCCGGATCGCCACGACGTGCGGCGGCGACATGAAGTACGCCCTCACACTCTTTCTCCGCACGGCGGAATGACATGTTGAGACACATTCGTAGGAGTATGTTCGCGTTCGTGATCGCATCCGTGCTCGTTGCATGCAGCACGGGCGCGGCGAAGGACGTGTCGCAAGAGACCGCGAGCTCGGCGAACCTGGTGCCGAGCGACACCGCGCTGAGCCGGCCGAAAGACGCGCGTGCCACCGCGGTGAACCGGCCAAAGGCCGTCGAGAGCCGGCCAAAGCCGGTGGAGAGCCGGCCAACGAAAGCGGCGTCCACCGCGCGAACCCTGGCAGCGGGAACGCGGATCGACGCCACGACGGAGGATGCGTTGTCGTCGCGCGTCAATCATTCGGGTGACGTGGTGCGGGCCGTCGTCGGCGCCGACGTGATGGATTCGTATGGTCGCGTTGTGGTCCCGGCGGGTTCGCGGATCGCGCTTTCCGTCGACCATATCGATCCGGGCAGCGATCAGAGTCAGCCGGACGGACGCCTGTCGCTCATCGTCACGTCGGTCACGATCGACGGCACGGTCGTTCCGATCTCGGCCCATCTCGATCCGATCGCGCATCAAATGGTCGGCCGCGGCATCACGAAGGACGAAGCGGCGCGGGTCGCCGCGGGCACGGCGATCGGTGCGATCGCGGGGCAGGTGATCGGCAAGAACACCAAGAGCACGGTGATCGGCGGAGCCGTTGGCGCCGCGGCGGGAACGGCAGTCGCGGTGCGGTACGCCTACCGAGATGTGGTGGTGCCCGTCGGTACGCCGATCACGTTGACGTTGACGGAAGCGCTGGCGGCCGGGAGGTAATGTCCAGCGGCCGATCCGCACGGTGCGGATCGGCACTCATCGATCGCTGTACGCTGGCACAAGGTGGCTCATGACGTCGATTTCGCCCGACGGCGATCGCACCATTACGGCGGCGGTCGTCGATGACAATCGACTCGTGCACGAAGCGTTAGCTGGAATGCTGGGTGAAGTTCCCGACCTGATGGTCGTCGCGGCGGCCGTGGCGGATCCGGCGTTCATGGAGCGAACGCATCCCGACGTCGTGCTCCTCGACGTCGGCTTGGCCGACGATGACAGGTCAAGAGCCACGTGCGCAACGTGATGGACAAGCTGGCGCTGCACACGCGGCTACAGATCGCGGCGTACCACCGGCGGGACGGCGGGTGACGAGCAGCGGGATGCGCGTTCGTTAATTATCGAGCAGCTCGCCCACATGGGCCAGCGCGGGGACATAGTCGCACACGAGCCGAACGCACACGGTGAGCGGCACGGCGAGCACGGCGCCGGGAATTCCCCACATCCACCCGAACAGCAGCAGGCCGAGGAAGATCGCCACCGTGTTCAACGGGAGGTGGCGTCCGAGCGCGAACGGGGTCACCACGTTGCTCTCCGTCAGGTGAATCGCGAGGACCACGGCCGGCGCGACCAGCGCGTGCGTGAGCGAGTCGATGCTTGCCGTCGCCGCGATCGCGATGAGCGTCGTGGTCACCATCGGGCCGAGATACGGGACGAAGTTCAACACCCCCGCGATGGATCCCCACAGCACCGCGTTGGGAACGCCGATCAGCCACAGCGCCAGTGAGGTCGCGAGCCCGACACCGAGATTGACTACGGACACGGTGACCAGAAAGTGCGACGCGGCGAGCTCGATCTGATCGAGCACGCGTTCACGCCGGTCGAGCTCGACGGGTCCGGGCAGCAGGCGGGCGAGCTTGCGCCGAGCGAGCGCGTTGTTCGCGAGCAGAAAGTATGTCAGAAAGACGACGCTGAGCGTCGCGGGGATGGCCAGGAGCGAACCGGTCGTGAGGCGCTCCACCACCCCTGGCGTGGCGACCTGCACCATCGTCGGCGGTCGTGTGCCGGATGGCCCGGCTGCCTGCTGCATGCGATCGGCGGATTGCTCGAGCGCATTGAACGGCTTCATGATGCGGCGAACTTTCGTCTCGACCGTTTGGATCGTGTGCGGCGCGGACGCGATCCATTCCATCGCGGGCGACGCGATCAGCGCGGTCGCTCCGCCGGCGACGGCGATCACGCCGAAGACGACGAGCGCCGCCCCGAGCCGGGCGGGAATGCGGTGCTGCGCCAGCCAGCGAACGGGCGCGCGAAGTGTGAGGGTGAGCAGCACCGCGATGACGATCGGCAGGGCGAGCGCGCGTCCCACCCGAAGGGTCGCGATCACGAACACGCTGCAAGCTGCGATCGAGACGGGCGAGGACCGCCGCGGGTGCGCATCGCTCGGCGGGTGCAACATCTCCGGCAGCATCGCCATCGGTCAGGCCGCCGGCGTGGACTCGCAGAACTCGAGCCAATAGTGGCCGAGTCCGTTCATCGCCTCGATCAATCCCGGGAAGGTGAGCGGCTTGGCGATGAACGCCCGCACGCCGAGCCGAATGTTCTCGAGCCGATCGTTCTCGAGCCGATCGTTCTCGAGCCGATCGTTCTCGAGCCGATCACTGCCGCCCGACTCGAGCCGTGGCGCCGTGAGAATCGCCAGCGGAATGTCGGCGATCGCTGTGTCGCGCTTGATTCGCTCGAGCACCGCGCGTCCGTTCGCCGGCGGGCCGTCGAATGCGACGAGAATCAGCCCCGGACGGGGCGCGGCCCCGGTCTCGCCGACGTAGGCGCCGCGCCGTTGCAGATAGTCGAGCAACTGCTCGCCATCCTCGACGAATCGCAGATCATTGACAACGTGCGCATCCTCGAGCGTCTGCTGCGTGCGCCGTCGGTCTTCCGCATCCTCGTCACAGATCAGAATCGTGATCGGAATCTTGTGCTTGTCCTGCATCATCATGATGGCTGCTCAGCGTCCGCGCGTGCGGCGGGCAGGGTGAGAACGGCGTCGAGCGACGAGCGTGAGACGCAGCGTAGGAATCGCGGACGGCCCGCGCAATCGCACGAACGGGCTAGTGCTCGTCGCGCGCGGGCGGCGGCTCATCCCTTCGTGCGATGGGGAGAACGTGCGGCAACGATTACCCTATGATGATGAATCGAATAACGAGCAGTCTTCCGCACCTCTCCGTTCTCGCCGAACGCCTCACGAGGAGCACGCGGGGGCGCCTCGGTCGCGCGCTCGTCGATGCGCTGCGCGGCCGTAGTCACTCGTGCCGCCGGCAACTCGATGATGCCGTGGGCGATGCCAGCCGCGAGTTGCGATCCGGCGGTCTCGATGATCCGGCCGTGTTCGCGTTTCTCGGCGCGGTGGTCGAAGATACGGGACGTGCGTGCGGCGCCGATCGACCGTCGCTCATCTCGGGCCAATTGCGATGGGTGCCGGTTCGTGCGCGGGTTCTCGAAGCCGCCGCCTTCGCGCTGACCATCCCATCACCGTGAGTCGCGTTCGGCGACCCGCGCGAACGGGGCAGACGGCGGTCGTAGAGCGGACGTACGAGAATCGTGCTTCATTCATCGCTGCTGCTCTTCAGCTCGACGTCGCCTCCCAGGAGCTGCGCGCATCGTGATTGGTCGCACGCGGCGTGGTGTGTGCGAGCTCCGTCGCGTCTTCCGACTGCATCACGCGAGCGGCCGCCATGGCCGCCATTGTGCTCGTCATCACGAAGACGTAGATACAAGTCCAGTGGAGTCGAGCATCATGATCCGAGCGATGGGAGCGACGAGCCGGACACATCGACGCGCCAGCCGAACCGCATGACGAAGTTCGACGAGCACACCGTCGCCGGACGGCTGATCGTGGCCGCGCTCGCCGAAACAGATCGCGCCGACGCGGCCGAGCGGCGGTCGGAGCGGCTCGACTACCTCGCCGGCCTCCAGGAGCGATTAGCGGCATCGCTCGACGAGACGGCGATGCGCACGACCCTGTCGGGCGTCTGCCTCCCCGGCGCCGACTCGTGGGCCATCGTCGATCTCCTCGAGAGCGACGATCATCTGCTTCGCCTCGCGATCCCGAGAGCCGATCCCGCGGACCAGGCGATCGCGGATGAGTTGAACGGACGGTGGACTCCCCGCGACGACGACCCGTTCGGTTATCCGGCCGCCAGGCGCGTTGAACACACGATCGCCCTGGTCGAGCATATGGACGAGGTGCTCGCCGCGGCCGGTCACACTCCGGAGAACGTGGCGATTCTACGGGCGCTGGGCTTCGCCGCATGTCTGGTGGTGCCCATTCGGGTGGGCGGCCGTATCCGGGGCGCGATCACGTTCGTCGCGCGCAGCGCCCGGACGGCGTACACGCCGGACGAGATCGAGTTTGCCGAAAGCGTGGCGGCCGCCTGCGCGCGCGCGGTCCACACGTCGCGCCAGTTCGCGGCGATGGACCGGCGCCGCAAATCGGCCGAGGATTCCGAGCGCGCGAGGGTCAATGCCCTGGGGCATGTGACACACGAGCTGCGCACGCCGCTCAGCGCGATCGGTGGGTACGCGGAGCTGATGGCGATGGGCCTCCGCGGGCCGGTCACGGACGACCAGCGTCGCGACCTGGAGCGCATTCGCTGGAACCAGCAGCACTTACTCTCGTTGATCAGCCAGATACTCGCGTTCGTTCGGGTCGATACCGGACGAGCCGAGTTCACGCTCACGTACGTCGATCTCGGACCGGCCGCGGTCGAGGCAGCCGAGATGATCGCCCCGCTCATCGAGGCGAAAGGGCAACTGGTCGCGTACGAATCGTGCTTCGCTGGAGTGGCGGTGGGGTTCGGCGATGCCGACCGGATTCGGCAAATTCTCATCAACCTGATCACGAACGCGATGAAGTATTCGCCCGACCGGGCGCGGCTCCTCGTCCGCTGCGGAACGAGCTGGGCCGGCCCGTACGTCGAAGTGTGCGATGAAGGCGAGGGTATCGAGAGCGATAAGCTCGAGTCCATCTTCGAGCCATTCGTGCAGTTGCCGGGAGCGACGGCGGACCGCGGCGGCGGCGTCGGCCTGGGCCTGGCGATCGCCCGGCAACTCGCCCGCGGCATGGACGGGGAGCTATCGGTGACGAGCGCGCTGCGCGTCGGCTCCACGTTTCGTCTGACGCTTCCCGCCGCGGGGCAGTCGCGGCGCGCCACGGACTCGTGAGCACGACTCCAGTGGCGGCGACCGTGCTCATCATCGAGGACAACGAAGACAACGCGTTGATCATGTCCGTCTGGCTGAAGCACGCCGGCTACCACGTCGTGCTCGCGCACGACGGCACGTGCGGCGTCGCGCTCGCGCGGTCGATGCATCCGGATGTAATCCTGATGGACGTCGCGCTTCCCGGAATGGATGGATGGATGGCCGCACGAGCGCTGCGCGAGGACGCGGTGACGAGGGATATTCCGATCATCGCCCTGACGGCCATGGCACTGCCGCAGGATGCGGAGCGGGCGCGCGAGGCCGGCATGGCGCTGTATCTCGCGAAGCCGGTCAGCTTGGCACGCGTGCTCGAGAGCGTGCAGCAGGTGCTTGACGCGACCGTCGCAGGCGCTCCGTAAGAAGGAGGCGTCTGCCGTGCGCGTGGTAGCGCGCGCCGGGCAGGTACGCTAGACTCAGGCATTCCGCCTCTCACCCGTGTCGCGGGCGGTGCTGATCCAGCTTCCCGGACAGTTGATCGCATGCCGGACAACGAGGGAGCCGCAAACGCCCGTTCGCTGGCTCGGGAACTCATGGACCGCGAGGTGAACGGGGAGTTGGATGCGGAGGCGCTCTCCGCGGCGATACAGCGCGCCGTGGGACGAATCCTCGGCGATCTCGAGGGCGCTGTGGGCGCGGACGGGCTCGATGCCTTGCTCGATCGCGCGATGGCGCAGGCGCAGCGCGGACACCCGGTTGTCGCGAGCATCGGGCGCGCCGCCGACGCCGGCATGCCGTTGAACATCGTTACGGCGATCGAGATGCACGGAGCGGACGCGGCGCGTGCCGCCGTGGAGACCGTGCTGGCGGCGCTCGTCGACATTCTCACCGCCCTCATCGGAGCGGACATGGTACGCAACCTCCTTCACGCCGACGATTCATGACCGCTTCTCCATTCGTATCCGACGACTCGGTGATGCGGAACATCGCCACCGGTGTGCCCGGGCTCGACGCCGTGCTTGGCGGGGGGCTCTGCGAGTATGCGTTCAACCTCGTGGCGGGGGCCCCGGGGTCGGGCAAGACGACGCTGGTGCAACAGATCTTGTTCGCCAACGCGACGCGCGAACGGCCGGCGCTGTATTTCACGGTACTCGGCGAGCCGACGGTGAAGATGCTGCGCTACCAGCGGCAATTCGAGTTCTTTAATGCCGCCCTGGTGCCGGCGGCGGTGCGATTCGTCAATCTCGCTGCCGAAGCGTCGAGCGGGGACCTCGAGGTGGTGCTGCAGCGCGTCATCGCCGAGGTCGCGGCCACCCAGCCGGCGTTCGTCGCGGTCGACTCCTTTCGCACGATCGTCGGCGGAGGCCGAGCGGCGGAATCGCCCGAGTCGCTGGACATGGCGCATTTCGTCAACCGTCTGGCCCAGCAGCTCACGACGTGGGAAGTCACGTCGTTCCTGATCGGCGAGTATTCGGACACCGAGCAGCGGCAGCCGGTGTTCACGATTGCCGACACCATTCTGTGGCTGTCCGAAGACGTCGACCGCAACTCGGCGACGCGCAAGCTGCGCGTGGTGAAAGTACGCGGCCGAAATCCGATGCCGGGATTGCACACGTTTCGACTCAACGCCTCGGGCGTGCAGGTATTCCCGCGCATTCCCGAACAGGTGCGCCCGCGCCGTCAGCAGCCGGTCGCCCGTCTCGGCACCGGTGTTCCCGGACTGGACGCCATGACCGGCGGCGGCATCCCGGCTGGCGACGTGGTGCTGCTCACCGGCCCCGCGGGCAGCGGCAAGACGACGTTCGCGACGCATTTCGTCGCGCAGGGGCTGGTGGACGGCGAAGCGTGCGTCGTCGCGGTGTTCGAGGAATATCCGGACGCGTATTTGACGCGCGCCAAGGTCGTCTCCACCGGCCTGGATCACATGATCGACGTCGGGCGTTTGATCGTGACGTATCTGCGTCCGCTCGACTTGTCGGTGGACGAGATGCTGGCCGAGATCGAGCGCGCCGTTCAGCGCATCGGCGCCAGCCGCGTCGTCATCGATTCGCTCTCGGGCTTCGAGGTGGCGCTCGCGCCGAGCTACCGCGCCGACTTTAGAGAATCGTTATACCGGCTGGTCGGGGCGCTCACGGTGTCGGGTGTGACCGTCCTGATGACGGACGAGGTGGTGGACGCGACGCCGGGCGGCCGCTTCACGCACGAGCGCGTGTCGTTCATCACGGACGACATTCTCGTGCAGCGCTACGTCGAGATCGACGGCGCGCTGCAAAAGGTCCTGTCGGTGGTCAAGATGCGCGGCAGCGAGCACGCGACCGACTTCCGCACGTACCGGCTCACGGCGACCGGCGCGGTCATCGGCGCGTCGTTGGCGGATTATCACGGCATTACCACCGGCGTGCCGACGCTCGCCGCGCCGGCGCGTGTGCCGAGCGTGTAAGTACGACGAGCAACGGGAATCACGGCCACTTCACGGCGCTGAACCGGTCGGCGCCGAGGAAGGAATACGCGATCGTCACGGCTCCTTCGGACGACGCGACGTTCGGCAACTTCCCGTACCGCGCGTTGCGCGTTGATTCGACGAACCGCACGCCCAGCGCGTGCCCGCCGACGATCCGCACGTTGAAGCCGATGTTGCCGCGGAAGATCGTCTCGGATCCGTGCACGTCGTCGGAGCCCAAGCCGCTCACGTAGTACTCGCGTGCCGCCATGTCCAGCATCAGCCGATCGCCGGCGATCAACCGCAGTGTCACCAGCGCTTGCGGCGTCACGCCGAAATGGTAGTCGCGGATGGCGGCGTTGGCCGGCGTGCTGGGAATGATCGTCGTCGAGCCCGCGGCGCCATACCCCACGCCGCCGAGCGCCGTGCCCTGCAGGGCGAGCGCGGGCGTGAGCCAGTACTGCCGCGTCGTGCCGAGCGATGCCGCGGTGCTCGACACGCGAAACAGGAACGGCGAGATGTAGTCGTACGTTCCATACAATCCCCACACGCCGCGCGACGTCGGCGTCTCTCTCGTCGCCGCGCCCTTGAGCAGGCCGCGAATCATCACGTTTTCGATCGGGTTGCTCGTGTTGGCCAGCAGCGACATCTGGAGGTCGAAGTAGTCGAGCGGACGCGTGTACGCATAGCCCGGCTTTCCCGGCAGACCGTACGACAACCAGAGCTCCGCCGTCGCGCCTCGGTTGAGCAGCGTCCCCGGCACCGCCGTGTTGTGGGCGACGGCGTCGAGCGACGCCCCCAACCGCACCTGCCACGAGGTCGCGGGGGTGCTGTCCGGCAGCTCGGCACGAAAGTGCTCGCCGAAGACGCGGCGGTTGACGGCCCGGGGGGGCGAGATCGCGTCGGCGACGTAGTCGTGCCAACGCGGCGACTTGCCGCCCGCGGGCTTGTCCTTGAGCACGAGATCCGCCACGCGATAGAGCGCTTCGCCCAGCAGACTTCCCGCTTGGCCCGTCGTGATCATGTCATTGATCGACGGCGGATCGGTTTCACCGGCCATCTTCCATATGAAGCTGCCGATGTTGGCGTCGGCGAGCGACGCCCAGAACGTGTGGCCGCTCGAGCGCGCCAGACCGTACATCATCGCGCCCTGATACGGATGCTCGAATTGATTGACGTTGAACGGATCCTGGTCGTGTACCCAGCGCTGCGTGCGGAGATGGTACCACGTGCTCGCGATGGTCGCGCTGTACACGCGCTTGCCGTCCTGCATCTCGTTGGCGTACGCCACGCGATCGTAGGCACTCAGCAACGTGAGGAAGCTCGCGATCTCGACGACGGGAAGGACGTTGCTCTTGCCGCCCGACGTGTCCGCCGACGCGCCGGCTTGCGCGGCGGCGGCGTGCGCCGCGCTACAGGCGAGTACGACCGCGAAGCGAATGGCACGTTGCATGGTCCGTCCTTCTCGAGAAAATGTTTATAATATTCTAATAGATGAGCCCGGTCGAACGGCGATCGGCCTCGCCGCGTCACCATCGGACGAACGCCGACAGAACGCCCCCGCGCCGGTCGGGAAGGGAAGCGTTGGCGTCGTAGGTTGCGGTGACCGAAATCCCGAGGCCGCGCGCCATCATCCGTTGCCCGCGCACCGCGACCGACGATGTGGTGCGCAGCACGGTGCTCGACGGCCCGAGCACGACGAGATCGCTTCCGTGCGACGCCGTCAGGTCCACGAAGGTCGACGACGCGTCGCCGGCGTAGCGGCGGATCTCGCCGGTTGCCGTGACGCCGGGCGCGCCGCGCTCGATCGCGTCGCTCGCGCGGCCGGCCACGTACCAGAGACCGGTGTAGCGGCCGAGGCCAAGACCGATGATCGGAATGCGTTCGGCGAACGACATGATGCGCACCGACGGCACCGTCTCCCACCCGTGGCCGAGCGCCTGGTACCAGGACGCGGAGAGGTCGGAGTGCGCGACGATCGTCGCCCGCGGGGCAAACTGCGCCCGGAGCGCGACGTAGGCGCCGCGGCCGACGGTTCTCGACTCTTCGACGGCCACGCCGCCGTTCCATTGATCGTATCGCCGCGCCGCGAACACTTCGATCGCGTGTGACGCCGATTTGCCGCGATAGCGTAGCGCGACGCTGTGCCACTGCCACGACGCGAGCCGCGACACGAACGACTCGCCGGCCATCGCGACGCTCGCCTCCCACCACGGCGGGACGTCGAGCGAGCGCGTCGTGTCGCGCACCGCGGTCGTGTCGCGCACCGCGGTCGTGTCGCCGCCGACGCGCGGGTACGATGTGAACGATGCGAGTGCCGCGAACATCGTCATTGCCGATATCATGACGCCACCCCCGCGGCCTCGGCCTTGTGCGGCAGCGGACCCTCGCGCGGCATCAAGCCCCAACGCAGGTCGCCGCGCAGGTAGCGCGGAAACGCACGCAGACGGAACAGCACGGTGAGCTGGCGATAGCCGAACGACTCGAGCACCGAGAACCACAGGAGTTTGAACACGTCGTTCCTCGTTGTGTACCGCCGGAAGCTGATCCCCTCGAGAACGACGGCCCAGAGCGAGAGGAGAAATGCGAATCCCATCGACACGCCGAGAAACGCGAACGCCGCGGAATCGCCGCTGGCGCGGACGAGGAGGCTCGTGACCACGACGAGGTAGCCGAGCGCCTCGACGACGGGCGCGAGCACCTCGCCGAGCATGTAGAACGGAAACGCGACGAGGCCAACGACACCGTAGCGCGGATTGAACAGCATGTCGCGGTGCTTGACGACCGTCGCGATCAGCCCGCGATGCCAGCGTTCGCGCTGTGTGCCGAGTACCGCGACCGTGACCGGCGCCTCGGTCCACGCCACGGGGTCGGGAACGAACGTCAGGATGTCGCTCGAGCCGGAGTCGCGCAGATGCTTGTGCAGGCGCACGACCAGGTCGAGGTCTTCGGTGACCGTGCCGGCGTTGTAGCCGCCGATGTCCTGCACGTGCTGCCGCTTGAACAACCCGAATGCGCCGGAGATGATCAAGCCGCCGCCCAGCCGGTTCCACCCCAGCCGGCCGAACAAGAAGGCCCGCAGGTACTCGACGGTTTGAATACCCGGCAGCCAACGGCGGTCGACGTGCGCGTCAGCGACCCGCCCGTGTTCCACGGTCGATCCGTTCGAGACGCGAATCGTCGCGCCGACGCCGGCGACACGCTCGCCGAGCAGGAACGGCCGCGCGATCCGAAGGAGCGCATCGCGTTCGATGAAGGTGTCGGCGTCGACCGCGACCACATACGGGTAGCGCGCGGCATTCAGCGCGGCATTCAACGCGTCGCCCTTGCCGCCATTCACCTTGTCCACGCACACGAGCTTCGCGTGCACGGTCGAGCGGTAATATGCGTTGACCGCGGCGGTGCGCACGACGGCGGGATACGCGGCGGGCACCTCGACGAGCGCGTAGGCGTCGATCAACCGTTGCATCGTGCCGTCGGTCGATCCGTCATTCACCAGGACGACTTCGTGTCGCGGATACTCGAGCGACAGGAATGACAGCGCGCTGGCGACGATCGAGCTCTCCTCATTGTACGTCGGCACGAGCACGGAGAGCGGTGGAATCACGTCCGCGGCCCGCAGCAGGCGGAGATTCACGTCGTCGGCGATTCTCCAGTGCCGCAGCAGTTCCGGGATCGACAGGATCAGCAGAAGCGCGTAGAACGAATTCAGCGCGAGCATGAAGAGGACGATGAGCGCGGTCGCCGCACGAAGCGCGGCGTGGAGTGCGAGGCCCGCCGTCACGCGCTCAACTCGATGCGGGCCGACTCGCTGAGACCGCCCACGACGATGGCGATGTCGCGCGCAAAGTCGTCGTCCGAGATCGCGGCGGTGGCCAGCGCCTCCTCGCCCGCCGCGCCGAAGGAGCCGAGGGCGAGCGCGGCGCGGAAGCGCACCCACCATGACGCATCGCGCAATGCTTCCTCGAGCTCGCCAATCGTCTCGACGGCGTTGAGACTGGCCAGCGCGCGCGCCGCCGCCGCCCGCACGCGCCAGTCGCCGTCGGTCAACGCGCGCCGTGCCGCGTCCACGGCGGCCGCGCTGGAACACCAGCGCAACGCACGCGCGACCGTCGCGCGCACGTCCGCGTTGGGATGCGATGCATGCGGAACGACCGCCGCCAGTGCCCGCGGTGTGCCGAGCGCTTCGGCAAGCTGCACCAGGGCCCGGATCTGATCCGGCCGCGTTTCCGCCTCGAGCTCGTCGACGAGAATCGTGGTCGAGACCTCCGCGCAGGTGCGCAGCGCGCGCATCTGCTGCTGGCGCACCGTCGGCGCCCGCGCGGAGAGGCGGCGGATGATGAGCGTGGCGAGTCCGGCGTCCGCGTGGCCCGCGATAGCACCGGTGGCGGCGCTGACCACCGCCGGATTTTCGTCGCAGAGGAGGCGCGCGAGCAGCGGCAGATCCGACGGCGCCATGACGACGGAGAGGAGGCGAGCTGCTTCCATCCGCTTCCACCAGCGCGTCGAGGTTCCATCCGCAAGTTTGAGCTCCACCCAGGCCGCCGGACGCACATGCGCCGCCAAATGCCGCAGCTGTTCCGACGCGATCTGCGACGCGGCGATCGATCGCAACTGTCGAGACGCGACATCCGGACTGAGACCGGCAAGAGCCCCCGCGAGCGCTTCGCCCTCGTCGTCGCCAAGGACGAGCGCGCGCGCCGGCGGACGAAGCGCGGCGGCGATTGCATCGTCCTCCGCCTCGCCGCGCCCGCTTCGACGGTGCGCCACCGCGAGGACGATGAGCAACGCCGCGATGAACAGCGCCTGGAGGGCGCCGACGACGACGATAACGATGCCGCCGATCACAGACTGATCGGCCTGATCACTCGGCGCCGTCGATGCAGGGCTCGAGCCACACTTGGACTTTGGCGAGCAGCACCGGGATGCTCACCGGTTTGACGAGGAAATCCACGGCGCCTCCTGCCGATGCGCGCACCTGATCGGCGTCGCTGTCCCGCGTGCTGAGGAACGCCACGATGAAGCGGCCCGGACGGGCCGCGTGCAGCTGTTCGTGAAGTGTGTGACCGTCCATGCCCGGCAAGTCGATGTCGAGCAGCACGAGACGCGGCGGACCGCGCGTCGGCAATGCGATCATCGCCGCCAGCGCCTCTGGCGCGTTGTCATACGTCGCCACCGAGTAGTGCGATGACTCGAGGCCGAACCGAATCATCGCGACCAGCTCGGAATCATCGTCGACGACGATGACCTGGGGCGCTTCGCGAACGGCGGTCACGACGTCATATGGCGGCCGCCATCGGCAGTTGGATCGAGAAGCACGAGCCCGCGCCAAGGTGACTTTCGACCTCCATCCGTCCGTTCATCTGCCTGATGAGCGCGTCGGAGATGGCCAGCCCAAGTCCCACGCCCGGCGCGGCCGCCGTCGTCTCGCTGCGATAATACGGCTCGAAGATCGACGCTTGATCGGCGCGCGAGATGCCGGGCCCATTGTCCGACACGCGAACTTCGCCGCATGGGCCAAGGTCGTTCACGCGTTCCGCTGTGCTCAACGTGATCGAGCCCTCGGCGCCCGTAAACTTCACGGCGTTGCCGACGAGATTCACCAGCACCTGGCGCAGCCGCGCCCCGTCGCCGATCACCACGACGTCGGGTCCGCCGAGCAGCTGGAGCCGCTGCCGCTTCGCGTACGAAGCCGGCGTGAGCAAATCCACGGCTTCGCTCGCGACCTCGAGGAGGCGGACCGGCTCGCTGCGGACGGTGATGGCGCCCGCGCTGAGCCGCGCCATGTCCATGACGTTGTCGAGCAGCGAGAGGAGATGCCGCCCCGCCATGCGGATGCGGCCCAACCCTTCGCGCTGTTTGCCCGTGATCTCGCCGTACAACCCATCTTCCATGATGGTGCAGTATCCCTCGATCGCGCCGAGGGGACTGCGGATGTCATGCGCGAGCGTGGAGAGCGCGCGATCCTTGGCGTCGGTGGCGCCTTTGCTGGCGCGAAGTTGATCGGCCAACTCCACGCGCACCTCGCCAAAGAGGCGCGCGTTCTCCAGCGCGGACGCGGCTTGATCCGCGAGCGCCGAGAGCAGCCATTCATCGATGTCGACGGCCGGCCGGTCGAGCGCGAGGGCGAGGAGCCCGATCACCGTTCCGCGGGCGACGAGCGGGACCGCGAGCAGTTGATCGCCGGGCACGTCGAGCAGTCCGCCGAGCCGTGCCACGACCTCGTCCGACAAGGGAGCCCGGAAGCGCGCCACTCGATCCGGCGCGACGCCGTAGGCGGCGCGCACCTGCAGCAGATCGTTGATATCCTGGAGCATCAACACGGCTGCGGGAGCCGACAGCAGCTCGACACCCTGTTCGACGGTGAGCCGGGCGACTTCGTCGAGCGAGGTGGTGTACGAGAAGGCCCGATTGATGTCAGAGAGCTTTCGAAGTTGCTCAACCCGCGGCGACACGCCGCGGGCCTGACCTCCGATCATCACTCCACGATCTCCACGCCGGCGCCGGTGATGATCACCTCTCGAATCCGGAGGTCGTGCGCGCTGCCGCGCGTCTTGAGAATGCGGATCGTCCGGCGCGTGGTTTCCTCGCCACCCACGGTGAGCAGCAGGACATTGTCCGACAGATAGCTCATGGCGTTCTGCACGCCCTGAATGGACACGGAATTGGCCGTCGTCTCGAAGTTGAGGATGCTCGTAATGGTGCTCACGGCGAAATGCTGCACGAGCGCATAGAGATAATCGTGCAACCGCTGTTGATCCGTCGCCGCGCTCGCGAGATCGCCGAGCGCGTCGATGACGACTCGGCGAATCTTGCCCTGTTGAATGCGGCGAAACATGTCGACGATGATGCTGTCGATCTGCAATTCGACCGGCGACGCGTACACGAGCTGGAGTCCATGCGCCTGCGCTTCTTCCAAGTCGACCCCCAGGCTGCGGATGGTGCGCATGAGCTGCGAGGGGTTTTCCTGAAAATTCATATACAGACTTGGCTCGCCCTGGCGCGCGCCCTCCAGCGCGAATTGCAGGCCGATCGTGGTCTTTCCGGCACCCGATGGTCCGGCCAGGAGCGTCGTCGTGCCGCGCCAGATACCGCCCTCGAGCATGCGATCGAGGCCGGCGATGCCCGTCGAAATCCGCTCGTCCGGCGGCTCGTACCCTTCGGGCATCGAGGGGCTCACGAGCCGCGGATACATGTCCAAGCCCGCATCGGTGATCCGGAATGCGTGCGCGCCTTCGAGATACTTGCTGCCGCGCAGCTTGTAGACGCGGAAATATCGTTCGTCGCGATTGCCGAGCCGGCGGCGCGACATCTCGACGATGCCGTCCGCGATGGCGAACTCGGGGTACCGCAGAATGTCGTCCTCGGTGTATTCGCCGAGGAGGAAGGCCGTCGTTCCATAGGCCGTCAGCAGCGCCGTGAGCTCGTAGACGAGCCGGCGCCGGTCGCCGTCCGAGGGCATGAGATCGTGCACGGCCTTGAACGAATCGATGACGATGATCTTTGGCGCGAGCGTGCGAATCGCTTCCTTGAGCACCGGAATCAGGATGGCCGGCCCCTCCTTGGACAACTGGTCGCCGACATCCTCGTAGATGACCTCCGTGCCGAGCTTGGTCTCGTCGAAAAAGCGAAAGCCTTGGAGATAGCGCACGACTTTGGAGAGCGGCTCCGACAACGTCGTGAAGTAGAGAATGGGCCGGTCGCCCGCCGCGTTGTCGAAGATCAGCTGCTCGGCGAAGATCGTCTTGCCGGAGCCCGGGTGGCCCATGACGATGTTGATCGAATTCGTCGGGAACCCGCCGCCGAGGATGTAGTCGGCCTCGCGATTGCCCGACCGCATGCGGTCGCCGCTCTCGCCGCCGAGATCACGCACCAGGCGGCGTTCGGGTTGTAATAGACTACTCATGTGACAACTGCCATAACGTGATCCTGGACTTTGGTCAGCGCACTGACCGTGGCGATGAACGTGGACTCGATGAACGGCTTGCGGAGAAATGCGCTGGCGCCCGCTTCCTCGGCGCGCGTCGCGGCGGCGAGAATGCTGAACACGAGCACCGGGACGTCCCGCGTCGCCGGCTCGGCGCGAAGCCGGCGGCAGAGCGTCAGGCCGTCGAGCTTGGGAATGAGGATCTCGGTGACGATCAGCGCGGCCGCGTTCGCGGTCGCGTAGGCGAACGCCGCTTCGCCGTCGTCGACGAATGCAACGACGAAGCCGGCGGACTCGAGCGCGAACGACTGGAGATCGCGAACGTTGCGATCGCGCTCGGCGACGAGAATGACCCGGCACGCCGACGCATCCGTCAGCATTCGGGGCGCGACCGAACCATGGTGCCTCCGCGAACACGGGAGTGGGCTGACCAGGAATGGCTCGGAGGGCCGGCGCGCGCGTCGCGATGCCGAAGCCCCAAACGGGCAGCCACACGGCTGCTCACCAGCTCTGTCGCAATCTAGCACATTACGCGCCGTGCCCTCGAGCTGCGGCTGCTGCTGCTCGAGTTTTTGGTTTTCTAAATCGTCCAGGGTTTCCGCCGGCGCCGAGCGAAGGACCCCGTGCTGGTGTATATTTCAGGTGCTGGTGTGTGGCCCGTGCGGCCACCTCCCCCTGGTCTCGCGGGCATTACGGCCCCGGCGACTCGAGAGCCTCTCGGTCCAGCTGTCCTCTGATCGGGTGCGCGATGCGCCGAACCGCTGACCGAACCGTCCTCGGCGTCGAGCCGGACGCCGACTCACGCGCGCGCTTCGCGCGACTCGCGAGTCCAACGGATACACCGTCATCGCGACCAGCGGCGGCCGGTGGGACCCGTTGACGTACGTTCACGACGCGCGCACCGATGCGCCCGCCGAGTGACGATCCGCGCGCGCCGGTCATCGGAACGGCCATCATGATTCGTCGCAGCTTCACGGACCGCGATGGCCGTGCGTGGACGGTGTCGGAGGCGCCGCCGCGCGTGCTCACGCTCATCGGCGCGCGGGAGCGGCGGAACGCGCCGCGCTCGCATGGACGCGTCGCCGGGGCCGCGCGATTTGCGACGCGCGACCTCGCGACGCCCTGCTTGCAATTCGAGTCGGCGCGCCACCGCCGGCAACTCACGCCCATTCCCGCGCGGTGGGACGAGATGCGCGAGGATGAGCTCGAGGATCTTCTGGGCGCCGCGACGGTGCTGCCCGAGGCGTGACGGCCCATTCGCGAACGCTCCGCCGGCCGCCCGCCGCCGCGCCGGATGCGCTCGAGGAGCACGACTCGCACGAGCGGCGCCCGATGAAGGGCGAGATCTTCGGTGCGGCGCGCCTCGCGTCGCACGCGCGACGGTTGGCGCGACGGCACACGCTGGCGCCCGTCGCGTCGACGCAGTGGTTTCGGCGCCGCGACCGTGGACCGCTCATCGCGCAGTTGGACGCGACTGAGCGCGCGTTGATCGCGGCGCGCGACACACTCGCGGCGGCGTCCGCGAACGGCGAGGACGTTGGACCCGCGGGCGCATGGCTGCTCGACAACTTCTTCGTCGTGATGGAGCAACTGCCGGAGATCCGGTCGATGCTCCCGGCCGGCTACTACCGGGAATTGCCGAAGCTCGCGGGCGACGGACCACGGGACGGGTATCCGCGGATCTACGACATCATCGTCGAGTTGATCACGCACACGGATGGCCGGCTCGAGGAGGGGAGCGTGGCGCTCATCGTCGCCGAATACCAGCGCGTGAGCGCGCTCACGTTGGGTGAGCTCTGGGCGATCCCGGCGATGTTGCGGATCGGATACCTCGAGAACGTTCGACGCATGGCGCTCCGGGCGTCGCGCGATGTGGCCGATCGGGCCTCCGCCGACGCCTGGGTGTCGCGCCTCATCGCGCCAAGTCCAGCGGACGAGCACGAGCTCGCGGCGTTCGTCCACCGTGGCCCGCGCCTGTCGCCGGCCTTTCTCACGCGATTCCTCCAGCAGATTCGGAGCCGGCGAGCCGACTTCATGCCGCTCGTCTGGCTCGAGCAGTGGCTCGCCGAAGACATCATGACGGTGGAAGATGCGGCGCAGCGCTCGGCCCAAGAACTGGCCCTGACACAGCTCGTGATGGCAAACTCCATCGCGAGCCTGCGCCACGTCGTGAACATCGATTGGACCTCGCTGGTGGAAGCGGTGAGCGTCGTCGAAGCGACGTTGCGCGATGATCCATCACGGACGTACGCCCAGATGACGCGCGCCACGCGCGATCAGTACCGGCACGCGGTCGAGCGAATCGCCAAAGGCTCGAGGCTCGACGAGCACGACGTCGCCGCGAAGGCCATTGGTGCCGCGCGCGCGGCCGCCGAAGATGGCGCCGACGCGCGGTGTCATCACGTCGGCCACTATTTGATCGGCCAAGGGCGGCCGGCATTCGAGCGCGTTTGTGAATTTCGCGGTGAATACGCCGCGCGGCTTCGAGCGAGCATTCTCGCGCATCCTGCCGCGTCGTATTTCGGGGCGCTGTCGGTCGTGTTCGCGGCGGCGCTGGGCGCGCTCCTCTCGCCATTGCTGGTCGTCGCGCCCGCGGATCGCACGCTGTGGTTCGCGATCGCGGCCGCGTTGGCGGGTCTTCCCGCCGCGGACGCCGCCGTCGCGATCGTCCATCAGTTCGTCAACCTCGTCATTCCCGCGTCGCGTCTTCCGCGGCTCGACTATGCCGACGCCGTTCCGGCGCAGGATCGCACGATCGTCGTCGTGCCGTTGCTCTTGGCTGGTCTGGACGCGGTGACGCGCGCGCTCGATCACATCGAAGCGCAGTTCCTCGCGAACCGCGATCCTGAGGTGCGCTTCGCGCTGCTGAGCGATTTTCGCGATGCGGCCACCGAGCACGGCGCAGACGACGCGGCGATCGTCGAGGCCGCGGTCGCCGGCATTCGGTCATTGAACGAGGCGCATCGCGGCGAACGCGAGTCGGAGGCGCCTTTCTACCTCTTGCATCGCGCGCGGCGGTGGAACGCCGCCGACGCCGTGTGGATGGGCTGGGAGCGCAAGCGCGGGAAGCTCGTCGAGTTCAACGAATTCATTCGGGGCGCGGGCCGCGATGCGTTCGCGACCCGCGAGGGCGACCTCGAATGGCTGCGCCACGCCCGTTACGTGATCACGCTCGACGCCGACACGATCCTTCCGCGGTCCGCCGCCGCGGCGCTGGTCGGAACGATCGCGCACCCGCTGAATCGCGCCGTGTACGACCCGTCGCGCGGCCGCGTCGTACGCGGCTATGGGATTCTGCAGCCGCGCGTGAGCGTGTCGCTGCCGAGTGCGAGCGAGTCGCGATTCGCCGCGATCTATTCCGGGCATCCCGGTGTCGATCCGTACACGACCGCCGTGTCGGACGTGTACCAGGATCTCTTCGGCGAGGGCACGTTCACGGGCAAGGGGATCTACGACGTCGACGTCGTTCGACAAGCGACCGACGGCCGATTTCCCGAGAACAGTTTGCTCAGCCACGACTTGCTCGAAGGAACGTTCGCGCGCGCGGGACTCGTGACTGATATCGAAGTGTTCGACGATTACCCGTCGCGCTATCTCACGTCGAGGCGTCGTGCACACCGATGGATTCGCGGAGACTGGCAGCTGCTTCGTTGGCTGTCGGCGCGCGTACCCGGTCATGCCGGCGCCAATCGCCATCCGTTGTCGGCGCTCTCACGATGGAAGATCGCCGACAATCTGCGTCGCAGCGCGACGCCGGCCGCGGTGCTGCTCTGGATCGCCGCCGGATTGATGATCCTGCCCGGATCGTGGATGGCGTGGACGGCGGCTGCGCTCGCGGCGTTCGCGACTCCGTGGATCGCGCCGCTGGTGTTCGCGGCGGCGCGCCCGCCACGCGAGCAGGCGTGGAGGCCGTACTACAGGGCAATCGCGCGCGATGCATCGCGCGCGCTCGAGCAGCTCGCGTTGGCCGTGGTCCTGCTGCCCGACCAGGCGCTGCTGGCCATCGACGCGATCGGGCGGACGCTGGTGCGCGTGTGTTGGACACGCCGCCGTATGCTCGAGTGGCAAACGGCGTCGCACGCCGAACAAACGACCGGACACGATCGACGATCGGTGTGGCGGCGCATGTGGCCATCGGTGCTGTTGGGCGCGAGCATCATGGCCGGCGTGGCGTGGCACGCCGCCGCCGATCCGATCGTGCGAGACGCCGCGTGGTGGCTGACGGCCGGCGCGTGGACCGCGTTGACCTGCGCGTGGATGCTGGTACCGGAGGCGGCGCTGGCCCTGGGCTCGCCCCTTCGCCGTCGGTCCCTCGTGCTCGACGACGGTGAGCGCGCGGCGGCGTTGCGGTATGCGCTCCATCACTGGAGATACTTCGAGCGGTTCGTCACCGAGGAAACGCACTGGCTCGCGCCGGATAATTTCCAGGAGACGCCGAAACCGCTCATCGCGTCGCGCACCTCGCCGACGAACATCGGACTCCAACTGCTCGCGACGGCGTCAGCCGCCGATCTTGGATTGCTGACGCGCGGCGAGACGGTGGGCCGGCTCGAACGGGCGCTCGATGCCATGGACAGAATGCCGCGCATCCACGGCCATTTCTACAACTGGTACGATCTGTCCGATCTCGCCGTGCTCGATCCGCCGTATGTCTCGACTGTCGACTCGGGCAATCTCGCGGGGCATCTCATCGCGCTCGCGCAGGGGTGTTTGGAGATGGCAATCGCGCCGGTCGATGACGGTCGCGTGTGGGCCGCGATCGAAATCGAGAGCGGATCACGGGAGAACGCGCGGGGCACGTGGATCGGCGAGCGGTTGCTCGCCTATCAGGCCGCGATGCTCGAGCTGCGCCGGCGCGCGACGGCCAATTCCGACAGTGCGGCGGCGGCGCTGTGGGAGCGACAGCGTCTGCAAGCCACGGCGGACGAATTGTCGAGCTTCGATCTCGATCCGGAATGCGATGCGTCGGTCTCGCTTCGAGCGATCGCGGTGTCGTCGCCCGCGGCCGCGGCCCTCGTCGCGCGCCTCGACGCGCTCGCGGCGCGCGCGCGAGTGATGGCGACGGCGATGGACTTCCGACTCGTCTACGACGAACGGCGGCGGTTGTTCTCGATCGGCTACGATGCACGCTCCGGCACGCGTGACGAGTCGTTGTACGACCTGCTCGCCTCGGAGTCGCGATTGGCCAGCTTCATGGCGATCTCGAAAGGCGACGTGCCGGTCGAACACTGGTTCCATCTCGGGCGATCGCTCAGCGTCGCCGACGGCGCCACGGCGCTCGTGTCGTGGAGCGGCACGATGTTCGAGTATCTCATGCCGCTCCTCGTCATGCCGGCGCGGCCGTTCTCGCTGCTCGATCAAACCTGTCACTCGGCGGTGCGGCGGCAAATCGCGTACGGCGAAATCCGCGGCGTGCCGTGGGGCGTCTCGGAATCCGCGTACAATCTTCGCGATCGTCACGACACCTATCAGTACCGCGCGTTCGGTGTGCCCGATCTCGCGCTCAAGCGCGGCCTTGCTTCGGATCTCGTCGTCGCGCCGTACGCAACGGCGCTCGCGCTCGCCGCCGATGCCCACGAGGCGTTGCGCAACATGGCGGAGCTCGAGCGGTGGGGCGCACTCGGCCCCTACGGATTTTATGATGCGCTGGATTACACGCGGCACGACGAGGACGAGCGCGCGGCGGTCGTGCGCACGCACATGGCCCATCACATCGGGATGACCCTCGTCGCGTTCGACAATGCATTGAGCGTCGCTGACGCGGAGCATGAAGGAATCTGGCAGCGGCGGTTCATGGCCGACGCCGCGGTTCGCGCCACCGCGCTGCTGCTCGACGAGCGCATTCCGCGCCGGTACGTTCCGCGGCCCGCGCAGTCCAACGCGCCCGTGGCGATACCAGTCCCGGCGTCGGCGACGCGAATCGCCGTGCGCGAAGTCGGCACGCCGCACACGCCCGAGCCGCAGGTCGCGCTGCTCGGCGGTCACGCGTACAGCGTGCTGCTCACGAATGCGGGAAGCGGATACAGCAGGGCCAACAACATCGATGTCCTGCGCTGGCGCGCCGACGGCACGCGCGACGACACCGGGCATTGGATCTACATCAAGGATCTCACCGCGGCGACGGTGTGGTCCGCCGGCCACCAGCCGACGTGTGCACCGGCGTCGTGGTACCGGGCATCATTCGCGGCCGATCGCGCCGTCTTCGCGCGGCGCGACGGCGCGGTGGAGACGCGCACCGAAGTCGTCGTGGTCGCCAGCGAACAGGCCGAGGTGCGGCGGGTGACGCTCGTCAACCGCTCGCGTGTAACGCGCGATGTCGAGCTGACCAGCTACGGCGAAGTCGTGCTCTGTCCCGGCGATGCGGATCGCGCCCACCCGGCGTTCCAGAAACTCTTCGTGGAGACGGAACGCGTCCAGGACGGCGCGCTGTTGGCCAGCCGCCGGCCGCGCTCCGCCGACGAGGCGTGGCCGTGGTGCGTCCACGTGGTCGCCGGCGGCCGCGAGCTGATCGGAGACATCTCCTGTGAGACCGATCGCGCGCGCTTCTTGGGCCGCGGCAGAACGGCGCGCGCGCCACTCGCGCTCGACCGCGATGGCGCGTTGTCCGGGACCGTCGGTGCGGTGCTCGATCCGATCGTCGCGCTGCGCGTACGCGTTCGAGTGGAGCCCGGCCGTTCGGCGGCAATTGCGTTCACGACGGCGGTGGCCTCGACTCGAGAGGCGGCGCTTCAACTTGCCGACCGGTATCGCGACAGCGCCGCGAGCGATCGCGCATTGAGCTTGGCGCGCACGGAAGCCGAAGTCGAGCTGCGCGATCTCGACATCGCTCCGGCGGACGTCGCGCTCTTTCAGGAGCTCGCTGGCGCGCTCATCTACCCGCGCGAAGCGCTCCGGGCGTCGGCCGCCGAGCGCGCCGCCGTGACGATCGGGCAGACGGCGTTGTGGACGCAGGGAATCTCGGGCGACTGGCCGATCGTGCTCGCGACGATCCGCGCGCCCGCCGGTTTGGCCAGCGTGCGCCAACTGCTCGTGGCGCACCGGTACTGGCGAATGAAGGGCATTCGCTCGGATCTCGTGATTCTGAACACGAAGGTGCATTCGTACGCGCAGGAGCTGCACGATCAACTGATGACCGTCGCGATGGCATCGAGCGAAGGCGGCGTGCTCGAGCAACCCGGCGGCGTGTTCGTTCGGCGCGCCGATCACTTGTCCGCCGACGAAATCGCGCTGCTACGCACCGTCGCGCGCATTCAGGTCGCGTGCGACGGCGTCGGGCTCGGCGAGATCGTGGCGGCCAATCTCTTGAGTCACGCGGCCCGTGCGCCCGCTGAGGCGAGCGCGAAGGACGACGACGGTGCGCGGTCCCCCGCGGCCGACGTCGACGGCTGGCGCGTTGCGCCGCCGGCGAATGGATATGGCGGTCTGACCGCCGCCGGCGACTACGCCGTCGATGTCGCCGGAGAGCAAGTGCCGCCGGCGCCGTGGGCGAATATCATCGCGAATCCGGCCATCGGGTTTTGCGTCACCGAAAGGGGCGGCGGTTTCGCGTGGGCGGAAAACAGCTACTTCTTCCGGTTGACGCCGTGGTCGAATGATCCGATTTGCGATCCCTGCGGCGAGGTCATCTACGTCCGTGACACCGAGACGGGCGAAACGTGGTCGCCGACGCCCGGGCCAAACCCCGCCGCGGGCCGCGCATCGCCGTCGCCGCGATACGAGGTGACACATGCGCCGGGCATGACGCGCTTCTCGCACACTCGCGGGGACCTCGCGACGCAACTGACGCTCGGAGTCCCGCGCGCGGATGCGGTCAAAATCGCTCATTTACGAATTGTGAATCATGCCGCCAAACCGCGGCATCTGTCGCTGACCAGCTACGTCGAATGGGTCCTCGGCCCGCAACGCGAGCATTCGCGCCACCAACTGCACACCCGATACGACGCGACGTCGGGCGCCGTGTTGGCGCAGAATTTTTTCGCGCCCGATTTCGCGAATCGCGTGGCGTTCTCCTGGATCAGCGAACGCGTCACGAGCTACACGGCGCGGCGCGACCAGTTCATCGGGCGCAATGGCGACCTCGTGTCGCCGGCTGGTCTGCCGGCGGCGCAGCTCTCCGGCGCCGCCGGCGCGGGCTACGATCCCTGCGCCGCGTTGCGCTGCTCGATCGTGCTCGACCCCGGTGAGGCCCGCGACGTCGTGGTGCTGCTCGGTGTCGCCGAGAACGACGACGCGGCGAGAGGCCTGATCGAGCGGTACGCGGCGACGGGCGCCGCCGCGAACGCGATTCGCGAGGCCGCCGGCGCGTGGAACGACCGGCTGTCGGTCATCACGGCGCGAACCCCCGATCCGGACTTCGACGTGATGCTGAATCGGTGGTCGCTGTACCAAGCGCTGTCCTGCCGCATGTGGGCGCGATCAGCGTTTTATCAATCGAGTGGAGCGTACGGCTTTCGCGACCAGCTCCAGGATTCGATGGCGATGGTGTATGCCGAACCGGCGGTCACGCGCGCCCATCTGCTGCACGCGGCAAGCCGCCAGTTCGTCGAGGGGGACGTCCAGCACTGGTGGCACGAGCCGTCCGGACGCGGCGTGCGAACGCGGTTTTCCGACGATCTCGCGTGGTTGCCGTTCGTCGCCGACCACTACCTTCGCGTCACCGGCGACAGCAGCGTCTTGGACGAACGCGTCGCCTACCTCGATATGCGCCAACTGCTCCCGGGCGAGCAAGAGGCGTACGATCTTCCCGCCGTGAGCTCGCACACGGGATCGCTCTATGAACACTGCATGCGCGCGATCGAGCGCGCCTGCACGGTGGGCGATCATGGATTGCCGCTCATCGGCGCGGGCGATTGGAACGACGGCATGAACCGCGTCGGCGTGCGAGGGAAGGGCGAGAGCGTCTGGCTCGCCTGGTTCCTCGCGGCGACACTGCGTGGCTTCTCGCGACACGCTGAACGGCGAGGCGACGCAGATTCCGCGATGCGGTGGCGTGCGCGCGCCGACGGCTATGCCGCCGCGGCCGAGCGCAGCGGGTGGGACGGCGCGTGGTATCGTCGCGCGTTCTACGACGACGGCGCGCCGCTCGGCGCCGCCGCGGACGACGAATGCCGCATCGACGCCATTGCGCAGAGTTGGGCCGTATTGTCCGGCGCCGGGGATCCCGAGCGCGCGCGGATCGCCATGCAGTCCGTGAACGCGCACCTGATTCGCGACGACACCGGCCTGCTCCTCCTGCTGGCGCCGCCGTTCGATCGGTCGCCGCGCGATCCAGGCTACATCAAGGGTTATCTCCCGGGCACACGCGAAAATGGAGCACAGTATACGCACGCCGCGCTCTGGACCGTGCTCGCGTTCGCGCGGCTCGGCGACGGCGATCGCGCCGCGGCGCTTATGAGAATGCTCAACCCGCTCTCGCGCACGCGTACGCCGGACGACGCGCGCCGCTACGCGACGGAGCCGTACGTCATCGCCGGCGATGTGTACGCCGCACCAGGACACGAAGGGCGCGGCGGATGGTCGTGGTACACGGGCGCGGCAAGCTGGAGCTACCGCGTCGCGCTGGAAGGCATCCTCGGGTTCGAGAAGCGCGGCGCACAGCTCAGGTTCGACCCGTGCATGCCCGCGGCGTGGCCGGGCTTCGAACTCGACTATCGTTTCGGCGGCAGCGTCTACGCGGTCAGCGTGACAAATTCCACGAACGGGTCGCGCGGCGTTCTGTCGATGGTGGTGGATGGCACGGCCGTGACGGACGGCTGGATCAATCTGGTCGACGATGGGTTGCGCCATACCGTGGACATCGCGCTCGGCGGGCATCGGCGAGCGCCCTGAGCAGATCGCGACGTGCGGGGAGAGCGGGAACCGATGCGATGGCTGCGTCGGTCCCCAATCGGTGTGAGCATCTCGCGGAGCGGCGGTGATCCTCTCCCAAGGGGATTACTCCTTACGTGTGATGGTTCCCGGGCGCGGATGAGTGCTACCATGCGTGAGAGGTACCACTCCCCGAATCCCGGAGGGATTCATGTCACAGTCGATGTCAGAACGCACCATCCTCGCGGCCGCGGCCGTCCTGTTGTTGGCCGCGCCGATGCTCCTCGCGCAGGGCGCTCCCGGATCCACGAAGACGAATCCCACGTCCGCGCAGCGGATTCCGATCACCAAGGAGGCCGGCGCGAGCGGCGAGGTCGGCGCTCGCCGCGACACGGTGACCGTCTACCGCACGCGCGTCGATACCGTCGCCTCGTACCGCGTGGACACCGTGCGGATGCGCGGGCGCTCCGATACCGTATGGTTGACGCGCTACGACACCGTGGCGGTCGCGCCGATGCCGGCGGCCTCGCTGCAGCATGTGCTCGATGGGCTGTACTTCGGCCTCGCGGCCGGGACCACATCGCCGACCGGCTCGCTCTTTCAAGCGAACAACGCCGGCATGGGCGGGCAGGCGCAGCTCGGATGGGACATTCCCGGAGTGCCGCTCGGTATCCGGGGCGACGTGAACTACGCGCGCTTTGGTCAGGACGCTGCATATGCGCAGTCGCACGTCAACGGACAACTGCTCACCGGCAACGCCGATGTGCGTCTCCGACTCCCGGTGCTCACGCATCTTCTTGGTCTCTCGCCGCGCTTCAGTTTGTACGGCGTCGGCGGCCTCACCTACGCGTCGTATCGCGACTTGCAAATGGACCTGCGCTCGGGCGTCTGCTGCGGCACCGGCCCGACGAACACCTCGGCGCCGAGTAGCGGGAGAAAGCTCGGATGGAACGGCGGCGGCGGCGCGACGCTCGCGTTCAATCACAAGGAGCTGTTCGTCGAATCACGCCTGATCGACTTCAAGTCCCCGAATGCGCTCTCGGCGCGTGCGGTGCCGATCCTCCTCGGGATGAACTGGTTCTAATCGTTCCAACGATTGCATGGGCGGCACGGGGATGGTCGACGAGGTTCGTCGGCCATCCCCGCTTCGCTTCTCGAAGGATCGGTCGCGACGTGAAGGACGCAGCCGGTGTATCCTTGAAGTGCCCATCCGCATACCGCGGATTCGCGCACATCGGCGGTACGCTGCACGAGGCGGCTCATGACGTCCATCTCTCCCGACGGCGATCGCACCATTACGGTGGCGGTCGTCGATGACAATCGACTCGTGCGCGAAGCGTTGGCTGGAATGCTGGGTGAAGTTCCCGACCTGATCGTCGTCGCCGCGGCCGTGGCGGATCCGGCGTTCATGGAGCGAACGCATCCCGACGTCGTGCTCCTCGACGTCGGCTTGGCCGACGATGACAGCCTGAGCGTGGCGACGGCGCTCGTGAAGCGCTTTCCGATGGCGAAGATCATCGTGATGGATCTCTTGCCGATGAGCGACGACACCATGCAGTTCGTCAACGCGGGCGTGTGCGGGTTCATGCTCAAGGACGCGACGTTCGAGGAGTTCGTTGACACGATCCGCGCGGTCGCGGCCGGCGACAAGGTGTTGCCGGCGCGCATGACGCAGTCGCTCTTCTCGCAGATCGCCAAGGCGGTGGAAAGCGCCGAACCCGCCCGGGTCATCGAGGACGTGCGCATGACGCGGCGCGAGCGCGAGGTGATCGAGCTGATCGGCGAGGGATTGAGCAACAAGGAGATCGCGCAGCGCCTCAACATCGCGTCGCACACGGTCAAGAGCCACGTGCGCAATGTGATGGACAAGCTGGCGCTGCACACGCGGCTACAGATCGCGGCGTACCACCGGCGGGACGGCGGGTGACGAGCAGCGGGATGCGCGTTCGTTAATTATCGAGCAGCTCGCCCACATGGGCCAGCGCGGGGACGGAGTCGCACACGAGCCGAACGCACACGGTGAGCGGCACGGCGAGCACGGCGCCGGGAATTCCCCACATCCACCCGAACAGCCGTTCGCGAGCGCAAGTCCTCGAGCTCCTCGTCCGGCAGAGTGTGCCACGCGCTGGGTGCCGGTGCCAATCGGCACGGTTGCGCGCCCTCCGGACGATCGAACGGCGAGCGGCGACGCGCGTGATCGATTAGACTACAGTCTAGCTGGCGAGCAGCTCTTGCTGCCCCTTTCGGCGGTCCTCGTCGCGCTCGATGCGCGCGGCACGCCTCGAGCCATTTCTGGTCAGCCTGCTCTCGACGTATCGCGAGGCTCCATGAATCGGCCATTCACGCCACGCGCCCCGACGCGCACGCTCGCTCAGCACGAAGACACGCAGGATCTGGAGTCGGTCATCTCCGCGGCGCTTGCGGCGAGTCCGATCGACGAATCGATGCTGCGCCGGGGCGTGTGGACCTATGTCGGCGAAGAACGGCATGCCGGAACGTCTCCGGGGCGCGTGATCCTGACGCTGACGGAGTTGATCGAGCGGTCACCCTCCAACTCGCACATGGAACAGCAAGCCGTCATGCGACGCGTCATCCTGTGGTGTGTCGAGGCGTACTTCGGGCATCTCGGGGGCGAGATCGACGGAGGCCCGCCGACCGGCTAGTGCCCTCGAACGGCGCGCGCAGGTACCACGTTGGGGTACGACGCCTCCGACGCGAGGCGTGAATCTCTCTCTCGAGGAGCACTCGTGGATTTCCTGGAATTCGAAGACGACGGTCGCACGCTCACCTGCCGCAGCGCATCGTCGCCGGCCACGCCAGGTACCGACTGGTGGTGGCTGAACGTCAGCGGTGATTCGCAGCGGTATGCGGCGTTCCGAACCGAGCCTGGTGACACGCCGCGAAATCTTCGATCGCGGATGGTGGCGTGGCACATGCAACTCCTGCTCGACCGTGCCCGGCCGCGGGAGGTCCGGACGCACTGGTCGCAACGCAGGGCGCAAGCAAACGCCGTTGCCGACGCACCGGCCGAGCCGCCGAAGTGACCTGCATGTGGTCACCGGTCGCCACGCCGGAGGAGGTTGCCGCGGAGGCGACGCCTTTTCCGGTGACGACCGCGGCGTCGCCGAATGAGACATTCTTTTCGGATTGGCGCCGGCGGTTGACTCGCAACCTGTCGCGTCGATCCACGAGCCGCTGGGAGCCATTGACGCGGGTACACGCCGAGGCGCAGGCCGATGGCTCCGCGGCGCATTCTCGTCCGGCTGCGCCGTAATTCAGCGTGACGCGGCAAACGCGCGCAACAGCGACGGAGTGAGACGCCGCGGGAGAACGACGAGGCGCGGATGTGCGACGATCCGTTGCTTGCCGTTCGCGACGTGAAAACTCTCGACGACGTCATTGGCGCGAGTCTCGCGCCTCGGCGGTTTGCGCTTGGCTTGGCGACGAGCTTTGGCGTCATCGCACTCACGCTCGCCCCCATCGGCATTTACGGGGTCCTCGCTCGTGCGAATCGCTGTCGGTGTCGGTGGCGCAATGCTCGGAGCGCGGCTCTTGGCCGGAATGCTCCCGCGTGTCGACCCGCTCACGAGTATGCGAGCTGAATGAATCGAGGCGGGCTGCCGGGCGTTGCGCATCCTTCCGACGCCGCGATACTTCGCAGTGCTTTGTTCGAGGAGCTCGGCCGCAGGCGATCCAGATCGGCGGCCTTGCGCGCATCCAACGCACCAGCCCGGTCCACCACTGTGAGCGCAGTCCCAGCCCGATCCGACGCCGCGCCGGCCACGATCGCCGCGACGTCCGCCGCACAAGGACCCACGCGCTTCAGCGTCATTGGAGCGGTGAGTTTCGTCCACCTCCTCAACGACATGATGCAGTCGGTGATCGTGACGATCTATCCGCTGCTCAAGGACGAGTTCTCGCTCAGCTTCGTCCAGATTGGATTGATCACGCTCACGTTCCAACTGACGGCGTCGCTGCTGCAGCCGGTCGTCGGAACGGTCACCGACCGGCACCCGCTGCCGTACTCGCTGCCCGTTGGCATGTGCTTCACGTTGAGCGGCTTGGTGCTGTTGTCCGTGGCGCCATCGTATGGCGTGCTGCTGATCGCGGTCGCGCTGATCGGCTGCGGCTCCTCGGTGTTCCATCCCGAATCCTCGCGCGTGGCGCGCATGGCGTCGGGTGGACGCTATGGGCTTGCGCAGTCGCTGTTCCAGATTGGCGGGAACACCGGCCAGGCGCTGGGGCCGGTGTTCGCCGCCGCCGTGATCCTCAAGCTGGGACGCTCCCGCGCGAGCTGGTTCGGCCTCGCGGCGCTGTTGTCGATCGTGATCCTGCTGCAGGTGAGCCGTTGGTACAAACATCATACGGTCGCGCGGGTGCGAACGCGCGCGGTGGCCGAACACTCGCGCTTTCCCGCGCCCGTCGTCCGCCGCACGGTCGGAATTCTGCTGGCGCTGATCTTCTCCAAGTTCTTTTATCTCGCCAGCATCAGCAGCTATTATGAGTTTTATCTCATTCGTAAATTCGAACTGTCCGCGCATGCGGCCGCCAATCTGCTCGCGCTGTTTCTATTCGCTGTCGCGGCGGGCACGCTCATCGGCGGGCCGCTCGGGGATCGCGTCGGACGCCGGCGGGTGATCTGGTTCTCGATTCTGGGCTGCGCGCCCTTCACGCTCCTGCTGCCGTACGTCGGCCTCGGCTGGACCATCGCGCTGAGCATCGTGATCGGCCTGGTGCTCGCCTCGGCGTTCCCGGCGATCATCGTCTATGCGCAGGACATGCTGGCGCACCGGATCGGGATGGTGTCAGGCCTATTCTACGGGTTCAGCTTCGGCTTGGGCGGCATCGGTGCCGCGGTGCTCGGCGTGCTCGCCGATCGCTTCGGCATCGAGTTCGTCTACAGAGTTTGTGCGTTTCTCCCGCTGCTGGGATTGCTCGCGGTGTTTCTGCCGGACGTCCGGCCGCCCGAGCACGTGACGCCGCTGCTGGACGAACACGAGTGAGGGCGGCGAAGTCGAAGAGGACCGCGGCACTGAGCGCGGAAGCTGGGCACCCTGGCGACCGCGCGGCACTCAACGTTGGAAGAGATCGATGCAAGACTACAAGTATCTGATCGTCGGCGGCGGTATGGCTGCCGCCTCCGCGATCACGGGCATTCGCGAGATCGATCCTGCGGGTTCGATCGGCGTCCTCACGGCCGAGGCGCATCCACCGTACAATCGTCCGCCGCTCTCCAAGTGGCTCTGGCGAGGAAAACCGCTGAGCAGCATCTGGCGAAAGGCCAACAGTGCGACGGTCACGTTCCATCAGGGGCGGACCGCCTGCGCGCTCGATCCGCGCAGCAAGCAGATCACGGACGATCAGGGCGTCGTGTACCAGTTTGATAAACTGCTCCTGGCGACTGGCTCCACGCCTCGCCGGCTGCCGTTCGGCGGCGACGAGATCATCTACTACCGCACGCTCGACGACTACGAGCGCGTGCGGCAGTTGGCGGCGCGGGGCGGCACGCTCGTCGTCATTGGCGCGGGGTTCATCGGGTCGGAGATGGCGGCGGCGCTGGCGATGAACGGCACGCGAGTGGCGCTCGTCTTTCCGGACGACGCGATCGGCAGCCGGCTGTACCCGGCCCATTTGGCGCAAGCGGTGACTACGCTCTTCCGGGCGAACGGCGTGGATGTGGTGCCGAGAACGCGGATCATCGGCTGCGAGCCGCACGGCAATAGGCAAACTCTCATCGCTCAGGACGTCGGCTCAGGCCGCGAGCGCACGATCGCCGCCGATGGCGTGATCGCCGGAATCGGCGTCGATCCCAATGTCGACTTGGCGCGCGCCGCGGGGCTGGAGGTGAACGACGGCATTCGCGTCGACGCTTCGCTGCGCACGAGCCATCCCGACATCTACGCGGCCGGCGATGCCGCGTCGATCTACAACGCCGCGCTCGACGCGTGGCGCCGGGTGGAGCACGCGGACAACGCCAACAATACGGGCGGATATGCGGGCGTTGCCATGGCCGGCCGGGCTGTTCGATACGAATACCTGCCGTTCTTCTACTCCGATCTCTTCGAGGCGGGCTACGAAGCCGTTGGCGAGATCGATGCACGGCTCGAGATGATCGAAGACTGGCGAATCCCCGATGTCGAAGGTACGGTGACCTATCTGCGCGACGGGCGGGTGCGGGGCGCGCTCTACTGGAACGTGTACGGGTCGGTGGGCGCCGGCCGGCACGCGATCGGGTCAGTGCGGGACGGTCGGAAAGTCACGTAATAGCGGCAGGCCTTTCAAAGATTACGAAAATCGAGGGCCATGAGCCGCGCGACCGCTGTTATCTTTCTATGTAAGGTGGCCGCCCGCGGCCAGCATTCAACACGCGACGAGAGGCGAAGCTCGAAACCTCTGCCGTTTGCTGGGTGAGTTTCTCCCACAAAGGCAGAGTTACGATGAAGACGCGCCGAGATTCCTCGCGCGGCGAAGCCAATTGGCTGTTGGCCGCGCTCCCCGAGTCGTCCTACCGCCGGCTTATTGCCCAGTCTGAGACCATCGGCCTGGCGTATCGCGAAGTGTTGTTCGAAGCGGGTGCGACGATCGACTACGCGCATTTCCCGCAGGCGGGCTGCCTCTCCATGCTCACCGTCATGGACGACGGGAACGCGGTGGAAGTGGGCACGATCGGCCACGAGGGCATGAGCGGCGTGTCCTTCGTCAACCTCGTCGAGTCGGTACCGACGAAGTGTATCGTCCAGGTGGACGGTTCGGCGACGCGTATTCCTCGCGTGGCGTTCATCGCAGAGCTTCAGTCGAGCAGCGAGTTGATGGGTGTGATGCGCCGCTACGCGCAGGTATGGACCGATCAGATCGGCCGCTACGGGTCGTGCAATGCGGTGCACTCCGTCGAGGAGCGTTGCGCGCGGTGGCTCGTGATGACGCATGATCGCGTCGAATCCGACGTGCTACCGCTGACGCAGGATTTCTTGGCGATCATGCTCGGCGTGCGCCGCACGAGCGTGACGCTCGCCGCGTCGGCGCTTCAGCAGGCAGGGCTCATCGACTACACGCGCGGAAAGATCACGGTCCTCAATCGGCAAGGGCTAGAAGACGCGGCGTGCGAATGTTATCCGGCGATGCAGGCGGCGTATGAGCGATTGCTGCCCGACGGCACGTCCTCGGCACCTGGATCGAAGAAACCGAACTGATGTAAGCCACTTTTCTGTGTACGGTTTCTGACATATAAAATATCGCAAAACATTTCTTGACAATGACTTGTGGCCAAGCCACGCCGGTATAGACTGAGAGGAACGGGACGGCGAACACGCTTGCGGCGGTTCGAACGGCCTCGGTTTCGGATCAGGGCGGTATGAGCATCTGGCGCAGGCAGCAGAATTCCTCTTCAGTTGCGACGCACGACGGCGTGGAGCATCCGATTAATGTTGCCGAGGCGCTGGTCGCTGTGCGCGAGGCGATCCAGTCACATGATGGCGACGGCTCGGGCCGCGATCATCTACGGGTGCTGATCCGCTTGCTTTGTGTTTTCGCCCGGCAAGACAAAATGCCGCCCGAACGACTCCTCGTCGAGCTGAAGAATACGCTCGCGACGGTGCCCGAACGCGACGCGCTCGCCGTTCAGAAGCGCGAGGATATGCGGAACCGCGTCATTGAGCTGACGATCGAATCGTACTTCAGCGATGGCTGCTGACGATACCAGACCCAAATCCGTCCGCTCGCTCTCTCGCGCGGCGCAACTGCTCCTACGACTCGTCGCTACCGGATGGTTCGACCTCGAATCCATCGCGCGCGAGCTGGTCGTTCCGGTTTCGACACTCGAACACTACCTGAACGGTCGTGAACCAATGCCGCTCGACCGGCAGCTGTGTCTCGCGCTGTTCCTGATCGAGCACGTCCCACCGCTGGCGCGCCAGGGCCGGCAGCTTCGCGGACAGGTGCAGGCGGCTGCCGCGTTTCACGCGCGCGAGACGGAACCGCACGCAGTCGCGCCACCGCGCACGGTGTTCCCGTAAGCAAGCGCACCTGCGCCGCGCATCACGGTTCTCACCGATCGGTTGCGCGCACGGTCACCCGTATCGGCATCCCGAGAAGCAACTGCCCCCGAGCCGTGTGGATCTCGAAGCGCATATCTCCCGAGACCGCGGGAGTGAACGCGAAATCGTATGTCTCTCCGGCGGACATCTGCTGCGCGGCAGCACGCGCGATGCGCTGATCGGCGGGTAAATCCATTCCGTCCTTCGCGACCGGCGTCCACGCGAGCACCGTCGAATCGCGCACGAGCCGCATGATCATCGCGCCGCGATTGTTGTGGAGGTTGAGCAGCCGCAGGCGATAGGTCGTGCCGACGTGCAGCTCGCGTTGCGGCGGCTTCGACGTGCCGTTCAGATAGACCACGGCGTTCTTGTCCTCGATCGCCGTTCGCGGTGTCGTGACGAGGAGGGCGATGTCGGTCGTCGCATCGTAGCCATCGAGCGAGTCGACGACGATCAGGGCTCCTCCGAGGCCGGCCTGCTGCTGCCGCAGCTCGCCCACGTGCGGGTGATACATGAATGTGCCGGAGCGCGGAGGGGTGAAGCGCGCGACGAACGAATCGTTCGGCGCGATTTCCGGGGCGAGATGCGCTTCGTGTCCCGAGAACCCGGCCACTCCATCGTAATAGCTATCGAGCTCGATACCGTGCCAATGCACCGACGTGGCTTCGCGCAGATGATTCACGACGGTGATGGCGACCGGCACGCCGCGCTGAAGCACGATCGTCGGTGCGGACGCTCCGGGGGAGACACCGAGTCCGTTGCCGCTTTCCAGCGCGTAGGCGAAGGCTGGTTCGCTCGTGGTGCCGCCCGACTCCTCGTGAGCGACGAGACGCAGGCGACGCCGTGGCTCCGGTTCGATCGCGGCTTTGCGGTCGGCGCGCTCGCGCACGGTGATCCCGATGACCGGACCACTCATCATCGCGAGCATGTCGGTGCCGTGCATGTCGGCGTCGCGCATCGGCGGGCTGCCGTCCAGCTCGACGTTCGGCGTCGCGATGTGCGCGGGCTCGTGACAATGAAACAGCCAATTGCCCGCTCGCGTCGGTACCCACGTCAGCGCAAACGTGCGACCGCTTGGCAGCCGCTCGGTGTTCACGAGGTGTGGCGATGACGATGTGCCGTAGATGGAATCGGCTTGTTCAGCACCGCGGCTGTCGACGTTGAAATAGAAACCGTGGAGATGCATCGGGTGCGGCGCCACCCCGGTGTTGATCACGCGAATGCGAACGGAATCGCCGACGTCGTACGTGAGTCGCTCGGTATTCGGCCACGACTTGCCATTGATGGTGAACCGGAACGTTCCCACACTGTCGCCGCCCGCGAGCACTCGACCGCTCCAGCCCGCGATGACGAATACGCGATCGTGCGGCGGCGGCGCATCCGGCGGATCGACGATGAACGCGCCCGATAGTTGGGTATCGACTCCGTCACGGCCGTTGATCGCGGCGCCGTTCGTCGCGCCCCAGTAGAAGTACGTGCCGATGCGAGCCGCGGTGAACTGAACCTCGCGCGTCTCACCGGCGGCTACCGCGATCGTGTCGCCGATGTTGATGCCTCGTGTGTTCAGGCCGTGCAGGAGCAGTCGCTTCCCAATTAGAGTATTATGAATGAACGCGTGAATCTCCGTTCCTTGCGGAACGCGCAGCAAAGGGCCGGGAACGAGCGGTGGGCCGCCCTCGACGGCGAAGGCCCGCACGTTCACCCCGCGGCTCGAATCAGCCTCCAAGTGCCATTCCGTTTCGCGCGCCTCGAGGCGAACGGTGAGCACTCCGTCGCGGAGCGTACCCGCGGCGCGTCGATTGTCGTTGATCACGGCACGTTCGGGCGTCGATGCCGACGGCGATATCGGCCGCTCGAGCAGGGAATCGAGCGTCAGCCGTCCGAGGAATCGCCCGTTCAGTACGACGGCGCGGATTCGCGCCGCGTTGCCGATGTCCAACAGCGGATTTGCGTCCAGCAACACGAGATCGGCGAGCTTGCCGCGAGCGACGGTGCCGAGCGAGTCCGTCATGTTCGCGTAACGCGCCGCGGAGACAGTCGCGGCGCGGAGCGCCTCGGCCGGCGTGAGCCCCGCTTCAACGAGCAGCGCCAGCTCCTCGTGCAGGCTGAAGCCGGGCACCTGCCATGGGTTCGTGATGTCGGTGCCCGCGAGCAACGGCACGCCGGCGCGGTTCATCGCCAAGACTTCGCGCATGTCTTGGGCGAACACGAGTCGGCGCGACCGTTCGATCGTTGGCGATTGGCGCTGCCGCTGGACCTCCAGCTGCTTGCGCCAATCCTCTCGATCGGCCGCGGACACGTAGCGCAGATCAGCGCGAGTCGTCACGATGGAATCGGGCAAGATCAACCGGCGCTGCGCGGCGATCAGTGTCGGCACCTGCCAGACGCCGCGGCGCGCGAGCTCGCGCATGAGGTCAAGGCAGCGATGTTCGTCGTAGCCGTCGACGATCAACTGCTGAACCTTCCCGGCCGACGCACGTTGCGCTCGATCGCCGCGGATCCGGGCCGCTTCGCCTTCGGCCTTGGCAGATGCGCAGCCATCCGCGATGCCGTTCAGATGCTCGATCGAATGCTGGCCGGCGCTCACCGCCTCCCGCACCGTGACCGATGCCGGCACGTGACCGATCAGAGGAACCCCGCGCTCCTTCGCGCGAGCGGCGATGGCCAGGAAAGCCTCGCGTGACAAGGCGTCGTGAATCTTGATCGCCCGCGCGCCGCCGTCGACGACCGAGTCGACTGCGTGACGCGCATCAGTCGCGGACGTGACGACGAGCACGTTGTTGAGGATGCCGCCCTCGCCGTCGAACATCGGGCCGGTTGGCAGGATCCGCGGTGCGAGCAATGCTCCGGTTGCGCGATCTGCATTCCAGTGGCGAACGCGCGTCAGATCTTCGAGGTTGGTCCACATGTCGCGCACGCCCGTCACGCCGTTCGCGATATACAGTGGGAACTGCAGCGCGTGCTCGTCGGTGCCGGGTCGTGAGGAATGCTGGAACAGATGCCCGTGCATGTCCCACAGCCCCGGCATCAGATACTTGCCTCGGCCGTCAACGACGCGCGTTCCGGCGGGGACGACTACGTTGGCGCGCGCGCCGACGGTCACGATTCGCGAGCCTCGAAGGACGACGGTGCGATCCGCGACGGATCGCCCACGCACGACGTCGACGACGTTTACCCCGACGATGGCGATGTCTTGCGGTCCGGCTTGCGGACCGGCTTGCGGACCGGCTTGCGGAGCCGCAGCGCTCGCCACGATTGCCAGGAAAAGAGCGAGCGGCACAATGCCTCGGTTGAGGGCTCGGAATGCGTCACGAACATACCATCGCCTGTGCGAATTAGCGAAGTATTTCCCGGCGCGATCATCCGACGGCGCAATGCGCCGTTGGTCAGACCCGTCGCCGACAGCGAGCGTCGCCGCCGCGCGGTCTGATCGCTGACCCGCGATCCGGCGCGGCGCCTCCTGTCACGAACGTCGCTCTTCGCGGGGCGCGCCGATCAAAAGCTATGATATCTAGTATGATGGAACACGCTTTATGATAATCGAATCCTAGCCCGGCGGACTCGAGCTGGTCGTGATTCTCGAACGTGTGGCGCAGGGGCTCATTGCTCGTTCGCGGCAGCCGCGGCGCGGTGCCGGCCGTCCGGCGCCGGTGCCGCGGTCATCGCGGCGGTGTGGGTCCCGCCGGCACCGGCAGGGGCGGTGTATGCGCTCGCTGCGCCGTGGCGATACACGAGCTCACCACCGGTGTGGCCGACTCGCACCACGAGGCCCGCAAGCGCGAGCGAGCCGATGCCCGTGAGCGCGCGTGCCGTTCGGCCTGGCTTGCCGCCGAGCAGGCCGAGGCCTGTGAGCACCGCCATTGCGGCCGACGCGGTGAGGAATGCCTCGGCGAGATCTTCATGCGCGTCGAGCGGGGCCTCGCCAACGACTCGCTCGACCCGTTCGCTCTGTGCCTCACCCGTTTCGACGGAGAGCCAGGCGCTCGCGACGAGCGCCGCGGCGACCGCTGTCGGCACGAGCCACGCGCGTCGTGCGACGGCCCCTCGCCGAATCGACCATAAAGCGCCGCCGATGAATAACGGAAGAAGGAGAGCGAGAACGATCGGAAAGTGCACGATCGCCGGATGCAGCGGATTGGGAAGCATCGAACGAGCTCCAATTCAGGTGTTGCTCGAAGCTGCTCGACTTCCGCAAAGATGCCCATCCGGCGTTCGTCCACATATAGTCCGAAGTTGCCTGATTCTGCTCGGGGCGGTATGAGCGCTAACGTTCGCAAGCGCGCGGGTCGATGTGCCCACAGGCGGAAATGCCGTCCGAGAGGAACACCACGCCGACGATACGGCATCGGAATCCTCTGTCACAGAGTCTTCGGGGCCCACAACCTGCGGCGCGTCTCACCGACCGGCGCATCACCTCGCTGCTCAGGTCGAGATGTCCCATACAGGATCGGTGTCCCATGGCAAACGCACAAGGCACGAACGACGGTCACGGAAGCAGCGTCCGCGTCCGCTACATGGTCAGCGCGATCGAACCCGCGGTTTCATTCTATACGACGCATCTCGGGTTTCATGCGAAGTCAGGACCAAACCCCAATTTCGCGATGCTCACGCGCGGCAATCTCGAATTGGTTCTGAGCACGCCGTTCGGACCAGGTGGCGCCGCGAAGCCGATGCGCGATGGCCGCAAAGCCGAACCCGGCGGATGGAATCGCATCATTCTCAACGTCGACGACCTGCCGCGCGAGGTCGATCGCCTCCGTCACGCGGGCTTGAATTTCCGCAGCGACATTCTCGAAGGCCCCGGTGGGTCGGAGATTCTCCTGGACGATCCATCAGGAAATCCGGTCGAGCTTTTCCAGCCGGCTCCGCAATGATCCGGAGCCCACTGAGAGGACGTCACGCGGCGCGTTCCTTCCGCCGCGCGTAGAGAAACAACGGGATCGAGCCAAGTTGAACCGCCATCGAGAACGCGATGACGGCGGTGATCGAAACGTCATAGAGCAAACCGATCGCGATGCTGCCGATCAGCCAACCGACCCCGTAGCCGGTATAAAAGATTCCGAATGCAAAATTTCGACGCCCCTCGGGAAGGCGATCGGCGACGACGGCCTTGAACAACGTATCCTGCACCGCGTACCCGATTCCCCAGAGCAGCATGCCGATGAGCGCGACGGCCGATCCACCGAGGAACACGAGTGGCGAAAAGAGCGCGCTCACGAACACCGCGCCGACGATCGTGCCGATTGCATTGCGGTCGTACAACCGGCCAAGCACCAGATTCGCGAGCACACCGAATCCGGTCGCGATGCCGAGAAATGCCGGTATCCAGTAACCGCTCGCCGTGTGATGGCTCGCGAGATGAAATGAGATGAATTCGAAGCTCATCAAGCCCGCGCCGAAGCACGCGGCGCCCACCATGTAGATCCAGAACGCCGGCGTGAAGCGTTCGGCCATGGCGGTTCGCTCACTCTCATCGAGCTTCGAGGGAACGGGAAACATCACGCGCGCCACGATGAGCGCGATGAATGCCAGCCCCGCGGAGATGAGCAAGAGTGAGTAGCCAGCGCGATAGCTCGCGTGCCGGTAGATCGCGAAGGCCATGAGCAGCGGACCGATCGTCGCGCCGGTTTCGTCGAGCGCGGTATTGAGCGCGTACACCCACCCGGTGCCGAGCGCGCCCGTCGAGTACGAGAGCATCGCCTCGACCGTCGGCTTGCGAATGGCGCGTCCCGTTCGCTCGGCGAGAATCAGCAACCCGGCGACCTGCCAATTGCCCGCGAGCGCCATCGCCGGAACGGCGAACAGATTGATCGCGAAGCCAATGAACGTGACCGGCCAATACTTGCCCGTTTTGTCGGCCGTCCATCCCGAAACGGAGCGCAGCGCGTAGCCGAGAAACTCGCCGGCGCCCGCGATGATGCTGGTCGCGGCGGCGCTCGCGCCGAGGGAGCCGAGGAACTGGCCGTTGATCGCCGCGCCGCCTTCGTACGTCACGTCGCCGAACAGGTTCACGATACCCATCGTGAACACGAACGCGAATGCGGCCGCGACGCCCGCGCGGCGCAGATCCGCGCTCGTGCGCGTGCGATTCATCGCGCGCGCTCGACGAGCGCCGCTAACGAGGCCGCGTCGGAATCGGAAAATGTTCGACGGGTGCGCACGCCTGTGCCCCAATGGATGACATGAGCGCGCCGAAGCGTGGATCGCGCTTGAGCGGGTCGAACTCCGGAGTGCATGCGATCCACGCCGTCGCGAACATCGGCTGCTTCGCGGCAACACCTCGCTCCACGTGCGTCATGGCACTGCCGGACCGGCCGTTCACGATGTCGAACAGCGCGGCGTCGAAATCGGGCGAGTTGTCGCGCCGAGCTTGCGAGCCGCCGCGCTCCAGGCGATCCACGTCCGCCCATCGACCGGCCGCCGCGTAGGCGAACGCCAGGCCGCCGCGCGACGCGAATGCATCGGAGTCGCCGCGCCACGCGGCCTCCATCATGCGAACCGCACTGTCGGGCTTTCCCAAGAAGGCATAGGCCGTGGCCAGGTTTCGCTGCGCGAGCACGTTTCCGGGATGCGCTTCGAGATCGTTGCGACCCTCGTCGGCCGCCTCATCGAAGCGATGCAGCAGCGTCAACGTGTGCTCGTGCGCGAGATACACGAACGGATTGAGCGGATCGATGCGGCGGATTCGCTCGACGATCTCGAGCGCGTCACTCACGCGACCCAAGCACCCCAGAACGTGCACATAGAGCTGCATCGGCAACACGTCGTCGGGATGGCGGTTCACGACGTCGGCGAGAATGGCGGCGGCCTGGCGGAAATCGAACGCCGCCACGCGAACCGACGCATCGGCCACCCGGACGAGCGGCGAGCTCGCGTCGAGGGCAGTCGCGCGCGCCAATGTCACACGCGCCGCGGCCAGCGCCGAGTCCACCGGCGTGTGTCCGTTTCGTGGCTCCGAAGCCAGCGCGATCGTGAGGCTGGCCCAGGCACGCGCGTATGATGGATCTCGCTCGGTTGCGTCGCGGTAATGCGCGGCGGCGTGTGTGAAATCGAGTCGGGAAAAAGCGTGCTGGCCTTGGAGAAGAGCGTCGTACGCTTCGAAATCCTTCGTCTCATGGTCGGCGACATCGCCCGCCGCCGTCCGAACCTGGAGCGCGTCCATGACCTGGTACGCCATCGAGTCGCGCAGGCTCGCCAGCTCGTGCACGTCGCGGTCGAACGTCTCGCTCCACAACGCGTCGCCCGTTCCCGCGTCGTCGAGTTCAGCCGTCACGTGGACCTGATTTCCCGTGCGGCGCACGGTCCCAACGATCACGTGAGTGACGCCGAGTTTCTTGCCGACGTCCCGTGGATCGACCCGTCCGACAAACGGCGCGGACGACGCCGCGCCCTTGATCGCCAGGTTCGGAATCCCGGTGAGTCGGCTGCGCAACTCATCGCTCAGCCCCTCAGCCAGGTAGTCGAACGCCGAATCGCGACTCTCGTTCAGAAACCCGAGCACCGCGAGCGTGCTCTTCGCCGAGGCAGCAGCGCCCCCACGACCGCTCACGCGGCGCGCCGCCGCGACGATCAGGGCGGTCAGGACGATGGCGCCCAACGCGCTCGCAGTCCAACGACGGCGGGCGTTTCGCGGGGATGTGCGCGAAAGCCCGGACGCGTTGATCTTGATTGTTTCGCCTTGATCGCGCGCGGCCGCATCGAGCGTCTTGACCACGTCGGCGGCCGATTTCGGACGGTCGCCCGCGTTCTTCGCGACGGATCGCATCACGAGCGCGACCACCTCCGGCGGCAGGTTCGGCGCCGTCAGCGGTGAAGGGGCCTCCGTGATCTGTGCGGCGATGATCTGCTGCGCGGTTGCTTTCTCGGCAAAAGGGTGCGCGCCGCTCAGTAATTCGTACGCCATCATCCCCCAGGCGTAGATGTCGACACGCTGATCGATCTCGTCGCCCGTCGCCTGCTCGGGCGCCATGTAGAGCGGCGTGCCGAGCGACATCCCGGCGGCCGTCAGCGTGCCCGCGCCCGCGACGTCAACGCCGCGCAGCAGCTCCTTGGCCTTGGCGATTCCAAAATCCGTGACGACCGCTGCGTCGTCGTGCAGGAGCACGTTCTCGGGTTTGATGTCGCGGTGGACGACGCCTTGACGATGCGCATAGGCGAGCGCCGAAGCGACGTCGCGAAGCACGCGAATCGCTTCGGCGACGGGAAGCCGGCCGCGTTGCATGCGGTTGCGGAGCGACTCGCCCGGCACGAACGGCATCGTGTAGTATCGCGCGCCGCCGGTGGTGATGCCGACGGCGATGAGCGGCACGATATGCGGATGCTGAAGGCGCGCGGCGACCTGGATCTCGCGCTCGAAGCGCTCGACCGACAGCGATCCCGCGGCGGCGATCGGCGGAATCTTGACGACGAGCCGCCGCCCCAGCGCGCGATCGGTGACGACGAACACGTGCGACATCGCCCCGCCGCCGAGCTCCCGCTCGATGGTGTAGGCGTCGCCGAGCGACGTCTGAAGGTCGGTGCGGATGGAGTCGGCTTGCATGCCCGGCGGGAGGGATGGGCGAATATATCGGCAGGCGGGGGTTCAAGATAGCTCGCTCGGCCACCCTTAGCGCCGAGTTGCGGTTGGGAGCCGTTCGCGATCCGAGAAAAGTCGAAACGCGTGTTCGACCGCGAGCGTATGATGCATATGCATCATACGGGAAGGCCGCCGCATCATGGAGACGCCGAATGCGGCTCCGAGCAGCACTTATTCCGGCGCGGTCTTGCCGGCTCGCCTGGCTTGGAAGTGCGACAGTAGGATGTCGAGCAGCGCCGCTCGCCGGAGCAACACGGGCGCCCACGTTCGGCGGAGTCCCGGCGTCGCCGACAGCTCAGCGTCCGTTGGCAGGAGGCTGCGGATCGCCGCGCTCGATCGGGCGTGTTCGGCCGGCGCGAGGTGCGTCAGCTCGGTCTCGATCTCGCGCTGGAGCGCGCGGACACGCCGCACCCGCGCGATTGCCTCATCCCACGAGACGGCCCCCCGCTCGTAGGATCGCAGCAGCTTGCATCGATACGTGCGGCACGCGTTGGAACGATCGGCGTAGATGTGGCAGTCGCCGTGCGCGTAGGCGGCGCACGGTTGCTCGAAGGACCGGTGACCATCGCGCTCGAGAATGGCGAGTCCGCGACGGCGAAGGGTCGTCGCGGACTCGTCCTGCCGGAGACGCACGCGGGCGAACAGTGTGCCGTCGCAGCACAGGCCGCACGAGCGGCAGAGCGCTTCCTTGGAGCGCTCGGTCGGAGGTCCACTCACACGCGCGGACCCGCATCGCGATGTGCCTGCAAATCTAATAATAATACAATCGTTTAAAAATCCAAAAACTGCGCCGTTCGCAACAGGCGTCCCAGGCGGACGTCGCGCTCGAGCGCCTCGGGCGCGAGATGGGGCGCGAGCTTCGCGACATCGACGTAGCGCGCTCGCGCGGGCGTCCCGGCGCTTCGCAGCCGGACGCCCACCTGCCGCAGCGCTTCGCGCGCCACGGTTTGCCACTCGGAGGTCGCGACGAGCTTGTCGGGTACGGAGTCGAATTCGGGGGGGAGAATGCCGCTCGCGACGCGTCGCATGAAGCTCCTCGGCGACGGCCCGCGTGCAAACTGTTCCGCCGGTATCGCAATCAGAAACTCCAGCAGACGCCGATCGGCGAGCGGATAGGCGTAGGTGAGCCCGTGCGGTGCCCCATGGGCGCACCACGACTCCATGCGCTCGGCCAGGCCGCCACTATTCCACCATCGAATGAACGTGGCGCGCACGCTCGTGTGGCGAAACGGAGGCGTACGCAATCGATGCCGACGGAGGATCGTGTCCGGTCGAACCCAGGGCGTGGCTCGAAGACGGCTCTCACGCGATTGGTTCGTGAGCCGCCGGACCGCCGAATACCGATCCGGAAACAGCGACAGCAGCGCTTCGATCATCATCGAGCGCCATGGGCGTTCTCCGCGCGCGCGGCAGTGACGGTACAACGTGCTCCAACGTCCCCGCAACAGGAGCTCGGCCCGGTAGCCGGCCCCATATGACGAAAGCCCCTCATCGCCGCCGAAGCCGCTCAGCATGAAGCGAACACCGTGTGCCGCCGCGCATCGCTGCGTGGTTGCTTCGATGAGCATCGTCGGCGTCGTTGGCACCCGCGCCGGATCCATCCGCAGGATGTCGAACACGTCGCCGGCAACCGGCGGGCAGTGGTGCACGGCCAATCCTTCTTGCCGCGCGACGGCATCGATGCAGCGATGCGCCTCCGAGGATGTCGTATCGGGACTCGGGGACGGCTTCCAGGAGAACGCGACGGGCAATGTGCCGCGACGTGCGCGTTGTTCTCGCGCGGCCAGCACCGCGACGGTCGACGAATCGAGCCCGCCACTGAGATGGACTCCGGTCACGTGCTGCTCGGGGAGCCGGTCGCGAACGGCGGTTGACAGGATCTCGCGCGCGGCCGCGGCATAGTCCTCGTCTCGCGCGAAGCGGACTGCCGGCACGCGATCCGGATACCAGTAGCGCTCGACTCGCTCGTGCTCCGTCGTCACGGTGAGGCGATGACCCCCCGGCAGCTTTCGGATGTCCGTGAAATGTGTTCGGTCGATCGAGGTCGTGGCGCTGTCGAGGAGAACCGCGAGCACGAACGCATCGGAGACTCCCGGCGCATTGAGGACATTCTGAATGCTGCTCGAAAACACGAGCCGACGGCCCGAGCGCGCGTAGTAGAACGCGGCGAGTCTTCGACAGCGTGGCTTTCGCGTGCTGGCCGATGACGTCTGTCCCGTGGACCTTGCATCGCCGAGCGGTCCGCGAGTCTGGCCATCGGTTGCGCGCCTCAAGCTATGGGGCGACGCACTCTCCCATCTCGGGCTCGCGGCGGATTCCGCAAACGCGGTCCGCCGCGGCATACCGAAATACTCGGTGTTCGACGCCGCTGGGACCAATGGACATCCGGGCGCAGCGCGTTTGACGGCGCTCTATCTCCTGCGCGCGAGCGCCGTCGGTCGTCCCGAGCGCGCGCGCACGAGCGGCCTGGATGCCATCCACGTCGCAAACCGTGCGATCTATCGCCCGCAGATCGGCCGCCTCGTCGGGAAGCCCGAGGCCTTGGCGCGCATGGTGATGTCCTTGCTCGCCAACGTGCCGTTGTTCGTGATCGCGCGCGATCCCAACACCGACAATCCAGACTCGTTCACCGACCGATTTCTGGCCGATCTTGGTCGTTGAGGCGGTCAGGCCGTTGGCGATGAAGGGTGCTGGCCGGCCCCGCTTGCCGCTCGTAACCGCCGGTTACCATGCGCGACGGGAGGAGGAACGAAACCCTTGTGCGGCGTCCGTCGTATGATGCATATACATCATACGCGACAACCCCCGTTGCATCTTGGAGACGCCGAATGCAGATCCCAAACCGCGCGCTGACTGCCGCCCTCGTTTCGCTGAGCATTGTGCCGCTGCACGCGAACGCGCAGCAGTCGCGCGCCGCGGCCCACGCCGTCGGCGTTTGGGCGGGGCAGTTAGCGGTCGGCGCTCGGCGCGTACGATTGCAGCTCACGATTCGGCGCGATACCGCCGGAGCGTTCGCCGGTATCATGAAGGCGATCGATCAGGGCGGGGCCGAGCTGCCGGCAACTGTCGACGCGCGAGGTGACTCGGTGTCATTCGCCATCCCTGCCCAGCGAGTCACGTATGCGGGTGCGATGAGCGCGAACGGCGACACCATTCGAGGCACGTTCGTCCAAGGCCAAGCGTTTCCGTTGACGTTCGTCCGATCTGACGGGCCGGTGGCGAGTGGGCGGCCGCAGGATCCCGTACCGCCGTTCCCCTATCAGACGAAGGAGGTCACGTTCGAGTCCGCGCCCGGCGTTCGATTGGCGGGCACGCTCGTCGTTCCACCAGGGGCCGGCCCGTTCCCAACCGTGGTGTTCGTGACCGGCTCTGGTCCACAGGATCGCGACGAGGCGATCGCTGGCCACCGTCCGTTCCTGGTCATCGCGGATTATCTGGCGCGTCATGGGATCGCCTCCCTCCGGTACGATGACCGAGGCACCGCGAAATCGACGGGCAACTTCGTGTCGTCGACGAGCGCCGATTTCGCCGCCGACGCGGAAGCGGCGGTTCATTTCGTCAAGGGAATTCCCAAGCTTGCGTCCACGATCGGCATCCTCGGCCACAGTGAAGGCGGCCTGATTGGACCGATGGTGGCCACGCGAACGCGCGACGTCGGTTTTCTCGTGTTGCTCGCCGGTCCAGGCGTCTCCGGCGACTCGCTGACGCTGCTGCAGATCGTCGCGCAGGCATCGGCAGTCGGTGCCCCGATCGACCGCGTCAATGACGCCCTTCGCGTGAATCGAATGCTGTTCGAGGCGGTGCGCGGCGCGCGAGACTCGACCGACGCGGTGCGGCGACTCGCCGCCGCCGAGAGAGACATGGTTGCGCAGCTTCCGCCGGAGAAGCGAGACTCCGCTTCGCGTGTGCTGGCTCAGTCGAACGCGCGCCTGCTGACTCCATGGATGCGCTTCTTCCTCGCGTCAAACGCGCCGAACACACTGCGCCGCGTTCACGTTCCCGTGTTGGCGCTCGACGGGTCGCTGGACACGCAGGTTCCGGCCAAGCAGGATCTCGCTGGCATCAAGGCTGCCCTCGAGGCTGCCGGGAATCGCGACTATCGGGTCGTCGAGCTGCCAGGCCTCAATCACCTATTCCAACCAGCGACGACCGGTCTGGCCGCGGAATACGTCTCCATCGACCAGACGATCGCTCCGCAGGTCCTCGAGCTGATCACCTCGTGGATCAATCAACATTTTGCGAGTCGCTAGTCGGTTACGAAACGAAGATTTAATAAATTCTATGTCCAATCCAGCATCCACCTGCGCTGCCGGCACCCTCCGGCGCGCCACGCGCTCCATCGCGCGTCTCTACGACGCGCGATTGGCGGAAGTCGGACTCACGACGACGCAGTTCTCCATCCTGCGATCGTTGGCCGGCAACAGGGGTCCGGTCGCTCTGAGCACGTTGGCCGAGCAGCAGGTGTTCGAGCGCACGTCGCTTTATCGTGCGCTGGAGCCGCTCCGCCGGCAACGCCTGATCGTCATCAACGCTGGCGACGGCCGGTCCAAGGTCGTGGCGCTCACGAAGCTCGGCGCCAAACGCGTTGCGGCCGCGCTCCCACACTGGCAGAAGGCGCAGGACGCGTTTCTCGGCGAATTTGGCACGACAGCCTGGGGCAGGCTGGCGTCGCAGCTCGTCGAAGTCGTCGACGCGGCGAAAGCTGCCGCACGACCAGACCCTCGCAGCGCGTAGTGTCGATCGGTCGTGCCGTTTATGTCATCATCGGGCGACGATGACACGCGAAGGGGCGGCGGCGGATGCCTGCGCGCTACACGACCCGCGCGGATTTCTTCGAGAGCGAGCTGGGCGCGTCGAGGTTCGCCCCGTCGTCTATGCCCACGCCGAGCCGGTCGACCAGCTCGCCGCCCAGCCACCCGGTGACGAGGCTCAGCCCCGCGCCCACGAGCATGAACACGAGCGCGAGAACCGACGGATGGCCCGGATCCGGCCGCCGCAGGAACCAGCTCACGATGTACAAGCCGACGACACACACGTTGCCCAGGCCGTGCAGCAGGCCGAGTCGGTGTGCACGGGTGCCGCTCGGAATGCCCGACCAATCGATCGCGCCGAACACGGCGGCACACAGTCCGCCAATGACGCCGGCCGCGATCACCCAGAACGAGACCACGGAGGCCGTCGTGCTGCCCGTGACGAGGTGAATGACGTCGAAGATCACCGCCGTGGCCAGCAGCCCGAGCGGAAACACGATGAGCATTTGATGAACCGGATGTCCGACGACTTTGGCGCGTGCTTCCATGGTGGTGGCCTCCTCAATCCGCCCGCGCGGGCGGTTCGGTGGATGTGCGCGACGCCTCGCGTCGATGGCGCAGTGAACGCCGGCCGAGATGCAGCGTCACCGCCGCGCTGTCGATGCCCCGGTCATGCACGCCCGTGATCACGATGACTTGTTCCGCGAGCGGCTCGAGCCGGATCTCCATGACGCCTCGCCTGTCGTTCGGGCGGCCAGGTGCGAAGGACGTGCCAGCCCCGGCAATCCATGACGTGCCTCCTGCACGTTCCGGACGCATGCCGAACGCCACCATTCGCGAAAACGAGCGCCCCGCCTGCCACGGGCAGTCGCTGCTCGTCACCGATCTCGACGGCGAGGCGGCGACGCGCTCCCGCCCAGCGGGTTCTACCTTCGCGAAACGCTGTTCCTTCGGTCGCTCCAGCTTCGATCAACGATCGGCAGCCGTGGCTATGTGGATGTGCTCATATCACTAAAAGTATTTATGTTTGCATATATATACCTGGAAATCGTCCACCGTGGCGGCGGCGGAACGGGCAGTCACAGGATGTGACGCCCGCCGACGCCGACGACAACGTCGGGCAGCGCATGGCGACCGGCATCATCGACGACGAACATTTGCCGCGCGTCGTCGGACGCTGTTCGCGCCCGATCTCTTCAGCGGGGGGGCGTGCGGACGCTCGTACAATCCAATCGACTACCACCTCGGCAGCGTGTGGGGTGGGCGGATACGCGCGCGCCGAGTGGCCGTCGCCCGGCGCCTACCCTCGCGCGAATGCGCCGCAGCTTTGGAATGCCAGCGTGTTCTCGATGCTGACCCAATCGATGCTCGGGCCGCAGCCCGTGGCGGCAGCGCTGGTGATCATCGACCCCGTGCTCCCCGACTGGTGCCCGCGCTGATCCTGGAAGGCCTTCGCCTATGCGAAGCAACCGCCGCTCCCCGCACGTGCGGAGAACGCGCGTACGCGCCCTGGTCGCCGCCGGGAATCGTCGGTGCATCCCCGCACGTGCGGAGAACGCCCGCCACCTTGATTCGGAATCGCGTACAACGTCGGTGCATCCCCGCAGGTGCGGAGAACGCGGACTCAGCAACTTGAATATGCCGCTCTGAAGTGGTGCATCCCCGCACGTGCGGAGAACGCCGAGCGGTGTGGGGATGCCGACCTCGCTCTACCGGTGCATCCCCGCACGTGCGGAGAACGCTCGCGGCCAGCGCGGGCTATGCGAACATTTCCCGGTGCATCCCCGCACGTGCGGAGAACGCCACTGCGCAGGGTGCGTCTCGCACATGATATGCGGTGCATCCCCGCACGTGCGGAGAACGCCCGCGCTCGATCTGTTCCGCGCGCGATCCGTGCGGTGCATCCCCGCACGTGCGGAGAACGCAAGCGCGATGCACATCACGACGGATCTCTCGCCGGTGCATCCCCGCACGTGCGGAGAACGCGCGTTCGCGCTCGCGACCTGCTGGTTGATCGGCGGTGCATCCCCGCACGTGCGGAGAACGCGACGCTGCCCGCGGTCTGCGCGGCCGCCGAGACGGCGCATCCCCGCACGTGCGGAGAACGCTCCCACCTGATCAACCCGAACCAGGACTCCAACGGTACATCCCCGCACGTGCGGAGAACGCCGAGCTGCTCGCGCGGGGACTCACGCGGCGAGCGGTGCATCCCCGCACGTGCGGAGAACGCACCCGCCGTGGTCTTCATCGAGAACGTCCCAGCGGTGCATCCCCGCACGTGCGGAGAACGCCTGGACTCACGGATCGAGGCACAGATCTACGTCGGTGCATCCCCGCACGTGCGGAGAACGCAAGCTCTCGCGCGGCGGCCATTCGAGCGGCGGCGGTGCATCCCCGCACGTGCGGAGAACGCTGCTTCTTCTCCCATGTCCACGTCACGTGTCGCGGTGCATCCCCGCACGTGCGGAGAACGCGCCAATTGAAGCGGCAGCAATGCCGCCGCGAACGGTGCATCCCCGCACGTGCGGAGAACGCTTTCGCGTCTCGCTCGCCATGTACGCGCGATGCGGTGCATCCCCGCACGTGCGGAGAACGCTCAGGCTTCGCGTGTCCGCGCAGACGCTTCTTCGGTGCATCCCCGCACGTGCGGAGAACGCGGTTGGGCAGGTGCACCCGGAGCCGGCCCATCCGGTGCATCCCCGCACGTGCGGAGAACGCGTCCAGCCGCCCTGATCCTGAATCCCGAGCACCGGTGCATCCCCGCACGTGCGGAGAACGCGTTTTCGCTCATAAAAATCTCCTCTGGTGTTACGGTGCATCCCCGCACGTGCGGAGAACGCATGTTGGGCGCGGCGGCGCTCGCGGCGATTCTCGGTGCATCCCCGCACGTGCGGAGAACGCGTATCGTGCGTGATGGCCGCAATGATTCCCGCCGGTGCATCCCCGCACGTGCGGAGAACGCGCGCCCGAGCCGATCTCCGCGTACGAGCCGATCGGTGCATCCCCGCACGTGCGGAGATCGCGGCGGCTCAATCGCGCACGGCGCCGGCCCGTCCGGTGCATCCCCGCACGTGCGGAGAACGCGATAATACAGATAATAGAGATTCGCAACAACCTGGTGCATC
>JAICWO010000004.1 GCA_025934775.1 Gemmatimonadaceae bacterium | reverse complement strand
GCAGGATCCGAAGTATTTCCGGCCGGCGGAAGTCGATCTCCTGGTGGCGGACCCGGGGAAGGCGGCGCGGCAGCTGGGGTGGACGCCGACGGTCACGTTCGAGCAGCTCGTGCACATGATGGTCGACGCGGATCTCGAGCGCATTTCGGCCGGCCTCGAGCAGGGAGCCGATCGTGCGCTCGTTCGTGCCGCTGATTAGTCGCACCAGCGCGCGCGGGCGCCGCGCGTGACCGACGCGGCGCGTTGAGATGCGAGTTCTCTACTTTCATCAGCATTTCGTAACGCCGAGCGGCACCGGCGGCACTCGCTCGTACGAGTTCGCCCGGGCGCTGATCGGCCGCGGCCATCGCGTCACGATGATCTGCGGCCAGCATCAGGCGGATCGCATGAATCTGCCGTGGGACGACCGGCGGCGCTGGTTCCGCGGCGACGTCGATGGGATCGACGTCATCGCCCTCCCAATTCCCTATTCGAATCGCGATAGCCTGGTCAGGCGGGCCACGCTCTTCCTGCGCTTCGCGCTGCGCAGTGTTGGCATTGCGTTTCGCGAGCGTTCCGATCTGCTGTTCGCGACCTCGACGCCGTTGACGGCCGGAATACCCGGCATCGCGCTACGATGGGCCGGCCGACGGACGCCGTTCGTTTTCGAAGTTCGTGATCTCTGGCCGGAGCTGCCGCGGGCGCTCGGGATGAAGAATCCGGTGCTCCTGGGCGGCATGTCGATTCTCGAATGGCTCTCGTACCGGTGCGCGACGGCCTGTGTGGGGCTCGCGCCCGGCATCGTCGAGGGCATTCGTCGCCGCGCGCCGCGCGGCCGCCCGGTCGCGTTGATCCCGAACGGCTGCGACCTCGATTTGTTCCGGCCGGATGCGCGGCGGCCGCTGGATCTGCCAGGGATTCGTCCGGGCGCGTTCGTCGCCGGGTTTACCGGAGCGCACGGCCTGGCCAACGGGCTCGACGCCGTACTCGACGCGGCCGCGGAGTTGAAGCGGCGCGGGCGGTCCGATATCCAGCTCGTCCTGATCGGCGACGGCAATCAGAAGGATCGTCTGGTGGAGCGCGCGTCGCGCGACGGGTTGGACAACGTGTTGTTCCTTCCACCGGTGCGCAAAACTGAAATCGCGCGCATCACGGCCAGTTTCGATTGTGGTATGATGATTCTGGCAAACGTCCCGGCGTTCTACTACGGGACGTCGCCGAACAAGTTCTTCGACTACATCTCTGCCGGCTTGCCGGTCGTCTGCAACTATCCCGGGTGGCTGTCCGAGTTGATCACGGAGAACGCGTGCGGCGTCGTCGTCGCGCCGAACGACCCCGCCGCATTCGCCGACGCGCTGTGCTCGCTCGCCGCGTCCGCTGAGGGTCGCGAGGCGATGGGACGGCGGTCGCGCGAATTGGCCGCTGCCGCATTCGGCCGCGAGGCGCTCGCCGCGCAGTTCGTCGAGTTCATCGAGCGGATCGGGGCCGCGGCGGCCACAGGTGCGACTGCGACAGCGGAACAGCTCGAAACCGTTCGATGAAGCGTCGTCCAACGAGCTCTTCGACTACATTTCGCCGGGCTTTCCGCGACCACAACGGCGTTCCACGGGTGCGTCCTCCGTCATGCACGAAACTCGAATCCACTGAGCTCCACTGAGCAGTCATCACGATGAAACGAGTGATTTCGCGAGAGAACCCTTTCGGCTTGACGCCGAAGGGCCTGGCATTCGAGATCGTCAAGGACCGTGGCGTTCGCGGCGCGCACCTCGATTACGGTGCGCACAATGGTGATTTCCTCGAGGCGCTGAGCAAAGCGGGATTCATCGCGTCGGCCGTCGGTGTGGACGTGAACGTCGACGTGGTACGCAAGTTCCAGCCGCTGATGCCCGCGAATGTGAAGCTGGAGTGCATCACGAAACACGCACCGCTTCCCTTTCCGCCGAATTCGTTCGACAGCATGAGCATCATCGGCGTGGTCGAGCACGTCCACGACCAGACCAAGCTGCTGTCGCAGCTGGCCGCCGCGCTCAAGCCGGGCGGATACATCGTGATCGCGGTTCCCGGCCAGCACGTGTTCTCCGCGCTCGACATGGGGAATTGGAAATTCCGATTCCCGGCGCTTCATCGAGTCGTGTACACGATGTTGCATTCGCGCGAGGACTACCACCGGCGCTACGTGGAATGCCGCAACGGCCTGTTCGGCGACATCGAAGTCGAAAAGATGTGGCATGAGCACTTTTCGATCGAATCGATGGGCCGTCTCCTCGCGACGGCGGGCCTGAAGATCGCCGACGTGGACGGCCAGGGCCTCTTTCAACGTATTCTCATCAACGTGGCCTACTTTGCCGGCGGCCGGAACGGACCGTTGAAGTCGATCATCGATTTCGACGCCCAACGGTTCGGCCGGTGCGAGCTGGTGTTCGTGGCGCAGCACAGCTAGCGGCGTGGTGATGGGACTCGCCCGTCGCGCATCCCGGACGTACCGACTCGGCACCGGAGTCGTTCGCACGCTCGGGCTGCCCTGGCTCGTGCGGCGGACGTTGCATGCGGCGCAGATGCGCACCGGTCTCACACGGCTGCGCACGCCCGCCGCGACATGGGATGAACTCCCGCTCGGGGAACTGCTCCGCGGGCGCGACCTCGTTGATCCCCGTGCGCTGCTCGCGTACCGGCGCGAGCGGGCCTCGGCGTTCTTCTTCCAGCCCGCCGATCGTGATCTGTTCGCACCCCTCCTGCGTGCATGGGACGCATCGGCGGCAGAGTCGGTGTTGGACGAGGCAGACGCGCTCGTCGCCGGCGAGTTTCGGTACTTCTCGGATCGGACGGTCAATCTGGGACGGCCGCCGGCGTGGCATCGGAATCCATTCACCGGTCATGAGCTGGCGCGCGACGCACACTGGAGCGTGATCGGCGACTTCGGCGGCGACGATATCAAAGTCGTCTGGGAGCCGAGTCGGTTCGGCGCCGCGTATGCGCTCGTTCGCGCCTACTGGCGCACCGGCGATGAGCGCTATCCCGAATGCTTCTGGCGGCTCGTTGAGAGCTGGTATGCGCAGAATCCGCCGCAAACGGGCGCCAACTGGAAATGTGGTCAGGAAACGACGTTCCGGGTGATGGCGTGGTGCTTCGCGCTGCACGGGTTCCTCGACAGCCCGGCGACAACGCCGGAGCGGACGGCGATGCTCATGCAAATGATCGCCATGTCCGGGCGACGGATCGAGGCGAACATCGCCTACGCGCTCAACCAGCAGAACAACCACGGAGTGAGCGAAGGGGCCGGCCTTTTCACCATCGGTACGCTGTTTCCAGAGTTCGCGGGCGCCGATCGCTGGCGCGAGCGCGGACGCGCGATTCTGGAGAGACTCGGGCGCGAGCTCGTGTACGATGACGGCGCATTCGCGCAGCAGTCGTTCAACTACCAGCGGTTGATGCTGCACGACTATCTCTGGAGCATTCGGCTGGGCGACATCGCGGGCGCGCCGTTGTCGGCGGAGCTTCGTGCGCGCATCAACGCGTCCGCACGGTTGCTCTGGTACGCGCAGGATGAGGGCACGGGTCGTGTGCCGGTGTACGGAGCGAACGACGGCGCACTGATCCTCCCGTTGGACGGCTGCGGGTACGACGATTACCGCCCGGTGGTGCAAGCGGTGTCCATGCTCGCGGCTGGCGTGCGGCAGTACGACGCTGGCCCATGGGACGAGCCGCTCCTGTGGCTGTTCGGCCCACGCGCGCTGGAAGCGCCGCTCGCGAAAGAGGAGCGGCCGCCTTTCGTGTCGACGGCGAGCGGATACGCCGTGCTGCGCGACCGGGACAGCCACGTGATCGTGCGCTCGGCTGAGCGGTTCCGGCATCGCCCGTCGCACGCGGACTTGCTGCACGTCGATCTCTGGTGGCGCGGCGTGAACATCGCCGTCGACCCTGGAACGTGCAGCTACAATGACGCGAGCATACCGGATGCCGGCTTCGATCGGACTCGGCATCACAATACGCTCACGGTCGACGGCCGCGACCAGATGGACCGCGTTTCGCGGTTCCTCTGGGCTCCGTGGGCAACTGGCCGCACGCGCGCAATCGATCCGAGCACCGGGTATTGGGAGGCTGAGCATCACGGCTATCAGCGCCTTCGCCAGCCAGCAACCCACCGGCGCGCCGTCGCGCGTCTCGGGGGCGATGTCTGGGCCGTGGCCGACACGCTCCTCTCCGCCGGGGCGCACGATGTTCGACTACACTGGTTGTTACCCGATTTCCCGTACGAGTTGGATGAGGCGCAGGGGCGCTTACGCCTGGAGACTCCGTCCGGACCATTCTGGATCGCGCTCTGGAGCAGCACGCCGACGGGCAAGGTCCGCGTCTCCCGTGCGGAGAATGATGGGACCGGATGGCGGTCGCGCCGGTATGGCTCGCGTGAACCCGCGCTGGCCCTCACGCTCGAGTGCGCGGCCGCGACGACTGCACGCTTCGTGACGGTGTTCGCGCCGGCGCGGATCGCGTTCAGCGAGGCCCCCGGCGGGCTCCAGATCGCCGGCCCACGCGACACTGTATATCTCGAATTTCAGTCACCGGATGCGCCACGCTCGCTTGCCATTGCGCGGGGCGATTCCGTTCACGATCGCAACACGTGAGTATTCTCGAATGAAGCAAATCGTTCAGCGTCTCGATAACGGCGCCGTCAGTCTGCTCGATGTGCCCGTGCCGCCCGCCACCGGACCGAAAGTGGTGGTTCGTGCGCACTGCAGCGTGATCTCCGCGGGCACGGAGCGCATGCTGGTGGAGTTCGGGCGCGGCAGCGTGCTCGACAAGGTGAGGAGCCAGCCGGACAAGGTCCGCGACGTCGTCTCCAAGATCCGCACCGACGGATTGCTGACGACGATCGACGCGGTGCGTTCGAAGCTTTCCACCCCAATGCCGCTCGGGTACTGCAGCGCTGGTACGGTGATCGACGTCGGTTCCGGGGTCGACGGCCTTCGCGTTGGCGACCGCGTGGTGACGAATGGCGCGCACGCCGAAGTGGTCGCCGTCCCGCACACGCTCGCGGCCCGAATTCCCGACGGGGTCTCGTTCGAAGCGGCGGCCTTCACCCCGGTCGCGTCGATCGGACTGCAGGGGATCCGTCTGGCGCAGCCGACCCTCGGCGAATCCGTGGTCGTGTATGGCCTGGGCTTGATCGGACTGCTCTGCGTCCAGATGCTGCGGGCCAACGGCTGCCGCGTGATCGGCGTCGATCGGAGCCCGGAGCGACTGGCGCTCGCGCGGCGGTTCGGCGCGATCACGATCGATGGCGCCGCCGGGAGCACCGTCGAGCAAACGCTCGCGTTGACCGGCGGCGTCGGCGCCGACGCGGTGCTGCTGACCCTCGCGTCCGATTCGGACGAGCCGGTCCACGAGTCCGCGGCGATGTCCCGGAAGCGCGGACGCATCGTGCTCGTCGGCGTGACGGGATTGCACTTGTCGCGTGAGGATTTCTATAAGAAAGAACTCACATTTCAGGTGTCCTGCAGCTACGGCCCCGGGCGGTACGATAGCCGCTACGAGGACCGCGGCCAGGACTACCCGCTGGGCTTCGTTCGGTGGACCGAGCAGCGGAATTTCGAGGCCGTGCTGGAGTTGATGGCCTCCGGGCAGCTCGACCCGCTGCCGCTCGTCACGCATCGATTCGACGTCACGCAGGCGGAGGCGGCATACACCGCCGTGGCCGGGGACCGCTCGAGCATTGGGATCGTGCTGGAGTATCCCGGAGATCAGGATCCGTCGGGCGCAAATGTCCGCGTCATCGAGGCGCCCCGGCCGTTCAACGCCGCGCGTGCCTCGGGAGCGCCGACCGTCGGAGTCATTGGTGCGGGCAACTTCGCGCTCCGTGTGCTGATACCGCTCTTGTCCGCCTCGGGTGTGAATCTCCGAACCGTGAGCTCAGCGGGCGGCACGATGGGAGCGATCGCCGGAGACAAGTTCGGATTTCAACGCGTCACCACGGATCTCGACGAGATTTTCGACGACGACCAGATCGACACCGTGTTCGTGCTCACGCGGCACGACACGCATGCAACGCTGGCGAGACGGGCGCTCGAGCGGGGCAAGAACGTATTCGTCGAGAAGCCGCTCGCCCTTACCGAAGAGGAATTGGACGCGGCCGCCGCCGCTGCCGCGGTCAGCGCGGGCCAATTGATGGTCGGGTTCAACCGCCGGTTCGCGCCGTTCGCGCAGAGGGCGCGGTCCATGATCTCGGCCCGCGGAGGACCGCTGTCGATCGCGATGACGGTGAACGCCGGCGCGATTCCGCGCGACCACTGGGTGCAGTCAGCCGAAGTCGGCGGCGGCCGCGTGACCGGCGAAGGCTGCCACTTCATCGATCTCGCGCGCTTCTTGGTCGGGCACCCGATTGCGGATGTGCAGGTCGTTTCCGCACGGTCCGGTCGCTCCGTGCTGGACGACATCGCGTCGATTCAGCTCCGCTTCGAGGACGGCTCGATCGCGGCGATCCAGTACTACGCGAACGGTCCGAAAGCGTTTCCAAAGGAAAAGATCGAGTGCTTCGTCGATGGAAAGGCGGTGGTGATCGATAATTGGCGGCGCCTGCGCCGATTCGCGCCCACCGACGCGGTGCTCGGCCGCAGCTGGCGGCAGGACAAGGGGCACGCGGCGGAGATCGCGGCGTGGACGGATTCGCTCAAGCGCCGCGGGCCCGCGCCAATTCCCCTCGAGGAATTGATCGAAGTTTCTCGCTGGTCGATCCGCGCCGGCGAGCTCGCTCGCCGCGCGAGTACGTAGCGCGCGAGCACGTAGCGCGCGGGCACGCAGCGCGCGAGCGGATTACCCCGTTTCGACGATCCGCGGCAGCGCCATGATCCGTTTGCCGTCGGCCACGTTCTGGATCAGCGTCGATCCGACGCCGATCATCGCATCGGCGCCGACGGTGACGCCCACGTTCAACGTAGCGCGCGCGCCGATCAACGCGCGCGGACCCACGCGACAGTGCCCCGCGATGAGCGCGTGTGTGAGAATTGTCGCAAACTGACCCGCACGCAGGTGGTGGCCCAGCGCGGCGCCCCACCATGCGAGCACGCCCTTGCCCACCTGCACGTCGAAGCTGACGACGACGCCCGGCATGATGACCGTTCCGTCGCCGGCGGCGAAGTCCGGCGGGAGTATGACGTCGGGCGCGACCAGCGTGGCCAGCGTGTGGCCGCGCGCTTCGACGTGTTCGGCCAGCAATCGTTCGCGCGCGCGCGGATCCATCACGCCGCTCACGCCGTAGACCTCGCCTGAGAACTCGTGGCCGGGACCAAACACCGGCAAGCCGTCGATCTCCTGGCCGATCTTGGCCGGGTCCTCGTCCACGAAGCCGATGAGTTCCCAGCGCGGCGCCTGCGCATTGATCCGCTGCACGAGCAGCAGGATCTCGCGTGAGCCGGAGCCCGCGCCGATGAGGAGCAGACGCTTCATGCCGTCCCCACTTGATCCGATTCAAACAATCGTTGTACCACGTCGAGCACGCGGGCCGAGTATCCCCATTCGTTGTCGTACCACGTGACGACCCGGAGCATCCGGCCGTTGACGACCTCCACCCACTTTCCGTCGACGACGCAGGATTCCTCGCTGTGCTTGTAATCCACCGAGATGAGCGGCTCTTCCGTGTAGCTGGAATACGGCGGCCGAACAGTGGTGCGCAGGAACTCCCGGACTTCCTCGGTCGTGGTTGGCTCCGCGAGCTCCAACATCGCCACGCCACTCGCGACCACGTCGGTCGGCACGCGGAACGACATTCCGCGCAACCGTCCTTTGATCGCCGGGATCAGATGCTCGATCGCGGCGACCGCCGACGTGCTCTTGGGAATGAGCGTACCAACGCTCGAGCGCCCCATCACCTGGTACGTACTCGCTTCGTAAATGTCCGGCCGCTCCTTGAATTCGGTCGAGCTGGGCTTGCCGTCGAGCAGATTCTGATATCCCAACCACGGATGGAGCGTGGTAATGAATCCTCCCGAGATCCCATAGCGCCGATGTACGCGAGAGATGATCGGCGCCAGTCCCACCGCATCGCAGATGCTCGCGGCCACCACGCGGTGGCGGTCGGGGTCGAACGCGTCGTCATTGACGTCGAACACGAACGTGAAGTCCACATGCGCGTTCGGGCTGTTCGTGAACACGACGCGTTTGACGCTCTCGCCGAGCACCGCGCGCGCGTGCGCCAGGTTCCGCCCGTTGCCGGTGGCGTCGATCACGATGTCGACGTCCAACTCGTTCCACGGAACGTTTTCGAGACGATCCTCGGAGAACACCTTGACCGGCAGGTCGTTGACGTGGATCTCGGTGACCGTCCAATCCTTGTCCGCGGCAGCGTGCTCGCGGAGCTCGACCCGATGCTTGAGACGACCGTGGATCGAGTCGTAGCGCAGCATGTAATGCAGATTCGCCGGATTGTTTCCGAGGTCGTTGATCGCGACGACGGTCACGTCGCTTCTATCGAGCGCCTGTCGAAACAGGGTTCGTCCAATGCGTCCGAATCCGTTGATGCCAACCTTGAGGCTCGCCATTGATGCCTGGTGATCGCGTTCGAGCGTTGAGACGTGAGTGAAGGGATCGCGCGCGCAGTTGCGCGCCGCGCGCTTACTGTGGCGGGAGTTGTCGCTCGAGCGACTCGATGATCACGGACACGCGCGTCATCTGGCTGATGTTGGCGGGGGACAGCGTCACGCCAAATGCCTGTTCGAGCGCGAGCATCAATCGCATGTGGCCGATCGAGTCCCAGCTCGGAACGAGATCCATCGAGGTGTTCGGGCCGATCTGCTCGGGCTCGAGCTCCAGCACGTCGGCGAGAATCGTCGCCAGCTTCGTGTAGACGCGCGACGTGCCGCCATCCGCCGGCGGAGGGGGCGGACTGACGCCAAGCGCGGCATCGAGAGCGCCCTGAAGGCGCTTGCGCAGCAGCTTTCCGCTCTGGGAGCGTGGGAAATCGTCGAGGCCGAGGTCGTGGACGTCGATGAATCGCCGCGGAACCTTGAAGCTCACGAGCTTCGAGAAGAGATACGACTTCCAGGCTTTCGGGGCGGCGGCGGCGTCCGGAGCGAGACGATACACCAGCACGAGCTCGCTGCCCATGATTCGGTCCGGAATGGCGAGCACGAATCCCTCGCTCATCCCCGCGAGATCGGGCACGAAGCGCTCGATCTCCGACGGGTAGACGTTCTCGCCGCCGACCAGGACCATGTTGTCGATGCGGTCGACGATGTGAAATTGCCCGTTGTCGTCGACATAGCCCAGATCGCCCGTGTGCAGCCACCCGAATCGCGTCTTCTCGGCGTAGACGTCAGGCAAGTTCACGTAGCCCGCGAACACATTGTCTCCGCGGATCCAGATCTCGCCGACGACGCCGGGCCCCGCTTCTCGATTGTCCTTGAAGACGCGAACGTCATTGATATCGAGCGGACGTCCGACCCCGCCGGGCGACGTGCCCGCGTCCTCGGGCCTGACGCATGTCGCGATCGACGTGGATTCGGTGAGCCCGTAGTTCGCGTACACGGTAACGCCGAATCGCTTCTCGAAGTCGCGCTGGATCTGCGGCTCGAGCTTCGCGCCGCCGCACAGGATGCCGCGCAGCGATTGCCGGCGCGGCGCTTCCTTCCGGTCCATCGTCAACACGATGTGCGATGGCATGACCAGCGTCCATGCGGGCTCGAATTCGTCGACGTAGTGCCAGAAGTTGATGAACCCCATGTCAGGGCGAACCGCCGTGGTGCGGCCGCCGCAGTACAGCGGGATGAGCGTCGTCATGATCTGTCCGCTGTTGTGGAACAGCGGCGTGACCGTCAGAAAACGATCATGACGCGCGAAGCCGAACGCGCGACCAATGCCGTGCATGTCCGCCAGCAGATTCTGATGGCGGAGTTGCACGCCTTTTGGTCTGCCGGTCGACCCCGTGGTGTATACCACCTCGGCGACTGTCGCGGGCGTTGGCTGGCCGACGCGGCCCGGCCGAGCATCAGCACGGCCGATCATCCCGCGAATGAAATCTTCGTCGCTGCTGACCGGGATGAGCTCGCAGCTCTCCGTCAGGAAGCTGGCCTTTTCCTCGAGCGCCGTTTCGTACAGGACCGCGGACACTCCGCTGTCGGCGATGATGTACGCGATCTCATCCGCGCTGCTGTTGGGATTGATCGGAACACACGTGCGTCCCGTCGCGATCAGTCCAAGGAACTCGAGCACCATCGCGGTGCCGTTGTTGGACAGCAGCGCGCACGACTTCCCGACGGCGACGCCGTGCTCCTCGAGGAAAACTTCGAATCCGCGTACGAATTGCTCGACGTGCTCGAACGTCAGCGGGGTGATCCCGCGCTCCACCGGCTGCAGGAAAACGTCGCCGCTGTATCGCCGTGCCGAGGCCTCGATGAGGGATCCAAAATCAGTCAGGCGAGTGTAGGCGGCCTCGGTCCATTCCGGGGCGCCCGCGCGCTCGTCGCTGCTCGACATCTGCCCGTCCTGTGAACAGTTTCCGTATGTGGTGTGTTCCGCTCGCCGGCCGTAGGCGGCGGGCGCAGCACGGACTACGCGTCCGGCTGGTCGCGCGCTTTGCCGACGGGGACCCGCGTAGTATATACCCACGCCAATCGAGAAGCCACCGCTCATGCAGCGCATTGACGTCAGTTTCGAACGCCGCGATTCAGTCGAATTCCTGCTCGACGACGACCCGGACCTCGGGTGGGTCGGCGCATTCGACATGAGCGCGTACGGGCGGTGTTTCGTGTTCATTGATGCGAACGTCCGTCGAATCTGGGGCGACCGGCTCGAACGCCAACTCGAGCGTCATGGAAAGCCGGTGCACTGGCTCGCGATCGAGCCGGCGGAATCGAGCAAGTCGCTGGCGTTCTATCCGACGGCGCTCGCGTTTCTCGAGAGCCACGGAGCGGGCCGCTACGATCTCGTGATCGCGATCGGCGGCGGCATCGTCATCGATCTCGTGAGCTTTCTCGTCTCCACCTACATGCGCGGGTTGCCGCTCTACGCCATCCCCACGACGCTCATCGGGCAGATGGATGCGTCGACGGCCGGAAAGACCTGTCTGAACACCGCGTCGGCCAAGAACGTCCTCGGCACCTTCTACTATCCGCTCATCGTCTATAACAACATCGCGTTTCTCGGAACGAATACCGAGTACTACCTGCGGCAAGGATACTCGGAGACGTTCAAGTACGGGCTGCTCGGCTGCCCGGAGCTGCTCCATCTCCTGCGCGCGCATCGGGCTGCCCCATCGCACGAGACGTGGCTCGCGCTCGTGCAGACGGCGATCGAAACACGCGTCGCGATCCGCAAGCGCGACCCGCTCGCGAGCAACCTCGGCCACACCTTCGGCCACGCGATCGAGACGCTCTCGAATTATGAGATTCTGCATGGCGACGCGATCAGCGCCGGAACGGTCATGGCGCTCCACTACGCGCTGAGCAAGAAACTGATCGCCAAATCGACCGTCGACAAAATCGTGAGCGACATGCGCGAGGTGAATGTGAACGTGCATTTCGATCGCGCGTTGCAGGCGGATGCGATGGTCACGAAGATGCTGCGCGACAAGAAGGCGTCCGCCGACACGCTGCACCTCGTGCTCATTCGCGACATCGGCGTTCCCTATCTCACGAACGGCTCCTCGTTCTATCCCGCGGCGGCCGACGACGTCCGCGAGTTCCTGTCGGCGTTCCTGCGCGACAGCGAATTCGCGATCGACGACTGCGCGGGATGGCTGCGCCGCGAAGAGCTCTATGCGTCGGAGATCGCGACGTGATCCTCGAGATGAACCACATGAGCTTCACAGTGTCCAATCTGGACGCATCGGTGGAGTTCTATCGCGACGTGCTCGGACTGAAGCTCGTGAGTCTCGCGGCTCGCGATCGCGAGTTCTCGGAACGCGTGACCGGGATTCCGGGCGCGGAGCTGCGCATCGCGTATCTTGGCGCGCCCAACGCCGCCGTGGAGCTCATCCAGTATCTCTCGCCGCCAGGCGTCAAACTCGATACGCGAACGTGCAACGTCGGCAGCGCGCACGTCTGTTTCGTGGTCGACAACTTCGACAGCCTCGTCGCGGACCTTCGCGCTCGAGCGGTCACGTTCTCGGGCGAGCCGTCGACGGTGCCCGCCGGGCCGAATCGCGGCCGACAGGTTCTCTACTTCGAGGATCCGGACGGGAACACGATCGAGATCTTCTCGGCGGCCGCGGCAAACGAGCGTGTCTCGACGCATGTACCCTGACCTCGCGGGAAAGCGCGTCACGGTCACCGGCGCCGCTCAGGGGATCGGACTCGACATCGTGCGGGCGTTCGCGAACGCCGGTGCTCAGGTCCTCGCGATCAGCCGCCAGGGCCCCGAGGGCGACGCGGCGATCGACGGCGTCGAATGGCTCGCTTGCGACATTCGCAAACTGGAACCGCTCGAGCGCAAGCTCGACGAGCTCGAGGCGCGCGGCGAGCGTATGCACGTGCTGGTCAACAATGCCGGCGTCATGCGGCGCGCGCATTTGCTCGAGGCGAGCGACGATGATTGGGTCGAGATGTTCGACACGAACGTCCGGGCAACATTCCGCCTGTCGCAGCGATTTGCGCGGCATATGAAACCCCGCGGCGGGGGCGCCATCGTCAACGCGGCATCGTTTGCGGCGACACTGCCGAGCGTTGGGCACGGTGTCTATGCCGCGACGAAGGCGGCGCTGGTGTCGCTGACCCGGAGCATGGCGGCGGAGTGGGCCCCGTGGCAAATCCGCGTGAATGCGTTCAGTCCCGGTGTCATCCCGACCCGCATGACACGCCCCGCGCTCGATCGGAACGAAGCGCGCATGCTCGAGTCGATCAGTCTCCGGCGCACGGGATCGACCGCCGAAGTGGCCGCGGCCGTGCTGTTCCTCGCGTCTGACACGTCGTCCTACATCACCGGTGTGAACCTCGACGTCACCGGGGGAAAGCTGATCGTCCAGGACCCCGGGTCCGCATGGGGTTGAGCGGGGAAGACGGCGTGCCGCGCGCTGGATATCGCGGCAAGCGGGCGCTCGATCTCACACTGACGCTTCTCACCGCCCCGCTCTGGCTGCCGCTGCTCGCCATCACGGCATTGCTCGTTGGCATCAGGATCGGCCGTCCGATCCTGTTCACGCAGGAGCGGCCGGGATTGAACGGGCGGCTGTTTCGACTCGTGAAGTTCCGCACGATGATCGACGCGCGCGGATCGGACGGTCGCCTGCTTCCGGACGGGGAGCGGCTGACGCGATTTGGAAATACGCTGCGCGCGACGTCGCTCGACGAATTGCCCGAGCTTTGGAATGTACTCATCGGCGACATGAGCCTCGTCGGCCCGCGGCCGCTGCTGCCCCAGTATTTGCCGCTGTACAGCGCGCGGCAACGACGGCGGCACGAGGTGCGGCCCGGCGTCACCGGACTTGCGCAGGTCTCCGGCCGGAACGCGTCGTCATGGGACGAGCGACTGGAGCTGGATGTGCGCTACGTCGAGCGCGCGTCGCTCGCGCTCGATCTGAGTATTCTCATCTCCACGGTGAGCGCGGTCCTGACCCGGCGCGGGATCTCCGCGGCGGGCCACGCCACGATGCCCGCCTTTACAGGGGCGCTTCCACGGGCGAGCGAGCCAGCGTCTCGCGAACCGCCGAGATCACCCGATCCAGATCCGCATCAGTGAGCGACGACGAGGACGGCAGGCAGATCCCCGTCGCGAATAATTCGTCGGCCACCGCCCCACCGATCGACTCCGCGTCCTTGAACAGCTCCTGCTGATGCATTGGACGCCACACCGGCCGCGCCTCGATGTCGTACGCGGCAAGCGACTGCACGAGATCGAGCGGCTTCACGCGCGTCTCGGCGGGATCCAGGTACATGACCGTGAGCCATCGCGAATGCGTGCCCCACGCGGCTTCATTCTGTAGTCGAAGCCCCGTGCCCTCGAGAGCGTCGGCGTACTGCATCGCGACGCGCCGTCGCGCGGCAACGCGATCGTCGAGCACTTCGAGCTGGCCGCGTCCGATGCCAGCCAGCACGTTGCTCATGCGATAGTTGTAACCGACTTCGGAGTGGCGATATTCGATTGCGGGCTCACGCGCCTGATTCGCCCATTTCTTCATCGTGGCAATCGCGTTCTCGTCGCGCGCGATGACCATGCCGCCGCCGGTCGTCGTGATGATCTTGTTGCCGTTGAAGCTGAGCGCGGCGAAATCAGCCGTCGTCGCGGTCTGTCGTCCGCGATAGGTCGCTCCGAGCGACTCCGCGGCGTCTTCGACCAACGCGACACCGTAGTTGCGACAGATCTGGGCGATCGAGTCGATGTCGCAGTGTTGGCCGTACAGATGCACCGCGATCAGTGCGCGCGGAAGGCGTCCGCGGCGTTGCGCGGCGGCCAGATATTCCTCGACGAGCGCCGGGTCGAGGTTTCCCGACTCGGTCTCGCTGTCGAGAAACACGGGGATTGCACCCTGATACAAGATCGGAAACACCGACCCCGCGAACGTCAACGTGGAAACCGCGACTCGATCGCCGGCGCCGACGCCCAGGTAACGCAGGATCAGATGCAGAGCAGCCGTTCCGCTCGAGACCGCCAACGCGTGACGGCCGGCCAGCCGCGCTGACATGGCGGCCTCGAACGCATCGAGGTTGGGACCAACCGACGAAAGCCAGTTCGAGTCGAACGCTTCCTTCACGTACTGCAACTCGGTCCCGCTCATGTGTGGAACGGAGAGATAGATCCGGCGTGTCACACAGCTTCCTTTCAGACGTGAGATCCGTCGTCCGCTCGCCCGGGCGCCATGTCGTGATAGGATCTCACCTTCACGCGGCTGGCCGGACAAGCCGGATGACCATGTGGCCTAAGAATAGTACGCGCGGGATCGAGATCGGTAGTCGCGCCGCACAGCGGCGCGAGCTCACTGCTCGCTGGATGCGGGCCCCACCCGCTCGATCCTCCCTCCGAGCGCGCGGAGCTGCGGCTGCCACACCCGCACGCACGCCTCGCAGTGCCACTCCGTGGTCGTCCGCGCGTCGGACCACACGCATCGGAACTCCGCGACCTCCACGTCCGTCCGCCCGCAGCCGGTGCACCGCCGCGCGCGGTAGCCGCTCTCCGGCCGCTCCCACACCGCCGTCGCCAAGTTGCGGCTCGCGAGCGGGCTCGGTAAGCTCCCCCGTGTATTCATCAGAAACTCGGACACAAGTCGGACACTATCCTAGAATGCGGGCCGGCATTCGTCAATGCCGAGTAAGCCCGCGTTCGACTTGGCCGCGATCCGCAAGCTCGTTCGCAAGCGCGTCGACGAGACCTCGCTCCGCGCCACCGCCGACGACATCGGTGTCAGCAAGAGCGGCCTTGATAGTTTTCTAAAGGGCCGCGCGCCCTACAGCCGCTCGCGCACCAAGCTGAATGTCTGGTACTTGCGCGAGCGCAACACGCCGGGCGCCGTGACCTCCGCCGAGGTCGACGCCGCGATCGCGGTGCTCGAGCGGTACATGGATTCGGCGAACGCCGATTCCGCGAGACGACGACGCGTCCGCGAAGTCACGGATCGCTTGTTCAAGGCCGGTGAGCCCCGCCCGCGCGATGGGCACTCTAATGAATGAACCGGGGGCAATTCATGGCCGTAAAATAATTTCACTGGCGAAAGTCGCATTAGACTTTAAATTCCGTCGCGTTTGATCGGAGCCATTACTCGACAGGCATCGATCATCACCACGTCGTAGTCGTTCCTGCCCCACGCGCTGCCGGTCCGACGACGGACCGCTCGCTCTACCCAAACCTTCATTGTCGTCCGCTCATAAGCGCGTGGCGCGTCGCGCCGCCGCGAAACTTGGCAGCTTTTGCGCAGCGCTCGTCATTGCCGTCATCTCCTGCACCGACGGCGGTGTCACCGGGCCGACGACTCGCCTCTCTCCAGGCGCTGCCCAGTTCACAGCCTCCCTCGCGCTCGGCACGCGCGTCGTCTATCTGGGAGCGCCCAACTCACAACCGATCAATTTCATCCGCGCGCGCGTCTATGACGCGTCCGGCGCCACGATCGGTACGATCGACCAGGATCTCGACCCCGCCAAGAGCTCGTTCGACTTCTCGCTCCCCGTGCACCTTCCGGGCGCGCAGACGACGACCACCCACATGACCTTGGAGCTCGCCAACCACATCGCTGGTGGCGAGATCGTGCAGTACTCCGGCCGCGTCCAGGGTCTCCAGCTCACGCCCGGCGACTTCCGGCAGATCAACATCGACCTCTACCCCGGTCCGCTCGACAACTTCGACGTCACCGGGGTGCACATTGTAAAGCCGCTCAAGAACGAGCTCGAAGGCGACAGCCTGCTCGCGACCGCGACGGTCGACGGCGGCAGCGACAAGACGCGCATCATCTGGAGCTCGCTCGACGCGAACGTCGCCTCGATCGACGCGTTCGGCCTGATTCACGCCAAGACGCCCGGTACCGCGCGCATCGTCGCGGCGGTGGGCGCACACGCGGACACCGCGCCGGCGCTCGTGCTGCCGAAGCGCGCGCGCGTCATCATCACGCCGCCCGCCATCACGCTCGCCAAGCCAGGCGACATCGCGAGCTACACCGCGAGCGTCGTCGACGCCCTCGGCTCGGCGATCCCCGGCGAGCAGGTTTCGTGGTCCGTCGGCGATTCGACGGTTGGTTCGCTGATCGGCGGCGGCACCGTGCAAGGGCTTCGCGCCGGCCAGACGACGGTCACCGCGCGTTCGATCGGCGACCCGACGCTCGCCGCGACCGCGACGGTCACGGTCAGCTCGCCGAATCCGTTCCTCGCCAAACTCGAGATCACTCCCGCCGACGCGACGCTGCACACGGTCGGCACGACGCAGGCGTACGCGGTCACCGCGCGCGACGCGACCGGCGCCGCGCTCAGCGGCGTCGTGGTGAAATGGTCGTCGTCTGACGCAAGCATCGCGACGCTCGATGCCAACGGTGTTGCGACGGCGAAGTCGCGCGGTGTGGCGACGATCACCGCTTCGTCGGATTCGGTGAGTGCGTCGGCGACGCTGCACGTCGTACCAAATGCGACGGACATCGTTCTTGTCGGCGGCGACGCGCAGACCGGCGTCGTTGGCGCGACCGCGCCCAAGCCGCTCTCGGTGCGCGTGGTCGACGCGGAGAAGAATCCCGTCGCCGGTGTCGCCGTCAATTTCGGCACGTCCTCCGCCGGCGGTGCACTCTCGCCAAAGGTTGCGACCACTGACGCGAGTGGCCTCGCGCAGGCGACGTGGACGTTCGGCACGATCACGGGCACGCAGACCGCGACCGCTTCCGTCGACTCACTCCACGGCAGCCCGGTGGTCTTCACCGCGAAGGTCGGCCCGTCCTCCGCGACGCAGCTCGCGCTCATCGTCCCGCCGAGCGACACCGCGGTCACGCGCGCGGCATTCGCGCGCCAGCCGGTCGTCGCGCTTCGCGATTCGCTCGGCAACGACGTCGCGGTTCCGGGTGTGGTCGTCACCACCGCGATCAGCGGCGGCGGCACGCTCTCGCACGACTCGGCGACGACCGACGGGCTCGGACACGCGACCTTCTCTGGCCTGGCGATCGACGGGTCGATCGGCGTGAAGGCGCTGACGTTCGCCTCTGGAACGCTCACGCCCGCGCATGCGAACGTGACGCTGCTCGCCGGTCCGCCCGCGATGTACGTGGTGACGCCGGCCGCGACGAGCTCCGTCGTCGGCGGATCGATCGCGATCACGGCGCAGGTGATGGACGCGAGCGGCAATCCGCTGAAGTTGGTCGGGCGCACCATCACGTGGTCGAGCACGAACGGCGGAAGCTTCTCGAGCGCGACGTCGACGACCGATGCGAACGGCCAAGCGACCGTGACCTTCACGGTCAGCAAGATTGCCGGCACCACGCACACGGTGACGGCGACTGATGCGTCGAGCGTCACCGGCACGAGTGCGGGCATTTCCACGACCGTGGGAGCGCCGAGCCCCGCGACGACGACGGTGACCGTCGGCTCGGGTGCCGTGCTCACGAATGGCACAACGACGATCGCGGTCACGGTGCGCGACGCCTTCGGCAATGTCGTGACTGGCGCGACGCCGTCCGACTTCAATGTGACGACCGGCATCGGCACGATCGGCACGTTCACGTGCACGAGCGGCGTGTGCACCGCGACGTTCACCGCGCCGGCGAGCGCCGGCACGGCGAGCGTGAGTGTGCAGGTCGGCGGCACGTCCATCGCCACGGCGCCGCCGACGATCACCGTTTCTCAGCCGGCGCCCGTCGCGGCGAAGTACGTCGTCACGTCGAGCGCAAGCAGCCCGATCGCGGGCAGCGCGGTGACGATCACCGCGCAGTTGACCGACGCGGGCGGCGGCCCGATCGCTGTCGCGGGTCGCGTGATCACGTGGTCGAGCACCAACGGCGGGAGCTTCGCGGCTGCGACGTCGACGACTGACGCGGGCGGCAAGGCGACGGTGGCGTTCACCACGAGCACGGTCGCCGGCACCGTGCACGCCGTTACGGCAACAGACGCGTCGAATCTCAGCGGCACGACGGCGAACATCACGACTGTCGTTGGCGCGCCGAGCGCGGCGACGAGCACGTTGAGCGTGGGCTCCACGTCGCTGCTCACGAATGGCACCACCACCGTGACGATCACGGTGAAGGACGCCAACGGCAACATCATTACCGCCGCGACGCCGGCCGACGTGAGCGTGTCGGCGGATCTCGGAACGCTCGGCACGTTCACGTGCACGAATGCCGTGTGCACGGCGACGTACACCGCGTCCGCGACGGCTGGCACCGCGTCGCTCACGGCGAAAATTGGCGGGACGAATCTGCCGGGCAGTCCGACCGCGATCACCACCGCGGCGCCCGCGCCTGTGCCGACGCAGTATCTCGTGACGTCGAGTGCGTCGCCGGTTGTCGCGGGCAGCACCGTGACGATCACCGCGCAGCTCGCCGACGCCTCGAGTAATCCGGTGAAGACGGCCGGCCGCACGATCACCTGGTCGAGCACCAATGGCGGCTCGTTCGCGAGCGCCACGAGCACCACGGATGCGAATGGTCACGCGACCGTCACGTTCGCCACGAGCACGACGGCGAGCGTCACGCACACCGTCAAGGCGATCGACGCATCCGCCCTCACGGGAACGAGCGCCGGCATCGTCACCACGTTCGGCGCGGCGAGTGCGACGACCACGACGGTGTCAGTCGGCTCGACGTCGGTCGGGGTGAACGGCACGACGACCGTGACGATCACGGTGAAGGACGCGAACGGGAACGTGGTGACGAACGCGGCACCGAGCGCGATCACGCTCGCCACGGACGCCGGTACGCTCGGCACCGTGAGCTGCACGAATGGCGTGTGCACCGCGACCTTCACCGCGCCGGGCGCACCGGCGACCGCGAACATCTCCGCGAAGCTTGGCAGCGCGAGCGTGAGCGGCAGTCCGGTGGCAGTCATCGTGAGCGCTGGCGCGGCGGCGAGGTATCTCGTCACGTCGAGTGCGAGCTCAGTCACGGATGGCGGCACGGTCACGATCACGTCGCAGTTGATCGACGCGGGGAACAATCCGGTGGCGACCTCGGGCCGCGTGGTGACCTGGTCGAGCACCAACGGCGGCAGCTTCGCCACGGCGACGTCGAATACCGATGCGAGCGGGAAAGCGACGGTGGTGTTCACGACGAGCACCGTCGCGGGCACCGTGCACACCGTGACGGCGACGGACGCCTCGAGTCTCACCGGCACCAGCGGCAACATCACCACGACGCTCGGCGCGCCGAACGCGGCGACGAGCACCCTGGTCGTTGGTTCGACGTCGCTGCTGACGAACGGTACGACGACGGTGACGATCACCGTGAAGGACGCGAACGGGAACATCATCACGTCAGCGACGCCGGCTGATGTCGTCACGACGGTCGATCTCGGCACGCTCGGCACCGTGGGCTGCACGAACGGAGTCTGCACGGCGACGTACACCGCGCCGGCTGGCGCGGGCACCGCGTCGCTCACGGCGAAGATCGGCGGCTCCAGCATCTCGGGCAGCCCGAAGACGATCGCGATCAGCGTGCCCGCGCCGACAGCGGCGAAGTATGTCGTGACGTCGAGCGCGAGCTCGGTCGTCGCGGGCAACACCGCGACGATCACCGCGCAACTCGCCGATGCAAGCGGCTCGGCGATCGCGACGAGCGGTAAGACGGTAACGTGGTCGAGCACGAACGGCGGCAGCTTCTCCGCGCCCACGTCGACGACCGACGCCGCCGGGCAGGCGACGGTGACGTTCACGACGAGCACTGTCGCCGCGACGGTGCACACCGTCAGCGCGACGGACGGCTCGCTCAGCGGCACCACGTCGAACATCACGACGACGTTCGGCGCGGTGAGCGCCGCGACTTCGACGCTCGCGATCTCGCCGAGCTCAGTCGCCGTCAACGGCACGGCGACGATCACCGTGACGGTGAAGGACGCGAACGGCAACGTGGTCACCAACGCGACGCCGAGCGTCGTCACGCTCGCGGTGGACGCGGGTTCGCTCGGCACCGTGAGCTGCACCAATGGCGTGTGCACCGCGACCTTCACCGCGCCGGGTGCGCCGACGACGGTGAACATCTCGGCGAAGATTGGCGGGACGAACATCTCGGGCAGCCCGGCGAGCGAGACGATCACCGCCGGAGCGGCCGCGAAGTACCTCGTGACTTCGAGCGCGAACAGCGTGACGGACGGCAGTACGGTCACCATCGCGGCGCAGCTCGAGGATGGGTCGAACAACTCCGTGAAAACCGCGGGGCGCACGATCACGTGGTCCAGCACGAACGGCGGTTCGTTCGCGAGTGCGACGAGCACGACGGACGTGAACGGTCAAGCGAGCGTCGTCTTCACCGCGAGCCCCGTCGCAGGCACCGTGCACACGGTCACCGCGACGGATGGCTCGAGCGTCACCGGCACGAGCGGGAACATCACCACGACGTTCGGCGCGCCGAGTGCGGCGACGAGCACGTTGAGTGTCGGTTCGACGTCACTGCTGACGAACGGCACCACGACCGTGACGATCACGGTGAAGGACGCCAACGGCAACGTGATCACGACCGCGACGCCGAGCGACGTGACCACCGCGGTTGGTGTTGGCTCGATCGGGACTCTGAGCTGCACGAGCGGCATCTGCACGGCGACCTACACGGCGCCAGCGAGCGCCGGCGGCGCCTCGCTCACGGCGAAGATTGGCGGGACGAACATCTCGGGCAGCCCGAAGGCGATCACGATCAGCACGCCCGCGCCGACGGCGGCGAAGTATGTCGTGACGTCGAGCGCGAGCTCGGTGGTTGCGGGCAACACCGCGACGATCACGGCGCAACTCGCCGACGTGAGCGGGAATCCGGTTGCCACGGCCGGGAAGACGGTGACGTGGTCGAGCACCAATGGTGGCAGCTTCTCGGCCGCGTCATCAACCACCGATGCCGCGGGGCAGGCGACCGTCACGTTCACGACGAGCACCACCGCGGGCACCGTGCACACCGTCAGCGCTACGGACGGCTCGCTCAACGGTACGAGTACGAGTATCACGACGACCTTCGGCGCCCCGGCTGCCACGACGTCGACGCTCGCCGTTGCGCCGAGCTCGATCGCGGTGAGCGGCACGGCCACGATCACGGTCACGGTGAAGGATGCGAACGGCAACGTGGTGACGAACGCCACGTCGAGCGCGATCGCGGTCGCGACTGACGTCGGCTCGCTCGGGACGGTGAGTTGCACGAGCGGTGTGTGTACCGCGACCTACACGGCGCCGTCGACCGCGGGCAACGCGAGCATCACCGCGAAGATCGGCGGCACCAACGTGTCCGGCAGCGCGGCGAGCGAGACGATCGCCGCCGGCGCGGCGTCGAAGTACGTCGTCACGTCGAGCGCGAGCAGCGTGACGGATGGCGGCTCCGTGACGATCACGGCGCAGCTCGCGGATGGTTCGAACAACTCCGTGAAAACCGCCGGCCGCACGATCACCTGGTCGAGCACGAACGGCGGATCGTTCGCGAGCGCTACGAGCACGACGGACGCGAACGGTCGAGCGACGGTGACGTTCACCGCGAGCACGGTCGCTGGGACCGCGCACACGGTCACCGCGACGGATGGCTCGAGCATCACGGGAACCAGCGGCAGCATCACGACCATCGCGGGGCCGTTCGCGAAGGTGCAGATCCTCGTTCCGGGTGAAGCTGCGTCCGCCGGCAGCGCGACAGGCAAGACCGGCGCGCCGAGCGCGCAGACGTCCGGCACGGGGTTCACCGTCACGGTGAATGCGGTCGATGCGAACTGGAACGTGGTGTCGTCAACTGACAACGTCGCGATCACGTCGAGTGATGGCGCGGCGACGCTGCCGGCGAACGGCGCGCTCGTCGCGGGAACGAAGACATTCAACGTCACGCTCAACACGGTCGGCTCGAAGACGGTGACCGCGAGCGACGCGACGGACGGCACGAAGACCGCGAGCACGAGCCCGAACATCAACGTGAGCACCGGTGCGCCGAGTGCGGCGACGAGCACGTTGGCGGTGGGTTCGACGTCGCTGCTGACGAACGGCACGACGACGGTGACGATCACGGTGAAGGATGCGAACGGCAACGTGATCACGACCGCGACGTCCAGTGATGTGACTGCTGCCGTCGATCTCGGCACGCTCGGCACGGTGAGCTGCACGAATGGCGTGTGCACCGCGACGTACACGGCCCCAGGCACGGCGGCCACCGCGTCGCTGACGGCGAAGATCGGCGCGACGAACATCTCGGGCAGCCCCAAGACCCTCACCATCTCGGCGCCGGCGCCCACCGCGACGAAATACGTGGTGACGTCGAGCGCGAGCTCGGTGATCGCCGGTAATACCGTCACGATCACCGCGCAGTTGGCCGATGCGAGCGGCAACGTGATCGCGACGAGCGGCAAGACGGTGACGTGGTCGAGCACGAATGGCGGGAGCTTCTCCGCCGCGAGCTCGGTGACGGATGCCGCGGGGCAGGCGACGGTCACGTTTACGAGCAGCACGACGGCGGGCACGGTGCACACCGTCACCGGGACCGATGGCGTGCTCTCGGGCACCAGCGGGAACATCACGACGACGTTCGGCGCGGCGAGTGCCGCGACGTCGACGCTCGCGATTGCGCCGACCTCCATCGCGATCGACGGCACCTCGACGATTACGGTCACGGTGAAGGACGCCAACAGCAACGTGGTGACGAATGCCACGTCGAGCGCCTTCGCCCTCGCGACTGACGTTGGGTCGATCGGCACAGTGAACTGCACGAGCGGCGTGTGCACCGCGACCTACACCGCGCCGGCGAGCACGGGCACCGCGAGCATCACCGCGAAGATCGGCGGGACGAATGTGTCCGGCAGCGCGGCGGCGGAGACGATCACTGCCGGCGCCGCGGCGAAGTACCTCGTGACCTCGAGCGCGAGCAGCGTGACCGATGGCGGCACGGTCACGATCACGGCGCAGTTGGCCGACGCGAGCGGCAACGCGGTCGCGACATCCGGCCGCGTGGTGACGTGGTCGAGCACCAACGGTGGCTCGTTCTCCACCGCCACGTCGACCACTGATGTCTCCGGCAAGGCGACGGTGACCTTCACGGTGAGCACCACCGCGGGCACAGTGCACACGGTCACCGGCACAGACGCATCCAGCCTCACCGGCACTAGTGGCAACATCACCACGACGCTCGGCGCGCCGAGTGCCGCGACGAGCACGTTGGCAGTGGGCTCGATGTCGCTGCTGACGAACGGCACGACGAGTATGACGATCACGGTGAAGGACGCGAATGGCAACGTGATCACGACCGCGACGTCGAGCGACGTTGCGACGGCGGTCGATCTCGGCACACTCGGCACCGTGAGCTGCACGAGCGGCATCTGCACGGCGACCTACACGGCGCCAGCGAGCGCCGGCGGCGCCTCGCTCACCGCGAAGATCGGCGGAACGAACATCTCCGGCAGTCCGAAGACACTCACGATCAGCACGCCGGCGCCGACGCCGGCCAAGTACGTCGTCACATCGAGCGCGAGCTCGGTGATCGCCGGCAACACGGTCACGATCACCGCGCAACTCGCCGATGCGAGCGGCGCCGCGATCAGTACCGCCGGCAAGACCGTGACCTGGTCGAGCACCAACGCCGGCAGCTTCTCCGCGGCGACATCCACCACCGATGCCGCGGGTCAGGCGACGGTCACGTTCACCACGAGCGCTGTCGCCGCCACGGTGCACACGGTCACCGGCACCGACGCTGGCAGTCTCACCGGAACGACATCGAACATCACGACGACGTTCGGCGCGGCGAACGCGGGGACGTCGACACTCTCGGTCTCGCCCAGCTCGGTCGCGGTGAACGGCACGGCAAGCGTGACGGTCACGATCAAGGACGCGAACGGCAATGTCGTGACCAACGCGGCGCCAAGCGCCTTCGCGCTTACCGCCGACGTCGGCTCACTGGGCACCGCGAGCTGCACGAACGGCGTCTGCACCGCGACCTACACGGCGCCATCGAGCACCGGCAGCGCGAGCATCGCGGCCAAGATCGGCGGCACGAACATCTCCGGCAGCGCGGCGACGGAAACGATCACTGCCGGCGCCGCATCGAAGTACCTCGTCACTTCGAGCGCGAGCTCAGTGACGGATGGCGGCACGGTCACGATCACAGCGCAGCTCGCGGACGCGTCGAATAACGCGGTGAAAACCGCGGGTCGCACGATCACTTGGTCCAGCACGAATGGCGGCTCGTTCTCGAGCGCCACGAGCACGACGGACGTGAACGGCCAAGCAACGGTGACGTTCACGACGAGCACGGTCGCTGCGACCGTGCACACGGTGACCGCGACCGACGGTGCAAGCCTCACCGGCACGAGTGGCAACATCACCACCACGCTCGGCGCACCCAGCGCGACCACGAGCACGCTTGCGGTGGGCTCGACGTCGCTGCTGACGAACGGCACCACGACGGCGACCATCACCATCAAGGACGCCAACGGGAACGTCATCACCTCGGCCGCTTCGAGCGACGTCGCGACGGCGGTGGACGTTGGCTCGCTCGGCACGGTGAGCTGCACGAGCGGTGTCTGCACCGCGACGTACACCGCGCCGGCGAGTGCGGGCAGCGCGTCGCTCACGGCGAAGATCGGCGGCACCAACATCTCGGGCAGCCCCAAGGCGATCACCATTTCGACGCCGGCTCCGACCGCGGCGAAGTACGTCGTGACCTCGAGCGCGAGCACGCCGATCGCCGGTGCGAACGTCACGATCACCGCGCAGCTCGCCGATGCGAGCGGCAACGCGATCAGTACGTCAGGTAAGGCGGTGACCTGGTCGAGCACCAATGGCGGCAGCTTCTCGGCCGCATCGTCCACGACCGATGCCGCGGGTCAGGCGACCGTCACGTTCACGACGAGCAATACCGCCGGCACCGTGCACACCGTGACGGCGTCGGATGGTGTGCTCTCCGGCACGAGCGCGAACATCACCACGACGTTCGGTGCGCCGAGTGCGACCACGACGACGCTCAGCGTCGGCTCGACGTCGGTCGCGGTGAATGGCACGACGACGGCGACGGTCACCGTGAAGGACGCGAATGGCAACGTCGTGACGAACGCCGCGCCGAGCGCAATCAGCCTCGCGACCGATGCGGGGTCGCTCGGCACCGTGAGCTGCACGATCGGTGTCTGCACCGCGACCTTCACAGCGCCGGCCACACCGACGACGGCGAATATTTCCGCGAAGATTGGCGTAGCGAGCGTGAGCGGCAGCCCGGTGGCGGTCACGATCACCGCCGGCGCCGCATCGAAGTACCTCGTCACTTCGAGTGCGAGCTCGGTCACGGATGGCGGCACGGTCACGATCACGGCGCAACTGGTCGACGCGGGCAGCAACCCCGTTGCGACCTCTGGTCGCGTGGTGACGTGGTCGAGCACGAACGGCGGTTCATTCTCCGCCGCGACCTCGAACACTGATGCGAGCGGCAAGGCAACCGTCACGTTCACAACGAGCACGGTCGCCGGTACCGTGCACACCGTGACGGGCACGGATGGTTCAAGTCTGACCGGCACCAGTGGGAACATCACCACGACGTTCGGCGCGCCGAGTGCGACGACGAGTACGTTGGCGGTGGGTTCGACGTCGCTGCTGACGAACGGCACGACGACGGTGACGATCACGGTGAAGGATGCGAACGGCAACGTGATCACGACCGCGACCTCGAGCGACATTGCGACGGCGGTCGATCTCGGTACGCTCGGCACGGTGAGCTGCACGAGCGGCGTCTGCACCGCGACCTACACCGCGCCGGCGAGTGCGGGGAGCGCGTCGCTCACCGCGAAGATCGGGGGCGCCAACATCTCGGGCAGCCCCAAGGCGATCACGATCAGCACGCCCGCACCGACGGCGACGAAATACGTCGTGACGTCGAGCGCGAGCTCGGTGATCGCGGGCAATACGGTGACAATCACCGCGCAGCTCGCCGACGCGAGTGGCAATGCGGTCACGACGGCCGGAAAGACCGTGACGTGGTCGAGCACCAACGGCGGCAGCTTCACCGCCGCGAGCTCCGTGACGGATGCGGCAGGCCAAGCCACGGTGACGTTCACCACGAGCACCACCTCGGGCACGGTGCACACCGTCACCGGAACCGATGGCGTGCTCTCCGGCACCAGCGGGAACATCACGACGACGTTCGGCGCGGCGAGTGCCGCGACGTCGACGCTCGCGGTCGCGCCGAGCTCGATCGCGGTGAGCGGTACGGCGACGATCACCGTGACAGTGAAGGACGCGAACGGGAATGTCGTCACGAACGCCACGTCGAGCGCCTTTGCACTCGCGACTGACGTTGGGTCGATCGGCACCGTCAGTTGCACGAGCGGGGTGTGCACCGCGACCTACACCGCGCCCGCGAGCACGGGCAACGCCAGCATCACGGCGAAGATCGGCGGCACGAACATCTCCGGCAGCGCGGCGAGCGAGACGATCACCGCGGGCGCTGCCACCAAGTACCTCGTGACCTCGAGCGCGAGCTCGGTCACCGATGGCGGCACCGTGACGATCACGGCGCAACTGGCGGATGCATCGAGCAATTCGGTGAAAACCGCGGGTCGCACCATCACGTGGTCGAGCACGAACGGCGGCAGCTTCTCCGCGCCGACCACGAATACCGATAACAACGGCCAAGCCACTGTGACATTCACGGTGAGCAGCGTGGCGGGAACGGTCCATACAGTGACCGCGACCGACGCGTCGAGCCTAACCGGGACGAGCGGTAACATCACGGCAGTCGTAGGCGCAGCGACGAAGCTGCAAGTGCTGCTGCCTGGTGAGACCGCCGTTCCCGGAACTCTGAACGGCAAGACCGGCACGCCGAGCTCGCAGACCGCGGGGAGCAGCGTGACGGTAACGGTGAAAGCGGTGGACGCGCACTGGAACGTGGTGTCGACGAGCACGCCGACGGTGGCGCTCACGACAACGGACGGCGCCGCGACGCTGCCGGCCAACGCCGCGCTGGTGAGTGGCACGCAGACGTTCTCCGTGACGCTGAAGACGGCGGGCGCGCAGACGGTGACCGCGACGGATCAGGCGAGCACCGGCGCGCTGAGCGCCGGCACGAGCGCGAGTGTCACGGTGACGGCCGGCAGCGCGAGCGCGACGACGAGCACGTTGGCGGTCGGGTCCACGTCGCTGCTGACGAACGGCACGACGAGCGTGACGATCACGGTGAAGGATGCGAGCGGTAACGTGATCACCTCGGCAACGTCGAGCGACGTCACGGTCGCGGTCGACGCGGGCAGCGTTGGCACCGTGAGCTGCACGAATGGCGTGTGCACCGCGACGTATACGGCGCCCGCTAGCGCGGGCACGGCCTCACTGACCGCGAAGATCGGCGCGACGAACATCTCGGGCAGCCCGAAGGCCATCACCATCTCGGCGCCGGCGCCGACCGCGACGAAATACGTGGTGACGTCGAGCGCGAGCTCGGTGATCGCCGGTAACACCGTCACGATCACGGCGCAGTTGGCCGATGCGAGCGGCAATCCCGTCACGACGGCTGGCAAGACGGTGACCTGGTCGAGCACGAACGGCGGCAGCTTCTCCGCGGCGACGTCGACGACTGATGCCGCGGGCCAGGCGACAGTGACGTTCACGACGAGCACGACGGCCGCGACGGTCCACACCGTCACCGGCACCGACGGCGTGCTGTCCGGCACCAGCGGGAACATCACCACGACCTTCGGCGCACCGACTGCCACGACGTCGACGCTCGCCGTTGCGCCCAGCTCGATCGCGATCAACGGCACGGCGACGGTCACCGTCACGGTGAGGGACGCCAACAGCAACGTGGTAACGAACGCCACGTCGAGCGCCTTCGCACTCGCGACTGACGTTGGGTCGATCGGGACGGTGAGCTGCACGAGCGGCGTGTGCACCGCGACCTACACCGCGCCGTCAACGACCGGCAGCGCGAGCATCACCGCGAAGATCGGCGGGACGAATGTGTCCGGCAGCGCGGCGGCGGAGACGATCACTGCCGGCGCCGCGGCGAAGTACCTCGTCACCTCGAGCGCGAGCAGCGTGACCGATGGCAGCACGGTGACCATCACCGCGCAACTCGCCGACGCGAGCGGCAACTCCGTGTCGACTTCCGGCCGCGTCGTCACTTGGTCGAGCACCAACGGCGGATCCTTCTCGGCCTCGACCTCGAATACCGACGCCAGCGGCAAGGCGACGGTGACGTTCACGGTGAGCACCACCGCGGGCACAGTGCACACGGTCACCGGCACCGATGCCTCGAGCCTCACCGGCACGAGTGGCAACATCACGACGACGTTCGGTGCGCCGAGCGCGGCGACGAGCACGTTGGCCGTCGGCTCGACGTCGCTGCTGACGAACGGCACGACGAGCGTGACGATCACGGTGAAGGACGCGAATGGCAACGTGATCACGACCGCGACGTCGAGCGATGTCACCGTTGCCGTAGACGCGGGCAGCGTCGGCACGCTGAGCTGCACGAGCGGCGGGTGCACCGCGACCTACACCGCACCGGCAAGTGCGGGCAGCGCGTCGCTCACCGCGAAGATTGGGGGCGCCAACATCTCCGGCAGCGCGAAGACGCTGACGATCAGTGCGCCGGCGCCCACCGCAACGCAGTACGTGATTACACCGAGCGCGAGCTCGGTGATCGCGGGCAACACGGTGACGATCACCGCGCAGCTCGCGGATGTCAGCGGCAATCCCGTCACGACGGCTGGGAAGACGGTGACCTGGTCGAGCACCAACGGCGGTAGCTTCTCCGCGGCGTCTTCGACGACTGATGCCGCCGGCCAAGCCACGGTGACCTTCACCACGAGCACCACCTCGGGCACGGTCCACACGGTGACCGGCTCGGACGGCGTGCTCACCGGCACGAGCGGCAACATCACGACCACGTTTGGCGCCGCCACCGCGACGACCACCACGCTTGCCGTGTCGCCGACGTCAGTCGCCGCAAGCGGGACCGCGACGATCACGGTCACGGTGAAAGACGCGAACAGCAACATCGTGACGAACGCGACGTCGAGTGCCTTCGCCCTCGCGACTGACGTTGGGTCGATCGGCACCGTCAGTTGCACGAGCGGCGTGTGCACCGCGACCTACACCGCGCCGTCAACGACCGGCACCGCGAGCATCACCGCGAAGATCGGGGGGACGAATGTGTCCGGCAGCGCGGCGGCGGAGACGATCACCGCGGGCGCCGCCTCGAAGTACCTCGTCACCTCGAGCGCGAGCAGCGTGACGGACGGCGGCACGGTGACCATCACCGCGCAGCTCGCCGACGCGAACAACAACTCGGTGGCCACCGCCGGCCGCACGATCACTTGGTCGAGCACCAACGGCGGTTCCTTCTCAGCTTCGACCTCGAATACTGATGTCACCGGCAAAGCCACGGTGACGATCACCACGAGCAAAGTCGCCGGCACCGTGCACACCGTCACCGCGACGGATGGCTCGAGCCTCACCGGAACGAGCGGCACCATCACCACCACTGCGGGCGCATTCGCGCAGCTTCAGTTGCTCGTGCCCGGTGAGACCGCCGCACCCGGCACCACGACCGGCAAGACCGGGACGCCAAGCGGGCAGGCCTCCGGCGCGGCGTTCACCGTCACGGTGAATGCGGTGGATGCCAACTGGAACGTGGTCTCGTCCACCGACAACGTCGCCCTCACGTCGAGCGATGGCGCGGCGACGCTGCCGGCGAACGGCGCGCTCGTCGCGGGGACGAAGACATTCAGCGTCACGCTCAACACGGTCGGCTCGAAGACGGTGACCGCGAGCGACGCGACGGATGGCACGAAGACCGCGAGCACCAGTCCGAGCATCACCGTGAGCGCCGGCGCCGCCAGCGCGACGACGAGTACACTCGCCGTCGGAGCCACTGCGCTCAACGGCGGTCAGACGACGACGATCACCGTCACGGTGAAGGACGCCGCGGGGAACACGGTCACCACCGCCACCTCGAGCACGTTCTCACTCACAACGGACCTTGGCTCGATCGGAACGGTGAGCTGCACGAGCGGCGTGTGCACCGCGACGTACTCGGCGTCCGCGGCGGGCACGGCGACGATCACCGCGACGATCGGCGGCACGAACATCTCCGGGAGCCCGGCGTCGATCACCGTCACGATCGCCAATGCGCCAAGTGCACCGCTCAACCCGGCGGTGAGCTACAACCAGGTGGACGCGACGAATCAGACCGCGACCTTCACCTGGTCCGCGCCGACGACGCTCGGCACGCCGGCACTCACGGACTACGTGATCGAATACAAGAAGTCGAGCGACGCCTCGTACACCACGTGGACGCACAGCGCGTCCACCGCGACGAGCGCCGCGATCACCGGACTGGCGAACAAGACGACCTACAATTTCCGCGTCGCCGCGACGAATACCGCGGGTACTGGCCCGTACTCGAGCGTCGTCACCGCGACGACGACCGGACCGTCGGAGCGCCTGCAGTGTCAGACGGCTGGCAACTCGAACGCCAACTCGAGCAGCGCGTCAGTCGTCCCGTGCTCGGGCGTGCAGGTCGGGAACATCATCGTCATCCCGGTATCGGTCGCGAACAGCGGCACACCGGTCACGATCACCTCGGCCGACGGGTTCACGAAGCTCTCCGACGTCGAGAACAGTCTGGTCACTCACAACAACTATCAGACGACGATCTTCTACAAGATCGCGGATGCGAGCGACGTCAGTCGCAGCACGGCCTACAGCTTCTCGTGGAGCGGCACGGCGAAGAACGTGATCACGCTCGTGGCCTATAAGAACGTCGACGGCTCGGCGCCGAGCATTACGTCGTCAACCGGCAACACGACCACGATCACGGCGCCGTCGAGCCCGAACATGACGGCGACGAGCCACACGCTCCTCTACTTCTTCATTCAGAACGTGCAGATGTCGAGTACGACGCCGTCGATTTCCGAATGGTCGCTGACGACCGGGGGCGCGAGCTCGACGGATCTGTTCAAGAACACCACCGCCGGCTCGAACAACAACAATGCGCTCGGCATTCTGACGGGCGACATCGACAAGTTCAGCGCGGGAACCACGACGACGACGGAGACGGCCGGCCTGACCGCGAACGCGGCTGCCGCCCCGTGGGTCGCCATCGTGCTGGGGATTCACCCATGAGCGCGGACCGGCCGGATCGCGCGGCGCGGCTCGCGCGGGATGAAACGCTAATGAGTATTATGAAATTGTCTCCTCGCTTCGGGCTCGTGGCCGCGCTGGCATCGGCCGCGGCGTGCGCACCGCTCTCGTCGCGCCCGGCGGCGCGACTCGCGCCGAGCCGGCTGCTGCCGATCGACGTCGCGTTCAAGGCGCACTGGCCGGCGCTGCGCATGGCGCCCGCGCCGATCGTCGCCGATCGCTCGGTGGGCACGTCCGGCATCATGGGCGAGACGGTGAACGAGGTCGTTCCCATCCCCGGCACGGACATGGTGCGCGCCGGCGCGGTGCCCGAAGGCTCGCTCTTCCAGAATTCGTTCCGCAGCCCGACGGCCGATGCCGCCGGCCGCGCCGGCACCGCGCCGACCCAGGCGACCATCATCTTCTTCATCGATCGCCCATGAGCCGCCGCATCCTCGCACTCGCCGCCGCGGCGCTCCCGCTCATCGCGCCGCGCGCGTCCTCGCAGACCGAGCAGACGGTCGTCTCCGCCGCGACGGGCGTCCACGTGCAGTCGCTCGACTTCGGCGCCGGCAGCGACGTCTCGTCGGCGCGGCTCTTTCTCGTGCCGCTCGCGTACGAAGCGCAGCTCTCGCCGCGTGTCGTGCTCGACGGCTACGCGGCGTACGCCTCGGGCACCGTACGCGCCGACAACCAGACATTCGATCTCCGTGGCCCGGTCGACTCCTGGCTCCGCGTGCGCTGGGCGGCGACGCCCTGGGCGGTGCTCGCGGTCGGTGTGAGCATTCCGACCGGTGTCGCCACGCACACGCCGAGCGAAGCCGTCGTCGCGAACGTCCTGTCGAGCGATCTATTAGGGTTTCGTGAAGGCAACTGGGGCGGCGGCGCGTCGGCGACGGCAGGCGTCTCCGCCGTTCGCTCGCTCGGTTCCGCGCGCGCGACGTTCGGTCTGAGCTATCGCATGGTCGGCGGCTTCGACCCGCGCACCGACACGTCGGTGACGTACGCGCCGGGCAACGAAACCCGCGCTCGCGTCGGGCTCGGCTGGGACGCGCTCGGCGGCCGCATCGAAGGCGGCCTGACCGCGCAATCGTTCACCGTCGACAAGCTCAATCAGAAAAATCTCTTTCAATCCGGCAGACGCTACCGCGCCGATCTCTCGTATGCGATCGGTGCGTGGTCGGTCTATGGCGCCGATCTCCTTCGCGACCGCGGCGAGCTCACGCTCCCGGTGATCAACGTGCTCGACGGCAGCGTGCTCCGCGATACTTCCACGTCCGTTGGCTGGCAGAACCTGGTGCTGGGCGGGATCAGCGGATATCTGCCGATCACACGTTCGTTCGTCGTCGAGCCGCTGCTCGAGGCGAAGGCGCGTCAGCGCGAGACGCAGGATGGTCGCGGCTGGCTCACGTCCGCGGGCGCGACCGTTCCGTTCGGGATGCTCGGCTTCGACGTGTTCCCAACGGCCAAGGTGACGCGCGGCGCGCTCGTTCCTTCGGACGCGAGCGCTGCGCGAAACGTTTGGGGCGGGGAATTCAGCCTCGTGATCCGGCGATCGGTGGCACGGCGGCGGTAGCGGCAGTCTGCAACCTTTTACTCTGGTTTTCCGTCTAACGTGATGCGCCCCGCGGCAGATCTGCCGCGGCGCCGTTCGCAGCGGCACCATGCGCGCATCACAATTCTGGAAAACCCACCGTGTCTCGATTCGCGCTCCGCACCTTCGTCGCCACGCTGCTGATCCTGTTCGCCGTCGCTCCGCGCCGGCTCGCGGCGCAGACGCGCCCCGCGGGACCGGCGCCCGCGGCACCCGGCGAGATCCACGGACGCGTGATCGAGTCCACGACGCAGCGCCCGCTCGGCACCGGCTCGATCACGGTCGTGAGCGCCGCATCGGCCAAGTTTGCCGGCGGCGCGCTGCCCAACGCAGACGGCTCGTTCAAAGTCGATGGGCTGCTGCCCGGCAAGTACACGGTCCGCATTCGCGCGCTCGGCTTCGCGCCCGTCGAGAAGACCGGCGTCGTCATCACCGCTGCCGCGCCGAGCGTCGACATGGGCACCATCACGATGACGCCGGTCGCGACGCAACTCGGCAAGCAGGTCGTGTCCGCCGAGCGCGAGGACGTGCAGCTTGCGCCGGATCGCAACGTGTACTCGACCAAGAACATGACGACCGCCAAGGGCGGCACCGCCGTCGACGTTCTTCGCAACGTGCCGTCGGTCGAAGTGGACGCCAGCAACAATGTCTCGCTGCGCGGCAATCAGAACGTCGTCGTGCAGATCAACGGCCGCTCGTCGCCGCTCAAAGGTGATCAGCTCGGCCAGTTTCTCGCGCAGCTTCCTGCGAGCGCGATCAAGAACGTCGAAGTCTCGACCAATCCCTCGGCGAAGAACGATCCGGAGGGCACCGCCGGCATCATCAACATCGTGCTCGATCAGGACACCGAGCTCGGACTGAGCGGCGGCCTCAATCTCAGCGCGCTCAGCGCCGGGCAGATGAGCGCCTCGGGCAACATCGGACGCCAGACCGGTCCGCTCACGCTGTTCGTCTCGTACGGGATGTTCGGCGGCCGCCAGGACATCGACGGCACGTCGCGGCAGACGAATCTCGTGATTCCCACGCCGGCGTTCGTCAATTCGCGGATCGACGGCCGGAACAAGCCGCGCGCGCAGAACATGATGTTCCGGTCCGAGTACAAGCTGCGTCCGAACGATGCGCTGTCCGCGGACGTCTTCCTGTCCGGCGGCAACTTCTCGCTCCGCAACGCCTCGTACTTCAGCGATCTCGATACCGGCGGCAACGTGATCGGCCTGTTCGACCAGTTCAGCAACGCCGATTCACGAAACGCATATACCGATTTCGATTTCGCGTACCGGCACACCGGGAACGCCAAGGCGCGCACGTTCTCGTCGGAGTTCGACATCAGCAATCCGCACACCCACAACCAGACGAATCTCTTCGGCGTGCTGCACCAGGGCGATGCATCCACCGGCGCGCTGAGCATTCCCAACGAGCTCGATGCCACGTCGATGGGCATGCCGCAGTGGACCTTCCAGACCGACTACACGCAGCCGTTCGGCACGGGGAGCAAGCTCGAGACCGGGGTGAAGGAGATCGTGCGGCGCAATCTCAGCGACTTCACGGCGGCGTATCTCGACTCGGCGACCGGGGCGTACGTGCCGGCGCCGGTCCGCGCGTCCTCATTCAACTATCGTGAAGAGATCGCCGCGGGGTACGCGGTGCTGTCCCAGCGGCTCGGCAAGGTGCAGGCGCAGGGCGGACTCCGGCTCGAGCAGGCGACGACCCGCTTGGGCCTGCCGCTCGCCCCGGCGGACTCGCAGCACTTCAGCAACGACTACGCGAGCGCGTTTCCGAGCGGTATTCTCTCGTACAACTTCACGCCCACGCGCCAGGCGAAGATCAGCTACTCGCGCCGCATCTCGCGCCCGTACCCGCAGCAATTGAGCCCTGTCGAGTTCCGACAGGACGCGCGGACGCTCTTCCGCGGCAACCCGGCGCTCAAGCCCGAGTACACCGACGCGCTCGAGCTCGGATATCAGGACTCTCATAGCTGGGGCACGGTGCAGCTCAATCCGTACCTCCGCCACACCTCGCACGCCGTGCGCTTCATCCAGACGACCGACACGACGGGGATCACGCTCGGCACGTACGAGAACGTGGCGAGCACGATCGAAGCGGGCACCGACGTCAACGTGTCGTATCACCACGGACCGCTGATGTTCTTCGGCGGCGCGACGGCGTATCGCTACAAGAGCGACGCCGCGAACCTGGCGGGCAATCTCTCCACGCGCGCGATCGTGTGGTCGGCGCGCGCGAACGCCACGTACAAGGTCAACAAGAACCTCGACATCCAGGCGTTCGACAACTATCGCGCGGCCTACGCCACGGAGGGCGGCCGCCAGTCCGCGTTCACGTTGCTCAACATCGCGGCCCGCGAGAAGCTCTGGGGCGACAAGGGCAGCATCACGCTCCGCGTGATGGATCCGTTCAATCAATTCAAGTTCGGATCGATCACGACCAACCCGCAGGTGATCCAATCCACCATCCGCCACTACGGAATGCGCGGTGTGGGGCTCACGTTCTCCCGGAGCTTCGGCCAGGCGCTCAAGCTCCGGCCCAAGCAGACCGATGATCCAACGGCGCAGACGCTGGGCCAGCCGGGCGTGCCCTGAGCGGCGCCGGTCACCCCGCCAGCCGCGCCGCCGCTTCGACCACCTTCTGCACCGTCATTCCGAGATGCTGATAAATGGTCTCATATGGCGCGCTCGCGCCGAAGCGGTCGAGGCCTAGCACGACGCCGTTCCCGCCCACCCAGCGGTACCACGACATCGGCGATGCCGCCTCGATCGACACGCGCGGCACGCCCTCGAGCAGTACGGATTGCCGGTAGGCATCCGGCTGACGCTCGAACAGCTCCATCGACGGCATGCTCACGACGCGCGACGCGATCCCGCGTTCGGCGAGCTTGAGGTGCGCCTGGAGGATCAGCGCGACCTCCGAGCCCGACGACATCAGCACCACCTGCGGCGCCTTGCCCTGCGGCGGATCGGCGAGGATGTAGGCTCCCTTCTCGAGCCCGTCGGCCGGCGCGTACACCTCCCGATCGATGAAGCCGAGCTTCTGCCGCGTCAGCACGAGCAGCACCGGCCCGCTCTCGTGCTCCACCGCGACGCGCCACGCCACCGCCGTTTCCGTCGCGTCGGCCGGGCGAATCAGCGTCACGTCGGGGATCGCCCGCAGCGCCGCGAGCTGCTCGATCGGCTGGTGCGTGGGCCCGTCCTCCCCCAACCCGATCGAGTCGTGGGTGTAGATGTACACGACGTGCTGCTTCATGATGCACGACAATCGCACCGACGGCCGCATGTAGTCGGAGAAGATCAGGAACGTGCCGCCGTACGGCACGATCCCGCCGTGCAGCGCCATCCCGTTCATGATCGCCGCCATGCCATGTTCTCGAATACCAAAATGCACATAGCGCGCGGCGTAGTCCTCGGGCGAGAAGTTCTTCCACGCCTTGACCGACGTGTTGTTCGACGGCGTCAGGTCCGCCGAGCCGCCGACCAGCTCCGGCAGGTGCTCCGCCGTCGCGTTGAGCGCCGCGCCGAACGCGGCGCGCGTCGCGACCGTGCCGTTCTCCTTCGTGAACGTCGGGATCTTCTTCGCCCACCCATCGGGGCGCTTGCCGGCCAACCGCCGCTCGAGCTCGCGCGCATCGTCCGGATACGCCTTCGCGAACGCCGACCAGCGCGTGTTCCACTCGCGGTGCTCGGTGGCACCCTTGTGCTTGGCCTTGCGCCAGTGGTCGAGCGCCTTCTGCGGCACGTAGAACGGCTCCGTGCTCGGCCAGCCGAGATTCCTTTTTGTAATTAGAACATTCTCACTGCCGAGCGCCTCGCCGTGCGCCTTCTCGGAATCCTGTCGGGGGCTCCCGAAGCCGATGTGCGTCCGCGTCACGATCAGCGTCGGCCGCTCGGTGTCCGACTGGGCTTCCGCGATCGCCGCCTCGATCTGATCGAGATCGTTCACGTCGTGGATGTGCAGCACCTGCCAGCCGTACGCCTCGAACCGCTTCGCCGTGTCGTCCGTGAACGTGAGGTCCGTCGAACCGTCGATCGTGATGTGGTTGTCGTCGTAGAAGCCGATCAGGTGCCCGAGCTTGAAGTGGCCGGCGAAGCTCGACACTTCGTGCGAGATGCCCTCCATCAGATCGCCGTCGCTGCAGATGAAATACGTGTAGTGATCGACGATCGCGTTATCCGGCTTGTTGAACGTCGCCGCGAGATGCGCTTCAGCCACCGCCATGCCGATCGCGTTGCCCAGTCCCTGGCCGAGCGGTCCGGTCGTGGTCTCCACCCCGGGGGTGTAGCCATATTCCGGATGGCCAGGCGTGCGGCTCTCCCACTGCCGGAATTGCTTCAAGTCGTCCAGCGCCAGGTCGTAGCCGCTCAGGTACAGGCACGAGTAGAGCAGCATCGATGCATGCCCGCACGACAACACGAACCGGTCGCGATTTGGCCATTTGGGATCGGCCGGATCGTGCCGCATGACGCGCGTATAGAGCACGTAGCCCACCGGCGCGAGCGCCATCGGCGTCCCGGGATGTCCGGACTCGGCTTTCTGTACCGCGTCCATCGCGAGCGTGCGAATCGTGTTGATGCAGAGCAGGTCGAGATCGCTGGTCGGCATTGCTGTCCCTGACGTGAAGACGAAGTTGGCCCCACCCTCTCAAGCCACCATGAATTTAGCGAAACACGGACCGGCGGCGGGATACGGCGCGCTGTTGGGTGCACTGGGCGGGTTCATGCTCGTCGATCTCGGCGCGCCGAGAATTCTGGCCGACACGCCGCCGACCTGGTTCGTGCTGATCGGCTTGCTCTTCGGCGCGGCGCTCGGCGCGATCCGCGCCGCACGTTGGATCGGTATCGCCGACGGCGTGTTGGTGGTCGTGTGGCTGATCATCGCCTGCACGCCGCTCATGGATCGTCTCGCGCCGCGCTGGGCACGGCATGATGCGCTGCCGGCGCACGCCGATGCGGTCGTGGTGCTCTCAGCCGGCGTCGAGAGCGACACCGCGCTCAGCGCGGACGGCCTCGACCGGCTCATCGCCGGACTGTCGATCGCGAGCTCAATGCACGTCGGCGAGCTCGTGACGAGCCGCATCGGTCGCCGAACGCGCGATGGAGTCTTGACGAGCGACACGGATCAGGCGCGGATGGTGGCGCTCGCCGGGTATGCCGGACATTGGGACGTCGTCCGGCGCGTCGCGTCGACACGCGACGAAGCGGTGCGTGCCGCGGCGCTGCTGCTCCCGTCACGCTCCCGCATCGTGCTCGTCACGTCGCCGATGCACACGCGCCGCGCCTGTGCGACGTTCGAGGCCGTTGGCTTCTCGGTGTCCTGCGAGCCGGCGCTCGACCACCAGCATGCAACGTGGCATCCGGAGACGGCCAGCGATCGAATCGCGGCGTGGCGGCAGTATGCCTATGAGCGTTTGGGTATGGTGAAGTACCGACACAAGCGCTGGGTGACGCGCTAGTCAGAGCTCGGTACGAAGGCGGCGAATCTCCTCGAGCACTTCGATGTCCGCCGCATCCTGCAATCTGCCGGTGCGCTTCGACTCGATGAGGTCCTCGATCGAGGCAGCCGGAATGCGTACGCCCTCCAGCTCGAACGTCGTCGTCCGCCGGGACGCTTGATCGAATTGCACGTTCCACGCGCGCGTCAGAATGTCCACGTTCGGCATGTCCCCGACGATCGTGACCGGCGTCCGCGCGACCTCCTCGGGCGACAACGCTGACGCGAAGCCGAATCCGAGCCGAGCCAGCGCGGTAAGGACACGGCGGGCGTTCGCGGTCGTGGGCTGAATCAGGATGTCGATATCGCGCGTCGCTCGCGTGCTGCCCCACAATTGCATGGCGGCGGCTCCGACGACGACGTAGCGCGCACGCTCGGCGTTCAAGACCGCGCATACCTGCGCGAGCTTCGTCTCATGCCGTCTCGAGCCGCTCACCTACGACTCTCCCCGGCGCTTCCATTCCAGATAATCCTCGTAGCGCTCGAACGACAGCACGCGCTTGGCGAGCGGCGGCCGCAACATCCACGACACCCGTGCGGTTTCCTCGGCGGCACGGACGCGCTCCTCGGGTGAAAGGCGCAAGTCGGCCAACAATTGAGCGCGCCGCGATTCTCCAAGGCCGGGATCGTTCGTCGAGGCGTGGCCAGGCGATCGCGGCGGCGGTGCGTTCGCGGCGTACCGCCGCAGTGCTTCGGCAATGATCCAGCTTCGCGGCCGATCCTGCTGCTTGGCGAGGCGATCGGCGGTGCGCAAATCCTCTTCCGGCAGTGTAATCGCTATTTTCGCGTATTTGCGTTTGCCAGACATATCGGATCATACCAGGTATGATTCAGCCGCGCCACCCGCCAGGGTGACGCGGACTCGGACGGCTCGTCACTCTCTCGTGTCCGGCTCTCCGCACTACGACGCCGTCGTCATTGGCGGCGGCTTCTACGGCGCGCGTCTCGCGCTCCTGCTCCGCCGCCGCGGCGAACGCGTGCTGCTCGTCGAGCGCGAAGCCGCGCTGCTCGCCCGCGCATCGCTCCGCAATCAGGCGCGGGTGCACAACGGGTATCATTATCCGCGAAGCATTCTCACGTCGCTTCGCTCGCGGCTCAACTACGCACGCTTCCTCGGCGAGTACGCCGAGTGCGTCGACCGTTCGTTCGCGCATTACTACGCGATCGCGCGGGGCACGTCCAAGGTCACGGCGTCGCAGTTCGCCGAGTTCTGTCGCCGGATCGACGCGCCACTCTCGCCCGCGCCGGATCATGTCGTGGCGCTCTTTGATCCCGCTCGGATCGAAGCCGTCTTCCTCGTCGACGAGTGCGCGTTCGACGCGGTGAAACTCCGCGATCGCGTGGCGCGCGAGCTGGTCGACGCTGGGGTGGAGATCGCGGTGAATACGTCCGTGGATCGTGGATCGCGGATCGTGGACCATGGACCGTCGGCCGTGGATGAAGTGCGCTTGACGCTCTCCACGGGCGGCGAACACCGCGTCGTCAGCGCAGAGCTCGTGCTCAACTGCACCTACTCCGGCGTGAATCGGCTGCTCGCGAGCGTTGGTGCATCCACGATTCCCATGAAGCACGAGCTCACGGAGATGGCGCTCGTGGTCCCTCCCGCGGAGCTCGAGGGCGCGGCGGTCACGGTAATGGATGGCCCATTCTTCTCGCTCATGCCGTATCCGTCGCGCGGACTGTTCACGCTGAGTCACGTGCGCTACACGCCCCACTGCAGTTGGGAAGAGAGCGATCGCGCGCACGAAGCCATCGATCGCCCTCAGGCGACGCGTTTTTCGCACATGGTGCACGACGCGCAGCGGTATCTCCCGAGCATGCGCGCCGCGCGCTACGTCGACTCCATCTGGGAGACCAAGACGGTGATGCCGCGGAGCGAGCAGGACGACAGCCGCCCGATCCTCTTTCGCCGGAGCGCTGAGGTGCCGGAGCTGATCACCGTCCTCGGCGCCAAGATCGACAGCGTGTACGACGTGGAAGAGGCGCTCGTCGCCGAGCTCTCTGCGTCGCGCCTCACTCCGCTCGCATCGTAACCGCTGGGTCGGTCCGCGCCGCGCGCCGCGCCGGAATCCACGAGGCGGCCACCGCGGTGCCGCCGAGCGCGAGGCACGCCGTGAGGAATGCGACCGGATCGAGCGGCGCGACGTCGAAGAGTAAACTCTGAACGACGCGCGCCGCGAAGACCGCGCCCACGCCGCCCGCGACGAGACCCGCCACCGTGAGCCAGACGCCGCTGCGCACGACCAGCCGCGTCACGTCCTGCGAAGTGGCGCCGAGGGCGATGCGAATGCCGAATTCGCGCGAGCGCTGGCTCACCGCGTACGAGATCACGCCGTAGATCCCGAGCGCCGCGAGCAGCAGCGCGACGAGCGAGAACGCCGCGAAGAGGGTGACGTAGAACCTCGGCTGCGACACGGAATCGGAGAGCGCGTCATCCATGGTGCCGAGCTCGTACAGCGGTATGGTCGGATCGACGGCGGCGACCTGCTTGCGAATCGCGCGCTCGATCGCCGTTGGATCGCCGGCGGTGCGAACGAGGAACGTCGGGCCGAACGGCATCGTGTGAAACGGGAAGTACGCCGCCGGACCCGGCGGCTCGCTCAGCGAGGAGATGTGCACGTCGCGAACGACGCCGATGACCTCGCCGCGCGCGCGCACGCTGTCCGCGGGATTCGCCGAAGCGGTGTGCGAGAGGCCGAACGTGAGGTGCTTGCCGATCGGATCCTCGTTGGGGAAGTAGCGCTTCGCGAGCGCTTCGCTGATCACGACCACAGGGGCGGCGCCGCGCCGGTTCTCCTCCTCCGTGAACGTGCGCCCGCGCTCCAGTCGCACGCCCGCGGTCTCGAAGAAGCTCGGTGAGACCGGGATGATGCGCGACTCCGGCTCGGTACCGGGCGCGGGCTTCGGAGTGCCGTCGATGGTGAACGAAGTCGACGCGCCGAACAGCGGCGCGGGATCGAACGGACGATCTGCGCTCGCCGCCACGCTCCGCACGCCGGGAATCGCCGCAATGCGGGACTGCACCTCGTCGACGTACGCGATCGTGGGGTCGTCGTACTCGTACTTCTTTCCGGAGAGCGCGGCGTCGAAGGTGATCAAGTGGTCCGGGCGAAAGCCGGGATCGACGTGCGTGAGCCGCTCGAAGCTGTGAATGAACAGTCCCGCGCCCACGAGCAGCACGGTGCCGAGCGCCACCTCCACGAACACGAGCACGGAGCGCGTGCGATGACCGCTCGCGGTGGTGCCGCGCGTTCCGGCGCGGAGGAGCGACGCGGTATCCCACCGCGAGAGCTGCAACCCGGGGAGAATTCCGATCGCCGTGCCGGTGACCGCCGCGACGATCGATGTGAACGCGAGGACGCGCCCGTCGATGCTGATCTCCTGCAGGCGCGCCAAGCCGTGCGGCCCGAAGGCGACGACCGCATCCACCGCCCACACCGCGAGCAGCGCGCCGAGCGCGGCACCGACCACGGCCAGGAGAAGGCTCTCCGTGATGAACTGCTGCATGAGTCGTTGCCGTCCGGCGCCAAGCGCCGTTCGCACCGCGACCTCGCTCCCCCGCGTCATCGCGCGAACGAGCAGCAGGTTGGCGACGTTCGCGCAGGCGATGATGAGCACGAGCGCGACGGCGCCGAACATCGCCCAGAGGGGACGCTCGACGTCGCCGACGATCTGATCGCGCAGCGGCTGCACCGATGCGCCGATCTTCGCGTCGTACTTCGGAAAGTCGCGCGCGATGCCGGCCGCGATCGATTCCAGGTCGCGCCGCGCGCTCTCGATCGTTGCGCCGTCGCGCAGCCGGCCCACACCGTTCACGGAATGAAAGCCGCGCGCCCCATCGCCAATCTCATAGCTGCGCCAGACCGTCGGCACCCAGATGTCGGGCGTGGACGGATAGGTGAACCGCGGCGGCGCGATGCCGACCACCGTGTACGGCTTCTCGTCGAGCGTGATGGTTTGACCAACGATCCGCCGGTCGCCGCCGAAGTCTCGGCGCCACGCGGCGTCGGAGAGAATGGCGACCGCTGGGGCATCCTTGCCGTCGTCGCCCGGGCGGAACATGCGACCGGCCTGCGCGCGCACGCCCAGGATGTCGAAGAACGATGCCCCCACGCGTGCGGCGCTGACGCGGAGCGGTCCGGCGGACGCGCGCAGGAGATTCATGCTCTCGCCGGGATCGATCGCCGCCACCTTCGCGAGCGTGTGACTGCGCGTCCCGTAGTCGGTCATGTCCTGCGGCGATGCCGCCATCGGCTTGCCGGATGGGTCGGTCGAGCCGATGTACACGAGACGATCGGGCCGCGTGAAGCCGAGCGGATTGAGAATGACGCCGTTGACGAGGCTGAACACCGCGGTCGTCGCGCCGATCGCGAGGGCGAGCGTCGCGACGGCGACGAGGGTGAAGCCTGGTGTGCGCGCGAGCTTGCGCGCCGCGTAACGGAGATCTTGAATGACGAAGTCCATGACCGAGCCGGTGAGGAAACCACGGCGGTCCATGGACGATTCGTGCCTTGGGTTGTCGGCGTGAAAGCGCTTGTAGTCGAAGGACTTACCCGCTTTGCCCGCACGCACTGGTGGGGCGCGACCGTCCGCGGGTGGGATGGAGCGTCCCACGGCCGGACAGCGGAGACGGATTAGTCGGCGCGATCTTCGAGGAAGCGCTCGATCGCCGCGACGTACTCAGTGAGGATGGCGGGCTTGGATTGGGCCGCCTGCAGCACGATCGCGTCGTCGAGCTCCTCGTACTCGTGAACGATTCGATTCCGCAGGCCCGCGGCAGGAGCGAGCGCGGTCGCAAGACTTGGCTCGAGCACGCCGGCTCGGCCGAGTTCGATGAAACTCGAGTAATAATCTTCTGCCGGCGTCCGGGACATGCCTCGCAGCAGATGATTGTTGACGTCCACCGCCGCGTCGATCGTTTCTTGAAGTAGCCGTTCGACGGCGCGGCGGCGCAGCTCGTCCGCGCGGAACCGTTCGATCTCAATGGAGGCGACTGCGTTCTGCAGCGCGTCGACATTAGCTCTGATGCGCCGCAGCTTCCGATGCACGATCGCGACGTCGAGCGGTGTCATGGCTGTTTTTCAGCCGAAGCGCGCCGAGAGAATTCCCGCAGATCCTCGCGCACCGCGTCGCGGAATTTCTTCGTATCGGCGTACCTCCTCATGGCGAGCGACGCAAAGTTGGCGAATTCGACGCCGCATTCCTCGAACAGCGGGATGCCATCGCGGGCGACCGCCATCAGCAGGACCGGGTTCGCACGTCGCAAGTCGACGATATCAAAATTTCCGCCACCAGCAGCCGCGGCGAACCGAGCGTGTGAATCGACCACGTCGAGCGAGTGGGCGCTGCCGACAGTCTCGATGCCGAGATCGACATCGCGCGCCGACGCTTCCCCACGCGCCGTGCTTCCAAACAGCACGACGAGCCGATAACCGGCATCGCGCGCGACACGCGCCGCGGTGCGACGGAGCTCGTCGAGATGGATCGGTACATTGGGCGGACGGGTCATCACACCGGTTCAAGATACCGCCGACGCTGCCTTCGCGCCTCCGTCCTCCGGCGGCCAGCGGGCGCGGGCGTGACAGCGCCGCCGGTTGTTTCGTCCTTCACACGCCATGATCGAATCGCTCCTCAGCATCGTTGCCCCGCTGGAGCAGGACACGCCCGCCGCGGTCGAAGCGTTCGTCCGCGAGACGGTCGAGGTCGTGCGCGAGCTCGTGTCGCACTATGAGATCATCCTCGTCGACGACGGCGCGCCCGAGGAGACCGTGGGGCACGTGCGGGCGATGCTTCGCGAGTACGACTTCGTGCGCTTCCTGCGGCTGTCGCGCCACTTCGGCGAGGAGACGGCGATCGCGGCGGGGCTGGACGTGGCGATCGGCGACTACGTGATCGTCATGATGCCGAACACCGACCCGCCCGCGCTCGTCCCGCGGTTCTTCGAGCGCGCGCGAGCCGAGGCGGACATCGTCTACGGCGTGCGGCTGCACCGCAAGGCCGAGCCGGTCTGGTACCGCGCGGGCGCGCGGCTCTTCTATTGGTACATAAACTCTATTGTCAAAGCTGGTATACCAAGAGACTCAACGCAGTTTCGCTGCATGAGCCGGCAGGTCGTGAACGCGATCACGCAGATCCGCGGGCCCGATCAGTACCTGCGGCTGCTCACGTCGTACATCGGCTTTCGCAAGGAGCCGCTCCCCTACGCGCCGATCAACCGCACGGGCGAGACGCCGGTGCGCCCCAAACGCGAAGCGGTGAATCTCGCCCGCGCCATGATCATGGATCACACCACGCACCCGCTGCGCACCGTGATCTGGTTCGGCGTGCTGCTCGCGATCGTGAACCTCGCGATCGCCTTGGTACACACGGGGACGGCCGGGAACGGGGCGCCGCTCCACGACGCGGCGATGTTCCTCGTGCTCGCGTTGATGCTCGCGCTCGTCGGCGAGTACGTCGCGGGACTCTCGCGCCGCATGCGCGACCGGCCGGCGTACTACGTGCGCGAGGAGCACACGAGCTCCGTGCTGCTCCGCGAAGAGCGCAAGAACGTGGTGCAGTCCACGTAGCGTGACCCTCGTTCCCGCCGCGCCGGGCGTACCGGCGCACGAACGCCACGTCTTCGCTCCCAAGCGCCACCGGTACTGCGTGGCCGTCTTCTGCATCAACGAAGGCGAGCGCGTGCGCGGGCAGCTCCGCGGCATGGCGCCGCTCGCCGATCAGATCGACATCCTCGTCGCCGACGGGGGGAGCAGCGATGGCTCGCTCGCGCTCGACACGCTCGGCGAATTCCGCCTTCGCGCGCTGCTCGTGAAGCGCGGTCCCGGAAAGCTCAGCGCGCAGATGCGCATGGCGATCGCGTTCATGCTCGATGAGGGCTACGAGGGCCTCGTCGTCATCGACGGAAACGGGAAGGACGACTACACGGCGATCCCGCGGTTCATCGCGCTGCTCGACGAGGGGTACGATCACGTACAGGGATCGCGCTACATCGCAGGCGGCCGGGGTGTGAACACGCCGCTGAGCCGCACGATCGGCGTCAAGCTGCTGCACGCGCCGCTCATCTCGTTCGCCGCGCGCACGCGCTACACCGACACGACCAACGGTTTTCGCGCCTACAGCCGTCGCCTGCTCGGCGATCCGCGCGTGCAGCCGCTGCGCGAGGTCTTCGTCGGCTACGAGCTCCATTACTATCTTGCCATTCGCGCCGCGCGGCTCGGCTTTCGGGTGATCGAGACGCCGGTCACGCGCGCGTACCCGGAATCCGGCAAGACGCCGACCAAGATCAGTCCAATCAAGGGCAATCTGAAGATCATGCGCACTCTGCTCGCCGCCGCGCGCGGAAAGTGGAATCCATAGATGGCCGACGCGTTCGACTGCTCGGCGCTCATCGGCTACACCGGATTCGTCGGAAGCAACCTCGCGCGGCAGCGCACGTTCGACGAGCGGTTCAACTCCGCGAACATCGAGACGATCAGCGACCGCAACTTCGATCTCATCGTCTGCGCCGGGGCGCCCGCCGAGAAGTGGAAGGCGAACAAGGATCCCGATGCCGATCTGGCGAACATCGACCGGCTGCTGCGCGCGCTCGAGGACGTGGACGCGCAGAAGTTCGTGCTCATCTCGACCGTCGACGTATTCGCGAACCCCGTCGGTGTAGATGAGGATTCGCCGGCGCCGCTCAGCGGCCTGCACGCGTACGGTCGCAATCGGCGCATGCTCGAGGAGGTCATCGCGAGCCGGTTCGACACACTCGTCGTGCGCCTGCCCGGCCTCTACGGCACAGGCCTCAAGAAAAACGTGATTTACGATTTTCTGCACGACAACGGAACCGAGAAGATCGACTCGCGCGGCGTCTTCCAGTTCTACGGCCTGGATCGGCTCTGGCGCGACATCGAGGTGGCGCTCGGGGCGGAGCTGCCGCTCGTGCATCTGGCTACCGAACCCGTGAGTGTCGCGGACGTCGTGCGCGCGGCATTCGATATAGAGTTCTCGAACGAAGTCGCCCCGTCGCCGGCCAGGTACGACGTCCGCACGCGCTACGCCGAGCTGTTTGGCGGCACGGCGCCGTACCTCGAGAGCAGGGATCAGGTGCTGGCCGGCATCAAGAACTTCGTGCAGGTCCAGCGGGTGTCGTCATGAATCGAATTGTTCTATAAATAGAATTATAAAACAGGTATCAACATCGTCATGACCCGCCTCGCCATCTCGAACATTGCCTGGGAGCCCGCCGAGGACGCCTCCGTCTCGACTGTTCTCGGGGCGGCCGGCGTGAGCGGCGTCGAGATCGCGCCGACCAAATGGAAGGAGAATCCAATCCGGGCGTCGCTCGCCGACATCGCCGCGTATCGCAAGTCGTGGGAGCATCGCGGGCTCGAGATCATCGCGATGCAGGCGCTGCTGTTCGGCCGGCCCGACCTTCAACTGTTCGGCGAGGAATCGAGCCGCGCGGCGCTCCTCGAGTATCTCAAGGGCATCGTCCACCTCGGCGCCGGACTCGGCGCGAAGACGTTCGTATTCGGCTCGCCCAAAAATCGCGCGCGCGGCGACATGTCGACAACCGATGCGATGAAGGTGGCGGAGGCATTCTTCACGGCGCTCGGTGAGCACGCGCAGCAGCACGGCGCCGTGATCTGCATCGAGGCAAATCCCGCGGCATACGGTTGTGATTTCATCACGACGACCGCGGACGCGGTGGAGCTCTGCCGGCGCGTATCGAATCCCGCCATACGGGTGAACCTCGACATGGGCGGCGTCACGATGAGCGGCGACGATCCAGCGCGCGCGATTCGCGACGCGGCCGAGTTCATCGGCCACTTTCACGCGAGCGAGCCCAACCTCCAGCCCCTCGGGGCAGAGTCAGATCACGCCGCCGCGGCGCGCGCATTGAGCGAGATCCGGTATGACAGGTGGATCTCGATCGAGATGCGTGCGATCGGGGAAGGGAAGAACGTGAGCGCGGTGGCTGCGGCGGTGGGGTTCGCGAACGCAGTCTACGCGCCGGTTCTGGCCGGCCGGTAATTCAGATACCGCGACAGCGGGCGGTCACAATCCAACGAAACACGCGCGCCCCTACGGATGCGAGTTTCGACGCAGGCCGGTCGCGCCACCCCGGTTACCGTGCTGATATACGCAGCTTGGTTCGGCTCTTTGGCCGAGTGCATGCGCGATCACGAATGCTATAATTATGGTGGTATATTGTTAATCTTGCCAAAATCAAGCCAGCGATGTCGGCTGAGCATTCACAATGCGCGGCGCTCCGCAGTTGTCGATGCGCTTCGCTCGTCGGTGCCGGCGAGCTACGAATCCACACATGCATCGAACCGCTCGATGCGGCGCCGCCGGAGTCTCTCGCTCATATGAAAGCGTACCGGCGTTCTCGTTCCGTCCTTGTCCGGACGGCGCTCATGGGACTTGCTGCAGCCTGCAGCAACGGATCCGATTCCGGTCGAGTCCTATCGCCTTAGACGCAATCCCGCCGAAGCGCGATTGCGGCGCCCACCACTCATTTCTTGCCTCGCGGAACAAGAGTAGCACAAGGCGAGATTCTGACCGGCGACATCCTGCCGTATGACCCGTCCGTCGATGGCCCGGGAACCGCTCCGCCGGCGGACATCGTCGCAATTCGCTCGACGTCCCTCGTCGAGCGAGCAATCCCGACGACCCGCGGGCTGATACTCGCGTCGACCCTCCGCGCGCGGGCTCGGGCCGGCGCAGGCGCACCGGCGCTGACGTCAACCGGCGTGCATCGAGGGTGGTTTCTTTACGCCGGGCGCGGTGTGTACGCCCGTAATGACGCACGGCCGGAAATTGACATACCGCCCGGCTACAGCAACAACTCAAAGATCTACGCACCCACGACACTGGCTCCGGGTGGCTCGTGCTGGGAGGTCACGACGATCCACTGGATCGGGGCGGCGTATGTCGGCAGCCCGCCCAATGACGCCATTGGCCTTTGGGACTGGTGCAACGCGGTAACGTTCACGCGGTATTACGATATCTCTGCCAATTCAACCTTCAGTTCGCACTACGTGCGATCTCAGTACGACGAATGGGGAAAGCTGCACTCCGTCTATTTTATGGTCGTGCAGCCCACAAACTTCTCGTTGGGCCCGACCGACTACGATTGCTGGAACGTGTTCTTCTATAATTTCTCGACGGGGTCGTACGACAACATGCAGCAGACGAGTTGTGGAACGACGCAAATTGCCAATCAAGGCGGCGCCCCGACGGATAGTTCCGGCTGGACCATGCATGAGAGCTACGGCGTAGCCGATCACGCTAATAGCCCGAGTTGCCCGAGTATTCCAGCGGTGGACGTCGGACAAGTGAGCCTTTACGTCATGCAGGGCGGAACGCTCACGAGCCCCGGTGCCCACGATGATCCGAGCTACTGGTCCGAGCTGAACATATCGGTCCCTGGCGATTGCTTCTCGACCGGAGCGTGGGCGTTTGTCGAAAACCCGTCCTATCCGAATTACTGGTTTGCATGGACCCCGAGCACCAATTAGTCCCAGGTACAGTCGCAACGAGGTGAGCAATGAATCGAGGATCTCTAGCGGTGTATCGACGAGGGGCTGTCATTGGTGGAATCGTGATTGTGACGATCGCCGCCGCATGTCAAAAGTCCGAGCAACTGTTGCCGCCGACGCCCACGGCGATGGCCGAGTCGCTTTTCGTGATCGGCACTGTTCGGGACCGCTCTGGCGTTCCGGTCGCCGGCGCGCAGTTGCGCCTCACCATGATCAACTCCGATCAGTCCGGCACGACTCTCATTGGCAACTGCTCGGGGATGCAGCTCGGAGATCCGGTAACGAGCACATCGAATGCAGACGGATCGTACATCATACGATTCAGGCAAAGCACGGTTCGCCCCCAACTCTGCATTGCCGTGCAGATCGCGCCGCCGAGCGGTAGTGCGTTGACATCGACGATCGTCGCCCAGCAGAATGCATTTCCGTACGACCGAGTGGCGGACACGCTTCTTCTACCGGTTGTGCTCACGCCATAGCAGCTCGTTTCGTCAACGACGCACATTTTCCCGGCGCCAGGAATGTGCGTTGTTGATGAAGCGATCCACGCACGCGTGGCAATCGGGCCTCGTGGGCGCCATGCCGCGCTAACGCCGCGACGCCGTCCGCATCTCAACCCGCATGCTCTGCGCTCCCACGTACAGCATCCGCGAAATCGGGCTACGCGTATCCTCGAGCACGTTCAGCGTCGCGGTGCGCTCGAGCTCATTGGCGACCTGGTCGGGCGTCGCATCGGGATGCGTCTCGAGGTACAGCGCCGCCGCGCCGCTCACGTAGCCAGCCGACATCGACGTTCCATTCCACAACTGCGTAATCGGCTGCAGGTCGCGATCGACGCTCGGCAGCAGCACGGAGTCGCCAGGCGCGTACAGATCCACGCAGTGGCCGTACGCCGTCCCCGGTGAGCGGCGGTCGATGAGATGCATCGTGCTGTCCGGTCCCGGAACACTCGCCACGGCCGACGCGCCGACGACGATCGCGCCCGGCGAGTTGCCGGGTGAAACGTGACACGCATCGACCTCGAGATTGCCCGCCGAGACGATCACCGGAATGCCGTTCGCGCGCAGCTCGGCGACGGCGGTGTCCAGCTCCGCGATCCGGCCAGAGGTGTCGGCGATGAACGACCAGTTCGCGATCGCCGGTCCAGGATGCGCCTTGTGATCTTCGATGACCCACTTGGCCCCGTCGACGATCGCCTTGATCGTGCCGCGCAGCCGCTCGCACTGCACCATCTTCACATCGACGATCTCGGCTTCCGGAGCGACGCCGAGCGTGGCGCCGGCGATTGCTCCCGCGACGGCGGTGCCGTGCGCGTTGCAGATCTTGGGATCGTCGGGGAAGCCGGAGAATCCGGCGCGCACGCGGCCGGCGAGCTCCGGATGTGTGTCGGAGATTCCACCATCGAAGACATATACGGTCACGCCCTTGCCGGTCGCCGAGTGGCGATACGTCTGATCGAGCGGCAGCTCCCGTTGATCGATGCGGTCGAGGGCGAACGAGATTGTACGAGATTCATAAATGGTCGTCGATCGGGCGCTGCTCGAGGCGAGACTATAGAGACTGCTCGAAGGCGCGAGCGACGGCGTCGCGCTCGCCAGGCCCGACCGCGATACCTGCGCGCACCCGACGAGCGCCACCGCGACGCCCGCGATGGCGGCGCCCGCGAGGAAGCTGATCTGGGTCGATTTGCGATAGCGCATGGGACAGCCGGTTGATGTACGTCGGTGGTGATCCTCTTCACGGCTGGATTAGGAAATAGGCGTGCCACGCACGCTCGCACCGTCGAAAGAACGGCTGATGACGCGAAGTGGTACGAGGGATGCTTTATCACGTCCACGGGTGGTGGTGGTGTGGCGGCGGGGAGTGGGTGAGTTCGTTCGACGGGGAGAGCACGGGAACACGAACGGCGGAGCACCTGGTGCTCCGCCGTTCGTGTTTTGTCACATGCATCACAGTCGGCGTCAGGCACCGCCGTCCCGTCCGCCGCCGTAGTCGCTCTGGTGTTCCTGATCGTGCTCGCCCGTCTGAACGCCGCGCCGCGCTTCCGGGCGCGCGCGGATCGCTCGATTTGGGTTCGCTGAACTCTGGCTCGCCCATGCATCGCTCCTGTGGAATTCGATGACACGAAGGCAACGACGATGCCATGGGCGGTCGTCAGTGCACGAGCCGCGCGACTTCGCCGCCGATCGCGAGCGACGCCGTCGCCGCGGGGCTCGGCGCGTTGAGGACGTGCAGCGCATCGTCGCGAACGATGAGCTGAAAATCCTGCACGAGGTCGCCGTTGGGCAGCATCGCCATCGCGCGCACGCCCGACGGTCCGCGCACGACGTCGCCGGCGCGGAGCTGCGGCACCAGGCGCTGCAGCGATCGCAGGAAGAGCCGTGGGCTGAACGATCGCGCGACCTCGTACGTGACGACGCTCGGATAGCGAGCGATGAACCGCCAGAGGCCCGTGAACGAGAGCGCCCCCGCGAGATCGCGAAGATCGAGCGTCGTCTTGCGATAGCCCTCGCGCGCCCCGGCGAGCACCGCGTTGGGCCCGGCCTCGATGCCGCCGTGAATCATGCGCGTGAAGTGCACGCCGAGAAACGGGAAGGCGGGATTAGGAACTGGATATATCAGATTGCGCACGAGGAACGCGCGATCGGGGCGCAGCGTGTAGTACTCGCCGCGAAAGGGGACGATGGTGACGTCCGTCGCCTCGCCGGCGAGCCGCGCGACGCGGTCGGAATGCAGCCCCGCGCAGTTCGCGATCGTGGAGGCGTCGATCGTTCGAGCGCCGGCCTGAATTCTCCATCCCGCGCTCGTGCGCTCCAGCCGCCGCACCGGCGCCTCGAGCACGACCTCGCCTCCGTTCGCCGTGATCAGCCGCTTGAGTGTTTGGCACACCGCCGAGTAGTCGGCGATGCCTTCTTCCGGCACGTGCACCGCGGCGATGCCCGCCGCGTGCGGCTCGATCGCGCGAATCTCTGCGGCGTCGAGTCGCCGCAGCCCTTGCAACCCGTTCTTCTGTCCGCGATCGAACAGCGTCGCGAGCCGGTCGAGCTCGGAGTCGTCGACCGCGACCACGACCTTGCCGCACTGCTCGTGCGCGATGCCGTGCTCGCGGCAGAACGCGACCATTTCGCGCAGCCCGTGCACCGCGAAGCGCGCCTTGAGCGAGCCGGGCGCATAGTACAGCCCCGCGTGGAGCACGCCGCTGTTGTGCGTGGACTGGTGCAGTCCGACGTCGCGCTCCTTCTCGATCAGGATCACGCGGTCGAATCGCGTGCCGAGTTGGAGCTTGTGCGCGCTCGCGAGTCCCACGAGTCCGCCACCGATCACGGCCACGGTTCGCATGGCGCGCAATCTAAGTCGGCCGCTTCGCTCGGTGACCAGGCGACGCGGCGACAACGTGACGGTGCTCGGGGAGCGACACCGCTCCCCTGCGCCTGTGACCGCGTGACGGAGTGATCGGGTGCGCGGAATGGGCGACCCACGTGACGTGCGCGAAGCCGTGCGCGCACAGAGCGAGACGCTGCGTTTCGCGTGGCCAAGGGCGCCGGAACCCGAGCTCGCCCAGGCGCCACCGGGCTCGCGTGTGCAAGCGGGCCGCCGAGCGACGTCTCCTGTGCGACACACTCGGAGCAACACCATGCGCGGTATACGCACGTTTGTCGCATTGCTCGTACTCGCCGCCCCCCTCGGCGCGCAGGGATGGATCATCCCGCGCCGGTGCATTGGCACGCCGGCCGTCAATCCCGCCGTCCGCGTCCCGCAGCTCTGCGCGACACAGATCGTCCGCACGCGGAGCGACGTGCACGTGGAGCTCGTCGGGCGCGTGCTCCAGTACGAGATCGATGAGCGTTTCGTGAATCGCGGCGCCGGGCTCGGCGAAGCGGACTATCTGTTTCCGTTACCGGCCGACGCGGCGTTCCAGGATCTCGCGCTTTCCGTCAATGGCGAGATGATCGCCGGCGAGACGATGAACGCCGACAGCGCGCGCCGCGTGTACGAGACCATCGTCCGCACGCAACGCGATCCCGCGCTCGTCGAGTGGATGGGGCACGGCCTTCTCCGCGCCCGGATCTTTCCGCTGCCGCCCGGAGAAGAGAAGCGGGTCGTCGTCCGATTCCAGACGATCGCTCGTCGCGAGGGGGACGCGCTGCGCGTCGACTATCTGCGCGGGATCGCCACCGGAAACGTCTGGGCGGCCGACTCGAGCAGCTTCGTCCTCGCGTACAAGAGCTCAGCAGAGCTCGGGACGCCGTACTCGCCGACGAATGAGCTCGACGTCTCGGATCACGACGGCTCCCGCCGGGTCACGGTACGGGGAGCGGCGCGCGAGGTCACGCTGCTCGTGCCCGTGCGCCGCAGCGACGCCGCGGCGATCACCATGCTGCCGTACGCGACCGGGAACGACAGCGGCTTCGCGCTCATCACCGTGACACCGCCGATGACGCGTCGCGCGGACGTGACGCCGCGCGACGTCACCCTCGTGCTCGACGTCTCCGGCTCGATGGGCGGTCGCAAGATCGAACAGGCGCGCGCGGCGGGAAAGCAGCTCCTGGCGACTCTCCGACCGACCGATCGATTCCGGCTGATCGACTTCTCGACCGACGTACGGACCTTCAGGGACGATCTGGTCTTCGCCACGCCGGAGCACGTGCGCGAGGCGAGCCGCTACCTCGACGCACTCGAGGCGCAGGGCGGAACGAACATCGAGGGTGCGCTGCGCGAAGCGATGCGTACTCCAACGACGAACGATCGCTTGCCGGTCGTACTGTTCGTTACTGATGGCATGCCGACGGTCGGTGATGGCAATCCCGACCGCCTCGCGGAAATCGCGGCCGATGCGCACCGGCGGGTCTTCACCTTCGGCCTGGGGTCCGACGTGAACGTGAGCCTGCTCGAGCAGCTCGCCCTCGAAGGGCGCGGCACGGCGCAATTCGTTCGGCCCGAGGAATCCGTGGAGCGGATGGTCGGCATCGTCGCCGACCGGCTCGTGGACCCGGTGCTCACCGACGTGCGCGTGCGCGTGAACGGCGACGTGAAGCTCTCGAAGATGCTTCCGGGGCAGCCCGCTGACGTGTTCGCCGATGAGGATCTCATCATTCTCGCGCGCTATCGCGGGCATGGCGCGGCCACGATCACGATCGACGGCACGCGCCGCGGCGCGCCGCTCCAGTGGACCACTCGCGCCGATTTTCCCGACCGCGACCGATCGAATCCGTACGTCGCGCGTCTTTGGGCGACGCAGCGCATCGGATACTTGAGCGCCGAGCGTCGCAAGCACGGCGCGAACCCGGAGCTCGACGACGAGATCCGCGACCTGGGCGAGCGTTACGGCATTCCCACCGAGTTCACCTCGTACCTCGTGGCCGAGCCGCGCGCGATGGCGACGCATCTCGGCATGGCGGCGCCGGCGTCGGCGCCCGCGATGGGTAGCATGCGCCTGCAGGAGGTCGTCGTCACGGGCGGCGCGGCCGGCGCGGGCGGCGCATTCGAAGCCGCGAAAACCGCGTCGGCGCAGCGCAATGTTCGCTCGCTCGCAGCCGTCGACTCCCTCGCGATGACCGCGACGCGCGACCACGGCGCCTCGACACGCACGGCCGGCGGGCACACGTTTGAGCTGCGCGATGCCACGTGGACCGACGTGCGATTCACTCCTGCCCTCGCCGTGACCAGAATCAAACCGTACAGCCGCGCGTACTTCGCCCTGCTCGAGCGCATTCCAGAGCTGCGCGCGATCTTCGCGCTTGGCGATCGGTTGATCGTCGCGGGGACGGGGCGCGCGATCGAGCTGACCGACGCCGGCGCGTCGGAGCTCGCGCCGCGCGATCTCGACGTGCTCGCCACCGCGTGGTGAGGATCCGTTGAACGACGTCGACCGTCTCTTTCGCGAGTACCACCAGCCGCTCGTGCGCTACCTCACGCGGCGGCTGGGCGACCGCGACTGGGCGGAGGAGGTCGCGCAGGAGACGTTTCTGCGCGCGATCCGGCAGGAAACGATCGTGAGTGAACGCTCATGGCTCTTCGCGGTGGCGACGAATCTCGTGCGCGACGAAGCTCGGAAGGACGCGCGGCGCCGGCGCCGGCTGGAGCTGCTGCGCGAGCAGGAGCGCGCGGAACAATCCGTCGATCCCGAGCCGCTCACACTGGAGCGCGCCGAAGAGGCCGCGCTCGCGCGCCGCGCCCTCGAGGCGCTCGGCGAACGCGATCGCGAAGCGCTGCTCATGCGCGAGGAAGGGCTGGACTACACCGAGATCGCCGCCGCGCTCGAGCTGTCGGTCGGATCGGTCGGAACGACATTGGCGCGAGCGCGCAAGCGACTCGTCGAAGCATACGAATCGCTCCAACAACCACGGAGCGATGCACGACATGGGGCAGGGGCACATGCAGCATCTTGATGAAGGAACGATTCACGCCTGGCTCGACGGAGCGCTGCCGCCCGACGAGGCCGCGGGCGTCGAGCGGCACGCCGCGGCGTGCACGCGCTGCGCGGAGCAGATCGCGGAGGCGCGCGGGCTGATCGCGGCGGCGAGCGGGATCGTGTCGTCGCTCGATGTCGTTCGCGGCGGCGTGCTCCCGGCGGCACGCGATCGCGCGCGGCAGCGGTCGCTCTGGCGCGCACTGCGGCTCACGCCGGTGCGCGCGGCGCTCGCCGCGACCGTACTCGTCGCGGCCGGTTCGCTCCTGGCGGTTCGGCATACGCAAATTGATATATCGCAACAATTAGTACAAAACGCTCATAACCTTCCGCGGCGGCCCGCGGCCGCGGCAACGCGTCCGCCGAGCGCCGTGAGCGTTCCGGCCGCCGCGCCGGCGGCGCCCGTCTCGAAGCGGCATCCGACGGTCGTCGCGGCGAACACCGCGCCGGTCCGCGACTCGGCACGGACCGCTCGCGCCGTCGTCGCGGAGACCGCGCCCGTCGCCGCCGCCGCCGCTCCGAAAGCGGAGCCCGCGCCGGCCAACGCCGCGCCATCCGTCGCCGTCGATTCAGTCGATGCCGCGAGGCGCGCCGCGGCGCACGCAGCGACGCCCGCGCGCCGTCTGCCCGCCTTCGGCCAGAGCTCTCTCAAGCTCCAAGAAGTAGTCGTCACGGGTCTCGCCGAAGCGCATGGGATGGAAGGCTGCTTCGAGCTTCGCGGCGAACGCACCGCGCGCGATGCCGGGCTCCCGGAGCGTTTCGCGCTTGAACGCCCGAATATCGTGCGGTTCGTGAATCCCGACAGCGGGCGCGACAGCATCATTCCCGGCGCATCGTGGCGCCAAACGGGACCGACCGCCGCACGAGTCACGTTCCCGCTGCCGAACGGCGCGCCGACGACGGTCGAGTTCAACACACAGACGCTCAGTACCCGGTTCGCCGACGTCTCGAAGCCGACCGTCCGCGTCGTGCGCGCCGACTGCAAGCCGTGACGCGGCACACGTTGTGACTTGTTCGGGGGCGTGCACCCGCCGAGCCTCGCCACACAAGGCGTACCGTCCACTCGAGCTGCGCTGATTCGCCTCGGCGGACTCGCGCTGATTCTCGTCGTCGCCTCAGTAATTGGATACGAGCTCGGCTGGTTCGACTATCGCGACACGCTGCGCCACGTCGCGCGCCTCCGGGGAGCGTACAGCTTCGTGGTGTTTGCGATCGGATTCGTCGTGGCGTTCGGAATCGGCACCTCGGTCGGATTTCCGGGCCTGCCGTTCACGGTCGCCGCGGGCGTGCTGTTTGGTACGCTCGTGGGAAGCGCGCTGAGCTGGATCGGCACGCTGATCGGCGCGACCGTCGGCTACTGGGTCGCTCGAACGGTCGCTCATGATACCGTCGTGCGATGGACGGCGCGGTACAGGCGAGTCGACGCAGCGGTCGCCGAAGCGCGCGACTTCGACGGCATGCTCCGGTTGCGGCTCCTTCCGGTCCTCCCGCTCGGGACCGCGAATTTCGTCGGCGGGTTGGCAGATGCGCCGTTCGGCTCTTATATCGCGGCGACGGCGATCGGCGTGATTCCGTCGATCGTCATCTACACCTACTTCGCCGACAGCTTTCTGGAAGGTGTCGCCATGCGGCGCTCGAACGCCCTCTCGAGCATCGTGATCTCGAGCGTGCTGCTGATTCTGCTCTCGCTCGCGCCCAAGCTCACACGTTCGCCGCATTCGACTTCTTAGATGGAAGCCGCGCGCGCCGCCCGCTCTCCACAGGGGTCGCCTTGCCGCTCGTTCGGCTCGTGAGTCAAGTTCCACCACAGGCGGCGCGGAGTTTGCGACCGACACGCGAGGTCCGATCCACTCTTCACCCACCACGGCATTGCCAGCGCGAAAGACGGACCGGCGGTCCAGCAGCCGCCGCCTCGAGTACATCATCATCGAGTGCGTCACGCCCGAATTGGATGGCGGGCGCTACCCGGTCAAGCGGATCACCGGCGACACCGTCATCGTCGGCGCCGATCTGATCAAGGAAGGCCACGACCAACTCGCCGCGCGCGTGCTGTTCAGGCCACCGGGGGATTCCGAGTGGTCGCAGTCGCCGATGCATTTCGATTACGACCGCGATCGGTGGTACGGCGCCTTCACCGTCGATCGCATCGGCCGCTGGTCGTTCACGATCGAAGCGTGGACCGATCGATTCGCGACCTGGCGCGCGGAGCTTCGCAAGAAAGTCGATGCCGGCCAGGAGGTGCAGCTCGAGCTCGTCGAGGGCGCGCAGCTGGCGCGAGCCGCGTCGCGCGGTACACGCTCGAGCGCCGCGCGCGCGTCGCTGCTCATGACCGCCAAGATGCTGGAGGATCGGCGGAACACGACGATCGAGAAGCGCATCCAGCGCGCGCTCGACGACGACCTGCTCGCCCTCATGGAGGAGCACGCGCGGCCGAACGATCTCACGCGGTATCGCCGCGAGCTCGCGATCACCGTCGACCGCGAGCGCGCGCGCTTCGCCGCGTGGTACGAGATGTTTCCGCGCTCGCAGATCGCCCCCGCGGTCGCCAAAGCGGCGCAACGCCACGGCACGTTCACCGACGCGGCCGCCCGCCTGCCGCGACTGGCCGATCTCGGGTTCGACGTCGTGTATCTGCCGCCGATCCATCCGATCGGAGAGACGTTCCGCAAAGGGAAGAACAACTCGCTCACGGCGGAGCCGGGCGACGTGGGGAGCCCGTGGGCGATCGGCAACGCGCACGGCGGCCATACCGCGATCGATCCGGCACTCGGCACGATCGGCGACTTCGACCGCTTCGTCGCGACGGCGCGCGATCTCGGGCTCGAGGTCGCGCTCGACTACGCGCTCCAGTGCTCGCCCGACCATCCGTGGGTGAAGGAGCACCCCGAATGGTTCCACGTGCGGCCCGACGGCTCGATCAAGCACGCCGAGAATCCGCCCAAGAAGTATCAGGACATCGTGCCGATCAACTTCTGGTGCGACGACCGCGCGGCGCTCTGGAACGCGTGCCGCGACGTGCTGCGGTACTGGATCGAGCACGGCGTGAAGATCTTCCGCGTCGACAACCCGCACACCAAAACGTTCGCGTTCTGGGAGTGGGTCATTCACGAGGTGCAGCGCGAGCACCCCGACGTCGTCTTCTTCGCCGAGGCGTTCACGCGTCCCAAGCGCATGAAGTCGCTCGCGAAGCTCGGCTTCACGATGTCGTACACGTACTTCACGTGGAAGAACCAGTGGTGGGAGCTGCGCGACTATCTCACGGAGCTCACCCAGACGGCGATGGTGGAGTATTTCCGCGGGAACCTGTTCGCGAATACACCAGATATCTTAAATGAGTATCTGGTCAACGGCGGCCGGCCGGCGTTTCGCGCGCGCCTGCTGCTCGCGGGCACGCTGCTCCCGCTCTACGGCATCTACAGCGGCTTCGAACTGTGCGAGAACGTGCCGGTGCACCCCGGCAGCGAGGAATACCTCGACTCGGAGAAGTACCAGATCCGGCCGCGCGACTACGATGCGCCGGAGAACATCAACGCCGACATCCGGCGGCTGAACGAGATCCGGCGCGAGGTGCCGGCGCTCCACTGGTACGACAACCTCTCGTTCCACACGAGCGAGAATCCGACGATCCTGTTCTATCGCAAGGCGGCGCGCGCGCCGCTCGTGCAGTTCCCGGGATCGTCGCCCGAGCCCGTCCCCGCCGAGGCCGCGGCGACGCTCGGGCTGCGGCCGGCCGCGCACGGCGCCGACGTGCTCGTGATGGTGAACACCGATCCGCATCACGTCCAGGAGACGATGGTCCACGTCCCCATCCACGAGATGGGACTCGACGACGAGCAGCGGTACGTGGTGCACGACCTGCTCACCGGCGCGCGCTACTCCTGGCGCGGCGTGCGCAATTACGTGCGGCTCGATCCGGCGCAGCAGCCCGGGCATCTGTTCGTCGTCGAGCGCTGATTGCGTTCGGCGGCACGCCGCGCCATCGTGTCGGCATGACGAAATACATGATCTCCAGCGCGGCGCTCGCGGCGGCCGTCTGCGTCGCGAGCGCGCCGCTCCGCGCCCAGAGCACGAGCGAGCTGGAACACGGCATCGATTCCATCGCGCATGCGGTGCTCGCGACCACGGGCGTGCCGAGCGCGTCGGTCGCGGTCGTGCGGCACGGCTCGCTGCTGTACGCGCACGCCTACGGCGACGCGAAGCTCCAGCCGCCGACCGCCGCCACGGCCGACATGCGATACGCGATCGGCTCGATCAGCAAGCAGTTCACGGCCACGTGCGTGCTGCTGCTCCAGCAACAGCACAAGCTCTCGCTCGACGACAAGGTCGCGAAGTGGATTCCCGGGTTGACCGACGGCGACCACGTGACGATTCGCGAGCTCCTCTCGCACACGTCGGGCTACCAGGACTACTGGCCGCAGGACTACGTGCCGCCGGAGATGGAGCGCCCCACGACGCCCGACGCGATCCTCGCCCGCTGGGCGAAGCGGCCGCTCGACTTCGCCCCCGGCGCGAAATGGCAATATTCTAATACCAATTTCGTGATTGCCGGCCTGATCGTCCAGAAAGCGAGCGGCACGCCGTTCTTCCAGTTCCTGCGCGACAACGTGCTGCGGAAGGTCGGGATCACGAGCGCCGTCGACTTCGACCAGAGCGGGCCGTCGTCGGTGCAGCCGGTTGGTTATCTCCGCTATGCGCTCGGACCGCTCCACCCGGCGCCCTCCACGGGACCGAACTGGATGTTCGGCGCCGGCGAGCTCGCGATGACGGCGAGCGATCTCGCCCGGTGGGACATCTCGATCATCACGCAGTCGCTCCTCTCGCCCGCATCCTACCACGCGCTCGAGACGACGACGCTCCTCAACAGCGGCCTGAGCTCCGGCTACGGACTCGGCGTCGACGTCACGTCGTTCAACGGCCACCGCCTGATCGAGCACGACGGCGAAGTCTCCGGCTTCACCGCGGAGAACATGGTCTTCCCGGACGACAGCGTCGCGGTGGTCGTGCTCACGAACCAGGACGCGGCGCCCGCGTCGGGCGCGATCGGTTCGCAGGTCGCGCAGCTCCTCTTCCGAACCACCGATCCGGTCACCGAACAGCGCACCGCGCAAGCACGCAAGATCTTCGAGGGATTGCAGAGGGGCGAAATCGACCGCTCGCTGTTCACGTCCAACGCCAACGCCTACTTCAGCACGCAAGCCCTCGAGGATTTCAAGAACAGCCTCGGCCCGCTCGGCGCGCCGAAATCATTCGTGCAAACGCGCCAAGCCTTGCGCGGCGGAATGACTCTCCGCAGCTACCTCGTGACGTTCGACAATGGCAAGACGGTGCGCGCGTGGACGTTCGAGACGGCGGACGGGAAGCTGGAGCAGTACCAAGTGGCGCCGATCGGGTGAGGACGACGGGAGGCTGCCTCTCACCGGTCGCTCTTGTTGCGTGTCATGAGTTACGCGTCGCGGGTCGTGAGTCGAGAAGTCCTCACCCACGACCCGCAGCCCACCACTCGCAACAAAAGCGACCGGTGCTACTGGCGCTCTAAAACCCCCGCTTCGCCCACATCAACACTGTCCCCGCCGTCGCCAGACTCATCGACACCAGCGCCGCGTTCCGGTGCTGATTTGCGCGGTCGAGGGATCGGTGCGCGCCGTTCGCGAGGGCGCCGGTGATCGCGAATCCGGCGTCCGATGCGAGCATGAGTGCGGAGTGGGTCCAGACCAGCGCGCGGTCGTCGGTGCTGCTGCGCGACTCCCACAGATTCCACACGCCGGTCACGGTGTTCACCGTGAAGAGCGCGCCGAGCGCGCCGGCGACGACGGCGTGCGTGGGCTTGACCCATGACGGCGGTCCGTTCCCCGGCGCGATTAACTTCTGTCCGAGCCACCATTCCGCGCCGAAGATCGGGAGCTCCGACCAAGCGGCGTAGCGGTGGATCTGGAGGCGCGTGTAGTACGCGTCGCTGTATTCCACGGCGTGACGGCGTCGCCGCGGGTTGGTGTCGTCGGCAAACGCGCGACTCCAATCCGGCACTACTCGTGCGTCGGGCAGCGGCGCCGCCGCGGGTGATGCGAGCGGCGCCGTCGAGTCCGCCCGAGGTGCGCGCGTGTGGCCCGTGTCGCGTGCAGCAGCCGGCGTCGCGGGCGCGGCGGCCGCGGTGACCTGAAGCAGCAAGGCAGCCACAACCGAACCGAGCAACATGCGCGTGCCTCCGAGCAATGAGCGATGACTTCGACCGGGGCTGTATGAGCACACGATGTACCGGCCAATCACCGAGACACCGGTCGACGAGTCCACCCCGGCGACACACGCACGCGGCAACCCGCACCACAACGAATCCGTGAACGACAACGACTCGCTCTGGTACAAGGACGCCATCATCTACCAGTTGCACGTCAAGAGCTACCGCGACTCCAACGCCGACGGCTTCGGCGATTTCCGCGGCCTGCTCGAGAAGCTGGACTACATCGAGCAGCTCGGCGCGAACACGGTGTGGCTGCTCCCATTCTATCCGTCGCCGCTGCGCGACGACGGCTACGACATCTCCGCGTACGAAGAGATCAACCCGACGTACGGCTCGATCGACGACTTTCGCGCGCTGCTCGAGGCGGCGCACGACCGCCACATCCGCGTGATCACGGAGCTGGTGATCAACCACACGTCGGATCAGCACCCGTGGTTCCAGCGCGCGCGGCGGGCGCCGAAGGATTCGCCCGAGCGCAACTGGTACGTGTGGAGCGACGATCCGAACAAGTACGCCGGAACGCGCATCATCTTCACCGATACCGAGAAGTCGAACTGGTCGTGGGACCCGGAAGCGCAGCAGTTCTACTGGCACCGCTTCTTCAGCCACCAGCCGGATCTCAACTTCGACAACCCGGAAGTGGTCGAAGCGGTGAAGAACGTGATGCGCTTCTGGCTGCGCATGGGCGTCGACGGTCTTCGCCTCGACGCGATCCCGTACCTCATCGAGCGGGACGGCACCAACTGCGAGAATCTCCCCGAGACCCACCAAGTCCTGAAAGACCTGCGCGCGGCGCTCGATGCGGAGTTTCCGAATCGCATCTTCCTCGCCGAGGCCAATCAGTGGCCGAGCGACGTGCGGCAGTATTTTGGACACTCTGATGAGTGTCACATGGCGTTTCACTTTCCGGTGATGCCACGCATGTACATGGCGATCCGGAAGGAGGACCGCACGCCGGTTGTCGACATCATGCGGCAGACGCCCGAGATCCCGGAGGACTGCCAGTGGGCGATCTTCCTCCGCAACCACGACGAGCTCACGCTCGAGATGGTGACCGACGAGGAGCGCGACTACATGTATCGCGAGTACGCGCGCGACCCGCGGATGCGCATCAACGTCGGCATCAGGCGCCGTCTCAACCCGCTCATGGACGGCGGCCGGCGGCAGGTCGAGCTGATGAACGCGCTGCTCATGTCGATGCCGGGAACGCCGATCATCTACTACGGCGACGAGATCGGCATGGGCGACAACATCTATCTGGGCGATCGCAACGGCGTGCGCACGCCGATGCAGTGGAGTGCCGATCGCAACGCGGGATTCTCCGAGGCCGATACCGCCGCGCTCTTCTCGCCGCTGATCGTCGATCCGCCGTACGGCTATCACACGGTGAACGTGGGCGCGCAGGAGCGTGTGCCGACATCGCTCCTGCGCTGGATGCGGCGGCTGATCAACGTGCGGCAGGAATACAAGGCGTTCGGCCGCGGCACGTGGGAGCCGGTCGACGCCGCCAATCGGCGCGTGCTCGTCTTCATTCGCCGCTACCGCGACGAGCTGATTCTCTGCGTGAACAACCTCTCGCGCTTCGCGCAGTACGTGGAGCTGGATCTGCACGCGCTCAGGGGCATGGTGCCGCTCGAGCTCTGGAGCAAGAACTGCTTCCCCGGCATCGGCGACCTGCCGTACCTCCTCACGCTCGGGCCGCACAACTTCCTCTGGTTCCGGCTCATGCCGCCGGAGCAGGCGAAGAGCTATCAACGCTCCACCTGATGAGCGCATGACCGCGCCGCCGCAGACTCCGCTCGCGCAAGCGATCGCGTCGCTCACGAGCGACGGGCTGCTGCATTTTCTCGCCGCGCAGCGATGGTTCGCGGCGAAAGGCGCGACGCCCGCCGCGGCGCGCGTGCGCGATCTCATTCCGCTGCCGTGGGGCGAGGGCGCGTTCGCGGTCGCGATCGTCGCGGTGACGATCGGCGACGCGGAGCGACTGTACCAGGTGCCCCTCGCGCTGCGCGACCGGCACCGGTCCGCATCGGCCGAAGGCGACGTGCCCGCTCCCGCCCAGGCTGTGCTCGTGCGGGACGAGAGCCTCGTGCTGATCGACGCCGTGCACGATTTAGAGTTTCGTAAAGGACTCGGCGAAGCGCTCGGCCGCGGCGCGCGGGCCGAATCGCCCCAGGGAATGCTCTGGGTCGCGGAACGCTTCGCGAACGCGCCCGAGTTCGACTCGACCGCGAGCCGCGTTGGCGCGGCGGAGCAGAGCAACACATCGATCGTGTATGGCGACCAGGCGATCCTCAAGCTCTATCGCACGCTGCAGCCCGGGATGCAGCCCGACGTCGAGGTGACGGGTTTTCTCTCGACGAAAGCGGACTTCAAGAACACGCCCGCGCTGCTCGGGACGATCGAGCTCCACCGCGGGGACGAACGGTTCACGGCGGGGATGCTTCAGGCGTACGTGCCCGGATCGACCGATGCGTGGAGCGACGCGCTCGACCGCGCGAAGCCGTACTTCAATGCGCCGATCGACCAGGACGCGCCGAACGCGTTCGTCGGCGACGCCAGACGGCTCGGCGCGATCACGCGCGCCATGCACGAAGGACTCGCGTGCGACGACCACGACCCGAGCTTCGCGCCCGAGCCAGTGGTGCCAGAGGACCTGGACCGCTGGGCACATCGCACGCAGCAGTCGATCCGCGATGCGCTCGCGCTGCTCGAGCAGCAGCTCGCGAACCCTTCGTTCCCGCGCGACAGAGTCGCCGAGGGCCAAGCCCTCGTCGGCCGGCGCGATCACTACGTGGGCTGGGTGAACGAGATCGTCGATGGCCTCGGCGATGATCTCGGCATGCGCACGCGCGTCCACGGCGACTTCCATCTCGGTCAGGTGCTGCGCGCGCCCTCGGGCGAGTTCCTGGTGATCGACTTCGAGGGCGAGCCGGCCCGCGCGCTCGAGGATCGGCGCGAGAAGCATTCACCGCTGCGCGACGTGGCAGGGATGCTGCGAAGCTTCGCCTACGCCGCGGCGACCGCCGCGATGGCCGCGAGCCAGCGCGCGATCGACACGCGTACGCGCGAGCTGCGCACCGCGCGCTGGGAGCGCGACGTGCGCGCCGCGTTTCTCGGCGGTTATCTCGAAACAGAGGACGATGCGCCGGATGTGCTCCCCGAGACGGACGAGCATATACGACAGCTCATTACACTATTTGAAACAGAGAAGGCATTCTACGAGTTGGCGTACGAGCTGAACAACCGGCCGGAGTGGGTCTGGATCCCGATGCGGGGGATCTCCAAGCTGTTCACGTCGGCGAAATAGCGCCCGCGAACGCACCGCACGATTTCGGCTCGCGGTCAGTCGAGCGGCTTGAGCATCACGTAATCGCGCTGCCGGTCGCCGCCGAGCATGAACTCGTGCGTTCCAACGGTGCGGAAGCCCTGCTTCTCATAGAACGCGATCGCGCGCGGATTGTGTTCCCACACTCCCAGCCAGACCGCGTCGCAACCCCAACGCCGCGATTGCACGATGCACTCCGTCATGAGCTGCGCGCCGACATCGCGACCGTGGAGCGACGCGTCGACGTAGATGCGCTGAACCTCCGACGGCCGCTCGGCGGTTACGCAATGTTCGACGCTGTCGCGCTTGAGCAGCGCGTACCCCACGATGGCGCCGCGTTCGTCCTTCGCCACGATCATGGCGCGTCCGCCGTCGCGCAGTTCGGCCGTCTGCTGCGCGACGCCGAAGGTCTTCGAGAGAAAGTCGGCCATGTCGGCCGGTGTGTTGTAGCGGCCGAACGTCTCCTCGAACGTCAGACGCCCGAAGTCCGCGAGCGCGGTGGCGTCGGCCTCGGTCGCGCGGGCGATCGTGATGGCCGGATCCGAATCCATCGTTGGTTAGAGTTCAATAAAAACGAACGCGGGACATACGGAAAACTGCATGCCGCGTAGACTGACCGTGGGACCCCGTGCGGTTGCCCGTGCATTCCGTGCCGAAAGAGCCCCAAGCGCGACGGAGGCATAGCCTCACCCCTTGCACCTCACGTAACGTAAGGATGTACTCTCCGGCATGATCACGTTCACGTCGTCGCGGGAAACGATTTACGTGCCTCCTCGTGGGATGAAGGTCGGCGAGCTCGCCAAACGTACCGGGCTCTCCGTCCGCACGCTTCACTATTACGACGAGATCGGTCTGCTCCAGCCGTCGCAGCTCACCGAGTCCCGGCATCGGCTCTACGGGCCGGACGAGCTGGTTCGCCTGCAGCAGATCAAATCTCTCCGACAGCTCGGCTTCAGTCTCGAGGAGATTCGCACCTGCCTCGACTCGCCCGAGTTCTCGCCGAAGCGTGTCTTGGAGCTGCACGTCGACCGGCTCCGCGAGCAGATCGCCGATCAGCAGCGGCTCGTTGCGTTGCTCGAGACGCTCGCCGCCACGTTCGGCTGCGGTGTAGCGGCGTCTCCGGACGACTTCATCAAAGCCATCGAGGGAATCACTATGCTGGAGCGCAGCTTCACTCCCGAGGAGCTCCGGGAGCTCAAGGAGCGCGGCGAACGACTGGGCACCGCGCACATCAAGGCGGTTGAAGCCGAGTGGCCGACGTTGATCGCGCGCGTGCACGCGGAGATGAGCGTGGGGACCGATCCGACGAGCGACGTCATGCGCCCGCTGGCGCAGCGCTGGCGCGAGCTCGTGCTCGAATTCACGGGTGGCAACAAGCACATCGAACAGAAGGTGCGCGCGAATTTCGCGAACAACCCGGAGCTCATGGAGCGAAACGGTCTCGACCCGGCGATCTTCGCGTACGTGAACAAGGCGATTCGCGCGCTTCCATAGGCGATCGCTTTCCACCGACGGCGCGCACGAGGAGCCTCTCACGAGGCCCACCTCTTGCGCAACCGATGCGTCCGCCCATGACAGACGCATCCATCCCGCGCCAAGCAGCCCTCCAACGAGGTGCTCTGCCGCTCGACGACAACTCGGTTCGGTTCAGCGTCTGGGCGCCCCGCGCCGACTCGGTGCACGTGCGCATCTGCTCCGGCGGTGCCCCGGGCGATCACGCGCTCGGGGCCGTGAACGACCGCGGTGTGCGCGAAGCGACGGTGCCCGGTGTGGGCGCCGACGCCGATTACATGATCCTCATCGACGGGCGGCCGCTCCCCGATCCGGCGAGCCGCTGGCAGCCGTACGGCGTGCACGGGCCGTCGCGCGTCGTCGACCCGGCGCGATTCGCGTGGACCGACGCGGGCTGGCGCGGCGTGAGCATGGACGAGCTCGCGATCTACGAGTTGCACGTCGGGACGTTCACGCCCGACGGTACCTTCGATGCCATCGTGCCACGGCTGAGCGAGCTGAAAGCGCTCGGCATCACTGCGATCGAGCTCATGCCGGTCGCGCAGTTTCCCGGCGATCGGAATTGGGGCTACGACGGTGTCGGTTTGTACGCGGTGCAGAACACGTACGGCGGTCCGTACGAGCTCCAGAAACTCGTCGACGCCGCGCACGCGGTCGGGCTCGGCGTGATCCTCGACGTCGTGTACAACCACGTCGGCCCGGAAGGCAACTACCTCGATGCCTTCGGTCCGTACTTCACAGAAAAGTACAAGACGCCCTGGGGCCGCGCGCTCAACTACGACGACGCGTACTCGGATGAGGTGCGCCGATTCATCGTCGAGAATGCGCGGTACTGGGTCACGGAGTATCACGTCGACGGACTTCGGCTCGACGCGGTGCACGGGATCTTTGACTTCAGCGCCCGGCACTTGCTCGAAGAGATCACCGGCGCGGTGTACGAGGCCGCGGCGCTGCTCGGGAAGACGGCGGTCGTCATCGGCGAGAGCGACTTGAACGACGCGCGCCTCGTGCGGCCGCCGGAGGAGCACGGCTTGGGCCTCGATGCGCAGTGGAGCGACGACTTCCATCATGCTGTCCATGCGGCGATCACCGGCGAGCGCAACGGCTATTACGTCGATTTCGGACCGGTCGCCTGCATCGCCGACGCGTTGCGGGAGCCGTTCGTGTACCAAGGCCAATATTCCGTGTATCGGCGTCGCCGCCACGGTCGGAGCTCGATCGGCGTTCCGCGCCAGCGCTTCGTCGTCGCGATCCAGAATCACGATCAAGTCGGGAATCGCGCGCACGGTGACCGGCTCTCGACGCTCCTCGCTCCCGACCAGCTCCGGCTGGCCGCGGCGCTCCTGCTCCTCTCACCGTATGTGCCGCTCATCTTCATGGGTGAGGAATACGGCGAGACGACACCCTTTCAATATTTCATAAGTCACGGCGACCCGTCGCTCGCCGACTCCGTGCGAAGCGGCCGCCTGGACGAGTTCGCGGCGTTCGGCTGGTCGGAAGTCCCCGACCCGAGCGACCCTTCGACGTTTGAAGGGTCGAAGATCGACTGGTCCAAAGCCGCGACCGGCGACCACGCGCGCGTGCTCGCGCTCTACCGCGACCTGCTATCGCTCCGGCGGGAGGAACCACTGCTTCGGCCCGACGCCTCGCGGATGGCGGTGGCGAGCGACGCGACGGCGGGTTGGATCACGCTCCTCCGTGAGCCGGCGGACGACTCGATTCGGCGGCCGCCGGGCGAAACGACCGCGATCGCGGCACTATTCAATTGCTCAGCGCGCCAGGCGTCGGTGCCGATGCCCGATTCCGGCGCGCGCGCATGGACTCTGCGTCTATCGACGGATGCGTCCGGTTATGGCGGCGGCGACATGATCCCTCGCGCGGTGCAGATCGAGGGAGAAGCGGGCGATCCCAAGCGGCTGCTGCCGGTTCGGCGCCACGATCTTCGCCTGCCACCCTGGTCGGCGGCGCTGTATCTGGCCACCGTCGAGCCGATCTGATTCGATTATCATTCTTTTAAAAAGACAAAATACTCAATGCGCGTCTGGCCCGGCCAACCCTATCCCCTCGGCGCGACGTGGGACGGCCAAGGTGTGAACTTCGCCATCTTCTCCGAGAGTGCCACCGGCGTCGAGCTCTGTCTGTTCAACAAGCCCGACGACTCGGTCGAATCGGACAAGATCATGCTCCGCGAGCGCACCGATCAGGTGTGGCACTGCTACCTGCCCGACGTACGGCCGGGACAGTTCTACAGCTATCGCGTGCACGGCCCGTACGATCCAAACAGCGGCAACCGCTTCAACCCGGCCAAGCTGTTGATCGATCCGTACGCGAAGGCGATCACGGGCTCGATCAAGTGGAGCAACGCACTATTCGCGTACAAGGTCGGGAGCCCGAACGAAGACCTCGAGCCCGACCCGAACAACAGCGCGGGCGGCGTGCCGAAATGCGTCGTCATCGACCCCGCGTTCACGTGGGACACCGATCGGCCGCTGCGGATTCCGTGGAACCGCACCGTCATCTACGAGGCGCACGTGAAGGGGATGACCAAGCTCCATCCCGACGTGGCCGACCACCTGCGCGGCACCTACCTCGGACTGTGCAGCGACCCGATCATCGAATACCTGCTCGCGCTTGGCGTCACGGCGATCGAGCTGCTCCCGGTGCATCAGTTCGTCGTCGATCGGCATCTCGCCGAGCGCAATCTCACGAACTATTGGGGCTACAACTCGATCGGCTTCTTCGCGCCCGACGTGCGCTACGCTGCGAAGGGACTCGGCAATCAGGTCTACGAGTTCAAGAGCATGGTGAAGACGTTTCACTCCGCCGGTATCGAGGTGATCCTCGACGTGGTCTACAACCACACCGGCGAGGGGAATCACCTCGGTCCCACGCTGTCGCTTCGCGGCATCGACAATCAAACGTACTATCGACTCGAGCCGAACAAGCGCTTCTACACCGACTTCACCGGCACGGGGAACAGCCTCAACATGCAGCATCCGCGCACGATCCAGTTGATCATGGATTCGCTGCGCTATTGGGTGAGCGACATGCACGTCGACGGCTTCCGGTTCGATCTCGCGCCGGTGCTCGCGCGCGAGCTGCACGACGTCGACAAGCTCTCGGCGTTCTTCGACATCATCCATCAAGACCCGACGCTCGCGAACGTGAAGCTCATCGCCGAGCCGTGGGACGTGGGGCCGGGCGGCTATCAGGTGGGCAACTTCCCGATTCGCTGGGCCGAATGGAACGGCCGGTATCGCGACACGGTGCGCCGCTTCTGGCGCGGCGATCCGGGCCAGGTCCCGGATCTCGCGTCGCGGCTCGCCGGCTCGAGCGACATCTACGAGCCGAGCGGACGCGGCGCGTACGCGAGCGTCAACTTCATCACGGCGCACGACGGCTACACGATGTACGACCTCGTGAGCTACGAGCAGAAGCACAACGAGGCCAACGGCGAGAACAATCGCGACGGTCACAACGACAACATCAGTCGCAACTGGGGCGCCGAGGGCGAGACCGAGGACCTGGAGGTGCTGAATTCTCGCTATCGCGAGATGCGCGACTTCATGGCGACGCTCGCGTTCTCCCAAGGTGTGCCGATGCTATCGCACGGCGACGAGATCGCGCGGACGCAGTGCGGCAACAACAACGCGTACGCGCAGGACAACGAGCTCACGTGGGTGCATTGGGACATCGACGATCGTCAGCGCGCGCTGCTCGCGTTCACGCGCAAGTGCTTCAACATTCGACAGTCTCATCCGGTTTTGCGGCGACGGCACTTCTTTCGCGGCGAACCGACGGTCAAGGGCGGACCCAAGGACCTGTGCTGGGTGCGGCCCGATGGCCAGGAGATGACCGACGGCGACTGGCACAACGGCCAGACGCAGACGCTCGGCATGCTGATCTACGGTGAGGCGACGGACGAGACGGACGACCGCGGGCGGCCCATCAAGGGCGAGACGCTGCTGATGCTTCTCAACGGCGGCGAGGACGAGATCACCTTCACGATGCCTTCACTCGAAGGCGACGGCATCTGGGCCGAGCTCATCGACACGGCGCATCGCGAGCTGCGCGTGGTTACGACCGGCTCGGTCAAGGTCTCGCCCCACTCGCTGCTCCTGCTGCGGTACGGCGAGAACCGGCGCATGTCATTCACGAACGGGAATGCGGGATAGATGGCAAAAAAATCCACGACCGATACGACTACGAAGAAAAGGCGCGTGCCGCGAAAGAAAGCAGCGGCGAAAACGATCGCGCCCGAGATCACGAACGCGGGGTTGCCGCCCATTCCGCGCGGCGAGCTCGATCGGCTGCTTGCGGGTGAGTACGCGGAGCCGCACGCCATCCTCGGCACGCATCCAGCGACCGTCAACGGCGAAGCGGGCGTCGTCATCCGCGCGCTGATGCCGAGCACTCTGCGCATGGAAGTCGCGCTCGATGACGGGCGCGTGTACCAGATGACGCGCGAGGCCGACGGCCTGTCGGATCTCTACGGGGCGCTTCTCGCGGGCGAAACGCTGCCGCTCGAGTACCGGCTTCGCTCGTACTACGCGGATGGCGCGATTTGGGATCGCGTCGATCCCTACCGGTTTCTCCCGACGCTCGGCGACGTCGATCTGCATCTCTTCAACGAGGGCACGCATCGCGAGCTGTGGAAGCGACTCGGCGCGCATCTGCGCGTGATCGACGGCGTGTCGGGCGTGGCGTTCGCGGTGTGGGCGCCGAACGCGCGGCGTGTGAGTGTGGTGGGCGACTTCTGCGGGTGGGACGGCCGCATCTTTCCCATGCGCATGATGGGCAGCTCCGGCGTGTGGGAGCTGTTCGTCCCGGAGATTGGCGCCGGTGCGCTGTACAAATTCGAGATCCTCACGCACGAGCACATGCTTCGCGTGAAGACCGATCCGTTCGCCGCGAAGATGGAACAGTATCCCGGCACCGCATCGATCGTGGTCCCGGAAGACACCTACGCGTGGAACGATGCGGCGTGGCTGCAGGCGCGCCGGCAGAAGAACCCGACGCGCGAGCCGATCAGTATTTATGAAATTCACATAGGCTCGTGGGCGCGCAAGCCGGAGGAAGGGAATCGCCCGCTCACCTACGCCGAGATCGCGCCGGCGCTCGCGGATCACGTGAAAAAGCTGGGCTTCACGCACGTCGAGCTGCTGCCGATCATGGAGCACCCGTTCTACGGCTCGTGGGGCTATCAGGTCAGCGGGTACTACGCGCCGACGTCGCGCTACGGCACGCCCGAGGAATTCCGGTTCTTCGTCGACACGATGCACCAGCACGGCCTCGGCGTGCTCCTCGACTGGGTGCCGGCGCATTTCCCCAAGGATGATTTCGCGCTCCGCCGCTTCGACGGCACCGCGCTGTTCGAGCACGAGGACCCGCGCCTCGGCGAGCACCCCGATTGGGGAACGCTCATCTTCAATTATGGCCGCAACGAGGTACGGAACTTTCTCATCGCGAACGCGCTGTACTGGATCTGCGAGTTCCACGTTGACGGCCTGCGCGTGGATGCCGTCGCGTCGATGCTGTACCTCGACTACAGCCGCAAGGCGGGCGAGTGGCTGCGCAATCGCCACGGCGGCCGCGAGAATCTCGAGGCGATCGAGTTTCTCAAGCAGTTCAACGCCACGGTGCACGATGAATGTCCCGGCGCGATCACCGTCGCCGAAGAATCAACCGCGTGGCCCGGCGTGACGACGCCGGTCGGCGATGGCGGCCTCGGATTCACGTTCAAGTGGAACATGGGCTGGATGCACGACACGCTGTCGTATTTCTCCAAGGATCCGGTGCACCGCCGGTTTCACCACGACCGGCTCACGTTCGCGATGCTCTACGAGTACAGCGAGCATTTCATCATGCCGCTGTCGCACGACGAGGTCGTGCATCTCAAGGGCTCGCTGCTGAGCAAGATGCCGGGCGACGAATGGCAGAAGCTCGCGAATCTGCGGCTCCTCTACGCGTACATGTTCACGCGCCCGGGCAAGAAGCTGCTCTTCATGGGGAGTGAGTTGGCGTCGTGGAGCGAATGGAATCACGACGTCAGCCTCGACTGGCACCTGGAAGGCGATCCGCAGCGTGCCGCGCTCGAGCGATACCTCTCCCGGCTCGCGACGCTGTACACGCACGAGCCGGCGTTCTGGCGCGACGATCCGAGTTGGGAGGGGTTCACGTGGATCGACGTCGCCGACAAGGAGAACTCGGTCGTCTCGTTCCTGCGGCGTTCAGGAAACTCTCATGTCATCGTCGCGCTGAATCTCACGCCGGTGCCCCGCGAGAAGTATCGCATCGGCGTGCCGGCGCGCGGCTGGTACGAGCGGCTGCTCTCGAGCGACGATCTCGAGTGGGGCGGCAGCGGATATCAGGCCTTCGCCGGCGTGGCGGCCGACGAGGCTCCGTTCCACGGCTACGAGCAATCGATCGAGATCGCGCTGCCGCCGCTCGGCGCGATCGTGTTGTCGCCGACATTGCCATGACCCTGACGCGAGCCGCGTCGTCGCCGCTGCATCGGCTCGCGGCGGCCGTCGGCATCGTGCCGGAGTATCTCGACCAGACCGGCCGCGAGCGGCGCGTGACGACCGACGACACGCGCCGTGCGATTCTCGCGGCGTTCGGATTCGACGCGTCGACCGATGAGGCGGCGCGCGACGCGCTCGCCGCTCTTCGCGGCGAGGCACGCCGCGAGCTGATCGCCCCTGTTCGCGTCGTCGAGCAGGCGAGTCCGAACGCGCGCGTGCTAGCCGTGCGCACGCCTGGAGGCCGCGATCGCAGTGGCCCGTGGCGCTTGGAGGTCAGCGCCGAGCACGGCGAGCGGTTCGTCACGGAAGGTCCGTGGCGCGGAGGCGGCGCTCTGGAGCTCGCGCTCCCGCCGCTCGCGATCGGCTACCACACCGTGCGCTTGGAGCTGAGCGCCGGCGGCAATGCGTGGAGCGCGACGCAATCGCTGATCGTCGTGCCGCCGCGCTGCGTGACGCCGGCGGACCTCGTCGGCGACCGCGATCTGTTCGGCATCATCGCGAATCTCTACACGATTCGCAGCGCGTCCAACTGGGGCATCGGCGACTTCGGCGATCTCTCCGCGCTCGTGAATTGGGGCGGCTCCGTCGGCGCGGATTTCGTCGGCATGAACCCGCTCCACGCGCTGCTCAATCGGGGCGACGACGTCAGTCCGTACAATCCGGTGAGCAGGCTGTTTAGAAATCCGATATACCTGTGCATCGCCGACGTTCCGGAGCTTTCCGCCTCACCGGAGCTGCGCGACCGCCTCACATCGCCCGAGTTGGGTGCCGAGCTCGATGCGCTGCGCGAAACGCCGGACGTGCGCTACGCGCAGGTGATGGCGCTCAAGGGCCTCGCGCTCGATGCGCTGTACCGCGTCTTCGCCGCGCGGGTGCGCGGAGGCGGATCCGAACGCGCCCACGCCTACGACGCCTACGTCGCGGCGCACGAACCATCGCTCACGCGGTTTGCGACCTGGATGACGATCGCGGAATCGCAGTCGGCCGCGGGCGGGCGCGCCGATTGGCGCACGTGGCCCGATGATCTGCGGAGCCCGAGCACCGCCGGCGTGCGGCGGTTCGCCGCCGATCACGCGGACCGCGTGGATTTCCACCGATGGGTGCAGTTCGAGGCCGATCGGCAGCTGGGTGCCGCCGCCGCGCGCGCGCGTGCTTGCGGCATGCGGATCGGACTGTATCAGGATCTCGCGATCGGCACCTCGCCGGCGGGTGCGGACGCCTGGTCGTTTCCGGATCTCTTCGTCCGCGGGGTGAGCGTTGGAGCGCCGCCGGATCCATACGCCGCGAGCGGCCAGAATTGGGGCTTGCCTCCAGTCGATCCGCGTACCCTGCGCCGGAACCGATATGAGTATTTTATAAATCTCGTGCGCGGCGGATTCCGGCATGCCGGCGCGCTGCGCATCGACCACGTGATGGGCCTCTTTCGCCTCTTCTGGATCCCCGACGGCATGGACGGCTCGGCGGGTGCGTACGTTCGCTCACCATCGTCCGATCTGCTCGGCATCCTTGCGCTGGAGAGCGCGCGCCACGGCGCGATCGTCGTCGGCGAGGATCTGGGTACCGTCCCGCCGGACGTGCCGCCGGCGCTCGCCAAATGGGGCATTCTGTCGTCGAAGGTGCTGTACTTCGAGCGCGACCGCCGCGGCCGATTCAAGCCGGCCGCGAGCTACCCGCGGCTCGCGCTCGCGACCGCGAACACGCACGACATGCCGTCGATCGACGCGTTCTGGGACGGACGTGACATCGACGTGCGTGAGCAGGTCGGTCTCATTCCCGACGCGAACGCCGCGGAGTTGGCGCGCGTCGAGCGCGAGCGCGAACGTGACGCGCTGCTACGACGCCTGGCGCTCGACAAGATCATTCCACGCGCGCGCGCGCCCCACACGCGCGCCGAGCTCCGCGCGGCGATTCACGCCTTCCTCTGCCGAACGCCGGCGCAGCTCGCCGGCCTCTCTCTCGATGATCTCTCCGGCGAGCTCGATCCGGTAAACGTTCCAGGCGTTGGCCCGGAGAAATATCCGAGTTGGACGCGCAAGATGCGCCACTCGCTCGAGACGATCATGGCGAGCGATGACGTGCGCACCGCGCTCCGCTGTGATGGCCGCGCCGGCACGCGCGTGGCCTGCGACGTGTGACCGGGTCCGCGGCGGTCCCGCTCGTCGCCACCTACCGGCTGCAGATGAACGCCGGCTTCACACTTGCGCACGCCCGCGCGCGCGTCGACTACTTTGCGCGACTCGGCGTCTCGCATCTCTACCTCTCGCCCGTGCTCGCGGCGCGGCGCGGCAGCATGCACGGCTACGACGTCGTCGATCCCACTCGCATCAACCCGGAGCTCGGGACCGAGGCCGACCTCCGCGAGCTCGCGACCGAGCTGCGCGCGCGCAACATGGGCATCCTGCTCGACATCGTCCCGAATCACATGGGCATCGGCGCCGAGAATCGGTACTGGGACGACGTGCTCGCGCATGGCGAGCGGTCGCGCTACGCGCGCTGGTTCGATATCGAGTGGGCGCCGCGCGAGGGTGGCCATCATCAGGTCGTGCTCCCCGTCCTCGGCGACGATCTCGATCGCGTGCTCGAGCGCGGTGAGCTGTCGCTGCGCGTGAGTGAGGGTGAGATGCCGCGCGTCATGTACTACGAGAACAGCTTTCCGGTAGACGACACGACGCTTCCCCCGGAGCTCCAGCTCGCGCAATTCGACGCCGAGGAGGCCGGCGAAATCGCGGCGACGTTTTCCGGCGTCGAGGGAAAACAACGACTCGCGGCGCTGCTCGCGCACCAGCATTACCGTCTCATCAACTGGCGCCGCGGTCCGGTCGAGATCAACTACCGCCGTTTCTTCGACGTCAACGACCTCGTCGCGCTTCGCATGGAAGATCCGGCTGTCTTCGAGGAGACGCACGCGTTCGTGCTGCAGTTGGTGCGCGACGGCGTCGTCGATGGCCTTCGCGTCGATCACGTCGACGGGCTGCTCGATCCGCGCGCGTATCTCGAGCGGTTGCGGGCCTGCGTGCCGCCACGCACGCCGATCGTCGTCGAGAAGATCCTGTCGTCGGAAGAGCGTTTTCCGCGCTCGTGGCCGGTGCAGGGCACGACCGGTTATGAGTTCTTGAATGACCTCGAGGACGTGTTCATCGCACCGGACGGCTTCGAGGCGATCGAGCGGTGCTACCGCACCATGCGCCGGCTCGGCGACGCGAGCTTCGCCCGGGTGGCGCACGACGCCAAGGTCCGCGTGCTGACCGGCCCGCTTCGCGCCGATGTCGCGCGGCTCGCACGCCTGCTGGCGCCGATCACGCGCGGCGCGAAACGATCGTGGAGCTCGGCGGAGCTCGAGGCGGCGATCGTCGAGTTCATCGCGGCGCTGCCCGTCTATCGCACCTACATCGGCGCCGACGGCTGCGTGAGCGACGACGACCGCCGGGTGATCGAGGTAGCTTCGCCCCATCCCGAGGGCAGCGACGGATCTTCTCGCGAAGCTCCAGCGGCGTCAGGCCTTCGCGATGTGGCCTGTGTGCAGTTCCTCCGCGACCTCCTCCTCGACCGCGTGCCGGACGTGGATCCCACCGCGCGCGTCCGATTCGTCGAGCGATTGCAGCAGGTGAGCGGACCCGCGGCGGCGAAGGGTGTCGAGGACACGGCGCTGTACATCTATGTGCCGCTCGCCTCGCGCAACGAAGTTGGCGGCGCGCCCGACCGGCCGCTGTCCAACGCCGTAGCGCGCTTCCACGAGCACAATCGTGAACGCGCAGTGCACTGGCCGCTCGGGCTCGTCTGCACCAACACGCACGACACCAAGCGGAGCGCCGATGTGCGCGCGCGGATCGACGCGTTGAGCGAGCTGCCTCGGGAGTGGGAGCGCTGCGTTCGCCGCTGGCGGCGGCTCAACCACCGGCATCGACGGACGATCCGTGGACGACTCGCGCCAGACACGAATGCCGAGTACCTCCTATATCAGACGCTGGTCGCGATCTGGCCGCCGCCGCGCGCGTCGCGCCGCGCGGATGACCTGCCGGACCGCGCCTGGCGGGACTCCGCGCGCGATCGGCTCGCCGGTTACATGCTCAAGGCCGCCCGCGAGGCCAAGCTGCGGACGAGCTGGATTGATCCGGATCGCGAATATGAGAACGCTCTTACTAATTTCATTACAGCGGTGCTCGAGCCGGACGACGATGCGCCGTTCCTCTCCGACATGGCGCGCCTGGTCTCGCGCGTGGCGGCGCTCGGCGCGTCGAATGCCGTTGCTCGCGTCGCGCTGCACCTGACGTCGCCCGGTACGCCGGATCTCTACCAGGGCGACGAGCTCTGGAGCTTCAGCCTCGTCGATCCGGACAACCGGCGGCCCGTCGACTTCGGCACGCGCGCCGCCGCGCTCGACGACCTGAGCGACGTCATGCGCCGGCTCGAGCGCGGCGAGCGCGCGGATCTCTTCGACCCGCAGATCAAGCTTGCGATCACCCATCGCCTGCTCGCATTCCGCCGCACGCACGCCGAGCTGTTCCGTCGAGGAACGTACGAGCCCGTCGACGTGACCGGGCCGCGCGCCGATCATGTGATCGCGTTCATTCGTGAGCACGAAGGCGAGCGAGCGCTCGTCGCCGTCGCGCGGCTCGCCGGCGAGATGACTGTGGCACCGAGCTCGGGTTGGTGGGGTAACACGCGCATCCTTCTCCCGCACGCGCCGCGAACCGGCGTGCTGACGTCGCAGATCATTCCGGGCGAGCATCGTCTGGAGGACAGCGCTCTCGAGACCGCTGCGCTGTTCGACGTTCTTCCAGCATTCCTCTCGCTGTTGTAGGTTGCCGCCAATACGCTTACGCCGGCAGGCGAGCACGTCCGTCCCGCCGCTGGCACCATTTATTCAGCACACGCCAGGCTCGTGACGTGACGCCCGCTGCCGACAGGACAACGGGCGAACTTATGAATGGACGCCGCTCGAGGTGTGAATGATTCGTAGTCCGTTGAACGCAACAGTCGCGTATTTCTCCATGGAGATCGCGCTCGAATCCGCGATCCCGACATACAGCGGGGGCCTTGGCGTGCTCGCCGGTGACACGCTGCGCTCCGCGGCCGATCTCGCCGTGCCGGTCGTCGGCATCACGCTGCTGCATCGCAAAGGCTATTTCCAGCAGCATCTCGACGAGAACGGCAATCAGAGCGAGGCGCCAGAGATCTGGAACCCGGACGGCGTGCTAGACGCCGCCGATGCGCGCGCGAGTGTCGTCATCGAGGGGCGCACCGTACACGTACGAGCGTGGAAGTACCCGGTGCGCGGCGTGACGGGCCACGAGGTGCCCGTCTACCTGCTCGACACGAATCTTCCGGAGAACAGCGAGTGGGACCGCACCCTCACCGACCACCTTTACGGCGGCGATAGCCATTACCGGCTCTGCCAGGAAGTCGTGCTCGGGATGGGCGGCGCCGCGCTGCTGAAGGCGATGGGCATGCAAGCCGAGATCTTCCACCTCAACGAAGGACACTCGGCGCTGCTCACGCTCTGTCTTCTCGACTGGCAGCTCGACGGCCGCAAGACGTTCGAGATCGACGAGAGCGACCTCGACGCCGTCCGGCATCGCTGCGTGTTCACGACGCACACGCCGGTGCCGGCGGGACACGACAAGTTCCCGCTCGACATGGTGCGGAGCGTCCTCGGCGAACAGCAGGTCGCGGTGCTCGAGGCGGCCAACTGCGTCGATGACAATACGCTCAACTTGACGCACCTCGCGCTGCGCCTCGCCCGCTGGGTGAACGGCGTCGCGATGAAGCATCGCGAAGTCTCGCAGACGATGTTTCCGAACTTTCCGATCGACGCGATCACCAACGGCGTGCACGCCATGACGTGGACGTCGCCCGCGTTCCAGGCGCTGCTCGACAGACGCATCCCCGAGTGGCGAACGGACAACCTGTATCTCCGCTACGCGGTCGGCATTCCACTCCAGGAGATCCGCGCCGCGCACGCCGAAGCGAAGAAGGACATGATCGCGGAGATCGCGTCGCGCACGGGCGTGTCACTCGAGCCCAAAGTGTTCACCGTCGGATTCGCGCGCCGGGCGACGCCGTACAAGCGCGCCGATCTCGTATTCTCGAATCCGAAGCGGCTCGCCGAGATCGCGGCCGGCGTGGGTCCGCTGCAGATCGTGTTCGGCGGAAAGGCGCATCCCAACGACGTCGGGGGCAAGGAGCTCATTCGCCGCATCCACGCCGCGGCGCACTCGCTCGCCGAGCACGTGACGGTGGTGTACGTCGAGAACTACGAGATGGACATCGCGGCGAAGATGGTGGCCGGCGTCGATCTGTGGCTGAACAATCCCATGAAGCCGCTCGAGGCCAGCGGGACGAGCGGCATGAAGGCGGCGCTGAACGGCGTCCCGAGCTTGAGCGTGCTCGACGGCTGGTGGATCGAGGGCCACGTCGAAGGCGTGACCGGGTGGTCGATCGGCGGCTCGGAGCCGGAGGCGGATCAATCCAAGGATGCTAACGAGATTTATCTAAAGTTGGAGCGGGTGATCCTGCCGCTGTACTACGGGTTGCCGTTCGCGTACGCCGAGCTCATGCGCTCGGCCATCGCGCTCAACGGTTCGTTCTTCAATACCCAGCGCATGGTCGAGCAGTACGTGCGCAACGCGTATTATCCCGAAGACGCCGAGCGGCTCGTCGAGGAAGTCGCGAGCCACGCCGACTAGCCGGATCGCGTCCAGATCACGATCAGGCCGCAAAACGAGTCGGTCTTGGCGCCGTTGAACTGCGGTGGCAGCGTCGACGGTCCGGTGTAGATCTCGATGCCGTAGATCTCCGTCGGCGGGATCGAGTTCATCGCGAAGCCGTTCTCCTTGAGCGCGCCGTCGACCGCGACGCGCAACTGGCACTGCACCATCGCGGCCGACGGGCCGCGCATCACGAACTTGAGTCCGCGCGAGGAGATGGGGACGAGCACGCCGAGGCTGTCCTCCATGTGCACGCCGACGATGCGGCGCATCAGGTCCGATGTGAGGACGGGGACCTGCGATTCAATGTCAGCGCGCGTGATGAAGTGTGCGCCGCCTCCCGCGTGGCGCCGCCGCTCCTCGAACCCAGCGAGACGGTCCACGACGGATTGCGCGACGATGTACGACGTGTCGAGCATCGTCGCCGATGCGATGAGCGTGTACGACACGCGAGCCGTGTCATTCGCTGCAACCTCGAGCGGCGTATACAACGGGTGATATCCGAGGCGCCTAACGATGACGATGTAGCCGCCTGCCGGGAGCGCGAGGATGCGGAATCGCCCCGACGATTGCGTCTCGACGTGAATGCTCGTGCCGGCGATGGACACACTCGCGCCGCCAATCCGTCTGAACGCCGTGTCCGTGACCAAGCCGTCCACCACGCCGGCCGGTGATCGAGGCGGCGCGCTCTGTCCGCTCGCCACTGTCGGCACGAGCGAAATCGTGAACGCGAATCGGATGATCGTCGGCGCACGCACGATTCACCCCCCAAAGTGGAATCAGCCCGGCGCTTCCTCGAACTCCTCCTCCATCTCGACCGTCTTTCGCACGGCGCGCAACGCGGTATTCCCGGCCACGATCGCGCCGAGCAGGATGTAGATGTAGAACGTATAGAACCGCCACCACAAGAGCGCCGCCGCGAACAGCGAGTTGCCGATCACGCCGGCCAGCGCGGCCCGAAACGCAAGCTCCACCGCGCCGCCACCGCCGGGCGCCGGCACGATCGCCGCACCATACAACAATCCCAACGGCCAGAGCGCGAGTGGCGCCAACGGCGCGTGTGCGCCCGCGCCGAGCACCAACGCGGGAAGCACGCAGAGCCGCATCGCGACGTGGATCACGGACATGAAGTACGAGCCCGCCGCGTAGCGCAGGTCGATGTGCTTCACACTGTCCACCGTCGTGCGAACCTGCGCGAACCAACGCTGGATCACGAGCCAGCGCTTGCCGCCGAGCCCGATGCGCCGCGCCCATCGTGGCGGGGCGTCGTTGACGTGTCGCCGCGATAGCACCACTGCGGTAATCGCGATGCCGAGCACGAAGCCGGCGTACGCGCCGACCACGCCGACGAGCGCGCCGAGCACGACGCCAGCGTGGCGGAAGACGATCGCGACGATGATCACGACCGTCGCGAGCGACAGCGCTTCGAGGAACAGCTCGGCGAAGAGCACGACGAGCGCGCTCGACGTCGGCACGCCCGCTTCCGCGAGCACGAGGAAACGCGCCGGCTCCGCCCCGGAGCGCGCCGGCGTGATCGAGGCGCCAAAGTCCCCGGCGAGGGTGGTCCGTAGCGCCGTGACGAAATCGAGATCGATTCCCGCAGCCTTCGCGCTCCACGTGATCTTCCACGAGCGCGAAACGATTTCCGTGATCACCGCCAGCGCGGCGAGAAAGTGCGCCGTCGCGGGCAGCGTGATCGTGCTTCCGGCGCGCCACCAGCCGATGATGAAATAGGCCGAGACTCCGATCACGGCGGCGAACGACGCCGCCGTGAATGCCCAACGCTTCCACGTCATAGGGGCACCGCGTCCGGTGCGGCGCTCAGTGTCGGCTCCGTTTCATCGATGCGAATCTCCCGGGTCGGCCGCGGATCGTCAACCGTGCATCGGTACTGCCGTGCCTATGGCCCGATGCGCATCTTGTAATACAATGTACGCCACGTGCCTCCATTGCCATCACGCGCTCGGCAAGAACGACAGCGTCGAGGCGTTCCCGATCGGCCGGCGTCTCGCGTTCGATACGGACGACGGCCGCCTCTGGGTCGTGTGCATCGCATGCGGCCGGTGGAATCTCACGCCGCTCGACGAGCGATGGGAGGCGATCGAACAGAGTGAGCGCTTGTTCCGCGCGCAAAAACTCCGCGCCCAGACGGACAATGTCGGACTCGCGCGGCTGCGCGACGGAACAGAGCTCATTCGCATCGGCAAGCCGCTCAGGCCCGAATTCGCCGCCTGGCGGTACGGAGCGGTTTTTCGCCGCCGATTCCAGCACCGCGCCGCGATCGTTTCCGGTGCGGCAACCGCGGTCGGTCTCAGCGCACTTGCGCTCGCCGGCGCGCCGATCACCGCGTTGCCGATAGCGCTCGGGCCGGTGATTCTGCTGCCGTTCGTGAACGTCGCCACGCTCGGTGTCGCGCTCCGCAACAATCTGATCTCCACGCGAGTCGTGGGCGAGCATGGAAAGCCGATTCGAGTCACACGCACGAATCTCGAGCATTCGCGAATCCTGATGACCGATGAAGATCATCTTACGCTCCACGTGCGGCACATGGCCGGACACCAAGATCTCAACGGCGATTGCGTCCGTCGCGGCACAAGCCGCGAGACGCGCCGGCGATTTCGAGGAACGCGCCGCCGAGTTCGCGCGCGGACCGCATGCGCGAACGTTTGGCGAAGCACTCGAGCAGCAGATCGAAATCCAGAAGCGCACGCTTCACAGCTGGGGCAACTTGCCTCCAACGAATCGCGGCGCGCTTTTTCGCCTGCCACGCGTGCAGCGGCTCGCACTCGAGATGGCGCTGCACGAAACCAGTGAGCGCAACGCGCTCGATTCCGAGCTGGCCACGCTCGAGCGCGCTTGGCGCGAAGCCGAAGAGATCGCCGCAATCGCGGACGGCCTGCTCGTGCCGAAGCACGTCGCCGAAACGATCAACGACGCGAAGGGCGTATCGCGGCGCTGAGCGCGTGGGGAACGCCGCGTGCGATTCCATCGCACGATGCCAAAAACTTCTCGAACGCTCATCGAGCTCGACGTCGGATCGGGCGAGCTGGTGCCAGCGATTCTTCAGCTTCCCTCGCCACGACCCCGCGGCGTTCCCGCCGTGCTGCTCCTGCACGGCTTCAGCTCGCGCAAGGAACGCGTGGCGGACTCGATCGGCAGCGCGCTGCTCGACCGCGGCGTCGGGAGCCTCGCGATGGATCTGCCCCTGCACGGCGCGCGCGAAGGCGGCGTTGAAGGCATGTCGCTCCGAAATCCGCTCGCCCTCGTGCAGAAATGGCGTCTTGCGTTGCGCGAGGCGAACCATGCGATTCACTATCTCGTCGAGCGCGATGACATCGACGCCTGCCGAGTCGGAATCGCCGGATATTCACTCGGCGCGTACCTCTCCCTCGCGGTCGCGTCGAAGAACAAATTCGTCCGCGCGGTGGCGCTCGCGGCGGGCGGCGACCTGCCGGAGCAAACGCCCTTCGCGTCGATCGTGCGCACGATCGCCGATCCGCAGCGCGCCGTTCGCGCGATTGCCGGCCGGCCGCTCTTCATGATCAACGGCCGCTACGATCGCACGATTCGCCCCTCGCAAGCGCGATCGTTGTTCGATGCGGCGACCGAGCCCAAGGAGCTCCACTGGTACAACGGCGGCCATTGGCCGCCCGCAACGGCGATCGATCAGACCGCGGCGTGGCTCGCGGAGCAGCTCCGTGAGCCACGCGCGATGGCGCGACGGGCGTAGTCAGCCCGCCCGCAGGGCGTCCATCGGGTCGATCTGTGCCGCGCGTCGCGCCGGAATCCAGCTCGCGATCACCGCGATCACGCACAGCAGCGCAATCACCACGGCGAATCCCACCGGATCGGTCGTGCTCGTCTCGTACACCATGGTCTTGAGGAGCCGCGTCGCGAACACCGCGCCGGCCGTTCCCACCACCGCGCCCGTGATTACGAGCGTGAGCCCCTGCGCGACGACGAGCCGCACCACGTCCAAGCTCCGTGCGCCGAGCGCGACGCGAATCCCGAGCTCCGGCGTGCGCTGCGCCACCAGATACGCGATGACGCTGTAGACGCCGAGCGCCGCGAGCAGCAGCGACACGAGCCCGAACACGCCGACGAGCAGCAGCAGAAAACGCTGATACGAGACCGAGCTCGCGACCACGTCTTCGACGCGCTGCAGGTGAACGGGAATGTCCGGTCGAAGATCGTGCAGCAGCCGGCGCGCGCTCGCGATCGTCGATGCGGGTGCGGTCGTGGCGATCGCGAACGTGAGCGAGCTCGAATTGCCCGGCCGTTGGGCGTACGACGCGTACACGGCCGGAAACGGCTCGGCGCTCAAGCTGCGGTCGCGCACGTCAGCCACGACGCCGACGATCGTGATCGGAGTCAGGTCGCCGTCCATGTTTCCAAACTCGATCACCTTGCCGATCGGGTCCTGTCCCGGCCACTGCTTCTGCGCGAGCGACGCGCTCACCACCGCGGCGTGCGGCGCACCCGCGCGGTCGCGATCATCCAGCATGCGTCCGCGCACGACCGGAATTCCCATCGCCTTGAAGTACCCTGGTGTCGCCAGCCAGTACTCCGCGGTTCCCGTGCGCGTCTTGTCTTGAAAGAGCCGCTCGAGATCGTCCATTCGGATCTTCACGGCCGCGTTGTCGAGCACGAGGAACGAGCCGGTGGACGAACCACCGTTGAGCAGCTCGCCGTCGGCCGCCCCCGCCGCGGTCACACCAGGCAATGCGCCAAGCTGCGCGAGTGCGCCTTGCAGGTATTGTCCGCGGCGCGCGGTCCGCGTCGAATCGTCCGTCGACTGCGGCAGCAATGCGGTCGCGAACACGACGCCCCGAGTGTTGAATCCCGGCTGCACCGACATCAAATGCAAGAAGCTCCGGCCGAGCACCGCCGCGCCGGCGAGCAGCACCATGGTCATCGCGAGCTGCGCCACCACGAGGGTGCCTCGCAAGCGATAGCTCGCGCCGCCGCCCTTGGTGCGCTGCGCGTTCGCGAGCGCCGACCGCAAGTCGCCGCGAACGGCGCGCCACGCCGCGACCAGGCCGAGCACCAGCGCCATCACCGCGCTCGCCGCCACCGCGAACGTCAGCACGCGCCAATCGATCCCGATGTCGTCGACGCGCGGGATCGACGCCGGCTTGAGCAGCAGAAGCAGCTTCACGCCCAGCAGCGTGAACGCGAGCCCGCCGACGCAGCCGAGGAGCGCGAGAATCGACGATTCGGCCAGGAGTTGCTGCGCCAGTCGGCCGCGGCCCGCGCCGAGCGCCAAGCGAACGGCGATCTCTCCCTCGCGAGACGCCATCCGCGCCACGAGCAGGTTCGCCACGTTCGCGCACGCGATCAACAACAGCACGAGCGAGGCGGCGAGAATCAGCAGCAGCATCGGCTTGATCGGGCCCACGATCCGGTCGCGGAGCGGCACGACGGTGCCGTCAGACGTCCACGTGTAGTCGCCATACGTGGCCTTGAGCCGCTTGAGAATTGTGGAAAGATCGACCTGTGCCTTGGGCAGCGAGACGCCCGGTGCCAGGCGCGCGACCGCAAGCCAGTTGTACGCCGTCCGACTCGTGCTCTTCGGCCGCGTTTCGCGTGGAGTGAGCACGTCGACTCCCGCTGGGTACTCCAAATGCGGCGGCAGCACACCGACGATGATCAAGCGCTGCGAGCCCCTGAACAGGGAGGCGCCGATCGCGCTCTTCGCCCCGCCAAACTGCCGCTGCCAGAAGTCGTAGCTGATGACCGCCGCCGGACTCGCGTTCAACACCTGCTCGTCGGGCGCGAAGAAGCGGCCCGCGGCGGGCGTGAGCCCGAACACGTCGAAATAGCCGCGCGATACGGACGCCGTCTTGAGCGGGTACGCCTCGCCCCCGACCTGAATCGTCGATACGCCGAATTGATATTCTGCCAGCGCGGAGAAGCTGTGGCTTTGCGCGGCCACGTCGTCGAACGTCGGGTCGGTGTAGCGCCCCTGCAGATTGCCCTTTGCGTCCTGCCCGAGGAGCTGCACGATCCGGTCGGGCTCGCGAAACGGCAGTGGCTTGAGCAGCACGCCGCTCACCACGCTGAAAATCGATGTGGTCGCGCCAATCCCCAGCGCGAGAGTCAGCGCCGCGATCGCGCTGAACGCCGGCGCCTTGTGGATCTGCCGCAATGCGTAGCGAAGATCCTGCGCCAGCCCGCCGATGCGCTCCCGAAGCTCCATGCGCTGCATGTGCGTGACCTCGATGGTTTGACAATAGCTCCGTAGCTCGTCGACGTCGCCGAATCGGCGCATCGCTTCCGTGTAGGCGTCGTCGCGCGGCATTCCCCGCGCGACGAGCCGCTCGACGCGCGTCTCGATGTGAAAGCGCACCTCATCGTCGAGCTCGCGCACCAGACGCTCGCGCGTCGTTGGCAGGCGAAAGACGCGGCGCACGCCGCGAGGGATGCGCATCGCTCAGGTGCTCCCGAGAATCCGGCCGACGGCCGTGGCGTATCGCCGCCACGTCGCGGCTTCGGCACGCAATTGCGCGCGGCCGCGGGTGGTGAGCGCGTAGTACTTCGCGCGCCGGTTGTTCTCCGAGTAGCCCCACTCGGACTCGATCGCGCCCGCATCCTCCAATCGGTGCAACGCCTTGTAGAGCGCCGCGTCCACGATCACGAGCTCGCCGTCGCCGCGCTCCTCGATCCACTCGGCGATTGCGTAGCCGTGCATCGGCCCCCAGGTGAGCGTCTTGAGCACGAGTACGTCGAGCGTGCCGTGCAGCAGGTCGCTGGCATCACGTGGCATGTCTTTCCCCAAACGTGGTTGGTGGAGCATCTACGCGTTTGGACGGCGGAAAGTTCCGGATGGTTTGAACGACGGCGAATGCGCCGCCAGCGCCCGTCAGCGTCTCCGGCGCGCGTAGATCTCGAACCAGGGCGCGGTTTTCGGCCTCCGACCGGCCACGACGCCCTGCATTCGCTTGATCCCCATCTCCTCCCACCGCGCCCAACGGCGCGTGCATTCATCGGCGATGCGCACGAGCACGTCGCCGTACGTGCGCGCGATCTCGAATCCACACTGCTCGAGCAGACTGCTCAGCGACGCGGGCGTGAATCCCACGCGATACGGAAAGCTCAGGAGGTTATTCTGCGCGAGGAGATCGCGTGCGATCGCGGCTCTCGCGCCGGAGCGGCGCGCGAGCGGCGCCCACGCCGCGTAGAACGCGCCGTTCGGGACACGAATCGCCAGCACGCCGTTCGCCGCCAACAGGCTGCGAGCGCGATTCACCGCCGCGCGCGGCTCCGCGAGCTGATCGAATGTGTTCCAGATCGCGATCGCATCGAACCGACGATCGCACTCGAATGACTCCAACGCACCGTCGTGCACGCCGAACCCGCGCGAGCGCGTGAATCGATTGACCGCGGGATTGATGTCGAGTCCCTCGAATTGCATCCCCTCGGCCCGCGCTGCCGTGAGGAACGCGCCGGCGTAGCTCCCGATCTCCAATCCGCCGCCCGCGTGGCCCATCACCGACCGCAGGCGCGCTGCTTGCGCGTGCTGCGCGTGTAACTGCGTCGCGTGCAGCGACGCGAGCACGTGCTCCGGCGGCACGTCGCGCGCGTAGATCTCCGTCAGCTCGAACGTGCGCTCGACCGGATTGCGGTAGACGGTGCCGCAATCCTTGCATCGCACCAGACGCACGGGCGCGTGCTCCGAGAACGCCACGCGGTCGCGCAGGCGCGACGGCGGCGTCGCGGGGCGCAGGCGCCGCTCGTGAAACTGCCAGAGCAGCTCGATCTCGCGTCGCATGTCCTCGCGCTCCGCGATCGCCGTCGCATCGGCGTGCCCGCACACCACGCAGTGGGCTGGTTCATACGAGGGACTGAACACGCTGGCTGCCAGAGCAGGGACGGTGCCGACATCCGACTTGCGCCGCCGAGCCGGGCCGTGCTTACATCCACGACCCTACCCTGAATCCCCCCCCCGCCGTTCGGAGGCTCGAGTGCTTCGTCCCACCCTGCGCGGATTGGCCGCTTGCGCGCTGCTGCTCGCGTTGCCAGTCGGCGCGCAAACCTCGCCGCGCGACTCCGCGCGGTACGCGGGTCTCCACTGGCGCGAGATCGGACCCTATCGCGGCGGGCGCTCCGTCGCGGTGACCGGCAACCCCTCGCGCCCCGACGAGTTCTGGATGGGAACGCCGGGCGGCGGCGTGTTCAAGTCGATCAACGCCGGCGAGTCGTGGGCGCCGGTCACGGACAAGTATTTCGGCGGGACGATCGGCGCGATCGCCGTCTCTCCGTCCGCACCCGACGTCGTGTACGTCGGCGGCGGCGAGTATCCGATTCGCGGCAACGTCTCGCACGGCGACGGCGTGTGGAAGACCACCGACGGCGGCAAGACATGGAGCGCTATGGGTCTCGCCGCGACGCGTCAGATCGCCGACATCGTCGTCAATCCCACGAACCCCGATCTCGTCTACGTCGCCGCCCTCGGCCACGTCTGGGCGCCGAATCCGGAGCGCGGCGTCTACCGCTCGACGGACGGCGGCAAGAGCTGGCAGAAAATCCTATTTAGAAATGACTCAACTGGCGCCGTCGATCTGGTGATGGACCCGAACGATCCGAACGTACTGTACGCCGGGTTGTGGCAGGCGGGCCGCACGCCGTGGCTGCTCTCGTCCGGCGGCGCCGGCAGCGGATTGTTCAAGACCACCGACGGCGGCGACCACTGGACCGAGATCACGCGCAACCCGGGGCTGCCGAGCGGGATCTGGGGGAACATCGGCATCGCCGTGTCCGGAGCGAGCTCCGATCGAATCTGGGCGAACATCGAAGCCGATTCCGGCGGTGTGTTTCGCTCCGACGACGGCGGCAAGACGTGGACGCAGGTCAATGCCGACCGCGATCTGCGCCAGCGCGGGTGGTACTACACCAAGATCCACGCCGACCCAAAGGACACCGCCGTCGTCTACGACAACAACGTCTCTTTCATGAAGTCCACGGACGGCGGCAAGACGTTCAAGGCCGTGCGCTCGACGCATCATGGCGACTCGCACGACCTCTGGATCGATCCGAAAAACTCGAACCGCATGATCGAGTCCGACGACGGCGGCGCTGAGGTCAGCGTCGACGGCGGCAAGACCTGGACGGACGAGGACTACGCCACCGCGCAGTTCTACCACGTGATCGCGACCAATCACTTTCCGTATCACGTCTGCGGGGCTCAGCAGGACAACTCCACGCTCTGCGGTCCGAGCCGCGGTTCATTAGATATCTCTGATTGGCTCGAGGCCGGCGGCGGCGAGTCGGGCTGGATCGCGTCGCGCGGCGACGACCCCGACGTCGTCTACGCCGGGAGCTACGGCAATCTCCTCACGCGCAAGGACCTGCGGAACGGGATCACCGTGAACGTGAACCCGTGGCCCGACAATCCGATGGGCCATCCGGCCATGGATCCGAAGTACCGGTTCCAGTGGACCTTCCCGATCATCGTCTCCACGCACAATCCGAACGTCGTGTACGCCGGCTCCAACGTCGTGCACAAATCGACGAACGGCGGCAGGAGCTGGACGGCGATCTCCCCCGACCTCACCTACCACGATCCCGCCACGCTCGGCAACTCCGGCGGCCCGATCACCAAGGACCAGACGTCGGTCGAGTACTACGCGACCGTGTTCGTGATCGAGGAGTCCCCGGTCACCGCGCAGACGCTCTGGACCGGCTCCGACGACGGCAAGATCTACCTCACGCGCAGTGGCGGCGCGAAGTGGACGGACGTCACGCCCAAGGACATGGCCAAGTTCACGCGCGTCTCGAGCATCAGCGCGTCCCGGTTCGGCGCCTGCATCGCCTACGTCGCGGCGAACCGCTACCAGCTCGACGACGATCGCCCGCACCTCTGGAAGACCGCCGACTGCGGCGCCCACTGGACGCGCATCGACGCCGGCATCCCTGCCGACCAGTTCACCCGCGTCGTGCGCGAGGATCCGGGCAAGCGCGGCCTGCTCATCGCCGGCACGGAGCGCGGGGTCTACGAGTCGCCGGACGACGGCGCGAGCTGGCGCTCGCTGCGGCTCAACCTGCCGATCGTGCCTGTTCACGATCTGGTATTCAAGAATGGTGATGTCGTGCTCGCCACGCACGGGCGCGGCTTCTACATCATGGACGACATCTCCACGCTCGAGCAGATGTCCGACGCCGTCGCCGCGAGCGCGGCCCATCTCTTCAAGCCGCGCGACCAGTATCGGATCGCGGCCGGCGGCGGCATTCCGGGCCTTCGCGGCGACGGCGCGGTCGAACCGATGAACGCCACTCCCGACAACGCGCCGGCGCACCCCCTCGGCCAGAATCCGCCGAGCGGCGTCGTGATCCAGTATTGGCTCGGGAATCCAGGCGGCGTCGTCGGCTTGGATTTTCTCGACGCGGCGGGGAAAGTCATCCGCAGCTACTCGAGCAAGGACACCGCGCGGGCCGCGAGTGCCGCCGACGACGACTTCCGCGCCCCGCCACCGCCGCCCGTCACCACCAGACACGGCGTGAACACGTTCGTCTGGAACATGCGCTACGCCGACGCGTCGAGCTTTCCCGGGATGATCCTCTGGGCGGCGGGCGTGACCGGCCCGATGGTCCCGCCGGGGACGTACAGAGTACGCATGACGCTCGACGGAAACGCGGTCGGGACGGAGACGTTCAAGATCCTTCCCGATCCGCGCATCAAGGCCACGCTCGCCGATTGGCAGGCGCAGTCCAAGCTCGCGCTCCAGATTCGCGACCGGTTCTCGCAGGCGAACGATGCCGTGAAGGAGATTCGCCGCGTGAAGTCGGCGCTCGCCGACCGTCGCGCGAAGATGCCCGCCGCACAGCAGGGCGCGTACTCCGCGCTGACGTCGGCGTTCGGCACCGCGCTCTCGCAGGTCGAAGACTCGCTCTACCAGACGCAGAATCGGAGCAGTGAAGACCCGCTCAACTTCCCCGTTCGTCTCAACAACCGCATCGGTGCACTGCTCGGCGTCGTGCAGACTGCCGACGGCGCGCCGACACAGCAGTCCTACCAGGTGTTCACGATTGTCTCAAAGGAGCTCGACGTCCAACTCACCAAGCTCCGGCAGCTTCTGAACACCAACCTGCCGAAGATCAACGCGATGCTGAAGCAGGCGGGGGTGAAGGAGATCGAGTCGGCCGGGCCGATCGCGTAACGGCGCAACGGCGCTTCTACGGGCGGTCGCTGCTGTTCTGCGTTATGCGTTCTCCGTCTTCCGTCATTCCGCGCTCGCGGCGCCACACTCGATGCGGATTTACGGAGAACGGAAAACCGAAAACGCACAACGACAGCGACCGGCGCCAGTGGCCCCGCGCCCTTACTCTTGCGGAACGGCCATCCCCATCGCGTGGTACCCCTTATCCACGTACACCGTGGACCCCGTAATCCCGCTCGCCAGCGGTGAGCACAGGAACGCCGTCGTCGTCCCGACTTCTCGCGCGGTCAGCTTCTCGGTGAGCGGCGCGTTCGCCGAGACGTAGTCCACCATTTTTTCGATGATCCCGATCGCGCTCGCCGCGCGCGAGGCGAGCGGGCCGGCGGAGATCGTGTTCACGCGAACGCCAAACTTGCGCCCCGCCTCGAACGCGAGCGTGCGCGTGTCGCTCTCGAGCGCCGCTTTCGCCGATGACATGCCGCCGCCGTAGCCCGGGATCACACGCTCGCTCGCCATGTAGGTGAGCGACGCGAACGCGCCGTGCTCGCGCATCAGCGGACCGAGCCGCTGGATCATCGAGACGAGCGAGTACGCGCTCGCGCTCACCGCGCCGACGTAGCCGTTGCGGCTCACCTCGAGTAGCGGCTTCTTCACCTCGGGTCCGTTCGCGAGCGAGTGCACCACGATGTCGAGGGGACGCTCGCCGAAGTCGGCGATCAGTCGCCGCGCGAGACCGTCGATCGAACAATCCCCGACGTCCTTGTACCGCTTGTTCCCCCTCACATCCTCCGGGATCTCGTCGTATGTATCGTAGACGGCGTCGAGGGGATAGATCTTCTCGAACGTCAGGAGCTCGCCCGACGAGAGGCGGCGCGACTCGTCCATCTTGCCGCGCTCGAGAAGATTGAGGAAGATGGTAAGTGCTGGGGGCCACGTGCCTACACAAACGCTCGCACCGGCCTCGGCGAGTTCCTTGGCGATCGCGAATCCGAATCCCGCGTCGTCGGCAACGCCCGCGACGAGCGCGCGCCGGCCGGTCAGGTCAATGTTGAGCATGGCACCAATTATACAGTAGTCCGGCACATGTCGACCATTCTGTACGCGGACGACGAGCTCGCCATTCAGCGCGCGATCAAATCACTGCTCGGGCGAAAGGGTCATACTGTGCTCACCGCCAGCTCCGTCGACGAAGCGTGCGCGCTCCTCGCGACGAATCACGTCGACGGCGCGCTCATCGACATCCGCCTCGGCGCGGACAGCGGCTTCGATTTGTATGAGTGGATCGACATGCACCGGCCCGAGCTCCGGGACCATGTCGCGTTCGTCACGGGCGACTTGGCGCTCGAACCCGAAGCGCAGCGCACCGTCGACGTGTACGGCCGCCCCGTGCTCACGAAGCCGTTCGACTTCAGCGAGCTCGAGCGGCTCGTTCGCGAGTGGCCTGCATCCTGATCGGCATGCAACGTGTAAGACTGCCGCCTCGTGACGATGTCGGCGCATGAGGTCAACTTTCGCCGGGCCGGAGACCTGACGGTCGCCGGCCCGTCGTTCGCGCGCGGACTCTGGCGCATTGCTGCCGCCGACGTGTCGAGCGGCAATCGCGTCACGCTGCTCCGCGACGGGCCGGCCACGTTCGACGCGATGATCGACCTGATCGAGCGCGCCGCCGACAGCATCGGGCTCGAGTCGTACATCTTCCGCTCCGACGACGTCGGCCGTCGCTTCGCCGAAGCGCTGACGTCCGCCGCCAAGCGCGGCGTCGCCGTGCGCCTGTTGCTCGACTCGATCGGCGCCCGGGGGACCTCGTGGCGGTTCATCAAGGACATCCGGCGCGCGGGCGTCGACGTCGCGGTCTTCAATCCGTTCGGCTTCCGGCGCTGGCTCGGTGTGGTGCCGCGGGACCACCGGAAGCTGCTCGTCGTCGATGACAGAATTGGAATTACCGGCGGCGTCGGCGTGGGCCGCGAATGGACGACGGGCGTCCAGAAGCTGCATCGCTCGCGGTGGCGCGACACCGCGGTCGTGATCGACGGTCCAGCGGCCGGCGACATGGCCCGCGCGTTCGATCACATGTGGCGGCGCACCGCCGGTCACGAGCGCCGCGGATCGCATCGCTTCCTGCGCCGCCCTTCCCGCGGCGCGCACCTCGATCCCGCGACCGACACTCCGGCGCTCGTCGGCATCGTCGAAGGCGAGCCGCTGCGGCTCCGCGTCTCCCGCGCGCTGCAGATCCAGGCCATTTCGGCGCAGCGCTCGATCTGGATCGCGACCGCGTATTTCACCCCATCACCCTCTGAAGTCGAAGCGCTCAATGGCGCCGCGCGCGACGGCGTCGACGTAAGAATTCTCGTCCCGAGCCGGAATGACCACCCATGGGTCTCCCTCGTGGCACGGAGATTCTATCGTCGCCTGCTCACGAACGGAGTCAGAATCTGGGAATGGCAGGGGGAGATGATGCATGCAAAGACCAGTGTCATCGACAGCCGATGGGTGCGCGTCGGGTCCACCGACTTCAACCCGCTCGGCGTCGCGATCAACTACGAGCTCGACGCCGTGATCGAGGACGCGCGACTCGGCGCCGAGGCCGAGGAGATGTTTCTCGCCGACCTCGAGATCTCCCGTGAAGTAAAACTCGAGCGCATCGCGCAGCCATGAGAGTTCTCAGATCGACAGCGGTCTCGCTCCTGCTCACCCTCGCCCTGCGCGGACCCGCGAGCGCCCAGGTGGATACGAGCTTTCACGGACATCTCTTCACCTGGGAAGACGCGGTTCTCGCCGGCGTGTTCACGCTCGGCACCATCGCCGCGCGGCCGCTCGACAAGAGCGCGGCGCACGCGCTCCAGCAGCCCACGCCGCAAGGCAATCGCATTCTGCGCGTCAGCGCGCACGTCGTGCGCGACATCGCCCAACCGGGCTCGTTCATCATCGGGATGTCGATGTACGCCGCCGGCCGGCTCTCCAACCAGGACCGGCTCGCCGAGTTGGGACTGTTCGGCACCGAGGCGCTTGCCGGCGGCGCCGCGTTCGCCGACGTGTTGAAGGACTTCTTTGGCCGCGCGCGACCGTACGTCGACACGGTCCCCAACCCGGACAACTGGCAGCTCATGCGCGGCTTCCGCACCGGTACGAAGTACCAGTCGTTCCCCTCCGGGCACTCCGTCGCCGCCTTCGCCGCCGCCGCCGCCGTCAGCTCCGAAGTGAGCCGCTGGTATCCGCACTGGATCTACCTGGTCGGTCCGGCCATGTACGGCGGCGCGACGATGGTCGCGCTCTCACGCATGTACGAGAACAGACACTGGGCGAGCGACGTCATCACCGGCGCCGCGATCGGCACCTTCGCGGGGATCAAGGTGATCCGCTATCATCGTATCCATAACGACAAGACATTCGATCGATGGCTCCTGAACGCGTCGGTGAATCCGAAGGACCTGACCCACGCGAGCTTCTCGCTGGTGCCGATGCTTCGCTGAACCACCGGACGCCGCCGTGAAGCCCGGCATCATCGTGATGGCCGAGCTGCGCGGCGCGCTCGCCGACCGCGTGCGCGCGATCCAGGAGACGGTCGATCCGCGAATGCTCCGCGAGCTCCCGCCGCACATCACCATCGCTGGTTCCTCCGGCATGGGACCGATCGCTCCCGAAACGACCGACGACACGCTCATCGAAGCGCTCGACCGCGTCGCTCGTGAGATGCCGCCGTTCGAGGTGCGCCTGGAGCAGCCGATGCGCTTCATGCAGAGCACCGTCGTCGTGATGCCCGTCGATCCGAATGGACCGATCCGCGCGCTGCACGAGCGCATCAAGCTGAGCGGGTTATCCTACGAGCAGCCCCGGTTCACCTTCACGCCCCACCTCACGCTCAGCTTCTACCCGGAGCTCTCGCGCGAGCGCCTCCGCGAATTGCTGCGCATGCGCATCGACGAGCCGATCCCGATCGACGCCATCCAGGCCTACCGCGCCGTCGACCTCACCCGAACGAAAAAGATCTTGGACGTGCCGCTCCACGGCATCGCCCCGCCTCCATGACCGTACCGTCCGACGACATTCTCGCCACCATCGAAGCTGACTGCGACGCCGCCGTCGGCCGCGCGTTCGTCGCCCTCGCCGCGGAGTACTTCGCGCAAACGCGCAACCGCGATTCGCGCGTCTCGACGCCGCACACGCCGTCCGGCCTCGCCCCGCGCTTCGACGAGCCGATGCCGCGCGAGGGACGCTCGATCGACGACGTGATCGCGCGGCTCCGCCACGATGTGCTCCCCGATTGCAATCATCTCTTTCATCCGCGCTACGTCGGACACCAGGTCTCCGCCCCGCTGCCCGCCGCCGTGTGGATGGAATCGCTCACCGCCGCGCTCAATCAATCGACGGCGGTGTTCGAGATGTCGCCCGTGGGCACGGTGCTCGAGCACCGCGTCGTGCGCTGGTTCTGCGATCTCGCGGGCTTTCCCGAGACTGCGAGCGGCACCCTCACGACCGGCGGCACCGAGGCGACGTTCACCGCCTTGCTTGCCGCGCGCGGTGCCGTGATGCCGGACGCGTGGGCCGGCGGCGTCGGCGGCAATCCGCCCGTGCTCCTCTGCGGTGAGCACGCCCACTACGCGGTCTCTCGCGCCGCGGGCGAGCTCGGGATCGGCACACGCAGCGTGCTCCCCATCCGCTCTCGCAACTTCACCATGGACACCGACGCGCTCCGCGCCGCGCTGCAGTCGCTCGCGAGCGAGGGACGGCGCATTCTCGCCGTGGTCGCGACCGTCGGTTCGACCGCGACCGGATCGATCGACGATCTCGAAACGATCAGCCAACTCTGCGACGCGCACAATGTCTGGCTGCACGTCGACGGCGCGCACGGCGCGTCGGCACTCTTCAGCAAGCGTCACAAGCACCGGCTGCGCGGCATCGAGCGCGCGCGATCCATCGCCTGGGATCCGCATAAGATGATGCTCCTGCCGCTCCAGGCGGGCCTCGTCCTCGTGCGCGACGAGCGCGATCTGGACTCCGCGTTCGCGCAGCGCGCACCGTACCTCTTCCATGACAGCCAGGGCGAGCGCGCGTGGGATCAGGGAACGCGCAGCTTTCTCTGCTCGCACCGCGCCGACGTGTTCAAGGTGTGGGTCGCGCTCCAGCGCTACGGCGCGGATTTCTTCGGCGCCCTCTACGACCATCTCTGCGACGTGGCGCACGCCATGTGGGAGATGATCGAATCGCGAGACGACTTCGTCGCGCTCCACGAGCCGGAGTCGAACATCCTCTGCTTCCGCTACGTCGGCGACGGCTCCATGAACGACGAAGCCCTCGATCAGCTCAATCGCGAGCTGCGCGAGCGCTACAACGTCTCAGGCGAAGGCTGGATCACCGCGACGAGCCTCGGCGGCCGCCGTGTGCTGCGCGTGACGATCATGAATCCGCGCACCACGATCGACGATGCGCGCGCGGTGCTTGATGGAATCGCGGCGACTGCCTAGCCGCTACAAGGCCTTCTTGATCGCCGCCTCGAGGTCCTGTTTCCCGCCGAGTCCCGTGTACACGACCTTGCCTTGCTTGTTGAACACGACCACATACGAGGTGGCGGGCACGTCGTACTTGTCGGTCGCGTCGCCCTTCATATCGAAATACTGATCGCCCGGCAGCCCGTGTTTGGCGACGAACGCCTTCACGCGCGCGGGGGTTTCGTTCACCGACACCGCGACCCCCACGAATCGGATCTTTTCGCCGTACTTCTTGGCCGCGGACACGAGCGTGGGTTCGAGCTCGGCGCAGTTCGGGCACCACGTCGCCCAGAATTCCATGATCACCGGCGTCTTGCCGACGTACTGCGACAGGTTTGCCGGCGTGCCCTCGAGCGTCGTCACCGCCGCATCGGGCGCTGAAGATCCAAGCTTCACTCCGAGATCCTGCGCTCCCGCCGCGCCCGCGGCCGTGACGAGCGCCAGCGCCGCTCCAATCAGTATTCTCATATGACGAGCTGCCCCATTTTGACGAGATAGTACTCCGCCGCGCCGATCATCACCAGCGCGAACAACCGCTTGATCCACACCATCCACATGCCCGACCTCGGCAGCCGAGCGATCGCGCCCGACGACAGGCCGACGACGACCAGCAGCGTGCACATACCGAGTGAAAACACGAACAGATACGCGAACCCCAGCGCGGCGCTCTTCGTCGTCGACACCCACGTGAGCACCGCCGCCATCACCGGCGCGGAGCACGGCGCCGCGACCAGCCCCGACATCGCGCCCATCGTGAACGCGCCCGACATCCGTCCCGCCGTGCCCGCTGCGCTTGCCCGCGCCAGAATCGCGTTCGGCACGCGCACCGGCAGCACGTCGAGCATGGCGAGTGCCGCGATGAGCAGCAGGTTCGCCATCGCAAAGTACAACCACGGATTCGTACTCACGGTTCCGAATAGCGTTCCCGTGAGGCCCGCGAACAGCCCGAGCGCCGAGTACACCAGCGCGAGCCCGATCACGTAGGAGATGGTGAGGCCGATCGGACGCCACTTCGAGCCGCGCGCCACGGCCCCCTCGACCGACGTGCCTCCGACGATTGCCGCCGTGATCGGGATCATGGGGTAGATGCAGGGCGTCAGGCTCGTGAGCACGCCGCCGACGAAGACGAGCGGAATGGCGCGAAGCGGACTGGTCGAGAGGTTCGGAACGGGGATTTGCACGAGCCTTAATGGTGGCGGGAGGCCGGCGTCAGCATGACGGAGGGAAAATTATGACCACACACCAGCTCCGAAGACTAACGCTTCGTATCGCCCAAATGCTCGCGCTGGGCGTCTGGTTCCCGGCGATCGCCGTCGCGCGGCGCGGTTCGTCGCCGTGGCCGCCGGCTACCGCATGTTCGCCGACGCGGTCGGCGGCACCTCTCTCCCGCCCCCCCTCGGCGGACGGTGCACGCGAACGTGTTTGCGGGGAAGGATGTCGGCGCGGTGTGGGGGAGGAGTAAGTAAGGACGTTGGAGGCCAAGTTCCCAACCTCCAGCCTCCGTCGTCAATTAGTTGACAATATCCAACTAATCAGTTGACATTAGTCCTCAACCCGGAGGACTCCACATGCGTACGATCGACCAGCGCGCCGAGTCGGTGCGGGCGTTCAACCGGTTCTACACACGGCGCATCGGCGCGCTCGGCGAGGGGCACCTCGGCAGCGGCTTCTCCCTCACCGAAGTGCGCGTGCTCTACGAGGTCGCGCACCGCGAAGCACCGACGGCCGGGGCGATCGCCGACGCGCTCGGGCTCGACAAGACGTACCTGAGTCGCACCCTGCGCGCCTTCAAGGCGCACGGCCTGGTGCGCACCACGCCCGCGGCCGACGACGCGCGGCGCAAGACGCTCGAGCTGACCGCGAAGGGCCGGCGCGCGTTCGCCCCGCTGGATGACGGCGCACGCGAAGAGATCGTGCGCATGCTTCGGCCGCTTGGCGCGAGCGCTTAGACGCGCCTCCTCGAGGCGATGCGCGCGATCCGTGAGGAGCTGGGCGGTCCCGACGTGCGGCCCGATCGCTCCCAGCCGTTCCTCATACGCACCCATCGCCCCGGCGACATGGGCTGGATCGTCCATCGGCACGGTGTGCTGTACTCGGAGGAATTCGGCTGGGACGAGCGCTTCGAAGCGCTCGTTGCTGGCGTCGTTTCGCAATTCATCAAGAAGCTCGATCCCGCGCGCGAGCGCTGTTGGATTGCCGAGCGCGACGGCGAGATCGTGGGTTCGATCTTCTGCGTGGCGAAGAACAAGACCACGGCGCAACTCAGGCTGCTCCTCGTCGAACCGTCGGCACGCGGTCTCGGCATCGGATCGCGGCTCGTCGACGAAGTGATCCGCTTCGCGCGACAGGCCGGCTACAAGCGGCTCGAGCTCTGGACCCAGCGGAATCTCACGTCGGCGCGAAAGATCTATAAGGCGGCCGGATTCGCGATCGAGGGAACGGAGGGCCACGAGTATTTTGGCGTCGCGCTGCAGGCGGAGAATTGGGGGATGGAATTGAAATAGGGCCGCTCGCTGCCCTACGGGGCAGCGACCGCACGGTTATTTTTCGCCCCCATGGCCCCCCCATCCTTCATTTACGTCATGAAAGACCTGCGCAAGGTCGTCCCGCCATCGCGGGAGATCTTGCGCGGCATCTGGCTCTCGTTCTACCACGGCGCAAAGATCGGCGTGCTCGGCGCCAACGGCGCGGGCAAGTCGTCGCTGCTCCGCATCATGGCCGGCGTCGACACCGATTTTCAGGGCGAAGCGTGGGCGGCTGACGGCACGCGCATCGGCTATCTGCCGCAGGAGCCGCAGCTCGATCCTGACCTCGATGTGAAAGGCAACGTCGAGCTCGCGGTGAAGGCGCAGCGCGATCTGCTCAAGGAGTTCGAGCAGATCTCGATGATGTTCGCCGAGCCGATGTCGGACGGGGCGATGGAGAAGCTCCTCGCGCGGCAGGCGCGCGTGCAGGAGCAGATCGATGCGCACGACCTCTGGAATCTCGATAACAAGATCGAGATCGCGATGGACGCGCTGCGCTTGCCTCCGGCCGATGCCGACGTCACGAAGCTGTCCGGCGGCGAACGGCGCCGCGTGGCGCTCTGTCGAGTGCTGCTCGAGGAGCCGGACATGCTGCTCCTGGACGAGCCGACCAATCACCTCGACGCCGAAAGCGTCGCGTGGCTGGAGCGCTATCTGCACGACTTCGCCGGCACCGTGGTCGCCGTGACGCACGACCGCTACTTCCTCGACAACGTTGCCGGCTGGATCCTCGAGCTCGATCGCGGCTACGGCATTCCGTACGAGGGGAACTACACGTCGTGGCTCGACCAGAAGCGCACGCGCCTCGCGCAGGAAGAGAAGACCGAATCGGCGCGGCAGCGTACGTTGTCGCGCGAGCTCGAGTGGGTGCGCATGGCACCGCGCGCGCGCCAGGCCAAGAACAAGGCGCGTATTCAGAAATACGAAGAGATGGCGGCGCAGGAGACGGCGGAGAAGATTCTCCAGCACGAGATCGTGATTCCGCCGCCGCCGCGCCTCGGCAACGACGTCGTGATCGCGAGCGACATCAAGAAGGCGTTCGGCGACAAGCTGCTGATCGACGGATTGTCGTTCTCGCTGCCGCGCGGCGGCATCGTCGGCATCATCGGTCCGAACGGCGCGGGCAAGACCACGCTGTTTCGGATGATCGTCGGGCAGGAGACGTCCGATTCCGGAAGGCTCAAGATCGGCGAGACCGTGCAGATCGCGTACACCGATCAGAATCGCACGCTCAATCCGGACATCTCGGCCTGGCAGGAGATCTCGGGCGGCCAGGAGATGATCATGGTCGGCAAGAAGGAGCTCAACAGCCGCGCGTACCTGTCGAGCTTCAACTTCAAGGGGACCGACCAGCAGAAGAAGGTCGGCCAGCTCTCTGGCGGCGAGCGCAACCGGTTGCATCTTGCGAAAACGCTCATGAGCGGCGGGAACCTGCTGCTGCTCGACGAGCCCACGAACGACCTCGACGTGGACACGCTTCGCGCGCTCGAGGACGCGCTGATCGATTTCGCCGGGTGCGCCGTGGTGATCTCGCACGACCGGTGGTTCCTCGATCGCATCGCCACGCACATCCTCGCCTTCGAGGGGAACAGCGAGGTGGTGTGGCACGAAGGGAACTACCAGTCGTACATCGAGGATCTGAAAAAGCGAAAGGGTCCGGACGCCGATCAGCCGCATCGGGTGGCATTCCGAAAGCTGGTGCGGGCGTAGTCGGCGAGATTTTGCGCGGCGGACTTGACGCAACAAAAAATGTTGATACATTATCGGGCGTGACCACTACTACCCGCTCCGCCCGATCGCTCAAGCGCGCCGTGACGCTCTTCCACGCGCTCTCCGACGAGACGCGGCTCTCGATTATCGAGATGCTCCGCGACGGCGAGCGGTGCGTGTGCGAGCTCCAGGACGAGCTCGACGCGGCGCAGTCGCGGCTGTCGTTCCATCTTCGCGTCCTCAAGGATGCCGGGCTCCTGTCGGATCGGCGCGACGGCCGATGGTCGTACTACAGCATCGTGCCCGAGGCACTCGCGGAAGTGCACGATCTCACCGTCGCCATGCAGCCGCGCAAAGGCGCGCTGCCGGTATTCAGAGGATCCTGCTGCACCTGATTTTTTTTTCTCCCCAAAACATCAACTTTTTTTGATAAACACGAGATCATCATGAGTACTCACACGGAGCAGGGCGCCCACACGATGCCAAGCACACTCGAGGAGATCCGCGCGACGGTGCAGGCGCGCTATGGCGCGACGGCGAAACGAGTGGCCGAAGGTGCGGGTGCCGCGTGCTGCGCGCCGACCGACGGCTCGAGCGGATGCTGCGGCGCGACGAGCGAGAATTGGGATCCGATCACGGCGGATCTCTACGCGGCCGGCGAGACGGCTGGTCTTCCGGCCGAAGCGCTGCTCGCCTCGCTCGGCTGCGGCAATCCGACGGCGCTCGCCGAGCTGCATGAGGGAGAAGTGGTGCTCGACCTCGGCTCGGGCGGCGGGATCGACGTCCTGCTGTCCGCCAAGCGCGTCGGTCCCACGGGCAAAGCGTACGGCCTCGACATGACCGACGAGATGCTCGACCTGGCGATGCAGAACAAGGAGCGCGCCGGGGCGAGCAATGTGGAATTTCTCAAAGGCCACATCGAATCGATCCCGCTGCCGTCGCGAACGGTCGACGTGATCATCTCGAATTGCGTGATCAATCTCTCGGGCGACAAGCGAAAGGTGATCCAGGAAGCGTTTCGCGTCCTCAAGCCGGGCGGCCGGTTCGCGGTGAGCGACGTCGTCGTCCGGGAGGGGCTTCCGGCTGCCGTGAAAGCGAGCATGCCGCTGTGGACCGGGTGCATCGCCGGCGCGCTCGAGGAGCGGGAGTTCATCCAGCTTCTGACCGACGCCGGCTTCGAGCACGCCAGCATCGAGCCCACGCGCGTGTACACGCACGACGACGCCGTCGCGCTGCTTCAGGGGACGGGGCTCGATCTCGTGCTCGCCGACGCCGTAGAGGGGCGGATCATGAGCGGGTTCGTCCGCGCCACGAAGCCGGGAACGCCCGACGCCAAGCCGCGCCGCGCGCTCGCCTCGCTCGGAAAGGGAACCCGTGAATGCGGATGCGACGACGGCTGCTGCAACTGATGCTTATCAGGAATGACATATGAGCGAACTGACAAACCACGCCGTCGAGGGCGCCGTGCTTCGCGCTGCCACGCCGGCGGATTACCCGGCGATCGAGCAATTGCTCGTCGCCAACGACCTCCCGCTCGTGGGTGTTCGGGAGCACTTGCCGGCATTCGTCGTCGCGCAGGCCGGCGGTGCGCTCGTCGGCGTCGCGGGGCTGGAGCAGTGCCGGGAGAACGCGCTGCTGCGCTCCGTCGCCGTCGCGTCCGAGTGGCGGTCGCGCGGTCTTGGACGCGCGCTGATCGAGCGCGTCATCGCTGATGCGGAGGCGCGCGGGATTCCTTCGTTGTATCTCCTCACCACGACGGCCGAACGCTACTTCCCGAGCTTCGGCTTTCACCAAGTCGCGCGAGATGCCGTGCCGGCCGACGTGCGCGCGACCGAGGAGTTCCGTTCCGCGTGCCCGGCCTCCGCGATCGCGATGACCCGGGCGATCTGCGCGACCTGATCGGCCTCAGTCGGCGAAGTACGCTTCGATGGCGAGGCGAACGACTTGCTCGGCGACGACGTCCGCAACGTCATGCGAGCCGCGCATCGGGGCGGGGTGGTGCTGAAGGGTGCTCGCGATCTTGGCTTTTAGCTCGATCACGACTTCTTCCGGACGGAGGCCGAGGCTCCTACGCGAGCGAACGTATTCGGTCACACTCGTCCGAAGCGGCGCGACGTCGCGCGTGCCGGTGCCGATCGCATGGCGCAGGGCGTCTGACATCAGCGTATGCATATCGTCCGGCGACTGCTCGGTGCTGCCTGGCTCAGTCATCGGCTCGCTCCGCGAGATGCTCCGATGATCGGTTGCGCGGATCGGGTCGCAGCAGACGTTGGAGACGCGTGCGCGAGATGCCGAGCCGCCGAGCCGCGTCGCTCTTGTTCCCACCGCAGACGTCGACGGTCTCGAGGACCGTGCGACGAATGATCGCATTGAGTCGTTCCAACCGCGCGTCGTCCGAAAGGCTGTGGTGATCGGTGATCGACCGCAAGGCGGAAGCGCCCACGTCGGGCTCCGATGCAAAAAGCACGGCGCGCTCGATCGCGTCACGCAGCTCGCGGATGTTTCCAGGCCACGTATGGGATCGAATGAGCCGTTCCGCGCTCGGAGTGAGTCGTGCACCGTGCAAACCATGTTTCGCGGAAAGCACGCCGAGATAGTGCCGCGCGATCGGCAGAACGTCCGCGGGTCGAGCGCGCAACGGCGGCACGTTGATCGCGACGATGTTCAGTCGGGAATACAGGTCGCGCCGGAGCTCGCCGCGACGCACGCAGCGCGCGAGATCGGCGTGGGTCGTCGCGATCACGCGGACATCCACGCGATGATCCGTCGTTCCACCCTCGCGCCGGATCGTGCGATCCGAGAGCAGCGCGACGAGCTTCGCCTGCACGCGCGGCGATGCATGCTCCACCGATCGCAGCACGATGGTCCCGCCGCGCGCGGCGTCGATGAGGCCAGGTTCGGCGCCGCGGTCGGCCAGCGCGCCAGCCTCGCGTCCGAATAGCTCCGACTCGAGCCGGTGCTCGGCGACCGCGGCGCAGTCGACGTCGATGAACGCCGCCGCGGCCCGCGGACTCGCGTTATGAATCGCGCGGGCGAGCATCGCCTTTCCGGTGCCCTGCTCGCCGATGATGAGGACGGTCGCATGAGATTGCTGCGCGATGCGCGCCGCGTGCTGGCGCACCGCTTCGATCGCGTCGCTCTCACCTCGAATCCCACGAAAGGCGTCCGTCTGGCAGGCTACGTGGGGCGCAACGGCACGTGCGCGCGAGGTGATCCACTCGCGCAGCGACGCGTACTCGCGATCGAGGACGAAAAGGTCCGACGCTCCGGCGCGACAGAGGGCGACGGCGGCGCGGTGGTCCGCGGCCGACGCGACGGCTGCGATCTCGATGGGCGCACATTGGAGTTCTCTAACAATGGCGTCGAGGCGTGCGGCGTCGCCGGTGGCCGCGACGATGCCCGCCGCGCCCTCCGCCTCGCGAAACGCGACGAGGTTCGACATTCGCCGCAGCTCGACTCCCGTCTCGGCGGCGAGGCGCGGCCATACGGCCGCGTGCGCGTCATCGAGCTCGAAGACGAGCACGGAACCGGGTGATGTCTGCACGTGCACTCCATGGCTGCGTTCGATCCTCCACGAAAGCCCCGATCCCCCGCGCAGGTTCCCAATGCTCTCATCGCCGGCGTGGTGTGATGCGACACGCGCCTGCGCGGAGTGAAACGTGAAGCGAAACGGCACAGCGAAGATTCGCGATTGGGTGCGTGTGATCGAACGCACAGGAATGCGGCGCGCGGAGTGCAGCACTCGAGGGCGCGTTGGACGAACCCCTCGTCGTTCTTTTTTCCCCATGGAGGACGCAGTATGCAGCTCTCGGATTTTCTGCCCGGCGCCATGATGCGTGGCGTCGCGCTCGCGACGACTGTCGTGGCCATCGGCGCGATCGCCGCCTGTTCATCGGATGCGACGTCGGTCGGCAACGCTTCGCAATCGCAGCTCTCGTTCACGACGAGCAAAGGGGTCGTCGCGGCGTCCGCCACCACGGCGCCGGACACCGTGAATGGCCACATTCTGAATCTCACGAACGTGACGCTCAACGTCGCTCGTGCCGAGCTGAAGCGCTCGGTGACGGACACCGCGTGTAAGGGCGACGAGGACGACGATAACGACGGGCATCGCGATACCGTGCACGTCGACAACGACTGCGCGGCCGTGACGATTCAGAACGAGTCGATCAGTCTTCCGCTCGATACGAATCTCGTCAGCATTCCGGCCGATACGATTCCGCCGGGCACGTTCCGTCAGCTCGAGTTGCGAGTGGCGAGCGTCGATCTGACGGGCACGTTCGACGGCAAGGCGTTCAGCGTGAACGTCCCGGTGAACGCCCGCGACGAGATCAGCTTCGCGACGCCGCTCGTCGTGACGGCGGGGCAGCCCGTGAACGTCACGATCAACGTGCCGGTGAACCGCTTCTTCGTAAACCGCGACGGCTCATTGATCGACCCGAACCAGCTCAAGTTCTCGCCACAGCTTCTGTCCGTGGTGCAGCGCAACATCGCCTCGTCGCTTCGTGCGTTCGCCGATCAAAACCACGATGGGCGTGACGATCATGACGAGCACGGCGGTGGCGACCACGACTGATTCGCACGCCATGCCATGAGAAAGAACGCCGGCTGCGAAGCGCAGCCGGCGTTCTTTATTGCGCGTTGCGCGGAGCTTGCAGGTGATGGGTTCGTGAACCCACACCGGAGGAATTCGAATGACGCGCACCCTTCATCGCGCCGGCGTGGCCGTGCTCGTGGCGAGCGGCATGATCGCATGCAAGAGCTCGAATAACAACTCGATGGAGAGCGCCGCCGCGCAGGGGCCGGCATCGGCGATGGGCGACTCGGGCACCATCGGACACGACACCCTCGGCGGCGCCGGCGCGGCGGACACGACGAAGACGGCGCCGACCGGGCTGAACGACGCGAGCATCCTCGGCAAAGAGCTGAGCGGCGACTCGGCCGAAGTGGCGATCGCGAAATACATGATCGCGAACGGGACGAATGCGTCGGTGAAAGCGTACGCTCGGCTACTCGATCACGACCACAGCCAAAGCATGATGGACGTGCGCACCGTGGCGAAGAAGACATCTCTGACACCGCAAACTCCGCCGAACGACACCTCCGCGCAGGAGACGGCGCACACGCTCGATCATCTGAAATCACTCAATGGCAAGGACCGCGATACCGCGTTCGTGAATCACGAGGCGCAGGATCACCAGTCGGACATCGCGGATGTGCAGCAGGCGGAGCAGGCCGCGCTGAATCCGCAGGTGAAGGCATTGCTGCAGAAGAGCCTTCCCGAATTGCAGAAGCATCTGGACCGCGCACAGAAGCTTCAGGGTGAGCTCGGCGCACCGAGCGGCGGTACGAACAAGAAGTAGGATCTGCTGATTGCGACGACGACCCCGTCCGGCGGCTCGGACGGGGTCGTCTCGCGCCGTGGACAATCGGCGCGCGAACGTTTTGTCGGCTCCAAGCGTAAATACCAGTGAATGAACGCCTTACCTGCTTTGGCGCACGCGGCACGCGGTGCGCATTACGGGGTAAAGCGTTGAGGGCGAGCGACTCCCTTCCAGCTCGCCGCAAATACCGAAAACGACACGCAGCAGAGTTTCGACCGGACTCGAGTGTCCAGGCCGACGGAGGCCGTTATCCATGTCTGAGGAATCGAACATTCACGCCGAGTGCGACGAGCAGGGCTGCTTCATGCCCCGAGACCGCCGGCGTTTTCTGCGCGACAGTTTTCTGAGTGTTGCGGGAGCGATGATCGCGGTGGGCGTCAACAAGAGCACGGCGCTCGCGATGCCGCTCGAGTTCACGTCGGCTGACGGCACGAGCGGAAGCATGCGCTCCTACGCTGTCCCGGTCACCGATGGTGCGCAGATCGACAAGGACAACGAAGTCATCCTCGTGCGTTGGCAGAACGCGATGTACGCGTTCGATCTCTCGTGCCCGCACCAGAACACGGCGCTCAAGTGGAACGACAAGGACCGCGAGTTTCAGTGCCCGAAGCACCACTCCAAGTTCCAGCCGGACGGCACGTACGAGGCGGGGAGCGGCCGCGCGACGCGGAACATGGATCGGTTCGCGATCAGCCGCCAAGGCGCGGGCGTGGCGGTGGACCTGGACAAGCTGTACCAGGATGACACGGACGGCGCGCAGTGGGCGGCGGCGCTGGTGAAACTGTAATTCTACTTCGCTAAATTCCGGCGAGGCGGATCAGCCCGATCGCGAGCACCATGATCGCGGCGAGGCATCCGCCGACCGCGATCGCAACGCGGGCGCCGACGCGCCGCACCGATCGCACGTCGACACCGAGCCCCAACGCCGCCATTGCCGCGATCGTGAGCCAACCAGCCACGGCTCTGGCGATGGCGGCCTCGTCGTCCGGGACCAGCCGGACGGAGCGCAGCGTCGCCAGGACGACGAACCCGATCACGAACCACGGGACGTAGCGCAGCGGCGACTGCTTGCCCTTCGCGGCCGCGCTCGCGTCGCCGTTGCGCAGCGCGAAGAACGCGACGACGGGACCGAGCATGAGCACGCGCCCGAGCTTCACCGCGGTGGCCACCTGTCCGCTCAAGGGGCTGACCGCGAACGCGGCGGCGAGCACCTGCGGAACGGCGTACACCGTGAGTCCGGCGAGCTCGCCGTACTGATAGTCGGAGAGGCGGAGCGGGTGCGCGAGTAGCGGGAGCGCGAGGACGAGTCCGACGCCGAGCACCGCCGTGAGCGCGATCGACGCGGCGACGTCTTCGCGATCGGCGCCGATGACCGGCGCGACGGCGGCGATCGCAGAATTGCCGCAGACCGCATTCCCGCAGGCGACGAGTGTCGCGAGCTTGGGCGAGAGGCCGGCCAAGCGCCCGATGCCGAAGCCGATCACGAGCGCCGCCGTGACGAGGCCGACGATCCCGATGGCGAGGGCCGGCCCGGACGCGAACAGCCGCGGGATGTCCATCGTGGCGCCGAGCAGGCAGACCGCGAGCTCCAGAAGGTCCTTGGCGACGAACGTGACGCCGGGATCTTCACGGACGCGTTGTCCGCGTGCGGTTCGCAGGACCATTCCGATGAGTATCGCGAGCACGAGCGGCTCGATGATGGCTCGACCCAAGACCCAGGTCTCGAGCCGACCGGCGGCGATTGCGAGGAGTGAAACGACGACGGACGCCGCGATGCCAGGCAGCAGGCGGAGGGCCCGGTGTGCGGTTACGCCGGAGCGGAGCTCGACGGAGATTGACATTTCGCATCGTAGCGGGCGCCACATACATAACGCCAATACATTATTTGCACATATCCATTACTATAGGATATGACAATGAACCTGCATCATCTGCGACTGTTTGCCGCAGTCGTCGACTGTGGCGGGTTCACGAAAGCGGCAGCTGCGCTCAATCTCAGTCAGCCGGCGATCTCCAAGTCGATCAACGAGTTGGAGAAGCGGCTGCACGTTCCGTTGTTCGACCGGAGCAGCCGTACGGTCAAGCTGACCGATGCTGGCACGACACTGTACGCACGCGCGAAGGAGCTGTTTGGCGTCGAGCGTGCAGCGGAGCAGGAGCTTCGCGAGCTGCGGGGAATGAAGCGCGGCGTGCTTCGGATCGCGGCCAGCACCACGATCGCGACGTACATCCTGCCGCGCGTTCTGGGTCGGTTCCACACGAGACATCCCGGAATCCGAATTCGCGCGATGAGCGCCAATACGCGATCGGTGCTCAAAATGCTGCTTCAGTGGCACGTAGATGTCGCCTTGGTCGAAGGGCCGATCGCAGATTCGAGGGTTCACGTTCACGCATGGCGCGACGACGAATTAGTGGTCATCGCCCCGCCGGACCACCCATTCGCGGCGGGAGCGACGGTCCACGAGCTGGCGAGCGAACCGTTCCTGGTTCGCGAGCCCGGATCGGGCACCCGCGTCGTCACGCAACGAGCGCTGGCGAAATTCGGCGTACGGTTGAGCCGGACGATGCGTGTCGGTGGTACGGAGGCCATGAAGCAAGGCGTCGCCGCGGGCCTCGGCCTTGCCATCGTGTCCCGGGCGGCGGCCGCGGACCAACTCGAGCTCGGACGGATTGTGATCGTGCCGGTGCAGGGAATGAGAATCGTGCGACAGCTCACGCGGCTGACGCTCGTGGGGCGAGCGCCGACGGCCTCGTCGCGCGAGCTGTCGGCGTTGCTCGAGGAGGACACGATGCGAGCCGTCGCCGATGCGTCGGGAGACGCAGGGATTCGAGAGCCGTAGTATTCACGTTGCGACACACCCCGGAACCATGAACACGCGTACCATTCTCGCCGCTGCTGCCGCCGCCGGTATCGCACTCGCCGCGTGCACGAAAGCGCCGCCGCCACCGCCGCCGACGCCCAACGTCGCGCTCACCGATTCCGCGTCGGCCGCGCTGCACTGGGTCACGAACCACGTGCTCGCGCTCTCCGCCACGGATTCCGTCGAATCCGCCCAGGACCGCGCCAGCGCCGCCGCGATCGCCGGCGACGCGCGCATCATCGGCGTCAGCGAGCTGACGGAAGGCACGCACGAGTTTCCAATTCTCATACGACGGCTGCTCTTCGCGCTGGCCGATACCGCGGGCGTGAAGGGGCTCGCCATCCAGGCGTCGATGCCCGAGGCGATGGATCTCGACCGTTTCGTTCGGAACGGTGTCGGCGATCCGCGCCGCCTGCTCCGCACCCTCGGCTCCTCGCAATGGGAGACGCAGGAGATGCTCGGGCTGGTGAACGCGATGCGCGGGTGGAATCAGTCGCACCCTGACAAGCAGGTCGGCTTCTATGGCTTCGAGATTCCGACCGCCGCCCATGCGGTGCGTACCATCACCACGCTTCCTGATTCCGAGATGGGCGCTTCGCTGAACGCGTGGCTTCGCCGCTCATACACGTGCGTCGCGCAGGACGAGGCGGCGCACTGGGGATTGGAGGGGCGCGCGTCCGACAGCACGTTCTGGAATCGCTGCCGCGGAATCACGGCCGCGGCGCTCGACAGCGTGACGAATCGGCTGCACGCCGTGCGCAGCGGATCGCGCGCGGCGGCCGATCTCGCCTTCGCCGAGGAGATGGCGGATCTCGTCAAGCATCACGTCGAGATCGGGCTGCGGCACATGCCGCGGCACGAGGGCGTCGCGGCGCACACGATGTATCTCGCGAGTCGTCTCGGGAGCGACGCGAAGCTGCTCGTGTGGGGCGGAGACGTGGAGATCGGCCGGATCAATCTCCAGGAGAAGGTGCCGCAGATGGGCCTCGCGTTGGGCCAGCAGCTCGGCGAACGGTATCGCGCGATTGGATTCGCGATCGGCAACGGACGCATTCGCGCGCGCCAGCCGTCGTTCAACCGGCAAACCGGCGAGTCGCAGCAGGGTCGCTACTCGGATCTCGACGTGCAGCAGCCGCGTCCCGGCACGTATGAAGAAGTGCTCGCGCGCGCCGGGAGTCCGGCGTACTTCCTCGACGTGCGGAAGTTGCCATCGGATACGGCTGGCGCCTGGCTGCATGGCCCGCGGCCGATTCGGCTGATCAGCGACATCTACGTGCCCCAACTCGCAGAGTCATTCGAAACACCGATCGAGCTGCCGAAGGACTACGACGCGATTCTGGTCGTTCAGACGGTGACGCCGGCCCGGGGGCTATAGCCGCGGGCCGGCGATCATCCGGCGAGAAACGCCATCGTATAGAAAGCCATCACGCGTCCGCGCAGCTTCTCTTCGACGATTGTTTGAAGAATCGTGTTCGTCGACGCCGTCTCGATTCATCGTCCCGGCGCCGACGAACAGCAGTACGACGAGCGACAGCCAGAGCACGTGCGAGAATCCGAACACGATGCGCGAGATGCGCGTGATCCACGTTCCGATCAGCGAAACGCTCTGCCCGCCGAAGAAGAGGCGATAATTCCGGGATCGCAGAGCGCGAAGCAGATCGGGCATTTATGTTGCGGCAGAGGACGTCAACATGTTCATCTCTGATTTCGCAATTCGCCGGCCGATCGTCACCGTCGTCACGATGATCGCGCTGGTCGTGTTTGGTCTCGCGTCGCTCGCGCGATTGGACACCGACGAGTTTCCGGACATCGATGCGCCGATCGTGTTCATGGGGATCGCGTATCCTGGCGCGGCGCCGGACGTGGTCGAGCGGGAAGTGGTCACGCGGCTCGAGGATCAGATCTCCGGCATCAGCGGCGTCGACAAGATCAACTCGACGTCGACGGACGGCTTCGCGCAGATCATCGTGCAATTCGTCTACTCGAAGCCCGTCGATCAGGCGACGCAGGACATGCGCGACGCGCTGTCCGCCGTGCGCGCGCAGCTTCCGGCGGAGATCCTCGAGCCGCTGATTCAGCGGTTCGATCCCAACGACCTGCCGATCGTGTCGCTCGCGATCACGTCGTCGGTGCTCTCGCCGCCGCAGCTCACGCAGCTTGCCGACCAGGCGATCGCGGGCGAGCTGCGCGCGATCGGCGGCGTGGCGCAGGTGAACGTGGTCGGCGGCGACAGCGCGCAGCTCAACGTCGACGTGCGGCCGACCGATCTCGCGGCGCTGGGCGTCGGCATCGATCAGGTGGTGAACTCGCTGCGCGCGCAGAATCTCGCGGCGCCGGTCGGCAACGTGAATAGTCCGCTGCAACAGCGGTCGATCCGGCTCGAAGGACGATTCGAGCGGCCGGAAGACTTCGCGAGCATGGTGATCTCGCAGCGAAACGGGCAGCTCATCACGCTCGGGCAGGTCGCCGACGTCTCGGCCGGCGCGGCGGAGCCCAAGTCCGCGGCGTTGTACAACGGCACGCAGGCGATCGGACTCGACATCGTCAAATCGCGCGAGTACAGCACGACGGCCGTCGCGACTGCGATCAAGCAGCGCGTGGCGCAGCTCGCGCCGTCGATGCCGCCGGGCACGCACATCGAGGTGGTGCGCGATGCGGGCGCGCGCGTGAGCGCGTCGGTGCACAATGTGGAGGAGGCGCTCGTCGAAGGCGCGGTGCTGACCGTGCTCGTCGTGTTCCTGTTCCTCAACTCGTGGCGCTCGACGGTCATCACGGGATTGGCCCTCCCGGTATCGGTGCTCGCGTCATTCGTGCCGCTGCTGATCTTTGGCTTCACGCTCAACACGATGTCGCTGCTCGGGCTCTCGCTCGCGATCGGTATTCTGATCGACGACGCGATCGTGGTGCGCGAGAACATCGTGCGACACGTGGAAATGGGCGCCGATCACATGCACGCCGCGCACGAGGGCACGGACGAGATCGGGCTCGCCGTCGCGGCGACGACGTTCTCGATCGTGGCGGTGTTCGTCCCGGTTGGCTTCATGCCGGGGATCGCGGGGCAGTGGTTCAAGCCATTCGCGCTCACGATCGCCTGCGCGGTGCTCGTGTCGCTGTTCGTGTCGTTCTCGCTCGACCCGATGCTGTCGGCGTACTGGCCCGATCCGCAGCTCGAAGCACACGACCGCCGCAACGCCGTGGCGCGGGCGCTCGAGCGGTTCAACCTCTGGTTCGACCGGCAGGCGGAGCGCTACAAGGGGCTGATCGCGTGGGCGCTCGACCACCGGTGGACGATGGTCGGCCTCGCGATCGCGTCGTTCATCGGAGCGATCGTGCTCCAGATCGTGATCGGCGGATTCGCGTTCGTACCGGTGAGCGACCAGAGCGAGTTGAACATCGCGATCGAGACGCCGCCGGGCTCGAGCCTCGATTACACGACGCTCAAGTCGGAAGAGATTGCGCGACTCGTTCGCGCGCACAAGGAAGTGGCGTACACGTACACCACGACGGGCAGCTCGTCGGGCTCCGGCGAGGTGGACGCGGGTTCGATCTACGTGCGTCTCGTACCGAAGAGCCAGCGCTCGATCAGCCAGGAGGATCTCGCGCAGACGCTCCGCACGGAAATGCGCGCGGTCGGCGGGGCGACGGCGTACACGTACGCGTCCGGCTTTGGCGGCGCGCAGAAGGAGCTGCAGCTCCAGCTCCAGGGGCCCGATCAGAATATTCTCAATCAGTACGCGGAAGAGATCGAGAAGGTCGTGGCGTCCGTTCCGGGCGCGGTCGACGTGGGACTGTCGACGCGCGGGCAGAAGCCGGAGTTCAACGTCCGCGTGAACCGCGGGCTGGCGGGCGTGCTCGGCGTGAGCCTGAGTCAGCTCGCGTCGTCGCTGCGCTTCGCGTTCGCGGGGGTGGACGCGGGGACGTGGGTCGATCCGGCCGGCATCTCACGGTACGTGCACGTGCGGCTCGCCGCGTCGGCGCGCCAGAACGCCGCGGATCTCGCGCAGCTTCCGGTGGTCGTCACGCCGCCGGCGCAGCCTGCGCCCGCGGCGGGCACGGGCACCGTTCCCGCGGGCACCGCCTCATTCGTCCCCCTCGGACAGGTGGCCGAGATCACGCCGAGCAGCGGACCGTCGCAGATCGATCACTATCAGCGGCAGCGCGTCGTGACGATTGGCGCGAATACACAAGGCGCGTCGTTCGGCAACGTCTCGTCCGAGGTCATGAAGCGCGTGAACCAGATCCGGCTGCCCGCGGGCTATCACGTGTCGGCCGGCGGGCAAACGGAAAGTCAGAACGAGGTGTTCGGCAGCATCTTCGCGGCGCTCGGGATCGCGGTGATGCTGATGTATCTCATACTCGTCGTGCAGTTCGGCTCCTTCCTGGATCCGCTCGCGATCCTGATCTCGCTGCCGCTGTCGTTGATCGGCGTGGTGGTCGCGCTGATTGTCACGCGCGACACGCTCAACCTCATGAGCCTGATCGGCGTGATTCTGCTGATGGGCATCGTGGCGAAGAATGCCATTCTGCTCATCGACTTCGCGAAGTGGGCGCACAAGGATCGCGGGGTGAGCCGGCGCGACGCGTTGATCGAAGCCGGCCGCATTCGACTGCGCCCAATTCTGATGACGACGCTCGCGTTGATCGCGGGCATGATCCCGGTGGCGCTCGGCCTGGGCGAAGGCGCGGATTTCCGCGCGCCGCTCGGCCGCGCGGTGATCGGCGGCGTGATCACCTCGACGATTCTGACGCTCGTCGTGATTCCGACGATTTATGAGATTCTTGATGAGTGGCGAGAGCGCTTGGCGGCGCGGTTCGGGGCGAGGGAACGGGCGCATGCGGTGGTGGTGGTGCCGGAACCTGGGGACTGAGGGCGAGTAGGGTCGCTCGCTGGCGCTCGCTGTAGGGTCGGCGCACCTGTAGGGTCGCGTCGGGCCCGTACCGGGCCCTCGCTGTAGTACGTCGCCTGCGGCGACTGAAACGGCGTGACGCCGTGACGCGGCCGAAGGCCGTACATCAGCGAGGCGGCGCAGCCGCCGACGCGACCCTACAGCGCAGCGACCCTACAGGCGCGCAGCCGCCGACCGTACGCGCCGCTTCCCGGCGCCCTACTGCACGAGACTCGGCGACGCCACGCTCGCGACGCTGATGTCGATCGGCAGCCGCACGCCATTGTGCGTGCGCACCACGTCGAGCATCCCCTGCCAGACCGATGCGAACTCGTGGCCGACTTCGGTCGGAAGGCTGCTGTCCGGAGAGAAGTCGCCCTTGCCGGCGATCCAGAACGGCGGGTCGTCGCCGATGCCGGCGCTCGCGTACACGGCGCTCACGTCGTCGTAGATCGTGGAGGCGTTGTGTGTGTGCGCGTAGATGCCGGGGCGATATCGGCCGTCGGCGAGGAGCGCTCGAGCCCAAGCGCGGTAGTAGTCGCGCATCGGCTGCGGCAGCACGTCCATGTATTCCACGTCGAGAAACACGACCGTGCCGCGGGGGAAGCCTTCGTGCTGCGCTTCAGCGATCGCGTCCGCGGCATCGAGCGTTCCGTGCGCGGCGTTCACGAACGATGCGGAGCAGCGGTCGCTCGCCGCCGCGACCGGGGTCTTCGAGCTGCGCCGCATCGTGTGCGTCGAACGCTTTTTGTGTGAGCGCGACGAATGGCGTTGCGCATGCGAGGTCTTGCTGCCCGTCGTGCCCGCCGCGTCGAGACGTTTTCCCCACGTCTGCTGACCGACGTAGATGACGGCGAGGCCCCAGCCGTTGTCGACGAGGTGCTGTCGCTCACCCGACCACGATTCATCCTTGTGACAGGGCGCTTGGAGATAGTAGCCGACCCACTCGTATTGGCCGTCGCGCTTCCAGGCCGACATCGCCTTGTCGCCAGGATACATGTTCGTGTCGAAGCCGAGGTGGCTCTCGCCGGCGTGCGACGCCGCGTTGGCGACGGCGCGTCCGATCGCCGCGGGTGCGTTCGCGATCGCGGCGGTGGCCGCGTCAAGCGACTCGTGCTGAAGTCTGGGCACTTCGAGCGATGCCGATACGGCGGCGACCGCCAACAGCAATGCATTACGAAGCGTTTGACCGCGCACAGTGCCTCTCCAGCTCGCTAGTGCAACACACGAACACGACACCGGTGTCGTGACGCGCAGAGTGTGATACACCGCACAGGCGCGATGATTCCACATTTCTTAACGCGCATCGTCCAACGACTTTTCGACGGTCAGCAAGCTGACGCGTACGGATTTTGCCAGGGCTGGAGCGCCGCTGCGGTGCCCGCCGCGGCGCGCAACTCGTACGGAGGAACTATGTCGATTCGCCTTTCGCGTGGTATCACGTTACTCAGCGCATGCGCACTCGTCGCGGCGTGCTCCAAAGGATCCAACAACGCGGACACGACCGGCGCTGGCGCCGGCAGCACGGCGAGCGCAGCCGCCACACCGAGCACGGCACCCGCTGCTGCGCCCGCATTGACCGACGCGAACATCGCGGCCCTGCTCGACGAAGCGAATGCCGGCGACAGCGCGGCCGGAAAGCTCGCGTCGACGAAGGGTACCAACGCGCAGGTGAAGGAGTTCGGACGACAGATGGCGCGCGATCACCACATGCTGCGCCAGAAGGGTCAGGATCTCGCGAAGAAGCTCAACCTGACACCGCAGGCGCCGGCGAACGACACGCTGCCCGCGGCCGCGAAGAAAATGTCCGACAGCCTCACCGCGCAGGCGAAGGGCGCCGCATGGGACAAGGCGTACATCGATAACGAAGTCGCCGTGCACCAGTCCGTGCTCTCGCTGCTGCAAACCGCCCAAGGTGCGGCGCAGGACACTTCGCTGAAGGCGCTGATCACGTCGGCCATCCCAGTGATCCAGGGGCATCTCGCGAAGGCGCAGGATATTCAAGGCAAGCTCGGCAACGCGACGGCAGGATCCACCGCGGGCGGAGCTGACACGACCAAGAAGGGCGCGAAGAAGACGCCCTGACCGGCAGGCTCGGCCGCACGCGCTGTCGGGCGCGCTCCTTGATAAGAATGCCTGGGCGAGAGTCCAGGCGTTCTTGTTTTAGTAGCCAGTATCGAGCAGGGTGTGGCGACGTGTCGATGCGCAACGCAGGGTGGGTACAGGGCGGGCTCGCGGCGGTGATACTCGCGGTGAGTGTCGCGTGCGCCGGAGGCGGCGATTACACGGCGGACGGTGATGTGGCCGATTCGACGGTCATTCCTCGGACGCAACCAGTGACGCAAGAGTCGCCCGGCGATGTCGCAGCGGACTCGGCGACGCCGAGCGGCAAATGGCTCGATGACGGCAACGTACTCGCGCTGCTCGGCGTGCTCAACGCGAAGCAGATCGACGCGGCGAACGTCGAGCTCGGCGCGTGGCACTCCGACACGGTGCGCGCGCTCGCCGCTGCAATGGTCGCGGAACACGGGAAGCTACAGCACACGGCGGACTCCCTTGCGGCGGTGCTACGGGTCGCACCCGTCGCACCCGCGCTCGCCGACTCGATCACCGCGGCGCTGCAGGCGCGGGTCGATTCGCTGCGCGGGCTCGGTGGCCAGAACCTCGATCGTGCCTTTGTCGCGGAGCAGGTCGCCAGCGCGCAGCTCGTCGCATCGTACCTGAAGGGGTTGATCGGAGTGGCGGAGCGGCCAGAAGTGCAGCTCCTCGTGACGACGGCGGACGCCGATGCCGATGCCGACCTGGAGCGCGCGCGCACGCTGCAGACCGCGATGGCCGCGGCGGATTCGATCAAGGCCGACTCGCTCGCCGAGCGCCGCCGCGGCCGCCAGATACGATGATTCGCGAATGAGCACACAGCAAACGGCGCAACGCGAACAGAGCGAGCGCGGCGTGGTCCTCGTGGACGGATCGAACGTCGCGCACGCGACGGAAGGCGACGCTCCGCGGCTGAGCAATTTGATCGCGGTGCGCGACAAGCTTCGCGAGGAAGGACTCGATCCGATCATCGTGGTCGACGCGGCGCTCCGCCACCAGATCGATGATCCCGGCGCGTACGAGCAGCTCGTGGAGCGCGGCGAAGTGCGCCAGGCGCCGGCGGGCACCGACGCGGACTACTTCATCCTCTCGTTCGCCCGCGAGCTCAACGCGAGCATCGTCTCGAACGACCTATTTCGCGATCGCGCCAAGCAGTTCCCGGAGGCGCGCGATCGGGTGATCCGGTTCATGATCGTAAATGACGAGGTGGTGCTCGAGCGCCGCACGCACCGGCGACACGATCATTGATCGATCGCCGCGCCGGCCGCGGCGCGCGTTCAGCATGGCTCTTGCTCGGGTTGGCAGCGCTGTGAACGACAGAATCTCGAACGCGATCGCCGTGCTGTGCATTGCGGCCATCTGTCCGGCCGCGCACGCGCAACTCGGTACACCGGAGCCGGTGTTCTCCATCGGTCAGCCGGCGATCTGGCAACATCAAGCCGCGATTCTCGCTCCCGTGCGCGGGAGCGGATCGCGCGCGCCCGTATTCGCGTACCGGCTCGACCGCGCAATCGCCAACCCTCTTACCGGGCTGCTCGGCGGCGCGGGTGAAGCGTACGGCGCGGTCGGCGCGCGGAACTACGGATTGCGTGTGCTCGCGGAGAGCAAGGTGTTCGGGCTCGCGGGAGGGATCGACTGGAGCGTGCCGCAACATCGCGTCTCGCCCGTGTTGAGCTTTCAGACGGCGATTCGTCGCGGCGGCATCATCGGCGCGGGAACGATGGTGCGACTCGATTGGCTGCCCACTCGCTCGCAGACGATCGCGCTCGGCATCACCGCGCCACTCTTTCAGCCGCTCGCCGGCCGCACGCGTCCTCGACGTACGCACTTCTCGTATCCGACACACTCGTCCACGCCGTCGCCGCGCGGCAGCGCGCCCGTCGCCGCGATCGACACGCGAGCGCTCAACGACGCCGCGACCGCGATTGGCGCGTACGCGAACGCGTACCCCGCGCGCGCGGAAAGGCTGATTCGTGCGCAGCCCGACGGATATACCGGTGTGTTGAAGGCGTACGCCGCCGCGCTCGCGCGCCTGTTCGACGATCGTACCGTGAAGCAAGCGCGAGCCGTGCTGCTCGCCGACGTGCTGATTCCCGTCGATTCGATGTTCGGCGAAGCGAAGGAGAACGCGCGCGATCTCTCGCCACTCACAACGACGGCGTCGAATGACTTCGCGCGCCGGCTCGCCGATTCTCTGGATGCTCCGGCAGCGAACATTCCGTCGCTCACCGCGCCGTTCACGGCGTGGATGGGCGTGATCCAATCCGTGTATCGCGGCCTCCTCAGCGACGCGGGAGATTCGCGACTCGTGTGGCTCCCGCTCGACCTCGCGCTCACGCCGGACCAGTTCGACGATCAATCGGAGGTCGATTCGCTGGTCGCGCGCGCCGTCGGACATCCATTCACCGATCGCAACGCGCTGACATATCTGCGCAGCACCGATCTGCCGCTCGAGATCGCGCGCTCGATCTACGCCGCGCGCGTCTACCACGTGCTCTGGACGCACGACTTCACCGGCCGGCGTCCGTCGGGTGCGGTCGACAACGTGGCGTACAGCATGGTCGCGGACGCGTACCTTCCCGCGCTCACGGCGGCGGTCAAGCGCTACGACAGCACCGGCGTCTTTCCCACATACATCATCCTGCAAGACGAATTCTTCTACGCGTCGCGCGACAACCGGCTCTGGATGAACATCCTCCAGGATCCGCTCGACGCGTCGGTGCATCTCCCGGGCGATACGACCAACGCGCGCGAAGCGCATCTGATCGCGCGCCAACAGGAGCTCCGCGCGGCGGTCGCCGCATCCAGGCGGCTGCAGCGCGATGCGGCCGCGAGCGGCGACGCGCGCCAATGGCTGCGGCGAGTGGTCGCCGTGCACGTCAACATCGTGGAGCCGGCGGACTTCTCGTTCCGGAGCAGCCACATCGTCCCCGGCATCCCGTTCGTGCCGGACAACATCGAGCGCGATCATAGAAAACTGGTATTCTATGATTTGAATGAAGCCGATCCATACAAGGGCGCGCTGCTGATCACCGGCGTCGGCATCGGCGAGCATTACGCGAGCGCGACGTGGGAAGACCGCGGCTACCGCGTCCGCGGGCCGGCGACGCTCGAGGCCCGTCGCGCCGTGCGCCAGGCGCTCCGCCGCAACGGCTTCACGGCTAGCGAGATCCCGCTGCCGCTGCGCGCGGTCGCGAACGTCAAGGCGACGGAGCAGGCGAACAATGCCGGCGACTACGTCGGCCGCGCGCTCCAGGTGCAGAACCGCGTCGGCTTTGGCGCGAAGGAGTCGTCGGTCGCGCGCGCGATGCTGTACGATCTCGCGCCGCCCGGCAGCGTGATCATCGTTCCCGATCCCATGTGGCTCAGCGACACCTGGGCCGGGATGCTCGCCGGCGCGGCGGCGCGCGGCTGCCGCGTGTACGTGATGGCGCCGGCCGCGGCGAACGCGCCCAGTCCACAGGCGCCGCTCATGGCGCTCCAGAACCAAGTGCTCGGCCGGCTGCTGCAACTGCGCACGTCGCTCGCCACGGAGATCCGCTCCTCGGGCGGCGACCTCCGCGTCGGGATCTTCGCCGCGCACGCGCAGGTGGACGACGCCACCGGCCGCGCGCGCGAGGTGCGCGAAGGACTCGCGCGCGCGCCGTGGATTCGGCAGGTCATCCCCTTTGACGACAAGACGCTCGCGTTTCTGAACAACGCCGAGGCGCAGGCGACGCACGGCGAGGACGCAACGTCGATCGCGCGCGACGAGCGGCCGCGCGAGCCGCAGCTCCATCAGAAATCGCAGATGATCGCGCGCCCGGGGGCGATCACGACGCTGGTGCGACAGCCCGGTTGGGACGTCGTGCTCGCGCGCGCGATGCAGGCGCGGACGGAAGAGACGACAAAATTCGCCGAGCAGCTCGGCTACTCCGATCCCGATGTCGACACGGCCGCGACGCGCAGCACGGACGCGATGTTCCGCGGCTACGAGCAGTCGCTCCCCGAATCGGAGCGGGAGCGGTTCAGCTTCTACTTCAGCCTGGGTTCACAGAATCAGGATCCGCGCGGGATCGTGTCCGACGCCGAGGCGACGTTGATCGTGTCGGGGGTGCAAGCGTCGGCGGGGCTGGTGGACCTGTTCTATCTCATGGCGCGGAGCACGTGGATCGACGATCAGCGTTCGCTCGATGCGTTCGTGCCGCGGCACGCGGGGTGGATGCAGCGTCTCGCGTGGTTCATTCGGGCCGCGTTGTAGCGCGACAGGGCAGCGCACCGTGAAGTAAGTACCCACTTGCAACATTGCCCGGGACCCGATTAGCCTTCGCGTCCCTATGGACATCCGCCAGCGAATACTCGACGCCGCGAAGGAAGTGTACGCCCAGCACGGGTTCCGCGGCGCCACCACACGGCTCATCGCCATCCAAGCGGGCGTGAACGAAGTCACGCTCTTCCGCACGTTCGGCTCCAAGGCGGCGCTGTTCGAGGCGCTGATGCAGGAGCACGTCGCCAAGTCGCCGGTTCCCGATCTTCCGGACAATCCGGTCGATCCCGAAGCCGAGATGACGCACTGGTGCGCCGGAATCCTCACGTACCTGCGCGAGAACCGCGGGCTCATTCGCGCCTCGTTCGGCGAGATCGAGGAGCGGCCCGAGTCGGCGATGTCGATGTGCCGCGGTCCCGCGTGCGCCGGCATGATGCTCACCGACTACATCCTCCGGCTGCGCTCGATGGGACTCGCGGCGGCGGACGGCGACATCCAGACGGCGGTCGCAATGTTCGTGAGCTGCATCATCGGCGACGCGCTGCGCCGCGACCTGATGCCGCGCGCGTTCCCGCCGGTCGACGAAGCGCCGGCGCGCTACGTCCGAATCTTCATGCGCGCTCTCGGCGTAGAGGTCGTCCGGCGACCGTCGGCGGTCCGCTCGGCGGCGGGCGACTGAGCGTCCGATGACTTTCACCGATATCACCATCATGACATCAGCTCCCAGTCGGAGCGTTCGCGGCCTCGCGGCGAGTGTGATGCTCGCGACGCTCGCCGCGGGCGCCGCCGGTGCGCAGCAGCGCACCGGAGCGCGCTCCGCGCCCGCGACGCTCACGCTGTCGCTCGACGACGCGCTGCGCATGGCGCAGACGCAGAGCCAGACGATCGAGATCGCGCGCTCGGGCGTCACGCGCGCCACGGGCGGGCGGTATCAGGCGCGCAGCCAGTACCTGCCGCAGCTCAACGGCACCGCGGGCTATACGAAAACGCTAAAGTCGCAGTTCTCGAGCTTCGCGAGCTCGGCACCCGCGGACACGGCGCCGCAGCCCGTCGCGTCCAAGTCGCTCTGCACGCCGTTCATCCCCGACAACGCCACGCCGCAGGAGCGCGCGGCGGCGCTCGCGCAGGCGGCGACCTGTCCGTCGGCCGCCGGCGGGTTCGATCTGAGCAAGACGAGCTTTGGCGCGACGAATCAGTGGGCGCTCGGGCTCAACTTCTCGCAGAACCTGTGGACGGCGGGCCGCGTCACGGCGCAGAACCGGGCCGCCGACGCACAGCTCCGCTCGGCGAACATCGAGGTCGCCGCGCAGAGCGCGCAGGTCTCGCTCGACGTGACCTCGGCGTACTACGACGCGGCGCTCGCGGACCAACTCGTCTCGATCGCCGATTCGTCGGTCGCCGAGACGGAAGCGGTACTCGCGCAGACGCGCGTGGCCCGGCAGGTCGGCAATGCGTCGCAGTACGATCTGCTCCGCGCGCAGGTGACGCACGACAACCAGTTGCCCGTTGCGATTCAAGCGCGCGCGAACCGGCAGGTGGCGTACCTGCGATTGAAGCAGCTCCTCAACGTGTCGCTCGACGATTCGCTTCGGCTCACGACCGGCATCGAGCAGGCGAACGGGCCGGCGCTGCCGGCGATCGCGGTGAACGCGCCGCCGCCGGACACGCTCGCGGCCGACCGCGCGCCGGTGCGGGAGCTGGACGAGAACGTGCGCGCCGCGCAAGCGCAGGTGACGATCGCGCGCGCGGAGCGCATTCCACAGTTCGCGCTCGTGTCGAACTACCAGCGGCTGTACTTCCCATCGGCGGTGTTCCCGAGTCTCAACAACGGCGTGAACAACTGGACCGTCGGCGTGTCGACGAGCTTTCCACTGCTCGACGGCGGCCGCATCAAAGGGGACGAGCTGATCGCGCAGGCAGGCCTCCAGCAGGCGCGCGCGCAGCGCGAGCAGACGCGCCAGTTCGCCGCGCTCGACACGCGCGTCGCATTGAACGCGCTGGAGGAAGCGCAGTCGACGTGGGAGGCGAGCCGGGGCACGGCGGATCAGGCGCAGCAAGCGTACGCGATCGATCAGGTGCGCTATCGCGAAGGCATATCGACGCAGACGGATCTCACGCAGTCGCGGCTCCTGCTCGAGCAGGCGCTCGCCAACCGCGCGCAGGCGGCGCGGAATCTCGCCGTCGCGCGCGTGCGGCTCGCGCTGCTGCGCGATCTGCCGCTGCAAGCGACGACCGGCACCACCGCGAGCGCGACGGGCGGTGCGGCCGGCGCCACGCAGCAGCAGTCGCAGCAGCAGCAACAGCAGACGCAGAGTCAGACGCCGCAGCGTTCGGCGACCACCTCACCAACCGCCGGCGGTTCGGCGGGCACCACCGGGAGCATTCAACCATGAGCCGGGCAGGGACGAACACTCGCACTCGCCGCCTGACCGCGGCCGCGGTTTTACTGGCCGCCGCGACGTTCGCGGCGTGCAAGAAAGACAACACGACCACCGGATCCACGGGGCCGGCCGGGATGGTCGTCGGGCCGGAGAACATCGCGGTCGTGAAGTCGCAGCAGATCCGCTCGGGGCCGGCGATCTCAGGAACGCTGCAGCCCGAAGAGCAGGCGACGGTGCGCGCGGAAGTCGGCGGTCCGGTGCTCCAGACGTTCGCCGAGCAGGGGCAGCGCGTGAACAAGGGGCAGGTGCTGGCGCGCATCGACGACGCGGCGCTGCGCGAAACGGAGCTCTCGGCGCGCGCGGCGGTGACGACGGCGCAGAACACGGTGGACGTGAACAAGCGCGAGGTCGACCGCAATGAGACATTGCTCAAAGCCGGCGCCATCGCGGAGCGCGATCTCGAGCTCACGCGCAACCAGTACTCGGCGGCGCAGGCGCAGCTCGCGAACGCGCAGGCGCAGCTCACGAACGCGCGCAAGCAGCTCGACAAGGCGACGATCGCGTCTCCGTTCTCGGGAATCGTGAGCGCACGGCAAGTGAGCGCGGGCGACGTGGTGCAGCCGGGCGCGGCGCTTTACACGATCGTGAATCCGTCGACGATGCGGCTCGAGGCGTCGGTGCCGGCGGACCAGCTCTCGGCGGTGCGTGTGGGCGTGCCGGTGGACTTCACGGTGAACGGCTATCCCAATCGCCAGTTCACGGGACACGTCACGCGGATCAACCCGATCGCCGATCCGGCGACGCGCCAGGTGCGGATCATCGTGTCGCTGCCGAACGAGAACGGCGTGCTGGTGGGCGGACTGTTCGCGGATGGCAACGTGGCGAGCGAAGTCCGCACGGCGCCCGTGGTGCCGATCGCCGCGGTGGACGAGCGCGGGTTGCGGCCGTTCGTCATGCGGCTCAAGAACGGCATCGTGCAGAAGGCGGACGTGGTGTTGGGGATTCGCGACGCCGCGAGCGAGACCGTGGAGATTCGCAGCGGCATCGCGCCGGGAGACACGATCCTGCTCGGCGCGGCGCGCGGCATCTCCGAGAAGACGCCGGTGAAGGTGAGCGGCGTCGCGGCGGACACGGAGCGGAACAACTAACCGAGGGCGGCCGGCGACAGCCGGCCGCGCACGACATGATCATTTCCGACTTCGCGATCAAACGGCCGCTCATCACCGTCGTCACGATGGTGGCGCTCGTGATCTTCGGCACGTTCTCGTTATTCAAGCTCAAGACGGACGAATTTCCGGACGTGGCGCCGCCGTTCCTGACGGTGGGGATCGTCTATCCGGGCGCGTCGCCGGAAGTTGTCGAGAGCGAAGTGTTGAACCCGGTCGAGGAGCAGATCGGCTCGATCTCGGGCGTGAAGCGGATCATGGGGAAGGCCTACGACGGCTACTCCATGGTCATGATAGAATTTTTATATGACAAAGATCTAAACGTCGCGTCGCAGGACGTGCGCGACGCGATCTCGTCGATCCGCTCCGACCTGCCCCCGGAGATGAAGGAGCCGATCGTCCAGAAGTTCAACGACACGGACCGGCCGATCATCTCCGTCGCGGTCTCGTCGCCCGTGCTCTCGCCCGCCGAGCTGACGCGGCTCGCCGATCCCGGGATCACGCGCGAGCTGCGCGCGATCCCCGGCGTCGCCGACGTGCAGATCTTCGGCAAGGTCGAGCGCGAGCTCACGGTGGAAGTCGAGCCGCACAAGCTCCAGGCGGCGAACGTCAGCGTCGCCGAGGTGGTGCAGGCGCTCGAGGCGCAGAATCTCGCCGCGCCGGTGGGGCGCGTGAACGGCGACCTGGACGAGCGCACGATCCGCCTCAAGGGGCGGCTCGACAATCCCGCGGAGTTCGAGAACCTCGTCGTCGCCGATCGCAACGGACAGCTCGTGCGCCTGGGCCAGGTGGCGACGATCCACGACGCGACCGAGGAGCCGCGCACGCTGGCGCTGTTCAACGGCAAGGATGCGATCGGCATCGACGTCAAGAAGTCGAACGGGTACAGCACGACCGACGTCGCCGCGCGCATCCGCGACCGGCTGGCGCAGATCGAGACGACGCTCCCGACGGGAACGAAGATCGACCTCGTGAAGGATTCCGGCGTGCGCGTGGAGCACGCGGTCTCCAATGTGGAGGAAGCGCTGTTCCTCGGCGCGATTCTCACGGTGCTCGTGGTATTCCTGTTCCTGAATTCGTGGCGGTCCACGGTGATCACCGGCGTCGCGCTGCCCATCTCGGTGCTCGCGAGCTTCATCGCGGTGTGGGCGCTGGGGTTCAAGCTCGAGACGATGTCGCTGCTCGGCCTCTCGCTCGCGATCGGCATTCTGATCGACGACGCGATCGTGGTGCGCGAGAACATCGTGCGCCACGTGGAGATGGGGAAAGATCACTTCACGGCCGCGCACGACGGCACGGACGAGATCGGCCTCGCGGTCGCGGCGACGACGTTCTCCATTCTCGCGGTGTTCGTCCCGATCGGCTTCATGCCCGGCGTGGGCGGACAGTGGTTCAAGCCGTTCGCGCTCACGATCGCGTGCTCGGTCGCGGTGTCGCTGTTCGTGTCGTTCTCGCTCGACCCGATGCTGTCCGCGTACTGGGCCGATCCGCACAAGCCGCTGGCGGAGCGGGGGTGGATCACGCGCAAGCTCGATGTGTTCAACCGCTGGTTCAACCGGCAGGCGCAGAATTATAAAACCGTGATCGCGTGGGCGCTCGACCACCGCGCGGCGATGGTGACGATCGCGACGCTCACGTTCGTCGCGTCGTTCTTCCTGCCGACGCGAGGGCTGTCGGGTCTCGGCGCCGCGCTCGTCGGCATCGCGATCATCGTGTTCGGCTTGACGAAGCGCGGCATGCACGTCGGGCTTCGCGGCGTGTTCGTGCTGGCGGGCGTCGCGGCGTTCATCGCGCTGCCGCAGCTCGTGCCGCCGGTCCGCACGGTCGGCACCGCGTTCTTCCCGAACGACGACCGCTCCGAGTTCATCATGGCGCTCGAGACGCCGCCGGGATCGAACCTCGAGTACACGCGTCTCAAGGCCGAGGAAGCCGCGACGATCGCGCGCTCGCACAAGGAAGTGCTCTACACGTACGCGACGCTCGGCAACGGCGCGACGGGCGGTGTGGACGAGGGGAACATCTACGTGCGCACCGTGCCGATGGACAAACGCTCGATGGACATCGAGCAGTTCGCCGAGGAGATGCGGCACGAGACGGCGCGCATGTCCGGCGCGACCGTGTCGGTGTTCACGAGCGACTTCGGCGGCGGATTCAAGCAGATTCAGTTGCAGCTTCGCGGGCAGGACGTGCAGGCGCTCGCGAAAGCCGCGGACATGGTGCGCGCGGAAGTGGAAAAGGTCCCGGGCGCGGTCGATATCGGACTCTCGACCAAGGGGCAGAAGCCGGAGCTCGAGATCGAGTTGAACCGCGGCGTCGCCGGCAGCCTCGGTCTCACGGTGGGACAGGTCGCGCAGTCGCTGCGTCCGGCGTTCGCCGGCATCGACGCCGGCTACTGGATCGACCCGTCGGGCAAGTCGCGCAAGGTGACCGTGCGGCTCACGCCGGAGGCGCGGCAGCGGCCGCAGGATCTACTCCGGCTCCCGATGAGCGTGATCGGACCGACTGGCGCGCCGACGATGATGCCGCTCGGTCAGGTCGCGACCATTCACGAAGGACTCGGGCCGGCGATCATCGATCACTTGAACCGGGAGCCGGTGGTGACGGTGGAGCTGAACACGTCGGGCCGCGCGGCGGGCGACGTGACGGCGGACATCCAGTCGCGGCTCGACAAGATGCGGCTCCCCGCGGGCGTGCACTACACGATCGGCGGCGACGCGGAATCGCAGCAGGAAGTGTTCGGCCAGATTTTCTCGGCGCTCGGCCTGGCCGTGCTGCTGATGTACCTCATTCTCGTCGTGCAATTCGGCTCGTTCATCGATCCGCTCGCGATCCTCATGTCACTGCCGCTCTCGCTCATCGGCGTGATGTTGGCGCTCGCGATCTCGGGACTGACGATCAACATCATGAGCTTGATCGGCGTGATTCTGCTCATGGGCATCGTTGCGAAGAATGCCATTCTGCTCATCGACTTCGCGAAGTGGGCGCGCGAGGAGCGCGGGGTGCCGTTGCGCGAAGCGTTGATCGAAGCGGGCGCGATTCGTCTGCGCCCGATTCTCATGACGACGTTCGCGCTCATCGCGGGCATGATTCCCGTCGCCCTGGGCCGCGGCGAAGGCGCACAGTTCCGCGCGCCACTCGGCGTGGCGGTCATTGGCGGGGTGCTGACGTCCACGTTCCTGACGCTGCTCGTGATCCCGACGGGTTACGAGATTCTCGACGAGTGGCGGCACGCGGTGATGCGCTGGCTCGGGAGGAATCCGAAGCAGATGACCGCGGAGCACGCGGTGCCGGCGGCGGGGGATTAGCGAAAGTTGTCATTCCGAGCGGAGCCGCGCAGCGGCGGAGTCGAGGAATCCGCGCTCGTCTGGGATTGATGCTCAACGAGCCCAGCTCCCTCGGCTGCGCTTGCCTTCGGCAAGCTCCGCTCGGGAGGACTGCGAGCTATTTCTTCCGGCCGTACACGCCCACGAGCTCCGCCTGCCCGAGCTCGTGCTTGTTCATCGCCTTCGTGACCTGATCGCGTGATGCGCCGGGCTGGAGCCCGAGCAGCGTGTCGAGCGCGAAGAGCCGGAAGTGATAGTGGTGCGGCGCTCCCGGCGGCGGGCACGGCCCGCCGTAGCCGGTCTTCTTGAAGCTGTTCGCGCCCTGCTTCGCGCCGCCGAGGCTCGCGACCGAGCCGGTCGTGTCGACACCTTCGGGGAGCGCGGCGGTCTTGGGCGGGATGTCGTAGATCAACCAGTGCAGAAACGTGCCGCCTGGCGCGTCGGGATCTTCGACGGCGAGCGCGAACGATGCAGTGCCAGACGGCACGCCTGTCCACGCGAGCGGCGGCGAGACGCTCTCGCCGTCGCACGTGTATCGCGCGGGGATTTGGCCGCCATCCGTGAACGCCGAGCTGGTGATCGCGAGTGAAGACATCGGCACCTCCGACCGTGAGCAGCCTACGAGGGCGATCAACGCCAGCAACGTGAAACGGTGCAGGGTCATTTGGCTCTCGTGATTGGAACCAACGAAATCTGCGCGGAGCGTTGTCTCATTGCGACAGACCAGTGCTGAGCCCGGCCTCTCATCGCCTCACGTCAGCCATTAGCTTCCACGCAAACCACCCGCGGTTTCTGACGTGCTCTGCTATCTGAACGGCCAATACCTCGCGCGATCATCGGCGGCGATTCCCGTCGAGGATCGGGGATTCATGTTCGGCGACGGCGTGTACGAAGTCTGGCGCGTCGTCAACGGTCGGCTGTTCGAGCCGGAGCGGCATCTCGCCCGTCTCGAGCGGGGGCTGCGCGAGCTGCGCATCGATGCGCGGGACGTCGCGAACGGGGATGAGATCGACCGGATCGCGGAGCGGCTGCTCACGGAAGACGGCCTGCTCGAGGGCGAAGCGACGCTCTATCTCGAGGTGACGCGCGGCGCGGCGCCGCGCACGCATCAATTCCCGCCGGCCGGCACGATGCCCACGGTGTATGCGATGGCAAACCGGTTCGCTCCGCCCGAAGAGCTGCGGGCGCGCGGCGGAGCGGCGATCACGGTTCCGGACATCCGCTGGCTGCGCTGCGACATCAAGACGATTCAGCTCCTGCCGAACGTATTCGCGAAGGAAGCGGCCGCTGAGCGAGGGGCGATCGAGGCGCTGATGGTGCGCGACGGCGTCGTCACGGAAGGATCGCACGCCAACGTGCTGGCGGTCTTCGGCGATGTGATCCGCACGCATCCGCTCGACCACCTGATTCTCCCGGGGATCACGCGCGCGGTGGTGATCGAGATCGCGCGCGAGCTGGACATTCGCGTCGACGAGACGGCGTTCACGGAAGAGGAATTGCGGCGCGCCGACGAGATCTTCCTCGCCGGCACGACCTCGGACGTGATGCCGATCGTTCGGGTGAATGACCGTCCGGTGGGCGCGGGCGTCCCCGGCCCCGTGACGAAACGACTGTTCGACGCATTCCGCGCGCACATAGATCGGAGCTGCGCCGCCGTGCACACCTCGCCATAACGCGCAGCGCCGGCCCACGCGTGACGTTCATGTTCGATCTGCTGCAGGTCGCGACGCGGCACCCGCACGCCGTGGCGGCATTGCACCGACTGTGGTTGTACATCACGGTTGGCGCGACCGGCATCTTCACCGAAGAAGTCACGCCCATTCTCGCGGGGCTGGCCGCGCACGAGCGGTATCTGCGGCTCTCGCCGGCGATTCTCTGGATCGCGGGCGGAACCTGGGTCGCGGATCTTGGTCTCTATTATGTGGGCCGATGGCGCGGGAAGTGGGCGCGCACGCGTTGGCCGGCCATTCGAACCTGGATGCTCCGCACGTTCAAGCTCGTGCGGCGGCATCCATGGAGAACCTCGATCGCCGTGCGTTGGGCGTACGGGCTGCGGCTGACGCTGCCAATGGCGTGCGGCGCGGCGCGCATGCCGCTTCCGGTCTATCTGATCGGCTCGGCGATCAGTTGCATCACGTGGTCGTTCGTCTACACCATGCTCGGCTGGGGCTTTGGGCGGACGACGCTCATCGTCGTCGGCCATGTGCGGCGCTACGAGAACTATTTGGTCGCCATTGTCGTAATTACTGTGGCGATCGGACTCTGGGTGCTGCATCGGCGGCACGTGGAGGATGAGGTCGTCGAGGTGTTGGGGGCGGGGGACGAGCCGGAGCCCGAGCTGTCTCACAAGGGCGACGCATGAGCCGACGCACGGTACGTCTGGAGAGGGGAGCTCTATATGAAACGCAGAATGAGTGGCGCATCGCTGGTTGTTGCACTGGCCGCGATCGCGGCAGTCGGTGTCTTTGCCGAACGGGTCTCCGCGGCGACGCACAGCGCAGTCCGAGCGCCGGCGCCTCTCGTCGACGACGCCGTCGCATCGGCGAAGATTGACAGCACCGTCTTCGCGGGCGGCTGCTTCTGGGGAATCCAAGCGGTCTTCCAGCACGTGAAGGGCGTGATCAGCGCGACGAGTGGCTACTCGGGCGGCTGGGTCGCGCGGCCGTCGTACGAGGACGTGAGCTCCGGGCGCACCGGGCACGCGGAATCCGTGAAGGTCGTCTTCGACCCGTCCGTCGTCTCGTACGGAACGCTGCTGCGCGTCTTCTTCTCCGTCGCGCACGATCCAACGGAGTTGAACCGCCAGGGTCCGGACGTGGGCACGCAGTATCGCTCGATCGCGTTCTATACGAGCGAAGAGCAGAAGCGCACGGTGGACGCGTACATCGACCAGCTCAACAAGTCACACGTCTATCGGCAGCCGATCGTGACGCAGGTCGTACCGTTCAAGCAGTTCTGGACCGCCGAGGACTATCACCAGAACTACGCCGCGGAGAATCCGACCAATCCGTACATCGCGATCAACGATGCGCCCAAGGTAGACAACCTGCATCGCATGTTCCCGCAGTTGTACTCGGAGCGGCTCGCGGCGCACGAGTAACGATCCGTCATCCCGAGCGCAGCCGCGAAGCGACGGAGTCGAGGGATCTGGGCTCGTCGCGCGCCATACCGACTTGGTGCTCCAGTGCATCGCGCGGGTAAATGGAATACTCGGGAATCGGCTTGGATTAGGTGGAACTACAAATTAGCGAAGTGGAATGAAGTGAACGGATTCACGCGCTTGGCTCGTCTTCGTTCATTTCGCGCCGTTTTCGTTGCATTGTAGTTCCCCGAGTCCAGCCAAACTCGCGCGCAGTCGGGCGGCACCGCGAGACGCCTTCGAGCGACACGCCAGCATCGCCCGCCACGAGCCCAGATCCCTCGACTCGCTCGCTGCGCTCGCTCGCTCGGGATGACACTGGCGCATCACGCAGCGCGCGCCGCCGCTTCGCGCAGCTTCGCCCACGCGAGCGCCACGTGTCGCTCTTCCGTCCGAATGTTCCCGATCGCAAGCCGCAAGGTGAATCGATCGTGCAGCTTGGTATGCGACAGAAACACGTCGCCGCCCTCATTCACGGCGTGCATGATCTCCTCGTTGAGCCGGTCGCGGTCCGCGTCGCTCGTGTTGGGCGGTGCGTAGCGGAAGCACACGAGCGAGAACGGAACGGGCGCCATCAGCTCCCAATCGCTCGTCGCGCGCACCCAATCCGCAAATTCGCGCGCGAGCCGCACGTGCTCGCGCATGCGATCCGCGAGTCCGTCCGTGCCGAACGCGCGGATGATCATCCAGAGCTTGAGCGCGCGGAACCGGCGGCCGAGCTGCACGCCGTAGTCCATGTAATTCACGACTTCGTCCTGCTCGCGTGTGACGAGATATTCCGGCACGAGTGAGAACGCGCGCTTGAGGACCTCGGGCCGCTTGAGGAAGAGCGCGGAGCAGTCGAACGGCGTGAACATCCACTTGTGCGGGTTCACCACGAGCGAGTCCGCGTCGCTCACGCCGTCCAGGACGTAGCGGAACTCGGGCACGATCGCGATCGTGCCGCCGTACGCGCCGTCGACATGGAGCCAGACCTGCTCGCGGCGGCATATCTCGGCGATGGCCGGCACGGGATCGATGCTCGAGGTGCTCGTCGTGCCCACCGTGGCCACGCACGCGATCGGCAGGCGGCCCGCCACGCGATCGCGCGCGATCGCCGCCGCCAAGGCATCGGGACGCATCCGGAACTCGGCATCGACGTCGACCTTCACCACGTTCTCGAGACCGATCCCCAGCGCCAGCGCGCCCTTCTCGATAGAAGAATGCGCATGAGAAGATGTATATACCCGGAGCACCGGCAGCTCCGGCCGACCGGCCATCCCCCGCTCCCGGATCGCGAGCTCGGGCCGCGCCTCGCGCGCCGCCGCCAGCGCGAGCATCGTCGACATCGACGCGGTATCGGTGGTGATGCCGAACCAGCCTTCGCCCAAGCCGAGCATCTGGCGCAGCCAGTCCGTCGCGACCTGCTCGAGCTCCGTCGCCGCCGGCGACGTCTTCCACAGCATCGCCTTCACGTCGAGCGTGGCCGTGAGCATTTCCGCGATGATGCCGGGGACCGACGACGACGTGGCGAAATAGCCGAAGAACGCGGGGTGATTCCAGTGCGTGATCCCGGGCACGATGGTGCGCTCGAAGTCGCGCAGCACGTCGGCGAGCGGCTCGCCCTCGGCCGGAGGCGATGCCGGGAGCGCCGCGCGGATGTCGCCGGGGCGCGATCGCGAGAGCACCGGGTATTCCTGCGGCCGCTCGAGGTAGCTCGCGATCCAATCGAGCGCCGCGCGGCCCTGCTCGATCAGCTCGTCGCGCGAGAGATCACCGGACATGCGCTACCGCCATCTGAAAATCTTCAACGCGATGAGAAAGCACCCGATCATCCATGCGAACAGCACCGCCATCTGCGGCCCCAAGCCGCCGATCTCGACGCCGCGCAGCATGTTCGCCCGCAATGCGTCGTTCGTCGCCGTGAGCGGGAGCGCCTTGATGATCGGCTGAATCGCTTTCGGAAAATTCTCCGAGGAGAAGAACACGCCCGAGAGCACCCACATCGGGAGCATCGAGAGATTCATCAGGCCGGAGACCCCCTCGATCGTGCGCGAGCGCGATGCGATGAGCAGTCCGAAGCCGCCAAAGGCTAGCGCGCTGACCACGATGATGGCCGCCACCGAGAGCCAGCTCCCGCGCATCGGAACGCCGAACAGCAGGACCGAGGAGCCAAGGAGCACCACGACCTCGATCGTCAGCATCACCAGCCGCGAGATCACGTACGACAACAGGTACTCGGCGCGCGACATTGGCGTGGCCACGAGCCGCTTGAGCAAATTCTTACGGCGCTGGTCGACGATCGAGTAGCCGAGCCCCCAGACCCCGCCGCCCATGATCGTCATGCCGAGGAGTCCCGGCACGACGAAGTCGATGTACCGCGACCCGCGCTCGCGAATGTGGCGTTCGCCCACGGGCACCAGATCGCGGCGGCCGCCGCCGCGCTGCACGGCGTCGTTGACCATGAGCCGCGCCGTCAGCGCATCGGGACGGGTATCATCGAACTGGTACGTCACCGAGTCCCCGCCCGCGGGCGTGGCGACGAGCGCCACGCGCCCGGTGCGCAGTGCGGCGGCCGCGCTGTCCGCCGGCAGCAGCTCGACCGCGAGTCCGCGGTCGGCGCGGATCGCGGCGGCGATCGCGGCGGCACGTGGCCCCGTGTTCGTCACCGCCACGTGCACCACGTCCGGCGGCTTGCTGCGAAACGCGATCCCCAATCCGATCGCGAGCAGAATGGGAAATCCGAACGACCAGAACAGCGCCTCGGGCTCGCGCGTGTACTCCTTGAACCGGACGGTGATGAGCTGCCAGAGCGAGCCGCCCTTCACGTCCGTGTCCCGCTTCGGATCGCTCCCTCGATCACTCATCGCGGAGCTGCCTCCCGGTGAGCGACACGAACACGTCCTCGAGCGTCGCGGAGTGCGTCGTGAGGCGCGCCAGCTCCAGCCCGCGGCTCGCGACGAGCGAGAGCAGCGACGGCACCGCGCGGTGCAGCGCGCCGACCTGCAGCTCGTAGCCGTCCGCCACGCGGCGCGCGGTACGGACCTCCTCGAGCCCGCCGAGCGTTTGCTCATCGAGCGGCGCATTCCCGGGAGCGAGCGAAAACTCCACCACGTGCTCGGCGCCGAGCGACGCGATCAGCTCTGGCGGCGTGCCGAGCGCGATGACGCGCCCATGATCGACGATCGCGACGCGATCGCACAGCACCTCGGCTTCGTCCATGTAGTGCGTGGTGAGCATGATGGTGCGACCGTGCGATTTGAAATCCGTGATGAGCTCCCAGAGCTGCCGACGCGACTGCGGATCGAGCCCGGTCGTGGGCTCGTCGAGGAAAATCAGATCGGGATTGCCGACGATGGCGCAGGCGAGCGCGAGCCGCTGCTTCTGTCCGCCCGAGAGCTTTCCGACGCGCGCGTCGCGCTTCTCGTCGAGCTGCACGAGTCCGATCACCTCGTCCACCGCGCGGCCGCTCGCGTAAAAGCTGCGAAACAGGCGCACGGTCTCGTTGACGGTGAGCTTGTCCGAGAGCTGTGTTTCCTGGAGCTGAATGCCGAGACGCTCGCGCAGCTCGTGCTCATCGTGCTCCCATCGCAGGCCGAGCAGCTCCACCTCGCCAGAGTCGGCGCGGGTCAATCCTTCGCAGATCTCGATTGTCGTCGTCTTGCCGGCGCCGTTTGGTCCGAGCAAGCCGAAGCATTCGCCGCTGCCGACGGCGAGATCGAGACCGTCCACGGCGCGCACGTCGCCGAAATATTTTCGCAGACCGCGGACGACCAGCGCGCTCGAAGGGCTCTGAGACGTGGGCATAGGCGCATGGAAGTTTACTGCGTCCGCGTCGCTGGCGCGCCGCGCCGCGGCCGCGGGAGGACGTGAAACTCCCGCCGTGTCCGGGGCGTACCATGGGACATGCTGCTCCTCCTGACCGCCGCTCTGGCGATGAATTTCCAGGCCAAGGTGCACGTCCACGTCCAAACCAGCGCGCCGGCGCAGGACACGACGACCAAGCACGTCCATCACGCGGTGCGGCGCCCGGTCACGCCCGAGCTGCTCGCCACCGCCTTCAAGGACAGCACGGCGCGCACGCTGTTGATGCGCGCGCGCGTCGCGCGGCTCCGCCAGGACTCCGCGCTCACCGGCTACGACGCCAAGTCGTACAATCGCATCTCGGTCGGCATGGGTTTCGGTCGCATCGGCGGCGACCGGCTGCTCTATCGCCACGAGGCGGCCGGCCGCGTGCGCTGGCAGCGCGGCGTGGGCGCATGGGTCCAGGTGACCGGCGCCCGCACGGCCATCCCGGTCGCGGACCGGAGCGACGAGAAGCAGGAGAATCGCGACGAGATGGACGACGACGATCTCTCGGCGCCGCTCCCGTACTACCCGGGCTACGAGCCGCTCTGGATCGCCGGCAACACGGTCAAGGCGCGCGTCGACGAGACCGATATCGTGCATCCGCTCGCCGAAGGCGCCGAGGCGTACTACACGTACCAGACCGGGGACTCGCTCACCCTCCGCCTGCCCGACAAGCGCGTAATTAGACTTCGTGAATTAAAGATTCGTCCCCGCCAGCCGAAGTGGAATCTCTGTGTCGGCTCGTTCTGGTTCGACGCGACCACGGGACAGCTCGTGCGCGCGGCGTACCGGTTGTCGATTCCCGTCGACGTCTGGGACGCGACCGCATCCGACACCAGCGACCACGACGGCGATCCCCCGCCGGGCTGGGTCAAAGCCGTGTTCCGGCCCATGCAGGGCGAGATCTCGGCGATCGCCATCGAATACGGCTTGTTCGAGGGCCGCTTCTGGCTGCCGACCGTCCGATCCGCCGAAGGCAACGCCCAGGTCGGATTCATCCACGTGCCGTTCAAGTTCGAGGAGAGCTTCTCGTACAACAGCGTGAACGGCCGCGACACGCTCCCAACGATCGTCGTCGCCGGAAAGCCCGCCGAGGAAGTGCCCGACACGCTCTCCGCCGACGAGCAGGAGAAATGGGTGGACTCGGTGCGAGCCGCGCGCCGCGCCGAGCGGAAGGCGTGGACCGATTCGCTCGATAAGATGGATCGAAAGGCGCGCGACTCGGCGCTCGCGAAACGACACGCCATGAGCTCGGTCTGCGACACGTCCGACTTCTACGTCGTGCAGCGCTACCGGTTCGACGGACGCATTCCGGTTGGCGTGCGCATTCCGTGTGACGAAGCCAAGCTCGAGAACTCGCCCGATCTGCCGAAGTCGATCTACGGCCCCGACGACCAGATGTTCGATGCCAAGGAGCTCGAGGCGCTGAAGCAGCAAGCGCTCGCGCTCACGGCGCAGGCGCCGCTCGAGCTCCGGCTCTCGATGCTGGCGCCGCCAAAGATCATGTACGGTCCATCGCTCATGCGCTACAACCGCGTCGAGGGCTTCTCGGCCGGGATCTCCGCCGACGAGCAGCTCGGCGGCGGCTACGACGCGCTCGCGCTGGGCCGGTTTGGATTCGCGGACCGCGAGCCGAACGTGGAGCTCACGGTCACGCGCACGAATCTCTCGAAGTCGGTGCACGTGAGCGGGTACAATCATCTGGTCTCGGCGAGCGACTGGGGACGGCCGTTGAGCTTCGGCTCATCGTTCTCCGCGCTCATGTTCGGGCGCGACGAGGGCTTCTATTATCGCGCGAGCGGCGCGGAGCTTGGCGGGGAAGTCCAGCCCTCGTTCGATGCGGGTGCCGACGTCAGCTGGCGCGTGTTCGCGGAGCAGCAGCGCACCGCGCGCGTGAACACCAGCTTCGCGGTGAACGGCGCCGATTTTCCGCCGAATCTCGTCGCGACGCGCGGCGTCTACGCCGGCGCGGGGACGCGCATCACGCGCCAGTACGGACTGGATCCGCACGGATTCCGGCTGCTCACCGATACGCGCATCGAAGCGGCGTACGGCGATTCGTCGTACGGCCGCGCGGCGCTCGATCTCACGGCGTCGCACGGACTCGGGCCGCTCGCCGGCGCGATCACGCTCGCCGGTGGAACGGCGGTCGGTGCGCTGCCGGTGCAGCGCCGTTGGTATCTCGGCGGCTCGCAGACGATTCGCGGGCAGAGCCCGGACACGACGCAGAGCGGGAACGCGTTCTGGATGACGCGCCTCGAGCTGGGCACGTCGGACATCGGCATGCGGCCCACGATCTTTGGCGATCTCGGATGGGTCGGCGATCGCTCGAAGATCAGCGACGTCGGGCGTCCGATGAGCGGCGTCGGTGCGGGGCTGTCGTTCCTCGACGGACTGTTTCGGTTCGACGTCGCGCGCGGACTGTACCCGCGGAAGCAGTGGCGCGTGGATCTGTATCTGGACTCGCGGTTCTGATCGCGGGAACTCCGAGTGCACGTAAAGACTTGGTGAACCGCAACGAGCGGCCTTGCCGCCCTTCATCCCGTCGTTAACTTCTGATTCATGACCTCCGCCCAGACCACCTGCATGTGTTGTTGTTCGTGCATGTGTTGTCTCATGTGCCAACCGGCATCTGAGGCTCTGGGCGATCGCATGTAACGACACGACTCGTACACGCGGCCTACGCTCCGACCCTCGCCGGGTCGGAGCGTTTTTGTTTTCAGAGACGCGGCGATCCGGATTGGCAGAGCGAAGGCGATCCCTTCACCTCAGTGCCGACCATGCCACCGATCGCTGTCTATCACGAGCATCCCGACTGGTTCAAGCCGCTCTTCGCCGAGCTCGAGCGGCGCGAGCTGCCGTACGTGCGCCTCGATGCGTCCGCGTTCAGCTACGACCCGTCCGCCGAGAGCGCGGCGTACTCGGTCGTCGTCAACCGCGCGAGCCCGTCGGCGTACCTTCGCGGGCATCGCCAGTCGACCTTCTTCACGCTGCACTGGCTGCGCCACCTGGAGCGGATCGGCGTGCCGGTCGTCAATGGCTCCAAAATTTACTCATATGAATTGTCGAAAGCGTCGCAGCTCGACCTGCTTCGCGAGCTCGGGCTTCCGTTCCCGCGCGCCCGGGCGATCAACAACCCGGCGCTCGCCGTCCACGCGGCGCGCGATCTCCGCTATCCGGTGCTCGTGAAGGCGAACATCGGCGGAAGCGGCGCCGGGATCGTGCGCTACGAATCCGAGGCGGCGCTCGCCGGCGCGGTCGAGCGCGGCGAGGTGGAGCTCGGCGTCGACGGCGTCGCGCTCGTGCAGGAGTCGGCGCCGCTCCGCGACGGCCACATCGTCCGGGTCGAGACGCTCGGTGCCAAGTTTCTCTATGCGATCAAGGTGTATCCGGCCGTCGGCTCGTTCGACCTCTGCCCGGCCGACGCCTGTCAGACCACGAACGGCATCGAGCTGGTGCGCGGCGCGTGCGCCGTCGACGCACCCAAGACGGGGCTTCGCGTGGAAGGCTACGAGCCGCCGCGCGCGATCGTCGAGCAGGTCGAGGCGATCTCCCGCGCCGCGGGTCTCGACGTGGGCGGCATCGAGTACCTCGTCGACGATCGCGACGGCAAGCACTACTTCTACGACGTCAACGCGCTCTCGAACTTCGTCGCCGATCCGGTGAACGTGGTTGGCTTCGATCCGTGGCCGCGGTTCGTCGACTACATCGAGGCGCGTGCGTCGGCCAAGCCGCGCACTCCAACGGCGGGCCGCGCGAGCCGGCCATCGCACGCGGTCCACGCGGAGGCGCTGCCATGAGGTACGGCTACTGGCTTCCGGTGTTCGGCGGATGGCTGCGCAACGTCGACGAGGAAGGGATGGCGGCGTCGTGGGACTACGTCCGCCGGCTCGCGCAGCGCAGCGAGGAGCTGGGCTATGACATAACGCTCATCGCCGAGCTGCTGCTCAACGACATCAAGGGGATCAACGCGCCGTCGCTCGACGCATGGTCCACCGCCGCGGCGCTCGCCGCGGTGACGGAGAAGCTCGAGCTCATGGTCGCCGTGCGGCCGTCGTTCCATCCGCCGGCCATTCTCGCCAAGCAAGCGGCGAACATCGACCGCATCTCCAACGGCCGGCTCGCGCTGAACGTCGTCTCGGCGTGGTGGAAGGACGAAGCGCGCCGGTACGGTGCCGCGTTCGACGAGCACGACGACCGCTATGCACGCACGAAAGAGTGGCTCGAGGTGGTCGACGGCGCCTGGCGCGAGAAGAAGCTGAACTATGAGGGCAAGGTGTATCGCGTCGAGGATCTCGTCCTCGAGCCCAAGCCCGTCTCGCGGCCGGGCCGCCCCCGTCCGACGATCTACGCCGGCGGCGAATCGGACGCGGCGAAGATGCTCATTTCGCGGCAGTGCGACGCGTACGTCATGCACGGGGATCCGCCGGAGCGGATCGCGCCCAAGGTCGCGGACATGAAGGCGCGGCGCGAGCGCGCGTCCGAGGAGCTCGGCGTCGATCTGCCGCCGCTGCACTTCGGCATGGCCGCGTACACGATCGTGCGCGACTCGGAGCGCGAGGTGAAGGACGAGATCGATCGCATCACGAACGTGAGCATCGGCTCGGCCGGCTACGACAACTACCGCGATTGGATCGCGAACACCAAGCTGGAACAGCAGGTGAGCGTCCAAGACTACTCGGTGTCGAACCGCGGTTTGCGCGCGGGGCTCGTCGGTACGCCGGAGCAGGTCGCGGAGCGCGTGAACGAGTTTTCCGAAGCCGGCTTGGATCTCCTGCTGCTGCAGAGCAGCCCGCAGCTCGAGGAGATGGAGCGGTTTGCTTCGGTGCTGATGGTGGGAGTCTAGAGCGTGGACCGTGGACCGTGGAAACTACGGACTACGGTCCACGGTCTAAGGTCCCCGCTCTCTACATCTCATACTCCTGCGCGATTCGGATCGCGGCGTAGATCCCGACGCCGGATCCGATCGTGCTGAGCATGAATGCGGTCATGAAACCGACGAAGTTGCCGAGCCACCATCCGATCGATCCGCCGATCGTGGCGCCAATGAAGCCGAGGAGTTTCTTCATGCCGTTGTCCGGACAGAGATGCGAGGCGGTCATTGTGCCTCTGGCAAACGACGACGGAAGTTGCATCTCGCCACAGGGCGTCGCGGTTCGCGGTCCGGCCGTGCGGGAGTAAGCGCCGGCCGAGGCGGCACTTAAATCGGCCGTCCGTCTGGCCGATGCGCGGCCCGAATATTACCATATGGTCGAGGGCGCTCCGGAACGATGACGTGGCGGCGCATCTCCCTCGATCTCACGTGACCCCAGACCTCCACTCTCCAGCACGCGGCAACGCGGAAGTGCTCCTTTGGCAGGGGCGCGTCCGCATTCTCGTGGCGTTCGTCGCCGGCGGCGCGGCGTTCGTGCTGCAGCAACTGGGGATTCTGCGCGGCAGCGGCCCGGCGCTGCTCGGCCTCGTGGCCGGGTACATGGCGATCGTGGGCCTCCTCGGCCTGCGCATCCACCGCACCGGGACGGCGGGCGATCCGATGATCGTCGCCACGGTGCTCGCCGACCTCGTGTTCATCTTCGCGTCGACGATCGCGTCGTCGCCGGCGGCGCAGTATGATAGAATTCTCATACTCGCCTTCTTCGTCCTGCACCTGACCGAGTCGTACTTCGGCCGGCAGCACGCGATCTTCGCGCTGCTGGCGACGATCGCCGGCTATCTCCTCACGACCAAGGTCATGATCGCGCGCGGCATGGCCATGGACTGGCCGGACGCGCTCTGGTCCGTGGGGCTGTTCACGATCTGCGCGGTGGTCTTCATCAATCAGTACGGCAGCTTCCAGCGCCGGCTCGCGCACATCGTGGACCTGTTCGAGAGCGCCGAGGAAGGCGACTTCGCGAAAGCGTACGACGTGAAGGCCGATACCAATCCCGACGCGATCACGCGCGTGGGGCGCGCGTACAATCGCGTGCGGCTGCAGTTGGCGAGCATGGTGCTCACCGACCCGCTCACCGGCTGCCTCAATCGCCGCGGTCTCGATCAGGCGTTGGCGCGGGAGCTGGCGCGGTCCACGCGTGCCCGCAGCGATCTGTCGCTGCTCGCGCTCGACCTGGACCACTTCAAGGCGATCAACGACACCTACGGCCACATCGCGGGCGACGTCATCCTCCGCGAGTTCGGCGCGCTCCTCGTGCAGACCGCGCGGGCGGGCGACATGGTCGCGCGCACCGGGGGCGAAGAATTCTCGATTCTGTTACCGGACACCGACTCCGCGGGCGCATATCGCGCGGCGATGCGCGTCTGCGAGACCGTGCGCACGCATCTCTTTCTCGTGAACGGCAAGCGGCTGCACGTCACGGTGAGCGCGGGCGTGGTGTCGGCGAGCACGAGCGCCGCCGATCACGCGGGCGCGAATCTGAAGGAGCGGGCAGACAACGCGCTCTACGCCGCGAAGCGCGGCGGCCGCGATCGCGTGTGTGTCTGGAAGGAGGACGTCGCGGCGGCGGTGTGACTCGCCGCGCGCGCCCAACTCCCCGCGCAGGGGAGCCTTCGGCAGCGGCGCGCGTGGTGGCGCGCGCCGCGTGTCGAATCCGTCGAACCGCGTGTTACGAAAACTTACTTGCGGACGACGCTGACTTTGCCCGACTTGCCCTTTGCCGGACGAATGACGATGTCGATATCCCGGCCCAGGCGAGCGAGCATGCGAAGCAGACGCTCCGTTGAGAAGCCGCGGAGCTTGCCCGTCACCACGAGAGAGATCTGGGACGGCGCATCGCGCATGATGTACGCGGCCTCCGTCTGCGTCAGATTCTGATCTTCCAGAATGCTGGCGATCTCCTTGGCGAGGACATTCTTCGGGATCACCGACTCGGGTACCGCTCTCGGGCGGCGGGTCGCATTGGATCGTGCCACGGTTGTCCTGGAGTGTTATTGGTGGAAGTGTGTGCTGCAACATTAAAGCGCTTTAATGTTATTTCAACTTCCCAAACGCGAAAGGGGCAATCAGAAAATCTTTTTCACAGGCCGCGCATCCGTGACCGAATGCTCGTCTCCATTTGTGTCCAATTCGCGTTTCCTCGTTGCTCGCCCGTATCATAACCGACGAGGCGCACCGCCCGTGCCAGGCATGTGTCGCGTCCCATATTCGAGTTCCCTCACAGGCGCCTGATGGCAGGTTTCGCGGAGCATCTCCAGGAAGCGCTCGGCTCGGCCTACCGGCTCGAGCGCGAGCTCGCCGGCGGCGGCATGAGCCGCGTCTTCGTCGCCACCGACGTCGCGCTCGGCCGGACCGTGGTCGTGAAGGTGCTGCCACCGGAGCTGGCGGCCGGCGTCAACCGCGACCGCTTCCGCCGCGAGATCCAGGTCGCGGCGCAGCTGCAGCATCCCCATATCGTGCCCCTGCTCTCGGCGGGCGAGCGCGATGACCTGCTCTGGTACACGATGCCGTTCATCGAGGGCGAGTCGCTGCGCACCATGCTCGAGCGGCGCCGTCGGTTCTCGGCGCGCGACATCATCCGGATGCTCCACGACATCGTCGACGCGCTCGCCTTCGCGCATGAGCGCGGAGTGATCCATCGCGACATCAAGCCGGCGAACATCCTCACCCAGGGACCGCACGCGCTCGTCGCCGACTTTGGCGTCGCCAAAGCGATCAGCGCCGCGCTGCCCATCTCCGGCATCACGACCGGCGGAATCGCGATCGGCACACCCGCGTACATGGCGCCCGAGCAGCTTGCCGGCGACCGTGCGGCTGATCACAGAATGGACATCTACGCCGTCGGGCTGCTCGCCTACGAGCTCGCGACGGGCGGGCCGCCATTCACCGGCCCGTCGCCACGCGAGACGCTCGCGGCGCAGCTCACGCGCGATCCCACACCGCTGCACGATCTCGCGCCGTCGATTCCCCGGCCGCTCTCCGATCTCATCATGCGCTGCCTGGCGAAGGACCCCGCGGCGCGCCCCGCGACGGCGAACGAGATCCTGCACGAAATCGACGCGATGACGATGCCGCTCGATTTCACGCCGCCGGCCGGTGTGACGCCGAGGCGCTCTCGAGGCTGGATGGGCGCCGCCGCCGTTGCGATCCTGTTCGCGGCCGTTGCGAGTGTCGGCTACGCCGTCTCACGGCAACGAAAGGCCGACATACCCGTCCCGCCGCCACTACCGGCGGCTCGGCTGCAGTCGAAGCCCGAGAGCGTCGTCAAACGCAGCGCGGCCGAAGCCTGGCTCGCCCCGCCGGCCGCCGCGATACCGATGATCTCTCATCAGGATTCGCTCGCGATCGCCGAAGCGGTGCGAAAGAAGCTCGAGGCGTCGAAGATTCGCGACTCGGTGGCCAAAGCGAAGCTCGCGGAGGAGACACAGCGCAAGCTGATCGATTCGGTGATCGCGGCGAATTCGGGCGTCGCGGCCGCCGCGAGCAGCGCACCCGAGCGCCTCGTGATCATCGAGCCGGAGCCGTCGTCCACCTGGCCGGAATCGGAGCTGCTCGGCCGCGCGGTCGCCGACAGCTTGCGGCGGATGCTTCGGACGAGGAAGCAATTCGCGATCGTGAATCAGGATTCTGTGAGCGAGGCGCTCACGATGTCGCGCAGCGCCACGGACGTGGCAAAGGCGCTGAATGCCGAGCTCGTCGTCTCGATTCGGCTGCAGCTTTTTCCGCGCGACTCGGCGATGCTGCTCATCCAGACCTTTGCGCCGGCGAGGCCGACGCGGTACGGCTACCGCTCGTTCGGCGCGCGGCGCGTGCCCAAGAGCGCGGTGCTCGCGGATCTCGACACCCGGCTGCTCACGACGGTGAACGAGCTGGAGCGGCTGGCGAACGCGCCAATCGGGCCGGTGCCGCCGCGTGTGCCGCCCGGCGTGCCAAGGGCGCCGTAGCGCGCGTTCGCGACAGCGCTTTATCGAATGCTCAACAACGGCAGCACGCGCCGGCTGCCGCCGTTGTCGGACACGTTGATCAGCCCGACCTGGGCGCCGTGTAGATCGCGGGCGTAGTTGAACAGCCCGATCGTGAGGCCGTGCTGCGAGCCGCCGACGCGATTGATCGCCGCGACCGAGCCGCCGTCGAATCGGCCGCCGTCGCCGATGCGGAAGTAGAGGCCGGAGAGCGCGATCGCGCGGACGTCGTTGCCGCCGGACCCGACGCCGCCGATCACGACGCCGCGAATGCGGGGTGCGCCTACGCCGATGCCGCCGATGCCGAGTCCGCGCACCATCCCGCCGGAGCCCACACCCACGCCGCCGATCGTGACTCCCGTCACGTCACCGCCGGCCCCAACACCGATTCCGCCGAGGCTCAGCCCCGTTACCGAACCGCCGCCGCCGACACCAATGCCGCCGATCTGAATGCCGCGCAGCGAGCCGCCGCCGCCCACGCCGACGCTCGCGACGCTGATCCCGGTGAGATCGCCGCCCGCGCCGATGCCAACGCCGCCGACGAAGATGCCGTGCGCCTCACCACCGGTGCCGACACCGACGCCGCCGATGCCGATGCCCGTGAAGTCGCGGCTCGTGCCGAGTCCGACGAGGCCGACGCCAATGCCTCTGATCTCCGCCGCCCCCGTGGCCGGGAGCCCGAGCGCGAGCCCGTTGACTCGGCCGCGCACCGGATCGTACGGCGTCCAGATCGTCACGTTGACGCCGTTCACTTCTTCGAGATGTCTATCTCGAAAATTGATACGAAGCCCGTTCACCCGCGGTTTGTCGCCGATCGCGACGCCGTTGTCGTGCGAGGTGAGATCGATCACCTGCGCGCCAGCCGTCGCGGCGGCCAGGGGAGCCGCCAACAGCGCGGCGACGGCGAGGTTTGGGAGAGAGCGGCGCATGCGAAGCCTCTGACTGGGTCCGGGAAGCAATACGGCAGGACCCGGGTCGGGTTTCGGCCGTCACGCCCCCGATCCGGTCAGGGCCGGCTCACAAGCACTTGAACACCTGTGGGCTGGCGCCGCGCGTCAACGAGTACGTCTGCGACGGATACGTGGTGTCCGTGAGCGTGACGGTAATGGTGATGCGACTGGAGCTCGCGTCGCCGGTGAACTTTGCCGCGTGCGTGTTCGGCTGCTCTCCCTCGAAGATCGGGCCGCCGTGCTCGATGTGGTGCACGCCGGTCCACGTGAAGTGCCCCGACCCGTCGAGCAGGAGCGGCTGCGTGATCGCGCCGGAGGCACAATCGTAATCGAGTTTGGCGCCAGTGTCGGTCACGACCATGCCCATGTGCTGCCCGCCCCAATTGCCGTCCGGCACGCGATCGGGAATGTCGCCCGGGCACGTGAACGCCATGACCGAGAACGCGAGGAGCGGCAGCAAACGAATCACGCGATTGTCTTGCATGAGTGAACCTCCACTCGCCAAACCGTGGTGCCACCGTCGCGGTCACCGCGCCGCTTGCCGAACCGAGCGCGTCGCCATGATCTTGCGACCTCACCGGACGAGAAGCGAGATGCCTCACACGCGATCCACGATCCTGCTCCTCGCCGCAAGCGCCGTCATGGCCTGTGCGAGAACGGCAGTGCTCGCGCCCGTCGGCACCACAGCGGCCATCACGCCCGCGGACCTGCGACTGCGATTGACCGCGTTCGCGGCCGACTCGATGATGGGACGCGCCGCGGGTTCGATCTGGGATCAGCAAGCCACCGACTACATCGCGAATCAATTCGCGCGACTCGGGCTGCTGCCCGGGGGAGAGAAGGGCACCTTCTTCCAGGTGGTGCCGAACGTCCGGCCGCGCAACACCACCGAGCATGCCGCGGCGCGCAACGTGATCGCGATTTTCCCCGGCACGGATCCGGCCCTCCGCGGTGAATACGTCTCGATCACGGCGCACAACGATCACATCGGCTTTTCACGCTTCGGCGTCGATCACGATTCGCTGCGCGCGTTCAATACGGTCGTGCGTCCGCAGGGCGCCGACAGTCCCGTGCGCGACCCCACGCCCGACGAAGCACGACGTGTCCGCCAGATTCTCGACAGCTTGCGCAGAGTTCACCCGCCGCGGCTCGACTCGATCTACAACGGCGCCGACGACGATGGCAGCGGCACCATCGCGCTGATCGAGATCGCCGAAGCGTTCGCGAAGGGCAATGCAAAGCCGCGGCGTTCGATTCTCTTCGTGTCGCACACGGCGGAAGAAGAAGGCCTCGTCGGATCGTCGTGGTTCACCGATCATCCCACCATTCCCATCGATTCGATCGTCGCCGAGATCGATGTGGACATGATCGGCCGCGGATCGGCGCGCGACATCGAGGGCGGCGGCCCGACCTATCTCGAGGTGGTGGGACTGCGCCGGCTCTCGAACGAGCTCGGCGACTGGTTCGAGGCGGTGAACGCGAAGGAGCCGCTGCCATTCGTGTTCAACTACGAGTACGACGCGCCCGGCCATCCGGAGCAGTACTACTGCCGCGCGGACCACTACAGCTACGCGCGGTACGGCACCCCGAGCGTCTCGCTCTCTCGCGGCGAGCACATGGACTATCACCAGGTGACCGACGAGGCGCAGTACATCGACTACCCGGACTACGCGCGGCTCACGAAGATGGTCTTCGACGCGGCGCTGTTCATCGCCGACGCCGGCCATGCGCCACGCCTCGACGCGCCCAAGCCGACGAACCCGCACGTGCCCTGCCGGCAGTGAGCGGCGCCCGCATCGCGCTCGCGACGTACGAGCGCGCGCCAACGCTCGCCATGGACGAGCCGCTGCTCATCCCGGCGCTCGAGGCGCTCGGCGCGTCGGTGCGCCCCGCCGTGTGGTCGAGCGCCGACGTGGATTGGAGCAGCTACGACGCCGTGGTCATTCGCTCGTGTTGGGACTATCATCGCCGGATCGACGAATTCCGAGGCTGGCTCGACGAGCTCGAGGCGAAGCACGTTCGCGTGCTCAACTCGCCGGCGCTCGTGCGCTGGAATGCTAATAAGCGTTATCTGATCGATCTGTCGGCGCGCGGTGTCGCGGTGATCCCGACCATGCTCGTGCCCCGCGGCCGCGTCGAGGACGTCGAGCGCACGATCGCCGCCGAAGATTGGTCGCGGTTCGTGATCAAACCCGCGGTCTCCGCGAGCGGCTACGAGACGCACGCCCTGCACGCGCCGCTCGACGCACGCGCGCGCGATATCGTCTCGCGCGTCGTCTCGATGGGCGATGTGCTGCTCCAGCCGTTCGCCGACGAGGTACCGCGCGACGGCGAGCTCTCGTTCGTGTTCATCGACGGCGCGTTCAGCCACGCCGCGCTCAAGCGTCCACGCCCCGGCGAGTTCCGTGTGCAGCATGAGCACGGCGGAACGGCGGAGGCGTACGTCCCATCGACGTCGCTCGTGTCGCAAGCGGAGCGCGTCCTGCGCGCGCTCGACGAAGTGCCGCTCTACGCCCGAGTGGACGGCATCGCGCGCGGAAACGCGCTCTTGCTCATGGAGCTCGAGCTGATCGAGCCGAATCTCATGTTTCGGCTGGCGCCCGAGGCGCCGCGCGCGCTCGCCAACGCGATCCTCGCGCGGCTCTGAGCCCTCGGCTCAGAATCGCCGCGTTTCGCCATGGACGAGCGTCAAATTACAATTCTCTAAATAGCCGGCTTGCCGCCAGAGCCGGGCGAACCGCACCGGCGGCTCCTCGACCGGCTCGTCGGTCAAGCGGAACGTTCCCCAGTGCACCGGGAGACAGGCCGGCGCGCGCTCGCCCGGGGGGGTGAGCGCCCCGTATGCCGCGATCGCATCCTCGGGATTCATGTGCACGGCGCCCATGAACCACCGCGGCTCGTACGCGCCAATCGGAAGGATGACGAGATCGAACGGGCCGTCCGCCTGCGCAATGGCGCCGAACTCCGGATGGAGCGCGGTATCGCCGGCGAAGAACAGACGCGTTCCGTCGGTGCGCAGCGTCCATCCGCACCACAGCGTCTCGTTGCGATCGCGTAGTCCGCGGGCGCTGAAGTGCTGCGCGGGCGTGCACGTTGCCGCGAATCGTTCGGTCTCGGTCTGCTGCCACCAATCGAGCTGCGTGACATCGCGCACGCCCCACGAGCGGAGCAACGCGGCGACACCGAGGGGGCAAAGCCACGCGGCATTGGGGAAGCGCTTCGCGAGCCGCTTCACCGTGCGTGCATCGAGATGATCGTAGTGATTGTGCGAGATGAGCACGAGGTCGATGTCCGGCAGCGCGTCGAACTCCACGCCTGGCGGCATCAGCCGCTTCGGGCCGGCCCACTGCACCGGCGACGCGCGCTCGCTCCACACGGGATCGGTGAGCACGTTGAGCGGCCCGAGTTGCAGCAGCGCCGTCGAATGTCCGACCCACGTGATCGACCGGTATCCACGCGCCGCGCGGGGCGCGATGATCGCCGCGTGCTTGCTCGGCAGCGAGCCAGGCGCCGGTGATGGCGCGATGCGCGCGCGCTCCCGAATCCGCCAGCGCAGGAAATCCTTGAAGCCGTGCAGTTGCGCGGCGGGCCACGGGTTTCGGAAGTGGCCGTCCGCCGTGTGGGGCGCGTTCGAGCGTGATGACGTCGCTGGATTCGATGACACGGCTGAAAAATCGTCGGTGACGTGAGCTGCTCCGCAATGTATCGTTGGGTGCCACCTTCTTCACCGCACCGACCCTACTCATGTCAGAGACCACCACGCCACGTCGCGAATTTCTCGGTCAGATCGCCGCGTCGGCCATCGTGCTCGCCGGGACGGCATGCGCGGGGCCGCTGGCCGCCAACCAATCCGCCCCCCAACCGATCGCGCCGCCGCCGGCACCCACACATTGGGACGACTCCTGGTTCGGCCGGCTCACGACGAAGCACAAAGCGGTGTTCGACTCCCCGGAGATCGAGGATGGTCTCGCCGTGAGCCACGCGGCCAGCTACATCACCGGCATGCGCGCGGCGATCGGCGCCGGGAGCGACGTGATGTCGGTGCTCGTCATCCGCCACGCCGCGATCCCGATGGCGTTCAACGACGCGATGTGGGCAAAATATGAGTTTGGTAAAGAGGAAAAGGTCAAGGACGACCGCACGAAGCGATGGGCGGTGCGCAATCCGTATCTCGGGGCGTCGAGCGCGAACGCCGGCTCCGGCTCCGACGCGAGCGACCGCCCGCGCGGCACGCTCTCCTGGCTCGCCTCGCACGGCAACATTCTCTTGGGCTGCGATCTCGCCACCCGCGGCATGAGCACGATCATCGCCGGACGCACGCATCAGACGGCGGACGCCGTGTACGAGGACCTCAAAGCCAATCTCGTCCCGGGTTTGATCCTGCAGCCGAGCGGCGTGTACGCGGTGCACCGCGCGCAGGAAGCGGGGTGCAGCTACATCCGCTCGACCTGATCAGGCGACCGGAAGCGGCCGCCCCGCGCGCGTGTCGCGCTGCCCATCGCGCAGCGCGATCGCGCCGTTCACGATCACCGTGCTGATCCCAACCGGATACTGGAATGGGTCGGCGTATGTCGCGGTGTCGCTCACCGTCGCCGGATCGAAGACGACGACGTCCGCGGCGGCGTTGGGCGCGATCCGGCCGCGGTCCCGCAGATGCACACGCGCCGCGGTCATGCCGGTCATCTTGTGGATCGCCTGCTCGAGCGTGAGCACCTTCCGCTCGCGCACATACCGCGAGAGGACGCGCGGGAACGTGCCGAGCCCGCGCGGATGGGGATGCCCCACGTGCGCGGGGCCGCTCACCGCGAATGCGCCGCCATCGCTACACACCATGCTCAGCGGGTTCGCGTAGATCTTGTCGACGTTCTCCTCGCTCATCGCGAAGCCGACCATCCCGACGTCGCCGCGGTTCCGCTCGAGCAGCGCGACCGCCATGTCGTACGGATCCGTGTTGTGACTTTTCGCGTACGCGCCGAGGCGCGCGCCTTCGGCGTCGCGGTCGGCGGCGTTGGATACGTTCGAGATCATCACGTTGTCCCACCCGCCGATGAGATCGACCTTGGCGAGTGACTCGGTACGGATGCGTGCCGCGGTCGACGGATCGTGCAGCCGGGCGAGGAAGGCATCGGTGCTGCCGTTGCGGCTCCAGACGGGGAACAGGTTCGTGAGCCCGGTCTGGAACGCCACGTACGGGTAGCAGTCGAACGTGATGTCCGTGCCCGCCTTCCGGCCGGCGTCGATCCGGGCAAAGGCGGCGTCCTGCTTGGACCAGTTGCGCGGGCCTTCCGCCTTGAGATGAGATATCTCTAAAGGACACCCGGCGCCGCTCGCGACGGCGATCGCTTCGTCGATTGCCTCGAGCAGGCGATCGTCCTCGTTGCGCATGTGCGTCGCGTACGGCAGCCCGCGCTGCCGGAGCGGCCGGCAGAGCTCGATCAGCTCCTCGCGCGACGCGAACGCACCGGGCGTGTACTCGAGCCCCGTCGATGCGCCGCAGGCGCCATCGCGGAGCGCGGCCTCGACGAGCGCCCGCATGCGCGCGAGCTCGGCCGCGGTGGCCGGACGATTGTCGCCGCCGATCACCACGTCGCGCACCGTGCCGAGTCCCACCATCGAGGCGACGTTCACCGCTGGGCCGATCGCGCGGAGCGCCGCCCACAACTCGGCCATCGTCCCGAACTGCCGCCGCGCGTCATCTTCGCGTCCGCCGCCGGTTGCACGCGGCGCGCGCGACGAGCCGTCCTGGCCGACGACGATCGTCGTCACACCCTGCCGGATCACGGATTCGGCGTTCGGGTCGCTCCACAACGTGCCGTCGCCGTGCGAGTGGATGTCGATGAATCCCGGCGCCACGGCGAGCCCCCGCGCGTCGATCTCCACCCGGCCGCGCTGCACGATGGTGCGCGCGACGCTGCTGATGCGATCGCCGGTGATCGCGACGTCGGCCTCGCGTCCCGCGGCGCCGGTGCCGTCGAAGACGGTGCCGTGTCGGATGACGAGATCCGCGTCCGCGCGCGAGCGGAGAACGAGCGCGGGAAATCCGGCGAGGAGAGCGGATGCGCCGGCGGTGGAGCGAATGAAGTCGCGTCGTGAGGTCATGGAATGGAAGAGGCGGTGCGGGAGATTGTGCTCCCCACCGCCTGTTCGCAACCGTGGCCATCATGGCGGAGGATTCACCGCAGAGACGCGGAGTTAGCGGACGGTGACGCTCACGGGAAGCTCGATGCTATAGTGCTTGCCGTTCGGGAACACGAGGGTGTGACCATGTCCCACGCCCGTAACGATCCCGGATGTAGAGTCGACCGTGGCGACGGTGGTGTCCTGAGAATGCCACGTGAAAGTATCCGTCAGCGGCAGTGTACCGTGACATCCGAAGAGGTGAACCATCGCAGCAAACTGCTGGCCCACGGAAATGGTGGTGTCCCCTGGCGAGATATGGATTTCCAAGTCCGCCTGACATGTTGTAACGGGCGCATCGCCTCCGCACGCGACGAGCGCGAATGACGCCGCGAGACACGTTTGCAACAACAGTCTGTTCATCATTCGGAGATGAGGAGACCAGTAACTTACTGGCCGACACCGCGCCTCAGAACTCCGCGTCCGTCGGCGAATCCACCGCGCCCGGCGGCGCGAACGGATCATCGGTCCGCAAATCCGGCGGCAGCCACTCGTCGTCGCCGCTGTTCTGATGTTGATACTCCAGCGTCTGCTCCGGACTCTCCGGCGCCGTCGGATCGGTGTTGTCCGGCACCGGGTCGGAGAAGCTCGGCCGATCGTGCGAGATCGTCGTCCCCGCAGCGGTCGTGCGGCCGATGCGCCCCTGGCGCCCGGTGTCGAACGCGGCGTGTGCGAGCTCTCGGACTGACGCCCAGTCGCCGTCGCCCACGCGCACGTTGAGCCAACCGCCCTCGAGGTCCTTCTCGACCTCGTCGAACGAGCGCCCGCTCGCCGCGTGGTCTCGCGCCGCCTCGAAGCCAAGCCGGTACGCGGGCCGCACCTGCTCGTAGCTCCGGTCGGCGAGTCGATTCACATGCTGAAAGTGTGATCGGAAGACGCGATCCTGCTCGTCGGTGAATCCCGCGTCGCGCGGATCGTTCTCCCTCGCGTCGCCGGTCCCCGCCCCGGTCTCCTCGACCCAAGAACTCGAATTGTAGCTCGATGGCTCGGTCATGCTCGTTCCTCCTACGCATATCGAGCGCAAGAGCGAGACCGCGAATCGCCGGCCAGCACAGCTCGTTCCGGGCCGATCGAAATCCTTGCCGAGCTCGGCGCGGCGTGCGGCTTCGCGTGACAGCCGTCACTCGCCACGGGTGATCGTTCTCCGTTCCTGGCGCGAGGGCCCGCCGCTCGCGTGTCGACCTCGGCGTACCACTTTCACGAGGGACACGATGCAGGCCACACGAGTCGTACTCGTTGTGCTGCTGTATGGCGCGCTCTCATCGCCGCTCATGAGTCAGCAGGCGCAAGGCTCGGTGTCGGTCGTCGGCGGCTCCGCCACTGACATACGCGGCATCACGTCGCGCGCCGTGACGGTGAATCCGGCGGTCGCGTTCACGCCCGATCCACGGATCGTGCTCGGGCTTGACGCAACCGCCACGCGCTTCGACAACCAGCAATGGTCGCTTGGCGGCGGCCCGAGCCTGGCCGCGCGCCTGCCGCTCTCGCGCTTCGCCGCGGTCACGCTCGATGCCGATGCAGGATATACGAATACGTCATACCAATTCTCTTATAGCACCGCCTCCGCGCTTCCGGCGCTGGAGCTCTCCGCCGGACCGATCACCGGATACGTCGGCGCGCGCGGCCAGCTCGCCGCGGTCACGTCGACGGTCGCCGCGCCCGGCGACCCGGGCCTCCTTGGGGCGCCGTCGGTCGCGACGCGCTCGGTCAGCGCATCGCGCACCGCGGCGGGGGCCCTGTTCGGCGCCAACGCGCGCCTCGCGAGCGATGACGGCGAGACGATGATCGTCGGCGTCCGGCAGGAGGCGATGGGCGTCGACTCGATCCACTATACCGATCGAAGCGCCTCGGCGTCGGTGCTCAAAGGCATCGTCGCCATTGGCGGAACGATCGGCGTTCGCAGCGAACCAGGCGCCCGCACCACGTTCGGCAGCGCGCTCGTGTCGATCGCCGTCACGTCTGCGACGGCGTTGCAGTTGAGCGGTGGCGCTTACCCGTCGGACCACCTCATCGGCACGCCGGCGGGTCACTACTTGAACGTGGGGCTGTCGCTGCGCACCGGACGCGCATCGCCTCGCGCGGTCGACGAGCCGCACGGCGTCGGCGCACCCCCCGCGGGAATGACGCGACTCGCGATCCGCGCCGAGTTCGCGGCCCGCGTCGAGGTCCTCGGCGATTTCACGAACTGGCATCCGATCGCCGCGCGCCGCGCGACGAATGGCGTCTGGTTCGTGGATCTGCGCATTCCACCCGGACAATACCGCTACTCGTTCCGCGTCAATGGTGCGACGTGGGCGATCCCCGAAGGCGCCGCTCAGGCCGATGATGACTTCGGCGGCAAATCGGCGTGGCTCATCGTGAGCGACACGCCGCGCACCACCGCGCGATAGCCCGTCGCATCGCGCGTCGAACGAACTGCTTCATTGGGAGGTACCATGAAGATCAACACTCTGACGATCACCGCCGCCCTCATTCCGGGCATGCTCGCCGCACAACAGGCGTCCACCTCCACCTCCGCGTCGGCTTCGGTCAGCGCGCAGACGAATGTGAACGTTCCGGCGAGTTACTCGGCCGAGAGTCGCGCGAAGATCGACGCCGCGTTCAAGGCGGCGAGCGCGAAGCACCTGCCCGATCAGTCGATGCGCGAGCGCGTGGCCGAAGGTCAGGCGAAATCGGCGAGCGACGCGCAGGTCGCGGACGCCGTCGCGCAGACTGAAACGCGCCTGGAAGCTTCGCAGTCGGCGATGGTGCACGCTGGACGCGCCAACCCGCAGCCGGAGGAGATCACCGCCGGCGCGCAGGCGATGGAGCGCGGCGCGAGCGACGCACAGATCGAAGCGCTCGCCAAGCACGCGCCGGCCGATCGCTCGCTCACCGTCGCATTCAACGTGTTGACCAAACTCGAAGCGAACGGCCAGCCGGTGGACAAGGCGCTGGCGCAGATCCAGTCCAAGCTCGACGCGAGCGCGAGCGATGACGTGCTCACCTCGCTCACCGGCAGCGCGGACGCCGGCGCGACCGCGGGCAAGCCGGACGCCGCGGCGAGTGGCGCAGCCAGCGGAACGGCGAGTGGTGCAGCGGGAAGCGCGGCCGGCAGCGCAACGGCGGGCGTGAACGCGGCTGCGCACGGAGCCGCTGGTGCCGCGGCTGGCGTGACGGGTTCCGTCACGGGCGCGGTGAAAGGTGTGGTGACGAAGAAGCCGTAATCGTGCGGTAACAGCGGTAACAAGCGAACCGGAGTGAAAAAATGCGGGTATGGCAACGATTGCCATACCCGCATTTGCTCGTGCGCGCTACTCGTCGCGCAGTGCCACGACGGGATCGACGCGCGTGGCGCGAAGCGCCGGAACGAGCGTCGCCGCCAATGCGACCGCGATGAGCGCGCCCGCCGTCGCCACGAACGTCACCGGATCCGTGGCGGCGACGCCGTACAACTGACTCCCGAGCAGACGCGTGAGCCCGAACGCGGCGACGAGGCCGATCGCCACGCCGGCGCCGGTGAGCGCCATCCCCTGACCAACGACGAGGCCCAGCACCCGCGTCCGCGCGGCGCCGAGCGCCATGCGGATGCCCAGCTCGCGCGTGCGTTGCGTGACCGCGTAGCTCATCACGCCGTAGATGCCGATCGACGCGAGCACGAGAGCGATGATCGAGAAGCCCGCGAGAAGGATCATCGACAGCCGCCGCTGCCCGACCGAATTCTCGACGAGCGTGTCGAGCGTGTTCACGTTCGACAGCGGCAGCTCGCGATCGACCGACTGCACCGCTTGCCGCGCCGCGGACAGCGCCGACATCGGATCGCCCGCGGTGCGCATGGCGACGGTCATCTGCCGGAGCGGCGCCTGCGCGACGGGGAAGTAGTACTGGATGCGCGGCTCGGCATCGAGCCCCTCGTGCGCGGCGTGCCCAACCACGCCCACGATCGTGATCCACGTCGAATCCGTCTGTCCACGCTGCGGCCCGAACGTGATCCGCTTTCCGATCGGATCGGTATTCGGAAAATACTTCTTCACGAATTGCTCATCGATCACCGCGACTCGCGGCGACGCCGGCGTGTCGTCGCGATTGAACAGCCGCCCGCGGCGGAGCGGGATCCGCAGCGCCGAGAAGAACTCGGGCGACACGACGCGAATGTCCCCCCACGGCCCGTTCTGTCCGGGCGCGACGGTGAGTCCCTCGATCTCGAAGCTCGACGTCGACCACCCGCCGCCGAATGGAATGACCGACGTGATCCCGGCCGCGCGAACACCCGGCAGCGCGTTGAGCCTGGGCAAGAGCTCCTGCGTGAACAGCACGCGCGCCGTGTCGTTCGCGTACTTCACGTCGGGAAGATTGAGATTGAAGACGAGCACGTTGTGCGGATCGAAGCCCGGACTCACGTTCTGCAGCCGAACGACGCTCTGGATGAGCAGCCCCGCGCCCGTGAGCAGCGTGAGCGCGAGCGCCACTTCCGCCACGACGAGTCCGCGGCGCAGCCCGCGTCCGGCGAAGTCGGCCATGCCGCCGCGCGTCCCGTCGCGCAGCGTCTCCTGCAAGTTCGCGCGGGACGCCTGGAGCGACGGCGCGAGGCCGAACAGCAGCCCGGTGATCACCGAGACGAGGAGCGTGAACACCATGACGCGCGCGTCGACGTGAATCTCCGATGCGCGCGGCAGGCTCGGGTTGAGCGCGACGAGCGACTTGACACTGAACTGCGCGAGTCCGAGCCCGAGGATGCCGCCCGTGATCGAGAGGAGCACGCTCTCCGTGAGCAACTGTCGAACGAGCGCGCCGCGCTCGGCGCCGAGCGCCGCGCGGATCGCGATCTCCTTGATGCGAATCGCCGCGCGCGCCAGCAGCAGGTTCGCGACGTTCGCGCAGGCGATGAGCAGCACGAACCCCACGGCGCCGAGCAGGACGAGCAGCGCGGGGCGGATCTTCGCCGTCGTGATGTCGTCGAGCGACCGGACCTTAATCGTCCAGTGCGGGCTGAAGCTGGTCGGGTTCGCGCGCTTGAGATTCGTGGCGAACGTCGTCATCTCGGCTTGCGCCCGCTCGAGGGTGACGCCGCTCGCCAGGCGCGCGACCGCGTTCAGATATTCGCTGGTGTAGCCGCGATTGAACGCCGCCGCGTCGAGCGCGAGCGGCACGAAGAACTCGGCGTTGCGCGAGAAAAAGGCGTGAAACCCCTCTGGCGTCACACCGACGATCTGATACGGTTCGTCGTTCAGCTCGACCTGCTGGCCGAGCACGTTGCGGCCGGCGAAGAGGCGAAGCCACATCCCGTACGACAGCACCACGACGTGCTCGCGTCCGGGGACGTCGTCGTCACGCGTCAGCGTGCGGCCTGCGAGCGGCGAGACGCCGAGCGTCCGGAACCAGTCGCCGGAGACGCGCACGCCGGGCACGCGTTCGGGTGTGCCGGATCCCGTCAGGTTCGCTCCGAACGCGGCTTCGACGCCAACCGCCGCGAAGCTGTGCGTCTTGTCGCGATAATCGCGAAAGCCGCGCGCCGAGACAGGCGCCTCCATCCCGTTCAGGTCGGGATAATAGTGTTCGATCGTGACGAGCTGCTCGGGAGCGCGGTAGGGAAGCGGCCGGAGGAGCACCGTGTTCACGACCGTGAAGATCGCCGTGTTCGCCCCGATCCCGAGGGCGAGCGTGACGATCACGATCGCGGTGAACACGGGCGCCTTGCGCAGGCGGCGCAGGCTGTAGCTGATGTCGCGAAGGATGGCTTCCATCGGGCAAGCGGGGTGGGCGGAGAAGTCGGCGCGGCGCGAACGTCCTGGTTCGACAGCCGCAGCGTGGCTTTAGTTTGAGACCCCGGGTCCCGACCCGCCATCCCGTCAGGCAAGGAAGCACGGCGCCGGCTCGCCGCCTGGCGGGCTCCCCGATACGACAATCGCCGCGGCTGAGCCGCGGCGATTGATCAAACGTGAATGAGTTATTGCTTATGGCCGGATGATCACCGGGATGCGGCCGCCCATGCCGCCGCCCATCGGCCACGAGCCGCCGCCGCCGTAGACGCCGCCCACCGTTCCGCGGCGGCCCCGCCGGCCTGGCGGCTCGCAGTGGTCGTCGTCGCCGCCGATCAGGATTCCGCCAAGAATTCCGCCGATCGTGGCGCCGATGCCCGGACCGCCGCCATCACCGCGAGTCCGGCCGTTCCCCTGGCCCGCGCCCGGCGAAGAGCCCGGGTACGTGCTCGACGGAATCGGCGACGGGCGAGCCATTGGCGGCGCGTCGGGCGCCTGCGTCTGCGATGGAGCCGGCGCGGCCTGCGTCACCTCGACCTGCGGGATGTCGGTCTTCGCTTCCGCGACTTCCACCGGCTTGGGCGACGCCTTCACCTTCGGATGCTCGCCGCGAACCACCTTGGTCCCATGGGGCGCGCTCTTCAGCCGGACGGCCGGCGCCTGTTTGGCCTGCGGCGTCACCTCGTCCGGACTGATCTGAATATTCTGAGTCTGCGTCGCGAGCTGCAGATCGCGCTTCAGATCGTCGCTCAGCGCGGTCGCGTTCTGCTGCTTTCCCTTGCTGCACGCAGCCGCGACTACGGCTAGCGACACTAGCGTCCATTTGATGGTCGTTCGCACAGGTCCTCCCGCTTGTGCGCTCGCGCGCCCATGCGCGCGATACGCGAGACGTAGAAGAGGCACGCCCAAGGCCAGGAGTTAACCCGTGATTTGTGCGGTTAATCACAATCCGCGTCTCTTTGCGGTGACGGCGGTGTCTCTCGCGTGAGACAGCCGTTCGGAGTCAAGGAATCGCCGCGGCGGCGCCGGCGCGACGCGGATCCGCACCCGCGAGCACGTGCCCGTTCTCGATCTTCACCGCGGCACCGTACCCCTCCCGCAACTCGCCCATGAGCGACACGATCTGCGTGCGATAGCCGAGTGCCTCGAGCCGCTTCATGACCGCGGGGGAAAACCCGTCCTCGAGCTGGATCGTCGCGCCGGTCGGCGGCGCCGCGCCCGCGCCGCCACGCCCAACTCGGCCGCCGAAACCGCCGCTGATGAGGAATCTCGGAAGCTCGAGCGCGGCCTGCGGATCGAGGTGCTGGTCGATCATGCCCTCCAGCGTCTGATACACCGCTGACGTGATCCAGGCGTTCCCCGCCGCGCCGAGCGCCATCACCGGATGACTCGCCGCGCCGCGGCCCTCGAAGACGATCGTCGGGGCGATCGTGCTGCCGTGGCGCGCGAACGGCAGCCGCGCGCCGTACGCGCCGGGGTCCGTCGCGTAGGAGGATAGTTTATCGTTATATAAAAATCCTAGTTCCGGCGTCACGTAGAAGTTGCCGCCCCAGGTGCCGAGCGTCTGCGTGACCGCGACGACGTTGCCGGCCGCGTCGGCGACGGTGAAGGCCGTCGTGCCCGCCGAGCGGCAGGAGGAGGCCTGGTGCGCGCCGTAGCCGTGGGACTCGCACTGCGGCGGGCGCGACAGCTCGATGCTCGCCGTGTGACGCGCGCTCCCGCAGACGAGCGTGTCGCCGCGCAGCGCCGCCGGGTCGATCGCCTTGTTCGGATCGAAGCACGCCCACCGCACGCGCGCCGTGTCCTTGCTCGTGAACGGCTCGATGTTCACCGGCCACAGTCCCGGATCGGCGATTCGGTTCCGTGTACTCGGCACGAGCTGCCAGGCGGCGATCATCGCGTGCAGCGTCCCGGCGTCCTCGGTGTACGGCTTGGGATCGCGATACTGCTCGAGCAGATTGAACTTCGCCGCCAGCTCCGCACCGCCGGAGACCGGAGGCGCGCTCGAGTAGAACGTGTACCCGCGATACTCGCCGGCGACGGGCTCCCGCTCGGCGGCGTAGTACCGCGCGAGATCGCTGAGCTTCATCGCGTTGCCGTGCGCGTGCAGGTCGCTCACCAGCCGCTGCGCGATCTCTCCTTTGTAGAACGCGTCCGCGCCGCCTTTCGCGATCTGTTCGAGCGTCCACGCGAGATCGCGGTTCACGAGCGTGTCGCCCGCGTGCAGCGGCTCGCCGTTGCGGAAGAAGAGCGCACGGCTGCCGGGATATTTCAGAAATTGGTCGCGCTCGGTCTCGAGCGTCGTCGCGAGGCCGTCGCTCACGACGTAGCCGTCGCGCGCGGCGTGAATCGCCGGCTGCAGCAGATCCGACCACGCGAGCTTTTTGCTGCCGTACTTCTGCCATGCGAGATACATCGCTGCGACGGTGCCAGGCACGTTCACCACCGCCGGGCCGCCGTCGGGGAGGCGGCCGTTCTGCAGCAGCTTGGTGTTCTCGAGCCCCGCGTCCTCCGGCACGCGCGTCATGAACTCGATGAGCTGCGGACGATCCATCCCTTTGCGGTAGACGAGCATCTGCCCATAGCCGCCCGGCCCACTCGCGTCCGGCTCTACGACGGCGAGCGCGAACGAGACCGCGACCGCCGCGTCAACGACGTTGCCGCCCTTGGCGAGCATCTCGATGCCGGCTGCGGTGGCGACGGGATTCGCGCTCGATACCGCGGCTCGCCCGATCGCTGGCTGACGATACGCTGGATGATGCGAGAGCATCTCGTGCAGCACGGTCTCGAGCTCATCGTCGTCCTTTGCCGCGAGCGCGCGCGGACGATACTTGCCGGCGAGCGCGACCCACTGCGCGCGTCGCGGCGCCGCGCCGGGCGACGAGTAGTACAGCGACGCGGTGCGATTCCACACCTGATCGAAGGCGTCCGCGTTTCGCTGCGCCCGATCCGTCACGATCGCCGCGGCCGCCTGTTCGGCGAGTGCTTCGTCCGGCGCGTTCGGCGCCTCGACGGTCCACAGATGGCCTGTGTTCGGCGCCAGGAGATTTGCCTCCCGATCGCCTGTGCGATCCGGATCGCCGTTGTACGCCACGCGCGCGATCGCCTCACTCGCGGGAAGCTCGGCGAGCGCGAGCGATTTGCCGTCCGGGCTCCAAGCCGACTCCGCGTGCCGGCTGCTCACGAGATTCGTATATCGGCCGTCGACGGCCGTGACGTACACGGCGCCGCGAGGCCCGGTCGCGGTCCAGGAGAGTCGATCGCCGGCCGGCGCCCACGCCGGATGCTCGATGCGGGGATCGCTCAGCACCACCGATTCCGCGCCGCTCGAGAGATCTCGAATGCGGAGGGTGCGCGACGCACCGGAGACGGCGACGTACGCGATCCGTGCACCGTCCGCCGAGATCGCTGGCCACTCTTCGACCACCGTGTCTTTCGTGAATCGTGATGCCGACCCGTCGGCGCCGAGCACCCACAGACGCGCCGCACCGAGTCGGCCGCGCACGAAGACGACTCGCCCGTCGCGCGCCACGATCGGCTCTCCACCAGGGAGCGTCGATGTCGTGAGCCGCGTCGGTTCGCCCGTCGCGCCGCTCGGTCCGACGCCAACACGCCAGAGCGCGAAGGTACCGGACTGGTCGGATGAATAGACGATCGCACTGCCATCTGGTGTCCACGCCGGCTCGCGATCCCACGCGCCGCCCGAGGTGATCCGTGTCCATTGCCCAGCCGTCGCTCTCACCCACAGATCGCCCTCCACGCTCACGGCGAGTCGTCCGTCGCGAGCGAATGCGGGATTCCGCGCTGCCAGCGCAGGCTGGGATGCGGCCGACGAAGCCGTCGCGACCTGCAGCAGGAGCGTGAGTGTGGCGAGCGACAACATTGAATCGGAGGCTGGAGGTTGGAGGTTGGAGTCGGGAGGGTTGGAGGCGGAAGGTTGGAGACTTAGCGCACGAGGCTACAAGCGAGTGGCTGGCGGTTGGATCGCGCTATTAGACAATGCTCTACGCACCACCGGTCATGTCAAACCTCCAACCTCCAGCCTCAAACCTCCGCCTTCGACAGCCTCCGCCTTCGACAACCTCCGCCTGAACCACCCGAGCGTCAATGGCCGCGCCCGTGAGTCGACGTTCGACGCCGCGTTCGGCATGCGCTCTGCGAACGATGATCGTGAGGGGATGGTCCCTCGCTATCCGGAGGACACTATGCCGAAAGGCGACAAGAGCTCGTACAGCTCGAAGCAGAAACGCGAAGCCCACCACATCGAACAAGGCTACGAAGATCGGGGCGTGGGCAAGAAGGAATCGGAGCGCCGTGCGTGGGCCACGGTCAACAAACAGGATCACGGCGGCAAGAAGTCGGGCTCGGGCCGCGGCAAATCGTCCAGCCACTCGTCGTCGCGCAAGGGCGGACACCGGAGCCATAGCAGCAGCCGGAGCCGGAGCTGACGACCGGAACGGGGAGCTCGACCAGAGCTCCCCGTTTCTTCTCGGGCGCCGCCGTCAGTCGGCGCGCAATGCTACGCTCGGATCCACACGCGCCGCGCGCAACGCCGGAATCCAGCTCGCGAGCACCGCGACCAGGATCAGCGTGACCGCGACGCCCACCATGGTCGGTGGATCTTTGGCCGAGGTCTGAAAGAGCAACGGCTGCAGCCAGTGGCTCGCGACCAGTGCGATCGCCGCGCCGAGTGCGACTCCCGGCAGTACGATGACCAGTCCTTCACGCACCACGAGACCGACCACGTTGCGCGCTTGCGCGCCGAGCGCCACGCGGACGCCCATCTCGTGCGTGCGCTGCGCGACATTGTAGGCGATGACACTGTACAGTCCGATGGCCGCGATCACGAGCGCGAGCACGCCGAACACGGCGAACATCGTCGCGCCGATCTTCCAGGAACGTGTCTCGCCCGCGATGACTTGGGACAGCGGCGTGACCGTGACGTACGACGCCCCCGGCATGAGCGGCTGGAGCCCGCGCCGAATCGCTTCCGCGTGATCGGCGGCGGGCGCGCTGGTTCGCACGAATAGCCCGCCAGTCTCGGGATGGAACTGCGCGATCGATAGGTAATAGTGCATGTCGCGCTTCCCGATGTCGCTGCCGCGGATGTCCTCGGCGACACCCACGACGGTGTTGCATGGCGCAGTGTCGGCGTTTAAGCGCACGCACTTTCCGAGCGCACTCTGGTTGGGCCAGAGCTTCGCGGCCATCGATTCGTCGACGACCATGACGTGCGGAGCGCCCGCATGATCCTCTTCGGTGATGCCGCGGCCGCGCAGGATCCGCGTTCCGCTCGTCGAGAAGTAGCCGGGTGTGACCGCTTGCAACGTGAAGTCGCCGAGCTTGCTCACCGAATCGATGCCGGCGACGCGCAGGTCCTCTTCCCATGTCATCCAGAACGGAACCGATACCACCCGCGCGGCGCCCTCGACGCCCGGCAGCCGCGCGGCCCGCTCGAGCAGCGACTGGCGGATCTCGCGCTGCTGCGCCGAATCGAGCTTGGTGCCGCGCGCATTCAGATCGACCCAGAGGAGGCGATCGGCGTCGTAGCCGAGTCGTACGCCGTTGGCGTTCGCGAGACTGCGCAGGAACAGCCCCGCGCCCACGAGCAGCAACACCGACAGCGCCGCCTGCGCCACGAGGAGCCCGGCGCGCAGCCGCGAGCGATGGACGGTCCCCTCTCGCGATCCCGCCTTGAGCGCCGACGCCACATCCTCGCGCGTGGCCTGGAGCACTGGCGCCAGGCCGCAGAATACGCCCGTGAGCACCGCCAGCGCCGCGACGACAATGAGTATTCTGGAATCGGCGAACGCGGTCGGTCCCGGGGCCGTTTCGTCGAGGAGCACGCGGCGCATCGCGTCCCCGCCCCACTGCGCGATCGCGAGTGCCGCGACGGCGGCGAGTGCCGCGAGGAGCAGGCTCTCGGTCAGCAATTGCGCGAAGAGGCGCCACCGGCTGATGCCGAGCGCGACGCGCACCGCGATCTCGCGGCGGCGCTTGAGCGCACGCGCGAGCAGCAGATTCGCCACGTTCGCGCAGGCGATCAGCAGCACGATTCCGGCGACCCCGAGCAGCCACGTCGCGACCTTGGCCTCCTTCCCTTCATTCGGGCCGCGGTTGAGCAGCACCGGACCGATGAACGCCGACGGTCTTGCGATGTCGAACGATGACAGATTCTTGCTGATCGTCGCCTGCTTCTTGAAGCTGAGCTGCTGCGCGCGGGTGAGGTCGGCGTTCGCCGCGGCGAGCGTGACCGTGGAATTCCGGCGCGCGAAAATCTCGAACCACGACATGTAGTACGTGTCGTACCACGGGTGCTTGAGGTCCGGGTTGGCGTCGCCCATCTGCGCCGTCATCGGGATGAAGCCGATCACCGGCGCGGAGCTGAAGCCCGTGAACCGCTCCGGCGCCACGCCGATGATCGTGTACTTCGCCGGTCCGATGTGGAGCTGCTGGCCGAGCGGATCGCGTCCACCAAAGCGCGTTTGCCAGAACGCATACGAGAGCACCACGACGTGCGCGCCGTAGGGCGGCCTGTCCTCCTGCGCGGTGAAGAACCGGCCACGCACCGGCCGCACGTCGAACAGCTTCCAGAAGTCGGCGCCGGTGACGCCAAGGTTCATCTCGTGCGTATCGGTGCCTTCACCCACCGCGAGCGAATTCACGGTGAACGGCGCCATCGCATCGAACGAGGTCGTGTTCTCGCGCAGATCGAGGTAGCGGCGGTATCCCGTGTACGTATTCGCGGCGCGCTTGTCGCGAAACGTCTGCTCGAAGTAGATGCGTCCGGCCAGGTTGGGCGACGCGAGATATGCCGGCGGCCGAAAGAGCAGCCGGTCGACGATGCGGAACATCGCGGCGTTCGCGCCGATGCCGAGTCCGAGCGTGACGACGACCGCGGCCGCGAACCCCGGCTTCTGCCGGATGCCGCGAACCGCGTAGCGGAGATCCTGCACGAACGCGTTCCAGCGCTCCACGCGCCGCTCCTGGCCGAGCAGCGCGCGGTCGAGATCGGTGAGGCGCTCGCGCGTGCGCTGCACGTCGCCGAAGCGCCGCCCCGCCTCGCGGCGTGCATCGTCCGGCGACATGCCGGCGTCGATCAGCTCGCGCATCGTCATCTCCAAGTGGAAATGCAGCTCGTCGTCGACGGCGCGCGCGACACCCGTGTCATTGCGCACGATGCGCATCAACCGTCGCAGTCCAGGGATGCGGCTCACGGTTCACCTCACGTGGTTTTGAGAACTTTGAATACCGCGCCGGCGTACTCGGTCCACACCGCCGCTTTGGCGCGAAGCTGCTTGCGCCCCTGCGTCGTGAGCTGGTAGTACTTCGCTCGGCGGTTGTTCTCCGAGAGGCCCCACTCGGACTCGAGCCAGCCGCGCTTCTCCATCCGGTGAAGCGCCGTGTACAGCGCCCCCTCCTCGATCTGGAGGCGGTCGTCCGTCGTCTGGCGGATCCACGAGGCGACCGCGTAGCCGTGCTTCGGTCCCCAGGTGAGCGTCTTGAGAATGAGCAGGTCGAGCGTCCCCTGCAGCAGGTCGAGATCGGCGGCGAGCAACGTGTTCCCCTGAAGGTTTCAGGGGTAAGATATCGCCACGGTGCATCAGGTTGTCCAGGGGGGGAGCGCCCGGCCCATTTCGAACCAGTGACAACCGGCGCTAGCATCCAGATCCGCGCACCGGCCACACGAGACCATGCCCGAGCTCCCGGATATCACCGTTTACATAGAAGCGCTGCGCGAGCGCCTCGTCGGCCAGCCAGTTCAGGATGTGCGGCTCAACACGCCGTTCCTCCTGCGCACCGTCGAACCCCCGCTCTCCGCGGTCGCCGGCGCACGCGTGTGCGGGATCGAGCGGCTCGGCAAACGCATCGTCTTCGAGCTCGACGGCGATCTCTTCCTCGTGCTCCATCTGATGATCGCCGGCCGGCTGCACTGGAAGGCGCGCGGCGGCAAGGCCGGATCACGCGCCGCGCTCGCCGCATTCGAGTTTCCGAATGGCACGCTCACGCTCACCGAAGCCGGGAGCAAACGGCGAGCGTCGCTGCACCTCGTGCACGGCCGCGCGGCGCTCGCGCCGTTCGAGCGCGGCGGCCTCGAGGTGCTCGATGCGACGCTCGAGGCATTTGCCGCGCGGCTGCGCGCCGAGAATCACACCGTCAAGCGAGCGCTCACCGATCCGCGGCTCTTCAGCGGAATCGGCAACGCGTATTCCGACGAGATCCTGCATCGCGCCCGGCTCTCGCCGGTCAAGCTCACGGCCCGACTCGCCGACGACGAGATCGCGCGGCTCTACGAGGCCGCCCGCGCAACGTTGGTCGCGTGGACCGATCGACTGCGCGCGGATACCGCCGGTGTGTTCCCCGAGAAGGTGACCGCGTTTCGCGACGACATGGCGGTGCACGGCCGGTATGGTCAACCGTGTCCCGTCTGCGGTGTCCCGGTGCAGCGCATCCGACACGCCGACAACGAGACGAACTACTGCGCCACCTGCCAGACCGACGGCCGGCTGCTCGCCGATCGCGCGCTTTCGAGATTGCTCAAGGAAGACTGGCCGCGCAGCCTCGACGAAATGGACGAGCTGAAATCGCGCTAGTCTTAGCGCCGGCTCACGCGGCCGTCAGGATCTCCGCGCCGCCCTCGCGAATGACGATCGTGTGCTCGTAGTGCGCCGCGAGGCAGCCGGTGAGCGTCCGCACCGTCCAGCCATCTTCATCTTCGATGAGCGGCGTGGGCGACTCGCTGATGATCGGCTCGAGCGCGATCACGAGTCCATCGGCGAGACGTCCCGGCGTGAACGGGCTGAAAAAGTTCGGCACCGACGGCCGTTCATGCAGCGCCCGGCCCACACCATGGCCGCACATGTCGCGCACCACGGCGTGGCCCCAGCGCTCGACTTCGGTTTCCACCGCGCGGCCGATCTCCGACACGCGCGCACCAGGCCGCGCGGCTGCGATTCCGCGCTCGAACGCCGCCTTCGCGCACTCGATCAACGAGACCGCGCGCGGATTCTGCGGCGCGAGCACCACGGTGATCGCCGCGTCGGCGATGTAGCCGTCGAGCTCCGCGGTGACGTCGATCTTCACTACGTCGCCTGCCTTGAGCTTTCGCGGGCCCGGCACCCCGTGCACGATCTCGTCGTTCACGCTGATGCAGTTGAATCCAGGAAAATCGTACGTGAGCTGCGGCGCCGAGCGCGCGCCGTGCTTCCGGAGAAAGCCGGCGCCCACGTCGTCGAGCTGCTCCGTCGTCATCCCCGGCCGCGCCGCGTCGCGCATCTCGCGCAGCGCGCGTGCGACCAGCTTGCCCACCGCGCGCATGCCGTCCAGGTCACCCGTCGATTCGATCGTCATCCGCTCCAGTCCTCACAACGTCATCGTCCCGTCGCACACCACGACCGTTCGGCCGCCGACACGCGCCGCGGTCACCACGCCCGCGCGCTTCTCCGCTTCGATCTCGAGAATGCTGGGGCGACCCATCTCGAAACCCTGCTCCACGATCCAACGAAGCGTGTCGTCCGCGCGCGGATCGCGCCACGCGAGATAGCCTGCGAGCGCGACGCACGCGCTGCCGGTCGCCGGATCCTCGGCCACACCGATGCCGGGGGCGAACATGCGCGCGCGAACATCGTGCCCCGCGTGCTCTGCCTCCATCGCGAAGACGAACACCTTGTCCGTCACGTAGCCCTCGAGCGCGCGTTCCCAGCGATCGATGTTGAGCCGCGCGCGCCCCACGGCCGCGCGGTCGCGCACGGGCACGAAGAGGAACGGTGTGCCGCAGGACACCGCTTCCGGCTTCATCACGCCGTCGAGCACATCGTTCGTATCGAGCGATAATACCCCCGCGAGCTCGGCCGCGCTCGGCGGCGGCGGACCGGCTTCCGGCACCTTCGCCGCCGTGAGCTGCGCGAATTCCGGTTTGCCGCCCGTGGCGCGAATCGTGACGGGAACGGGGCCGACCCCTTCCTCGAACACGATCGGCGTCACGCCGCCAGTCAGTTGCACCGTGCCGAGCGTCGCCAGCACGTGCGCGGTGCCGATCGTTGGGTGTCCGGCGAACTGCAACTCACCGCCGGGCGTGAAGATGCGCACGCGCGCCGTATGGCTCGGGTCGGCAGGCGGCAGCACGAACGTCGTCTCCGAGTAGTTGAACTCTCGTGCGATCTGTGGCATTAGCTCAGGAGGAATTTCCCGAGCATCCGGAAACACGGCGAGCTGGTTGCCGCCGAAACGGTGGTCCGTGAACACGTCGGCGGTGAGGTAGCGTGCATTCATGTAGGGAAAATGTAGTGGCCCTGTGTCACGGAACCGTCGCTGCTGCTCGCGTGTCTCAACCCTGATGGCGACGCGGTCGTAGTCTACACATGGCCCATTGGCTCGAAGGAATCTTCGCGTTCCTCTTCAAGTACCGGCCGGCGGAGTACGCACAGGGGACCCTCGCCTTTGGCGCCCCCGGCTCCGTGAAGCTGTTGCTCATCGCCGCGGCGTTGATCGGCATCCCCGCGGTGCTGAGCTACGGAACCGTGCGCGGCAAGAGCTCGCGCCGCGATCGGTGGGTGCTCGGCGGATTGCGCGCCGCGAGTCTCTTGCTGCTCGTCGTCTGCTTGTTCCGGCCGATGCTGCTGCTCTCCGCGGCCGTGCCGCAACGCAACTACGTCGGCGTGTTGATCGACGATTCGCGCAGCATGCGGATCACGGACCGTGACGGCAAACCGCGGAGCGACTGGGTTGCGCATGCACTCGGCGGCCCTGACAGCGCGCTGCTCCAGTCGCTCCGGAAGAAGTTCACGGTTCGGCTGTTCCGCTTTTCGGCCGCGGCCCAGCGCATCGACAGCGTCGCCGAGCTGCGCTACGCGTCGAACGAAACGCACATCGGCGACGCGATCGAGCAGGCGCGTCAGGAGCTCGATGCGGTGCCGCTGTCGGGTCTCGTCGTCGTGAGCGACGGCGCCGACAACTCGCGCGCCCCGATCGGCGACGAACTGCTGTCACTGCGCGCGCGCTCGGTGCCGATCTTCACGGTCGGACTGGGCGCCGAGCAGTTCGACAAGGACATCGAGATCCAGCGCGTCGAGGCGTCGCACTCCGTGTTGAAGGGTGGCGCGCTCGTGGCCGACGTGATGATTCGCCAGCGCGGCTACGGCGGCCAACGCGTGCCGCTCGTCATCGAGGACAGCGGACATATCGTCTCGCAGGATACGATCGTGCTCCCGCGCGACGGCGACGTCGCACCGGTTCGCGTCACGGTGACCGCCGACCACGCCGGTGCGCGCGCGTTCACCTTCCGCATCCCGGTGCAGCAGGGCGAGCAGGTGGCCGAGAACAACGCACACTCCACGCTCGTCGACGTGCGCGACGGGCGCGAGAAGATTCTCTATATAGAAGGCGAGCCCCGCTACGAGACGCGCTTCATTCGTGCCGCCGTCGCGGCCGACTCGAACATCCAGCTCGTCACCCTGCTGCGCACGGCGGATAAGAAATTCCTCCGCCTCGACATCGACAGCGCGACCGATCTCGCCGCGGGCTTTCCGAAGACCCGCGCCGAGTTGTTCCGCTATCGCGCAATCATTCTCGGCAGCATCGAGGCGAGCTTCTTCACGCACGATCAGCTCTCGATGCTCGCCGATTTCGTGAGCGTGCGCGGCGGTGGTCTGCTGATGCTCGGCGGTCGTCGCGCGTTCGCCGAGGGCGGCTACGCCGGGACCGCGCTCGCCGATGTGATGCCCGTGATCGTGAGCGGCCCGGCAGTTCCTGACTCACTCACGTTCTTCGCCGATCTCAAGACGGCGCTCACGCCCGACGGCGCGAGCAGTGCCGTGGCGCAGATCGCGGCGACGCCGAACGCGTCGATGACGCGCTGGACCAAGCTGCCGACCGTGACGACCGTGAACCGTATTCGCGGCATCAAGCCGGGCGCGATCACGCTCGTCACCGGCGCGACGCCGCCCGGCGGTCGCGCGGGCGATCCGGGTGCACCAGTAAACTCTTATGAGCAACCCGTGCTCGTGTATCAGCGGTATGGGCGTGGTCTGTCGGTAGCGTTCCCGATTCAGGATTCGTGGAGCTGGCAGATGGATCCCAACTCCCCGCCGAACGACGACGCGTATTCGCGCTTCTGGCGGCAGCTCACGCGCTGGTTGACGAGCGACGTCCCGGGGCAGGTCGTCGTGTCGACGCCCACCGATCAGGCGAATCCGAACACGCCCGTGTCGCTGCGCGCGACCGTCGCGGACAGCATCTTCGTTCCGCGCAACGATGCGAAGGTGGTGGCGCACGTGGCCGGCGACAGCGGCGCCGCGCGCGATCTCCCGCTCGACTGGGCGATCGATCACGACGGCGAGTATCGCGCGACGTTCACGCCGGATCGCGCCGGCGACTATACCATCCTCGTCGACGCGTCGCTCCCGAACGGCGTCGCGCTGAGCGACACCAGCCACCTGCGCGTGGCGCCGCTGAACACCGAGTTCGTCGACGCCGAGATGCGCGCGCCGCTGCTGCAGCGCATCGCGACCGAGACGGGCGGCAAGTTCTACACGCCGGCGACCGTGTCGCATCTCGCCGACGACGTCGCGCTGAGCAAGCACGGCATCACGGTCGTGAACCAGATGGAGCTCTGGGACATGCCGGCGATGCTGCTGCTCCTCATAGCGCTCGTGAGCGGCGAATGGGCGTATCGCAAGGCGCGGGGCCTCGCATGACGCGCCGCGCGGCGCGCGCCGTTCGATTCGCGCTCGCGAGCATCGCGCTCGGCGCGGCGCCGCTCGCCGCGCAGACGCATCTCGTGATCGTGAGCGGCCTGGGCGGCGAGCCGAAGTACAGCCAGTCGTTCGCGACCCTCTCGAGCGCCCTCGCGGAGTCGGCGCATAAGCGTTTTGGTATACCAGATTCATTAATCACCTGGCTCGGCGAGGACAGCGCGTCGACGCTGCCGTACTTCCGCGGGCAATCCACGCGCGAGCGCGTCGAGGCGGCGATCGATCGCGAGGCGCGCCGCGCCGGCGCCGGCGACCAAATCGTCCTCGTGCTCGTCGGCCACGGGAGCGGCGAGCACGAGGATTCCAAGATCAGCCTCCCGGGCCCCGATCTCTCGGCCGCCGATTTCGCCAAGCTGCTCGCCAAATTCCCCACCCAGAAAGTCGCGTTCGTCGACCTGACCAGCGCGAGCGGCGACGTGCTCCCGGTGCTCGCCGCTCCCAATCGGGTGATCATCACCGCGACCAAGAGCGCGCTCGAGCGCAACGAATCGGAGTTCGCCCGCTTCTTCGTCGACGCCATGACGAAGGACGTCGCCGATACCGACAAGGACGGCCGCGTGTCGCTCCTCGAGGCGTTTCGCTACGCGGTCGTCGAGACGAAGCGCGTCTACGACAACGATTCCAAGCTGCAGACGGAGCACGCGCAGCTCGATGATGTTGGCAACAAACAAGGCGTCGCCGATCCCGACGGCCGCACCGGCGAAGGCGTGCTCGCGCGCCGGTTCTTTCTCGACGACCGCTTCGTCTCGCAGGCCGGCGCCAACGATCCGCAGCTCGCGCAGCTCTACAAGGAGAAGTACGCGCTCGAGGATCGGGTGGACTCTCTGATCGCCAAGAAGCCGACGATGCAGCCCGACGCATACGACGACGCGCTCGAGGCGGTGCTCGTTCAGCTCGCGCGCAAGGCGCAAACGATCCGCGGGATCGAGCGAGGGGCGAAGTGAGTCCGGTTCATGTCATTCCGAGCGAGCGCAGCGAGTCGAGAAATCCGGGCTCGTTGGGCATCGTTCTTCCACGAGCCCGGATTCCTCGACTGCGCCGGTTCGCGACTGCGCTCGGAATGACACTCCTGGCCGTCGCCCCGCTCGCCGCCCAGTCCATCGACGACGGCCGCGAGGCGCTTCACACCGGCCAATACGACAGCGCCATCGTCATCCTCTCCAAGGTCGCGCCGTCCGACAGCGCCTGGATCGATGCGCAGCGCGGTCTCGTGCGCGCCTATCTCACGACTGGCAAGTACGACGATGCCGAACGCACCGCACGCCGCGCGACGAGTGGCGTGCAGGGGAAGGAGATGTGGAACACGCTCGGCGAGGTGTTCCTCGTTCGCGGACAGCGCGCCGACGCCGAGAGCGCGTTCGTGCGGGCGCGAGCCGAACACGCGAGCGACAGTCTCACCGCCGCGCTGCACCTGGCTGAATTGCGCTACGATCGCGGCGAGCGCGACTCGGCGATGAAAGAATTCGATCGCTTCATCGACGTCTATAACGCATCGGCGGGCGACAATCTGACGAGCGCCGAGCTGGTGGATGTCGCAACGGCAGTCGAGTATCTCGGCGACAAGGACCCCGAGCTGTTCAAGGATGCGCTCAAGGCGTTCGACCGCGCGATCGAGCTCGATCCGCTGAATGAAGACGCGAAGGACAAGCTCGGCGAGTTATTCCTGAAGAAGTACAACTTCGACGACGCGGAGAAGACCTTCACGCAGGTGCTCGACAACAATCCGCGCGATCCGCGCGCGCTCGTCGGCGCCGCGGAGCGCCGCGAAGCGGACGGGCAGGCGGGCGGCGACTCGCTCCTGCGCGCCGCGCTCGAGGTGAATCCTGATTACGTGGAGGCCCGCACGCTCCACGGCGAGATGCTCCTCTCGCTCGAGGATTACGCCGGTGCCGAGCGGGACATCGATCGCGCGCTGAAGGTGAATCCCACGGCGCGCCGCGCACTCGCCGTCGCGGCGGCAATCAAATTTCTCTCACACGATCAGGCTGCCTTCGACGCGGCCAAACGGCGCGCGCTCTCCGTCAACCCCAGCGACGCCGAGTTCTACGCGACGCTCGCCGAGCTCGCGGGCCAAGTGCGCCTGTATAGGGAAGCGGCGGATTTCGCCAGACAGAGCGTGTCGCTCGATGGCCGCGATTGGCGGGCGTGGAGCCTGCTCGGCATGAACCAGCTTCGTCTCGGGAAAATCGACGACGGGAAAGCGAGTCTCGACACCGCGTTCAAGGGCGATCCCTACAACGTGTGGGTCAAGAACACGCTCGACTTGCTCGACACCTACAAGAACTACGACCTGATCCCGAGCGAGCATTTCCAGTTCATGATCGAAAAGGATGAAGCCCCCGTCCTCTCCATCTATCTGAAGGATCTGGCCGAGCGCGCCTACGCGACGTTCTCCAAAAAGTACGACTACCTGCCGCCGCCCCCGGTGCGGATCGAGGTCTATCGCAGCCACGCGGACTTTTCCGTACGCACGGTGGGACTCGCCGGGCTCGGAGCGCTCGGCGTGAGCTTCGGGACCACCCTCGCGTTCGACTCGCCGGCCGCGAAGGATGCCGGACCCTTCAACTGGGGATCGACCGTCTGGCACGAGCTCGCGCACACGTTCACGCTTGGACTCACCGACAATCGTGTGCCGCGCTGGCTCTCTGAAGGATTGTCGGTCTACGAGGAGCATCACGGACTCGCGCCCGGGTGGGGATTCAACGTGACGCCGGATTTCCTCGCGGCGTTCAAGGCGGGCAAGCTGGTGCCGGTGAGCCGCATGAACGACGGCTTCATGCATCCGGCGTATCCCGCGCAAGTACAGTTCTCATATTACGAGGCCTCGCTCGTCTGCGAGCTGATCGCGCGCGACTACGGCGAGCCGGCGCTGCTCGCGATGCTGCGCGGCTACAAGGACGGCTTGATGACGGATCAGGTGTTCCAGCGCGTGCTGCACACCAGTCTCGAGTCGTTCGACAAGAAATTCGACGACTATCTCCGTACACGATTCGCGGGGGTGCTGCCGTCCGTCACCGCCGAGCCGCCGCACATTTCCGCGGAAATGGCGACCGAGCAGCTCGAGTCGCTCGCCGCGAAAGCGCCGAACGACTTCGGCACGCAGCTCCTCGTCGGCACCGCGCTGCTGACACGCCAACAGACCGATCTCGCCATTCCGGTGCTCGAGCGCGCCCGTGCGCTGTTCCCAGAATACGGCGGCGACGACAGTCCATACGCGCTGCTCGCGAAGGCATACAAGAAGAAAGCCGACACGCGCAAGGAAGCGGACGTCATCGACAAATGGATGTCGCTCACCGAAACGAACTACGACGGACTGATGGAGCTCGCGAAGCTGCGCCTGCAGCTCGGCGACACCGCCGCCGCGGCGAACGCGATGGACCGCGCCATCTTCATCAATCCGTTCGACATCGCGATGCACCAGCGCCTCGCCGAGCTGTCGCGCGCCGCGGGGCAGAAGCAGCGCGCCGTGCGCGAGCGCGAGGCGATCGTGGCGCTCGGGCCAGTCGACAAGGCCGACGCGCTCTATCAGCTCGCCGAGGCGCAGCACGAGGCGGGTGACGACGTGCACGCGCGCACGAGCGTGCTTCGCGCGCTCGAGGCCGCACCCAATTACGAGAAAGCGCAAACGCTCCTGCTCACGCTCTACGACGCGCGCGTGAAGCAGGCCGGAGGAGGAAAGCCGTGAGAGCTCTCGGACACAGCGCGCTCGCGCTGGCCCTCGTTGCATCGGCGCTGGCTCCGGCCGGCGCCCAGCGGCGCGGCGGCGGATACTACAACCAGTATTTCGGCGGCCCGGACGACATGTACCAGCCGCCGGACTTCCACGGCAATCCGGTGTACGACGGCCGCTTCACCTTCGCGCGGATCCGGTATCGCGGATACGCGCACTTCGCCGGGCGCGAGGGGCCGGGGTGGTCGCACGATTACGTGGATGCTGATGAGAATTTGGTGAAGATCCTTCGCGACATCACGAACGTGAACCCGTTCGTGCAGGCAGGGCCGATCGTCGGCAGCGCGCTCGTCGCGCTCGACGACCCCGCCCTCTTCAAGTACCCGGTGAGCTACATGTCGGAGCCGGGCGGCTGGTTCCCCAACGACAAGGAGCTCGCCGGCTTTCGCAATTACCTGCTCAAGGGCGGGTTCATGATCTTCGACGACTTCCGCGAGGGCTGGCGCGGTGAGAACGACTGGTCGCACCTCCAGGAGCTCATGGCCAAAGCCATTCCGGGCGCGCGCTGGGTCCAGCTCACCGGGAACGAGCCGATCTTCCATTCGTTCTTCGACATCGACATGAAAACGGCCGTCACCTGGCCGTCGACGTCGGCGTACGGCACGCGGCCGCCGACCTACTGGACCGTGTACGAGAACAACGATCCCACCAAGCGCATGATGGTCATCGCCAACGTCGACGACGACATCGGCGAGTCGTGGCAGTGGTCCGGCACGGGCTTCGTGCCGGTCGATCAGGCGAACCAGATCTACAAGCTCGGCATCAACTACATCATCTACGCGTTGACCCACTGACTCCGACACTCATGGCGACCACCATCTCGACTCCCGCGCTCGACTCCAGCGACGATCTGGCTCTCGCGGACCGACTCAAGGCCGGACACGACCAGATCATCGCCGAGCTGCGCAAGCTCATCGTCGGTCAGGAACAGGTGATCGAGCTGGTGCTGCTGTCGCTCTTCACCGGCGGCAACAGTCTCATCGTCGGCGTGCCCGGCCTCGCCAAGACGCTGCTCATCAACACCGTCGCGCAGGTGCTCGACCTCAAGTTCTCGCGCATTCAGTTCACGCCCGATCTGATGCCGAGCGACATCACCGGCACCGACATCATCCAGGACGATCCCGAAACGGGACGTCGCCGCATGGTGTTCACACCCGGGCCGATCTTCGCGAACATCGTCCTCGCCGACGAGATCAATCGCACGCCGCCCAAGACGCAGTCGGCGCTCCTCGAAGCGATGCAGGAGCACCGCGTCACGGTCCAGGGCAAGACGTACACGCTCGACGAGCCGTTTCACGTCTTCGCGACGCAGAACCCGATCGAGCTCGAGGGCACCTATCCGCTCCCCGAAGCGCAGCTCGATCGCTTCATGTTCAACATCATCATGGACTACCTGCCCGAGGATCAGGAGGTGCAGGTCGCGACCCGGACGACGTCGGTGCAGTCGCACCGCTTTCAGCACGCGGTCACGGGTGCGGACATCAGCGCGTTCCAACAGCTCGTGCGCCGCGTGCCGATCGCCGAGCCGGTCGCGCGCTACGCGGTGAGCATGGCGCGCATGAGTCGTCCCGGCCCGAACGCGCCGGACTTCATCAAGCAATGGGTCTCGTACGGCGCGAGCACGCGCGCGCCGCAGCAGCTCATCCTCGGCGGCAAGGCGCGCGCGCTGATGGACGGTCGCTACAACGTGAGCTTCGAAGACATTCGCGCGCTGGCAAAGCCCGTGCTGCGGCACCGCGTGCTCACGAACTTTCACGCCGAATCGGAGCGGATCACGACCGACGAGATCATCGAGAAGCTCGTGAAGGTCGTGCCCGTTCCGGCGAGCGGGATGCGGTGAGCCTGGCCGCGCTCACGCCCTCGACCTCGTTCCTCGATCCGTCCGTTCTGGCGCGGATCGGGAATCTCGAGCTGCTCGCCAAGACCGTGGTCGAAGGATTCATCAACGGCTTGCACCGCTCGCCGCACCTCGGCGCATCGACCGATTTCGCCGAGCACCGGGCGTACATGCCGGGCGACGACATCCGGCGCATCGATTGGCGGTTGTGGGCGCGGACCGATAAGTATTTCGTCAAGGAGTTCGAGGCCGAGACGAATACGAATTTTCTGATCATCGTCGACGTCTCGCCCTCGATGCGCTACGGCGCGACCGCGGACGATGGTCGCATCTCGAAACTCTCGTACGCCTGTTATCTGGCCGCCTGTCTCGCGTACTTCTCGAGCACCCAGCGCGATCGCGTCGGGCTGGCGACGATTGACAACGACGTCGTCGATTACGTGCCGCCGTCCGCCAAGCACCTGCAGCAGATACTCCACGCCCTCGATCGCGTCGAGCATCGCGCGCGCGACGGCCGCGTGCAGGCGGGGAAGTCGCGCCTGCTGCCGCCGCTCCAGAAGCTCTCGGAGACGCTGCGGCGGCGGAGTCTCGTGCTCCTCATCTCCGACCTCTACGAGGACGCGGCCGAGGTGGTCGACGCGCTCGGCTACGTGCGCGGACGCGGCAACGACATGATCGTCTTCCACGTGCTCGATCCCCGCGAGCTCGATTTTCCGTTCGCCGACTCGAGCAACTTCATCGATATGGAAACGGGCGAGAAGATGCCCGTCATTCCCGAGTACTTGCGCAAGCAGTATCGCGAGCTCGTCCGCGAGCACACGACGGATCTGTCGAAGCGCGTCGGCGAAGCGCGCGCGGACTACGCGCTGTTCGATACGTCCAAGCCGCTCGATCGCGCGTTGTTCGCGTACCTCGCCGCGCGGCAACGCTTCAATCGGGTGCGATAGGTGTTTCGGTGAGCTTCCTCGCTCCGGCCTTCCTCCTCGGCCTCGCCGCGATCGCGGTTCCGGTGATCATTCACCTGATCCACCGGGAGAAGCGCGTCGTGGTGGAGTTCCCGTCGCTGATGTTCCTCCAGCGGATTCCGTACAAATCGGTCCGCCGGCAGAAAATTAGACACCTATTGCTACTAATTCTGCGCTGCCTCGCGTTCGCGCTGCTCGCCGCCGCCTTCGCGCGTCCGTTCTTCGAGCGCACGCAGCCGGCCGTCGCGACGAGCGGCGCGCGCGAGGTCGTGATCCTGCTCGACCATTCCGCGAGCATGGGCTACGGCTCGCGGTGGACGAGCGCCCGCGCCGCGGCGAAGAAGGCGGTGGGCACGCTGGCGCCGGACGATCGCGCCACGCTCGTGCTGTTCGCGAACGATGCCGCAGTCGCCACGCCGCCCAACGCGGCACCCGCCGCCGTCGCCGCGGCGATCGATGCGGCGAAGTTGACGAGCGAAGGCACGCGATACGGCGCCGCGCTCAAGCTCGCGTCGCAGATCATCGCCTCGTCCAAGCTCCCGCGGCGCGAGGTGGTGCTCGTTTCTGATTTTCAAAAGACCGGCTGGACGACGCACGATGAAGTGGGGTTCCCGCGCGGCACCGCGATCACGCCGATCGACGTCGCCGCCGCCGCGTCGCCAGACCTCGCCGTGTCTCGAGTCACGACTGACCGAGACAGCGCCGGACCGCGCGACCACGTGATCGTCGCCGCGCGCGTGACGAACACTGGCGCCCCCGACAAGCCGGTGAGCGTGAGTCTCGCCGTCGGCGGCCGCACGGTGCAGACGCAATCGGCGTCGATTCCGGCGCACGGCGCCAAACAGATCGCGTTCGCCTCCATCGCCGTGCCGAACGGCGCGACGCGCGGCAGCGTGCGGCTCACGCCGGACTCGCTCCCCGAGGACGACATCTTCGACTTCACGCTCGCGCCCGACGACGCCGTTCCCGTGCTCCTCGTCGAGCCGTCGGGCGCGCGCGACAATCAGTCGCTCTTTCTCAGCCGCGCGCTCGCGATCGGGGACCGGCCGTCGTTCCGCGTCGACGTGAAGTCCGCCTCGGCGCTCACGCCGCGCGACATCGACGGCCGCGCGCTCGTGATCCTCGACGAGGTCGCGCCGCCGGGCGGCCCGGTTGGCGCACAGCTTCGGAACCTCGTGCAATCCGGGAGCGGCTTGCTCGTCATCGCCGGAGCCAACGGCGCGAATGCCCTCCCGGCCGATTGGCGGACGGTGATGCCGGCGAGCGCCGGCGCGACGATCGATCGCACCGCGGACGCGGGCGGCACACTGTCGTCGATCGACTACGCGCACCCGATATTCGAGATCTTCAATGCGCCGCGGAGCGGCGATTTCTCCACCGCGCGCTTCTTCCGCTATCGCGCGCTCTCACCGTCCGCCGGTGCGAGCGTGCTCGCCCGGTTCGACGATGGCGCCCCGGCGCTCGTGGAACGCACCGTCGGCCGCGGCAAAATCCTCGAGTGGGCCTCGACGATGGACGCCTACTGGACGAGCCTTCCGTTGCAGCCGGTCTTCTTGCCCTTCGTGCATCAGCTCGCGCAGCACGCCGGCCGATACGCGGATCCGCGGCCGTGGTACACCGCCGGAGAGGTGCTCGATCTCTCGCGGCACGAGGAGCTGACCGCAGCTTTCACGCGCGGTGCCGCGGATAGCGCGAGCGAGTTCGTGGTCCAGACGCCGTCTGGCGCGAAGATTCGAGCGACGGCGACCGGAGTGGGACATCTCGTCCCGCTCGCGGAGCAAGGCTTCTACGAGCTTCGTGGCCGCGACACGCCGGTCGGCGGTGGACGTCCCATGGCCGTGAATCTCGACGCCTCCGAGAGCGACCTCACGCACTTCACGCCGCAGGATCTCGTCGCCGCGGTCACCGGGTCGGGCGCGCAGTCGGCGGCATCATCTGATCTCGAGACATCGACGCCGCAGGACCAGGAGCGGCGCCAGCGGGTTTGGTGGTATTTGCTGCTCGTCGCATTGTTGTTGCTGGCCGCCGAGACGACCGTCTCGAACCGGCTGTCGCGCGCGACGAGCTGAACGACAGGCGTTTGGGGGAGAAAAACGATGGAAAGCGCTCATGGCTTTGGCCCCGAGCAGACGCAGCTCCTCGGCGTCGTCCGCGGCGTACGCGCGCGCTATCGCGCGAAGAAGCTGCTGCGCGGGGCGGCCGTCACGATCGCGGTCGCGTGGATCGTGCTCGTTGCCGCGGCGTACGCGATGCAGCTCTTCAAGTTCGACGGCGCCGTGGTGCTCGTCGCGCGCATCGTCGTGCTGGCCGCGATCGCGGGGACCGCGATCTGGTGCATCGTCCTCCCCCTCCTCCCCACGCTGCGCGACGAGCAGGTCGCGCTGTATCTCGAGGAGCATGAGCGTTCTCTAAAGGCCGCGGTCGTCACCGCGGTCGAGATGCGAGCCGATTCGGCGGCGGCCATGGGCGCGATGCGCTCGCCCGCGCTCATCGAGCGACTCACGCGCGGCGCGCTCGAGCGCGTGCACTCCGTCGATGACGGCCGGACCGTCGATGCGGGCGAGCTGCGCACGAACGCCGGCATCTTTGCCGCGGTCGCCGCGATCGTGACGATCCTGACGGTGTTCGGGCCGTCGGTCGTGCGACACGGCGCGGCCCTCGTCGCCACGCCGTGGCGAGCCGTGAATCCGGCAGCGATGTTCAGCATCGCGGTCACGCCGGGCAACGCCACCATCGCCAAGGGCGGCGACGAGCTGATCGAGGCCCGGCTGAACGGATTCGCCGCCGAACGCGTGGAGCTGCTCGTGCGCTCCGCCGATTCCGTGAATTGGACGCGTGTCCCGATGCTCGCCGACAGCACCGGACGATACGCCTACCGGCTGTTCGACATCGGCGGGAAGACGCAGTACGCGGTCGAAGCATCGGGTGTGCGCTCGGACGCGTTCACGATCGACGTCGCCAATCTGCCGTACGTGAAGCGGATCGATCTGCAATACCGGCCGCCCGCGTACACCGAGCTGCCGCCGACCGATGTGGATAGCACGGGCGACATCGCCGCGCTCGCGGGCACGATGGTGCGCATCCGCCTCACGTCGACGGTGCCTGCCGCCGCCGGGCGCATCGTGGTAGACGGCGGCGACACGCTCAAGCTCGTCCCGCTGCCCGACGGCCGTCTCATGGCGATGCTTCGCGTCGAGAAACCAGGATTCTATAAAGTCGAGCTGCGCGCGGCCGATGGAACGATGGTCGCCGGCTCGCTGAGCTATTTGATCGACGTCATCCCCGACCGGCCCCCGACGGTGCAGTTCACCAAGCCTGGCCGCGACGAGCGCGTACTCTCGGTGGACGAGGTGTACACCGAAGCGCGAGCGCAGGATGACTACGGCGTCGCGAAGCTCGATCTCGTGTATTCCGTGAACGGCGGCCCCGAGCACATCGTCTCGCTCCACGACGGCGCGCGCGCGCTTCGCGATCTCTCCGCCGGCCACACGCTGATGCTGGAAGACATGAAGCTCCAGCCCGGCGACGTCGTGTCGTATTACGCGCGTGCGACGGACAACGACGCCGTGAGCGGCGCGCAAACGGCAACGACGGATATCTATTTCCTCAACGTCCGCCCTTACGAGCAGGATTACCGCCAGCAACAGGGCGGCGGAGGCGGTGGCGGCGGTGGCGGACAGCAAAACGATGCCGGCCAACTCTCGCAGCAGCAGCGCGAGATCATCGCCGCCACGTTCAAGACCGTGCGCGACAGCGCACAGACGGACGCCAAAGCCCTCGGCGAGAACGTGTCTACGATTCAGCTCTCACAGCAGCGTCTGAAGAATCAGGTCGGGCAGCTCGTGGCGCGGCTCAATCAACGCGGCATCGCCGGCTCTGACAGCAATTGGAAGAAGATCTCCGACATTCTCGACAAGGCTGGCAGCGAAATGGATTCGGCGGTCCAGGAGCTGTCGTCCAAGGCGCCGAAGGCCGCGATGCAACCCGAGCAGCGCGCGCTCCAGCAGCTTCAGCGCGCCGACGCCGTGTTCCGCGACATTCAGGTTTCCATGGGCAATCAGGGCGGCGGCGGTGGCGGAGGCGGCAATCGCACGAACGCGCAGGACCTCGCCGACATCTTCGAGCTCCAGCGCGACAAGCTGCGCAATCAGTATGAAACCGTGCAGCACGCACAGCAGCAGCAGCAACAGCAGCAATCGGACAACCAGGTTGATGAAACCCTCGAGAAGCTCCGGCAGCTCGCCGCACGCCAGCAGCAGGAGAACGAGCGGTTGCAGCGCAAGGCCGACAGCCTCGGCCAGCGCGGCGGCGGCGGTGCGTCGGGTGGACAGAGCCAGCGCGATCTCGCGCAACAGACGGAGGAGCAGGCGCGCCAGCTCGAGCGCCTCGCGCGCGAGCAGCAGTCGCAAGCCATGGCGGATGCGGCGCGGCGGCTCCAGGACGCAGCCAGCGCAATGCGGCGCGCGGCGGCGAACGGCCAGCGCGGTGCCGAGTCAGCGCAGGCGCTCGATAATCTCGAGCAAGCGCGGCGGCTGCTCGATCAACAGAAGTCGGGACGCGGCGAGCGCGATCTGAACGACGCGATGCGCACCGCGCAGCAGCTTGCCGATCAGGAGAAGCAGGTGCAGTCCGACGTCTCCAAGCTTGCGCAGGGCGGCGGGAGCGCCGCGCAACAACAGCAGCAGGTCCAGGAGTCGATCGCGCAGCAGAAGGGCGCGATGGCCGACGAGGTGAAGAGTTTGAAGTCGGCGCTCGACCGCATGGCTGCCACCGGCCAGCGCGATCAGCGCGACGTTGCCCGCGCGCTCGCGAGCGCCGCGGACTCGCTGCGCGGCCGCAAGCTCGAGGAGAAGCTGCGCTACACGCAGCAGCAGACTCGCACGGCGCCGCCCGAGTGGATGAATCAGGCGGAGCAGAGCATCAGCTCGGACATCGCCAACCTCGGCCAACAGCTTCAGCAAGCCCAAGGCGCCGCACAAAGCGCCAACGGTCGCCAGCAGAGCGCGCAGGCCGCCGATCGCGCGCGCGACCTCGTTCAGGGCGTCGAGTCGATGAACGAGCGTCTGCGCGAAGCCGAGCAGCGCGCTGACAGCGCGAGCCGACAGGGCACGAGCCGTGGGTTACGTGATGCGCAATCCGGCGAGCGCAACGATACGGCCGGCTCGCGCGATGGCCAACGCGGCCAGCGTGCATCACAGAATCAGCAAGGCCGCTCCGGGCAGCAAGGAGTACGGACGCAGCAACCGCAACAAGGCCAACAAGGCCAACAAGGCCAACAAGGCCAAGCGCAAGGCGGTCAGCAGCAAGGCAACGGCGCAGGCCGCGGCGAAGGCCAGCGCCAGGGCGGCCAGCTCGGAAACGGCGGCGCGCCGAATGCCAGCGGAGCTCCGGGCGGCCGGAGCACGCCCAACGGTGCGCGGCTCACGCCCGGTGATGCCGCGCAGTTCAGTCGCGAAGCACAGCAGCGCCTTTCCGACGCCGAGGCGCTTCGGCGCGATCTCCAGCGTCAGGGCCTTCCGACTGCCGAGCTCGATCGCGCCATTGCGGGGCTTCGCCAGCTCACCGATCCCGCGGCGCTCGAAAACTCGAGCACGCAGCTGCGGGCTCAAGTGGTCGACGGATTAAAAGAATTCGAATTTGGATTGCGCAAGCGCTTGGGCGAGGACGACAACACCAAGCTGCTCCTCGAGCGCTCGGGCGACGTGCCGCCGGAGTACCGCCAGAACGTGGAGGAGTACTACCGCTCGATCGGAAAGGGGAAGCCGGCGCCTAAGCCGTAGCGGCGCGGCTCAGTCGGCGTTGGCGCGATCCTCGCCGCCCAACGCCGTGCGATTTACCGGCGTGGCGCGCCTGAGCATCTGGATGACATCGTCATCCGGCGCGCGCCGCCAGCCGCCGGGCACGGGCGTGAGGCGCTTCTTTCCCAGCCTCGACTCGAAGCAGAGCCAGCCGGACTCGAACCCCGCCGGCAAATAGGACCACCGCGAGCTCGAGCCCTGCCGCCTCACTTCGAAGACCGTCCATTCGGTTCCGTGCTCGTCCGTCACTGTTCGCATCAAAGCCCCGCCACATCGGATCGCCGAATGCCCCCAGGTGTTGCCGGGCGATCGCGCGTCGCCGCGCACAGCCCCTAGAGGCAGGTTGGGTGCCAGTCCCGGGCTGAACATATGTCGCGATCCATGCACGACGAATTACACCGTCTCTCCATTGAGAATGCGCGCGAGCACGCTCGAGTCGATGTTGCCGCCCGAAACGACGCAGATCACTCTGCGCCACGCCGGCGCCGCGCCGAGCGCCGCCGCAACCGGCGTCGCACCCGCGCCCTCGGCGACCACGCGCGCGCGCTCGGCAAGGAGCCGTACCGCCGCGATCACGTCGGCGAGCGGCGCGACCCGCGTGTCGTGAACGAGCGCGCGTAGGAGCGGCCACATGGCCGGAAGCACGCCGCGCCCGCCGATCCCGTCGACGAAGCTCGGCGTGCGCTCCACCGAGACCGGCGCGTTGGCGTCGAACGCGGCCGTGAGCGGCGTCGACGTCGACACCTCGCAGCCGATGATGCGGGCGCGAGGCGTGAGCGCGCGCACCGCCGTGGCGATGCCGCAGATCAACCCGCCGCCTCCCACCGGCACGAGCACCGCGTCCACGTCCGGCAGGTCTTCAACGATCTCTAAACCGATCGTGCCGTTGCCGGCGATCACCGCGCGGTCGGCGACCGGATGGATGAACGTGCCGTCGATTCCCGGGCGCCCGTGGTCCGCGAGCGTCTGCCACCAATCCTCGTAGCTGAGCGACACGACTCGCGCGCCGAGCCGCTCGGTGGCCTCGACCTTGGTGCGTGGCGCCGAGTCGGGCATCACGACGGTGCAGGGCACGCCGAGCGCGCGCGCACCCCACGCGACGCCCTGCGCCATGTTGCCGGCGCTCGCCGTGTAGACGCCGCGTGCCAGCGACGGGGCGGAGAGCGTGCGCATCGCGTTCGTGGCGCCGCGCAGCTTGAACGAGCCGATCGGCTGGAGATTCTCGAGCTTGAGATAGATCTCCATCGGGGCGTCCACGTGCAGCCGGAGGAGCGGCGTCCGCGTGATCGTCTCCGCGATGCGCTCGCGCGCCGCGCGCACGTCGTCGATCGTCAGCGGCTCAAGCAGTGACATGCCGCACGCCGCCAAAATCGATCGATGTGCCCGCGTGAATGGCCGCGCCTTCCGTCATCACGAACCATGCGGCGGCGAGATCTTCGATCGCGAGTCCAAGCGATTTGAAAAGTGTGATGTCCTGCGCGTTGCGCCGGCCCTCGCCGCGTCCGATCAACAGCTCGCCCAACTCCGCGACGACGTGTTCTGGTCCGATCTCGCCGTCGTGCAGCGGCGTCACGATGTCGCCCGGCTCCGCGAGCGCCGATTCGCGGCGATCGACGTACAACCGCGATCGCACTACCGCCGCGGAATCGAGCTCGCGCGCGTTCGGGGTACACGCACCGATCGCATTGACGTGCGTCCCGGGCGCGAGCCAGTCGCCGTGCAACACGGGCGTCGTCGAGGAAGTGGTGGTGCACACGATGTCGGCCTCGCGCACCGCGTCCGCCGCCGTCGTGCTGGCCGCGGCGTCGGCGATCCCATAGTGCGCCCGCGCCCGTTCGGCGAGCTTGGCCGCGTTCTCCGCGTTCCTGCTCACCACGCGCAGCGACGTGATCGTCCTCACCTGGCGGATCGCGTCGAGATGTGCGTGCGCCTGCACGCCCGCGCCGATGATCACGAGCCGCGTCGCGTCGGCGCGCGCGAGCACCCGCGTGGCGAGCGCCGACACGGCGGCGGTGCGCGTCGTCGTGATCGCGGTGGCGTTGATCACCGCGGCGAGCTGGCCGTTCGCGGGGTCGAACAGCAGCACGGCGCCCTGGTGCGAATCGAGCGCCGTCCCGCGATTGCCGGGAAAGACCGTGATCACCTTCGCTCCGATGGTCATCGGCGAAGTGATGACGGCCGGCATCACAGCGAACGCGTTGTGGCCGTCCGAAAGCCGCACGACCGTGCGCAGCGGAAGGATCGTCTCGCCCTGCGCCAGCGATGTGAGCGCGCGCTCCATGAGCACGATGCACACGTTCATCGGCAGCAGGCGCTCGACGTCCGATTGAGAGAGAATGAGCATGGTGCGCCGAAGATACCGCGCTCCGAGGCTCTACGTTATCGACGGCGCCACGCCCGAGTTGCCGAAATGACCATGGATGACTATCATGTGACCATGTCGAAGAAACGTCCGATTGGAGTTGCCGAGTTCAAGGCGCGGATGAGCGAGTACCTGCGCGCCGTGAAGAAGGGCCAGGAAGTCACGATCGCGGATCGCGACACGCCGATCGCGCGCGTCGTGCCGTATGCCGCGACGTCCGACCGGCTCGTCGTTCGCGAGCCCACGCACGCGTACGGTTCGCTCGGCGACATTCCGCTCCCGCCGCCGGCCAAGCTGCGCGTGGATGCGGTCGAGCTCCTGCTCGAGGACCGGCGCACGCGATGAAGGCGTACATCGATTCGTCGGTCGCGCTGCGGCTCGTGCTCGGCCAGCCCAATCAGCTCGCCGAGTGGCGCCGCATCACGTTCGGCGTGTCCAGCGGATTGCTCGAGGTGGAGTGCCTGCGCACCCTCGACCGGCTGCAGATCAGCGGCGATCTGGCGCCGGATGACGGCGTCATCCGGCGCGAGGCGGTATTTCGAGTTCTCGAAAGCCTGCGGATCGTCGACGTGAGCCCCGCGGTGCTGCATCGCGCTTCCCAGCCGATGCCGGTGCCGCTCGGCACCGTCGACGCCATTCACCTCGCGAGCGCGGATTTGTGGCGCGAGGCGAACGGCGATCTGCTCATCGCCACACACGACCGCGGTCTCGCGCTCGCCGCACGCGCGAGCGGCTTTCGTGTCGCGGGCGTGTGACGAGCGCGCGGCGGAGCCTTACTCCTCCGCCATGAACGGATACGTGTAGTCCAGCGGCGGCGAGAACGTCTCCTTCACGGCGCGCGCGCTGGTCCAGCGCACGAGATTGAGCTTCGAGCCCGCCTTGTCGTTCGTCCCCGAGCCGCGCGCGCCGCCGAACGGCTGCTGCCCCACCACGGCGCCCGTCGGCTTGTCATTCACGTAGAAGTTGCCGGCCGCGTTGCGCAGCGCCATTGCCGCCTCGCGCACCGCCGCGCGGTCATTCGCGAAGACCGCGCCCGTGAGTGCGTACGGCGACGTGGTATCGATGATCTCGAGCGTCTCGTTCCACTTCGAGTCGTCGTAGACATATGCGGTCACGACGGGTCCGAAGATCTCCTCGCACAGGAGCCGGTAGCCGGGCTCGCGCGACTCGACGAGCGTCGGGCGGATGTAGTAGCCCTCGTCGCCCTTCGCGACGCCGCCGGAAACGACCGTCGCGTTCTTCCGCGCGTCCTCGACGTAGCCGCTGATCTTCTTGAACGCTTTCTCGTCGATCACCGCGCTCAGGAAGTTGCGGAAGTCCGTCGGATCGCCCATGCGCATGTCGTCCATCATGCCGACGATGCGGTCGCGGACGTCGGGCCAGATGGAGCGCGGGATGTACACGCGGCTCGCCGCCGAGCACTTCTGCCCCTGGTACTCGAAGCCGCCGCGCGCGATCGCGACCGCGAGCGCTTGGCGATCGGCCGACGGGTGCGCGAGAATGAAGTCCTTGCCGCCGGTCTCGCCCACGATGCGCGGATAAGTAGCATACTGCGACATATTCGCGCCGATCGTCTTCCACATGCTGTTGAAGACGCCCGTGCTTCCGGTGAAGTGCACGCCCGCGAGCTCGCGGTGCGACAAGAGCACGTTCGAGATCTCAGACGGATCGCCCGGCACGAGGTTGATCACGCCGGGAGGAAGGCCCGCCGCCTCGAGCAGCCGCACGATGTAGTATGCGGACAGCATCGCCGTCGACGCCGGTTTCCAGATCACCGCGTTGCCCATCAGCGCGGGCGCGGTCGGCAGATTGCCGCCGATCGACGTGAAGTTGAACGGCGTCACCGCGTAGACGAACCCCTCGAGCGCTCGATAGTCGAGCTGGTTCCACATCGTGTTGTTCGAAAGCGGCTGCTCGTCGTAGAGCTGTTGCGCGTACGCCGGGTTGAACCGCCAGAAGTCGATCAGCTCGCACGCGGCGTCGATCTCCGCCTGAAACACGGTCTTCGACTGGCCGAGCATCGTGGCGGCGTTGAGCGTGGCGCGCCACGTCGTCGCGAGCAGCTCCGCGGCCTTGAGGAACACCGCCGCGCGATCCTCCCATGCCCAGTTGCTCCACTCGGCGCGCGCCGCGCGCGCCGCATCCACCGCCTGGAGCACGTGCGCGGTGCTCGCCTTGTGCCAGTCGGCGAGCACGTGCTTGTGATCGTGCGGCATCACGGCGTGCGCGATCGCGCCGGTCCGAATGTCCTTGCCGCCGATGATGATCGGAATGTCGGCGCGCTCGTTCGACATCTCCTTCAGGCGTGCCTTGAGCGCCTCGCGCTCCGGCGATCCCGGCGCGTAGCTCTTGACCGGCTCGTTGACGGGTGGCGGGACGCGGCGCGTTCCGCTGAAGCCGGCGAGCGGCGCCGAGCGCGGAGCGATGGTGCGCTCGGCCTGTTCAGAAGTTGCGGCGCCGCGCTCCGGTGCGGGGACGGTACGCGCGCTCGATTTGGCGGTGGTGGCGGTGGTGACAGGGGCAGCCATGGGGTTCCTCGAGTGACGTGGTGCAATGCTCAACGGAAGTTAAGGACTCCCCCGCGCGCACCGGAACACGCGTGCTTTGAGCGCGCCGCCGGTTCGGCTAATCTCCGACGATGCGTTCTCTTCCGTTTGTGCTCGGGCTCGTCCTGCTCGGCGCGTGCGACAAACCGCCGGTGGACTGGTCCGATCCCGTACCGATCGGGCAGGCCTCCGGTGCACGCCGGCTCGTCGTCGACAGTGCCGGGCATGCGCGATTCGTCGCCGATTCGATCGCGCTGCCGTCCGTTCCGAACGCGCCAGGGCTCTGCGCCTCGTCGATCCGCTCGGCACGCGGCATCTCCGAGCTCTTCGTGGCGTGGTGGAGCATGCGGCGCGACTCGAGCGCGGTGATTTACACCGCCGCGTCGCGCGACGGAGGGGCGACTTGGGGAAAATCCGCTCCGGTCGATACTTCGGACGTCAGCACGCGCGGATGCGATCGCCCGCCGCCGTCGGTCACGGCGGTGGGAGACGACGTGTACGTCGCGTATTCCATGTCCGCTTCGGACGGCACCGCGGTTTGGTTCGCGCACTTCATGGGCAACATGTTGCACTCACCCGTCGCCGTGATCTACGGGGATCACCTCGTCACGACCGCGCTCGCGGCCGAAGGTGATCGTGTCGCGTTGGCGTATGAGGAGCCGAACGGCACGCGGCCGCGCATCGAGCTCGCGCTCTCGAACACGCAGGGGCACATCTTCGAGGCGCACACGACCGCGACACGCGACGATGATTCGGGCGTCGATCCCGCCGTGGCGCTCGCGGGCGATGCGATCGCGGTGTCGTGGCGAACGCCGGCATCGAGTGATACGAGCGGCGCGCGCGTGGTGCGGATTGGCCGCCTGCCATGACGCTCGCCGATGCGCGGCCGGCGCCGCTCAAGGCGCTCGTCGCGGACGATGATCCGATCGCGCGCCTGCTGGTCGTCGCCGTGCTGGCGGAGCTCGGCCATCACTGCGAGGTCGCGGCGAACGGGCGCGAGGCATGGGAGAAGTTTCAATCCGCGCATCCGGATCTCGTCATTCTGGACGCGGAGATGCCGGAGATCGACGGACTCGATGTGTGCCGGCGGATTCGCGAGCGCGACGACAAGCGTGAAGCGTTCGTCCTGTTTCTCACGACGCGCGATCAGCCCGAGTCGCTCGAGCGCGTGCTCGACGCGGGCGCCGACGAGTTCATCGCCAAGCCGACGACGCCCGAGGATCTGCGCGCGCGACTGATCGTCGCGCGGCGGCGCATCGCGCAGGACGCGGCGCGCCGGAACGCGGAGGCGGAGCTCTCGAAGGCGAGATGGCTCGCGGGCATCGGCGAAGCGACCCTCGCTCTGCAGCACGAGATCAACAATCCGCTCTCCGCGCTCCTCGGGAACGCGGAGCTCATGATCATGGAGCTCGAGGAGAAAGGCGAGCGCAACGAGCTGCTCGACGTCATCCACGAGCAGGCGCTCCGGATCGCGGAAGTCGTGCGCCGCTTGCGACGACTGAAGAATCCGGAGAGTGTTGATTACGTTGGCGGCTCGCGAATGCTCAACCTCTGGAAGGAAACCGGGACGTGACCCACTACTTCGGCGCGCACACGATCGACAACGGCGGCATCCACATGGCCGCTCGTCGAGCGGGCGCGGCCGGGATGCGGGCGCTGCAGATCTTCACCACGATCCCGAAGTTCTACGGCGACAAGTCGTCGATCAAACCGGAGCGCGTGGAGCGGTTCAAGGCCGCGCTCGCGGAAACGGAGATCGATCCCAAGCACGTGGTGGCGCACGCGGCCTACGTGCTGAACACCGCGACGCCCGATGAAGAGAAGTCGTCGCGCGCACGCGCCGGCCTCGCGAAAGAGCTGGAGCGCTCGACTGCGCTCGGGATCGGCGCGATCTGCTTTCATCCCGGCGCCGCGACCGACGACAATCGCGAAGCGGCGGCGGAGCGTGTGGCGATGGCGATCGTGCACGCGCTCGAGAGCGTGCCGGACGGGCACACGCGCGTGCTCGTGGAGAACACGGCGGGCGCGGGGCGCACGTTCGCGAAAACGGCGGCGGAAGTGGGATCGATTCTGCTGCACGTGCCGAAAGCGCTGCGGCATCGCACCGGCTACGGGCTCGACACCTGCCACCTGTACGCGTCGGGATACGATCTGCGCGCGGGCGACGATGCGGTGGCGCGCGTGCTGGACGAGTTCGAGGAGGAGACGGGCGAGGCGCCGGGCTTCGTGCACTTGAACGACAGCGAAGGCGCGTTGGCGTCGAACAAGGACCGCCACGTGCTGATCGGCGATGGGCAGATTGGCGCGGAGCCGTTCCGGCGGTTGTTCGCCGATCGGCGCTCGCAGGGGATTCCGCTCATTCTCGAGACGCCGCAGCTCGCGGCCGACGTGGGCGAAGACGATCCGACACCCGATCCGTACGACGTGCAGATGATGGCGCTGCTGGCGACGTTCGCGCGGGTCTAACGCCGCGAGAGGTGCTCGAACCTCTCCCTCCTGAAACTCCGCGCCCCATATTTACGTACTTAGCTAAGTATGCAATCTGCCTTCAAAGCGCTCGCCGATCCCACCCGGCGCGAGATCCTGCGCCTGCTGCGCGACGGCCCCCGCACGTCCGGGGAGATCGCGCAACGATTCCCCACGTCGTGGGCGACGATCTCGCGCCATCTCGCCGTGCTGCGCGAGGCGGAGCTCATCCTCTCCGAGCGGAACGGGCAGCAGATCGTCTACGAGCTCAACACCACCGTGGTCGACGACATCGTCGAGCAGATTCTCGAATGGGTGAAGCCCAACCGCAAACCCGGAGGAAAACGAAATGCGTAAGTGGTATCCGGCGCTGCTGGTCGTGCTCTCCATCATCGTGTCCGTGTACGCCTACCCGCGGCTGCCCGATCGCGTCCCGATCCACTGGAACATCCACGGGCAGCCAAACGGATATGGCTCGCGGCTGTTCGCGACCGTGCTCTTTCCCGCGCTGCTGCTCGTGATGTGGGCCTTCCTGCGCGGGCTGCCGAGGATCGATCCGCGGCGCGCGAACTACGCGAAAATGGAAGGGACCTACGACCTCGTCGTGAACGCCGCGCTCACGATCGTCTTGCTCGCGCACGGGTCGAGCATCGCCGCGGCGCTCGGCGCGCACGTTGCGATCGAACGCGTGATTCCGGCGGCGATCGGCCTCATGCTCGTCGTCATCGGCAACGTGATGCCGCGCGCGAGGCCCAACTGGTGGTTCGGCATCCGGACACCGTGGACGCTGAGCAACGATCGCGTCTGGGAGCGCACGCATCGCGTCGGCGGCCGCCTGTTCGTGGCGGCGGGCGTCCTGATCGTGATCGCCGCATTTCTGCCGCCGCTGGTCGCGCTGCCCGCGATCGTCGTGTTCGGAGCGGGCTCGTCGCTCGCCGCCGTCGTGTACTCGTATTTCGCCTGGAGAGAGGAAACCAAGAGATGAGCTACGCCCATCTGGCCATCGCGGCCCTGCTGCTGCCCACGCTCGCGCGAGCACAGCAGCAGCCCATGCACGAAGGCTATTACCTGATCTCGAATGCCGACACGATCTTCGCCGAGCAGGCGACGCGCACGCCGACGACGCTCGACGGGGAGTTCGTCGATCGCATGCGCGGCTCGCGCGTCCACTACCATGCGACGCTCGGCGCGCGCGGGGTAATCGCGCGGCTCGAGACGCGCGTGTTCGCGTCGTCGAGCGACACGATCGGCGGGCCGGCGAGCTTCACGCTCGCTGGCGACACGGTGATCGTCGACGCCGGCCACGGCGCCGTTCGCGTTCCCGCGGTGAACGGCGTGATGCTCACGCTCAATCCGTCGGCGGTGTTCATCGAGCAGATGGCGATTCGCGCGCGCGATCTGTCGGACGGAACGCCGAAATCGACGATGCTGCTCTTCGCGACGAACGGCGGCCGCACGATTCCCCTCGGCGCGACGTTCGCGCCACCCGATTCGGTGACGCTCTCGTACGCCGGCGTCACGATGCAACTGCGGCTCTCGCGTGACGGACGCTTGATCGAGGGCGCGGTCCCCGCGCAGCATCTCCGCATCGTGCGCGACGACAATGCGAAGATCGTCGCGCCCGACCGATACAATGCACCGCCGGACGCGCCGTACACCGCGGAAGAAGTGGTGGTGCACACGCCGCAGGGACTTCGTCTCTCGGGCACGCTCACGCTCCCCAAAGCACGCGCGACGGGCCGTGCGCCGGCCGTGGTGACGATCACCGGCTCGGGGCCGGAGGATCGCGACGAAGAATCGCCGGCGATTCCGGGCTATCGTCCGTTCCGCGATCTCGCCGACACGCTCGGGCGGCGTGGCATCGCGGTGTTGCGGCTCGACGACCGCGGCATGAACGGATCTGACGTCGGTCCGCTGACGGCGACGAGCGCCGATTTCGCGAACGACATTCGCGCCGGTGTCGCGTATCTACGCAAGCGTCCCGAGATCGACGGCTCGCGGATCGCGCTCGTCGGACACAGCGAAGGCGGCGAGATCGCTCCGATGATTGCCGCGACGGACCCGACGATTCGCGCGATCGTGCTCATGGCGGGGCCGGCGTCGACCGGGCGCGAGATCGTGATGGATCAGTTCACGTATGCGGTCGACAGTCTGCGCCATCTCACGGGCGCCGCGCGCGACTCGATCTTCGCGCTCGAGCGGCGCGCGCTCGACAGCATCGCGGCGAAGCCCGGTTGGGAGCAGTTCTTCCTCGCGCACGATCCCAGCACGACGGCGCGGCGCGTGAAGACGCCCGTGCTCATTCTGCAGGGAGAGACGGATCGTCAGGTGCCGCCGAGCGAGGCGGCGAAGCTCGCGGCGGCATTTCGAGCGGGCGGCAATACGCACGTGACGGTGCGAATGTTCCCCGAGACGGATCACCTCTTTCTCGCCGATCCCAATGGCGCGCCGATGGATGCGAGCGGGGCGCTGCGGTATCCATCGCTGCCGTCGCTACACGTGCGCAGAGAGGTGTTGGGCGCGATCGCGGATTGGTTGAGTGCGCAATTCCAGTAGGGACCGCGGTGCGCAATCGTGTGGGCACGGAGCACACGGGATCGACGGAGCATACGGAAAAAGTGGCGACACGAAACCTGCCGTGTACTCCGTTTTCCCAGTGTGATCCGTGCCGAAGGACGCGGGATCGTGCGCGCCAAACGAAGCATGCAGGCGCGACGGACACGCGATTTTCATAGGGGAAATCATTGCGTCGGCGAGTGAAAGTGGACGTCGCTCAGAGTGGAAAACGGCCCCGTTCCGAGTGAACGCGGGCCGTTTTCATAGGGGAAAGTGTCGTTCTTCATAGGGGAAAAATGCAATTTCCCTATTGCGTTGTGGGCCGATGATTATACTTTTCGCCCTCGAAGCTCGCGGTTTTCATAGTGAAAATCGGCGAACTTCAGAGCGACAAACCCCAACCATTCCATCTACCGGGAGAGAGAATGGCTGCAAAGAAGGGTGGAAAGAAAGCCGCCAAGAAAGGCGGCGCGAAGAAGGGCGGCGCCAAGAAAGCCGCGAAGGCCGCGAAGAAGTCGACCAAGAAAGCGGCGAAGAAGGGCGGTGCGAAGCGGACGCCGAACGCGGCGTTCATGAAGCCGATGCAGCCGGATGCGGCGCTCGGCGCGGTCGTCGGCAACAACCCGATGCCCCGTACCGAGATCACGAAGAAGCTCTGGGGGTACATCAAGCGCAACAACCTCCAGGACGCGAAAGAGCGTCGCATGATCAACGCCGACGACAAGCTCAAGCCGGTGTTCGGCGGCAAGGGCAAGGTCTCGATGTTCGAGATGACCAAGCTCGTCAACAAGCACCTGAAGTAGTCGGCGACGGATTGCACGCGGGGGGACGCGCCATGGGCGCGTCCCCCCGTTGCATTTCTCTCACGCGCGGGTGAATGGAACACGTGCTCCGCATTCGCCGTAGGAGCAGTAGATTCAATCTCATCCATGGCGAAACGAGCACAAAAGCCGGCCAAGCCCAACGTCGTCGCGCAGGCGCGAAGCGGCGGAAAGAAGAAGTCGTCGCAGCCCGCGAGTCGCTGGCTCTGGGAGAACTTCAAATCGCTCGCCGGCGCGATTCTGATCTATCTCTTCGTCAAGACGTTATTCGTCGAGGCGTATCGCATCCCGTCGGGGAGCATGATCCCCACGCTCCAGATCGGCGACTGGCTGTTCGTGAACAAGCTCGCCTACGGGCCGACGATCCCATTCACGAATGCTCATTTGCCGGGCTACGCCAGCCCCAAGCACAACGACGTGGTCGTGTTCGAGTCGCCCTACCAGGCGGACGAAGTGGCCGCGGGACGCGAAGCCACGCCGACGCTCGTGAAGCGCTTGATCGGCATGCCGGGAGACACGATCTACATGCGCGCCGGCACCGTCTATCTCAACGGCATTCCGCAGCGGTTGGGATTCACGTCGGGCGCGTGGCAGGGCGATGCCGCGACCGCGAACTCGATCGATCCCGATTTCGAGTGGCAGCACAAGTTCGAGGTGAAGGGCACGCGCTTCGGCCAGCCGCCCGCGCAGCCGATTCATGACAACTGGGGCCCGCTGCTCATCCCGCCCAATCACTATTTCATGATGGGCGACAATCGCTACTGCTCCAAGGACAGCCGGTACTGGGGCCTGGTGCCGCGCGACAACATTCGCGGCCGGCCGCTGTTCGTGTACTACTCGTACAAGCCCGGCGGCGATCCGACGGATCCGTGCAATGGTGCCGTGAGCGATCGGCCGCTGCCGGCGATCACCGATATTCGGTGGTCGCGGATCGGGCACTGGATCAAGTAGTCGACACCCTTCGTCCCGCGGCTCTGGCGGTGCGAGTGTCCCGGCGGCATCGTCTGACTCGGCGCTCCGAGCGCCGTTGCGCGTTACCGCTCCGCCTCGTGGGGCACTGAACACACGGGATGCACGGAGCAACACGGAGAACGACGATGCCGACTCCCACCACTCATTCCGTGAATCCCAGTGGCACCCGTGTGCTCCGTGTCCTTCGACGCGTGGCCATGCACCTCAGTGGCGGCGTGCTCGGCGCGCTGATGCTTGCAAGCGCGATCGCGAACGCGCAACGCGTCGAGTGGCCCGCCTACGGCGGCGACCTCGGCTCGACGAAATACTCGACCCTCACGCAGATCAACCGCGACAACGTGAAGTCGCTGCAGAAAGCGTGGGAGTGGGCGACGGGGGAAGTGCCGACCACGAACCCGTCCGCGCGGCCGGGCAGCTTCGAGGCGACCCCGCTCATGATCGGCGACACGCTCTTTCTGAGCACGTCGTTCAATCGTGTCGTCGCGCTGGACGCGAACACGGGACGCGAGCTGTGGTCGTACGATCCCAAGGTGTACGCGACCGGTCAGCCGTCGAACGGCACTGGCTTCGTGCATCGCGGCGTCGCCACGTGGAGTGACGGTCACCAGCGGCGAATCTTCATGAACAGCCGCTGGAACCTGATCGCCCTCGATGCATCGACCGGCGCGCCGATCAAGTCGTTCGGCGACACCGGCGTGGTGGATCTGACGCGCGAGCTGGCGCGAAACGGAAAGCCGGTGAACAAGCTGCACTACACCGAGACGTCGCCGCCGGTGGTCTGGCGCAATCTCGTCATCGTCGGCAACGGCGTCGCCGATCGGCTGATCTACCCCAATGATCCACCGGGCGACGTGCAAGCGTTCGACGTGAAGTCCGGCAAGCGCGTCTGGGATTGGAGTCCGGTTCCGCGCGGGCCGCACGACGACGGTGCCGACACGTGGCACGACGATTCGTGGAAGACGACGGGCCACACCAACGTGTGGGCGCCGTTCAGCGTCGACGACAAGCGCGGTCTCGTGTATCTCCCGGTGAGCACCCCGAGCAACGATTGGTACGGCGGCGCGCGGCTGGGCGATGATCTGGACGCGGAATCCATCGTCTGTCTCGACGCGCGTCACGGCAAACGCGTCTGGTCATTCCAGACCGTGCATCACGGGTTGTGGGATTACGATCTTCCCGCCGCCCCCGTACTCGGCACGGTTCGCGTGGACGGCGCGGAGCGCGACATCGTCGCGGTGCCGGCGAAGACCGGCTTTCTGTTCGTGTTCGACCGCGTGACGGGCAAGCCGATCTGGCCGATTGTGGAGCACTCGGTGCCACAGAGCGACGTACCGGGTGAGAAGGCGGCGCAGTCGCAGCCGGTGCCGACGAAGCCGGCGCCGTTCGCGAAGCAGGGCTTCGGCTTCGGCGACGTGATCGACTTCACGCCGGCGATTCGCGCACGCGCGCTCGACGCGACGAAGGACTATCGCCTCGGCCCGCTCTTCACGCCGCCGTCGATGGGCGGGACGATCGTGATGCCGGGCGCGATCGGCGGCGCCGGCTGGGGCGGCGGCGCGTTCGACCCGACGACGGGGATGCTCTACATCAAAGCCACGAACAGCCCCGCGCTGTACAAGATCTATCAACCTCCCAAGTCCGACACGGTAGATGCGGCGTACACGGCGGACCTCACGCAGCAGGGACTCCGCCTCACTTTTCCAAGCGACAGCGGCGCGCGCGTTCCGCCGCTCCCGATCAACAAGCCGCCGTACGGCACGCTCGCGGCGATCGATCTCAACACCGGCGAGACGGCGTGGAACGTCCCGATCGGCGACACGCCGTCGATTCGTAACAATCCGATACTAAAAGGAGTGACCCTTCCGCCGATGCTCGGCGTTGCCGGCGCGCCGGGACCGATCGTGACGGCGGGCGGCTTGGTGTTTCTGACCGGCGGCGGCTCGACGCTGTACGCGGTGGATGCGCGGAGCGGACAGGTGTTGTGGTCGGCGGAGCTCGGGCAGAATGGATACGCGACGCCGATGACGTACCGCACCGCGGGAGGAAAGCAGTTCGTGGTGATTGCGACGGGAGCGGCGCGAGGCGCGAAGTTGGTGGCGTTCGCGCTCCCATGACCGCGTCTGAAGCCGGCCGGCGCAGCCTCACATGGCTTTAGTGTTTCCCTTCGATCCCGATATCCGGCGCGCCTCCACCATCCCGGCGCGACTCTACGTCGATCCCGTCTACCTCGAGCTCGAGCGCGAGCGTGTGTTCGCGCATTCATGGCAGCTCGTCGGCCGGATCGATCAAGTCGCCGAGACCGGGCAGTTTTTCACGGCGGAAATCGGCAACGACTCGATCGTCGTGCTGCGCGACGGCGACACGCTGCGCGGGTTCTACAACGTCTGCCTGCATCGGGCCGGTCCCGTCGCGCATGGCTGCGGCAAGCGGCAAACGCTCCAGTGCAAGTACCACGGGTGGACGTACACGCTCAACGGTGAGCTGCTGCGCGCGCCGGAAATGGAGGGCGTCGAGCGATTCACGCCCGAGGACATGCGACTGCGGCCGGTCGCCGTCGACACGTGGGGTCCGCTCGTGTTCGCGAACCTCGACGGCAAAGCGGCGCCGCTCGCGGACTTTCTGGAGGACATCCCGGCGCGCGTGGCGCCGTTCCGGTGCGAATCGATGCGCTACGTGATGCGCAAGGAGTACGAGCTCGCGTGCAACTGGAAGGTCTATGTCGATAATTATCTCGAGGGCTACCACATCCCCGTGGTCCACCCCTCGCTGCACAAGGAGATCGACTACGACAGCTACCGCGTCGAGCCACACCGCTATTCATCGATACAGCATGCACCGCTCCGCCCGGTCCCGTCGGCGTCTGCGGCCAGCGCCGAGCGTCGCTACGATCCGTCGCGCGCCGAGGTGCCGGAAGCGGTGTACGGCTGGATCTTTCCGAACGTCATGTTGAACGTGTACATGGGGCAGATGCAGACCAACGTCGTGCTCCCCGTCGCGCACGATCGCACGGTCGTGGTGTTCGAATGGTTCGCGGCGAACCCGCCCGCGGATCCGGCGACCGATTCCGCGTGGTCGCGCCTGGTCGCGTTCAGCGACGAGATCCAGGACGAGGACGTGGAGATCTGTGAGACGGTGCAACGGAACCTGCGCTCGCGCGTCTATGATCGTGGGCGCTACTCAGCCGCGCGCGAGAACGGAGTCCATCATTTCCACTCGCTGCTGCACGAGTTTCTGACGTAGCCGAACGGTCGACGATCCCTCCCTCTCCCCGCGTTCCCCGCGCCCCGCTTTCCCCCCTCGATGCGCCGGATATTCACCCATACCTCACGCGCGACGCGCCTGGTCACGATCGGTCAGTTTCTGGTCGTGATCGTGGGGACGGCGTTGCTGTTGCGGCTATGGCCGGACCACGTGCGCGACGGGGTGTTGATCGGTCTGCTCACGTGCGCCGCGATCGGGGGTGCGCTCACGATCTATGGCGCGTGGGTGCTCGCCACGGAGCGGCGGACCAACGATACGTTGATGCGGAGCGTCGCCGAAGAGCGGCAACTGAGCGCGACGCTCGAGCAGGCGGTAGTGTCGCGCACGTCGGAGCTCGAGGACGCACAGCGGGTGCTGCAGCGCATGTGGTGGCTCGGCCAGCAGATCACGCTCGAGCTCAATCCGCAGCGCGTGCTCGAGCGGTTCCTCGAGGCGGTCGCTGACATCGCGCAATCGGACGGCGGCATCGTCGGGCTGATCGGCGACGACGGCAAGATCCGCATCGTCGTCGGCACAGGTATGGGCGCGCCGCTCAAGGGTATGGCGATCCCGATCACCGGATCGGCGATGGGCCGCGTCATCCGAACCGGCACCGCATGGACGGTGACGGACGTGCAGGCGCACTTCGATCAGGTCGACGAGCAGCTCTACGAGCGCACGAAGGACATGCTGAAGGGCGTGGCCATCGTGCCGATCGCGCGCCGCGGCGAGCGCATCGGCGCGGTAGTCGTCGGTACGGTCGAGGAGCGAGTCTTCACGCCGCTCGATCTCGAGCGGATCGAGGCGATGGGCGATCTCCTCTCGGTCTCGCTCGAGAACGCCGAGCTGGTGGAGACGCTGCGCCAGGCGGAGTGGCGGTTTCGAACGCTCTTTCGCGCGGCGCCGGACGCGGTGTTTACAGTTCTTCAAAGCGGCCGCATTCGCGAGGCGAACGACGCCGTGCGCGACGTGACGGGCTGCGATCCGCTGCAGGTCGTCGGACGTCCAGTCGTCGATCTCGTCGTCGACAGCGATCGCGAGCGGCTGCAAGCGGCGCTCGACGCGACGTTCGCCGGAACGCCGTCGCGCGTCGAGGTCGCGTTCCAGTACGCGGCGCGCGGAACGGTCTCGCGGCGCATCGTCGCGCTGGCGATGAGTCGTCTTCCGGAAGCGGATCCCCCGAGCATCCTGCTCGTGGGCCGCGACACGACGGGCGAGCGCGACATGCGCGTGCGGCTCATGGAGTCGGATCGCCTCGCCGCGGTCGGCGAGCTCGTGGCCGGCGTGGCGCACGAGGTGAACAATCCACTGAGCAGCATCAGCGCGTTTGCGCAGCTCCTGTTGCGCGACGGCGGCCTATCGCCGGCGCAGCGCGACTCCATCGAGGTGATCAAGTCGGAGACGCTGCGCGCGAGCCAAGTGGTGCGCGATCTCCTCGCGTTCGCGCGCCGCAGTGAGCCGCAGCGCGAGCCACTCGACGTCAACATGGTCGTGCAGCGCACGCTGCGGCTGCGCGGCTACCAGCTCACGTCGAACAAGATCAGCGTCGAGGCGGATCTCGCGCCGGAGCTGCCATCGGTCATTGGCGACGCGCGTCAGCTTCAGCAGGTGTGCCTCAACCTCGTGACCAACGCGATTCAGGCAATGGCGGTCCTCGGCGGCGGCACGTTGTTCGTCACGACACGCCACGACGGCGAGGACGTGGTGCTCGACATGCGCGACACCGGTCCGGGGATCCCCGAAGCGGCGCGCGCGCACATCTTCGAGCCGTTCTTCACCACGAAGGGCGAGGGCGAAGGCACGGGCCTGGGTCTCAGCGTGAGCTACGGCATCATCAGCGCGCACGGCGGGAAGATCGAAGTCGCGAACACGTCCGGCGCGGGCACGACATTCCGCGTCGCGCTCCCCGCGGCCGAAGCGCAGCCGAGCGACGACTCCGCGCGCGATTCGGGTCCGATCGTGCTGCGTTCTCCGCTCGCGGGTATTCGCCTGCTGTTCATCGACGACGAGCCGTCGCTGCGCAGCGGGATGCAGGCGTTCGGCGAGATGCGCGGATTCACGGTGCTCGCCGCGGCCGACGGCATTGCGGGGCTGGAAATGGTCCGCACGGCCTCGGTCGACGCGATCGTCTGCGATCTGCGCATGCCGGGGATGGACGGGCCGGCCTTTCACGAACGGCTGCGACGCGAGCGGCCAGGACTCGCGGCGCGCACGGTATTCGTCACCGGAGACGTCGTGACGACGAGCACCCGAACCGCGGTTACGCGACAACCGGTGCTCACGAAGCCGTTCTCGTTCGAGCGCCTCGAGGAGACGCTCGTCGCCGTGATGCGGGGAGCCCCGGCGCCTGCCGGCGCACCGCAAAGCTGGCAGTGACCATCGTCACGCTCGCGTCCGTTGCCACCCTTTCGCGAATTCGTTTGTCTAAGGAGGTGAGCCATGCCGAGCTTCTTCCCTAGACAGACGATCGCGCTCCATCTCGAGGAGCCGAAGGCGTTCCGCCGGTTCTCCTACACACTCTGGGAGATGGCGCTGGTCACGGGTGTGTTCGTCCGCCTGTACCGGCAGATCGTGCTCACCCATGGCTCGAACAACTGGATCTACCTCGGCGGCACCTTCGCCGTGGGAATGATCGTGCTGCTCGGCATGCTCACCGCGCACCTGGCGAACTATCCGCTGCACCAGTACGTCTGGCGCGCGCCGGCGTTCGCGCTCGTCGAGGTCTGTGCGGAGATGGCGACGAGCGCGCTGCTCATCGCGGTGCACCGCGAGCCGAATGGGAGCGTACGCGCGCACTGGGACGACTTCGTGGGGATGACGCTGCACGCGCTGGTCTATCGCGGCGTGGCGATCGTGCTCTGGGGACTCATCCTCGCCGGCGTCGTACAGCTCGTGCGGCGCACGATCGTGCACGAGGACGACGAAGGACCGGCGCCGGCGCCCTGATCAGAACGTGAGACGGAAACCGGTCATCAGCGTGCGACCGGGGAGCACAGTCGCGTTGTCCGGCTCGTCGAGCTGATAGCCCAGCAGATTGTCCGCGCTCACCTCGACGGACATGTTGCGCCGCAGGTCGCGCGACGCGTGCGCGCGCAGCCGCAGACCGCCGTCGTAGCGCCGCCAATACTCGCGCAGTGAGACACCGAGCAGCCCGTGCGCGGGCCGCGTCGCGCCCGTGTAATCGCGCGCGAACGCGACTTCGTCGTAGTTGATCCAGTCGAACGCGCGCGACGCGCCGATGGACGCGAACCAGTGCCGCGCGTTCCAGGTGGCGTTGAGCGAAGCAGTTTGCGCGGGAACCTGGAGCATGCGGTCGCCGGTTTGAAGATCGCCGGTGTAGCCCGGTGCGAGTCGGCGCACGCGGCTGTCGACCAGGGAGAGCGTGCCCGCGAGCTCGAGACGCGAGATCTCGCTCGAGCCCTCGAGCTCCCATCCGCGATTCGAGATCTCGCCGACGTTCTGCAACGACCAGAGCATGTGCCGCGTAGCGAGCTCGGAGTCGGCGCCCACGGCGACTTGCTGAATCAGTCCGGACGCGCGCTGGTCGAACCGAGTGACGCGCAGCGTGAGCGCGCGATCGAGCGAGACGTCGAGCCCTGACTCGAGTCCCGACTGCATCTCGGCGCCGAGCGCGCCGGCGCGCATCGAGAGTCCGGGCGCGGTGGAATGCGCGATCGTAGACGGCGGGCGAATGCCGCGTCCGTACGAGCTGCGCAGCTTGACCGTGAACGGACCGACGTCTTCGAGGAGCGCGCTGCCGAGCATGGGAAGCGCCGCGACGTATTGCGACGTCTCGAGACGGCTGTCGTGCTCGAGACGGAGGCCGCCGGTCAAGAACAGCGTGCTGCCCGCCGCGATCTCGACCTCGCCCGACAGCCCCGTCGCGTTCTGCCAGCTCTGCACGTATCGCGAATCATCCGTCGATGACAGAAATCGCGTGTTGGCAGCGAGCGTGCTCGCGCGCAGCGTGGTGTGCTCCGCGGTGAGCGTGAGCTTGGCGTGGGTGAGCTGACTCGGCGCGAGCTCCGTCGAGCTGCTCGCGCGAAGCGTGGCGCGATCGGCGCCGCCCTCCGCGGCGCGCAATGCGGAGTCAGCGCTGCTCGGAATGGGCGCGAACGATGATTCGACGTTCGAGAGCCGGTATCCATCGATGCCGGCGACGAACGTGTCTGTCCACCGGTCGCCCGCCGCGACCACGGCGTTCGACGCGATGGTGTACTCCCGCACGGACTGCTGGCTCGCGCTGCTGCGCGGGCCGACCGCATCTTCGTCGAACGACTCCCCGGTGCCGCCGATGAGCGGGCTTTCGGGCGTTCCGGCCTGTTGCGTGAAGAAACGCGCCGACCCGGAGAACGTCGCGCTCGAGGTGATCAAGCGTCCGCTCGCGTTGGCGAGAATCTGCCGGCTGTGCCCCTCGGGAATGAAATCGCCGACGCTGGCGCCGGAGACGTGCAGGCTGGCGGACCGCGACGGCGAGCCGCCGAACAGCGACAGCTCGTGCGCCTGCGAGAACGCATTGCGCGCGAAGCTGCTCTGCGTCACACCGCCGCTCGAGAGGAGCGAGAGGCGTTCGCCGGCGTCATCAGCATTCTCATAACGCGTGACGATGTTCACCACGCCGCTGATCGCGTCCGCGCCATACAGCGCCGAGCCTTCCGGTCCGCGGATGACGTCGATGTGATCGACCGCGTCGGGGGAGAGCCGGCTCACGAGGAGCGGGTTCGCGACCTCGATGCCGTCGACGTAGATCTTGGGCGCGCTCACCCCGAACGAGCTCGCGCCGCGCATGCTCCCGAACGAGGTGATCATGCTGGCCGGCGATTGCGGCCAACTCCACATGCCGGCGGCGTAGTCGCTCAACGCTTCACCGAGCGACGTCGTGTTGTCGCGGACCAACCGCCGTCCGTCGATCACGTCCAGATCCATCGTCGCGGCGCGGGCGCGGGACTGCACGCCGCTCCCCGTCACGAGCACGCGATCGAGCACGTTCACGGGCGCGACCGCCTGGGCCTTGAACTCCGGGACGTTGGACGGCGTTGGCGCGATCGCGATCAGATCGCCGCCCACCGCAATTGGCGCCGTGCGCGTGTCGCGCAGGAGGTCGCGCAGCACGTCGCCCGCGGCTTCGCCCTTGGCGCCGAGGCACACGACGCGATCCAGGGGAAGCAGGTCGGCGCTGTACGAGAGGCGCACGCCGGCGCTCGTCGCGATGTGGTCGAGCGCGTCGCGCAGCGGGATCGCAGCGGGGCGGAGCGAGATGCGGCGGTCGAGCGGGGGAGACCAGCGGGTGTGCTCCGCGATCACGCTCGAATCGGCGTTCGCGCTACAGGCCTGAGCCCGGGCGAATGTCGGCAGTGCGAGTGCGAACATCGCCGCCGCGATGGGGCGGCAGCGCGGCAGCCAACCTTCCGTCGAAATCACCGCGATACGGAGGATCCGTGATTGGTGGAAACGATCGCGCTGTCCCCTTGCAGCTTCACATCTACACCGAGCGTCAGCCCAATGGTCCGCATGACCTGATCGACCGGCTCGCCCTGGAACGACGCAGTGAGCCGGCGATGGGTCAACGTCGAATCGGCGAAGACGAGGCGGACGCCGTACCAGCGACGCAACTCGCCTGCCACCCTCACGAGCGACGCGTCGCGGAACACGAGCCGTCCCGCCGCCCACGCGACGTCGTCCTCGCTCGCCCGTCCGCGATCGAGAACGGCGGCTCCGCCGTCCGCCACCAGCCCGCGCTCTCCAGCCACGAGGACTATCCCGCCGCCGCTCGATTCGGTTCCCCGCAAACGAATGCTGCCGCCGAGCACGGAGACGTTCGTCGTATCGCCGGCATCGCTCTCGACATTGAACAATGTGCCGAGGTCCTCGATGTACGCGTCCGAGACGCGCACGCCGAACGGTTTGGCCGCGTCGTGATGCACGTCGAAGTACGCGTCGCCGGTCAGCTCGACGACGCGCGTGCTCGATCCATAACCCGCCGGCACCACGAGGCGGCTCGCCGGTCCGAGAATGACGCGCGTGCCATCCGCGAGCTGAATCGAATCGCGCTGACCGATCGCCGTGGCGTACGTGGTCGCCGCGGCCGGCGCCGCGGATTTTGCCGCGGGACGCGACAGCACGATCGCGACGAGGACCGCCGCGGCGGCGAGCGCAGTGAGCGTATATGCGGGCCACGATCGACGAATGGCACGCTGCTCTGGAAGTGCAACCATTTGGTTGCGCATCCGCGCATGCACCTTCGCGAGCGCGCCGTCGACGTCTACTGCGTCGACGGGGAGGCTGGCTTCGTCGCTCCGCAGCCCGTCGAGGAGCGCACGCTCGGCCGGATGCGCGTCGAGCCACGCGCGCACGCTGCGCGCTTCTTCGTCGGGACTTTCGCCGGCGAGATAGCGCCCCAGCGCGTCCCAATCGGGCGCGGCTCCCATCGCGTTCGGCCCCTCCTCCGGTGCATCGTTCATCATGCCCTATCGACACGCAATCGCTAGTATACCCCGACCCGGATCATCGGTCCCGGCCCGGAGTATACGGGGCTCTTCGCGGCGTGAACAGAGAACCCGCCGCCGCGCCGCGCATCCCCCTCTCCACCGACTGACGCACATCCGCGATGGACGAACGCCCGTTGCTCGAGCGGCTCCGGTCAGGAGATCAGTCGGCCTTCGACGCGATCTTCCGCGCGCATTACGCGCACCTGGTCGCGTTCGCGCAGACCGTGTTGCACGATCGCGCGACCGCGGAGGACGTCGCGCAGGATGTGATGCTCGAGCTGTGGCGCCGGCACGCGGAGCTCGCGATTCACGAATCGCTGCGCGCGTACCTGCTGCGATCCGTGCGCAATCGTTCGCTCAACCAGCTCCGACACGCGCGCGTGCGCCAGCGCGCCGAGCCCGAGCTCACGCCGGAGGAAGCGGTGCCCGCGCCGGGGCCTTCACTCGCCGTGACCGCGGAGCTCCGCACGGCACTCGCGAGCGCGGTGGCGGAATTGCCGCCCGCCTGCCGGCAAGTGTTCGAGCTGAGCCGCGCGCAAGGGCTGCGATACGCGGAGATCGCAAGCACGCTGGGCATTTCCGTGAAGACCGTGGAGTCGCAGATGGGGAAAGCCCTCCGGCATCTCCGCGCGCGGCTCGCCCCGTGGCTGCCGGAGAGTTCGCCCTGACGCGAAGCGCGCGTGAGGGCTGCCGCGTGCATCTGTGTCCTGTTGCTACCGTCGAAAGTGACATCGCGAATTGCACGCGTGCATTGGCGCGCGGGCATTCGACCTGCGAATGACGGTCCAGTTCAGCAGCAGCGGAGGTGCGACATGGAGCAGCAGCAATCACAGACGGATGGTGCGGCGTGTGAGGCGTGCTCGTGCGCTCGGGCCAGTGAGCACGCGGCCGAGCGCGCCATCGACCGTCGAATTTTTCTAACGCAGGGCGCGGCCGCGCTCGCCGCCATGGCGCTCGCCGCCTGTGCGACGCCGACCGAGAACTCTCGCCGCAGAGCATCAACACAACCGTGTCGGTGTCGCAGTTCCCGGCGTTGAACTCGGTGGGCGGTGTCGCGACGACGAACATCAACGGAACGCCGATCGCGATCGTGCGCGAGAGCACGGATACGTTCTCGGCGTTCTCGCTCATCTGCCCGCACCAGGGCGCAACGATCGGCGTGTTCACGAACGGATTCCAGTGTCCGCGCCACGGCGCAACGTTCGACAAGCAGGGACAGTGGATCGGCGGACAACCGACGAGCAACATGCACTCGTATCCCGTGACGTACGACTCGGCCGCGGGCACGCTGGCGATCGGATGATGGCGTAGCGATTTCCCTGGCGTGGGGCAGCGCGCGGCCGCATCCTTTGCCGATGCATCGGCCGCAGGGGCTGCTCCGCGTACTCGGGCTCTCGTTCGGGCTCGCTGTGACCATCGGCAACTCGATCGGCGGCGGAATTCTGCGAACGCCCGGCGACATCGCGGGCCTTCTGCCCAGCCCCTGGGCGTTCATCGGGATCTGGCTGCTCGGCGCGCTGTACGCGGCCCTCGGTGCGAACGCGCTCGCCGAGCTCGGCACGATGCTGCCGCGCAGCGGCGGCCAGTACGTATTCGTGCGCCACGCGTTCGGCGATTACGCGGGCTTTTTCGTCGGATGGCTGGACTGGATCTCGACCTGCGCGTCGACGGCGGCGATCGCGATCGTGATCGGCGAATCGATCGTCAGTGTCGCACGGCTGCGCCCAGGGCTCGCGTCGCCGCTGGCGATCGCCGTCGTGATCATGTTCACCGCGCTCCTGGTGCGCGGCACGAAGCTCGGCGATCGCGCGCAGCAGGTGACGAGTCTCGCCAAAGCCCTCGCGCTGCTCGCGCTCGTCGCGGCGTGCTTCGCGTTCGGCGGCCACGCCGTCACGCCAGTCGCCACCGCGCCCGCGAACGCCGCGTTGCACGTATCCGCCTTCGCCGCGTTCCTCCTCGCGGCGCAATCGGTGATCTACACCTACGACGGCTGGTCGGGGCCGATCTATTTCTCCGAGGAGCTGGACGATCCGGCGCGGCAGATCCCCCGCTCGATGTTTTATGGCCTCGCGAGCGTCGCGGCGATCTACCTTCTGATCAACCTCGCCTTTCTGCGTGCACTCCCGACGTCCGCCATCGCGGGGTCGCCGCTCGCGGCGGGCACGGTGGCCAACGCGATCTTCGGTTCGCGCGGCGAGCTGCTCGTGCGGCTCGTGGTGATCATCTCGCTGCCGAGCGCGGTCAATGCGTGTTTGCTCATCTCGTCGCGCGTGCTCTATTCGGTGAGCCGCGACGGACTCGGCCTGGCGGCGGCGACGCGCGTGAACGACGGCGGGACGCCGGTCACGGCGCTCGTGGCGAGCGGCGTGGTGAGCGTGGCCTTCCTCGCGACCGGCACGTTCGAGAGCATCATCGCGATCGCCGCGTTCTTCTTCGTCGCCGACTACTCGCTGTCGTTTCTCGCGGTGTTCGTGCTGCGGAGGCGCGAGCCGGCGGCGGTGCGCCCGTATCGCGCCTGGGCGCATCCGTGGACGACCGGCTTCGTGCTGCTCGGATCGCTCGCTTTTCTCGCGAGCGCGATCGCGACCGACACCCGGAACAGCGCCTGGGCGCTGCTCATCGTGCTGGTGAGCTATCCGGCATTTCGCGTGATGCGCGGCTCACCGGTCCCGGCCGCTTCTCCGAGCGAATAACTTTCACCTGTCAGGACCACGCACCTCGAGCCGGATTCGACATGATCAGAAAGGACAAAGAGCTCATCGTCGTTGGCGACCGCGTGCTCGTGCACGTGGAGGATGGCGAAGAGCGCACGACCGTGGGACTCTACCTGCCGCCGACGGCGATCGACAACCAGGCTGTGCAGGGCGGCAAGATCGTGGCGACCGGGCCGGGGCTGCCCATGCCGAGTCCGGACTCGAATAGCGACGAGCCGTGGCGCGCTCCGGCACGAGAGACGCGATTCGTCCCGATGCAAGCACGCACGGGCGACTACGCCCTCTTCTTTCGCAAGGCGGCGGTGGAGATCACGTTCGAGGGCGAGCGCTATCTGGTCGTCCCGCAGGCGGCGATCCTCGCGCTCGTGCGCGAGGAGTAGGATTCAGTAATATTCGTTTCACAACAACAGCCAGCAGAGCAGGACGGACCCATGCGCCTTCCGCAACAGATGTACGATGAACGTCTCGTCACCCCGATGCGCCAGGAGCTGACGCGCCTCGGCGTGGACGAATTGCGCACGCCGGAGGAGGTCGACGCGGCGGTCAAGCAGCCCGGTACGACGCTCGTCGTCGTGAATTCCGTGTGCGGCTGCTCGGCGCGCATGGCGCGCCCCGCGACGGCGATCGCGCTCGAGAACCCGATCAAACCCGATCACCTGACGACGGTGTTCGCGGGGCAGGACGCCGACGCCACGGCGCGGGCGCGCAGCTACTTCACCGGGTATGGGCCGTCGTCGCCGCAGATCGCGCTGCTCAAGAACGGCGAGCTGGTGTTCATGCTCGAGCGTTGGCAGATCGAGGGCCGTGGGCCCGATGAGATCGCGCACGATCTCGTGAACGCATTCAACCGGTATTGCGCTCCCGTCAACGCGGCGTGATCAGGATCGGCCGAGCGACCACGTCGTAGTGGTCGCCGGCCCGTCGCAGCTCGAGATCGCGTCCCCACGCGAGCGATGGCTGTTGGAGGTCGCGGCCGCCGGCCCGCACGCGCAGTCGCACCGCACGGTCGTGGACCGTCGTCACGCGAATCACCTGCGCCGCAGAGTCGAGCGGGATTAACAGGGGCGTCAGTCCCGTCGTCGAATCTGCGCGGGCCCGCTTGCCGAGGGTTGCGGGCGGTGCCGTTTCGACCACGACTCGCGTCGTAACGGGGCCGGCCTCGAGCGACTCGATCTCGAGCGTGATCTCACTCCAGGAGTGTGCGTGGCCGATGTGACGCGTGGGAGCGGGCCCGGCCAAGGCGGCACAGAGCAGTGGAAGGACCGCGGTCCGGACACGTCGCATGGCTCCCCCGTTCAGAGTGTCGGCCAGGAGACGCGCGGCGCGGCGTCGCTTGCACACGTTCCGGTCACGGTCGTGATCCCGACGCTGAACGAAGCGGCGCGGATCGCCGAATTGGTGGCCGACCTCGCGTGGGCAGGCGAAGTCATCGTGGTCGACGGCGGCTCGTCCGACGGAACGGACGCGCTGGCGGCGCGCGCCGGCGCGCGCGTCATGAGCGTCACCGAGCGAACGATCGCCGATCAGCGGAACGCCGGCATCGAGGCGGCGCGCCATCTGTGGGTCCTCACGATGGACGCCGACGAGCGCGTGACACCGGAGCTGCGCGAGGAGCTCGACCGGCTCGCGCGCGAGGCGAATCCGGCCTTCGGAGCCTATCGCGTGCGATCACGAAACTGGTATCTCGGCCGCGAGCTGCGGCACGGTCCGTACGGCCGCGACTGGAAGACGCGAGTCTTCACGCGCGAGCACCGGTACGAGATCACCCGCGTGCACGAGCACATCGTCTCCACGCAGCCCGTCGGCCGTCTGCAGGGCATGCTGCTGCATCACCCGTATCGCGGCGTGATGCACCACGTCTCCAAGGTGATCACCTACGCGCGGTGGGGCGCGCGCGATCTGCACGCGCGCGGGCGGCGGGCGCGCGTGTCGGACTTCACCGTGCGGCCCGCGTGGCGGTTCTTTAGAGATTACATATTGTGGAGCGGATGGCGCGACGGGGTGCCCGGATTCATCGCGTCGGCGATCGGGGCGTTCGCGGCGTTTCTCAAGTACGCGGGGTTGTGGGGGATAGACCACGACCTGGAGCTGTAAGGCTCTCGGGCACGCATCGTTTTGCTCGGAGGGATCGCGAGCTCGAGGGCAAGACCAGTCGCGAGACTCGAGACTCGAGATGCGAGAATCGAGTCAGATTGTTCGGTGCGCGACTCACAATCCGACTGGCGTCTCGAGGCCCGCGTCTCGCAATCTCGAAACTGGTCTCGCCGAGCGACGTCGAGATCGCGGCTCATCGCCGCCACCCCTCCCCTACGGCTCGATCTTCCTCACCCAGATATTCCGAAACCGCACCGCATCGCCATGATTCTGCAGCATCAACGGCAGCGCGTCCGCGTGCTTCGCGTACGGCGGCCGGTGCTGGTACGCCGTGGGTCCGCTGAGCGCGACATTGTCCTGCACGAGCACGCCGTTCTGGAAAACGGTGAAGCGCGCCGGTGAGAGCAGCTTGCCGCCGGCATCCCAGCGGGGGCGATGGAAGATGACGTCGTACGTCTGCCACTCGCCGGGCGGGCGGCTGGCGTTCGCGAGCGGCGGGAACTGACCGAAGATCGCGCCGGCCTGTCCGTCCGGATAAGTATCATTGTGATACGAATCCAGGACCTGGAGCTCGTAGCGGCCCATGAGAAACACGCCGCTGTTGCCGCGCTCCTGCCCTTCGCCCTTGACCGGCGTCGGAGGGCTCCATTCCACGTGGAGCTGCACGTCGCCGAACGCCTGCTTCGTCTGGATCGAGCCGGTGCCGGGGACCACTTCCATGGAGCCGCCGGCGAGCTTCCACCGCGCGGGGTGGCCCGCACTGTCCGCGGATTCCCAATTCGCGAGCGACTTGCCGTCGAACAAAACGATCGCGTCGGAGGGATGCGCTTCGTTCACGAACGGAGCGGGCGTCACCACCGGCGGGCGGGGTCGGTCCATCGAGTGCTGCGGCCACCGCGTGTCGACCTGCGCGTGCAGCGAGGAGATCGCGCTCGCGATCATCGCGGCGGCCGCAACGACTCGACTCGTGTGCACTACTTGTGGCTCAGCGTATAGACGTATGCCGCGACGGCCTGGATCTGCGGATCGGTCAACTGCACCGGACCACCGCCGCGCGCCGGCATCCCGCGATGCGTCGCGATCTTGACGGAATCATGCGGCACGCCCGTGGTGATGATGCGGACGAAATCCTCATAGCTGCCGTTCACGTGCAGGTGCGTGCTCGTCGTGAGGTCGGGACCACCCTGCGCGCCTTTGGCATTGGGGCCGTGGCAGCGTGCGCACGAGCGCGCGTGGAAGATCGAGTCTCCCATCGCGACCATCGCCACGGTCACGCCGGCGGGCAGCGCGTTTGCGCCCTTGACGGCGGCCGTCGCCATCGGCGCGCCGGCGGGCGTCGGTCCGGCCATCGGCGCGCTCTTGTGACACGCCGCAACGGCGGCGGCAGCGACGAGTACAGCGACGGTCTTCTGCAGAGAGCTGTAGGTCATACCAGGAGAGAAGGAATGTGGATGACGATCGTTCGTCCGAGCACTGCGCACAACTTCAGCTACGAATACCAGCCTCAGGACGTTCGATCCCGCGGCGCGGGCACGCCATCGCCCTCGAGCGCGAACACGGGAAGCTGCAGTCGAAACGCGATCGATGCCAGACGCACCGCCGCGATGACGATCATCCCCAACCACGTGGCGACGGGTCGGGGCGCATCGGCGGCTCGCAGGACGAAGTACACTGACGTGCCGAGAATGGCGGCGGTCGCGTACAGATTCCCGCGCCGCAGCACGAGCGGTATCTCGGCGCTCAGGATGTCGCGCACGGCGCCGCCGGCGGAGCCGGTCACCGTGCCGAGTACGATGCCGGCGACCGCGGGCAGCCCCGCACGCTCGGCGATCTGCGCGCCGGTGATGCTGAACATCGCGAGCCCCACCGCGTCGGCGTAGAGCAGCGCCTTGGCCGAGGGATGCCGCCAGCGCGCGTACGCGACCGTCGCGAGCGCGGAGGCGACGATCACGAGCACGTACATCGGATCGGCGAGCCAGAAGATTGGATGGCGATCGAGGAGCACGTCGCGAATGGTGCCGCCGCCCACGGCGGTGACGAGTCCGAGCACGACGACGCCAATGAGATCGAGACGCTTGCGTCCCGCGGCGAGCGCACCGGAGATCGCGAACACCGCGCACCCGATCAGGTCGAGCGCGTGGAGGAGCAGCGGAGTCGGTGGCGCCTGATGGAGCAGCGGGATCTGCACGTGGGAGCGGACGTGGTGGCCGGCGTTCGCCGAAGCATACTGCCGACGACAAGGCGATCGCATACGAGCGGAGAGACCGGGCCGGCGGGGTTTCACCCGCATCTCGGCGCCGTGTGTCCGCACGGTCCCGCCTTTCGGGCCATGGGATGATCGTGCGGCGGCGCCGCGCTCTGACGTGATGCTTGAGCTACGGATCCCGGCGGCGCGCGGCCATTGCCCATACGCGCCGATTCCGGTGTGTCGTCGCGACCGGAAGCAGAGGACGCTGATCGAGTAGGGGAGTCGCGTGTCCAGCTACTCGGGCGCCATGCTTCGCGGTCGGACGATCGGTGATCTGGTGAAGTGGGTTTATCAATGCCCTCCTTGTGAGTGACTCGAACGACAACGCCCCGCCTGCTCACTGCGCAGGCGGGGCGTTGCTCTCGCTCCCTGGGTTGGATCGTGCGGACGCGGTCAACTCCGTCCGCCGTCTCCAACGCCTGCGCTGTCTCTGTAGTCCGGCTGCGTATCTCGAACGTCCGGGACCGCCGCGCGCTCGATCTGCGCCACACCCATGGGCGTGGTCCAGCTCGCGCCGAGCTGGCCGAAGCCAGCCGGTTGCGTCAGGCGGAGGGCGTACGAGGTGGCTGTGATCATCGCGTGCTGCGTACGGATTGCAGGAGCCGAAAGGTTCAGAAAAGAAAAATCGCGTCGCCGATGATCATCTCGATGGAACGGACATCGAGGTCGTGGCCGCGCGCGAGGCGCGGAGAAACGACGTGATACATCGGGACGCGACTCCCAGGTCGGCCAAGCTATGCCGGCATGAGAGAGTTGTCAAGCGTGGAAATTGAGGCGCGCGAAAATCGACGCGATCAAACGCCGGAGCCCGGCTCCTCACACACGATCCCGTCGACGGGAATGATCTCGAACCGCTTCCCGTCGAGATCGGCGCGCCATGCCTGTCGCACGCGCGTGAACTGCGCGCGATCGGGGAGAATCTCGACGACCGCCATGACGCGCGGATCGAGCTTGCCGTTCACGTCGCACGATGCCATGACGAGCCGCTCGTTCGCCGACATCGGCGGCAGCGCGAGGTCGGCGACGATGAGATGACTCGCGGCGCCGGCGATTTTCGGACCCGCGCTCTCGAGCAACAGCCGGTCGCCGGCCGGCGTGGCGACGTGGGCGACGTCGAACGTCTGAGCGCCACTCGTGGGAATCACGGCGCCTGAGACGAGTGTCATTCCGGGTGGAAGGCTGGTGTACGCGAGGCCGACGAGCGACGCGTTCCGCGGCGCCGATGGAGACGACGATTGCACCGCGGCCGCGGTGTCGACACTCGTTGCGCTCTTGTTGGCGGACTCTCGGGCCGCGTCCTTCGTGCATCCGGTGCCGATGACGAAGAGAGCTCCGAGCGCGAGCGATGGGACGGCGCTTGTCGTGGTGATCATGTCTCGAAGAGACGATTCACGTCGCGACCCGGCACGAGTGCTCGCGAGCTTCCGTTGCGATTCGGCACGGAATGAACGGAGAACCGCACGGGGTACACGGCGCGCTCCGTTCGGCGAAAGAATGCGTGGCGCAACGAGCCGGGAATGAACTCTTGCAACGGCGTCGGGCTGGCTGGCCTTCTCGTGACGTCCGGAGCGGTCTTCATACCTCCCAACAACGAGAGGAGCGATCCGTTATTCCCGTGTAGTTTCCCGTGTGTCCCGTGCCGACTAGCGCGCGGGCGGAACGGTAGACGGCCCTGAACCGCCGAGTTACAATCAGCGCGCTTTCGACCCCCACCCACCCCTCACATCCGGCGTCGTCCGGAGGCCTCGATGATTCCCACTCGTCGTGCCGCGCTGACCTCTCTCGCCGCGATGGCGCTCGCCGCGCCGGCGCTGCTCGCGCAATCGGCCGTTCCCATCGCCCAGCAATTCCAACAATTGCACTTCCGATCGATCGGGCCGGCGATCATGTCGGGGCGCATCGCCGACATCGCGGTCTACGAGAAGAACACCTCGATCTGGTACGTGGGCGCGGCGCACGGCGGCGTCTGGAAGACGACGAGCAACGGCGCGGAGTTCACGCCGCTCTTCGAGAAGCACGGCTTGATGTCGATCGGCGACGTGGCGGTCTCGCAGTCCAATCCGGACATCGTGTGGGTGGGCACGGGCGAGTCGAACAACCGACAGAGCACGTCGTGGGGCGACGGCATCTGGAAGTCGACGGACGGCGGAAAGACGTTCGCGAACGTGGGGCTCGCGAAGTCGGAGCACATCGGGCGGATCGTGATCGATCCGATGAACGACAACGTCGTGCTCGTCGCCGCGACGGGGCCGCTGTTCGGTCCGGGCGGCGACCGCGGCGTATACAAGACTTCTGATGGCGGCAAGACGTGGAAGCGCGTGTTGTTCGTCGATGACAACACGGGCGCGAACGATCTCGTGATGTCGGCGACGGATCCAAAGACGCTGTACGCCTCGACCTATCAGCGCCGGCGCAGCGACTGCTGCGTGAACGGCGGCGGCCCGGGGAGCGGCGTCTGGAAATCGACGGACGGCGGCGACACCTGGACCCGCCTCACGACCGGCCTGCCCTCCGGCTCACTTGGCCGCATCGGTCTGGATGCGTACCGCCGGAACGGAAACATCGTGTACGCGTCGATCGAAGCGCCGCCGCCGGCGGGGCAGCGGGGCGGCGGCGCGTTCGGCAACGCGGGCGGCGAGAGCGGCCTCTATCGCTCGGATGACGGCGGCGCGACGTGGAAGAAGATGAGCGAGACGAATCCGCGTCCGCTGTATTTCAGCCAGGTGCGCGTGGACCCCAACGATCCCGATCGCGTGTTCATGGGCGGCGTGAAGATGTCGCTCACGATCGACGCCGGGAAAACGATGGAAGGGCAGGCGTCGCTCGCCGCGCACGACGACGTGCACGCGATCTGGATCGATCCCTCCAACTCCGAGCACATGCTGATCGGCGACGACGGCGGCGTGAGCGCCTCGTACGACGGCGCGAAGACGTGGAACTTCTTCGCCAATCTGCCGGTCGGGCTCTTCTACCACGTCGGCTACGACATGCGGGAGCCGTACGGCATCTGCGGCGGCATGCAGGACAACTATGATTGGTGCGGGCCGAGTGCGAGCCGTCAGGAAAATGGTATTCTCAATCACGAATGGACGCAGATTCAGGGCGGCGACGGATTCGTGGCCGTGCCCGACATTCGCGATCCGCGTTGGGTGTACAGCGAGACGCAGGACGGCAACATCATCCGCCGGAATCTCGTGACCGGCGAATCGAAGAGCATTCGGCCGAATCCGCTCAACGTCTTCCCGGCGCCAAAGAAGGGCGAGACGTATCGCTGGAATTGGGACACGCCGATGATCGTTGCGCCGAACGATCCAGGAACGCTGATCGTCGCCGCGAACAGGGTGTTCGTGTCGCACGACCGCGGCGATTCCTGGGCCGCGATCAGCCCGGACCTCACGACCAATGCCAATCGCGATACGATCGTCACGATGGCGCTCAAGGGCGCGGACATCCGAATCTCCAAGGACGACGGTGTCTCGCAGTGGCCGACGATCGTGACCGTCGCCGAGTCGCCAACGCAGCGCGGTGTGATCTACACGGGGAGCGAGGACGGACTCGTGTACGTGACGCGCGACGGTGGCGCGCACTGGACGAACGTCACGAGCCACATCCCGGGCTTTCCGGCGGGCGGCTACGTGAGCAAAGTCGCGCCGTCGCGCTACGACGCCGGTACGGTCTACGTCACCGTCGACAACCATCGGCTGAACGACTTCGCGCCGTACATGTGGGTGAGCACCGACTTCGGCCAGTCGTTTCACTCGATCGTGAACAATCTCGCGGGCGAGAACGTGCGCACGCTCACCGAGGATCAGCGGAATCGCGACGTGCTGTACATCGGGACGGAGACGGGGCTGTTCCTCTCGCTCGATCGCGGCAAGTCGTGGCAGCGGCTCGACGCGAACTTCCCGAACGTGCGCGTCGACGAGATCACGCTCCATCCGCGCGACAACGCGATGCTGATCGCGACCCACGGCCGCGCCCTCTGGGTGCTCGACCACCTCGAGCCGATCCAGGAGTACGCCGCCGCCCAGGCGGCGAGTGCGAACGTGAAGCTGTTCACGGCGCCGGCGGCGCTCGAGTGGAAGCCGAAAGACGATCGCAACGACGAGTTCTGGGGCCACCAGTATTTCGTCGGCGAGAATCCGCCGTTCGAGGCGGTGGTTCAGTATTTCGTGCAGAATCCGGTGAGCGACATGCAGCTCCGTGTCACGGACGCCCGCGGGCGCGTGGTGCGCGTCGACTCGATCGCGAAGCGAAAGTTGCAGCCGGGCATCCAGACCGCGTGCTGGGACATGCGCGGCGAGCCGATCGCCGAGCCGGCGCCGGACAGCGCGGCGGGCGGTCGCGGCGGCCGCGGCGGTGGGCGCGGCGGCGCGAATGCAGGCGCCGCACGCGGACGTGGACCGGCGGTGCCGGGTGTTCCGCAGCCGGTGCCCTCGCCGTACACGGCGATGAATCCCTGTCTCGCGCGCCCCGACAGCGCCGCGCCGACGCGCGGCGGCGGCTTCGGTCGCGGCGGTGGACTCGGCGGGCCGGCGCCCTACGTGCTGCCGGGGAACTACACCGTGGCGCTCGTGAGCGGCGGCAAAGTGCTCGATACGAAGCCGCTCAGGGTGATCGGCGATCCGGACGTGCACCTCACCACCGCGCAGGCGGCGGCGTACACGACGATGATCGACGATCTGCACGCGATGCAGCGCCCCGCCGTCGCAGCCGCGAGCGCGCTCAATCGCGTGTATCGTCAGATGGCCGACGTGTCGAAGAGGGTCTCGGAGAGCGCGACGGTGCCGGCGAACGTGAAGTCGCAGTGGACCGCCTTCACCAAGGACTTTGACGCGGTGCGTGAGAAATTCGGTGTGCCGCTGCCCGCCGCGGGCGGGCGCGGAGGCGCGGGCGGCGGCGGACGCGGTGCCGCGCCCGATCCGGCGAACGTGCTCGCGCGCGAATCGGCGCTGAAGAATTCCATAATGAGCGTTTGGGAAACGCCGAGCCCGTCGTTGATCCGCCAGTACGACGGCGTCAGGGTGGCGGTGCCGCGCGCCGTCGCCGAGGCCAACGCGTTGCTCGCCCGCGCGGCGGCGCTCAGCAAGACACTCGGCCGGTATCAGATCGCGTTGACGGTTCCGCCGTCCACGAAGTAGGCCGTGATGACGTTCCGCCGCCGGCTCGTCGTTGCGGTCGTCGTGTCGCTGGCGGCGGGACGGATCGCCGCGCAAGCGCCTGATCGCGCTCCGTATCGCGATTCGAGCCTGTCAGTCGAGTCGCGTGTGCGCGACCTGATGAGCCGCATGACGCCGGAGGAAAAGTTCTGGCAGTTGTTCATGATTCCGGGGAGCCTCGACGACTCGACGCAGGACTACTCGCACGGCGTGTTCGGGTTGCAGATCTCCACGCACCCGGAGCGCACGCCGGCGCCGCCGGCTCGCGAAGCCGCGCGCACGCACGCCGAGCGCATCAACGCTATTCAGCGCTACTTCGTGACGCAGACGCGGCTCGGGATTCCGATCATCCCGTTCGAGGAAGCGCTGCACGGATTGGGTCGAGAGGGCGCGACGTCCTTTCCGCAGTCGATCGCGCTCGCGGCCAGTTTCGATACCGCGCTGGTCGGCGACGTGGCGACGGCGATCGCGCGGGAGACGCGGAGTCGCGGAATACGACAGGTGCTCTCCCCGGTGATCAACATCGCGAACGACGTGCGATGGGGGCGCGTGGAGGAGACGTACGGCGAGGACCCGTATCTCTCGTCGCAGATGGCGCCCGCCTACGTGGGCGCGATGCAGCGAAACGGAGTGATCGCGACGCCGAAACATTTCATCGCGAACGTCGGCGACGGCGGGCGCGACAGCTACCCGATCGATTTCGACGAGCGGTGGCTGGACGAGGAATTCTTCCCGCCGTTCAAGGCGGCGATCATGCGGGCGAACGCGGGATCAGTGATGGCCGCGTACAACTCGGTGGACGGCGATCCGGTGTCGCAGAATCGCGCGCTGCTCACGGGCACGCTGCGGGGCGACTGGGGATTCAGGGGTTTCGTGATCTCTGATCAATCCGCCGTGGGCGGCGCGACCGTGCTGCATCACACGGAGCAGAGCACGGCGACGGCGACCAAGGACGCGCTCGACGCGGGGCTGGACGTGATCTTTCAGTCGTCGTATCCGCAATATCGTCCGTATTGGAACGCCTTTCGAAGCGGCATGATCGATTCGGCGGTGATCGACACCGCGGTCTCGCGCGTGTTGCGGGCGAAGTTCGCGCTCGGGCTGTTCGAGCATCCGTACGTCGATCCGGACAGCGCGGCGGCGGCGAACGGCAGCGCGGCGCATCTCGCGCTCGCGCGGCGCGCGGCGGACGAGGCGATCGTGTTGATGCGGAACGAGCATCACACGCTGCCGCTCTCGAAATCGGTGCGATCGATCGCGGTGATCGGGGTTGACGCGAGCGAGGCGCGGCTTGGCGGGTACAGCGGACCGGGCATCGCGAAGGTGTCGATCCTCGATGGGATCCGCGATGAAGTCGGCCGCGGGGCGCGGGTGTGGTACGTCGCGGGGCCGGGGCGTGTGACTCCCGAGGTGGCGGTGGTGCCCGCGGACGATCTGTACGTGGGCACAAACAACCGCGGGGAGCGCGGGGTACGCGGGGAGTACTTCGATAATAATTCTCTAACTGGTGCGCCCAAGATCACGCGAGTCGACGACCACATCGATTTCGGGTGGACGTTGAATTCGCCGGGACGCGGCATTCCGTTCGATTGGTATTCGGTGCGGTGGACGGGCAAGATTGTCGTGCCGAAGGGCGGCGTGCATCGCATTGGTGTGCAGGGGAACGACGGCTACCGGTTGTATCTCGACGGCAAGCTCGTGATCGATGATTGGAAGAAGCAGTCGTTCGGTACGCGCCTGGCCGACGTGCATCTCCGGCCTGGCTCGACGCACGACGTTCGGTTGGAGTTTTTCGAGAGCACCGGAAACGCGCGCGTGAAGCTGGTGTGGGATGCCGGCGTGCCGACCGTGTGGCGTGCGCAGATCGATTCCGCCGTGCGGGCGGCGCGCGCGAGCGACGCGGCGGTGGTCGTCGCGGGCATCGAAGAAGGTGAGTTCCGAGACCGGGCGCTGCTCGGCCTCCCCGGACATCAGGAAGAGCTCATCGAGCGCGTGGCGGCGACCGGGAAGCCCGTCGTGGTGGTGCTCATTGGCGGCAGCGCGATCACGATGAGCCACTGGATCGACCGGGTGGGAGCAGTGCTCGATGCGTGGTATCCGGGCGAGCAGGGCGGCCGTGCCGTCGCCGGCGTGCTGTTCGGAGACGTGAATCCGTCCGGCCGGCTGCCGATCACGTTCCCGGTCTCGGAGGGGCAGCTGCCGCTCATCTACAACCACAAACCCACCGGGCGCGGCGACGACTACGTGGATCTCACCGGGCAGCCGGCGTTTCCGTTCGGCTTCGGGCTCAGCTATTCACAGTTCGAGTATTCCAATTTGCAGATCACGCCGGACACGATCGCCGCGACGGGCGCCGCGACCGTGCGCTGCCGGGTGCGGAACGTGAGCGGCCGGCCCGGCGATGAAGTCGTGCAGCTCTATATTCATGACAACCTGGCGTCGGTCGCGCGTCCCGTGATGCAGCTCGAGGGCTTCCGTCGGATTCACCTCGAGCCCGGCGAGGCGCGGGACCTGTCGTTCACGCTGTCGCGCGACGAGCTCGAGATGCTCGATCGCGGGCTGCACTGGATCGTGGAGCCGGGCTCGTTCCGGGTGATGGTCGGCGCGTCGTCGAAGGACATTCGACTGCGCGGGGAGCTGATGGTGCGATGAAGCGGCGCGAGTTTCTCATTGCGAGCACGGCGGCGCTGGCGGCGGGCCGCATCCGCCGGCCGCCGCGCGCGCGGCCCACACCATCGCGCGCGCAGCTCGAGTGGCAGCAGGACGAGCTGGCGATGTTTCTCCACTTCGGCGTGAACACGTTCACCGATCGCGAGTGGGGCGACGGCACGGAGGACCCGCCGATCTTTGCGCCGGCGAACCTCGACGCGCGGCAGTGGGCCCGCGCCGCGCGCGCGGCTGGCTTCCGCGCGATGATTCTCACGGCCAAGCATCACGATGGATTCTGTCTCTGGCCGACGGCGACGACCGAGCATTCGGTCGCGAACAGTCCCTTTCGCGGGGGGAAGGGTGACGTCGTTCGCGAGTTCACCGATGCGTGCGGCGCCGAGGGATTGAAGGCGGGACTCTATCTCTCGCCGTGGGATCGCAACGCGAGCGTGTACGGGGACTCGCAACGTTATAACGATTTTTATATTGCGCAGCTCACCGAGCTGCTCACGCGGTACGGGCCGATCGCCGAGGTCTGGTTCGACGGCGCGAATGGCGAAGGGCCGAACGGTCGCAAGCAGGTCTACGATTGGCCGCGCATCTGGGCTACTGTTCGCTCGCTGCAGCCGAACGCGGTGATATTCTCCGATGCGGGACCCGACGTGCGATGGATCGGCAACGAACGGGGCGCCGCCGGCGAGACGAATTGGTCGACGGTGGATCCGGCTGTCGTGCCGTATCCCGGAGCAACGGGCACCGGCGTAACGGGCATGCTCCAACACGGAGATCCGAATGGCAGCGTGTGGCGTCCGGGTGAGACGGACGTGTCGATTCGGCCCGGCTGGTTCAACCATGCCGCCGAGGATGCGCGGGTGCGCACGGTGGACGATCTCGTGAGTCTGTACTTCACGTCCGTCGGGCGGAACTCGAAGCTGCTGCTCAATGTGCCGCCCACGCGCGCGGGCCTGTTGAACGCGATCGACGTCTCGCGCATTCAGGGCATGCACGAGCGGCTCGGTGCGATGTTCGCCCACGACTACGCGGCGGGTCATGCCGTGGAGTGGCGCGTGCGGGGCGATGGCACCGCTGTCATGGACCTCGACCTCCGCGCGGGCCCGTCGATCTCGATCGCAAGTCTCGGCGAGGATATCAGACGCGGGCAGCGCATAGCACGCTATCGGCTGGAGGGGGAGAGCGCGAGCGGATGGCGCACGTTGTCCGAAGGGACGACGATCGGCTATCGCAAGCTCGAACGATTCGAGCCGGCGACGGTGCAACGTATCCGGCTGTCGATTCTGCAATCGACGGACGCTCCGCTGCCCGTGCGGATCGGGCTGTACACGGGCTGAGCGATGTCCAAGAACCGGCTCGAGGCGTTCAGCGACGCCGTGATCGCCATCGCGCTCACGATCATGGTGCTCGAGCTCAAGATCGCCGGCGGCGCCACGCCCGATGCGCTGCGCGCCGTGCTGCCCGCATTTCTCAGCTACGTGCTGAGCTTCGTGTTCCTGGGGATTTACTGGAACAATCATCATCACATGCTGCACGCGACGCGGATCGTCACGGGCGGCGTGCTGTGGGCCAACTTGCATCTGCTCTTCTGGCTGTCGTTGGTGCCCGCGGTGACTGCGTGGATGGGCGAGAATCACTTCGCGTCGCTCACGCTCGCGACGTACGGTATCGTGCTGCTCTGTTGCGCGATCTCATATACCATTCTGCAAAACACCATCATCCGCGCGCAGGAGCCGGGATCGGTGCTCGCGCGGGCCGTGGGCAGCGACACCAAGGGGAAGGTCTCGGTTGCGTGCTATGTCGCGGCGATCGCGCTCGCGTACCCGGCGCGGCCGCTTTCCGGCGCGTTGTACGTGTTCGTCGCGCTGATGTGGCTCGTGCCTGACCGGCGCATCGAGCGGCGGCTTGCGCCGCATGCCGAGTAGTGTCACCGCGCGCCGCGCAAACGTGAGTGCGTGAGCGTGCCGCCCGCGATTCCGCCGCTCGAGCTGCCGGAGCATTGGCGCGCCGAGCCGCCGCGTTCCGCGCGCCAGCGTTGGGCCTGGTGGGGAAGCACGCTGCTCACCTTCGCCGTGGTCGCGCTGATCGTGATCGCGATGCTGCGGATCGTGGCGATGACCGTAGGGCGGCCGGCACACGTGAATCCTGAGCGCCTGCTCTCCGGAATTCCGCTGGCGGCGGCGCTCGTGATCGCGGTTGCATGCATGCTCGTGCTGCACGAGCTCGGGCACGTCGCGGGCGGGATGCGCGCGGGATGGCGCCTCCAGAGTTTGTTCGTCGGGCCGCTCCGCATTCTCCGCGAGGATGACGGCTTCCACATCTACTGGCACAAGATCGTGCTGCTGTACGGCGGCGCCGCGTTAGTCGTGCCGCTCGCATGGGAGACGCCGGCGTCGCAGCGCCGCGCGCGCATGCTCTACGTCGCCGGCGGCCCGGCGACGAGTATCATCGTCGGAGTCGCGCTGCTGCTCGCGCTGCGCGCGACCGGGCTCCACGCGCGCGAGCTGTTTCGAACCGACGGGAGAACGATCATCTTCACCGCGGCGCTCGCGTCGCTCGCGATGGGACTGGGCACGCTCATTCCGCATCGCCCGGGTCCCGGACTGCGAAGCGACGGAATGCAGTTGCTCAAGCTGCTCCGTGCGTCAGGCAGCGCGAGCGGCGCGTGGGAACCGGATCCGGCGGCGTTCCACGCCATGGTTCAAGTGCAGTTGATGCAGACGCGCCCGCGCGAATGGGCGCCGGCACTCGTCGAGCAGATCGCCCGGCTTCCCGAGGTCGACCGACACACGCTCACGTACTTTCAGTTGCTCGATCGCGGCGATGCCCGCAGCGCGCGCGACCATCTACAGCGCGCGTTGGATGCGATCGCGCCAGTGGCGACGCGAAGCGGCCGGATGCAGCGCCGCTCGCTCGCGTTCGAGGCGGCGTGCTTCGAGGCAGCGTGGCGGGACGACGTCGAGGCGTCGCGCGCATGGACCGCGCGCGGCGGGTCGCCGCGATCCGTGGACGAACATGGTGCGCGCGTGGCCGAGGGGGCGCGCGCCGCGGTGCTGGGCGACACGACGGGTGCGCGGATCGCGCTCGACAGCGCGACGTGGGCGATGCGCCGGAGCGCGATGCTCCGGCTCGATCGACTGCGCGCGGCGACGATCGATCGGATTCGGGAGCGGATCGCGGCGAGCGGCGCGGCCGGCTGAAGCGCGCGCTACTCGGAGCGCAGCGACTCGGTGGGATCGATGCGCGTGGCGCGGAGCGCCGGCGTGAAGGCGGCAATGGCCGCGACGGCCAACAGCACGACGGCGACCAACGCGAACAGCGGCGCGTTGAAGAAGTCGTCCTCGATCGCGAACGCCGCGAGCAGCTTCACTCCGTATTTCGTCATGAGCAATCCCACAGCGACGCCGGCCAGACCGACGACCACGCTCTCGCGCAGGACGGAGTGCAGAATGTCTCGTCCGGTCGCGCCGAGCGCGATGCGGACGCCGATCTCGCGCCGACGCTGCGCGACGGAATGCGCGACGACGCCGTAGATCCCGAACGCGGCGAGCGCGAGACCAAGCGCGGCAAAGAGTGTGAAGAGCCGCGAGACGAAATTGCGGGTGGCGCGGATGTCGGCGATGCCGAGGTTCTCTTCCATGGACGTTACTTCGGCGAACTTCGTGTCGCCCCACCCGCGTACCGCGTTGCGGATGATCAACGGCATGCGCTCCGGCTTCTCGTCCGAGCGCGACACGAATTGAAGCAGGATTCCGTTGAACCTGCCCACCGCGATGGTGTCGCGCACACCTGGCACGTAGTAGATCGCGCCGAGGCCTTTGGTCTGCACGGCGTAACGCCGGATGAGCCGCAGCATGCGCGCGTCCATGTTATCGGCTACGACGCCGACGACGTGCAGAAACGGTCGCGTCGAGCGGTGGTCGCCGAATTTGATCTGCTGGCCGATCGGATTCGAGTTCGGCCAGAGAAGATGCGCCGTGTGTTCGTCGACGATCACGGCGCCTTCATCCGGCTGTCCGTCGAGGAAGTCGCGCCCTTGCCTCACCGGCAGGCCGACCGTGCGCAAGTACGACGGCGATACGGCGTAGATGCCCTGGAACGATGGATACTCGTGCACGCCGCCCTCGTCCGAGTACGAGATCGCAACGTGCTCTGGCGAGACGCGCAATGTGGTCGCCGCTCGATCGACGCCGGAGATCGCACGAAGGCGCGACGCGAGCGCGTCGAGCTCGGCGCTGATCCGAATCGAGCTGCCGGGGGTTGCCGAGAGCGTGATCCAGCCCGTGGCGAGCGGGTGCGGATCGTACGCCAGCGTGTTGTCGTCCGCGGCGACCGCCGCGTGGATCAACACCGCCGCACCGCTCGTCAGCACGAGCGCCAGCGCGATCTCCGAGGCGACGAGAATGCTGTATTGCCGCCGCGTCTTGCGAGTCGCGCCTGTTCCCGCGCCGGACTTGAGCAGTTCGTTGGGGTCGGTGCGTGAAACACGAATTGCGGGGAGCAGCCCAACGAGCACGATGCAGCAGATCGTCGCCGCGAGCGCGAACACGAGCACCCGCCAGCTCCACTGCGGCTCCACGACGTACTGCGACACTTGCTGCGGAATCGCGCCCACGAGCAGATGCGCGCTCCAGAACGTGAGCACGAGGCCGAGCGCGAGCCCGGCCACGGCGAGCAGCGCGCTCTCGAGCAGCAGGTGCTCGATCAGGCGGCGGCGCGTTGCGCCGAGCGCCGAGCGCCGAGCGGAGCGCGAGCTCGCGACTCCGCGCGATGCCTCGCGCGAGCTGAATGTTGGCGAGATTCGAGCATGCGACGAGCAGCACGGCCACCACGGCCAACACCATCGCGAGATGGAAGCCTTTGAATTGAAAATCCAGATCGACGACGGAGTGGAAACGGAACGCGGCCGGTCCGCTGCCCGGGCCCGCGGCGGCGACGATCCGATCGGCGATCACCTGCAGCTCGCGCTCCGCATCGGCACGGGTGTAGCCGTCGCGAATGCGGATCAATCGGACATATACGCCATCCTTCGGAATCGGCGTCGGCATCCAGACGTCAGTGTTCTCGCCGGGGATCGAGGCATACCGTGAGACGACACCAACGATCACGTGCGGCGTGCGATCGACTGTGACCAGCTTGCCCAGCGGCGATGCGCCATTCGGAAAGAGCTCGTGCGCCAACCGCTCGCTGATCACGATCGGGTTCGCGCTCGCTGCCTCATCTTCGGGGAGGAACGTCCGGCCGCGCATCGCGTGCACGCCAAGGACGCCGAAGTAGTTCGTCGCGACCGCGACGGGTATGGCCGCGACGAGGTGCGAGCCCGATTCGACGATTGGCGGCTGAGCGTACATGCGCCGCTCGTAGGTGATTGCCTCGTAGCTGCGCATGCCGGTGCGCACGAGGCGGTCGCGCTGGATGTCGTCGACGTGGTACTTGTAGTCGCCGTAGAACTGTATCGCGTACAACTGATCGGGAGACCGCACGTCCATGCGCGGGTGGATCAGCGCATCGAGCACGCTGTACATCGTCGTGTTGAGCGCGATCGCGAGCGCGAGTGACACGATGACGACGCCGGCGAAGACCGGCTGCTTCCGCAGCGTGCGGGCGGCGACACGAATGGCGTCGAAGCGCATGGGATCAGAGGTTCGGCGCGAATGCGGGGTACCGCAAGCCCCATGTGTATCCGGCGTGATACGCCGCGTCCTGCCGGCAGGACACCGTAAACCGTCGGGCGATCACGATTGTCTCAAGAAGCGGCGGCACGATAACGGCAAACACCCTCCCGGAGTACCCCGTGAATCGGTCGATGCGCTCCCTCCCGGCCGCAGTGCTCCTCACGATCGCCGCGAGCCCGGCGCTCCTCCGCGCACAGCGTTCAGACGTCTCGGTCAGCCCGTTCGTTTCATTTTTGCCGGTGGGTGGGGCCAGTCCCCTCGCCGGGATGGCGCTCGCCCTCGCCGGCAACGGCGCCTTCGGCGTGCGCGGCAGCGCGGGTCTGGCATTATCAAAATAATATAACAATTTTGGTATGACCGGCACCATGCGGCCGTGGGGCGCCGACGCGGATCTCGTGCTCGGCGGCCCGCGACGCCGATACCGGGCCCTCCGCAGCGTCTCGCCCTATCTCTTCGCGGGCATCGGCGTCGCCGGACGGGACAGCCTCGGCGCCGACGCGATGAGCCACAGCTGGAGCTATGGCGTTGGAGCGGCCATCCCGCTCGGCGGGGCGGTCGATCTGTTCGCCGAGTCGCGCTGGCGCATGTCGCGCTACGTGCTGCCGAGTGCCGCGGGCGCACCGGCGCCGACGACCGAGTTGCGCGTCGGCATCTCGTTCCACGTCGGAACATCACGATGCTCTCATGGACGCCGATCCGCGCCGCGTGTGGTCGGCGCGGCCGAGCAGTATGTCGGCACGCCGTATCGATACGGCGGCACGTCGCCGACCATCGGGTTCGATTGCTCCGGATTCACACAGTTCGTGTTCCGGCAGGAGGGTGTGGCGCTGCCGCGTACGGCGGCCGAGCAGGCGCAGGTGGGCGCCCCGGTCGCGCCGGACTGGCGCGCGGTGCAAGCCGGCGATCTCGTGATGTTCGAGGAAGGCGGCCGGATCGGACATGTCGCGATCTACGCCGGGAGGAATCGGATCATTCATTCCACCGCGAGCGGCGGCGGCGTACGCTTCGACGATCTGTCGACGGAGCGCGGTCAGTGGTTCATCGATCACATGGTCGCGGCGCGGCGCGTGCTGCCCGATCCGAGCGGACTGCTGCTCGACCTCTCACGCGGCTTTGCCGACGGCGCGGGGCTCCGGCTCGACGCCCCCGATCTCGCGCCGAAGCCCGGGCGTTGATTTGGAAGGTCCATCGTTTCGTTCGGCGGCGGCGTAACTTGCTGCGAGCGCGATTCGGTCGCATGATCTCCGCGCTTTCCACCGAACGCAACGAGGATCTTCCATGTATCGCACATCGAAATTCGCCGTCGTCGCGGCGCTCGCACTTCTTCCCGCGAGCGTGCGCGCGCAGGGACGTGCCTCCACACCGCCGCCGGCCGTCAATGCCGCCGACTCAGCGAACGATCCGGTTCGCCAACTCGTCGCGCGGCTGGACCTCGAGAAGTACAAGGCGACGGTCAAAGGACTGACCGAATTCGGCGATCGCCGGCAAGGCACCGAGCGCAATCGCAAAGCCGTCGACTGGATCGAGGCGCAGCTCAAGAGCTACGGCTGCACCAACACGGAGCGAATCAAGTACGAGTACAACCCGCCGCCGCCGCGCGCGGGTCGCGGCGGTGGTCGGGGTGGACGCGGTGCGCCGCCGCCGGCCGGGACGGTGATCGGCAACGGGCCACAGAATGGCCAGGGCGGCAGCCGGATTTTCGGCGTGCGCACCGCGGTCGGCGTGAATATCGATTCCATGAAGCAGACGGATCCCAAGATTCGCGCCGAAGACATGGAGCCCACGACGCCGGGCGAGCGCGAGGAAGTCTACTGCACGAAGATCGGCACCACGCATCCCGACGAGATGTACATCGTGGGCGGACACATGGACGGCCACGGCTGGGGTCAGGCGGCGAACGACGACGGCTCCGGCACCGCGCTCGTGATGCAGCTCGCGCGGGTGTTCAGCATGCCGGACGTGCAGACCGACCGTTCGATTCGCTTCGTATTATGGAATAATGAAGAGACGGGTTTGAACGGCGCGCGCGCGTACGTCGCCCAGCGCGAGGCGCTCCAGGGGAAGGAGGACCCGGCGGGGTCGGGAAAGTATCCCGAACCCAAGTGGCTCGGGATGATTCAGCACGACATGATGATGTTCGACCACGGCATGCCCGGACCCGACGGCAAGGTGAGCAAGGAGCAGCGCCCGGAAGCCGACGTGAACATCGAGTTCGCGCAAACCGCGGCCAAGGCGGACGAGGCGATGAAGCTCGCGTTCTTCTTCAAGAACGCGAATGACAAATATGCGACGGACTATCCGGCGCAGGTCGGGCCGCACATGACGAACACGGATTCCGATCCATTCAAGGACATCATCCCGGCGATCACTCTCCGCGAGAACGAGCGCGGCGCGCAGATCGGCGCGGGCTGGGACCCGCAGTGGCACCAGCCGTCGGACGTGTTCACGACGTACAGCGACAAGGATTTCCGGCTGGGGTTGAATGCGGCCGAGACGACGCTGGCGGCGATAGCGGAGCTGACGGGGGCGAAGCTCAAGTAACGGCGCGGTGGATTCGGGGCGCCGGTCGTTGCCGTCTTGCGTTATCCGTTTTCTGTTGTCCGTTGATCCGTGTTACACAAGAAGGGCCGAGCGGATGCTCGGCCCTTCTTCGCGACTGGCAAACGGAAAACGGATGACGGACCACGCAAAACGACAGCGACCGGCGATAGTGCCGCATCGCGCCGTCAGCGGTCAGCCGCCGAAGAACCCGCCTCTTCCCCCTCCCGCCCGCCCCGGCCTCACTTGCCGGATCGCCTGATTGTCCAGGAACAGCGCGATGAACGGCGGCAGCTTACGAATTTGCTCATCGGTGAGGAGCTTCTTCGCCGCGGGACCGTAGATCGCCATCTGGTCGAGCGACGCGTTCTGCGCTTTGCTCACGCGATCGTACGCTTCGTCGAGATCGTACTTGTCGGGCAGGCCGGCGAGGTACTTCGCGACCGGCGTCCAGATGGAGTCGATCACCTTGCCGTACGTCTTGTTCAGGATGGCGATGCTGTCAGCGACGTCGTTGCTCAGCCCGAGCGAGTCCTGCTGCCGCAGCATCTGCTCGAACGGATTCGGGTAGCTCCGCTCGTACTGGAGCTTGATCGCCTGGTCGCTGAGCTTCTGGCCGCGGCCGCCGCGGCCGGAGCGCATGCGGAGGAAGAGATCCTGCCGCTCGCGCTCGGGACCCACGTCGACGCGAACGTCGAGCGTGAGCTGCATCGGCGCGAGCTGCAGCGCGCTGTTCTGCCGGTTCGCGCCGAAGCGCGGGTTGACGTCGTAGATGTACTGCTGCGTCGTCGGATCGAAGCCGCGGATGTAGAGCAGCGTCGGATCGACGAAGCTCGGCGCGCCCCAGCCGTGCAGGTTGTTGGAGCCGTGCACCAGCGCGTCGACGCCGGTGAGCGGATTGGCGATGCCGAGCGAGACCGTCGCGCGATCGGGGAGCTTGAGCGTTTGCGAAACGAGCGAGACACGAAGGCTCAAGCTCGTCGACCACGGCCCTTCGCAACTGTTGCGGCCCGCGATCGTGCCGAGCTGCTTCCGCAGACAGTCGCGCACGGAGCTCGGCGCATGATCGAGCAGGTTCTGCATCCCCGCCGAAAGGGTGGGATCGTTGGTCTTGGCGGGATCGTAGACGAACGCGCGGTCGTTGTTGTAGCCGTCGCCGTTCGCGTCGCCCGAGATCATCGGCGTGAACGGGTTGCCGCTCTGAAACCGCCCGAACGCCGTGACGCTCACCGCGTTCTTGAACGTGTAGCCGAGGTTGTACGTGATCTGGTGCCGCGCGTCGCGAGCGCCTCGCGCCCACTGGATGTCGTACGGATCGCCGGCCGTGTTGCCGCCGTTGAAGCCGCGCGACTGCTCGACGACCTTCTGCCAGATGTACGTCGCGCTCCACTGGAAGTGCGAGTTGAACGCGACCGGCGAGAGACCGAAGCTGAGCTGCGTGCTGTTCGACTTGAGATCCGAGAGATAGTCCGTCACCTGCGCGAACTGCTGCGTGACGCGCGCGTCGCGCGAGAGAATCGCGCCCGTGCTCGGGATGATGCTCGCCGGATTCACGTACACCGGGCGATTCTCGCCCGGCAGCGTGAAGCGGGCGAGCTGGTTGAAGTTGAGATCGACCGTGCTCTGCTGATTGAGGTTGAGCGAGTAGGTTGCGCCGGTCGACATGCGGAACATGTTGTCGAGGATCGGCGCGTTCCACTGCACGTTCGCGCGCCAGCTCCGCTGCGGGATGTAGTCGGGCGTGAACAGCGACACGTTCGGCACGGTGCTCGAGTACGTCGTGAGATCGCCCGTGCACACGGTGGGAATGCTCCCCGTGCTCGACAGGTAGTCGGTCCAGTCGGGGAGCGGCACCGCGCTGCCGATGCAGCTCAGTTGCTGCGCGGCCGATGGCAATCCGGTCTGGTCGACAGCCGCGGCGATCAAGTTCGAGCTCGGCAGGTTCTGGAACTCGCCGATGCCGCCCGAGATGTTGCCGCGCGATCCGCGGAACGCACCCTGGAAGCCGCTGATCTGCGGGTTCGTGCCGTACGTCCAGCTGAATCCGAGGCGCGGGCTCACGTAGATGCCGCGCGGCACCGCGTCGTTGCGCGCGCCGAAGACCGAGTCGACCACGCCGTTGAACTGCGGATTCCCCTGAAAGTGCGACGCGTCGACGCGCAGACCGTACGTCAATTGGAAGCGCGGCGCCGCGCGCCAGGCGTCGCCGAGCCACGCCGATGCGCCGAGATCGTCGCCAAGGCGGCGATTCACCTGAAGGCGACGCGTGAAGCTCGCCGGAATTCCGTTCTCGAAATCAGAGAGCGAGTTGTAGACGTACGTGCCAAACCGATTGCTCGTGTTGTCCTGCGAGTATTCGTTGTAGCGGAAGTCGAGGCCGAACTTGTACCGATGCTTGTTGTCGAGGCTGATCCACGAGATCTGATTCTGCAGCTCGCCGGTGGTCGTGACGGAGCTGCGCGGCAGTCCCGTGTTGCCGCCGAATTGCAGATTCGAGACGCCGGCGGTGCCGTCAGGGAACGTGGAGTTCACGCGCACCGTGGCCGACGGCAGCTCGATGTACGGATCGCCCGCGGACACATTCCGCTGGAACGAGCCGCTCGTCTCGTCGAGAAAGTTGTCCCAGAAGTAATCGGTGTGGCGAAGCTGCAGCGTCCCGCCATAGCTCGACGTCTCGCCGCCGTGCACCGGCACCGCGGTCGTCGCGAGGCTCGTCGCGTCCTGGCCCGACCAGCGGCCCGACAGGGTGACCGCGAAGTTGTGGCCGCTCGACGGCGAGAAGCTGAGCGACGACAGGAACGAGCCGTTCTGTGTCAGGTGCTCGCTCGGAATCGCCGACGTGGTGAGCGGGATCCCGGCGGCTTGCAGCATCTGTACGAGCCGCTGCACCGAGTCGGACGACACGCCGACGCGCTCGAGCGCCGCCGGATCGGTATTGAGAAGATCCTGAAGGTTGTTGTCGCGCCGGCCGAGCTGCCATGAGAACGCGTAGAACGCCTTGTCGAGCGTGATCGGGCCCGACGCGTTGCCGCTGAACTGGAGATTCGTGAACCGCTGCCCCAACTGCTGCGCGATTGGGTCCGTGTACTGCAGGCTCGGCGCGTCGACGGTCTGGTGGATCGAGCGCGTCTGATAATTGGACCCGCTGATGGACCGCAATGCGATCTGCGCGCCGGAGAAGCCGCCGCGCGACGGATCGTAGCTGGACGTCGTGACGCGCGTCTGCGTCGTCGCGTCGCGCGGCAAATCCGTGCTGCCGAAATTCAGTCCGTTGAGCGTGATGTTGTTCTGATCGGCGCCGAGTCCGAGCACGGAGAAGCCGTTCGCCTCGCCGTCGGCGCCGGGAATGAGCGTGACACCCGGGAGCGTCGCCGCCATCGCGGCGAGATCGCCGGCAATGTCGATCGGCACGCTGTTGCTGTTGAGCGTTTGCTCACGCGCGCCGATGTCGTTGTTGTCGCCCTCGCGTCCCGGCCGGCCGCGCCCCGCGTTGATGCGCATCGCCTCGAGCGAGACCGCGGTCTTGCTGAGCTGCGCATTCGCGACGAGGATGTCCTCATCGACCTCGCGCTTCACCTCGAAGCGATTCGGCTGAAAACCGATCGCGGTGAACGCCACGAGATAGTCGCCGCCGCCGCCGGCGAAGATGATCGTGAACCGGCCATCCTTGTTCGATTTCGCGGTGCGCGACGTCTGATCGACGAGCGACGTCGCGGTGACGGTCACGTTCTCGACGGGCTTCTTGTCCGGGCCAACCACCTGGCCGCGGATGATGTCCTGATCGCCCTGCGCGTGCAGCGCGGGCGGGACGATCCGGCCGAACAGCGCAACCAGCAGGAGCAATATGATACGACGGGAGAACACGGTGTCCTCGCAGTAAGGTGCAGATGTGATCGACTCTCCTCTACTACGCGGGAGGCGAGCAATCAGTTGGGATGGGCGCGCGGGCGCTCGCACTCGGCAACCGTCTGCACGATTGTCGGGAGCGCATACTTCGACGCACGAATGAAGAATAGCGTTCGTGCGCGAAGAAGTCTTAACCGATGCGCGATTTCTTCGCCTTGAACGCCGCGACGAATCGACGTGCGTCGTTGGCGCTGTACGTCTGGCTGACTTTCTTGTGATCGACTTCCGTGTTCTCGAACAGCTTCATCTGCTTGCCGTCCTTGCCATAGAACAGCAGCCGGTCGCCATCGTACTTCACGTCGGAGATGTCGCGGAGCGAAAACTTGAGCTCGTGGCTCATCGCGTTCGCCACCGTCCCCTTCACGAGCTTCTCGATCCCCGCGGCCAAGCCGTTCCCGTCGACCTTGGACGTGTCGGTCTTCTCGTTGATCTCGCGCAATACGCGCGGCCCGAAGCCCGTGACGAGGGAGTCGCCGATCAGCGCGAGCTCGACGCTGCTGTCGCTGTTCGCGATGCGGATGTCGCCCGGGCCGAGCGGTGTCGTCGTGTCGCGCGCGACGAAGCTCGCGCCGGCGATGGTGGTGTTGCTGTCCTTGTGCCGGCATCCGGCGACGAGAAGCGGGATCGCGATCGCGACTCCAACGACACAACGACGAGTGGCGGGCATGGCTCAGCTCCGGTTGGCGAACTCGGCTTTTTTCAGCTCGAGATAAAAAGTGCCAATCGGGAGCTTGGACTTCAACCGGAGAATGACGCGCGTGCTGTCGTCGGCGATCCACAGCTCGGTCTTCCGCTTCTCCGAGAACAGGCCGCCCGACTTGATCGTGGGTTGAACGACGAACGCGTCGAAGTCGCCGGCGGGCACGGAGACGCGCTCCTTGCGCTCGACGGTGATCACCACGGGATTGCGCTCGAGATGATAGTACCGGTTGATCCGGTACGTCTTTCCGACCTCGAGCGGGATCGTGCGCAGGTAATAGAGGAACGTGTCTTCATCGAGCGGATCCGCGACGCTCTGCCCGACGGTGTCGTTGCGGACGTAGATCTTCTTCTCCGGATAGAAGTCGTACACGCGGTCGGCGTGCACGTCGGTCTCGTCGATGTGCTGGATCTGGTGCAGCGAGACGATGCTCGTCGTATCGAACCAGCTCTCGGAATGGTCGCGGACGTGGAAGAAGAGCACGTGGCCGTCGACGTCGAACGTGGTGTGGAACGCGGCCCGGCCGCGGATCGGCTCGACGTCGACGACGCGCATCGTCGCGCCGCCGGCGTGAAGGAAATTGATCTTCGCGTCGTAGGTGAGCGTCTCGCCGACGTGGAATGACCGGCCAGGCGCTTCGTTCGATGTCGGGGCGTGCGGCGCGCCAAGGAAGGTCGAGGCGACCGCGAGCAGGAGGAGCGTGCGCATGGGAGCGGAACTCGAGCATTCATAAGGCGTGCCGTTCGGGCGCGGGCTCCGTCAGATCTTCCGAATCTCCTCGCGCGGCGCCACGCTGAGGAAATCCTCTCCCGGATTGATGAACCGGTCCCGCTCCGCGCCGTACTGCTTCTCGTACAACTGCCGGTAGCGGCCGCCGAGCGCGAGCAGCTCGGCGTGGGTGCCGCGCTCCACGATCTCGCCGTTCTCGAGGACGAGAATCTGGTCCGCGCTCTCGATCGTCGAGAGGCGGTGCGCGATGACGAACGTCGTGCGCCCGCGGCGGAGCGAGCGCAGGCCGTCGCGAATCAACGCCTCGCTCTCGCTGTCGAGGCTCGACGTCGCTTCGTCGAGGATGAGAATTCTTGGATCGGCGAGAATCGCGCGGGCGATCGCGACGCGCTGGCGCTGGCCGCCCGAGAGCTTCACGCCGCGCTCGCCGACGATGGTGTCGTAGCCCTTCTCGAAGCGATCGACGAACTCGTCACAGTGCGCGATGCGCGCGGCGCCGCGGATCTCCTCGCGTGTCGCGCCGGGCTTGCTGAACGCGATGTTCTCGCCCACGGTGCCGTCGAACAGGAAGTTGTCCTGCATCACGACGCCAACCTGCGAGCGGTAGTCGCGGAGCCGCACGTCCGCGATGTCGTGCCCGTCGACGAGCACGCGCCCGCTCTTGGGGTGGTTGAACGCCATCACCAGCCCCACGAGCGTGCTCTTGCCCGAGCCGCTCGAGCCGACGAGCGCGGTCGTCGATCCGGCCGGGGCGTTGAAGGAGACGTGCCTGAGCACCGGCACGTCGGCGACGTACTCGAAGCTCACATCGTGGAACTCGACCTGGCCGTCCACCTCGCGGATCGGCTCTTTGTCGGCGTCGGCCTGGTCCTCCGTCGCGAGGTCGCGAACTTCGCGGATGCGGTCGAGCCCCGCGAACGCTTCGCTCACCTGGGTGCCGATCGACGCGATCTGCACGAGCGGCGCGGCCATGAGGCCCACGTAGAAGACGTACATCAACAAATCGCCGGTCGTCATCTTGCCGGCGAGGATCGAGCGGCTGCCCTCGACCATGACCAGCACGCCGATGATTCCGGTGATCACCGCCGTGCCCGCGCTCACCGCCGAGGTACCGGTGATGGTCTTGGCGACGAGGCGAAAGAGCTTGTGCACACCGCGCGCGAACACGAGTCGCTCGCGGGGTTCGGCGGTATACACCTTCACGAGGCGCACGCCGCCGATGCTCTCCGTGAGCCGCCCGGTGACGTCGGCGTTGATGGCGCCGCGCTCGCGGAAGAGCGGGCGCAGGCGCTTGAACGCGATCGTCATCATCCCGCCGAACGCGGCGAGCACGATCAACATCGCGCTCGTCAATTTCCAGTTGACGTAGAAGAGCACCACCATCGCCATCGTCGCGGTCATGATGCTGCCGAAGAGCTGCACGAGCCCCGTGCCGACGAGGTTTCGCACCCCCTCCGCATCAGTCATGATGCGCGAGATGATGACGCCCGTTTTCGTCGAATCGAAATAAGAGGTCGGCAGCCGCAGCATGTGCGCCTGCACGCGCTTTCTCATATCCGTGATCGCGAGCTGCGCGGCGACGCCCACGACTTGCGACAGGGCGAACGACGTGATCGCCTGGATGATGGTCGCGCCGATGGCCGCCAGCGCGAGCGGCATGAGCAAATCGGTCCGGTGCTTCTGAATGACGTCGTCGATGAAGTACTTGGACGTGGCCGGCAGCACCAGTCCGCACGCGCGATTGATCAGCATCAGCACGAACCCGACCGCCAGCGATGCGCGATGCTCGCCGAGCAGCTCCCGGGCCTCTTCCCACGCGCGTGCCTTGTTGTACTTGGCCATCGGCGAAAGTTAAGGATATGATCTACGCATGCGAAACACTCTGCTGATTCCCGCGCTGGTGCTCTTGGTCGCCGCGCCCGGGCGTGCGCAAGACCCGTCCGCGCCGCCGCCGGTGATGCGCGAGTTCCGTGGGCTGTGGGTCGCCACGGTGGCGAACATCGATTGGCCGTCGAAGCCCGGCGAGAGCACGTGGGATCAGCAGCGCGAGCTGCTCGCCATTCTCGACAAGGCCGTGTCGCTCAACATGAACGCCATCGTGCTGCAGATCCGGCCGGGCGCGGACGCGTTCTACGCGTCGCCGTACGAGCCGTGGTCGCAGTTTCTCACGGGGCGGCAGGGACGCGCGCCGGAGCCGATGTGGGATCCGCTCCAGTTCGCGGTGGAGCAGGCGCACGCGCGCGGGCTCGAGCTGCACGCGTGGTTCAATCCCTACCGCGCCGCGTACACGACAGACACCGCGGCGGCGCGCACGCACATCACGCAGACGCATCCCGAGATGGTGCATCCGTACGGGCACTTCATCTGGATGGATCCCGGCGATCCGGAAGTGCGGCGGCGCGCGGTTCGAGCGATCGTGGACGTCGTGAAGCGATACGACGTCGACGGCGTGCACATCGACGACTACTTCTATCCGTATCCCGAGAACGACTCCGCCGGACATCGCATCGACTTCCCCGATTCGGCGACGTACGCGCGCTACGTGAAGCACGGCGGCACGCTGGCGAAAGACGATTGGCGGCGCCAGAACGTGAACGCGCTCGTCGAGGCGTTGTTCAAGGGCGTGCGGGCGGCAAAGCCGTGGGTCAAGGTCGGCATCAGTCCGTTCGGGATCTGGCGGCCGGGCAATCCGGCGCAGATCAAGGGCTTCGACGGCTACCAGGAGATCTACGCCGACTCGAAGCTGTGGCTCCAGAACGGCTGGCTGGATTATCTCGCGCCGCAGCTCTACTGGCCGATCCAGCCGCCCGCGCAGAGCTTCCCGGTGCTGTACGACTGGTGGCGTTCACAAAACACTAAACACCGGCACATCTGGCCGGGCGTGGCGAGCTACCGCGTGAACGGGAACGGCGCCCGCCACATCCCGGCCCAGGAGATCGTGGACGAGATCGACACCGTGCGCGCGAAGGGCGGCGACATGGGGCTCATCCACTTCAACGCTTCCGTCATGATGAAGGACCCGGACAGCCTCGATGAGAAATTACTCACACGCTACGCCGCGCCGGCATTGATCCCCGCGTCGCCGTGGCTCGGCGCCACCCCGCCGGCGAAGCCGCGCATCACGCTCGGCCGCGACCGCGCGACGGGTGATCTCGACGTGAGCCTCACGCCGGGAAAGGGCGTGAAGGTCTGGTGGTGGACGGTGCGGAGCGACAGCGCCGGCACGTGGGAGACCGAAGTGCTCCCGGGCTGGCTCAGGACGCATCGGCTGCCGAGGTCGGCGGTGTCAGAGGTGGTGGTGACCGCGGTGAGCCGCAGCGGGGTCGAGAGTCCGCCGGCCAGCCATGAGGAACGAGATCCGAGGCGCGAGTAACGAGATCCGAGACGCGAGTGTACGGCGATTGCGTTTATCACTTGCATGCGTCGTCGCGTGCTCCAGAGACTTCACACAATCGCCTTTCGAATTGCCGGGCTGGTGCTTTGCGCGTTGACGGGAGCGTGTGGCGCCGGCGTCACGGGTCCCGACTCGCCTCCGGCAGCGATTGATGCGGTCGCCAAAGTCGCGCAGGCGGCAGCGGCCGTGACCGGCCAGGACGCCACCTTCGCGAACGCGGCCGAGAAGGGACACTACGTCGGCTTCGATACGCACACATATCCGGGCACGGGCGTGATGCGGACGTGGAAGAAGACGCCGGGCTCGCCGTACTCGTGGGTTGGCTACTACCTGCCGTCGCCCTGCCACGCGGACCGGTCGTGGGTCGGCAAGCGCGACACGCTCGTCGCGATGGGGTGGGGTCTGGCGGCGGTGTACGTCGGCCAACAGACCTGGGGCAAAACGCCGCGCTCGCTCACGCCTGCGCAGCGCGACGTGCTTCGGAAGAAGTCCAATTGCGCCGCGGATCTGCTGAGCGCGGACGAAGGCGCTCGCGACGCGGACGACGCCACCGCGAAGGCATCGGGCGAGGGATTTCCGAAGGGCGCGATCGTGTTCCTCGACATCGAGCACATGGACAAGATCCCGAGCGCGATGCGCGACTATTACAAGTCATGGACGGCGCGCATGCTCGCCAGCGGCCAGTACATGCCCGGCTTCTATGCCCACGAGGCAAACGCGCAACAGATCTTCGATGACGTGCACGCTGTCTTTCAAGCCGCGGGCGACACGACGACTCCGCGCATGTGGCTCGCGGGCGGCAAGGGCTTCGACACCGGCCGCGCGCCGCAGGACGTGGGCTACGCCTTCGCGGCCGTCTGGCAAGGGGTGATCGACGTCGCGCGCTCCGTCGCGGACGTGCGCCTGCCAATCGACGTGAACGTCGCGTCGTGGAAGTCGCCGTCGGAGTCGGGGATTTAGAACGGGGAACCTGGAACGTGGAACCTGGAACGTGGAACGTGGACCGTAGTCCGTTGACGACGTTCCACGGTCCACAGCCGCCAGACTATAGCCCCCAGACTCTCTCGCCAATACATTCGCCCCGCACTCCCAACCGATGCGAGGCAATGATGAAACGACTGGGACTTCTGGCGCTGCTGGTGGCTGCGCCGGTGTTGGCACAGACGGGGGCCGAGCCGGCGGGCACGCCGGCGCCCGCGCGCGGGGCGCGGGGCCGCGGCGGCTTCGGCATGTGGCGCGGCGCGATGGACTCGGCGCGCATCCGCGAGCTGTACGTGAGCAAGAGCCCCGCCGACCTGCAGGGGTGCTCGCCGCAGGTCTGCGAGCGACAGATGGCCGACAAGCACCGCTCGGACAGCGTCTACGCGGCGAAGGCGTCCGGGAATTATGAGTTTGCGAAAGTGCACTACAAGAGCCGGGCCGACGGCCTCGAGATTCCCGCGTACGTCTTCTCGCCGGTCAACCACGGGACCGCGAAGCACGCGGCGCTCGTCTGGGTGCACGGCGGCGTGCACGGCGACTGGAACACGCTCATGTATCCGTTCGTCGTCGAGGCGGTGAAGCGCGGCTACGTGGTGATCACGCCCGACTACCGCGGCTCGACCGGCTACGGCGACGAGTGGATGAAGAAGATCGACTACGGCGGCAAGGAGATCGACGACGTCGAATCGGCGGTCGACTACCTCGCCACGCTTCCGTACGTCGACACCGCGCGCATGGGCATCATGGGATGGAGCCACGGCGGGTTCATCACGTCGCACATTCTCTTCCGCGACGACAATCCGTTCAAGGCCGGCGCGGCGATCGTGCCCGTGACGAATCTCGTATTTCGGCTCATGGATCACGGACCGTCGTACGCCCGCAACTACGCGCCCGAAGAAGGCATTCAGGGCATGCCGTTCGAGGCGAACTGCGGGCCGGCGCACGATCAGCAGTGCATCAACGAGTATCTCCAGCGCTCGCCGGTGTTTCACGCGGAGAACCTGAAGGTTCCGATGCACGTCGACGTCGCGACGAACGACTGCGACGTGTTCTTCCGCGAGGATCAGCAGATGGCGTACACGCTGATGGCGCTCAAGCCGAAGCTCGCCGAAGTGAAGGTCTACAAGGATCCGCCGTACGTCACGAGCTGGAACCCGGTGACGGAATCGCGCGCGCTCGTCGAGCATGGCAACGAGTGCGGCCACGTGTTCAGCCGGCTGGTGAACCCGACGACCCTCGAGCGCCACGACACGCCCGAGCAAGTCGATTCCTGGAATCGGACCTGGGCGTTCTTCGAGCGGAATCTGAGACGTTAGTCCGTGGACCGTGGACCGTAGTCCGTTGACCACGGTCCACGGTCCACGGTCTAAGGTCCACGCTCCATCACGCACTCCCGTCGAGTTGCCCTTGCAGGCTCGCGGGATCGACGGATCTCGATTCACCGGGCGCGAAGGTGTAGACGCGGACTTCCGTCTTGCGTGCCAGGGCCACGAAGATTCTGAGGGGCCGCGCGGATGAATTCGAAGGCATCCGTCGGTCGGCACTGTTCACGTCGGTGGCGTCGTAGACTCGCCACAGCTCGCCGAAGCGGCTTACCAGAAAGACGGACGTGAACTGCTGGATGACTCGGGGTGCGTCATCCCGTGGGGGGAGGACCGCCAACGCGGCGGCCACACTGCTCGTCGATGCCATGGTGATTGACTCCGCGGGGGATCCGTCGTCGGATCCGTTCCGGACTTGCGTGAGACTGCGAGCCGCCAATATGGGGATCGCTGGAACATTACACAACAGTCGCTCGAGTATTCATACGGACCTGCCACCGACCGGGTGTCACAGGATGTGAATTTCCTTATCACCTGCGCGCCCATGCACCGCGGTTCCGGGCAATTGAATACAGTCTAGCGCACGCGCCGTCCGCCGATCGAACCGCGGCGGTCGTCAGGCACGAACCGGCCGCGCGCGGGCATCTTCACCGCAGGCAGCGTCCGCGCATCGATCACGGTGCCTGGCGCGATGAGCCCCTCCCGGTTGAGGAGGTACGCCGTCACGGCATAAACCTGGTCCGCCGTGAGCGACCCCGGCGCGGTGAGCGGCATCGCGCGCCGGATGTAGCCGAACACCGTCGTCGCGTACGGCCAGTAATTCCCGATCGTTCGCGGGATGGCGAAGTCGCTCGCGAAATCCACGTTCCCCCTGGGCCCTCCAACCAGCTGCGGATACGCCGGCGGCTTGCCCTCGCCGCTCGCGCCATGGCAGACGGCGCAACTCGCCGCGTACACTTGCGCCCCTTGCTCGGGCGTGCCCGATCCGGCCGGTAGTCCCGCACCATCGGGCGAGACATCGATATCCTCCGCCGCGATCTCGGCGGCGCTGGGCGCGTGGCCCAAACCGAAATGCGGCGGATCCTTGTCGCCCAGGTAGTCGTCGCGCGCGTCGAGCCTGCACGCACTCGCGAGGGCGAGGGCGGCGAGCACGATCCCCTGCACGATCCCGTGCGCGATCGAGTTCCGGCTCACGTGCGGGCCTCGAACGTCACCGTTCCATCGCGCGCCACGGCCCAGGCGCGGATCGCGTTGTAGTGGTAGTCCGTTCCCGGTCCGCGCACCGCCAACAGTTCCGACATCGTCGGCTGCACGTATCCCTGATCGTCGACGGCTCGGCTCATGAGCAAACTATTATTACCGTTCCATTGCCACATGTACTCGAAGCGGACGTGCGCTTTTGCCGTGAGCGGCGAGAGCAGCGTCGCGTTCTCCCACGTGCGGCCGCCGTCGGTGCTCACGTCCACGCGGGCGATGCGTCCGCGGCCGCTCCAGGCGAGCCCGCGCACCGGCCACCACCCGGGGCCCGAGAGCCGCTCCGGGTACGCCGGCGAGGTGATGATCGACTTCGCATCCATCTCGAAGCTGAACTGCCGGATCTTCCCGCCCGGAAGCGGATCGGTGTACTTCGCCGTCTCCCACCGCGTCATGAACGGCGCCCTCCCGAGCTTGATGCGCCGAAGCCACTTCACGTTGGTGTTGCCCTCCCACCCGGGAAGAAGCAGTCGGATGGGGAAGCCCTGCTCGGGACGCAGCGGCTCGCCATTCTGCGCCCAGGCGATCATCGCGTCATCCATCCCCTTGCTCACGGGGATGCTCCGCGCGAGCAGCGACGCATCGCCGCCCTCGGCGAGGAACCAATCGGCATCGTGCCGCAGCCCGACCTCGTGGAAGAGCGTGGACAGCGGCACGCCGGTCCACTCACTGTTGCTCGTCATCCCGTCGACTTGCTGCGGCGTCATGGCCGGGGACGGCGTGTGGTACGCGGCGCGCCCGTTGCCGGAGCATTCGATGAAGTGCACGCGCGACACGGACGGAAAGCGCTGGAGTTCGGCCACGGTGAGCTCCAGCGGATGCTCGACCATACCGTGGATGAGCAGCGTATGCCGAGCCGGATCGATCGCCGGCACGCCGTTGTGAATGCGCGTGAAGTGCAGGTCGGCGGGCGTGATGGTTCCGGCGAGATCCTGGAGCGGCGTGAGCGCGGTGCCCGTGATCTGCCCGACGGGCGCGCGCTCCGGATGCACGAACGGCGACCGCGCGCCGACGGCGGTGACCGGTGCGCCGGGTTGCTTCGTGGGATCCGCCGGCACGACCGGCGCCTGCTGCGCATCCGCCGCCGGCCCGCCGAGCAGCGCACCACCGGCCGCGGCCGCGGCGCCGGCCAGGAGCGCACGGCGCGAGATTGATTGTTCGCTCATTCAAAAATCAGCAGTTCACTTCTGCTTCAATACGGACGCCGGCACCGGCACGAGCGCCGCCGCGGCGTTGGTCGTGCGCGGCAGCACCCGCGGCGGACGGAACGCCCTGTGTCCCCGGGTCTGATACGGCACGTCGGCCGGCGCCCCGCCGTTCGGCCAATCCTGCTCCTTGCCCGGCGAGTCGGGGCGCGACATCGACGTGATGTACGCCGCGACGTCGAACGCCTGGCCGTCCGTCAGCAGGCCCGGACGGTCGAACGGCATGTTGTGGCGAATGAACGACGCGGCGCGCTCCTGGCGCGCCATCGACGCCCCGACACTGAACGACGCCGCGCCCCAGAGAGCAGGAATCGGTCCCATGCCGGCGCCGCCGTTGCCGTGGCACCGCGCGCAGTTGTCGACGAACACCTGCCGGCCGCGCGCCGAATCACCGGTGAGTGCCGGCATGGGGGCAAAGCCTTCGCCGCGCACGTGCTCGCCCTGCGGAACGCCCCGCGAGATGAAGGAGAGATAGGCGACGATGTCCTGCATCTCGCGCGAGTCGCTCGGGAGTCTGGAGCCGGCGAGGCTTCGCGTGAAGCAGTAGTTCACGCGATCCTCGATCGGCACCACGGCGCCGTTCCGGTCCATGAACTTGGGATAGCGCGCGAACACACCCACGAGCGGCGCCGCGTTCGGCCGCCGCCCCTCGTCGAGGTGGCAGCTCGTGCAATTGAGGCTGCTCGGATCGTACGCCGGCAGGCTGTCGTGCGTGTGCGTGAGCAGCGCCAGCCCGCGGTACACGGACGCTTCGAACGGATCGTCCGGCGTGCTGTCGACCACCGGCGGCTGGTACGTGTTCGGGTTGTAGCCGCGCGCCGGCCCGCGCTGCGCCACCGAGGCCACGGAGTCGGCGCGATCCGACGCTTCCTGCAGCGTGCACGCCGCAGCGAACGCCGCGGCGCCGAGAAACGCGAGCCGGCGAATCATTCGACTCGCTGGATCGCGTCGCGCAGCACGGTCACGATTCGGTCGATCTCGGCCTCGCTGACGATGAGCGGCGGCGAGATCGCGATATTGTCGCCGCTCGAGCGGACGAGCACGCCCGCCTCGAAGCACTTGAGGAACGTCTCGAACGCGCGCGCGCCCGGCGCGCCGTCGCGCGGCTCGAGCTCGACCGCGCCAACGAGGCCAATGTTCCGCACGTCGATCACGTGCCGAGCGCCGCGGAGGGAATGCACCGCACGCTCGAGGTGCGGCTCCATCGCCCGCGAGCGCTCGAACAGTCCTTCGGTCTCGTAGAGCGAGAGCGTCGCAAGGCCGGCCGCCGCGGCGAGCGGGTGGCCGGAGTACGTGTAGCCGTGGAAGAGCTCGATCCCGCTGGCCACGCCGTTCATCACAGTATCATAAATCCCGCCGCGCACCGCGACCGCGCCCATCGGCACCGTCGCGTTCGTGATCCCTTTTGCCATCGTGAGCATGTCCGGCTGCACGCCAAAGCGCGTCGCGGCGAACGGCGCGCCCAGACGCCCGAAGCCGGTGATCACTTCGTCGAAGATGAGCAGGATGCCGTGGCGATCGCAGATCGCGCGGAGCCGCTCGAGATAGCCGACCGGTGGAATCAGCACGCCCGTCGATCCCGCCATCGGCTCGACGATCACGGCGGCGATCGTGTCCGCGCCGTGCTTCGCCACGAGCTGCTCGAGCGCGTCGGCGAGCTCCGCGCCATGCGCGGGCTGCCCGTGCGCGAACGCGTTGCGCGCCAGATCGTGCGTGTGCGGCAGATGATCGACGGCGGGAAGAAGCTGCGACGCGAACTGGCGCTGGTTTGCCGCGATGCCGCCAACCGCGATCCCGCCGAATCCGACGCCGTGGTAGCCGCGCGCGCGGCCGACGAACCGCGCGCGCCGCGGCTCACCCTTCGCTTGCCAGTAGGCGAGCGCGATCTTGAGCGCCGAGTCGACCGCCTCCGAGCCTGAATTTCCGAAGAAGATGTGATCGAGGTCGCCGGGCAGCATCGCCGCCACGCGCTGCGCGAGCTCGAAGGCGAGCGGATGGCCGAGCTGGAACGGCGGCGCGTAATCGAGCACGCCCGCCTGCTCGCGGATCGCCGCGGTGATCGGCTCGCGACAATGCCCGGCGTTCACGCACCACAGCCCGGCGGTGCCGTCGAGGATCTGCCGCCCGTCGGCGGCGGTATAGTGCATGTCCTTCGCCGAGACGAGCAGGCGCGGCGCGCGCTTGAATGCGCGATTGCCGGTGAAGGGCATCCAGAATTCTTCGAGCGACGGCGATGCGGCCGGCGGCGTCGTGAAGGCGGAATCGATGGCGGTGTGCGACATGGCAGGAGAGGTGATTATCGTAAGGTCGGAATATGCACCGTCGCGGCCGCCGTCCGGGAGGATGACACGCATGGCAAATGAGCGCCCCGAGCTCGACGAAGTCGCAGCGCGCCTCCGCCAGATTCAGGCGGCGAAGCGGAACCGCATTCGCTGGAACGTCTCGCGTCATACCGCGGAGATCGCGCTCGACGCGATCGAGCCGCGCGCGCCGCATCGGCGCTCGGCCAAGTCGCGCCGGCGGAAGCGGCACAAGCGGCTGCTGTAGCGGCTCGCGCGCGAAAACCGGCCTCTGCCCGGCGCGATGGCACGCGCCGCGCAATGGAGAGCCCGCCAGGCCGCGTCCGAGCTCCGTCGGATCATGAGGCCTGCTCGGTCGCGCACGCGCGCGACGAATTCTCCACGGAGGAGTCATGGCAGACGTACAGATCCAGCAGACGCCGGAGACGGGATCGGGCGGCGGCGGATGGGTGTGGGCGATCATCGTGCTGATTCTGCTCGCGGTCATCGCCTGGTTCGTCTTCGGCGGTGGGCTGCATCGCACGAACACGACGAAGATCGACATCAACGCGCCGGGCGCGCCGGCGGGTGGTGCTTCGGGTGGCGGCGCGGCGGCGCCAAGCGGCGGCGGCGGCGCCAAGAAAGGTCCGTAACGCGATCACGGCAAACCTCCTCGGTTTGCCGTTGTCGTTTCCGCGCGCACCGTTCACGACATCGTTCGCGCCGCTGGCGACAATGCGATTGCGCTCCGGCGCGCGCGATCGATGTTGACGCATGATCCTCACCGCGCTCCTCCTCTCTACGATCGCCGGCGCACCGCGATGCGTGCCCGCCACCGGCGACGCGGCCGCCGTGCTCGCGCGCGCGGCGCACGCCATCGGCTTCGATCGCGCGAACGGCCGCGTGCTTCGCGTCGAAGCGACCGACATCACAAATCACGCATACGAATCGGACCGGCCGTACGAGCCGCCGTACATCCTCCAAGCGACGCGCATCACCGAGTGGTTCGACGCGTCCACCGGCGCCGATCGCATTCGACAATCCGAAACGATGGTCGGCGGGTACGGCGGCGGCGCGGCGACCACACTCGGTGGGCGACTCGCGTCGTACGCGGTGGTGGATACCGGGTTGGTGCCGATCGTGCAGGTGCACGGCACCCTCGCGGCGACGCGGCCGCTCGATGTGTGGGCGGTGCTCTCGGACTGGATCGCGTCCCGCGATGCGCGAGTGGTCGAGCGCTGCGACTTCCGCGAGTATCCGCGCATCGTTCTCTCGCGGCCGGGAGCGCGCGGCGTCGAGCGATTGCTCATCGACCCCAAGACGTACTATCCCGTCGCGCTCGAGCGCACGGAGCCGCACTACCTCTGGGGCCAGGTCGACGTGCGCTACGTGTACGCGACGTGGCTCCGCGCGGCGGACGCGCACGTCCCCGGCACCGCGACGCGCGTCGTCGACGGCATGGACGACGTGACGCGAAGCTTTGGCCGAGTCGACCTCGTGCCGCGCGACAGCGCGCCGTCGCTCACGCTGCCCGCCGTCGCGACTCCAATGACTCCCACGGTCGCGGCGTTCCTCGCCCCCGCGACGCCCGACACGATTCGCGTGAGCGCGACCACGTTTCTGCTCCGGAATCGCGGTTACGCCGAAGCGGTGACACTCGCGCGCGACACGGTGTTCGTCTTCGACGCGACGCAAGGCGAGGCGCGCGCCCGCGCCGACTCGGCGTGGATCGCGAAACTCTTTCCCGGACGCCACCCGATCGCGCTCGTCGTCACAGATCTCGCATGGCCGCACATCGCCGGCGTTCGCTTCTGGGTGGCGCGCGGCGCGACGATCATCTCGCACCGCTCATCACGCGCGTTTCTCGACAGCGTCGTGAGTCGCACGTGGACGCGCGCACCCGACGCGCTCGAGCGGGAACGGGCGCACGCGCCGCGGATGCGCTTTCGCGCGGTGAACGACTCGCTGCCACTCGCCGGCGGCGCGCTCACGGCGTTCGCGATCGACGGCACCGCGAGCGAGGGCGCGCTCGCCGTCTACGTGCGCGGCGACCAGTTTCTCTGGGCGAGCGACTACATCCAGACCCTCGACGCGCCGACGCAGTACGTGGACGAAGTGACCGCCGCAGTGCGGCGGATGGGATATTCGCCGATGCGCGTCGCCGCGGAGCATTTGCCCCTCACAGAGTGGCGATTCGTCCGTGGTCCGTAGTTCACGGTCCACGGTCCACGGTCCACGGTCCACGGTCCACGGTCCACGGTCCACGGTCCATTACACGACCCTCCCCCTCCACCCCCCACGCGCGAACAGCACGCCCGCCGCCACGGCGTACGTCGAGAACGCCGCCGCGATCGCGACGTAGACGCCGCGCGGGCCCATGCCGGCGTGCTTGGCCAAGAAGTAGCCAAGCGGCACTTCCCACAGCCAGAACACGACGAGATTGAGCCACGTCGGCGTCCACGTGTCGCCGGCGCCGTTGAAGGCTTGTCCAAAGACCATTCCCCAGCCGTAAAACGCGAAGCCGGTCGCCACGATGCGGAGACAATTCGTGGCGTGCGGCACCACGGCCGGATCCGTCGTGAAGAAGCGCGCGATCGACGACGCGAACACCATGAGCAGCACGCCCACTCCGCCGAGGACGACCATGTTGTACATCCCCGCGAGCCGGACGGCGCGCGCCGCGCGCTCCGGGTTCCGCGCGCCCAGCGCCTGGCCGACCATGGTCGCCGCCGCGTTGGCGATGCCTTGCGAGGGCAGCAGCGCGAAGATCACCATCCGGATGCCGATGGTGTAGCCCGCGAGCGCGTTGCTGCCGTATGTTGAGAGAATTCTAATCAACGCGATCCAGCTTCCGATGCCGATGAGGAGCTGGACCGACGCCGACCAGCCGAGTCGCAGCATCCGGCCGAGCACGCCGAAGTCCACGCGCACGTGGCGCCGATGGATCTCGATGCGCGAGCTGCCGCGGAACAGCCGCGTCGCCGCGAACAGCGCGCCGGTGCCGCGGCCGATGTTCGTCGCGACCGCCGCGCCGGCGACGCCGAGCCGCGGGAACGGCCCGAGCCCGAAGATGAGGCAGGGTCCGAGCACAATGTTGATGCCGTTCGCCAGCCAGAGCACGCGCATCGCGATCGCCGCGTCCCCCGCGCCGCGGAAGATCGCGTTGATCAGGAACAGCATGACGATCGTGATGTTGCCGCCGAGCATGATGCGCGCGTACGTCGAGCCGATCGCCAGCACGTCCGGCGCCGCGCCCATCAGGTGCAGCGCGCGCGGCGCGAGCGTTCCTCCGAGCACGCCGAGTATCGCCGCGATCGCGAGGCCGAGCAGAATCGCCTGCATCGCGGACCGCGCGGCGCCCTCGCGGTCACGCTCGCCGGTGCGGCGCGCGACGATCGCCGTCGCCGCGATCGCCAGCCCCATCGCGAGCGCGTAGACGATCGTGAGCCACGACTCCGTGAGCCCGACGCTCGCGACTGCGCTCGCGCCCAGCTTGGAGACGAAGAACACGTCGCAGACCGCGAATACACTCTCCATCACCATCTCGAGGACCATCGGAATCGCGAGCAGGACGATGGCGCGCGAAACGGAGCCCTCGGTGTAATCGCGATGCGATCCGCGCAGCGATTCCCGAATCGCGTCCCACAGACCGACGTCGTCCGCGGACGACGTGACTGGCGACAAGGCTTCCGTGCTTTCCGACGTCGACGTACTCACGTGTGACCTCGTGCGGATGATCGATGGCGCGGGCCGCGGCCGCCGAACGATGAGATGTGAAAAGGGCGGCACCGGATCGCGGCGCCGCCCTCGCTGAAGCGGAAGGCTAGGAGCGAGCGATCACGGCTGCGTTCGCGTGGGGATCGGATTGCCGTCGAGATCGAGGAGCATGATTGGCGCGATCTTGGTCGCCGCGAGCGGCTCCTGCACTTTTGCCCGGTCGCCGACGATGACGATCGCGAGGTGATCGGGATCGATGTGCTGCTGCGCCGCGTGCACGACGTCCTCCGACGTGACCGCGCCCACGCCCTTGATCAAACGCTGATACCAATCCTGTGGCAGCCCCATCGTGTAGATCTGCGCGATGGCGTTGTTCACGCCGCCCACGGACGAAAACCGCTCCGGCAGGCTCTGCACCAGACTCGCCTTCGCCTGCGAGAGCTCGTCCGCGCTCGGCGGGACCGCTCCGCGAATGTCGCGGAGCTGCTTCATGAACTCGATCAGCGCGCTGTCCGTCTTCGCCGTCACGATGTCGCCGCCGGCGCGGAACGGCCCCGGACCGCGGCCGAACGAGAACGCGGAGCCAACGCCGTAGCTGTAGCCCTTCACTTCGCGGATGTCGTGATTGAGGCGCGACTGGAACAATCCGCCGAGCAGCTCGTTCATCACCGCCGTCGCGTAGTAGTCGGGCGTGGTGTACGACGGGCCTGGCTCGCCGATCGTGAACGTCGACTGCGCCGCGCCCGGCTTGTCGACGAGATAGATCGTCGTCGCCTTGGGTGCCGGCGTGGCCGGGTAATCGAACGACGGCATCGATCCGCCCGCCGCCCAGCTCGCGAACGCCTTCTCCACCTCGCGCTTCACGTCGTCAGGCTTCACGTCGCCGACCACCGTGATGACGGCGTGGCCGGGCTGATAGTATTTCTTGTAGAAAGAAGTGATATCGTCGCGCGTGATCGCTTTGGCCGAGGCTTCCGTCATCGTGCGGCGGTACGGGCTCGCCGCGGTGTAGACCACCTTCGGGAAGACGCTGGCCGCGATCGAGGTCGTCCGGTCGCGCGCCTGCGTGAGCGAGACGAGCTGTCGCGCGCGGTAGCGTTCGATCGCCGCCGCGGGAAACGTGGCGTTCTCCACGACGTCGGCGACGATGTCGAGCGTCGGGACGAACTTGCTCGCGGTCGACTCGAACGTGAGTCGCCCGCTCTCGGCGGCGACGCTCGGCGTCGAGAGCTGCGAGCCGAGCAGCTGGAGCGCGTTCGAGATCTGGTCGCCGGTGCGATGCGTGGTCCCTTCGAGCAGCGTGCCGGCGGTGAACGTTCCGACGCCGGGTTTGTCCGCCGGATCGTACTGGTTCGCGCCGCCGACGAAGCTGATCTCGAACGAGACCAGCGGCAGCTCGTGGCGCTCCGACACCACCATCTCGGCGCCGTTCGACAGCTTCGTCGTCGTCCACTGCGGAATGTGCAGCTCGGGCGCCGGACCCGCGGTTGGAATCACCGTGCGGTCGAACGACGACTTGAGCGACTGCTGCGCGCCGGCGTTGGCTGCGACGAACGCCACGGCGAGCGTACCGCGCGCGATGCTCGCGCGAATCCTGTGCGGAATCATCGCTTTGCTCCCCCTTCCGTGGCCGTTTCAGTGTACGGGTCGGTGACGACGGTGCTCTTGTCGGCGTGCGACGCGAGCTCGGGCTTGCCGAGCGGCACGTTGCTCAGCACGATGCGCGTTGCGGTGAGGTACTTGTTCGCCACGCGCTTCACGTCGGCTGCGGTCACGGCCTGCGTCTTTGGGTAATCAACCTCGAACGACTCGCCGGGGTTGTTGTACACGGTCTGGTCGCTCGCGAGCGTGATCGCCTTGAACAGATCGCTCTCCAGGCTCTGGAGGAAGCCGAGTTGCAAGCCGGCCTTGGCGCGCGTGAGCTCGTCGGCCGTGGGACCTTCGCGCTTGAACTGGGCGAGCACGGAGTCGACCTGCCCCTCGAGCTCCGTGAGTGTATGTCCCGGACGCGGCGTCACCGCGACCTCGATGTCGCCCATCTGCTCGGCGTTGCCGGAGAACATGCGCACGGAGGCAGCGCTCTGCAGATCGTACACGAGCGCCTTCGTGAGACGCGACGTGCGCGAGTCGGTGAGGATCGACGACATGACATCGAGCGCGAAGCGATCGGGGTTGTGCTGATCGGCGCCCGGCCACGCGATGGTGAGCCGCGGCACCTGCACGCGATCCTCGAACGTGAGCCGGCGCTCGCCCCGAAGCGGCGACGCCATCGGCTTGGGACGGGTGATCGGCTGGCCGTGCGGAATGTCGTCGAAGTAGTGAGCGACCCACGCCTTCGCCTGCTTGGGATTGAAGTCGCCGACGATGGCGAGCGTCGCGTTGTTCGGCGCGTAGTACAGCCGGAAGAATCGCTTCACGTCGTCGACCGTCGCGTTCGTGAGATCGGACATCTTGCCGACCACCGGCCACGAATACGGATTGGGCGACGGGAACATCGTCATCATGATCACTTCGTTATCGCGCGCGTACGGCTGATTGTCCGTGCGCTGCCGGCGCTCGTTCTTCACGATGTCGCGCTGCGCGGCGAACTTGGCCTGGTCGAGGGAGTCGAGCAGCCACCCCATGCGGTCCGACTCGAGCCAGAGCGCGGTCTGGAGATAGTTGGACGGGATCGTCTCGTAGTACTGCGTCTCGTCGTTGTTCGTCGAGCCGTTGTTCCCGCCGCCCACGCCCTCCGTGAACTTGTCGTGCAGCCCGTAGGGCACGTGCCCCGAGCCCGTGAACATCACGTGCTCGAACATGTGCGCGAAGCCCGTGTGCCCCGGATGCTCGTTCTTGGAGCCAACGTGATACATCACTTCCACGGCGACGGTCGGCGTCGAGTGATCCTCGGAGAGCACCACGGTGAGGCCGTTCGGAAGCGTGTACTTCTCGTAAGGAATGCGGATGGACGCGGCCGATTGCGCCTTGCCCGTCTGCGCGCCGGCCGCGGCGAGCGGCACGATCAGCGAGACGGCCAGCGACCGCCACGTCCGCTGACGAACGGAGTGGATCACGAGCGAGACCTCGGGAATGAGGAGGGTGGCAGCGGGCACGCAGGCGGCGCCCATGAGAATTATGGAACGTGTACGCGCCCCTGCCAATGCTGGTTCCAATAGCCGAGGCCTCCGACCGCCCGCGGCGCAGCGCCGTGGTCCGAATAACTTCCTTACATGCGACTGAAGCGGCTGGAGCTGTGGTGGCGCGCGTTGTGGATCCGGGTGCTCGTCCGGCTGATGCGGCGCGCTCCCGCGCGGCCGGATTGGCCGGCGCGGCCGCACCGCGTTCTGTTCCTCCGGCACGACCGCGCGGGAGACATGATTCTCTCCACCGGCGTCATGCGCGCCATCGCTCGGTCGCACCCCACCATCACCCTCGACGTGCTCGCGTCGCCGGCGAACGCGGCGATCCTCGACGCGGCCGACTACGTCCACCAGGTCATTGTCTTCGACAAGAAGCGCCTCGGCGGCTATCTCGCCACGGTGCGCACGCTGCGGCGGAATCGGTACGATGCGGTCGTCGACTGTATGATCACCGCGCCGTCGCTCACGACGCTGCTCCTCGTGTCAGCGAGTGGAGCGCGCCACCGCGTCGGCATCTCGGGGCGTGGCAATGATGCGGCGTTCACGCTGACCGTTCCGCCCGATACGCGTGCCGGCGCGCACATGGTCGATCTGCTCACCGCGCTGGCGCGCGCGTTCGACGTGGATCCCACCACCGTCGAGCGCCAGCCGGTGATCGCGTTGACCGACGCGGAACGCGCTGGCGCCGACGAGATCTGGGGAACACACGCCGGCGGCAAGCGCGTGTTGGTGAACGTGTCCGCCGGAACGCCGGCTCGGCTGTGGCCGGACGAACGGTACGTGCGCGTGATGGCCCACATTCGTGAGCTCGATCCAGGCGCGGTGTTCCGCGTGCTCTCCGCTCCGGCGGAGTCGGATCGCGGCGAGCGGATCGCGCGCGAAGGCGGCGCCGTGTTCGTCAGAACACCGGGCATTCGCGACGCGTTCGCGCTGGTCGCGACATCGGACTTCGTGTTCACGCCGGATACGAGCATCGCACACGCGGCGTCGGCGTTCCGAAAGCCGAGCGTGGCGATGTATCTCGCCGGCACGTCGGAGCGGTGGGGACTCTACGGCACGACGGGCAAGAGCGTGGAGCATCCCGCGCGCAATCTCGACACGCTTGGCGCAGAGCGAATGATCGATGCGGTCGACGAGGTGTGGCGCGACGCGTTCAGCCGAACGCGTTGACGAGATCGGCGACGATGCGCTCGAGCGCGGCCGTGTCGGGGGCGCTTCCTTGGGCAAGGCGAGACCCACCGCCGCCGCGGCCGCCCGCCGCGGTCAACCGCTCCTTGAGGAGCTGTCCCGCGTTGATGCCGCTGTCGTCTGAGGCGGCGAGGAGCACCGATATGGGATTGCTCAACGCGCCGATTACGACGGCGCGCGGAAGGTTGAGCGCCGCCTGCGCGAGCGCGCGCAGCTCGTCCGCGGATGCGGCGTCGCGGATGACCACGACGCGGATGCCATTCGCGTTCGGCGGCGCCGCGTCGTAGCGCTCGCGCATGCGGTAAACCGCGAGCTCCTGCGCGAGCTTTTTCCGAGCGCTCTCGCTTTCCTTGAGGCGCTCGGCCTGCGCGCCAACGAGTCCGGCGGCCTCGTCGATCGACGCCGACAGTGCGCCGGCGATCGAGATGAGCGTTTCATAATCACGGCGCGCGCGCCGCAGCGCACGCTGTCCGCAGAGAAACTCGACGCGCGTCGCCTGCCGGATCTTTTCGAGGCCGCGCACGAGCACGACGCCGATCTCGGCGGTCGATCGCACGTGCGTTCCTCCGCACGCGCTGCGGTCTGCGTCGGCGATCGTGACGATGCGCAGCGTCCCCGTGCGGTCGGACGCCTTGCGCAGTCCCGTTGCCGTCGCGGCGTCCTCGAACGACACGGTCACCGGCCGCGCCTCGGCGACGATCGCATTCGCGCGCTCCTCCGCGACGAGCATCTGCTTGCGTGTGACGATCTCCGCATCCAGATCGAGCGTGGCCGACTCCGGACCGAAGTGGACGCTGATCGTCTTGAACCCGAACAGATCTTCGAACACCGCCGACAGGAGATGCTGCCCGGTGTGCTGCTGCATGTGATCGAACCGCCGCGCCCAGTCGATCGTTCCGCGGACGTCACCGGCCACATCGACGAGCGGCCGCGCGAGCACGTGCGCGACGCGCTCTTCCTCGTCGACGACGTCGGTCACCTCGATGCCGGCGATCGTCCCGAGGTCGTGCGGCTGCCCGCCCGACGTCGGGTAGAACGCCGACTCGCGCAGATAGACACGCGTCCCGTCCTCCGATCGCTCGACGATCGTCGACGTGAACTCGGTGGTGTATGCGTCCGTGTAGTAGATGCGGTGGGTCATTCGTGCTCGTCGCCCCGCGAGCTGCGTCGGGGTGGTTATGGTTGAAATTCTTTCGTACTACGAATTCGGCGAATTGATCGAGTTTGGCGAATGTCGCTTCGTCGAAATGACATCATCGAGCCCGAGCTCAGTCACGAAATCATCGGTGCGTTCTACCGCGTGTTCAACACCCTCGGGTTTGGTTTTCTCGAGTACATCTATGTTCGCGCGCTCGAGCAGGAATTGCGCGGCGCGGGAATCAAGGTCGCGCGCGAGGTGCTGGTGCCAGTGCACTACAAGGGCACGGTACTCGGGTATCAGCGGCTCGACATGCTGATTGCCGGCCGAGTGATCGTCGAAGCGAAAGCAACAGAGCGGTTGCACGCCGAAGCTGCCAACCAGCTATACAACTACCTACGAGCGATGAACCTGGAACTGGGGATCCTTCTGCACTTCGGACGGCAAGCGAAATTCTACCGGGTGGTTTGCCAACATCCCCTGTCCCTTAAGAATTCGCTCAATTCGTCGAATTCGAACAATTCGTAGTCGAGGAAGTCGCTGCTCGCTCACACCCCAAAGCCCACATCGAACGTGAACAGCCACTTCTTCTGCCCGCCGTTGCCGGACACGAGCCGAAATGCGCCCACGCGCGGGCCGATGAACACGACGGGCCAGAGGAGCACGTCCGCGCCGACGAAGGTGAGATTCGGCTTCACGGTCCACGGATCTTTCCACGTGCGCAGCACGGTCGCGCCAACGCCAAAGCCGGAGCCAAAGCTCCCATAGCCGTGCCGGAGATACGAGAGCGACGCGCGTCCGCCGCCGAGTCCCGGCTCGGCGAACAGCGCGACGTTGCGCGAGTGGTCGCGGCCGTTCCGCTGCCAGTCTTCGCCGAGTACCACTCCCACCGCGGCGGAGGCTTTCTGCGGCGCGCCGACGTGGACACCGATCGCCGGGAAAATGTGCGAACGCGGGGCCGTGTCGTCGGCCGCGCAGCCGCGGCAGTCCTGCGCGCGCCCGACAGCGGGTGCAAGCACGCTCAACACCGCGACGATGGCGAGCGCTCGTGATCTGGTCATGTTCGATCTCCGGCGGGTCCCAGAAGCCAGGTGCGCAATGTACCGCCGATCACCGTGCGTCGCATGGGATCGAGACGTGGCGCTCGCGAAAGCTGATCGGTCCATCGGTGACGGGCACGCGCCCGAGATCGACCGGCTGCGTGATCGCCGCCTCGACCGGGCAGCCAGGGGCCGGACTGCGTACGAGCACGTCGACGGCGACGCCGTCGCGCGTGCGCTCGGCGCCATCAATCACGATGTCGTACCCCGCGTTCGGACGTCGGCCGAGCGCCGCGACGACCACCATCTCGCGTGAGAAGTTCACCGCGGGCGCGGACGGCCTCGGGAAGAACGGCCGCTGAATGCGCTGCCAGAGTTGCGTCCATGCGGCGGAGTCGCGCACGACCGCGGTGAGCGAATCGTCGATGCCACTGTAGGTGGAGAAGGCGGTCGTTCCGGATCGAAAGCGGACCACGGGAACCGGCGGTGGTGCCGCGGCGAATCGGGCGGCGGCCTGCGCGGACCGGCACCCGCTCGCGGCCAGCAGCAGCGCGAGGAGCCGCCGAATGCTCACGGCGCGGGCCTGCGTCCCAGGCTCAGCCGCGGCCAATGCTCGCGCGGCACGGCGCGCACGCCAAACGCGAGCACGATGCACGACGCGGCTCCGATGCCGCCGAGTACGATCAACAGATCGCGCATCGCCACGATCGCGGCCGTCCGCTTGGCTTCCACCTCGAACGCGTAATGCAGCAGGTCGATGGCTTGATGCTCGGCGAGCGGTTTCTCGCCGCGTTCAACGGCGGCGACGAAGTCGTTGCGCGCCTGCCAACTGTCGCCGACCGCGGCGAGCACGTGCAGCTCGGCGGCGGCATACAGCATACCGGCAACGACACAGACGAGCACGATCGTGGGCGCGATCAGGAGCAGCTTTCGGTCGAGACGCACTCAGATAATAAAGCACAAATGCACCTCTGGCGCCGCGTACAGCCGCACCGGAATCGTGCTGCAGCCCACGCCGCGGCTCACGAGCAGCGTTCGCGGTCGGCCGGCGTCCGACAGTCGAAAAATCCCGCGGCAGAACCGGCGGCTCAACGTTCCGCTGGGCACCACGAGCGCGCGGCCGTTCGGCAGTGTGATCTGGCCGCCATGCGTGTGGCCGCACGCCGCGAGATCGAACGGGCGATCGCCGATCGCGTGCAGTCCGTCGGGTGAGTGCATGAGCACGATTCGCGTCGTCTCATCGTCGCGCGACGTCCAGTCCGGACGCGGATCGCCGCGCGTCGGATCGTCGAGACCGGAGATCGCCACGTCGGCGAACGGCGCGTCGAGCATCACGCTCCGATTCACGATCATCGACACGCCCGCGCGCTCGAGCGCCGCGACGACCTCGGCGCGATTCGCGCGGAGGTCGTGATTCCCCAGGACGGCGAATTTTCCGAACGGCGCCGGGATTTCGGCGATCAGCGGCGCGAGTCGCTCGATGTACGACGCGCGCACGGAGACGAAGTCGCCGCCGAGGAGGAGCACGTCGGGCTCGAGTCCGGCGAGCGCCTCGCATGCGTCGGTGAGGAGACGCGAATCCGTCGTCGCGCCGGCGTGAAAATCCGAGGCGAAGGCGATTCGCAGAGGACGCGCACCGCGCGCGGCGCGCCCGGCATCGATCGTCGAGCTCGAGACCTGAAGTCTGCCTTGCAGTCCGCTCGCGTACGCGAGCGCCGATGCCCAGTGTCCCGGGCGAAAGACCGTGTCGAGTAGCAGCTCGAGCGTGCGTCGGCTCCGCTCGACGCGGCGGTCGTGGTTCGCGCGACGTTCGCCAGTGACGACGGCGTCGCTCGTCATTCCTCCTCGGTCTCGTCGCTCTCCGCGTCGTTCTCGGCGTCGATTTCGTGCTTGGGCGCGGCCGGCTTTTTCTTCGGGCGGCCGCCTTTGCCCTTGGCCGCCTCGGCCTCGAGCAGCGCGAGGTATTCCCGCTTGGCGGCGGCGAGCAGCTCCTCATCCGGCCCGCGAGTCTTGGCGCGGCGCGCCTTTTCGCGGCGGTAGTGCTCGCGCGCGCCGTCGTTGGTGCCGCGCGATGCATGAGTGCTCGACCGCGATTGATGCGGCCGCGTGTTCGTGCGCGATTTCATCACGGTGCTCCAGAAACGCCACCCGCGCTGGCCGCTCGGTCGCCGGTATTCGGCGTTCCGACCACGTTGATCGTCGCGGTCGCGGCGCGCGTCGTATCGAACGAGTACCGCGCGACGATCGTCGCGGTTCCCGGCGCGACGGCGCTCACGAGCCCGGACGCCGACACCGTGGCGATCGTGCTCTCGAGCGAATTCCACTGCACCTGATTCTGGAGCGAGGCGGGTGCGTTCGTCGTCAACTGGAACGTCGCGCCGAGCGCGAGCTGGAGCTGGCCAGGGTTGACGATGAGCGGCTGGATCGTGTCATTGCTGGTGCCGCCTCTGGAGATCGCTCCCGTTCCGCCGAGTCCGGCGAGCTGCGGCGCGGCTCCCTGGTCGCAGGCGAGGATCGCGGCGGCGAATACGAGAGCGATGATCATCCGAGTTCGCATGGCGAGAAGCACGACAGAATCCGTGCCGCGGCGGCGCGCCAAAGCGACGTTAAGAATTGTGGATGCGGATGCGAGCCGGACTGTGACGCCGCACCTTTGACGCGTGGTCTGTTGGTGATCCGGGTCTTTTCGACGCACCGTGAGACATGCCTGACGCTGATCGCATTCTCGTCATCGACGACGAGCCGCAGATTCGCCACGCCGTGCGCGACGCCTTGCGCGAAGTGGCTTCCAACGTCGACGAAGCCGCGAATGGCGCGGCCGGCGTGAGCGCCGCCGTGACCGGCCAGCCCGAGCTCGTGCTGCTCGACCTCGGACTGCCGGACATGGCGGGCGTGGACGTCTGCCGCGAGATCCGGCGCCGCTCGGCGGTGCCGATCATCGTGCTCTCCGCGAGACACTCGGAGCATGAGAAAGTCGATCTGCTCAACGCGGGGGCGGACGACTACGTCACGAAGCCGTTCAGCGTGTTGGAGCTCGCGGCGCGCGCGCGGGCGCAGCTTCGCCGCGCGAAATCGCTCGCGAGCGCGGCGGCGAGCGCCACGCCCGTGGCGATCGGCGGGCTGCTCGTCGATACGGTCACGCGCAAGGTCACGCGGTACGGCCGGCAGATCCATCTCACGCCGATCGAGTGGCAGATTTTCGCGACGCTGCTCGGGTCGGCCGGCCGGACGCTCACCCATCAGCAGATCTTCGACGCGGTGTGGGATCGCGAGTTCGGGAGTCCGCAGCAATATTTGCGCGTGCACATCACGAATCTTCGCCGCAAGATCGAGATCGATCCCGCGTCGCCGCAGATCATCATCACGGAACCAGGCGTGGGGTATCGGGTAGAGCTGCCGCGGTGACCTCACGACGCCGCGCGCTGACCTGGCTGCTCTGGCTCGGCCTGATGGCGGCTGCGACGGTGTTCATGATCGTGGCCGGCGGGGAAAGCTCGCGCGGCGAATTCACCCAGGTGCACGTCGTCCTCGTGTACCTGCTGATCGTCCTCGGCGGCAGTGCGACCGGCGGACGCGCACTCGGCGTGACGCTCGCGCTCGCCGGCGTGCTGTTGATCGATTTTTACTTCCAGCCGCCGTTCGGCGAGATCACCGTCGGCAAGCCGCTCGACTGGGTCGCGCTGATCGCCTTTCTCGTGACGGCGATCGTGTCGACGCAGCTCCTCGCGCGCGCCCAAGCCCAGACCGAGGAGGCGCAGCGCCGCGCCGTGGAAGTGGCGTCGCTCGCGCGGCTCGGCTCCGAGACGTTGAGCGCCGGCCGCGCCGAGGACGCGCTCGCGAAGGTGGCTGACGTGATTCGGCAGACGCTCGAGATGAACGAGTGCGACATCGTGGCGTGGAATCCGGAGGGTGGCTTCCGCCGCGGCCGCGCGCGCGAGCAGGCCGCCGCGGAGCCGCTCCTCCAGTCGGTCGTCGACACCGGCGTGATCTCGTGGGTCCGCTTCGACGGCGAGGTGATTCGCTCCCGCACGTCGCGGCCCGACGACCCGCAGCCGCCGGCGAGCGAGCGAATTACCAGATTACTCTTACCACTTTCAGTACAAGGCCGCGTCGTCGGCGTGCTGCGGCTCGCCGCCGAGGAGCCGGTGCAGATCGGGCCGTCGAAGCGGCGGTTCCTCGACGCGATCCTCTACTACGCCGCGCTGGCGGTCGACCGCGTGCGGTTGGTCGCCGAGGCGGAGCACGCCGAAGCGCTCCGCGAGGCGGACCGGCTCAAGGACATCGTGCTCGCCTCGGTGTCGCACGACCTGCGCACGCCGCTCACCACGATCAAGGCCCTCGCGCAGAGCGCGGCGATGCAAGGCAACACCGCGGCGGGGGCGATCGAGGAGCAGGCCGACCGGCTCACGCGCCTCGTGAGCGACCTGCTCGATCTGTCGCGGCTCAAGGGCGGCGGCTTCGCCGTCGTGCCCGAGCTCAACACGGCGGAAGATCTGATCGGCGCCGCGGTGCGGCAGACGCGCGGCCTGTTCGGCGATCGCCAGCTCCGCACGGTGATCGATCTCGATAGTCCGGCGCTGGTCGGGCAATTCGACTTCTCTCAATCGCTGCGCGTGCTCTGCAATCTGCTCGAGAACGCCGCGCGCTACTCGCCGGCCGGCGAGCCGATCGAGCTCGGCGCGCGGCGCGACGGCGATCGACTCGTGTTCACAGTGGCCGATCGCGGGCCCGGCGTTCGCGCCGAGGACGCCGCGCGTATCTTCGAGCCGTTCTTTCGCGCGACCGACGCCGCGCCCGATACGGGACGCGCCGGGCTGGGACTCTCCATCGCGCGCACGCTGGCCGAGCTGCAAGGCGGCACCGTCGAGCATGCGGCTCGTCCCGGCGGCGGCAGCATTTTCTCGCTCGAGCGTCCCGCGACCGAGGTTCCCGCCGGCGAAGTCGAATCGAGCGAGTGAGTCTTTGTGAAATCTTTACCCACTGAATGCGAACATCGTAATAGCTTCTCGGGTACGCCACTGAGCGCCCCCCAAACGTCACTCGGTGGCTGCGCTGTTCAAAAAACGACAGGAGTTCAGGTGGTTTGCGTCATGAGGGGTGGGTGGGAAATCATGCGCATCGCCTGACTCCTGTTCGTTTTTTTGCCCCCCTCCGCTCGCCGCGCAAACGTGGCGACCCGCTTCCCCCCAGCGTAGCTTCCGCGCCGAACACCGCGCCCAGGGGGGCTCATGCGCAGACTGCTCGTCATCGTCATCGCGGCCACGGTTACCCGCGCCGCGCAGGCGCAGATCGCACATCAGCCGCCGCCGCAAACTGAGGCCGACGCGTACACGCGCTACGAGCTGCTCGCGCCCGGCTCGGCGAAATTCAAGATCATATACGAAGTCACGGCGACCACGCCCGGCGCGCGCTACTACTTCAATCCCATTCGCAAGGGTAGCGTCGCGAGCGACGAGAGCGTGTTCGATCGCGCGACCGGCAAGCCGCTCGCGTTCGACGTCGTCGGCAGCGCGGTCGCGCAGGCCGGCGGCGTGCGCAATCGCGACACGTCGCAGACGTACATTCGCGTGACGCTCGCGCGTCCCGTGCCCGCGAATGGCGGCGAGGGCCGGATGTTGATCGTCAAAACGTACGAGGATGCCGCGAGCTACTTCGTCCGCGGCGACACGATCGTCTTCGCGCGCCCGCTCGGAATCAAGCGCAACGCCGTCGTGCTTCCGGCCGGATACGAGCTGATCGCGTGCAACGTGCCGTCGCAGGTGCTCCAGGAGCCGGACGGGCGCGTGGGCATCGCGTTCTGGAACGATGCGCCGTCGGAAGCGCCGCTCACGCTGCGCGCGGTGCCGGCGCACGGTCTTCACGCCGAACGTTCGACCGTGCAGTCGCGCCTCAGCGAGCGCGCGCACCAGAATCGCGAGATCGTCTACGAGCTCCGGCAGCCGGAGACGCACGCCTTCGATCTCTACCACGACTACACCGAGACGCGAGCGGGCGTGAGCACGTACGTGAACGAGGTCCGCGCCGGGAGCAGCGTCGCGGCGCCGCACGCGCGCAACCTCGACACCGGCGACGAGCTCAAATATGAGATCTTGAAAGGCGCTCAGATCACCCAGGCCGGTCTGCCGATCCGCGACGTGACTCCGGCGTCGGAGGCGGTCGTCTTCCGCTTCGCGCCCGTGCCGCAAGACGGTTCCACGCGCATTCGGATGTACGAGACGTACACCGACTCGGTGCGCTACACCGTCGTCGGCGACGAGCTGGTCTGGGATCGTTCGTTCGGACGCCCCGCCAACGCCGTTGTCCTGCCCGCCGGTTGGATCCTCACCAACAGCTCGGTTCCGGCCACCGTGCGCAAGCTCCCCGACGGGCGCGTACGGCTGGACTTCATCAATCCGCGCCCGGACGAGATCGCGGTGCTCATCACCGCGCGGCGCGCTGCACGATGACCGGTGCGAGCCACCTTCGGCCCATCAGCGTCCGATGCGTTGTCCCATCCACGCCAGGCTCTCGCGCACGTGCGTGCTCCAATACCGCCAGGTGTGCGCGCCCGCCCACTCGGCGTAGGCGTGCGGTACGTCGATCGCGGTGAGCGCCGCGTCGAGCGCGCGATTCTGATCGACGAATCCGTCGCTCTTGCCGCAGTCGAAGAAGAGAGCGGGCATCGTGCCGCCGCTCTGCTGTAGCCGCTTCGCCTCGTGCGCGGGATCGGCTTCGGCCCAGCGGCTGGTGTCCGTGCCCCAGTACAGCAGGTAGCGCGGCCAGAAGCCGCCGGCGGCCGGCTTGATCTGCTCGGCATTCCCGCCGTAGCGAACGGGCGCGGCGAACGGATGCGGTCCGACGTACATCGGCGAGACGACGCCCGAGTGGCTCGCCGCCGCCGCGAACACGTTCGGATAGTGCAGCGCGATGCTCAGCGCGCCGTATCCGCCCATGCTCAACCCGCCGATGCCGCGGTGTGCGCGATCGGCCATCGTGCGATAGTGCGCATCGATGTACGCGACGACGTCGCGCGCGACGTAATCGTCGTACCGCTCGTGCCGGACGCAGTACCGGTCGGGCGACTCGACGTGCAGCGTGTCGGCACATTGGGCGTACGGGACCTGAGTGGTCCACGTGGTATACCAGCCGTCGTCGCCGTCGGGCATGACGAGGATCATCTCGGGTGTGCCGGCCGCGAAGAGCGAATCCGCCGCGCCGTCGATGCCGCCCTTCGAGACCCAATCCGTCTCGCTGCCGCCGAGGCCGTGGAGATAGTACGCGACCGGGAAGCGGCGCGTCGGGCTCGTGGCGTACGCCGGCGGAAGATAGATGACGACGTGCTTCGTCGCGTCGAGCGCGTCCGAGTGGAACACGTCTTCGTGCACGCTGCCGTGCCCTGGTGATTCGGCGGACGCGGCGTCGGCGGCGCGCTGGGCCGGCGCGCGGCTGGAGGCAGCCGTCAGGACCAGGCACGCGGCTATGAGAGAATTAGTAACTCGTGGCATGGGCGTTGGCGTTGACTCGCCTCAAAGCTGCCGCGTCGTCCGGCGAATCGCCAACAACCCGCGGCCGGGGTGCGCCCGGGCACATCGTCTGCACTGCTGGCCGCGCCACCTTTGGAGGAGCGGAGTCATGGAACGGAACGACTTTTTGCCGGGCGACTCGGCGCAGAGCGAGTCTGCCGGCTCGACGGCTGGCGGTTTCGGAAATACCGGCAACGTGTCCGGCACGCAGGGGTACGGCGCCGGCACCGCGAACGAATCGGCCACGGGATCGACGACCGAGGATCAGGGGATCACCGATCGCGCGCGTGATCTCGCCGGGTCCGCCCAGGACAAGCTGGCGGACGTGGGATCGTCCGTGCGCGAGCGCGCGGGGAATCTCAAGGAATCGCTTGCTGGCGCGCTCGAGTCGGGCGCCGACCGCGTCCGTCAGCGTGCGGGCGCGCCGAGTGGCTCGCTCGCGGCTTCGACGAGCGGCGGCAGCATGGCCGTCTCGAACGACGGACGCATGGCGCAGGTCGGCGACAAGGTCGCTACCGGAATGGACGCGACGGCGCAGTGGCTGCGCGACGCCGATCTCGACGGCGTGAAGACGAGCATCGAGCAGCAGGTCCGCGAGCACCCGGGGCGCACGCTGCTTCTCGCGGTCGGCGTGGGCTATCTGATCGGCAAAGCCGTTCGTAAGTAAGGGAGGCGCCATGCGGTTGGACGGACACGACGCAGGTCGCGGCATCGGTACGCTGCTCCGCGACCTCGCGGACGGCAGCGTCGCGCTCGTGCGGGGGGAAGTCGAGCTCGCGAGGCTGGAGGTCGGCGAGATCGTGGCCGGCGTGGGCAAAGGCACGGCCATGGTCGCGATGGGTGCGACATTCGCGCTGCTCGGCGGACTCGCGCTGCTCACCGGCATCGTGCTGCTGATCGGCGATCAATGGCTTCCGGCGGATCTGTACTGGGTTGCGGCACTCATCGTGTTCGTCATCGCCGGGGTAATCGCGGCGATCTTTGCGAGGCGCGGACTGCGCCTGCTGTCGCCGGCGCGGCTTGCGCCCGCCGAAACGATGACGACGCTCAAGGAGGATAAGGAATGGCTGAAACAACGGCTGACGTCCGGCGCGACATCGAGCTGACGCGCGAACGCATGTCGACGACGCTCGATGAGCTCGAGCGGAAGCTGAACGTCGTCGAGCTCGTGCGCGACCACCCGTGGCCCGCGCTCGCGCTCGCGGTGGGCGCCGGCGTGCTGCTCAGCGGATCCGCCGCCGACGTGAAAGCGGCGGCGGCGACGGTGACCGCGACCAAGGGCGCGAGCGGCAAGCTCGGCGCAGCGCTCGACGACATGGTCGCGTCGCTGGTCTCCGGCGTGCATTCCGCGCTCGACACGCGCGTGGACGGCTGGGTCAACGAGCTCAAGGGCGCGATCGGCGCCACGGCATCATCGGGAATGAACGGCTCCCCGACGGTTCCGGCGCGCGCCGACTGACGCGTACTCGCACAAAGAAAGGCGGAGCCGCCCATCGGCCGCTCCGCCTTTCGCGTTCTGGTATACCAGTTTTATGGTTGCCGGTCGAGGCAGGCGGCGGGACCGCCATCCAGCCCCGTCTTGAAGTTGTTCATGCGCTGGTCGCGCGTGCCGTGGCTGCTCCGCGCCAGGCTCGCCTGGATCATCGCGTCGACCCGCCGGTTCCCCGTGCGCTGCGGCGTGGGATCGCCGGAGAGCGACATGCCGTAGAACGCTTCGTCGATGTCACCCTTCTCGAGCTCGCCCGATTGCTGCGCGTGCTGCGCGAACGCACCGGCGAGGCAGTCCGCCGTCGCCTCGTTGGAGTACGAGTCGCGGTACTCGCGCCCGAGCTGCATCGCGACCGCATGTCCCATCTCGTGCGCGATGATGCCGACCGCGGCCATGTCGCCGTCCGTGCCGAGCGCGTCCGCCGCCGTCTTCTGCATCCCGGCGACGAAGACCTCGTCGTAGTAGATCGTATTGTTGTTCGGGCAGTACTCGGCGTTGTCCTCGGCCATCACGCCGCACGCCGAGAGCACGCGGCCCTCGTAACGCGCGATGTGCGGCGTCGCGAAGCTCGCACCCATCGCTCGAAACGTGTTCTGCCACCAGTTCGCGAGGTCGCCGTACGCGCTCGCGATCTTCTGATTCACTGCCTGAATGTCACGATCCGTGACGCGAACCGGTCCGTTCACCGGACGCGCGGGACCCGTCGGCAGCGCGCTCGCCGGAGCCGCGAGGGCAGCGATCGTCAGTGCCGCGCCCGCCAGCCCGTGAACCAAACGTGATGTGTGTGTCATGGGCAAACCCTCCGACCATTAGTACCCCGCGGCCGGAGGGTGGTTGCCCCGCCGGGCCCTCATGAATCGGAAGAAGCCCCAGCGATACAGCAGCCGTATGCGCACGCCACCCAGATGGGCGGATCGCTGATATCGTTCTGCACCATCGCGCTGAAGGCGGTCTGATGCATGGCGGCGGCCTGCGCGCACGTCTTGAAGTTGGCGCGGGCGCCGTGGACGAACGGATGATTACAGCCCTTGAATACGCCAGTCGATACGGTGTGATGGCTGTGCTGGCCGGCGGCGGAGGCCAACTCCTCGAGCGACCACGTGGCGGTGTTCGCCGCCGTCGGGTACACGATGAGATAATACTCATACTGTGCGCCCGGCTGGGTGGAGTACATGCTGTCGGCCGCCTGCCCCCGATTGAGGACCCGAGCGGCGATCACGCCGTTTCCCGGGAGCGCCGTCGAGAGCGAATCCTCGCCGGACACCGCATCGACGCGCAGGCTCGTCGACATCGTGGGCGCGCTGCCGTTGCAGGCGGGATTGCCTCGGCATTTGCGCTTCGCCGACACGCCGCCGGTGAAATTCAAACCGTGAGCGAGCGCATAGAGTTGATCGCCGGAATACTGTGCGAGCGGCTTGGAGAGGGCGCCCGGCTCGCCCGGGGGCGGCGCGATAGAGATCTTCGCGGCGCTCGCGGCGCTGGCATTCGCGGTCGCGTTCGCGCTCGTGTCGGTCGCCGCCGCCTTTTTCTCTCCGGTGCAGGCGCCGAGCAGTCCCAGCAGTAGCGCACACGCGCTTGTCCATCCCAAAGGCTTCATCACCTTGGACTCTCCTGTTGTGTTTTTCGTGAGCGGCAGGGCCGCGGAAGGAAACTGCCTACTGCGAGTTGCCGCGCCCCGCGAGCGCGCGCAGGTGCGCGAGCGTGGGCGCGAGTGCGCGGTCGCCATGCTCCCAGACAGTCAGCGCGTCAGCGGCGCGGCGATGCGCCGTGGGCACGTCGCCCGTGCGCGCCGCCAACTCGGCGCGAAACGCGAAGGCGCGCCCGAGCGCCGCGGCTTGAGCATCATCCTGAAGCGTGTATGGTCCGAGCGTCGACGGTGCGTTCAATACGCGATCGAGATGATGCATGGCGCCCAGTGTATCGCCGGCCGCCGCGCGAATCCAGCTCTCCTGCACGGTGTAGTCGAGCGAGATCTCGCCCGGTAAAGCCAGCCGCTGTCGCGACTCGGCCGAATCGAGGATCGCGCGCGCGGTGCTCGATCGGCCGGCGGTCAGCTCGCGTTGTGCGCGTTCGATCGGAGTCACGGGTGGAGCGTCGTCGGCCACTCGCGCACCGCACGGGAAGGCGAGCCACTTTGCGCGTCCCACGAGCTGCGCGCGCAATGCCGCGCGGCGATTCGGTTGGCTATAGCTCTCCAACAAGGTGTCGAGCCCGCGCATGATCTCGGGGATGGAATCGCAGACACCGGCGGCGGCGCGCTCGAGCAGTCGCGCCGAGACGAGTCCGAGCGGCGGCGCGATCTCCTGTGAGGCATTGTGTTCGGCGAGCGAGCGCGCGCGAAGCGCCGCGGCCCGTTCAACGCGACCTGTCAGCGCCGCGAGAGCGGCCAACCGGTCGGCGGAATCGATCGATAGCGAATCGACCGCGCCAGCGTGCGCGTCCAGTAACGAGTCCGCGAGTGCTCGCGCGGACTCGAGCTCGCCGCGTCTGACGCGCAGCCGGACCTCGATCGATGCGAGCCGCAGTGCGCGTTCCGGCGCACGCGCCGCCGCCCGCGCGCGACGAAGCGCGTTCTCGGCGCCGTCGTCGGCATCTCCCAGCAGTCCGCGCGCCTCCTCGGCGATCGCGAGTGCCTCGAGCGCGTCGGCGTTCTTGGGTGCAGCCGCGACCCAATCGCGCGCGAAATCGGCGAGCGCTTCCCGATTCTGCCGAAGCGCGTCCGGCTGATGCGCCGCGATCGTTAGTGGATTCGCCACGGCGAAATCCGCCGGGCGATACGGAACGTACGTGACCGTATCTCCACTCATCGAGGGAAACGCAAAGAACGTCATCCCCGACTCGCCCGCCAATCGCCCGCCGCGCAGGAACGTCGCGGTCGTCGGCAGCAGCCGTGAGAGTGTTTGATATCCAATCCGCTGATAGATCGACGGATCCAGGCTCATCGATCGCCGATACGCGTGAACGCCGCCGCTCCACCCGGTGCGGAACCGCCAGTGCGACGGGCTGCTCCGATCCGGCACGACCACGGAGTCGAGCGTGATGCAATCGCCCAGGCCGAACCACGCCTGTGCGTCCAGCGAGTCCGTCGCCCGCATGCGATCGAAGATCTCGCACGCCCGCGGGTACGCCCGCTCGCCGAGCGCGATCAAGCCCTCCGCGCGGAGCGAGTCGCGCCCGTGCAGCGTCCCGCGCTCGCGCGTGAGCTCCGCGGTGACCAGCCGGTACGCGTCGGTTCCCGTCTCGCGGTCCAGCTCCAGCGTCTCGGCGCGGCCGAGTGATGTCGTGGTGTTCAGCGGAATCGCCGTCGCGCGCCGCGCCATCATCGAGGAGCGGATCGGCGACGCGGCGAGCGCCGTGAGTGCCAGCACGAGCACGACCCCGCCGCTCCAGGCGAGCGGATGCCGCGGCATCGGCCCGAGCACCCGGCGCGGTCCGGAGCGGCGCGGACCCGTGATATCGCGCAGCGCGAAGTCGATCGCTTCGGCGAATGCGCGCGCGTCCGGAAACCTGCCGTCGGGCGCGGGGGCGAGCGCGCGCATGAGCAAATCGTTAACGAACGGCGGCGCGTCGGGCCGGTGCACGTGCAGCGGGTCCGGCGGCTGCTTGAGCCGCTTGCGCAGCAACTCCTGCGGCGTCGATCCGGCAAACGCCGGCACGCCCGCGAGGGACTCATACAACACGCAGGCGAGCGAGTAGACGTCGCTTCGTCCGTCGAAGCCGCCGTGCGTGAGCTGCTCGGGACTCATGTAGGCGGGCGTGCCCACGATCATCCCGTGGCCGGTGACGCCCATGTCCATCTGCTCCATCACGCGCGCCACGCCGAAGTCGGCGAGGCAGGCGTGCCCGTGATAGAACAGAATGTTTTCGGGTTTCACATCGCGGTGAACCACGCCCTGCTCGTGCGCGAACGCCAGCGCGATCGCGATGTCGTGCGCCGCGCGCAGCGCCTCGACCACCGGCATGCGCGGCTCGGCCTCGAGCCGCTGCCGCAGCGAGCCGCCGTCGACGAACGGCATCACGAAGTACAACCGTCCGTCCGCCATGCCCGAGTCGTACATCGGGAGGATGTGCGGATGCTGCATGCCCGCCGCGACCTGGATCTCGCGCAGGAAACGCTCGCCGACGGTCGGACTCACGTCGGGGTTGAGCGTCTTCAGCGCGACCAGCCGATCGTGCTTGAGATCGCGGGCGAGATACACCGTCGCCGACGCGCCGTGTCCCGTCTCGCGCACGACCGCATACCGATCACGCAGCGCATCGACCAATGGGCCGAAGATGCGCGGCTGCTGCGAAGGATCGGCGGTGGGTGGGTCGCTGGACACCGGTCGGTGCCTGGATGCGGAGTGACGTTGGACCGTGCGCGATGCGCTCGGCGCCGTCCCCGGCCAGCGTCGGCGGGAACAGTATAACGACGCTCGAAAGGGGGAGAAAGTGACGCCTTGCTGGCGCTACGCGCGCTTACGCCGGCCGCACGATCGTCGTGAGATCGGCCGTCAGCACCACGTCGCCGTGCACTGATGCGACGCCGTGCGTTCGACAGATCCCGCGGCGCCACTGCCTGACCGTCACGTCGAGGCGAAGCTCGTCACCGGCCCGCGCCGTCGCGCGTATGCGGACGCGATCGGCGCCCATGAAGTAGGCGATGGTCGCCGAGCCGCTCGGCGCGAGATCGCGCACGATCGCGCCGCTCGTCTGCGCGAGCGCCTCGAGGACCAGCATCGCGGGGATGGGCTCGCGCGCATCCCCGCGAGCCCACCACTCGCCTGCCGTCAGTCGCTTGGTGCCGACGACGTGCTTGCCCGCGTCCACCACGTCGATCCGATCGACGAGCAGAAACGGATACCGATGCGGCAGCAGGTGCGCGAGCGACGCGGCGTCGTACATACACCGCGCAATCTAGGCGTCAGGTGACTCACGCGTAGCGAATCCACTTCGCGAGCTCCGCGAAGCTCGGCTTCTTGCCGTACATGAGCATGCCCACGCGATAGATCCGCGCCGCGAGCCACACGGCGGCGCACGATCCCACAAACCCGACCGCGAGCGAGCCGATGACGGAGAGCGGCGACACCGCCGCCAATCCCATGCGAATGGGCATGATGATCGGCGACGACCACGGGAGCCACGACAGCACCACGGCCAACGTGCTGTTCGGATTGATCAACACCGGACTGACGAAGATCCATCCGCTCATGAGAAGCAGCATCACCGGCATCACCGCTTGCTGTGCTTCCTGCTCGCTGTTCACCATCGACCCCGCCGCGGCGAAGAGCGTCGCGTAGAACACGAAGCCGAGCAGGAAGTACGCGATCGAGATGCCGAGCACGCCCGGGCTTATCCCGGCGAACGCCATCGCCGTTGGGGCAGCGCCCGCGGACATCGCTCCGCCGGCGCCCGCGTTCTTCGTCAACAGCGGCATGAAGAAGGTGACGAGATAGCCGCCGATCCCGATCCAGGCCACGATCTGCGTGAGCCCCACACCGCCGACGCCGAGGACCTTGCCGGCGAGCAGCGATTCCGGCTTGATGCTCGAGATCACCACTTCCGCGACTCGGCTCGTCTTCTCCTCGAGCACGCCGCGCATGACGTTCTGTCCGTGGACGATGATCGCCATGAGCAGCATGAGGCCGATGATCACGCCGGCGAACAGTCCGGAGGGCCCGGAGCCGCCGCGCCCCTTTTCCGTCAGCCGCTCCGACGAGAGCTCGAGCTTCGACTTCGCGAGCTCGTCGATCGTCTGCTTGTTCACGCCTTCGTGTTCGAGTCGCACCATCATGACCGACTGCTTCACCGCCGACTCGAGCTTCTCCATCTCGGTGACCGACGAGGCGTTCCGGCCCGCGTACCGCGCGCGCTTGCCGGCGAGCGTGCTGTCGTCGAGCACGAGATAGCCGGTCAGCGATTTCGGCTTCATGACGTCGCGCACCGCGGCCGATTCCGCGGCGGCGAGCTGCCCCGGCGCCACGGCAACGACGAACGGTCCGGAGGTCGTGTCCTTCGAGGTGGTGTCCGCGGCGAGCACGGTCGACACGCGATCGCCGAGCCCCGCGCCCGTCGCGTCGAGAATGCGAATGTGGCGGAAGCTCGCGGAAACGCCGCCGCGCGTCGCCATGTACGTCGGCACGAGAATCACGCCCGCCATCAGCGCCGGCACGAGCAGCGTCATGATCACGAACGCGCGCGACCGCACGCGCTCGAGATACTCGCGCTTCGCGACGATCAGAATTTTATTAGCCATGACCTGACATCCCCGTCTCGACGCCGCTCGCGCCGACACGCTGCAGGAAGATTTGGTGCAGCGACGGCTGCACGAGCTCGAAGCGTTCGATGGAGGCGCCGGCGTCGACCAGCCGCCGCAACAGCACCTGCGCGTCCGCCGCCGGCGCGAGCTCCAGCTCGAAGAAATTGTTCGTGTCGTCCAGCTTCGACACGAGCCGCGTATCGCGCAGGATCTCCCCCACGCCGTTGTGCGCCCCGCCGTTCAGCGCCAGCGCGACATTGCGCGTGCCGGCCTCGCGCTTGACCTCCGCGAGATTGCCGTCGAGCACCTTTCGCCCGTTCGCGATGATGCACACCGAGTCGCACATGCGCTCCGCGTTGTCCATCACGTGCGTGCTGAAGATGACCGTCTTGCCGCGCTGCTTGAGCTCGAGGACCGCGTCCTTGAGCGCCTGCGCGTTGATCGGATCGAGTCCGCTGAACGGCTCGTCGAGAATGACGAGCTCGGGATCGTGCAGCAGCGTGGAGATGAACTGCACCTTCTGCTGCATGCCGCGCGAGAGCTCGTCGACCTTGGCCTCGCCCCAATCCTTCTCCGGCGTGATGAGCCCGAACCGGTCGAGCCACTGGTCGATGCGCCGCGCGGCTTCGGTGGGCTTGAGCCCCTTGAGCTCGGCGAGGAACGTGAGCACGCGCCGCACCTGCATCTTCTTATAAAGTCCGCGCTCTTCCGGCAGATAGCCGAGCTGGTCCAGCACGGCAACGCTGGTGTTCGGTTGCCCGAAGAGCGTGATCGTGCCTTCGTCGGGCAGGATGATGTCGAGGATCATGCGGATCGTGGTGGTCTTTCCGGCGCCGTTGGGGCCGAGGAGACCGTAGACCGATCCGCGTGGCACTTGGAGCGACAGGTCGCGCACCGCGACGTGCTCCTCATACCGTTTCACGACATTGCGAATGTCGATCGCGAGGTCAGACATGGGGGGGAGGAGGGGAGGGTCGGCTGCGCGGTGTACTACTAACGTAGGACAAGTACGACTCCTGCGCCGCAGCCATCGTCAAGACGGTCGCCGTATGGTGAAAGTTTCGCAAGCGCGCGTTCCCCCGCGCGCTCCTCAACCGGCCGGCGCGCGCTTGTAGCGCCCGCGCGAGTCTCCGATATTCGAGCACCGTGGAAACCCGCCCCGCCAGACGCGCGCTCGTGACGATTGTTGCCGCGCTGCTAACGTCGCTCTTTCTGCTGTTCATCCTCGGGCCGGTGGTCGGCCTGGTCGCGTCCGGCGGATCGCGCGGCTTCGCGACGTTCACGTCCGACCACGAGCTCCGCTCGTCGTTGCTCCTCACGGCGGCGACCGCCACGATCGCCACGCTGCTCGGCATTCTCGGCGGAACACCGCTCGCGTACCTCCTGGCTCGCCGCGCGTTCCCCGGACGGTCCGTGATCGCGGCGCTCACCGATCTTCCGCTCGTCATCCCGCATCCGGTCGCGGGCATCGCGCTGCTCCTCGTGCTCGGCCGCGGCAGCACCGTCGGCGGCGCGCTGTATCAGGCGGGACTCCGCGTCGCCGGTTCGACCACCGGCATCGCCTGCGCGATGCTGTTCGTGTCGGCGCCGCTCTACGTGAGCGCGGCGCGCGAGGCGTTCGCGCGCGTCGACGTGCGACTCGAGTCCGTCGCGCGCACACTCGGTGACGACGCGTGGCGCGCGTTCGCGCGCGTGACGCTCCCGCTCTCCGCGCGCGGACTCACCGCGGCCGCGGTGGTCATGTGGGCGCGCGCCGTGAGCGAGTTCGGCGCGGTCGTGATTCTCACATACAATCCGAAAGTCGCGAGCGTGCTGAGCTACGACCGATTCACGAGCTACGGACTCGACGAAGCGCTGCCCGTCGCCGCGGTGCTCGTCGTGTTCGCGCTGATTCCGCTCGTGATGCTGCGTGCTCTGCGCGTGGAGCGTCGCTTCGGATGACGCTTCGGATGACAGTTCGGATGACGAGCGTATCGGCGTGATCTCACTCCGTGCGGTGAGCTCCGCGAATGGCAGCTTTCGCCTGACCGACGTCACGCTCGACGTGCCGCAGGGCGAATACGGCGTGGTCGTCGGACCCGCGGGCGCCGGCAAGACGACGCTCCTCGAGACGATCGCCGGCGTCGTGCCGCTCACCGCCGGCCGCATCGTCCTCGGCGGCGAGGACGTGACACGGACGCCGCCGGAGGCGCGCCGGCTCGCGATCGTCTACCAGCACGCATACTTGTTTCCACATTTGAGTGTGCGCGCGAACGTGGAGTACGGCGCGACGAACGCCGCGGTCGTCGACGATCTCTGCGATCGATTCGGCGTCAACGGCTTGTTCGAGCGTTCGGTGGAATCGCTGAGCGGCGGGGAACGGCAGCTCGTCGCGCTCGCACGCGCGCTCGCGCACCGGCCGGAAGTGCTGCTGCTCGACGAGCCATTCAGTGCGCTCGATCCGCGCACCCGAAACATCGCGCGGCGCGTGCTGCGCACGCTGTACTACGAGCGGCGCTTCACCGTGCTCCACGTGACGCACGACTTCGCGGAAGCGGGATTGCTCGGCGACGTCGCCATCGTGATCGACCGCGGCCGCGTGGTGCAGAAAGGCACGCCGGAACACGTATTCCGCAAGCCAGCCACGCCGTACATCGCGGACTTTCTTGGCGCCGAGAACGTGTTCGCCGGACACGCGCAGCCGATTCGCTCCGAGGCGCCGGACTGGGTTGCCGGGACGGGTGAGACGATGGTGCAGCAGGCCGTCGCATTCACCACCGGCGGACTCACGTTCTATGCACTGGGCGATGTCGTACCCGGCCCGGCGCACGCCGTGATCCGCGCCGAGGAAATTTCAATTTCGGCGGAGCCGTCGATGTCGTCGGTGCAGAATCAATTTCGCGGACGAATCGTGGAGATCGTCCCCGCCGGCGCGCTCACCAAGGTGACGATCGACGCCAGCGGCACGCCGATCGTCGCGGCCGTCACGGCGCGATCGGTTCGCGAGCTCGGGCTCGAGACCGGCCGCGAAGTGGTCGCCGGGTTCAAGGCGATGGCGGTGCATCTGTGTTGACGGGCTCACGGTGACTGACGCGCAATCGTGAACGCGTGTGGTTGGAGACCGAAGGGCAGAATCTCGCCGTGTAAGACATTCCCCGGACGCAAGCGAAACGTGAGTACGCCCGTACTCTGAACCAACGTCCCGAACTGTCCGAAGTCCGTCTGTCCATTCCAGTCTGCCTCGAGCTGCAGCCGACCAACACGTGCGGCGGCGCCCATCAGCCTCTCTTTGAGTTGTCCGCCGGAACGCACTTCCCAGGAGAGAAAGAGGTGCGCCGGATCCGGGCCGGCTGTGAATTGCAGCGTGCCGTGCTTTGAAGAATCATCATCGAACGTGAGGAGCCACGTCCCCGGCAAGGCGCCGAATGCGAGCCCGCCGACATCGCCCGTCGAGTCGAGCGTGAACGCCGCCAAATTCAGAACTTGCGCAAGTTGTTGAAGCAGCGCGGCCCGCGCGGGATTCACGGGAGAGATCGAGTGCATGGCCTCCATTGCGCGCTTGCGGACGGTGTCTTCATCGCGGTGATACCCGGCCGCGAAGTCCGAGCCGAGATGTGATTCGTACATCCACAGGCGCTGCGACCGCGCGTATTCGTCGCCGCGCGTCGACAGGAGCGAGTCGGCCTTGCTCCAATACGCGTGCGCGGTGTCGATGCTTCTGAACGGCACGCCGGAGAGCGCGTACAACGCCGCGAGATTCTCGAGCCCGGAAACGCGGGTGACCGTCGAATCGGTGCTCCCCACGAGTCGCTGGAGATACGACCGCGCCGTCGCGAATCGCGAGTCGAGCTCTTACTCGCTCGCGAGCGTCAGCAAGATCTGCGGACTGACCCCGGAGCCTAGCCGTTGGACGAGCCGATCCGCCTCGTCCAACAACACCTGTCGCTTCGCGTTTCGGATTGCGCTGCCTGTCGCGTACGCGTTGGGATTGGCGCCTGGTGTGTTGAACGCCGTGTTCTCCTCCGACCGCAATGCGACCAGGTCAGAGGTGACCTTGGTGAGTTGGTCCAAGCCCGATGCGGCGGCCGCGGAGACATCCTTTCTCGCTTGCAGCCGGTTCGCCCAGATGGCGATCGAAATCGTGACAACGAGGGAGACCACGCTCGTCGCACTCCCGGCCCATTGGAACCAGCGCAGCTTTGCGGGCGCCGCGCTGGTCTGGAGCGCATCGACCTGATCGCGAATCAGCTCGATCCGATTGGCAAGCGCGCCGATTTCGTCGCGCTCGGGGCCGGGCGGTCCGGGAGTAAATGCCGTATCGCCGTCGTGCGGCCGAGTCACCGAATCTGGCATCGAACCCTCGCCGTGACGTTCGCGTGTTTGCGTGCTCCTACATACGACATTGTCATGAACGGCGCAATTCGGCGCGGCGGGCGATGGCGTGCCGGCGGAAGTCCCGGTAGCTTCGCGGCCATGCTCAGATATCGCCTCGTTGCTGCGCTGGCCCTGTTGTGCGCGGCCGCGCCACTCGCCGCCCAATCACCGCTCCCCGCCACGAACCCCGCGGTGCGCTCCGCGCTCGACATCATCAAGGCCGACAACGCCTGGACGATGCAGCAGGAGGTCGAGCTCACGCGCATTCCGTCGCCGCCGTTTAAAGAATCATCACGAGCAGCCGAATACAAGAAACGCCTCGAGGCGCTCGGTCTCGCCAACGTTCGCATCGACTCGGTCGGAGACGTGATCGCCGAGCGGCCCGGCGTCGGGAAAGGGCCGACCGTGATGATCGCGGGGCACCTCGACACCGTGTTTCCCGCCGGAACGGACGTCACCGTGAAGCAGCAGGGCGACACGCTCCACGCGCCGGGTATCGGCGACGACGATCGCGGACTCGCCGTGGTCCTCGCCGTCGCGCGCGCCTTACAGAAGGCCGCCGTGAAGACGAACGGCACGGTGTACTTCGTGGGCGACGTCGGGGAAGAGGGAGCGGGGAATCTGCGCGGGATGCGCTACATCTTCGAGAAGTCGATGAAGGGAAAGATCGACTACTTCATCTCTGTCGATGACGCGGGACTCGGGATTGCGAGTCGCGCGGTGGGCAGTCATCGGTATCACGTCACGTACAAGGGGCCGGGCGGCCACAGCTACGGCGCGTTCGGAATTCCGAATCCCATCCACGCGCTCGGCCGCGCGATTGCCGCGATTGCCGACATCCAGGTGCCCGCGAAGCCCAAGACGACGTTCAACGTCGGCGTGATCCAGGGCGGCACGTCGGTCAACTCGATCTCGGCGAGCGGCTCGATGGACGTCGACATGCGCTCGGAGGACGTGAAGTCGCTCGACGAGGTCGATGCGAAGATCCAACGCATCCTCCGCCAGGCGCTCGACGCCGAGAACGATCGGTGGACCGGTCCGCGCGCCGCGAAGGCGAAGCTCTCGCTCGTCATCGACACGATCGGCATTCGTCCGACGGGCGGTCAGTCCGACGCGGCGCCGATCGTTCAAACTGCTCTAAATGCGGCGAAGGCGCTCGGGTTCACATCATCCACCGGCGCGTCGAGCACCGACGCGAACATTCCGATCAGCCTGGGCATTCCGGCCATTCGGATCGGCGGCGGAGGTGCCGGCGGAAACGCGCACGCGCTCGGCGAGTGGTACGCCGACGGGTCGACCGGCTACCTCGGCCCGCAGTGGGCCGCGCTCATCGTGGCGGCGCTGGCGGGAGTCAGATAAGGGCGCACTTTTCAACCGCGGGGAACGCGGAGGTGCGGAGAGTCATCGAAGGGGGAAGAGAATCATCATTGCCACGTGAGTAATTAACGATCTCTTATCGCGGATCTCTCCGCGCCCCCCGCGCACTCCGCGGTCCATCACATCACGCCGTCGTCGCCGCCGCGATCCGATCGAGCTCGTCCTTCCCAATCCCCACCGCCCACGGAATCAGCTCGTACTGCGCCAACCCGAACGTGACGTACGGATCGCCGTCGCGCACTCGGTCGAGGCACGACGTGATGTCGTCGTCGGGCACGCTCAGCAAGAGGATCCCGCCCGTGCGCGGATCCATCGGCCCCGAGGCGATGAGCGTTCCCTCATCCTTGAGATCGCGCAGGTAGGCGCGATGCTGCTCGGTGACTTCCTGCACTTCCTCGAGCGGCCGGCGGTAGCGAATGATCGCGATGGCGTACATCAGCCGAACACCTCCCGAGCCCGTTCCACGCCCCGGATCAGCGCGTCGACGTCGGCCTCGGTGTTATAGATGTAGAATGACGCCCGCGCGGTGGCGGGAATGTCGAGCCGGCGCATCAACGGCTGCGCACAATGATGCCCGGCGCGTACGCAAACTTGCCCTTCGTCGAGGATCGTCGCCAGATCGTGCGGGTGAATCCCGTCGACCGTGAAGCTCACCACGCCGCTCCGATCGGCGGCCGGCGGCCCGTAGACGCGCACACCGGGAATCGCCGACAGTCGCTCGCTCGCCGACGCCGTCAGCGTCCGCTCATGCTCGCGCACCTTCGCCATGCCGATTCCATCCAGGTATTCGCACGCCGCCGCGAGACCGACCGCGTCGCCGACGTTGGGCGTTCCCGCCTCGAACTTGTGCGGCAGCACGTTCCACGTGCTGCGCTCGTCCGCGACGTATTCGATCATGTCGCCGCCCGTCTGGTACGGCGGCATCTGCTCGAGAATTTCGCGTTTGCCCACGAGCACGCCGCACCCCATCGGCCCGAGCATCTTGTGGCCGCTGAACGCGTAGAAGTCCACGTCCAGGTGGTCGATGTCGAGCGGCAGATGCGGCGCGGCCTGCGCGCCGTCGCACACCACCAGCGCGCCGACGCGACGCGCAATGGCGCTGAGCTCGGCGATCGGGTTGATCGTTCCGAGCGCGTTCGAGACATGCCCAAACGCCGCGACATTCGTGTTCGGCCCGACGAGCGCCTGAAATTGGTCGAGATCGATCCGTCCGTCCGCCGTCAGCCCGCAGATGCGCAGCTTCGCTCCGACGCTGCGCGCGAGCTGCTGCCACGGGACGAAGTTCGCGTGATGCTCCATCCCCGTGATCACGATCTCGTCGCCCGCCGTCACGTTCGCGTAGCCCCACGCCGTGGCGACGAGGTTGAGCGACTCCGTGGTCCCGCGCGTGAAGATCACGCGGTCCATGTCGCGGACGCCAATGAACCGCGCCACTCGCGCACGCGCGTCATGATATCGCTCCGTCGCGCGCGCCGAGAGCGTGTACGCGCCCCGATGAGGATTCGCGTTGTCGCAACGATAGTAATCGAGCAGCGCGTCGAGCACCGCGCGCGGCTTCTGCGACGTCGCGGCCGAGTCGAGGTAGTGCAGCTCGGGATGGTTCGCGAGCAGCGGAAAATCCGCGCGATCCACGATCATGCGGCTTTCACCTCGGCCGGCGGTCCGACGAGCACGCGCGTACCCTCGATGCGCACCTGGTACACCGGAAGCGGATCTTCCGCCGGCCCACGGCAAGCGCGTCCGCTCTGACAATCGAATCGCGCGCCATGCCACGCGCACTCCACGGTGCCGTCGTTCCGCAGCGTGCCATCCGACATGTAAAACTCTGCGTGCGTGCAGATGTTGCCCACGGCGCCGATGGTGCCGCGAAAGTTGAACAGGCAGATCTCCGTCCCGTCGGCGCGCGTGACGCCAAGGAGCGCGCCGTCCGGAAGATCGGCGACGTCCGCGAGATGCTCGAACTCGCTCACGCGCCCTCCAACGGCGGTGGCTCGGGGCCCTCGCGCTCCGTGGAGACTTCGCGCTCGTCATTCTCCAGCGCCGAGTGCAGCGCGTGCCACGCTAGGCTCGCGCACTTCACGCGCAGCGGAAACTTGGACACGCCGCCGAGCGCGCGCAGCGATCCGAGCGACGCCTGCTCGCTCTCGGGCAGCTGCCCCATGACGAGCTTGTGAAAGCGATCGAACAGCGCCTCGGCTTCTGCGCGCGTTTTTCCCTTCACCGCGGTCGTCATCAGGGATGCGGACGCTTTCGAGATCGCGCATCCCTGTCCTTTGAACGCGGCGTCGGCGATGCGATCGCCGTCCATCTTCACCCAGAGGGTGAGCTGGTCGCCGCAGAGCGGATTTCGACCCTCGATCGTGCGATCCGCGTTCTCGATCTCTCGGAAGTTGCGCGGCTTCCGGTTGTGCTCGAGGATGAGCTCCTGATACAGCGCTTCCGAGCTCATGACGCCATTCCGAGCGAACGGAACGAGTCGAGGAATGACAGCGCGGTGGGCATCACACGAACCGCTCGAGCGTGGCCGTCTCGAGGCTCTGGCGAATCTCGTCCACCTCGAGCGTCTCGAGCACGTCGGCGGCGAACGCGTACGTGAGGAGCCGCCGCGCCAGCGGCCGCGAGATACCCCGGCTCTCCAGATAGAAGAGCGCCGTGCGATCGATCTGCCCGACCGTCGCGCCGTGGGTGCACTTCACGTCGTCGGCGAAGATCTCGAGCTGCGGCTTCGTGTCGATCTGCGCCGTGTCGGAGAGCAGCAGCGTGTTGTTGGTCTGCTTGCCGTCCGTCTTCTGCGCGATCGGGTGGACGTACACCTTGCCGTTGAAGACGCCGTGCGAGCGGCCGTCGAGCACGCCCTTGTACAACTCGCGGCTGAAGCAGTTGGGCTGCGCGTGCACGATCTGCGTCTGATGATCGCAGTGCTGATCGTCGCCGAGCATGTACAAGCCGTTCAACGTGGCGCCGGCGCCTTCGCCGCCGAGCGTGGTGTACACGTTCGTGCGCGACAGCGCCGCGCCGGTGGCGAGTGAGAACGAGACGTAGTGGCTGTCCTTCGCCTGGCTCGCCTCGATCGTGCCGACGTGAAACGAGCGCGCGGCCTCGCGCTGCATCTTGTAGTGCCGCAGCGTCGCGCCCTCGGCGACCGAGACCTCGGTGACCGCGTTCGTGAAGTACACCGCCTCGCTCGTCGAGACGTAGCTCTCGATCACCGTCGCCTTGGCGTGCCGCCCGAGCACGATCAGGTTGCGCGGGTGCATCACGCCCTTTGCGGCGTTGGCGTCGGTGATGAAGAGCAGATGAATCGGCCGATCGACCTCGGTCTCCTTCGCGATCTGCACCACGGCGCCGTCGTGCATGAACGCCGTGTTGAGCGCGGTGAAGGCGTTGAGGTCGTAGCTCGTGATCTTCCCGATGCGGTCGACGACGTCGGGCGCCTTGGTCCACGCCGACGCGAGATCCCAGAGCTTGACGCCGTTGGGCAGCTTCGCGCAGTCGGAGAGCTCGGGCGCGAAACGGCCGTTGACGAACACCATCGTGTACCACGCGGCGGTCTGGCCGGTGGCGAATGAGAACGCCGCGAGCTCGTCGCGCTTGATGTCTCCGGTCTTCGCCGCGAGGAGCACGAACTCCGAGTCGGCGATCGGCGCGACGCTCGTGAAGTGCCAGTCTTCGTTCTTGGTGGTCGGGAAGCCGAGCGCGGTGAAGCGGTCGAAGGCCGCGCGGCGCATCGACTGCACCCACGCCGGCGCCGACGCGTCGCCGACCAGCTCGTCGAACGGCGCGACGTACGATTCGACCGGGCTTCCCACGACGACGGACGTGCTCACGCGCCCGCTCCCATGCTCACGTGCCCCGACGTCACCCAGTCGTAGCCCTTCTCCTCGAGCTCGAGCGCCAGGTCCTTGCCGCCCGACTTGAGAATGCGGCCGTTCGCCAGCACGTGCACGAAGTCGGGCACGATGTAGTTGAGCAAACGCTGATAATGCGTGACGACGATCGTCGCGTTGTCCGGGCGCTTCAGCGTGTTCACGCCGTCCGCCACGATCCGGAGCGCATCGATGTCCAGCCCGGAATCGGTCTCGTCGAGAATGCCGAGCTTGGGCTGGAGCACCGCCATCTGAAGAATCTCGTTGCGCTTCTTCTCGCCGCCCGAGAACCCGGTGTTCACCGAACGATTGAGCATCGACGGATCCATGTCGACCAGCGCGAGCTTCTCGTCCATGATGTCGGCGAACTCCAGCGGGTCGACCTCGTCCTCGCCGTGCGCCTTCCGGATCTCGTTGTAGGCCGCACGGAGGAAGTACGCGTTCGACACGCCCGGGATCTCGACCGGATACTGGAACGCGAGGAAGATGCCCTGCTGCGCGCGCTCCTCCGGCTGCATCTCGAGCAGGTCCCTGCCGTCGTATGTGACCGTCCCACCGGTCACCTCGTACGCCGGGTTGCCCGCGAGCACCTGCGCCAGCGTGCTCTTGCCCGAGCCGTTGGGTCCCATGACCGCGTGGATCTCGCCCGCGCCGACGGCGAGATCGAGACCCTTCAGAATTTCCTTATCACCCACGTTGGCGCGAAGGCCGTTGATTTCGAGTAGTGGCATGTTCTCAAATTGTCATTCCGAGCGAGCAAAGCGAGTCGAGGGATCCGGGCGCGGTGCGCCGCGAGCCCGGATCCCCCGACTCCCTCGCTGCGCTCGGTCGCTCGGGATGACGGTCGTCACCCCACGCTCCCTTCCAGCGTGATGCCGAGCAGCGCCTGGGCTTCCAGCGCGAACTCCATCGGCAGCTCCTTGAACACTTCCTTGCAGAATCCGCTCACGATCATCGACACGGCCTGCTCGGCGCTCAGCCCGCGCTGCTTGAGGTAGAAGATCTGATCTTCGCCGATCTTCGACGTGCTCGCCTCGTGCTCCACGATCGCGCTGTTGTTTCCGACTTCGATGTACGGGAACGTGTGCGCGCCGCAGCGGTTGCCGACGAGCATCGAATCGCACTGCGTGTAGTTGCGCGCGCCGGTCGCTTTCGGAAGCACCTGCACGCGGCCCCGGTACGAGTTGTTCCCCTGGCCGGCCGAGATGCCCTTCGAGACGATCGTCGACTTCGTGTTGCGGCCGATGTGGATCATCTTCGTGCCCGTGTCGGCCTGCTGGTGGTTGTTCACCACCGCCACGCTGTAGAACTCGCCCACCGAGTTGTCGCCCAGCAGGATCACGCTCGGATACTTCCACGTGATCGCGCTGCCGGTCTCCACCTGCGTCCACGAGATCTTCGCGTTCTCGGCGGCCTTGCCCCGCTTCGTCACGAAATTATAAATGCCGCCCCGGCCCTCTTTGTCGCCGGCGTACCAGTTCTGCACGGTCGAGTACTTGACCGTCGCGCCCTTGAGCGCGACGAGCTCGACGACTGCTGCGTGCAGCTGGTTCGTGCTCCGCTTCGGCGCCGTGCACCCCTCGAGGTAGCTGACGTACGCCCCCTCGTCCGCGATGATGAGCGTTCGCTCGAACTGTCCCGTATCCGCCGAGTTGATGCGGAAATACGTCGAGAGCTCGATCGGGCAGCGCACGCCCTTCGGCACGTACACGAACGAGCCGTCGGAGAACACCGCGCTGTTCAGCGCAGCAAAGAAGTTGTCGCTGTACGGCACCACGGAGCCGAGATACTTCTCGACCAACGCCGGATACTCGCGAATCGCTTCGCCAAGCGAGCAGAAGATGATGCCGTGCTTCGACAGCTCTTCGCGCATCGTCGTGCCCACGGACACGGAGTCGAAGATCGCGTCGACCGCGACGCCGGCGAGCATTTTCTGCTCGTTGAGCGGAATGCCCAGCTTCGCGTACGTCGCGAGCAGCTCCGGATCGACCTCGTCGATGCTGCCCAGCGGCTTCTTCGTCTTGGGCGCCGAGTAGTAGCTCACCGCCTGATAGTCGATCGGACCGTAGGTCACGTTCGGCCAATGCGGCTCCTTCATGGAAAGCCAGCGGCGATACGCCTTCAGCCGCCACTCGAGCATGAACGGCGGCTCGTTCTTCTTGCCTGAGATCGCTCGGACGATTTCTTCGCTCAAGCCGGGCGGCAGCGTGTCGGCTTCGATCTCCGTCACGAAGCCGTGCTGGTACTCGCGGCTGATCAGCGATTCAATGGAGCTGCTCATAACTCGTTTTCTGTGACTCGGTTGCGGGATCGATCGCCCGCCCGGAGGCCTGTGCCGCGCCGATTTTCGCGAAGACAGCACCAACCAGATAAAAATAGTCGGGTTTCGAGAACCATGCAAAACGCGGACGGAGTGCTCGCGATCGCGCGGGGGTGCAACGGGGCTGATACATGCGTTTAGTTTCCCACTCCATCGTACTCTATGGGCGAACATACGATCGCCTCCCCGTCTCACACTCAATGGAAGGAAAATGACGCCGTTTTCTTCTCCCTATCCCGCTCGCCGGGCGCTCGTGCGTCCAGCGTCCACCCTGCTCATCGGTCTCGCCACCGCACTCGCCGCGGCCGCATGCACCACCAATGACGCGACGGTGGATCCCAATACGCACAAAGGGCCGGCCAAAGTCGTCGTCAGCCCGAGCCCGGTCGGGCTCATGCTCGACAGCACGATCACGCTGAAAGCCGTCGCTTACGACTCGAGCGGCAACGCGATGACGGGAGCGATCGCGCCAGTCTGGTCGTCCGACAACCTGAGCATAGTCGACGTGTCGCAGAGCGGCGTCGTGAAGGCGATCGGCGTGGGGACAACGGTCGTCAGAGCGGAGATTGACGACGTGTTCGGGTTGGACACCGTCACCGTCGCGCTCCCGGCGCCCGTGCTCACGCGCGTCGTCATCGTTCCAGGCTCGGCGACGCTCACCGTCAACGACACCGTCACGCTGCGCGCGACATCGTACTCTCAGTTCAACGCGCTCATGACCAATCCGGCCGCACCCACGTGGACGACGAGCGACTCGACGATCGCCACGGTGTCGAGCAGCGGATTCGTGACCGCGAAAAGAGCGGGAACCGCGACGATCTCCGGCACCATCAAGGGCATCACGGGTCAGGCGGCGATTACAGTGAACGCGCCGGTGGTCACGCTACAGCGCGTGGACGTTTCGCCTGACACGGCATCGATTGTCGTAGGCGGCACCGCGACGTTCACGGCGACGCCCTACGGCTCGGACGGCAGAGTCTTCGCCGGCGCGCCGGCCGCCACCTGGACGACCGGCGACTCGACGATTGCCACGGTCTCGAGCGGTGGCGTCGTGACGGCGAAGTCCGCTGGTGCGACCACCGTGACCGCCACGATCAGCGGCGTTCGCGGCACCGCGACCATCGTCACGAAGGCGGGGACGACCTCGACGGCGACGGTGAATCCGGCGGTCCGCCTGTCGCTCAAGCGACTGCAGACGGGCGGCATCGACACGCTGAGCGACATCACCGTCGCGGGCGATCACGAAGAGACCGGCGACAAGGAGCTGGAGGGACTCGTCAGCTACGACCTCTCGAGTATCGCGCAGGGGAGCACGGTGCAGCAGGCGTCGCTCACCGTCGGCCAGGACGTCTCGCAGTCCTTCAACTCGCCCTGGACGCTCGGCACGCTCTACGTGGAGAGCGCGAGCGGCTTCACGCTCGACGAGGGGACGGTGCCAAGTGACGCCGTCGCCGTCGCGTCGGCGAACTTCGGCACCATTCAGGTGGACGTGACCAAGATCCTGCAGGCCGCGGTCGCGGCGCACCAGAGCAGCGTGATCCTGCGCTTCCGGTACGCGCAGCTCGAAAACAACAACGGCAAGATCGACTACGTCTGGCTCAACGCCGGCCCGATCAATCTGTCGCTGTCGAAGTGATCCGGCGACGAAAGCCCGGCGGCACGGCCGCCGGGCTTTCGTGTTTTATTATACCAGTGCGCGAATGGCTTGCCGGAGCAGCGCCGCCGCCAGCTCCACCTTGTAGCCGTTTTTCGAGAGCGGCACGGCGTCGTACAACGCCCGTTCGGCCAGGGCGGCAATGCTCTCGTCGTCCAGGCCGGCGCCCGCCGCGCCCGAGGCGACGTCTTCTTCCACCGAGGAGCTCACGCGCCAGGGCCGCGGCGCCACGCCGCCGAGCACCAGCGAGACGTCTCCATTCGCGTCGCGGCAGGCGGCCACGCTCGCGAGGGCGAAGTCCCATGCCTCGCGCTGCATCAGCTTGTGATAGTGCTGCACGCCGCCGGCCGTCTCCGGCGGCAGGAGGATGGCCGAGACGAACTCGCCGGGGTGCAGCACGGTCTCGCGATCGATGCACTCCGACGGCAGCACGAAGAAGTCCGCGATCGGCACCTCGCGCGTTCCGCCGACCGCGGCGATCTCGATGCGCGCGCCGAGCGCCACGAGCGCAACCGCGGGATCCGACGGGTGCACGACATGGCAGGGACCGCCGTTCAGGATCGCGAGATACCGATTCTCGCCGTGCACCGCGGGGCACGATGGACCGCCGTTCTTGAGACACGGAATCGCGCGCCGAAAATACCAGCAGCGCGGCCGTTGACAGAGATTTCCGCCGATCGTGCCCATGTTGCGGAGCGCCGGCGTTCCGACCACGTCGCATGCTTGCGCGAGCACGGCGTATCGCTCGCGGATCGACGGGTGCGAGCCAAGTGTCGCGATCGTCGCCGCCGCGCCGACGCGCACGGTTTCGTCGCCAAGAACTTCGATCTGATCGAGTCCCGGAATCGTCCGGAGATCCACGAGCCTGTCGGGCAGCGTGATCTCTTCCGCGATCGCGGTGAGGAGATCGGTGCCGCCGCCGAGCGCCACGGCGCCCGGCTCGCCGAGGAGCTGCGCGGCCTCGTCGGACGACGTAGCGCGGCGGTAGAGAAAGGGATGGCTCACGGCAATAAAAAAAGGCGGGACCAAGCGGTCCCGCCATATCGTCTCGACTGAATGCGCTCAGGGATGTTCGGCCGTGTGAATCGGCGCCTGTGCGTCATCGCCAGACCCGACGCCGTGCCAGGTCGGGTCGGTCGGGTGCTTGTAGTTCTCTTTGTGGATGTACGTCGCCGTGACGATACACAGAATCACGAGCGCGATGATCAGCGAGGCGATACCCCACCCGGAGTTCGTATTGGCGGGGATGTAACGATCGACGTGTTCGGCCATCAGCGTCCTCGAGAGGCGGTCTTTCGCGTGAGCAGGGAATATAATCGGGATCGCTTGGGGTGCGAAGCGGGCTGCGAGGTGCGGGATTTACGGGCGGGGTGACGGGAACCCGCCGGTCCAGATTCGGTAAGAATGCACGCCCGACGCGATCCTTTTCGCCCGTCGCGCTGTCTCAAGTGGTGAGCGGGACGTAAGTTGGTTTGTCCCGCCGCTTCACCGCATCCATGTGACTGTCTTACGCGACGAGCTGCAGCGCACGCTGGGCGCTGACTACACTCTCGAGCGAGAGCTCGGTGGCGGCGGCATGTCGTCGGTGTTCGTCGCGCGCGACAACGGACTTGGTCGCACCGTCGTGGTGAAGGTCCTCCCGTACGAGCTCGCGGCCACCGTCTCGGTCGACCGGTTCAAGCGCGAGATCATGCTCTCCGCGGCGCTGCAACATCCGCACGTCGTGCCTGTGCTCAGCGCGGGCGAGACCGACGGTCTGCCGTTCTTCATCATGCCGTTCGTCGAAGGCGAGTCGCTGCGCGTGCGGCTCGGGCGCGGCCCGCTCTCGGCGCGTGAGGCGGTGAACATCATGAAGGATGTGGCGCGCGCGCTTGCGTACGCGCATGGCCGCGGCATCATCCATCGCGACATCAAGCCGGACAACATCCTGCTGCCGGCTGGCGCGGCCACGGTCACGGACTTTGGCGTGGCGAAGGCGCTCTCGGCGTCGCGCGAAGGGCGGCTGCATTCCGGCCCGCGCACCGGCACGATCACGAGTATCGGCACCTCGATCGGAACGCCGGCGTACATGGCGCCGGAGCAGGCGGCGGGTGATCCCGCGACCGACCATCGCGCCGATCTCTACGCGCTCGGAATCGTTGGCTACGAGATGCTCGTCGGCACGCCGCCGTTCCACGGTCGCGCACCGCAGCAGCTTCTCGCGGCGCAGCTCACCGAGCCGCCGCCGCCGATCCGCAGCCGGCGGTACGACGTTCCCGCTGCGCTCTCGGCGCTCATCATGCGGCTGCTCGAGAAGGATCCCGCGAAGCGGCCACGCAACGCGACGGAAGTCGTGCGCGCGTTGGAGGATCCCGCGATCGTGAGCGGCACGTTCGCATCCGCGTCGCACGTCGAGCGGCCGCGTCCGCGGCGAGTGCTGTGGGCGTTGGCTGGCGCGGGGATTCTCGCGTCCGTTGCGGCGGGCGGCGCGTGGCTCACGAACCGACACGGCGCGGCTCCTGCCGCACCCGTCGTGACCGCGGCCGCGGCGAAGTCGATCGCGGTGCTGCCGCTCGTCAATATCGACGGCAACGCGCAGGACGCATCGTTCGCCGATGGCATGACGGCGGAGCTCACGAATGCGTTGAGCCGGGTGCCCGGCGTTCGTGTCGCCTCGCTCCGCAACGCCGTGGATTCGACGCAGACGAGCCCGATCGACCTTGGGAAGCGGCTCAAGGTCAACATGGTGCTCGAGGGCACCGTGCAGCGCGACAAGGATCGCGTGCGCGTTACCGCGCGCCTCGTCAACACCGCCGACGGATTCACCGTCTGGTCGGACATGTACGAGCGCGCCGTGACGGACGTCTTCAAGGTGCAGGACGATATCTCGAATGCGATCGTCGACGCGGTGAAGGCGTACTAGCGCCGTCGGCGGTCGTAACCCGGTGGTGCGCCAGTCGTCATGCGATCGATGCGACCCGCGAACCGACTGACGCTCGTTCCGACGATCGTTCTCGCCTGCACCGCGGCGGCGTGCACGCGGCCGGTGCTCTACTACCCCACGGCGGAATCGGCGGGGATGGCGCCCGTGCCGAGGCCGGTGCTCGCGGGTGAGCCGGCCGCGGCGAAATCCGCAGCGCCGGCTCCCAACGCCAACACGGCGTCGATGAGCGATCTGGAATACCTGGATTATCGCAGGCTCGTGGTGCCGGTCGCCGGCGCCGACATGTCGAAGGTCGCGGATACGTTCGACGACGACCGCGACGGCGGCGAACGCACGCATCACGCGATCGACATTCTCGCGCCGCGCGGCACGCCGATCCTCTCGGCCGACGACGGCACCGTCCTCCGGATGTCGAGCAACACGCTGGGCGGCATCACGATGTACACGATCGATCCGAATCACCGCCTGGTGTATTACTACGCGCACATGGATCACTACAACGACGCGATGTCGCCGGGCCGCGCGATCCAGAAAGGCGACACGCTCGGCTACGTGGGTACCACGGGCAACGCGCCGAAGGACACGCCGCATCTGCATTTTCAGGTGATGCGCTGGCCCGCCGACGGCAAGTACTGGAACGGCGAGCCGCTCGATCCGTTCGAGGCGCTCGGCGGCGGCCGTCGCGATCGGGCCAAGCACATCGCGGGATCATCGCAGCAGCCCTAACTTGAGAGCATGCCGCTCTCATCCAAGGAACGCGCCGCGCTACGCGGTGAAGCGCACCATCTCGCGGCGTCGGTTCACGTCGGCCAGCACGGTCTGACGGACGCGCTGCGCCACTCGCTCGACGACGCGCTGCGCACGCGCGAGCTGGTGAAGATTCAATTCGGCAAGAATGCCGGGGTCGACGTGAAGGACGCGGCGAATGAGCTCGGCGGCGCGATGGGCGCGGACGTCGTGCAGGTGATCGGGAAAACGGCGACGCTGTATCGGGAGAACCCGGAGCTCGAGCGGAAGGAAGGGGCGCCCCCGTGGCGAGCGTAGGTTTCGACCCTACGCCCTCGTTGCGTCAAGCACCCGCCACGGCGTCAACGGAATCTCTCCCACCTCGCGTCCAATCGCATCCGCCACCGCGTTCGCGATCGCCGGCGCGGTGCCGATGATCGGCGGTTCGGCGAGTCCCTTCACGCCCGTGTGATTCGCCACCGGATCCGCGCCGTCGACGAAGAACGCGTCGATGTCTGGAATGTCCGCGATCGTCGGAATCTTGTAATCGTGCATCGTGGGATTGAGCGGCAGTCCGAGCCGCTCGTCGAGGACGCGCTCTTCAAATAATGCGTATCCAAGTCCTTGAATAATCCCACCTTCGAGCTGGCTCTCGGCGAGCGTCGGATTGATGATGCGTCCCGAGTCGTGCGCGGAGACGATCCGCAGCACGCGCACGCGGCCCGTCTCGACGTCGACTTCCACCTCGGCGAACTGCGCGCCGAAGGCGGAGATCTGCGTCTGCTCGGGGTTCGGCCCGCGGCTTCCCTGGCCGATGATCATCACGTCGCCCAGCTTCTCGCACAGGTCGCCGATCGCGATGCTCGCGCCCGACGACCGCGCGCGAATGACGCCGTCGCACGACTCGAGGTCGTCCGGCGAAACACCGAGCACGCCGGAGGCGGCTTCGTACAGCGAGTCGCGCGCCTCCTCGGCCGCCACGCGTACCGCCGGGGCGACGGATGCGGTCGTGATCGATCCCCAGGAGTTCGATGCGAACGGAAGCCGCTCCGTGTCGCCGAGGATCGTTCGAACGTGCTCAACCCGGGCGCCGAGCACCTCCGCCGCGACCTGCGCGAAGACGGTGCGTGCGCCCGTGCCAAGATCCTGCGCGCCGGTGAGCACGTCGACGCTTCCGTCGCGATTGAGGCGCACCGTCGCATACGCCGGCGGCCCGCCGCCAGCGCCCCAGGTGAGCGACGCCATGCCAACGCCGCGCCGGAAGCGGCCGTCGTTTTCACGCGGCATCGTGCGAGCGCGGCCCCAGCCGAAGCGCTGCGCGCCTCGAGTGTAGCATTCGTCGAGCCGCTTGCTCGAGTACGGACGGCGCTTGTCCTGCGCAAGATCGGCGTAATTGGCGCGGCGCAGCTCGAGCGGATCCAGATCGAGCTCGCGCGCGAGCACGTCCATCGCGCGCTCCAGACCGAACGCGCCCTCGACGTGTCCCGGCGCCCGAAACGACGACATCGCCGCGGTGTTCATGTAGACGAACGTCTCCGACGAATGGACGTTCGCGCAGCGATAGAGCTCGTGGTAGATCCGGCCCGGCCCGCCCAGCCACCCGCCGATGCCGAGCGAGATCGTCGCATCGAGCTTGATCGCGGTGAGCGTTCCGTCGCGCTTCGCACCGAGTGTGACGCGTTGAGCGGTCGACGGACGGTTCCCCGCGTCGGTCTGCTCGCCTTCGCGATCGAGCACGCAGCGCACGGGACGTCCGAGCAGCTTGGATAGCGCGACGGCGATGTATGTCGCGTGCGACGCGCCGTTCTTCGCCCCGAAGCCGCCGCCCATGTAGTTCTTGATCACACGCACCGACGACAGCGGCATCGCGAACGCCTTCGCTAGATCCGCGCGCGTGTTGAAGATGCCTTGCGTGGATTCCCACACCGTGACGCGGCCGGCGTTCCAGTCGGCGACGGCGCCGTGCGGCTCGAGCGCGGTGTGCAGCGCCGCCGGCGTGCGATACTCGCGCGTGATCACGACGTCCGCCTGCGCGAGCCCGGCGCCGACGTCGCCGCGCGAGATGATGCGGGGCGAGCTGCGCGGCGTATTTCCTGAAGACCGGACGCGCGGCGCCCCCGATGCGAGCGCCTGCTCGGCGGTCACGACGTGCGGCTCGGACACGATCTCGAGCGCGATCGCGTTCAGCGCGCGGACGGCGATCTCGAGCGAGTCCGCGCAGACGGCGGCGAGCGGCTGGTTGGCGTAGTGGATCGTCCGATCGAAGAGGCGCACGCCGTCGAGCACGATGCTGGGCACATCGTCGAGGGCGACGGCGCCGCGCACGCCGTCCAATTCGAGCGCGGGCGAGAGATCGAGCGTAGTGACACGGCCGCTCGCGACCGGCGCCCGCAGGATCGCGGCGTACAACATCCTGGGGAGCTGGATGTCCGCGGTGTAGCGCGCTCGTCCCGTCACCTTCTCGAGCGCATCCATGCGCGGAACGCGTTGGCCGACGACGGTGAGCGCCGCGTCGTCGTCCCACGGCGCGGGTTCGCGCGCCGGCAGCTCGACGATCTTCGTTTCTTCGCGTCCTTCGATCTCGACTTTCGTCGCGACGAAGCGATTAGCCATCGGCCGCTCGCGCCTGGTCAGCGGCCGCCATCACGGCGCGCACGATCTTGGGGTACGTACCGCAGCGGCAGAGATTCCCGCTCATGCCGCGCCGCACGTCGTCTTCCGTGGGCGATGGATTCCGCTCGAGGAGCGCGATGGCGGCGACGATCTGCCCCGGCGTGCAGAATCCGCATTGCGCGGCGTCGTGCTCGATGAACGCCGCCTGTACCGGATGGAGAGCGTCCTCGCGGCCGATCCCTTCGATCGTCGTGACCGCGCGCGACTCGCACGCGGCGGTGAGGGTCAGGCAGGCGTAGACGGCGGTTCCGTCGACGAGCACCGTGCATGCCCCGCACTCGCCGCGCCCGCAGACGAGCTTCGTGCCGGTGAGTTCGAGTCGGTCGCGCAGCGTGGAGAGGAGCGTCTCGTGGTCAGGCACGGTGACGTCGAACGCGGCTCCGTTGACCATGAGGCGCATCCCACTATCTTAGCCTTGTCGGCTCCAAATCGCAGTATTACCTGAGGGACGCATGCCCTACGTCATCACCGAAGCTTGCATTGGAACGAAGGATCGCGCCTGCGTCGACGTGTGCCCGGTCGACTGCATCTATGAAGGTCCGGATCAGCTCTTCATTCATCCGGACGAGTGCATCGATTGCGGCGCGTGCGAGCCCGAGTGTCCGGTGACGGCGATCTTTCCGGAAGAAGACGTTCCGGGGAACTTGAAGCAGTACATTCAGATCAATCGAGACGTGTTCAAGAGCGAGAATCCCCCGGGAAAGCCGCAGAAGTAGCGCGCGGGTTGAGTGTATGGTGGCAGAACGCCCGCGCATTCGCGCGGGCGTTCGTGCTGTAGGGCCGCGACCCTACAGGCGGCATCGCCGCCGGCCCTACGTCGCGCTTCGCGCGACTACACCCACCACACCCGCTGCTTGATCGCAAACACCACCACCAGCGCCGCGTACTGGAGGAACGTGCTCACCTCGCTCCGCCACGCCTCTCCCCAATCGTGTGGTCCGCGCTCGCGCCCGCGCGGCGGCTTCGGCACCCAGCGCGGCGTATCGCGCTTGTAGTCCAAGTACTCCCGGCCAAAGATCGACTCCAGCACGCCCTCTTCGTACGCGACGATCAGCGTGTACTCGATTCCAAACAGCACGATCGCCACGGGCAGGAACCACAACACGCCCGAGATCACGACGAACCCCATCCAGATGAAGAAATTCCCCACGTAGAGCGGATTTCTCACCCAGCGAAAGATCCCGTACGTCACCAGCCGCTGCACCTCGCGCGAGCGGCGGCGCGTGACCGTGCCCGCCGCGGCGACTCCCGCCAGGCGAACCCACTCGCCGACCACGATCAGCACCGCGCCGATCAACCAATAGATCCCGCGCGGCTCCGCGGGCGCGAGCAGCGCGACGATCAGAAACGGAACGGGCAGCCAACTGCGATTGCGAAACAGCACCGAGCCAAGTCGCGCCGAGGTGCTGCGTTCAGCGGCCGATTGCGCGGTGGAAGTCGGGGGCGGAGAGGACATCGCGCGAAAACTAACTGTAGAGCAAGCTGCCGAGGAACTCGCTCACCACGGTGTTGAATGCCGCTGGCCGCTCGACGTTCGAGAGATGTCCCGCTTGCGCGATCAGCTCCAACCGGCTCCCCGGGATCGCGTGGTGCAGCGCGCGCATCGTCTTGGGCGGCGTGATCGCGTCTTCCTCGCCGCCGACCACGAGCGTCGGCACGTCGATGTGCTCGAGGAGCGGCGTCGAGTCGGGCCGCATCATCATCGCCTCGAGTCCGCCGATGATCCCCTCCGGCGCCGACTGCGCCATCATGCGATGCGTCGCATCATAGATGTCCGGCCGCCGTTCGCGCGTCGTCTTGCCGACGAGGCCAGCGATCTCCGCGTTCGCGATCGCGGTGCTGCCCTGTGTCTCGGCCAGCTGGATCAGCTCGTGCCGCCGTGCCCGCGTGGCCTCGTCGTCCGCGGTCGCGCGCGTGTCCGCGAGCATCAGCGCGCGAATGCGGCCGCGGTGGCGGCGCAGGAGATTGAACGCGACGTATCCGCCGAGCGACAGGCCCGCGATCACCGCGCGCTCGAGTTGCAGGACGTCGAGCACGCCGATCACGTCGTCGGCGTAGCGATCCATCGAATAGGGCGGCGCCGCTGCCGACTCGCCGAATCCCCGCATGTCGATGGGAATGCAGCGGCACTCCGCGACGAGCGCACCCACCTGCGGATCCCACATCGTGCGATTGAGCGGAAACGCGTGCAGAAAGACCACTGGCAGCCCGGAGCCGACATCGTCGTAGGCAATCTCCGTGTCGCCGACGAGCGCGATCACTCCGACTCCGGCCACTGCGGCAGCATGTTGCGCCAGCTCTCCGGCACCGGCACGGGCTGACCCTGCTGATTCACACACACGAACACGATCGACGCCTCCGCGACCAGCGTGCCCGGCGCGACTTTGCGCACGTCCTGCTTGATGATGTAGCTCGTGCGACGAATCGCGAGCAGTCCGGAGCGAATCGTGAGATCCTCGCCCGGCAGCGATTGCGCGAGATAGCCGATGTCGACGTGACGCACCACCGAGAACACGTCCTGCGTGGTCCAGCGTCGAACGTCGATCTGCGGCTCGAGCAGCGCCCATCGCGCACGCTCGAGAAAATTGAGCATCGTCGCATGGTTCAGGTGCCCGAGCATGTCGCAGTCGGTCGGATAAATGTGAAACGTCACTTCCGGGAGCTGACTCATCGGGTGCTCAGGGTTCGGGAGTCGAACGTTAACCAGAACAGGACGGTCTCGCGGTTCGCGCGCGCGCGCGCCAGCGCGAACGCCTTCGCGCTGTACGTGGAATCGAGCACCACGCCGTTCGCGGCGCGCATGGCGGCGGCGGCATCGCGCGCGTCGATCGTCTCGCGGCCGTACGCGCCGCCGTAGTAGCGATCGTCGATCGCCATCGCCGGCGGCGACGGACGCGGCACGCGCGCGCCGGACGTTCGCTCGATCAGCCGCGCGGTGGCGCTCGCGAGCCGCTGAACGCGTCCCAATCGTCCGACGATCGTCGGCACGACGCGCGCGCCGACGACGCGGATCGGAACGTGAGCAATCGCGAATGCCAACACGAGACCCGCCATCGTGCCGCCGGTGCCGAGCGGCAGCACGACCGATTGCGGCATCGGCAGCTCGCCGGCGCGGAGCTGGTCGACCAACTCGAGTCCCGCGTTCACGTGCCCGAGGATGCCGAGCGGCGTGCTCCCTCCCGCCGGGATCCATGTCGCGCCGCGCAGTCGCCGCATCCATGCCCACGCGTACGCACCAGCCACGGTGTGAAAGACCGGCGCGAGCTCAGCGAACGCCGGCATCCGCGCGGCGACGCGCGACGCCATGGGATTCATGACCTGGCGCCAGCGCGCGACCTCCGCTGTCGCGCCGAGGCGCGCGGCATAGGTCGCGACGGCGAGCGCGTGCGTCGAGCCCGCGGCGCCCACCGTGACCACGCGGTCGCCGGGTTGTACGCGCGCGAGGAGAAACTCGAGCGCCCGCGCTTTGTTGCCGCCGAGCGGCTCGGCGCAGAGATCGTCCCGCTTGATCCACATCCCCGGCGCAATCGACGCGAGCGGCTGGACCGGTGTCGGGAACGCGCCGAGCGCGACGCGCGGAATGCGCGTGAGCCGCGGAAAGCGCCGGTACAACGGCAGCGCGCCGTCCGTGCCCTCGTCAGCTTTCGACGCCACGCGCCGGATTCTCGCCCGCTCCGAGCTGTGGATCGCCGACCACGTCTTCCACGTAGAGCATCTTCACCGCGACCATCGTCGCCGCGAGCATGGGCACGGCGACCATCAAGCCGATGAAGCCGAAGACGAGCGCCATGAGCGATTGTGCGAGAACCGTCAACACGGGCGGCAGATCGATCCCGCCCTTCATCAGCAGCGGGATGAGCAGATGGTTCTCGAGGAACTGCACGAGGATGTACGCGATCGCCACGTAGGCCGCCTTCTCCGGCGAATCGAGAAAGCCCATCGCGACCGCGGGCAGCGCGCCGATGATCGGCCCGAAGGTGGGGATGAACTCGAACAATCCCGAGAGCAGCCCGAGCGCGAAGGCCGCCTGCACGCGGAGCACGAGCAGCACGATGGTCGCCACAATGCCGATGACCGCCATCGCGATGAGCTGCGTGACGAGCCATTTCCGCAGCACCTGGGCGATCGCCGTGAGCACCGCGCCCGCGCGCTCGCGCCGGGGGTGCGGGAACAGGTGCATGATCCCCGCGCGATACAGCCCGGGGTCGACGGCGATGTAGATAGATAAGAAAATTATTATGAGTATTCCAGCAACAACTTCGATCGTCGACGAGAGGAACGGAAACAGGTAGCGCGAGAGCGCGCCGAGCTGCGCGTTGATCCGCTGCCGCACCGCGCGCCCGATCTGCGTCGAGTCCGTGGGCTGCGCCGCTCCGGTGGGCGGGGCGCCGGCGGGTGCAGCGGCGGGCGTCGCCGCCGCGGACGGAGTCGCCGCCGCCGAGTCGGTGCGCGCCTCGGTCGCCAGGCCGCCGAAGACCATGCCGATCATCCCGCCGCGATGCGCGTTGACCCACGTCCCGGCGCGATCGATCGCGACCGGCAGCCGGCGCTCGAGCTCTATCCCCTGCTGGTGAATCGTCGGTGCCAGCCACGCGCCGAAGCCGAAGAGCAGCGCGAGGAAGCCGATCACGATCGCCGCCGCGCCCACGCCGCGCGGAATGCGCCACCGCACCAGGCGATCCACGCCCGACGACACCGCGAGCCCCAACAACAGCCCGAGGAACGCGGTGAAAAACAGCATGTTCGCGAACCAGAGGAGGCGCACGATGAGGTACATCGCGATCACCAGCGCCGCGGTGCGCAGCACGTCCGCGTTGCGCCAGCCGTGATGACGCCGGCGGACGCGGCCGCGCCTCCGGAGCGCGGCCACCGTCGCCGGCTGTTCGTCTGCGTCGTTCGTGCGACCGTCGCTCATGCGCTCGGCTCCGGGCAAAGGCGATGCCGGTTAGATTGCGGTCGTGCACACCCCGGTTTACCTCGACACCACGGAGACGGTCGACGCGTTCCTCAATTCGATTGCCGGAACGCCGATTCTCGCTCTCGACACGGAAGGCGCGAGCTTCCACCGCTTCGTCGATCGAATCTACCTGCTCCAGCTCTCCAGCCGCGACAAGACGGCGATCATCGACCCGATACCCATCGGCACGCCGGCGGGGCTGGGGCGGTTGGTGGAGAGCGCCGACGTGGAGATCGTGTTCCACGACGCGGACTACGATCTCCGCCTGCTGCATCAGGACTACGGGTGGCACGCTCGGAACATCTTCGACACGCGCATCGCGGCGCAGCTCCTCGGCTTGCGGGCGTTCGGTCTCGCCGCGCTGCTCGAGCGCTACTTCGGCGTGAAGCTGGACAAGAAGCACCAGCGCGCCGACTGGTCGATGCGGCCGCTCACGCGCGACATGCTCGATTACGCGGCGCAGGACACGATTCATCTGCTCGAGCTCCGCGACCGCATGAAGGACGATCTCGAGCGCGCCGGACGATGGACGTGGGCGCGCGAGGAGTTCGCGCTGCTCGAGGGGCTGCGCTGGGCCGACGAGGATCCGGCGAACGGATTCTTCAAGATCAAAGGCGCACGCGATCTCACACGGCGCGAGCTGGCGATCCTGCGCGAGCTCGCGCCGTGGCGCGACGCGCTCGCGGGTCAACTCGACCGCGCGACGTTCCGCGTGCTCGGGAACGAGCAGTTGCTCGAGATCGCGCGATCGCAGCCGGAGTCGCGCGAGGCGCTCGCCGCGATCAAAGGCATGCCGCGCGGGATTCTCGAGTCGCGCAGCCACGAGCTGCTCGCCGCGGTGCAGCGCGGCAAGGCCGTGCCCGAGAGCGAGCTGCCGCGCTTTCCGAAAGCACCGCGCTGGGACCGCGACCCGGATTTCGACGCGCGCGTCGGCGCGCTCAAGACGGTACGCGATGCCGCGGCGGCGCGGCTCGATCTCGATCCCGGTGTGCTCTGCTCCCGCGACCGTCTCGAGGCCGTCGCTCGCAAGAACCCGAAAACGGAATCGGAGCTCGCCGAGGTGGCCGAGCTCCCCGGCTGGCGCCGCTTGCTGCTCGGTGAGGATTTTCTAAAGGCGCTCTCGACCCACCGCGCCGCGTAGTTACACCACGGTCCACGGTCCACGGTCCACGTCCCACGTCCTACAATCCCATATACGCCCGCACGCGCGGCTCGATCTTGTCCGGCGACCAGAACGGCTGCCACACCAGATTGATCGTCACCTCGCCGACGCCGGGCATTGCGCGCAGTACGCGCTCCACGTCGCCCATGATCTGCGGACCGGCCGGACAGCCGGGCGACGTCAGCGTCATGTCGACCTGCACCTCGTTGCCGTCCACGATGATGTCGTAGACGAGTCCCAGGTCCATGATGTTCAGGTTCAGCTCCGGGTCCTTCACCTTGCGGAGCGCCAGCTTCACCTGATCGGCACTCGGCGGCGCGGCATCCGTGGCCGCGGGCCGGGACGGAGCTTCTTCTTCGGGTTTGGTGGGATCACTCATACCGAAAAATCAACGAGCCTCGTCGGACCGACAAGGCTCGTCTGTACTCGTGTTCGGTGTCGCGCTAGTTCGAATGGCGCTTCTTCGAGCTCGAGCTCTTCTTCGCGACCGTTTTCTTCTTGGCGCTCGACTTGGAGCTCGACGCGTGGCTGCTCGCGCTGCTCTTCTTGTGCGAGTGCTTGGTGCTCGCGTGGTGCGAGTGTGATTTCCGGGCCGGCGGGTTCCAGTTGATCGCGCGATCGGCGCGGAACTTCGCGGGCATTTCCATTGGCCCGTCGGCGTAATCCGTCACCGCGAGCGCGGCGGCGTCGGCCAGATCGGCCCGTACGTCGGCGATCACTTTCGCGGGACGCTTCGCACGCGGCTCGTGCACCCGGTTCGTCAGCAGAATGACGAACATGTCGCGCTGCGGATCGATCCACATCGACGTGCCGGTGAAACCGGTGTGGCCGTACGCGCTGTCGCCGAGGTACTTGCCGCAGCTTCCGCTGCCGTTGCACGTGTCCCAGCCGAGCGCGCGGCTGCCGGCGCCCGGCTCGCGCTTGGTGAACAGCGCAATGGTCGAATCCGCCACGATGCGAACGCCGTCGTACTGACCGCCGTTCAACATCATCTGGGCGAAGACGGCGAGATCAGAGGCCGAGCTGAAGAGACCGGCATGCCCCGCGACGCCGCCCAGCGCGAACGCGTTCTCGTCGTGCACTTCGCCCTGGAGCGGATAACCGCGCGGCGGCGCGACCTCGGTCGGCGCCACGCGGGTCTTGAGCGAGTCGGCGGGGAGGAAGAAGGTGTCGGTCATTCCGAGCGGCTCGAAGACGTGCTGCTCGAGAAACGTGTCGAGCCGCTGCCCCGATACGGCTTCGACGACGAAGCCGAGCATGTCGGCGCCCAAATCGGAGTAGACGTAGCGGCTGTTCGGCTCGTAGACGAGCGGAGTCGAGATGACCGCCTCGCGCGCCTCTTCGGGCGTCCGCGCGATGCGCCACAGATCGCGACCGGCGGGAAGACCGGAGCGATGCTCGAGGAGCATGCGGATGGTGACCTTGTCCTTGTCGCCGCCCGAGAACTGCGGGATGTACTTCGAGACGGGATCGTCGAGCTGGATCTTGCCCTGATCGTAGAGGATCATGAGCCCCGTCGTGGTGCCGACGACTTTGGTCAGCGAGGCCAGATCGTAGATCGTGCGGCTGGCTGACACGCGCGGGCTGCCGTCCTCCCAACTGAGCTTCCCGAAGCCTTTCTCCCACACCGCCGCACCGCGTCTGCCCACGACCACCGCCGCACCAGGATAGCCGCCGGCCTCGATCCCTCGTTCGACCACGTGGTCGATCTTGGCGAGACGGGCGCTCGACATACCGACGGTGTTCGGTGCCTTCAACGGAAGGCCACCGCCGGCGGCAGCAGTAGCAGCAGTGGATGCGACGGCGAACATGGAGATCAGCAGCGACAACACTGATTGACTCCTCGGGGAGGCGACGATGTGACGACAACGACACCCCTGTCTGGGGTGTCAGAATGCAGATGCCGTGCTTGCTGTGAGTATCGGCCGGGGGGAAGGAACGACCATCCGACCGCACGTGTGCGATACGTCACAATGCCATGCGATGTTCCCGATGGCAAGCAAGCGCGGCGCTCGAGCAGGGCCCCTTGGCCGGGGGACGAGCGAAAGAGGGGGATGTAACGGTCGGATAAGTAGATGCGGAAAGGGCGCGGCAGCGACGGGGCCGGTCGCTGTCGTTTTGAGTTGTGCGTTCTCCCTTCTCGGTTGTACCGTGCAAAACACAGCACGGACAACGCAAAACGGAAAACGCAGAACGAGAGCGACCGCCCCCCGAATCCCTTCCCGCAGTAAACCCTTCGCGCCCCTCAACTGACCAATCTCTCGGAAATGGAAACCGAATCCCTCATCATTCGGCGCGCGATCGGCGGCGATGAGGGGGCGCTCCGGGCCCTGTGGGCCCGGCACGCCCCTCACATCGACATGGTCGTACGTCGCCTGGTCGGGGGGGATACGGATCTGGCGGCCGACATCGCGCAGGAAGTCTGGATTCAGATCTTCCGGGCGCTGCCGAGCTACCGCGGAGAATCGCAGTTCGGCACGTGGGCGCACCGCATCGCGGTCAACCGCACCCTGAACGCGCTTCGACGGTCGCGGCGGCTCGCCAGCATCGAGACGGAAGTGAACGAGGACAGCGCCATCGTCGACCCGGATCCCGACCGCTCATTCGTCGCCGAGTCGATCGCCGAGGCGGCGGCCAAGCTGTCGCCGGGCGCGCGCGCGGTGTTCATGCTGCACGACGTGGAAGGCTACACGCACGAAGAGATCGCGGACGCGCTCGGCATCACGGCGGGCGGTTCGAAGTCGCAACTATTCAAAGCCAGAGCGAAGCTCCGCAAGCTGCTGGCGCATCTCGTCGATGTCACCGATGTACGAACGTCGAATAAGGAAGCCGAGCATGTCGCACCTGCCTACTGAGCGGCTCGCCGCGTTGCTCGACGAATCGCCCACCACGGCGGAGCTCGCGCATCTCGCGGGTTGCGCCGAGTGCGCGCGCGAGCGCGAGGCGTACCAGCGACTGGCCGAGATGGCCGCGGCCGCGCCGGCGCGCATTGGGGCTCCGCTCACGCGTTGGGAGAAGCTCGCGCCGGCGCTCGCCGGCGACGGCATCATCGAAACAGGCAACCAATCGGTTGCATATCTAAAATCGCACGGCCGTGCCGCTCACCCGTGGCGCCTCGCCGCGGCGGGAGTGCTCCTCGCCGCCGGCGGCGTGATCGGCGGACGGCTCTCGGCGGGCGCCGCGGCGTTCCCCACGGCGACGGTCGCCGTCCACGCGACGCGCGACTCCGCGGGTTCGGTTGGTGCGCCTGCCACGCTCGCGGCCGATTCCGCGCCGCGCTTCGCGTCGATCGAGGACGCGCGCGCGGCGCAGTTGAAGTCGCAGTTCGTCTATCAATCGGCCACGGCGTTCCTGGCGCAGCGCGACACCGCCGGCCGCCCCGCCGACAGTCCGGCGGCGATTCGCACGCGGCTCGCGGCGCTCGACCGGGCGCACGAGGTCATGGGCGAAGCGCTCAACGAGGCGCCCTACGACCCCGTGATCAACGGCTACTACCTGAATACCCTCGGCCAGCGCGAAGCCACGCTCCGGCAGTTGAACACCGTGCTGCCGGCCAGTATGAGAATTACGAGCTACTAATGAGTGTATTATGATCAATGCCCGACTGACGCGCGGCGCCGCGCTCGTGGCGATCACCATCGCGGTGCCGCTCGGCGCGCAGGTGCCGGCCCGCGTGCGCGACACGCTCTACGTCCGCACCGCCTCGCCGGACATGCGCGCGCGGCTCGACTCGATCAACGTGCTCTTTCGCGCGCTCGAGAACGAGACCCCGATGTCGCCGGAGTTCATGCGGATCCGGAAGCAGCTCGAGGAGGCGACGACCGCCCTGGCCGCGGATAATCTGGCGGCCGCCGCGGCGCATCACGGGCCCGTGCGCATGATGCTTCAGGCTCCCGAGGGCGGCCACGACATCACCATCGCGCGCGCGGCGGCGCAGCCGGTGCGCGTGCGCGGCTGGATCGGCGTCAACACGGGATTCGCGCCGTTCACCGACTCCGTGCGCGACGGGGACTATCTCGTCCGCTACTTCGAGCATCCGTCGATCATCTCCGTCGAGCCCAACTCGCCCGCCGAGCAGGCGGGCATCGCCCCGGGCGACGTGCTGCTCGCCTACGATGGACTCGACGTCGTCGGCCGCTGGGTAGACGTCAGCCGCATGCTCGAGCCGGAGCGAAAGCTCTCGGTCAAGGTCGCGCGCGACGGTGACCCCAAGACGTACACGCTCACCGTCGCTCACACGCCGGAGATGATTCGCGCGCGGCGGGCGCCCGAATTCCGCATCTTCAACCCGAGCGCGATGGAGACCATGGTCATGCCGCGCCCGTCCAGCGGTGCCGAAGCCGTCATGATTCCCGACATGCCGAGCATGTCCGGATTCAGCGGCATGTTCGCCGCGCGCGGGCTGTTCGGCGCGAACCTCACCTCGGTGAACGACGCGCTCGCGAAGGCGCTCGGCATCCCCACGGGCCTTCTCGTGAACGAGGTGCCCGAAGCCACGCCCGCGTACCGTGCCGGTCTTCGCGCCGGCGACGTGATCGTGAAGGCCGACGGCCAGCCGATCGCGTCGGTGAATCAGTTGATCAAGGTCGTGATGATGCACGCGAGCGACCAATCCGTGCCGGTCGACATCGTGCGCAATCACAAGGCGAAAAAGCTCACGCTGGACTGGTAGCCTTCTCGCGGGGCGCGAGCTTGCGCCCCTCCGGAACGAGCGACTTGTGCATCGAGAGCGCCGCGGTGGCTCCCTCCGCCGCGGCGCGAATCGCGAGCTGCGCGCCGGGAGTGATGTCGCCCGCCGCGAACACGTTCGCCACCGACGTGTGAAAGTGCTGATCGACCTCGATGTGCCCTTCGTCGTCGCGGTCGCACCCGAGTTGGGCGCCGAGATCGTCCGCGGGATACTGGCCGATCGTGAAGAACACCTTGTCGGTGTCGAGCTGCATCCCGTTCTCGAGCATCAGACAGTGGATCGCGCTACCGTCGTAGCAGACGCGCGTGATGCGATCCGTGAGCACGGGAATGTTCAGCGCATCCAGTTTGTCGCAGTACTCCTGCTCGTCGAGCTCTGGCGAACGTCCGTTCGTGCAGATGATGACGTCCGTGGTCCACGTCGTGAGGTTGAGCGCCATTCCCACCGCGCGCCGGCCGTTGCCGATCACCACGACTTTCTTGCCCCGCGATGCGTAGCCGTCGCAGTCCGGGCAGACGTGCGCGTTCGCGCCGTACACGTGCGCGAGACCAGGAATGTCCGGCCACACGTCGCGAATGCCGATCGCGAGCAGGAGACGGCGCGAGCGGAGGCGCACACCGCCTTGCAGCGAGAGCACGAAGTCGTCGCCGTCGCGCTTGTCCACGCGCAGCACGATCTTGTCGATGAGCGTCACCCCCAGCTCGCGAGACGTCGCGCGTCCGGCCGCCCGCAGCTCCGCCGGACGAATGCCCTCGAGTCCGAGGATGCCGTTGATGCGCCGCGTTTGCCAGTTGCGCGGATCGCCGCTGTCCACGAGTGCCACGGAATGGAGGTAGCGCGCCGACCAGATCGCGGCCGACAGCCCGGCCGGTCCGCCGCCAACTATCCCGATGTCGTACACCCGGTCGTCGCCACTCATGGCGGCGAGGACGGCAATTTTTCGGCCGGACTCAGCGCACGCGGCCCGGCGGCAGATCGTACAGCAATCGCAGCGTCGCGCGATCGAGCGGCGTGATCTCGTCCTCGAGCGCGATCGGATACATCAGCGTGTGCTGATTGGCCGAGTGGCCGAGCCCGAGCGCGTGGCCCGCTTCGTGGCGGACGATGCCGGCGAGCGCGGCGGGCGGAATCGCCCGACCAGCGCTGTCGTGCACCGCGATCACGATCTCCGCGCGCGCCAGCCATCCGTTCTGATCGACCGCGCGCCGCGTGCTCCCCACACGCAGACCGTCCATTGGCGGAAAGCGGTCGATCCAGACGATGCGCACGTCCGACGTCGCCGAGTCGAGCACGAAATCGAAGCGCGTCGGAATGCCGGCGCTCGTCCACTCAGAGAACGCGTCGCGCGCCATCTGCGCATAACGAAGATCCCAATCCGGAACCGTCGTCATCGACTGCACCCAGATTCGGAGACCGCGCTCGCGCAGATCGGGCCAGCGTACGAGCGTCTGGTCCATGTCGGCGAGCATGTCCGCCATGTACGTGTCGGTCGCGGCGGCGATGCGCGCGTGAATCTCGTCGAGATTTCGCGCCGGCGCTTCGGTGTTGTCGTGCGTGACCGTGAGCTCGGCGTCCGCGGACGGCGCGGCGCCCGAGTTGGTGCTCGGCTTGGGCACGTTCGGCCGGGCGGCGACGCTCGCGCTTTCTGCGGGCGATGGGGGCGCCACGGAGGGCGCGACTCGCGGAGCGCCGGCGACTTGGATGCCGACGAACACCGCCAGCGCGCCGACCACCAGCATCAGCCAGGTGTCGGCGCGGCGCATGGCAGTCTAGTTCAGCGGACCGGCGGGGAGCGAGTAGATGAGGCGCGCCGTCGCGCGATCGGCATCGGACAGCGAGCGTACCCGCACGCGCGGCGCCATGATGCTCAGTGTGTCCGTCGTATGGTCGAGCCCGATCAGATGGCCAATCTCGTGGAGCGCCATCGCCCGCATGGCATCTTCATCGAGCAGCTCGCCCTGATAGTGGTGCACCGCGAGGATGATGTTCCCATCGGTGATCAGCCAGTCGTCGTCGCGCGACCACCGCGTGCGTCCGCTGATCGGTTCGTCAAAGTGGTCGATCCACCGCACGTGCACTTCGGCGTGGGCGGAGTCGTCCACGAACGAGAAGCGCACCGGGAGATGCAGCGCGTCCCACTGCTCGAATGCCTCGCGCACCTGCGTCACGAACCCCGGCTCGAAATCCGGCACGCTCGAGCGGGGCTGAATCCAGACGGTGAGCGGAACGCCGTGGCGATCGGGCCAGCGTGCGACCGAGGAGTCGCGCTCGAGCAGAATGTCGCTGATGTAAGTGCCGGTTGCCTCGCGTCGCACTTTCTTGCGCAGGGCTGCGCGGTCCACGTCACCGGCGTCGGTCGATAGCGTTGTCGTAGCCCTGGGCATCACCGCGGCCAAGGCACGCGCCAACGATCCGGCGGCGCGCTCGAGCGGGCGGGCCGGCAATGGCTTGCTCGCGGCGATCGGTGTGCTGCGATGCGCGCCCAGGACGGAAATGCCCAGGCTGAGCGAGAGGAAAGAGAAGGCGGCTCGCTTCACGATGGACCAACGTGCCCGGCATCGGGCGGAGAAGGGCGGGGAGCGGGAGTGCGCGAACTACCGCACAGGGCGGGAACTGCGGGGGGGGTCCTACAGGAGGGGGACTACAAAAACGACTCGACGAGATCGAAGAAGCGCTGTGGCGCTTCCCAAAACGGCATGTGGCCCGAGGAGGGAACTACGGTACGGCGGGCGCTTTTGAGGATATACGTATTGTCGACTGAAACCGCTAGAGGTAAAGCGTCCGCCTCTCCGTGAATGACGAGTGTCGGCGCGGAAAAGGCACGGAGCCGGTCGGTCCAGTCGTAGCCTTGGCCGCGCAGCTTCGACAGCACCGCGGCGCCGGTCTCACTCCGCGCGTCGGGCGGCGTGAAGTGGGCCGCCATCTCCGGATCGGCGAACCAAGCGGTGTACACGGAGCGGCTGTAGCGGCTGTGCAGCTCCGGATCCGGATCGGCGAGCGCGGATTCCGGAATCGATTCCACCGCCTCGCGCTGAGCGCCATGGAGTCGCGCGAGCACGTTCTCGCGGAGCGGCGGCATCCAGTCGCTGGTCGGGCCCACCGCGTCCACGAGGACGAGGCGGCGCACCGCGGCCTCGTCGCGCGCGCAGCCGAGCATCGCGATTCCACCGCCCCACGAGTGGCCGAGGACATCCCACCGGCGAATGCCGAGCGCTCGGCGCATCGCGCCGACATCGGCTGCGTCATCATCGATGCTGGCCGCGAGCGGATCGGCGGGGGGCGACGACGCGCCCCGCCCGCGCAGATCGTAGAGGATGACCTGGCGACGTTCGGCAAGCGGCGACAGCGCCGGCCAGAGCATCGAGTGATCGTAGATCATGCCGCCGTTGATGCAGAGCAGCGGCGGCGCGCCCGACACGGGCGGCGACGAAAAGACCGCGAACTCGATTCCCCGCGCGCGAACGGTCTGACGCTCGAGGCGAGGCGTGCGGGAAAGCGATCGGCGGAATGCGACGAAGTCGGAGTACGACAATAGAGAGTGGAGAGTGGAGAGGTATGCGGTGGGGCTGGTGAACGGCCGCGGTGGCGACGCATTTTGAGCGGCGCACGCCGGTTGCCCACCACTCCCGATCACGAGCTGCATCACATGCGCCGCATACTAATTCTCACCGCGCTCCTCTCATCCGCGACCCTGTCCGCGCAACGACCCGTCGACGCCGCGATGATGGCGAAGATTCGCGACGAGGGGCTGCACCACTCGCACGCCTGGGAAATGGAAGACACGTTGGCGACGGTGATCGGTCCTCGATTGACCGCGTCGCCGGCGTTCTTCCGGGCCGCCAACTGGGCGCGCGACCATCTCGCCGCGTGGGGACTCCGCGACGCGCACCTCGAGCGCTGGCCATTCGGCCGCGGGTGGGAGCTGGACGGATTCACGCTCGACATGACCGCGCCGCGGTTCGCGCCGATGATCGGCTATCCCGACGCGTGGTCCGCGCCGACCAAGGGTGTGATCGAGGGGACGCCGATCCTGATCGCCGGCCTTTCCTATGATTCGGTCGCCAAGATGCGCGACCGGCTCAAAGGTGCGATCGTGATGACGCAGCCGATGATGACGCGTTTCATTCGCACGGACCGCGTCAACCCGACCGCGGCGAATGCGCCGGATACGTACACGCTCGCGCCGTTCCCGTGGGGAAGCCCGCAGCCGCCGCGCCGCGGTTCGGGCGAGGCGCAGCGCATCGCGCAGCTCCTGCACGACGCGGGCGTGGGGGCCGTGCTCAAGACCAGCGGCGGCGAGCACGGCACGATCTTCGTCCAGACGCGCGATCAGGGCGCGAACGCCGTGCCGTCGGTGGTCGTCTCGGGCGAGCAGTACAATAATATAATTAGACTTCTGAATGACCACGTGCCGGTCAAGGTCCGGGTCGGCGTGCAGGCGCGGTATCTCACGCGCGACACGAGCGGCTACAACGTGATCGCCGAGCTGCCGGGCACCGATCCGGCGCTCGCCGACCAGGTCGTGATGATCGGCGGACACCTGGACTCCTGGCACGCCGCGACCGGCGCCACCGACAATGCTGACGGCGCGGTCACCGTGCTCGAGGCGATGCGCATCCTCCAGGCGGTCGGCGCGCGCCCGCGCCGCACGATTCGCGTCGCGCTCTGGGGCGGCGAGGAAGAGGGACTCTACGGCTCGCGCGCCTGGGTCGCGCAGCATCTCGCCGGCGACGCGAACAAGGCCGCGCGCGACAAGTTCGACGTCTACTTCAACATCGATCCCGGCTACGGCCCGGTGTACGGCTTCTACACGGAAGGCAACGCCGCGGCCAAGGCGATCTTCGACCAGTGGCTCGAGCCGTTCAGGGATCTCGATGCGCGCAAGAACGTGAACGCGGGCATCGGCAGCACCGATCACCTGAGCTTCATTCAGGTTGGCGTGCCGGGCTTCAACCCGATTCAGGAATACGGCAACTACGACGTGCGCATCCACCACACGAACATGGACACCATGGAGCGCACGACCCCCGAACAGATCGAGCAGGCGGCCATCGTCTTCGCGGCGTTCGCGTACGACGCGGCGATGAGCGACGAAATGATCCCGAGGGAGCCGTAACGGCGAACGGCGCGAGGGGCTCCGGGCGCTGGTCGCCGTCGTTGTGCGTTGTCCGTCGTCCGTGCTTCCGCAACGGATGAACGCATAACGGTCAACGGAAGACGCAGCACGACAGCGACGGCGAACCGAACCCGCCTCTACTCCGCCAGCTCGAGCGTGTCGTACCCCTTCACCCGGTACACCGCCGCCGAGACGATCCAGCACACCACGAACACCCCGACGATCACGTAGCCGAGCTGTCCGAAGTTGCCGTTGAGCGACGCGATTGCGTCCCAGAAGCCGCCGCTGAGCTGCAGTCGATCCGCCAGCAGTCCCAGCGCCTCGATCCCGCCCACCAGCAGCGCGACGAGCACGGACACGAACGTGATCGTCATGTTGTAATAGAGTTTTCTCATCGGCGTCGTGAACGCCCAGCCGTACGCGCCGAGCATCAGGATGCTGTCCGTCGTGTCGACGAGCGCCATCCCCGCGGTGAAGAGCGCCGGCAATACGAGAATCGACCAGATCGGCATCCCCTTGGACGCCTCGGCGGCCGAAATGCCGAGCAGCCCGATCTCCGTCGCCGTGTCGAAGCCAAGGCCGAAGAGCAGTCCGAGCGGATACATGTGCCAGCTCCGCCGGATCATGCCGAACAGCGGGCGGAAGATGCGCGCCAGCAGTCCCCCGCCCGCGAGCAGCGTGTCGAGATCGGCGTCCACGAACGCCCCGCCGCGCCGCACGCGGTGGAAGGTGCGGTAGACGGCGCTCAGGATGAAAAGATTCATCACCGCGATCGCGAGCAGGAACACCGCGGAGACGACGGTGCCGATCATGCCGCCCACTGAGCGGTACGCGGCGAGCTGAGTGTGGAGCGCGATCGCCGTCGCCGCGATCGCGACGGTCGCGAGGACCACGACTGTGGAATGTCCGAGCGAGAAGAACAGCCCGATGCCGATCGGACGCTTGCCCTCCTGCATCAGCTTGCGCGTCACGTTGTCGATCGCGGCGATGTGATCCGCGTCGACGGCGTGGCGCAGCCCGAGGCCATACGCGAGCAGGGACGTGCCGAGCAGCAGGGGGTAATGGCGAAACGCCGCGAATGCCCAGACCCAGGCCCCGACGTTCGCGATCGCGAGCAGCACGTAGGTGGTCGCGATGCGACCGCGCACGCCCGCGGCATCGTCACTCAACAAACGGCGCAGCAGCCCGCGCATCGTCAGACTATGGTCGGCATCGGTCGGTGAAACGTACATCGGCCGCGGACGACGCGCGGATCTCTGGAACCAGGTTGTGCGGCGTCGGAATGCCGATCAGGCGTCCTCGAGAAACATCGGCGTCTCGACCGGCACGTCGATCCCGGCGGCGGTCGCCCATCGCTCGAGCAGCGCGGCGAGCCGGTCGCGCTCGGCATCGGCGAGGCGTGCCAATCCGTGCAGCAGCTTGATCTGCACCGTTTCGGGCGCCCTCGTCAACACTTCGCGTCCCACGTCGGTGATGACGATTTCGACGAACCGCCGATCGGAGGCGGACCGCGTTCGGCTCACGAGGCCCCGGTCGACGAGGCGCTGCACGACAACCGAGACGGAGCTCTGGTGCGTGGCGGTACGCTCCGCGAGGTCGGTCAGCGACACCGCTGGTCGTTGGGCGAGCTGCTCGAGCACGAAGAGCTGCGCCAGGCTTATTCCGGACCGTTGTTCGATCGCGCGCGTATTGAGGTTGAGGGCGCGAACGACGGAGCGGATCACGTTCAAGGAGCGGCCAGCGGGATTCGACCGCGGGCTGCGAGAGTGTTCAGCAGTCATACGTTTATCGGTTCACATCGGCATGCGAATCTGCATACCGGTATACGCCGGCGCCCCGTAAACGTTGAAATCCCATCCATCGCGTTCGCGAGGGATGGGATTTTCTTAGTGCGGTCGATATCGGGCGGCGCTGCGCACGCCGCCTCTTCAGCCCGGCCCCGATACCCCGCGATGGGTCAGATGCAGGAACTCGGCACGCGTGCGCGGGTCGTCGCGGAAGCTTCCGCGCAGTGCGCTCGTCAGCGTTTTTGAATTCTGCTTTTCTACACCGCGCATCATCATGCACAGGTGTACCGCCTCGATCACCACGCCGACGCCGTCGGGCTGGAGCACGTCCTCGATCGCCTGCGCGATCTCCTCCGTGAGCCGCTCCTGCACCTGGAGCCGTCGCGCGTAGACCTCGACGATCCGCGGCAGCTTGGAGAGGCCGACGATCCGGCCGTTCGGGATGTACGCCACGTGGCACTTGCCGAAGAACGGCAGCATGTGGTGCTCGCACAGGCTGTACACTTCGATGTCGCGCACCAGCACCATGCTCCGATGCGGCTCCTCGAACAGCGCGTCGCCGACTACGTCGGCCGCGGTGAGCTGATAGCCGCGCGTGAGCCAGGCCATCGCCGTGGCGACGCGATCCGGCGTGCGGCGCAGCCCCTCGCGATCGGGATCTTCGCCGAGCAGCGCGAGCTGCTTCGCGACGAGGTCCGCATACGCATCCTCGCGGCCCGACATCACGCCGAGCGGCGCGGTGGCGTCGTCGTCATCGAACGCGCTGTGCAGTCGTGCAAACGCCATGTCATCTCCCGGCGGACCCGCCGCCCATAGCCAGTCGCCCGCCTCGAGTGGCGGTGCGAATGCCCAGTCTACGGCGGTCTCGCGAATTTGTCAATCAATCGCTTCGGTTATTCGTCGCGGATGCGGTCGCAGCGAATCGCTGCGACCGCGGCCAGCAACAGTCGACAATTCACGCGCGGACGATTGCGGTGCGCGCGATTTGCACTTGCGCGGTGTCCACACTCGAAGTGGAGGACGCCATGCGTCACGCACACATCGCAATCGCCATCATGATTTCCTCATCGCTCGTCGTCGCCGGCTGCGGCTCGTCCGACGACGTCAACGGCGTGACCGTCAATCCGACGGTCAGCATGCTCGATCAATGCGACTCGGCATCGTTCAACGCGGGATTGGGCGCGGGCACCTGCACGCGCGCCGGCGGCATCACCCTGTCGCAATTCAACAGCGAGCTCGCCGCCAACCACAGCGTCGCCGAGTGGATGTTCAGCCCCACGGCGCTCACGATCCACGTCGGCCAATCGATTCAGGCGACGAACATGGGCGGCGAGGGCCACACGTTCACCCGCGTCGCGGAGTTCGGCGGCGGGATCGTCCCCGCGCTCAACAGCGGGTCGGGCAACCCGGTCGAGACGTCGGAGTGTGCGCAGCTCCCGTCGAGCGCGATCGTTCATCCGGGCGCCACGTTCACGACTGACGCCGCGACCACGGTGGGCGTCCAGCACTACCAATGCTGCATTCACCCGTGGATGCGCGCGACCGTCACGGTCGTGCAATAGCGGACGTCTCGGCGGCGGCTGCACGCTCTTCCGTCCGCGGGATCTCGCCGCTCTGGTCGAGCGCGCGGCGGAACAGGATCGGGCCGACCGCCTGATTCACCGCGATCAGCGCGAGGAAGAGCACCTGCATGTCGCCGCCGCGGCTCGGGTACGTCTGCGCCACGACGGCGGCGAGGCCGATCGCGACTCCGGCTTGCGGCAGGAGTCCTGTCCAGACGTGTCGCCGCAAAACCGGCACTTCGTCGCGCGGCAAGCCGCTCCAGCCGAGGCTCAGGCGAACGCCCGCCCAGATCGCGCCGGCGCGGACGAGCGCGAGCGGCAGCACGAGCGGCCACAGTCGCGCGAGTTGCGGCAACGCGATGCCGGCGCCGGCGAGCGCGAAGAACACCACGAACACGGGCGCCGCCGCGCGCTCGAGCGCCGAGCGGAGCGCCGCGCTGTGATCCGGTGCCGAGACGTTCTCGACGACGAAGCCCGTCGTCATGAGCGTGAGCAGCGGCTCCACATGCACGAGGTGCGCGATCTCCGACCCGAAGAACGCGACCATGATCGCGAAGAGAAAGAGCTCGCGGCGGATGAAGCGCAGATAGAGCGTCACGAGCGCGCCAAGAATTCCGCCGATCAACACCGCGCCGATCACCTCCCACGCCACCGCGCCGAGCGTGAGCGCGGGCGCGTTCGCGCCGGCGGGAGGAACGAGCGCCCGCGCGATCGCGAGCGTGAGCGTGAGCAGCAGGACGATCACGACGTCGCTGATCAGCACGAGCCCGAGTGTCGTCTTGGCGACCGGGCCGCGCGCTCGCGTCTCGCTGAGCATCGCGATCGCCACCGCGGGTGAATGGACCGCCGCCATGGCGGCGAACACGATACTGAACGCGAGTGCCTCGACGATCGTGCCGTGCTGCAGGAAGCTGATGTGCTCGCGAAGCAGGAGCAGAAATGCGGTGATCGTGACGATCGAGATGCCCAGCTCCGTGCCGAGGACGCGGAGTAGGCCCAGCCCGCGCTCTCGCACCTCCTGCCATTGCAGCTCGACGCCGGCGATGAACGCGATGAGTGCGATCGCGAGCGAGCTCACGGGCGACAGATCGGCGATCGCGCGCGTGCCGACGGTGCCGAGTGCCGATGGGCCGAAGACGACGCCCGCGATCAGATAGCCGACGAGCTTCGGGATGCGAATCGCGACGGCGAGCTCGCCCGCCGCGTACGCCGCGAGAATCAGAAAGCCGAACGCGAGCAACGCCTGCGCGCCGTAGCCGCCGGCGCCGAGCGGCTGAATCACGCGCATCGCGCCGAGGAGCAGCGCAAGTACGAAGAGGCGGCGCACCGGTCAGCTCACCGCGACCACCGCACGCGTCGCCCGCGCCGACAGGAACTCCGTCAGCACGATGGACGCGATAGCGGCCGTGAATACTATGTTTGGAAAGAACGAATTCTCCTGGTGGAGATAGGTAAGTCCGATCGCCACCGCGACTCGTCCCTGGCCGAGCAGGGCGGCGCCCCACTTGTCCCCGAGCTCCGGGAGCGCGCCGTTCGCGCGCGCCGCGAGCCGGCTGCCGCCGATCTTCGCCGCCGTGCGCGCGACCACGAACAGCAGCACCGGGAGCAGCCACGCCTGGCCGCTCGGCCGCCAGTTCGCTCCGCCGAACAGCATCAACACGAAGTAGAACGGGCGCTCGACCCGCGTCACAGTGTCGATCAATACCTCGGGGCGGTTCGTCGTGTTCACCAGAATCATTCCGAACATCACCGCCGAGAAGAGCGGCGAGAGGCGCAGGTACATCGCCGCGCCGCTCACCATCACGATGCCGCCGACGAGCGAGACGAACAGCCGGTCGGAATCGTACACGTCACCGAGAAAGACATGGAACAGCGTTCCGCCAACGACGCCGATCGCGATCGATACCGCGACCCATTCCGTCGTGGTCAGTGGGCGGCTCGTCGGGAGGGGCTGGTGCCGAACGCACAGGATCACCGCGAAGATCGCGATCGCCACGAGCGCATTGATCTGCGTCGACACGTGGAGCTGGCGCATGATCGGCGTGTCCGCCTCGAAGACGTCGGCCACGAGGCTCACGCCCATTCCGCTCGACGCAACGGCGATCGCGCCGAGCACGGCGCCGAGCACGAGGGCGATGTCCGTGCTCACGAACAGCCATCGTCCCGCGAGGAACTCCAGCCCGCCGACCGTCGCGAAAGTCAGCGCCGATTCCGCGAACGCGATGCGAAACGTCCGCGCCGGAATCGCGAGCAGCTTGCGCAGCTCGAACTGCATGCCGATCACCGTGCCGATCCACCCCAGCGCGAGCGTCAAGATCGGCGCGAGGCTGTCCACGATGCGCGCGTCGAGAATGTCCGAGAGCTGCGGCCCGAGGAGCACGCCCAGCACCAGGTACTCGGCGCCGGAGACGATGAGATACCGTCGCCCGAGCCAATCAAAGAAGACGTGCGCGGCGAGATACGCCGCGGCAACGGCAAGGAGCAGGGCGAGTGATGCCGTCATTGGGGGCGGGAGGGAACGGCGGGAGTTTGCACACGCTATCAGGTCCGGCCGCGACGATCAACACCGTACTCCGCGCTGCCGCCGGGCCGAGTCGCCCGCTTCGTGCATGACGCGAGGACTCATGACGTCAAACGAACTCGTCACGCCCGCGCCGCTCGAGCACCGTAGAGTCCTCATCGCGTTCAGCGGACTGGTGCTCGCGATGCTGCTCGCGGCGCTGGATTCCACCATCGTCGCGACCGCGCTGCCGACCATTGTCAGCGAGCTCGGTGGACTCGAGCATCTCGCGTGGGTGGTGACAGGCTATCTACTCGCGCAGACGATCGTCACGCCGATCTACGGCAAGCTCGGCGACCTCTATGGCCGCCGTATCGTGCTGCAGTCCGCGGTCGCGCTCTTTCTCATTGGGTCGGCGCTCTGCGGGCTGAGCCGCACGATGACGGAGCTCATTCTCTGTCGTGCGCTGCAGGGGCTGGGCGGCGGCGGGCTCACGGTCACGACGCAGGCAGTCGTCGGCGACATCGTGCCGCCGCGCGACCGTGGCCGCTACCAGGGAATTTTCGGCGCGGTGTACGGCTTGGCGAGCATCGCCGGTCCGCTGCTCGGCGGCTACTTCACCACGCATCTCAGCTGGCGCTGGATCTTCTACGTCAATCTGCCGCTCGGCATCGCGGCGATGGTCGTGCTCGCGTCGACGCTGCCGGCGCAAGCGCAGCGCGTGCGCCACGCGATCGACTACACAGGCGCCGCGCTGCTCGCGGTCGTGCTGAGCGTCGTCACCATCCTCGCCGACGTCGGCGGGACGTCGTACGCATGGACGTCGCCGATCGTACTCGGCATGATCGCCGTGGCGATCATCGCGCTCGTCGGGTTCATCTTCGCCGAGCGACACGCGTCGGAGCCGGTGTTGCCGCTCAGGCTCTTTCGCGGACAGACGTTCTCGCTCACGTCGATCGTCGGCCTGATCGTCGGCTTCGCGCTGTTTGGTTCCGTCACGTACTTCCCGCTCTATCTGCAAGTCGTGCGCGGCGTGAGTCCCACCGCGTCGGGGCTGCAGATGCTGCCGATGATGGTCGGCATGCTCGCGACATCGATTCTTTCCGGGCAGCTCATCAGCAAATCGGGACGCTATAAGACTTTTCCAATCGCCGGCACGCTCGTGATGACGCTGGGGCTCGCGCTGCTCGGACGCTTGTCCACGCAGAGCTCCAATCTCGCGTCGTCGTCGTACCTCCTCATCTTGGGCGTGGGACTCGGGATGGTGATGCAGGTGCTCGTGATCGCGGTGCAGAACGACGTCGACTATCGCGACCTCGGCGTCGCCACGTCGGGCGCGACGCTCTTTCGGTTGGTCGGGGGATCGCTCGGCACCGCCATCCTGGGCGCGGTGTTCGCGAGCCGATTGGCGGCGGATCTCGCGCGTCTGCTTCCTCCGTCGTCCGCCGCACCGGCGTCGATCGGCGGCTTGAGCATGCAGACGCTCGCGCGCATGTCGCCGACGATGCGAGCCGCGTACGCCGGCGCCGTGACCAACGCGCTCGACTTCGTGTTCATTTTGGCCGCCGTGGTGTCGGCCGTGGGGTTCATCGTGTGCTGGTTCATTCCCGAGCAGCCGCTGCGTACCACGGTCGCCGCGAGCGCGGCTGCTCCGGGCCAAGAAGCCGGCGAGGCATTCGCGCGTCCGTCGGACGTGGGCGCCGTGGCGGCTCAGCTATACGCCGCGCTCGCGCATCTCGCCGACCGCGACGTTCAGCGCCGGCACATCGCGGCGATCGTCGAGCGCGCGGGAGAATCGCTCACGCCGCTCGCGGCATATTTGCTCGTTCGCATGGAGCGCGAGCCCGCGACCGATCCGGTGGATCAAGGCCGGCGTGTCGGCGTTTCGGCGGACCGCGTCGACGCGGCCCTCGCGGAACTGCGGCAGCGTGGGTTGATCGATGCAGGGCAGCCCGTCGCGCTCACCGACGCGGGATGCGAAACGCTCGAGCATTTGCGTCGGGCGCGGCGCGAGCATCTCGCCGAGCTGGCCGTGGAGTGGAAGCCCGAGGAATCGGCCGACGTCGCCGCGTATCTGCGCGACGCCGCGGCGCGCATCATTCCTAACGTCGAACGCACGCAATTGCGCCGCGTGGGTTGAGCTCGTATCCACCGCCGATCGCGAACGACATATATTATACCGCAGGGTATAATACTGCGCGGAGGAGCGACGGGATGTCCGTGCACGCGAGGAAGGCCAAGACGCTGCGATGGGAGCGCCGGCCCGAGGAGCGACCGCAGGAGCTGCTCGAGGCGGCGCTCCGCGTGTTCGCCGCACGCGGGTATCGAAATACCCGGCTCGACGAAGTCGCGGCGGCCGCCGGCGTCACGAAGGGCGCCCTCTATCACTACTTCGCTAATAAGGAAGATCTCCTGCTCCGCGCGCTCGAGGAGTATCAGGAGCGCGCCTTCGGGCGACTCGAGCAGGCATTGCGCGACGAGCCCGGATCGGCCTCGGCGCGGCTGCGCGTGCTCTTCCGCCGCGCGTTTGGCGGCAATGATCCGGCGCGCATCGACGTGCTGCTGCTTCTCCAGGCGACGGCGAACGAAGCGCCCGACGTCTATCGACGCTGGCTCGCCAGCGGCCCGATGAAAGGATGGCGGCTCATCGCGCGCATCGTCGACGAAGGGCGCGCGTCCGGAGAGTTTCGCGATGACGTGGACGCCGAGGTCGCCGCGCGCGTGATGCTCACGGGGCTCATGGGGCAGCTCATCTGGCAGCGGCACGCGACGGCCGTTCCAGGGCTGCGCATCGACGGAGAGCGACTGATCGACGCCGCCGTCGAGTTCATGCTCGCCGGACTCCGACCGCGCAGATGACGCACCCGCCGCCGCGCGAAGCATCGCACAAGTGGATCATCGCCGGGACGGTGATGACGGGGACGATCATGGCGGTGCTCGACTCGAGCATCGTCAACGTCGCGCTGCCCGACATGTCCGGCACGCTCGGCGCCACGATCGAGGAGATCACGTGGGTGGTGACCTCCTACATTCTCGCGCAGGTGATCGTCATGCCGATCACCGGTCTGCTCGCGGCGCGCTTTGGCCGCAAGCGGTTCTACATGACGAGCGTGATGCTGTTCACCGGCGCCTCGATGGCGTGCGGGCTCGCGCACTCGCTCGGCACTATGGTCGTCTTCCGCATCATTCAAGGCTTTGGCGGCGGCGTGCTGCTCACGGTGTCGCAGGCCATCCTGCGCGAGAGCTTTCCGCCCGAGGAGCAGGGGATCGCGATGGGCATCTACGGCCTCGGCGCCGTGCTCGCCCCCGCGTTCGGCCCGACGCTCGGCGGCTGGATCACCGATCAGTACTCGTGGCCGTGGATCTTCTACATCAACGTACCGATCGGCGTGATGAATCTGATGCTCGTCACGCGCTTCATCGAAGATCCGCCGTACCTGATCCGCGAGAAGGGCTACATCGATTGGGTGGGGCTTGGCCTGCTCGTCATCGGCCTCGGCGCGCTCCAGCTCATGCTCGAGGAAGGGCAGCAGAACGACTGGTTCCAGTCGAGCTACATCGTGCGCCTCGCGGTGACCGCGACGGTCGGCATGGCGCTCTTCATCTGGCGCGAGCTCACCGCGGCGAAGCCCGCGGTGAACTTGAGAATTCTCAGAAACCTATCCTTCAGCTCCGCGACCGCGCTCGGCGGCGTACTCGGGCTCGCGCTCAACGGCAGTCTCTTTCTGCTGCCGGTCTTTCTTCAGAACCTGCTCGGATTCAACGCGATGCAGTCGGGCATCACGCTCATGCCGCGCAGCGTGGCGATGGGTGTGTTGATGCCGATCGCCGGGCGGTTCTACAATCGGCTCGGTCCTCGCGTGCTGGTCGGGAGCGGCTTGCTCATCACCGGCTACGGCTTCTACACGATGTCGATGCTCACGACCGACGTGGGCTTCTGGGATCTCTTCTGGCCGCAGTTGTGGCAAGGCGTCGGCTTCAGCTTGATCTTCGTCTCGTTGAGCACGGCCGCGCTGTCCACGATTCCAAAGCCGCGCATGACGGCGGCGACGGGCCTGTACAACGTCGTGCGCCAGGTGATGGGCAGCGTCGGCATCGCCGCGGCGGCAACGATCCTCACCTCGAGCACGGTGCGCTACCACTCGATTCTCTCCGCGGACGCGGGCGCCACCGCGCTCGGGCGTCAGTCGCTCGATCGGATCGCGGCAGGGATGATGGGCCAAGGCGCCGACGCATTTACCGCGCGGCAGCAAGCCATGCGAATCATTGACGGATTGATCACGCGTCAGGCGGCGGTGCTCGCGTACAACCACGTGTTCGTGCTCGTCTCGACGCTCTTCTTCATCGGGTTGCCGCTCGTGCTGCTGCTGCGGAGCGGCACGCCCGGCGTCGAGGTCGAGATCGCGGTCGATTGACGCGGCGATACTACCGCCGCGCCGAGTGTCCGATGAAGCCGTCGGCCCATTTGATGAAATACTTCACGTTCGGCGCGTCGGTGTGGCCGCCGTCGTGCTGTCGCCATGCGAGTTGTCCGTCGAGCAGTCCGACATTGACCGGCGGCATCTTTGCGTCGTGATAGTCGTCCGATACGCCGAGCCCCTTCGCGCCGAGGAGACGAAAGACCGGCTGCGCGGCGACGGTGGCCATGAAGCTCCCTTCATGGTCGAGCCACTTCGCGTCGCCCTTCTCTGGAATGCCGTAGCTGATGAACGTGAGGCGCGGGGCGCAGAGGGCGATGAGCTCGTGCGAATCGACGGGCAGATCGGCCGCCGTCTTGCGGCCGAACGTCGCGTCGTCGGCCGCATACTTCAGGTAGTTGCCGGCCATCCAGTGATATTCGCCGGTGCCGGCGAGGCTCTCGACCGCCTCGCCGAAATTCCGCCGGTGCAACGTCGCGCCGCCTTTCCCGGACGAACCGATGAGTCCCATGGCGAAGCGCGGCTCGAACGCGAGCGTCACGAGCGCCGCTTTGCCGTAGCGTGACACGCCTTCGATGCCGACGTGCTTGGCGTCGACGGCGGGATCGGCCTCGAGATAATCGAGTCCGCGCGCAGCGCCCCACGCCCACGCACGGAGGGCGCCCCAATCGTCCGGCTTGCGCGGGTGTCCCAGGTTCGTGAGCCCGATGATGCCGCGTGTCAGTCCGGCGCCGTTGTCCGCTTGGATGCTCGCCGGATCGATGTACGCGTAGCCCCAGCCGTCGGCGATGAGCTGCGCCGTGGTGGGCGGATCGCCGCCCGGCGTCTGCGGCTGGAGGAACGCGAACGGATTTTGCGCCGCCCGCGTGACGGGCTCGTACGCCGGGTAGCGATCGAACACGGCGCGCAGTGATGAGTCTTTTTCAATGAGTATTTGCTTTACCACCGCGTTGATCCGCGCCAGATCCTCTTCCGGCGGCTGCGCGGGCGCGGGGAGCGCGGCGCGGCCGAACATCATGAGCAGCGGCACAGGTCCGCGCGCGTTCGCCGGCACCACGACCGTCATCTTGATGTCGACGGCGATCGCCGGGTCGGCCGAGTTGTCGGCGTGGCCGACGAGCTGCTTCGCGACGACGGGCGTGAAGCCGAGCATCTCGCGATCCGTGACGACCACCTGCCAATGCACCGCCGGCACCGTCTTCGGGACGCGGCCGTACACTTCGCGCTCGAAGTCCTCCACGATCTCGGGGCGGCGCTCCTTCCACCACTGCTCGGCCGTCGTCACGCGCTGCCCGTTCCTGAGCGTCAGGGCGTCCGGGAGGTTGGGGTATGGCGTGGCGGTCGCTTCGTCGTAGTTCGCGTGATTCGGGGCCGACTCGTTGCCGCTGGGGCCTGGCCGCAGCTTCCGAATTCCCAGTGCTCTCATCATCAAATCGTGATCCTGCTCGGCGGTCATTGCCGCCGATGCCTGCGGCGCGACCGCCTGCGCCTGGGCGCCTGCGGCGAACGCGATGAGAGCGGCGAGCGCGATGCGTGTCATGGAGAGCGGCCTCGCGGGATGCGGTGGTCGCGCCGAGCCGGTGCGGCGGGGCTGACGCGGTGGCGATGCGAGAGATAATATCACCAGAACTCGACTTCGACCACCGTCATGTACGGGCCGTAGCGACGTTGTCATCCCGAGCGGAGGCGCCGAGCGATACCCCTGCGTTGTCATCCCGAGCAAAGGCGCGGAGCGATACCCCTGCGTTGTCATCCCGAGCGACCGAGCGAAGCGAGGGAGTCGAGGGATCTCGCGTCCGGTGCGCGATGCACGCGCAGCGACCCGGGATAGTAGATCCCTCGACTTCGGCGCTGCGCGCCTTCGCTCGGGATGAGCGTTTAGGAGGATGCGCTGCGCGCCTTCGCTCGGGATGACCCGTTTAGGAGGCCCCGCTTCGCGCCGCCGCTGACGCTACGCGGTCGGCGGGGGCGCGACGAAACGGCGCGATTGACGCTCGTACGCATGCGCCAGCGCGAGCACGCGGGCGTCCGTCCCTGGCATTCCGACCATGGAGAGATTGAGCGCCGGCATTCCGTCCGCGCCGAGACCCGCGGGCACGGATACTTCCGGCAGGCCGAGCCAGTTGCCGAAACCGAGTGGCGTGCGGACGTCCGGCCACTTCTCGCCGAGCTTCGGCGCGTTGTACGGCATCGTCGGGTAGATCAGCGCGTCGACGCCCGCGTCGCGCATGGAGGCGGCGAGCCGCGATACGACCTCGGCGCGCGACCGCGCGAACGAGACGCCGGCCGGATCATGCGTCATCGGCTGCGTGAAGAGCGGTTCACAGTCCGCGAACGTCGCCGGCAGCACATCATAGAATCCTCGATACGCCGCGTAGCCAAGGCGGATCGCGGCGCGCGGGTCGCTCGTGCGGCCGGCGAAATACGCGAACAGCGCGTTCGCGGTTGGCGCCGGGGAGTCGGGGTCGGGGTTCACGTCGCCGCGATCGCGCGCGGCGGACTCGAACGCATCGCGGTACGTGAGTCGATTCACCGTCGGCTCGAACGAGTCGACGATCGCTCCGGTCGCGCGCACGTCGCGCACGGCGCGCTCCCACATCGCGATCGCCTCGGCGCTCATCTCCGCGCGCGGGACGTGCGACTCGACGAGGCCGACGCGCACGCCGGACAATGCGTCGTCGCGCAACGCGGCGAGCGGAGTCGCGTTCCACGCGTCGCTGCGCGACAGCGGATCCGACGAGTCCGCTCCCGCGACCGCCGCGAGCAGCAGCGCCGCATCGGCGACGTGCCGGGCGAGCGGACCGTGGGTGTCGAGGTAGGGCCAGGTAGGAATCACACCAGTGCGCGGCACGAGGCCGAAGCTCGGCTTCATCCCGACGATCCCGGTGAACTGCGCGGGGATCCGGTTGCTGCCGCCGTCATCGGTGCCGAGCGCGGCGAAGGCCATTCCATCCGACACGGCGACCGCCGATCCGGCGCTCGATCCGCCGGGCGTGCGCGTCGCCGTCGGATCGTGCGGATTGCGGACCTGGCCCGTGAAGCTGCTCGTTCCAGTTCCATGATATGCAAAGTCATCTGCCGCGGTCTTGCCCAGGAGCACCGCGCCTGCCGCGCGCATGCGACGCACCTCGAGCGAGTCGCGGCGCACGGGATCGGGAAACAGTCGCGCCCATTCGGCGTTCGATCCAGTGGTGGGCAGCCCGTTGACGTCGTAGATCGCTTTCGCGAACACTGGAACACCGTCGAGCGGCCCGATCGCGCGCCCCGAACGCAGGCGCGCGTCGGAGGCGCGCGCGGCGGCGATGGCGCCGCTCTCGTCGAGCGCATCGATCGCGCGCCAGCGCGCGCCTTCGGCGCGACAGCGGTCGAGCGCGCGTCGCGTGACCTCTTCGGCCGCCCAATCGCCGCGCCGCCGTCCCGCCTGATATTCGGCGATCGTTCCGTCGAGCGGATCGTCGGCGAGCGCGGGCCAGCGTGTGAGCGGGAGTGCCGCGAGCGCGGCGAGTTGAGCGAGAGCTTGGCGGCGAGTTGGCGACATCGGATGGCGGTGCGTGATGGACGAGCGCAACGATAACCGCGCGCTCGCCACTTCGCACGCATCAGCGACTGACGGCCGTCTCCTCCGCCAGCGCGAGCACCTGCTCTGGTGTCAGACCGCGCTCGCGCAATTCGCGAATCGAGAGCGGTTGACAGCGTTTCGCCAGTCGCTTGCCCACGGCGTCGCGCACGAGGGGCACGTGGTACCACGCCGGAGGCGCCGCGCTCAGCGCGCGATAGATCAGGATCTGCCGCGCGGTGGAGCGCAGCAAGTCTTCGCCGCGTACGACTTCCGTGATACCCATCGCGATGTCGTCCGCGACGACGGCCAGCTCGTACGCGGGTACGTCGTCTTTGCGCCAGACGATGAAATCGCCGAAATCCGCGCCGGCGGTGAACGCCTGCGGGCCGCAGCGGCCGTCGATGTAGTGAATCACGTCTCCGTCGGGGACGCGGAATCGCCACACGACGCCGGCGGGCGAGTCGAGATCTCGTCCAGTGTCGGGCGGCGGCCGCAGCGCCGGCGGAAAGATCTTTTCCGCGACCTCGTCTTCCTCGTGCGGCGCGTGTGCGGCATCGCGAATTTCCTTGCGCGACACCGTGCTCGGATAGATCACGCCGGCGTCGCGCAACGCGCGCCAGGCGTCCACGTAGCACGCGCGGCGCCGCGACTGATACACCGGATCGTTCGACCAGCGCACACCGAGCCATGAGAGATCTTCAATAGCGCGCCGGGCAAGTTCGGCGCGGCAGCGCAGCGGGTCCAGGTCGTCGATGCGCAGCGCCACGGCGCCGCCAGCGTCGACGGCGCGCCGGTACGCCGTCACGAACGTGCGCGCATGACCGACGTGCATGTCGCCGGTCGGTGTGGGAGCGATGCGGCCGAGGTACGTCACACCGGCGTTGGAATGCGCGCCGCGCCACGTGCGCGCGGCGACACGGCGTCGTTCACCTCGCGCTCCGCTTCAGCGAGCCGATTCACGTCATCGCTCATGATCCGCGCCGCGTCGAGCAGCGTCGTGATCGGCGCCAGGTCGCTCGCGCCGGCGTGCAGGCGAAGGAGATCGAGCCGAATGCCCTCGAGCGCCGCGACCGTTTCCGCGAGCTGCTTCGCGGCCGCGTCTCGCCGCGCCGCGAGGAGGACTGCATCGCCGGATGCGTCGGCTTCCAGCGCCGCGACGACGTCGACCTCCGCGCGTGCAGCGGCCGCACGGGCCTCGAGCGCGGTGACCGTCGCCGGCAGATCGGCCAATTCTTCGCGATAGGCTTTCGGCAGGGCGGCGAAGAGCTCCGACGCCGCGAGACCGAGTGCCGCTTCCGTCGGGCGGAACACGCCGCCGCCTACGGCACGGGAGCGCTCCGGCGCGCCAAGCCGACGCGCGAGCCATTCGCCGACGCGGCTCTTCCACAGCCGGCCGCGAATTCCCGTCTGCCACCACTCGCGCAGCTTGTCGGGAATGAACTGCACGCCGAGCGCGTTGCTCGCCGCGCCGAGCAGCAGCGTCGAGAAAACGGGAGTGAGGAGCCAGGCGATCGGCGCGGTGTGCTCGCTGATCTTGCCCTGTGCCGCGAGCACGAACGTGACGAGAAGCCACGTCGCCGAACCGGTGGTCGCGATGCGCAATAGCCGATGCCGCGCCGCCTCCTCCGTATCGAGTGCGAGCGATTCGCGCTCCGTCCGCTCGCGGTGTTCGACGTCGATCGCGGCGCGCAGATCGGCGAGCGTGTGTCCGATTCGAAACTGGCGTCGAGCTTGGGTGAGGTGAAATCCAACGATCGGGAGCAGCGGTGCAGCAGCGAAACCGAAGAGCATCACGACGTCGCGCCAATGGCTGCCTCTGTTGCCGGTAATCACCGCGAACAGATTCCCCGCCGTGAGCACACTGAAACCCGCGGACCACGCGACGAACGGCACGATGAGCGGATTCCGCGCGGCGAGCCACGCGCGAAGCGCGGGGGGCAGCGCGGGCCGCGCGTCGGGCGCCGGTGCGAGCGCGGCAGCCATGGCTTCGCCGTCCTGAAAGCGCTGTGCGGGATCACGCATCAGGCAGCGATCGATCGTCGCCGCGAGCGCGGCCGGAAGTCCGGGCGCGGCCCGAACGATCGCTGGAGCCGCTTCGCTCGCCTGACGCACGAGCAGGGCCGGCACGTTCGGCGCCTCGAACGGCATCCGTCCGCTGACGGCGAGATATCCAACGACGCCAAGCGCGTAGAGATCACTCCGGCCGTCGATCGCGCCGCCGGCCGCCTGCTCGGGGCTCATGAACTGCGCGGTGCCCATGATCGTCCCCGAATCGCTGTTTGCGGCGGCGGAGTCGTCGCGATGCGCGATGCCGAAGTCCGTCACGAGCGCGCGACCGGTGCTCGCCTCGAGGAGAATGTTGTCGGGCTTCACGTCGCGGTGCACGATGCCGCGGCGGTGCGCGTAGGCGAGCGCCCACGCGACTTCGCGCACCACGCGCGTTGCCTCGGCGGGCGGCAGCGGTCCCTTGGTGCGAAGCCGCTCGCCGAGCGTTTCGCCCTCGACGTAGCTCATGACGAAGAAGACGAAGCCGCCAACTTCGCCGACGCGGTGAATGGGGACGATGTTCGGATGCGACAGTCCGGCCGCGGTGCGCGCTTCGCGCAGGAATCGCTCGCGCGACTCCGCACTCTGCGCCATGTGCGAGGGGAGCACTTTGATGGCGACGTCGCGGTCGAGCTGCACGTCGCGCGCGAGATACACGATGCCCATGCCGCCGCGGCCGAGCTCGCGCTGGAGCGAGTACTCGCCGGCGAGCGCGGCTTGGAGGTCGAGGAATTCGCGGGAGGGCTGCGCCATGCCGGTATTACGACTGGAGCGTGGAGACGTTTCGCGGTCGCTGATCACAATCTTACAAGATCCATAGAATCGAGTCGTTGTCTCGGGCGCTGGGCCGTCATGAGCTTGCATGCAACCTCATCCAGCGCGCATGACTCTCTCGCTCGCCCGTACCGTCGCGACCATTCTCCCGATCTTCGCCGCCTCGGCGGACGCGCAGCTCGCACGCCCGACTTCGAGCGCGCAGTGTACGAACGTCACGGACTCGGTGAGCGCCGGCCAATGGCTCGCGCGTGCCGCCACCGCGATCGGCTTATCCCGGGCGGGCGACAGATTCGTGCTGCACTACTCGCCGAGCATCGTGCGGGACCTTGCCGATCAGTCCGATCGCGCGTATCCGCCGTTCATCCGCCAGACGCTCACACAAGACCGCTGGTTCGATCCGCGTAACGACGCCGAGATGCACGCGGCGGCGCGGCCCGTTCGGGATTTCAACCCGTGGGCGGTCATCGCGGACTGGCAGCGCGATTCGACCGTTCGCGTCGTCGGCCGCTGCCCGTATCTCGACTACGAGCGCGTGGTGCTCACCCGGCGCGGCGCACTTGCGCCCGAACGGTTGTACATCGACCCGACCAGCGCGTTCCCGATGATGCTCCGCGCGACCGACTTTCACTATTTCCTCGGTCCCGTGCACGAAGAGTATCGGTACGCCGCGTGGACCGACGTCGCGCCGTTCACGTATTATCCCGCGACGACGATTCGTTCGTCCGACGGACTCGGCGACGAGAGCTGGTCGGCGTTCCCGGGCAGCGTAGTGCTCGTCGCGCGCGACAGTGCGCCGGCATTCAAACTTCCGGATACGTCCGGCAGAGCGTTGGTTCCGCCACCGCGTTTCGGCGACGAGGAGCCGGACACGGTTCGCGTAGGGCCGCACACGTTTCTCCTCGCGAACCGCGCATTTACGTCCGTCGTGTCGCTGATCCACGACAGCGTCTTCGTGCTCGACGCGACCGCGGGAGAACAACGCGCGCGCCGGGATTCGGCGTGGGTCGGCCGGCTGTTCCCCGGGCGGCATCCCGTGACACTCGTGCTGCTCAGTGCCGTGTGGCCGCACATCGCCGGTCTGCGCTTCTGGGTTGCTTCCGGCGCGCGCGTGCTCGCGCCAGCGCACGCGAAGAACCTCATCGAGAGCGCCGTCGCACGCCGGTGGACCGAACGTCCCGACGCGCTCGAGCGGCGTAGAAGGACGGTGCGCCTCCGACTGACCGCCGTCTCCGACTCGATGTCGTCCGCGGCGGGCGGATTGACGCTCTACCCGCTCGACGGCGCCGGCAATGAGAGTATGCTCATGGCGTACCTCCCGGGCGACCGATTCCTCTGGGCCAGCGATCGCGTGCAGGTCGTGAACGGGCCGTCGTTGTACACGGCGGAGCTCGTGTCGTCGGTGCGGCGGGCGGGGCTCGTGCCTCTCTGGACGTCGGGTCCGCACCTCAAGCTCGTGCCGTGGAGTACGCTCGATCGCGCGAATGCGCCTCCCCCTTGACCTTCTAGGAGACTGGCGCCATGCTTCTTCCCTAGGAGCCAAGAGGGAACGTCGTGGCGAAACAGAAGCCGGATTTGCCGCAGGGCACCTTCGACATGCTCGTCTTGAAAGCGCTGAACTTCGGGCCCATGCACGGCTTCGGCATTGGCCAGCGCATCCAGCAGCTCGCCGATGGGATGCTGCGCGTCGAAGAGGGAACGCTCTATCCTGCCCTCTACCGCATAGAACAAGCGGGTTGGATCGCGAGCAAATGGGGCACGTCGGAGAACAACCGCCGTGCGCGCTTCTATCGACTGACGCGGCTCGGCCGCAAGCAGCTCGGCATCGAGGAGTCGCGGTGGGCGTACGTGGCGCTCGCGATCACCAAGGTCATGCAGGCGACGTGACAGCGACGGGGAGATCCCAATGATGCACTGGCGCGTTCTCCGTGATCGCCTCCGAGCGCTGCGCGACCCGCAGCGCGTCGCTGACGACATCGAGGAGGAGCTCCGCTTTCACGTCGACATGCGGGCCGCGGACTACGAGCGCCACGGCATGGCGCCCGACGACGCGCGCCGAGCCGCGGCACGATCGTTTGGGCGCGTGTCGCACGTCAAGGAGCTCGCCCTCGACGTGCGCGGCGGCGGATGGATCGACACACTGCGACAGGACGCGCGATACGCCGTGCGCCAACTGCGCCACAGCCCGGCGCTGGCGATCGCCGTTCTTTCGTTGTCGCTCGGCATCGGCGCCAACGCGGCAATCTACTCGCTGTTTCGCGAGATGCTCCTCGCGCCGCTCCCCGTTCCGCATCCCGAGCAATTGGTCGACTTCGGGGGCAACGGCGCGAGTCCGGGCTCCCAGTCGTGCGGCGTGGCCGGCGGCTGCGACGAAGTCTTCAGCTATCCGATGTTTCGCGATCTCGATGCGAATCCGGGACCGTTCACCGGCGTCGCGGCGCATGTGATCTTCGACGCGAACGTTGCGTTCAACGGAGAGACGTCGAGCACCAGCGGCGAGCTGGTGTCCGGCTCGTACTTTCCGCTCCTCGGCGTCACGCCCGCGCTGGGGCGACTGATCGCGCGAGCCGACGACCGGGCCATCGGCGGCGATCCGATCGCGGTGCTGAGCTACGCGTTCTGGGAGTCGCATCTTGGCGGCGATCGCGCCGTCATCGGTCGTCCGATCGTCGTCAACGGGCAGGCGCTCACCATCCTCGGCGTCGCGGCGCGCGGCTTTCAAGGGACGACGCTCGGCAACAAACCAGACGTCTATGTGCCGCTCGCGATGGCGCACGCATTGCTCGCCGACAAGGACTTCGCGCAATTCGCGAATCGCCGGCGGTATTGGCTCTACTTGTTCGCACGCCTCCGGCCCGGCTTATCGATGACTCAGGCGGAGGCGCGCGAGAACGTTCTGTATCACAGTATCATCAACAACGTCGAAGTCCCGGTCAACCAAGGGCTCAGCCCGGCCGTCATGGCGCGCTTCAAGTCGAAGGAGCTCACGCTCGACGACGGGCGCCGCGGCCAGAGTAGTCTCCACCGGGAAACAAGAACGCCGCTCATCCTGCTGTTCGGCATCGCGCTCGTCGTCCTCGCCACCGCCTGCGCCAACGTTGCCAATCTGCTGCTTGCGCGCGCTGCGAGTCGCGTCCTCGAGATGTCGGTCCGGCTGTCCCTCGGCGGAACGCGAGCTCGGATCGTCGCGCAGCTACTGACCGAATCCATACTGCTCGCCGCAGTGGGCGGCGTCGCGGGGCTCGGCGTCGCCTACGCCACGCTCGAGGGCATCGCTGCCTTCGTTCCCGCCCATGTCGCATCGACGCTCGGGTTTTCGCTCGGCTGGCCGGCCATCGGTTTCGCCGGGGCGATGTCGGTGCTCACCGGTTTGGTGTTCGGGCTTTTCCCCGCGCTGCACAGCACGCATCCGGATCTCGCCGGCGCGCTCCGCGCAAACTCAGGCAAGGCGTCGAACGGCCGAGGTACGACGCGTGTCCGAAATTCGCTCGTCACGGCGCAGATCGCACTCTCGATGGCGCTGCTCGTCTCGGCCGGCCTGTTCATCAAGAGTCTCGCCAACGTCAGTCGCGTCGACCTCGGGATCGACACCGAACACGTCGTAACGTTTCGGTTGTCGCCAGCGCTCAACGGCTACACGCCCGCACGATCCGCCCAGCTCTTCACGAATGTCGAGGATCGCGTGGGCGCGCTGCCGGGCGTCCGAGGCATCGCCGGCGCGTTCGTGCCGATTCTGGCCGGGGAGAACTCGGGAAGCGACGTGAGCGTGCAAGGGTTCACGAAGACGCCAGACGTGAACACGTACACGCGCTTCAATGCCATTGGCGCGGGTTACTTCTCGTTACTCGGCGTTCCATTACTCGCCGGCCGAGAATTCACGCGCCACGACGTTCTCGGCGCATCACGCGTCGCGATCGTGAACGAAGCGTTCGCGAAGAAGTTCGGGCTCGGCAGAAACGCCGTCGGCAAGATGATGGGTGAAGGTGAGAATCTGGACGTCCAAATCGTGGGCGTCGTGAAGGACACGAAGTACAGCAGCGTGAAGCAGCGCGTTCCACCGCTCTTCTTCCTCCCGTACAAGCAAGACAGCACCCTGGGATCGATCAGCTTCTACGTGCGCAGCGCGCTGCCGATCGAGATCCTCGTACCGCAGATCCGCACGGTGATCGCAACGCTCGATGAGACTTTGCCATCGACGGCGTGAAAACACTGACGCAGCAGGTGGATGACAACGTCTACATCGACCGAGTCGTCGGCACGCTCTCGGCGGCGTTCGCCGCGCTGGCAACGCTGCTCGCGGCACTCGGCTTGTACGGCGTGCTCGCGTACTCGGTCACGCAGCGAACTCGGGAAATCGGCGTTCGCGTGGCGCTCGGCGCGAACGCGACGGCGATCCTCCGCTTGGTACTCGAGGAGCTCGCGCTGATGACGATCATCGGCGGGGCGATCGGCGCGGCGGCGGCGTACGGGATCGGACGCGGCGCGGCGTCGCTCCTCTACCAGATCAGTGGCCACGATCCGCTGGTGATGATTGCAGCTGCGGGGCTGCTCGCGCTCGTTGCGCTCGCGGCGGGCAGCGTTCCGGCATATCGCGCGGCGCGCATCGATCCGGTGCGGGCGTTACGCGCCGAGTGATCGGCGCCGCCACACGAGGATTCGGTGCCGCGAGCAAGATGTCGAGATCCTGCTCTCATCCCGAGTTGCCCAGCACCACCGCCGCGTTGCGCTCGAGCCCCGCCAGCTTCGCCCGCTTCATCGGCGAGCCCTGGAACGTGATTCGAAAATCCTCATCACTCATCGCTAACAGCTCGCGTGCGAGCGTGGGCGCATCCTTTCCGGCGATCGCCGCCCGCGGCCGGAACACGTCCTCGCGGAGCTCGGCCGCGAACTTCTCGTTCCACGGGCACACCTCCTGGGCGGAGTGCCGACAGAACCATTTTGAGATCGAGCTGTCCACCGAGCGGCGAACTGGTCGGGTGTGAATCCGCAATCGAGCATGTCGATGACAGCGTCGGTCGAGCGACTCGCAGCCGCGCTGGGCGAGCGCTACGTACTTCAGCACGAGCTCGGCGCTCGCGGGACGGCCACGGTCTACCCGCCGAGGGTGTGGCGTACCGACTCGCCGCCGCTTTGGACCGTGTCGTTACGTGAACGTAGGTCAGCCCGTATCATTCGCTACGTGTCGCCCTGCCCGCACTCAGCGGATCGCGACATGCCCCGCGCCACCGATACCGCTCTCCATGGCTGCAGATCCACTCGGCTCGCCATCAGTGGGTACGCGCTTCGACGTCCGCCGCAAGCTGGGTGCGGGCGCCATGGGGGTGGTGTACGAAGCATGGGACCGTGTGCGCGACCAGCGGGTGGCTCTCAAGACGCTCACGGACGTGCAGCCGGCGCCGCTGCTCGCGCTCAAACGCGAGTTCCGGTCCGTTGCCACAGTGAGCCACCCGAACCTCGTCACGTTCTACGAGCTGCTGTCGGACGGTGAACAGTGGCTGCTCTCCATGGAGTACGTGGAGGGCACCGACTTCACGCGATATGTGCGGGCGAGCGATGTATGCGACGTGGATCGGCTGCGTCACACGCTGCCGCAGATCATTCGCGCCGTGCACGCGCTTCACGCCGCGGGGTTCCTGCATCGCGACCTCAAGCCGTCGAACGTGCAGGTCACGCCCGACGGACACGCCGTGGTGCTCGACTTCGGCCTTGCGGCGCCGCTGCACGCGCATCGCTTCGAGCGCGACGGCGAAGGAGACATCTCCGGGACCGTCGCGTACATGTCACCCGAGCACACCGCGGACGTGCCGCTGACAAGAGCGAGCGACTGGTACGCGCTGGGCGTGATGTTGTACGAGGCGCTCGCCGGGCAGCTTCCGTTCGACGGAAGCGCGTGGAAGATCCTCGCCGACAGGCAGCTGCGAGATCCGACGCCGCTCCGCGAGCTCTGCCCCGACGCGCCCGCCGATCTGGCGCACGCATGCGACGGATTGCTGCGGCGCGATCCCGCGACGCGGCTCGATGGCGTCGGCGTGCTGCAGCTGCTCGGCGAGGCGGAGGCCGACGATGCGACGCCTGTCGCGCCACAGCTGTTCGTCGGTCGCGATGCGCAGCTCGCGACGCTTCGTGCCGCATATCGGGATGCGTATCCCGCGGGAGCGCATGGTGGAATGCGGCTCGTCTCCCTGCACGGCCAGTCCGGTGTCGGGAAGAGCGCGCTCGTCGCGCGCTTCCTCGAGGATGTCGCCGGCGACGCCGTCGTGCTCGCGAGCCGGTGCTATGAGCAGGAGTCGGTGCCGTACAAGGCGTTCGACGGCGTGCTCGACGCGATGGCGCGTCACCTCGCCTCGCTGGATGAGGCCACTATACACGAATTACTGCCGCGCGGAATCGTCGCGCTCGCGCGGATCTTTCCCGTTCTCGATCGGCTTCCCGCGATCGCTGACGCCTCGCGTGACGCCGACGCGGATCCGCTCGAGATCCGCCGGCGCGCGTTCGACGCGTTTCGAGTTCTTCTCTCGCGCCTCGGTGTGCAGCACCGCATCGTCATTCACATCGACGACTTGCAGTGGGCCGACCTTGACTCGGTACAGCTGCTGCATGAGCTGCTCCGGCCGCCCGATCCTCCGCGCTTCCTGTTGATCGGCGCGTGGCGCGACGGCTTCGAGGGACGGAGCGCGTTTCTCGACGCGTTGCGTGGCGAGCGATTTCGCGCACTGTCGCTCGATGTGCGGGACATTCCCCTCGGCCCGCTCACAGCCGCCGAGTCGCGCGCACTCGCTGGCGCTGTGCTCGGCGGCACGGGCCAAACGCAGCGTCGCCTGGACGAGCTGCTGCGCGAAAGCGGTGGCAATCCCTACTTCCTGCGCGAGCTGGCCTCGGGGGCTGCCACCGGGGGTGCGTCGGATGGCGGGATCACGCTCGACTCGCTCCTGCGCCACCGCGTCGCTG
>JAICWO010000027.1 GCA_025934775.1 Gemmatimonadaceae bacterium | reverse complement strand
GTGCCCGCACTGCGAGCGGTGGAACCTGTCGCCGTTGGACGAGCGGTGGGAGGCGATCGAGCAGGCGGAGCGGCTGTATCGCGACACGCGGAAGCGGGTGGCGACGGACAACATCGGATTGGCGAAGCTGCGCGACGGGACGACGATCGTGCGGGTGGGGGCGCCGCTCCGGCCGGAGTTCGCGGCGTGGCGCTACGGCGATCAGTTCGGGCGGCGGCGAAATAAGCAAATGCTCATGGCCGCCAGCGGCCTCGCCGTCGCCGGAGGCGTTGCTGCACTCGGACTGGCCGCGGGCGTGAGCGCTACCGCATTCGCGCTCATCTGGCCGCAACAGGCGATGAAAGCATTACGCGGTCGCCCGCGCACCATCATCGCGAAGATTCGCAGCGGGGAGCATACGTACACCGTGCGCCGCGAGCACCTCGGACAGACGACGCTCGACGGCGCGGAGGACGGCGCGCTCTCGATCGCGCTGCGGCACGATGGCTCGACCAAACGATTCGAGGGACGCGAGGCGGAGCGGATCACCGCGCTGCTCTTGCCGAAGGTGAATCGCTTCGGCGCGTCGCGACGCGGCATCGCCGAGGCCGTTCGCGAGATCGAGGGCTCCGGCTCCGCGACGGCGTACGTCGACTGGATGACGCGCATCAGTCATACGTATACTCGAAAGGACAGCAGCGCCGAGACGGGTGGCTTCTTCGCGCGCAGCTCCCGCAGCACGTACTTCGACTTTGGCCTGTTCGGCTTGCCGGCCGCACATCGACTCGCGCTCGAGATGGCGCTCCACGAAGAATCGGAACGCCGCGCGCTCGAGGGCGAGCTGGCGGAGCTCGAGCGCGCGTGGCGCGAAGCCGAGGAGATCGCGAAGATCGCCGATGGCATGCTCGTGCCTCCCGACGTGGAGTCGGCGATCGAACGGATGCGAAACCAATAGCGGCGGCGAACTCCTCTAGCGCGCGCGGGGTACGTGAAGTAGGCATTCAGTGTAGCCTCTTCGAGTAGGCATCATGCGGTACCTCAGACTGCGTCTCATGCTCGCCGGCACGCTCGCCCTCGCCGCGCCGGTTGCGGCGCGCGCGCAGGCGGCTCCCCGGTGGACGGCGTGGCTTGGCTGCTGGGCGCCGGACAGCGGGAGCGCCCTCGGCGGCACGGCCGCCACGAGCCTCACGTGCGTCGTGCCCGTCGCGAATTCGTCGTCGGTGGATGCGCTCACGATCGTGCGCGGAGCGATCGCGTCGCGCGACCGGCTCACGACGACGCTCAAGCCGCACGTCATCGACGGGCAGGGATGTCGCGGCGTCGAGAGCGAGCGCTGGTCGGCGACGGGTCGCCGCGCGTATCTCAATTCGACGTACACCTGCACGGGCGGCAGCAAGGGAAGCTCGGAATCGATCTACGCGTTCACGCCGCGCGGTGAGTGGCTGCGTGTGACGGAGGTGCGCTCCGGCGATGGATCGATCGTCTCCGCCGAGCGCCTTCACGAAGTGCCGGCGCCGGAGAGCGTCCCGGCATCGGCGCTCCGCGCGATCGATCGCGAGCAGCTCGCGATCACGACGGCCCGCGCGGCCGCGGCGGCGAAGATCACGGTGCCCGAGGTGATGGACGCGCTCAACGCCGTGGACTCGGGCGTCGTGCGGTCCTGGATCCTGGCCAGCGATCAGCGTTTTTATATCAGCACCGACGAAGCGACCACGCTCGCGCACGGGAACCTCCCCGTGTCGGTGATGCAGGCGATGCTCGGCGGACGCGAGGCGGCCGCGGCGAACGGCGCCGACAACGATGTCGACGTGTATCTCAGCACGCCGACCTACGTTCCACAGACGGCGCTCTACGCATGTCCGCCGGGCGGCTGCTACGCACCGACGACGACCAACGTGTACGTGCCCGCCCCGATGTACCCGTCGACGTATCCCACGACGTACCCGTACTCCGTCTACCCGTATGGGTATCCCGTGCCGGTGATCATCCATCGCGGGGGAGAGCGCCGCGGCGAGCCGTTCCATCGCGGCGCCGAGCCGCGTCGCCCGGTCGAGCCGGTGCCGTCGCGGCCACGGGGGCCGTCGGGGGTTCGGCCGTAAACGGCGCTTCGCCGGCAAGGCATCGTTGCGCGGCAGCGATTATAACGGGGGTGGGCGCGAACGACTCGAGCGGTCGCGAGCGCGCGCGAACGGAGATTTGTTGGTGTCGACGAGCCGGCTGAATCTCGGCTCGGGGCCGCAGTGGAGCAGGAGTCCGACCTCGTACTTGGACGCGCGCAGATAGCTCAGGAGCTGGCGCTTGGCGTACGGCGCGAGGAGCTCGGCGGACTTGACTTCGATGATGATTTTGTCATCAACGATCATGTCGAGTCGCTGCCAGGCAACGCGTCTGCCTTTGTAGGTGATCGCGACCGCAAGCTCCCGCACTGCGCTGTGGGCGCGCTCCTTCAGCTCCAGCTCGAGTGCGCCGCTGTACGCGGATTCGACCAGCCCCTAGCCGAACTGGTCGTACACCGTCTAAAAGGCGCCGATGATGGACCGGGCGAGCTCCGCTTCGATGAGGTCGTCGCGCACGTCGCCCATTCGCGCCAGTTCGCGTCGTTCGCGCCGCCCCTTGTTGATCCTTCACCCGAGCCGATCCACTCCCGCCACCCCGCTCCTATTGACATCCGATACGAGCCGCTACACTCTTCATATCGAATGTCGATATGAGGAGCCATGCCGCGCCACACGCCGCTGTTGCAGGGAACGCTCGACGTCCTGATCCTCAAAGCCCTGGCCCTCCAGCCACTCCACGGCCTCGGCGTCTCGCGACGCGTCGAGCAGCTCACGCGCGGCGCCTACGTCGTGAAGCCGGGCTCCCTCTTTCCCGCGCTGCACCGCCTCGAGGAGAACGGCTGGCTCGCCGCCGAGTGGGGCGAATCGGAGAACAATCGGCGGGCCAAGTATTACAAGCTCACCGCCGCCGGCCGGAAGCAGCTCGCGCACGAGACCGCGGAGTGGCGGCGCGTGGCCGGCGCCATGCGCGCCGCCCTCGAGGCGGACTGAGGTGCGCGCGGCCGCGTGGCTGCGGAATCTGCGTTGGAATCTCCTTCGCCGCGCCGACGTCGACGCCGCGCTCGACGAGGAGCTCGGCGCGTACGTCGAGCTGTTAACGAACGAGTATCAGCAATCTGGTATGAGCGCCGCCGACGCGCGGCGGCGCGCGCTCGTCGAGACCGGCGGTGTGGAGCAGGTGAAGGATGCGGCGCGCGACGCGTGGGCGGGCGCGCGGATCGCCGACCTCGCGCGCGAGCTGCGCCACGCGCTCCGCTCGCTCCGGCGGTCGCCGGGCTTCGTCGCGACCGCGGTTGCGACGCTCGGCATCGGGATCGCCGGCGCGACGGCGGTGTTCACGATCATGGACGCGGAGCTCCTCCGGCCATTGCCGGGCGTCTCCGAGCCCGCGCGCCTGATCACGCTCGAGCGCGTGCAGACCACGACCACGCTCGACGACTTCGGGTACCCGGATTTTCTGGACTACCGCGCGCAAACGCGTGCGCTCGCCGGACTCGCGGCGTACAACGGCACTCCCATGGCGCTCCGCACCGCGGGCGGCGCCAGCGCGGAGCGGAGTTGGGTCAGCTACGTGAGCGGCGACTTCTTCTCCGTGCTCGGTGTGCATCCCGCACTCGGGCGGCTGCTCGGCCCACGTGACGCCGCCGAGCAGGGCAGCGCCGCCGTGGCGGTGATCGGATACGGACTGTGGCAGACGAGATTCGCGGGCGACTCGGGCGTCATCGGCGCCACGATTCACCTGAACGGCGAGGCGTTCACCGTCGTCGGCGTGGCGCCGCCCGGATTCATCGGCGCGATGCGCCTCCACGCGATGAACGTCTGGATCCCCGTCACGATGATTCAGCGCGCGGCGCACATCGACAGCCATGATATTCTCCGAGCGCGCGGCGACGGCTGGTTCCGACTGATCGGGCGCCTCGCACCCGGTGCGACCGTCGCCGATGCGCAGCGTGATCTCTCGACGATCGCCGCGCGGCTTGCGGCGACGTACGCGACGAACAAAGGCCGCGGCGTTCGTGTCTTCGCCGGCGCTGGCATGACGCGCGACGAGCGCGCGGATGCATCGCGATTGCCCGATCTACTCGCGATCGCGGTGGCGCTGCTCGTCGTGATCGCGTGCGCGAACGTCGCGGGCTTGCTGCTCGTGCGCGCCTCGGCGAGCGCCCGAGAGCGTGCGACCCGCATCGCGCTCGGCGCGTCCCGCGCGTCGCTCGTTCGACGTGCGGTGATCGAAGGGGCAGTAATCGCGATCGCCGCCGCGCTCGTTGGCGCATTCGGCGCGCAGCTGCTGGTCCGCTCGGCCGCGATCGTGGGCACCGTCGCCAAGACTGGCGGTTTGGATTTGCATCTCGACGGCAGCGTGCTCGGGATGATGATTCTCATGACGGCGCTCACGAGCGTGCTGATCTCGATCGCGCCCGCGCTTCGCGTGTCGCGAACGGATCCCGCCGCGCTGATGAAGGACGGCGCGGGCGGAGCCGTGCGTCGCCGGCCGATGGGGCAGCGCCTCCTCGTCGCGCTGCAGATCGCCGCGTCGTTGGTGCTCCTCGCGTCGTCGGCCGTGGTGTACGACGCGTTTCGCCGGGTGCTCGCGATCGATCCGGGCTTCGATGCACGCGGACTCACGTACGTGTACCCTGATGAACGCGCGTCGGGATATGACACCACGCGATCACGAACGTTCTATCGCGCGCTGCTCGCGGAGGCGGCGGCCGATCCCAGGTTCAGCGCGGCCGCGATCACCTCCACGGTGCCACCCGAGGAGTGGTCGACCCGTGTTTCCGTGTATCGGAGCGGCGAGGCGCCGCCCCCGGGAGCGCTCGAGGGCCGCGAGTTCGAGCCCGGCAACGGCGTCCGTGCGTACGTGGATGCGGTCTCCCCGAACCTGTTCGCGGTGATGCGGATCCCGATCGTGCTCGGCCGTCCGTTCGCCGCGAGGGACGACGAGCACGCGCCGCCGGTGGTGGTCGTGAGCCGCCGCCTGGCCGAGATGTTGTGGCCGAATGAGAATCCAATAGATAGATATCTCGAATGGCCGGTGACGCGTGCCGGCGCGCCGCCGCGCCCTCCCTTGCGGGTCGTCGGCGTCGCGGCGGACACGCGGCACAGCGGATTGCTCAACGATCCGCCGCCCATGATGTACGTCCCGTTCACGCAGCAGGCCGAGCTCGGCCAGCAGCTCGCGCTGCTCGTTCGCGGACGCGATGGCCGGGCACCGCTGCCCGCGGTCGCCGAGAGTCTCGTGGCGCACATCGATCCGCAGCTCACGCGGTTCTCCGGGACCGTGCGGGAGCACGTGGACAGCGGCGTCTCCTCGGAGCGCACGGCGAGCATCTGGATCGGCGTGTTCGGGATCGTCGCGCTGCTGCTCGCCGCCGTCGGATTGTATGGCGTGATCTCACAAGCCACGGTGCAGCGCACGCGGGAGCTGGCGGTGCGTACGGCGCTCGGCGCGACGCGCGCGAGGCTCGTCGCGAGCGTCATTGCCGACGGCGGACGCTTGGCGGCCTGGGGAGTCCTCGCCGGGATCACGGCCGCATTCGCCGGCGTCGGCGCGCTGCGGCGAGAGTTCGCCTCCGTGGGTCCGTTCGATGCGCGTGCGATGGCGCTCGCGATCGTCGTGCTGTCCGCGGCCACGCTCGCGGCCTGCTACCTGCCCGCGCGGCGTGCGGCGCGGCTCAATCCAGTCGACGCGTTACGAAGCGACACCTGAGGCCCGACTGACTCCCGTGTGCTTCGGCTGGCGGGCATGAGCGCCATGGCGCATGTTTGGCGGCGTGCGCAAAACGGTCCTCGTCTTCGGTCTGCTCGGTGGCGCGCTGATCGTCGCGCTCAAGCTCATCGAATACCGATTCCTCGTCGTCGAGCATTCGCTCGAGATCTATGGCGGCCTGGTCGCGTCGATCTTCTCCGCCCTCGGCATCTGGCTTGGACTCAAGATCACGAAGCCCAAGGAGACGGTCGTTATCAAGGAAGTCGCCATCCCGCGCCCGGCGGCCTTCGTTCCTGACGCGGCCCGGATCGAGGCGCTCGGAATCACACCACGCGAACGTGAGATTCTCGACCTGATCGCCGCCGGATTGAGCAATCGTGAAATTGCCGAGCGTTTGTTCGTGAGTGAGAACACGGTGAAGACGCACTCGCGCCGCCTGTTCGACAAATTGGACGCCAAGCGCCGGACGCAGGCTGTGCAGATCGCCAAAGAGGCCGGCTTGATCGCCTGATTGATCGCCCGAACGGGTGATTTGCCACGCCGATCGCAAAAATCACCCGTTCGGGTGACGCGCGAACCGCGCGCTCCCTGTACCGTGGCCGGCGTTCCGCAGGACTGAGTCACCCACCTCGCCCACGTGTGTCGGGAGCGCGCATCTCATGAAAAAGACGGTGTGGACGTTCGGCCTCATCTCGGGAGGTATTCTCTCCGCGATGATGGTACTCACTGTTCCGTTCGAGAAGCACAATGGCGCCAGCGCGGTCGTCGGCTACGCGACGATGGTCGCCGCATTCCTGCTCGTCTACTTCGGGATCCGGTCCTACCGCGACACGGTGGCGGGCGGCTCGGTGGGGTTTGGCCGGGCGGCGTCGATCGGTCTGCTGATCATGGCGATCGCCAGCGTCTGCTACACGGCGACGTGGGAAGTCATCTACTTCGGCTTCGACACGGGCTTCGCCGACTCGTACGGCAGGGAGCAGGTCGACAAGGTTCGGGCGAGCGGCGCGAGCCAGGCCGCGATCGACCAGAAGATCGCCGACATGGCGAAATTCAAGAAGATGTATAACAACCCTCTGTATAACGCCGGGCTCACCCTGCTCGAGCCGCTGCCGGTTGGCGTGCTGATCGCGCTCGCCTCGGCGGGTGTGTTGAGCCGGAAGCGGCGCGAAGAATCAGGCGCGGCGGCCGCAGTCGGCTGACGGGCGCGATCACGCTCCTGCCGGCTCGAGCCTAGCTCGGGCCGGCGTTCGCATGCGCACGAGGACGTACGACGCGATGCACCAGAGCACCGCGACCGTGAGCCACGCGACCGGCGACGTGCTCAACGCCCACGGGTTCGTCGCCCCCTCGACAGTCGATGGGACGATCCCGATGGATTGATTGAACGCCGAGTGCATGAGCATCGTGAGGAGCAGGCTTCCTCCCGTTCGCACATACATGAACGCCAGGAGCGCGGAGAGCGCCGTCAGCTCGAGCACGTACAGCGAAAACGATTGTCCGGACTTGTCGACGCCGTGCACGAAAAAGAACGGCAGGTGCCATCCCGCCCAGAGCACGCCGAGGACGATGCTCGCCGGCCCGAGTCCGATACGCTCGGCCATGCGCGGCAGCGCGAACCCGCGCCAGCCGATCTCCTCACCCGCCTGCGGGATCGTGGACGTGACCGTGACGATCGCGATGATGTACCACGCGTCGTGGCCGAACGCCGCCCAACGGCCGTAGCCGAGGCGATACAACAGGGCGACGAGCAGCTTGGTCGCCGGCATGAACGCGACCGCGAACAGATACCAGCGCGCCGGCACGTTCCAGATGAGCATGCGCCGGAGCAAGCTCGCGAGTCCGGCGCGGCCGTCAGCGCGATACGTGAGCCCGATCGCGACGATCGCCGGCGCGAAGGTGCCGAGGAGAATCGTCAGGCCGGGAAGGTAGGTCCCGTGAATGACGAAGTAGAGCGCGGACCAGGTGATCGCGTAGGTGAGGAGGAAGAATGCGATAAGGAGGCGCATGGCGTTTTGGCTTCGATGCACCGGTCGCTGTCGTCTTCCGTTATGAGTTATCCGTTATCCGAGCGCCCGCTCGTGAATTCCAATTCGACGGTGCAACGGAAAACGGAATACGCACAACGCAGAACGACAGCGACCAGCGCACCGAAACGAGGCGTCGTTACGGCGCGCAGCTCGGCACTTTCAGCACTCCATTCACGTGCCCCTTCGCCAGATCCATTCCCGCCACCTTGCCCCACGCCGCCGCCACCGCCGCCAACTCTTTGCACGACTGCGTGTAGGCCGCGATCATCGCGGCGTTGGGGGCAAAGTCGCCGTTCTCGAGCGCGTTGATCTGGCGCACCATCGCGCCGTTCACCGACGTGAAGCTCGGCCGAGCCGGTGGGCCGAAGCCGCGGCCGCGGCCGCGCTGCGCGTCGAGCCCGGCGATCGTGTCGATCTGCGCGAGCATGCCAACCACGCGCGTGTCGGTGTTGCCGTGGAGCGCTTCACGGAGCTGCGTCGCCATCTCGTGGCCCTGGTACGCGGCGTTCGCGCCCTGGAGCAGCTTCATCTGCAGCGCGTGCTGCGCGGCGAGCGCCGTGGCCGTGGCCGGCGAGCGCGGGTCGGCCTTCACGTTCACAGTTTGCGTATACGACTTTCCATTCACCGTGAGCTTGAGCGTGTACGTGCCCGGCAGCACGAGCGGGCCTTCCGGCGACGGCGGCGTTTCGCCCGGGTTCGCGTTGATCTCGAAGGAGTGCGTGAACGACAGCGGTGAGTCGTACCGGAGGTCCCAGTTCGTGCGATTTTCGCCCACGTCCTTGGGCAGCGAGAACGGCGGTGCGAGCCAGAAGTTCGGCTCCGGCGGGTACTTCGCTTCGGCGACGGGCGTGCCGGGCGCGCTCGTCATGTGCCGCACCACGTTGCCCGCGGCATCGAGGACGTCGAGCGTGATGTCGCTCGACGGCGCGCTCGCCAGGAAATAGTCGACGATCGCGCCCGGAGCGGGATTCTGCGCGTGCGGCACTTCGGGCGGGAACGGCGTGTCCGCGCCGACGTTGCGGCGAATGCGGTAGGCATCGCCCGGTTTGAACAGGTGCGCCGGCGCGCTCGCGAGCTGCGCGCTCACCTGCCGGAGCGGCGAGATGTCGTCGAGGATCCACAGCCCGCGGCCGTAGGTCGTGACGACGAGATCGTTGTCCTTGATCACCGCGTCGCGGTACGACGTCGTCGGCAGATTCTGTTGGAGCGACTGCCAGTGGTCGCCGTCGTCGAACGAGACGTACATCCCGCTCTCCGTGCCAGCGAACAATAGTCCTTTGCGCTGCGTGTCATTGCGCACAAACCGCGCGAAGCTGCCGCCCGCCTGGCCGGTGGGGAGCCCGTTCGTGACGCGCGTCCACGTCTTGCCGTAGTCGCGCGTGCGGTACACGTACGGCGTGTAGTCGCCGATGCGGTACAGGTCGTACACCGCGTACGCCTCGGCCGGGTCGAAGTTGGACGCTTCGATCGAGAATACCTCGGCGCGCTCGACGTTCGGGATGTTGTCGTTGACGCCCACGTTGCGCCACGTCTTGCCGCCGTCCTGCGTCACCTGCACGATGCCATTGTTCGTGCCGGCCCACATCACGCCGGCCTTGGCGCTCGAGAGCGACAGCGACTGGATCGCCGAGCCGCCGCGACCGCCGGCCGGCGCGCCGCCGCGGCCGGGCCGCTGCGCGCCCGGACGGACGGTGAGGTCGGGCGAGAGCGCCGCCCAGTGCGCGCCGCCGTCCGTCGTCGACCAGAGCGACTGGAACGCGGCAATGAGCATATGCTTATTCCAGGGCGCGAATCGCATCGGCGCGTCGCTCGTCGCGCGAAGCTGGCGCGACGGATCCGACGCCGGCGTCACGCTGATCCACTCCTCGCTCGGATAGGTGATCTTGAGAATCCCCGAGCCGCTCGCGTAGATGATGTTCGGGTCGAGCGGATCCGGTGTCTCGGTGCCCCACTCCCAGCCGGGCACCGGGTTCCAGTCGAGCGGCGTGATCTCGCCGAGGTTGCCGCGCGACCGCACGCGGATCGCGCCGGCGTCCTGCTGCGAGCCGTAGACCCAGTACGGGAACGAGTTGTCGGTCGCGAGGTGATAGATCTGCTCGTCGGACTGGTTGTACCAGGAGCTCCACGTGTGGCCGCCGTCGAGCGAGACGATCGCGCCCTGATCGTAGCCGAAGAGGATCCGCTTGCCGTTGGTCGGATCGATCCACATCTGCTGCGGATCGTCGCCGCCGGGCGCGCCCTTGAAGCCGGTGAAGGTGTTGCCGCCGTCGTGCGAGACGTAGCTCGCCGTGTTCAGCGTGTAGACGATGTCCGGGTTCTGCGGGTCGACGTACACGCCGCAGTTGTAGCCGCCCTGGCCGTTGCGAACGCGCGGATCTTCCTGGTCCATCTGCCGCCACGTCGCGCCGCCGTCGTCCGAGCGATACAGGCCTTCATTGTCGATCACGAACACGCGCTGCGCATTCGTGTGGTTCGCCACCGCGACCCACATCTTGCCCGTCGTGTGCGGGAAGCCGCCGCCGGTGATCTCCTTCCACGTGACGCCGCCGTCGGTCGACTTGAAGAGCTTCGTGTCGGTGGGCCCGTTCTGTCCGCCGCCGAACCCGCGTCCGGCGAACGTCTGGCCGGGGACCGGCGGCGCCTGATAGTGCGCGACCGTCGTCACATACATGACATTAGGATCGTCATATGCGACGGCGATCTTCTGCGCGCCGGTGCTGTCGTTCACGAAGAGGGTGTTCGTCCACGTCTTGCCGCCGTCGGTCGTGCGGAACACGCCGCGGTCGCGCGACTTGTGGTGCACGTCGCCCTGCGCCGTGATGAGCACGATGTTGGCATCGTGCGGATCGACCCACATCGACGGGATCTGCTTCGTGGCGTCGAGGCCGAGGTGCGTCCACGTCTTGCCGGCGTCGATCGACTTGTAGACGCCGTCGCCTTCATTGATGCCGCCGCCGGTGATGATGTCGCCCATGCCGACGTACACGACGTTCGCGTCCGAGGGCGCCACGGCGACCGAGCCCACCGAGCTCGCGCTCTTGATCGAATCGAAGATCGGGTACCAGACCTCGCCGGCGCTGGTGGTCTTCCACACGCCGCCAGCGGGCGTACCGATGTAGAAGACGTTCGGCTCGCCGACGGCGCCGGTGACCGCGGCGGTTCGGCCGCCGCGGAACGGGCCGATGTTGCGCCAGCGAAGGCCCGAATAGAGTTGCGGATCGATGGGTGCGCCCGATTGGGCGAAGACCATGGGTGCGGCGGCGGCCGTGAGTAGGAGGCCGGCGGCGGCGCGGCGGAGGGACGGAGGGAGCATTGTCATGAATGGAGGGGAAGTAGCACTCTTGAACTTGCCAGGAAACACCCCTCACGTCCACCGCGCGCCGCCGTCTCGTCCCTAGGCCGCGTGGGGGCGCCGGCGTCTAGATCTTCTCGACCGGCACGAGCGAGACGGTGAGACTCCAACGCTCTGTGCTTCGGTGGGGCGCGCCTTTGGCCCGCCGCACGTCACGGCGTTTCGCGGCGCGCTTCGCCTCGCGCGCGATCTCCCGAATGTGCCGCCGCACCGCCGCGACGAACTCCGGATCGCCGGCGATGAGATGAACGAGCCGCACCGACGCCGCCGACGGTCCGCCGAGCGCCGCGACGAGCTCCGCGCGCGCGCGTTCCATCACCGCGTGGCCCAGCGCCGGCGGGATGCGAATCGGGTCGCGCTTGCGGCTCCGATGCGCGCGCGGCGTGAGCTGCACGGCTTCGTACACGTGCTCCGTCGCGCCGCGATGCTCGCGCTTCTCCCGGACGCGCACGAGCCCGGCCTCGTCGAGGAGCGCGACGTGGTGATAGAGGCGCGTGCGTGGGACGCCGAGCGCGTCGGCGGCTTCGCGAACCGTGCGCGCCGATTCGCCGAAAAGCTGGACGAGCCGGAGGCGGACGGGATGGGCGAGCGCGCGCAGCTTGGCCACCTCGGCGGCGAGTGGCGGCGCGCCGGGCGCGGGCCGCCGGCGTTTCGATGTATGGGCTGTCACCATTCAAATATATTTGACAAGTCGCCGCGTGCGCCACATTTTCGACTCCCCTTTTTCGTCCCGCTGCACCGAGTCGATCGCCATGGCCAAGTTCACCCTCTCTCCGACGCCACCCGAGCAGGACTCCAAAGGCGGCGACGGCCACGTGTACACCATCGCCGCGCAGGTCGGGTCGCGCCGGCTGCTTGGCTGGCACGCGCTGCTCGCCAATCTCGCTGTCATGGGCGTGACCGCCGCGCTCGTGTTCCTATCGCACCCGTCGGTCGCGAGCATCCCGATGTGGATCTCTGCCGCGCTCTGGATCGCGTTCATCGCGTACTGGAGCGCGATGGCACGCCATGCGGCGACGCCGGTGCGCGCGGAGTCGCGCGAGTCGCGCCGCGTGCATGAGCGTTTGCTCAACGGCGGCCTGCTGCTTCTCCTCCTGCCGATTCCGTTCCTGCGCGGCCGCGTCGTGCCGCGCTCGGCGGCGATCATCGTCACCGGCTTCGCCGTTCAGATCGGGTGCGGACTGCTCGGTGTGTGGGCGCGCCGGCACCTCGGCCGCTACTGGAGCGGCGCGATCAGCACGGTGGCCGACCACCAGCTCGTGCGCTCGGGACCATACCGCGTGCTGCGTCATCCGATCTACACCGCGTGGCTCGGCGTGGCGGTGGGATCGGCGCTCGTCTCCGGCGAGTGGCACGCGCTGCTCGGCCTGTCACTCGTCGTCGGCGCGTACGCGCGGAAGATCCGCCACGAGGAGCGTCATCTCCACGAGTTGTTCGGCGACGCGTACGGCGAGTACAAGCGCGCGAGCTGGGCGCTCGTGCCGGGAGTGTTCTAGCGAGCCAGCGCGAGCATCTCTCGGCGTTTGGCCGCGAGCTGCGCATCGGCGTGCGCCCACGCGTCGGCGGCGTAGCGCGCGTAGACGCGCGCCGAATCGGACATGCGCGACGCCGCGAACGCGCGCGCCATGCGGTAATCGAGCTCGCTGCGCGTGAGATAGCGGCCCATCGCATCCGGCGGCGACTCGTACGCGGCGCGAAGCACGGCGACCGCGCTGTCCGGCCGCCCGACGGCGAGGAACGCGTCGGCGAGGAGCGCGTTGGTGCGCGTCCATCCCGCCACGCCGAAGCGCGCGCGCTCGAGCTCACCGACCGCCTCGCGCGGACGGCCGCTCGTCAATGCGATGATGCCGCGAACGTGATCGGCGAGTCCCCAGTCGCGCGAGAAGTAGCTGCGCGTGCCGACGCGCGCGATCGAGTCGGCGAGCGCCGCGAGACGTACCGTGTCGCGCGTCGGGGCGAGCGCGTCGGCCTCGAGCGCGTGATGCCAGGCGAACGACCGCGCGCGATCGCCCGCGAGCGACTGCACGGGCGAGCTGGGCTCGACGAGCGGAACGTGCGGCGTCATCGCTTCGTACGCGCGACGTGATTCGTCGTAGCGGCCGACGAGCGCGAGTTGCTGCGCGTGCACGAGCTGAAGACCGCCGTCGTGGTACACGTCGACCAGTCGCCGGAGCGTACGTTCGGCGCGCTCGTGCTGCCCGCGCTCGCGCTCGATCACCGACTCGAGATCGAGCGCGCCGAGCTGGTAGTCGGGAACGTCGACGGGCCAGGTACGCACGAGCGAATCGGCCGCGTCGAGCCGGCGCGCCATGACCAGGATCCGCGCGAGACGCATCGCGTACTCGCTGTCGTCGCCGGCGAGCTGCGATGCGTGCCGCTCCGCATCGAGCGCTTCATCGAAGCGTCCACCGTACGCGAGCACCGTCGCGAGCTCCGCCCACGCGGACGGAAGGTCGGGCTGGAGCGCGAGCCAACGCCGCGCCGCGTGCTCCGCCGCGGCGCCGTCGCCGACGATCAATTCGTTCTCGATGATGCCGGTGTAGCTCGAGCACGGCGCGCACGGGCCGTGGCCCGCGGCCATCGCGAGCGAGTCGAGGCGAAGCGCGCGCTCGAGCACCGAATCCGCCGCCGCCCATTTGCCGTGCAGCGACAGCGTCGTCGCGAGCACGTCGTACGCGCGCGGATCGTGCGGATAGGTCGCCACGAGCTCTCGCGCAAGCTGCTCGGCGCGCGCGTGCTCGCCATTGTGGAAGGCGAGATACTGCGCCTGCTCGAGCGCGTCCCATCGCGTGATGCGCGACGAGGCGCGCTGGTATGCGGCGGACAAGCGCGCGATCGTGACGGTGTCGACCTGATACCGCGCGATGCGCATCCGTGCGACGATCGCGCTCGTGAAGCCCGAGTCCGCGGCGACAGCGGCATCGAGCTCGCGAATCTGATCGGCGTAGCGTCCTTCGTCCGCGGCCTGCGTGGCGCGAACGAAGTGCTCGAAGGCGTCGACGTTCGCGGTCTCGAGGTCGGCGAGATGTGGGCCTGGCGCGGCCGCGTCGGCGATGCTCCGCACCCGCGCGGCAGCTTCGTCCGCGACGGTGAGGACGTTGGTTCCGCTGATCGTGAACGCCTGACTCGAGGCGTCGCGGGTGTCTCGCACGTCGAGCTGAACGACGTACGCTTGATCGATTCGCGTGAGGGACGCGCGCACACCCCATCGTGCGCCGAGCTGCCTCGCCGCGTCCGCGAGGCGCGCATCATCGACGATTCCGCTGCTCGGCGCGACGCGTTCCATCAGAGAATGCACGCGGCTCTGCGGCACGACTTCGAGCGTCGGCGTGCGCTCGAGGCTCGCGCCGACCATCTGCGCGAAGCCGTCGCGCAGCCAGGCGACGGAGGAGTCGTTGGCCGGCGTGCGCGAGTCGATGATCGCGACGACCTGCCGCGCGGACTCGGTGGCGCTCACCGTGCGGCGTGTGAAGAGGCGGGCGGCGAGGACGAGGGCGAGGAGCGTGACCGCCGCGGCGGCAACCCGCGTCATTCCGCGCGAAGCGAGGAATCGTCTTTCCTCGCCGCCGTGCGGGCGTCGCGACCTGGAGGGGAGATCCCTCGCGTCGCTCGGGATGACGGAGGCGTCGCTCCGGGTGACAGCCTCCGGCGCGACAGCGATGCTCGCCGCGCGCAGCTCCGCTTCACGAAGAAACTCCTGCGCCTCGGCTGACTCGGAATCCCGCTCGGTCCATCGGCGCGCGACGTCGGCGAGATCGTTCCAGCGCTCCTCGTTCGCCGCGGTGCGGCAGAGAGCGGCGCACGCATCTCGCGCGGCGCGTTCGATCCGAGCGCGCTCGCGCGACAGCCAATGCTCGAAGCGCGGCGAATCCGGTATGTACACGCCGTCGAGAAACGGGCCTTGGTACAACTCGACGACACGCGTGTGATTGCCTGCAGCGGCCGCGGTGAGCATCTCGATCGCATCGACCTGGAGCGCCGCCTCAGTCGTCAGCGCGATTTCCGCTTGGCGCGTCGCGATGGCGTCCTTGCCGAGTACCCTGCGCAAGTGTGAGAGCGCGTCGCTGAGCGAATGTCGCGCGCGCTCTTCCGGCTGCTCACCCCAGAACAGGTCGACGAGCGTATCACGACTGACCGGCCGCTTGGTCATCGCGAGCGTCGCCAATAGCGCGAGCTTCCGCCGGCGCTTGCCGATCTGGTCTTCCACGCCGTGCTCGTTCACGAGCGCGAGGCGTCCGAGCGTGATCAGTCGATGCGGCATCGGCCATACGCTGCAGCGCGCGCGCGGTGCACGCAAGTGCAGGAGTTCCAGCGTGTTGACGTTGTTGAAGACCGGGTGAGGTCGCGGCCTACGTTGGCGGCCATGATCAAGCCAACACTCGCCGGTATCGCGCTGTGCGGCCTCGTGTGCGCGGCGCAGCGCACCGAAGCGCAGCGCGCGCCCGACCATCGGTTTCGGTCCGGGCTCACGGCGACCGTCGTGTCGGCGTCGGTCTCCGGTCACGCCTGTCGCCAGGTATCGCTTCGCTGGCCCACGCGCGACGGGGCGAGATCGTATCAGCCGCTGATCGCCGCTTCCAAAGACGGAGCATGGACGGCGGTCGGCGCCGCGTCGGCATGCGGGTCGGGCCGGATCACGAGTCCGACCACCGCGATCGATCCCCAGCCCGAGCCAGCCGCCGCCGAATCGCGCCGGCTCTTCTACCGCGTCGTCGCGATCGGGCCTCGCGGCGCGATCGACACGACCGACGTCGTCCCCGTCGAGCTCACGGCAAGTGCGCCGCCCGCACGCCAACCCTGATGTCACCCTCTTCGTGGAGTAGCCGCATGTCTCGTTCGACCTCGTTGCTCGTCGCTCTGCTCGTCGCCGTCGCCGCGCCGCCGCGCGTTGTGCACTCGCAAGGCATCCTCGATCGCGTGAAGCAGAAGGCGAAGGATCGCCTCAACGCAAAAGCGGATTCCGCGGCCGACAAGGGCCTCGACAAGATTGAAGGTGCGATCCGCTGCGTCGCCACCGACAAGGCGTGCATCAAGAAGGCACAGGACGCGGGCAAGTCCGTCGTCGTCACGGACGCGAAGGGCCATCCGCTCAAGGATCAGCCGTACGCGCAGCCGCCGGGCGCGCCGGCGGCAGCCGCCGCATCGGCGTCGAGCGGGCCGCCTCCCGGCACCGGCCTGTGGGTGAACTACGATTTCGTGCCCGGCGACAGCGTGATCTTCGCCGAGGACTTCACGCGCGACGAGGTTGGCGAGTTTCCGAAGCGGCTGGAGCTCGTATCAGGAAACTATGAAGTCGCGCAGGCGAGCGACGGCCGCTACATGCGCGGCACAGCGGTGGGGTACGTCAAGATCCCGCTCGGCCGGATGCTGCCCGATCGATTCACGTTCGAGGCGGACATCCAAGTCGCGCCGGGCGGATACGTGAAGCTCTATCTCGCCGATCCCGACAAGACCAACGGCATCGGCTACGTCCAGTTCAACCCGAGCGAGAGTGGCGTAACGGGGCCGGGCACGGAGTCGATCTCCGCGCCGGCGGAAGACGTGAACAACACGGTGTTCCACGCGCGCGTGATGGCCGACGGCAAGCACGTGAAGGTGTACGTCAACGACAAGCGCGTCGCGAACGCGCCGAGCGTCAACCTTGGACGCTCGAACGAGCTGTGGCTCGGGCTGCCCGGCGACGAGAACAATCCGGTGTTGATCACGAACATCCGCGTCGCCGCCAGCGCGCGAAAGCTGTACGACGCGCTTGCCGCGACGGGCCGCGTGGCGACGCATGGAATCTTGTTCGACACGGGCGCCGACGCGCTCCGTGGAGAGTCGACGCCGACGCTGGTCGAGATCGGACAGATGCTGCAGCAGCATCCGGATCTCAAGCTCACGATCGAGGGCCACACCGACAATGTCGGCGACGCGGCGTCGAATCAATCGCTGAGCGAGCGTCGCGCCGCGGCGGTGAAGGCCTACCTCGTCGCGAATTATCAAATCGACGCGAGCCGTCTCTCCGCGAAAGGATACGGCGCGTCGAAGTCGGCGGCGCCGAACACGACGCCCGAGGGCCGGCAGATGAATCGCCGCGTCGAGCTGGTCAAGAACTGATGCGCCGCGCGCTCATCATGCTCAGCGCGCTCTGCGTGCCGGCGATCGCCGGTGCGCAGGGCGCCGCGCGTCAAGGCGGCGACGTGATCGGCACGTGGAAGATTCGCGTCGTCTCCAACACGCGCGGCAAGCCGGCGCTCCAGGCGATGGCGGCGAAGATCGATCAAGTGCTCAACGTCCTTCGCAGCGAGCCGTTTCTCGCGCAGCCGCGCGGCTTCACGGTGCTGGCCAACGTCGACGTGCACCAGAGCGCCCCGAACAAGATGGTCGCGGGTGCGGTCGAGGCGTTCCTCATTCGTCACGAGACCAACGACGATGGAACGATCGACACCAGTGGTCGCGGAGAGGGAGAAGGCTTCGGTCTGACCATGAACAACATCGGCTGCATGTTCGGCGAGAAGACGGATTGGAGCGACGCCGACGGATCGTTCTACAGCGCGGTGACGCCGACGACGATGCACGGTCTACCGATGTACGGCGACAACTCGTGCATCGTGATCACCAAGCGCACGGCGCCGCCGACGGTGCCGGTGACGCGCGAGCGCGCGATGCGGGCGATGATTCATCAGCTCGATGGCACGCCGGCGATCTCGACCGAGCTCCAACGCGAGCTCGCGCAGATGTCGCCATCCGATCGCGCGGCGCCCGCGATCGTCAACATGCAGGCGTACACTAACGCGATTGTCGACGGCAAAGTCTCCGGCGCGTTGTTCGCGAACGGCGACGGTCCGACGGCGGTTCGCCTCGTCGCGGCGAATCCGGCGTTCTACGATCGCACACGCCTGAACGACGTGCAGGTGCTGATCATCGCTTTCGACTGCGGCGGAACGCGTGAGAGTCCGTGGTGCGCGCAGTATCCCGGCGTGTTCGACAAGATCCGAGATGGCCTCGATTGGTCCGCGCTCGCGGCGCTGGTGAGGTGAACATGCGCAACCGCAGCGACGTCATTCCGAGCGCAGCGAGGGTTCTTCTGTGCCGAGCGAGCCGTGTCGTCGCGCTACTCGTACTCGGTGCATCGGCGCTCCACGCGCAGCAACTCTCGCCGCCGTTCACCACCGCGCCGGCGGACATCCAAGCGCTCGTGCGCAGGCAGATGAAGGGTGAGCGTCTTTCGGCGGGCGACAGCGCGAAGGTCGTCACGTACGCGAAGACGGCGGCGGTCGCCTCGACCGGCATCACGTCGCCGAATGTACAAGCGCTCATGAACAAGGCGATGAGCGGCAAACAGCTCACGTCCGCCGAACGCGCACAGCTCGCGCAGGCGATGATGGCGCAGCGGATGGGCAGCGCCGCGCCGTCGAGCGACATGGTGAAGCGCGCCGCTGCGGGCAACGCGCCCAGCAAAGCGGAGATGGACTCCATGCGCACGGCCGCATTCGCGCAGGGACGCGCGCTGGCGGCGAAGGCGGACAGCGCCGTGTCGGCGTGTCCGGCGACGACGCCGGATGCATCGGCGTTCAAGCCGCTCGAGACGAAGGCCGACCTCATCGCCGCCCTCGACGCGATCGTGAAATCGTATACCGCGAAGCTCGGACCCGCCGCCGCGAGCAAGCTCGCCAAGCAGAATACCGACGCGCACGGCGTCGGCTTGTGGATGGTCGGGCAGATCAACGCTGCGGTCCTCGTCCTCGCGCGCGCATCGCTCGCGTCGCCGACGCCGCACACGATGAGCAACCTCGGCGCCGCGCTCAACGCGGCGGTTGATTTCCGCAACGCGCGGCTCATTCTCGATGCGGCGAACCGCGTCGCGCCCGGATCGCCCGCGCTGCTCACCAACCTCGGCATCGCGTACGCCGGTCTCGGACAGGATAGTCTCGCCGAGCATCACGTACGCCTTGCGCTCGAAGCGGCGCCCGCGCTCGCGCAAGCGCGTATCGACCTCGCGACGATGCTCAAATGCGCGAAGGGCCACGCGCCCAAACGCATCGCCGCGCGCCAGGAGGCGGAGCACGCGCAAGTCGATTGGTTCAGCGCCGGCGAAGATCGCGAGATCCGGATGATGCGCGCCGAGGAAGGGCTTCCCGTGTCCGGCCCGAAGGCGGAGTCCGAGTACACCCCCAAGCGCCCAATGATGATGACGTTCGGCGGAGCGCAGCTCGCCGGCTCGCCGGGCGGCGACGTCGAGAAGCCGAATCTGCCAGGGTCGCTCCTGGAATTTCTGCCGCTGTTCATGGACAAGCACTACATCAATGAGAGCAAGCGTCTCGACGACCGTGCGCAGGCGTACCACGCGGCGGCGACGCGCGAACGCGCCACGTACTCGCGCGCGCGTCAACGATGGGTCGCCGCGGCGACCGCGAACGACATTCGCGTGCCGATGTCGCACGACGCGGCGCTGATCGGACTCTCGCGCCGCCGCTCGCTCATGTACTACCAGGTCGCGCAGAGCGCGGCGATGATGTCGCAGGACTACGCGTCGGCAGGCGCGCGGCTCGATCAAGCGTGGAAGGACGCGATGGCGAAATTCGGCAGTCATCCGTGTCCGGTCGTCGGTCCGGTGGCGAAGGACGCGTACAGCGTCGCCCGCGCCGCGGTGTTCGCGCACGCGAATCGAGTGGACAAGGCGATGCAGGATTACGCGGAGGATGCTCGCCAGTGGATCGGCCAGATGGTCGATCCGCGGCTCGTCGCCGCGTCGCTCAATGACGTCGCCGGCGACGCCGATGCGGCCGGCGCGCAGCTTCAAGGCGACGCGATGTCGCTGCCGGGCGATGCGTTCATGTCGTGGGCGCTCGTGTGCGGCCCGAAAGACGGCAAGGACGAGCCGCCGAAAGTCGATCCGGCGCAGGTGAAGGCCGACGACCCATGCTCGCTTCCCAACCTACCCGCCGTTCCACTCGGCCCGATCGCGCTCGTGATCGGATGCGACGGCATCGAGTTCAAGGCTGATGCGGGCGTCGCGGTCGAAGGCAAGTACAACCGCATCACGCGATCGGGCACCGTGTTCGTGGGCGGAGGACTCGAGGTGCCGACCGGCTGGGAAGATCCCGTCACCTCGCTGGGCAAAGGCGCGACGAAAGCCGCCGGTATGCTCAGTGCCGGCGGCAAAGCGGGCATGTTGTTCAAGTTCGATCAAGGTGGATTGAGCGACGCCGGCTTCGAGTTCGCGTTCAGCGGCAGCGACGGCAAGAACGAGAAGACGTACGGCGTCGATCTGACGATCGTCGGCGGGCTGCAGTTGACGCCCGATCTGCAGAATTCGCTGGATGCGCTCGACGCGAAGATGTGGGATCCGCCGCCCCCTCCACCGCCGGCGCCGGCGAGGAAATAGCGGCGCGACACATTCCGGGGCTGGAGCCCGTAGTCCATCTTACAGCATGGACTCCGAGCTCCAGTCCCGCCTCGCCGCCGCACTCGCGCCCGCCTACGATCTCGAAGGCGAGATCGGGCGCGGCGGCATGGCGATCGTCTACCGCGCGCGCGACACGCGCCTCAAGCGCGGCGTCGCGGTCAAGCTGCTGCCGCCCGAGCTGACGTTCCGCACGGACATCAAGACGCGCTTTTTGCGCGAAGCGGAGATGGCGGCGCGGCTCAGCCACCCGAACATCGTTCCGATCTACTCGGTCGACGAGCGGGACGGGCTCGTGTACTTCGTGATGGGCCTGGTCGACGGTGGCAGCGTCGGCGAACGGCTCCGGGAGTCCGGCGTGTGCTCGGTCGAGGAGACGCGGCGCATTCTGCGCGAGGTGGCCGACGCGCTCGCGTATGCGCACGCGCGCGGCGTGGTCCACCGCGACATCAAGCCGGACAACATCCTGCTCGACCGCGCGTCGGGGCGGGCGATGGTCACGGACTTCGGCATCGCGCGCGCGGCGAGCGACGACGACTCCGGCGGCACGCGGCTCACCGCCACCGGCGTGGCGATCGGCACGCCCGCGTACATGTCGCCGGAACAGTGCGCGGGCGACCGGGAGATCGACGGGCGGGCCGACCTGTATTCGCTCGGCACGGTCGCGTACCAGATGCTCGCCGGGGCGCCGCCGTTCACGGGCGGCAACACGCCGGCGATCATGGTGAAGCACGTGACCGAAGCGCCCGTGCCGCTCCGCCGCAAGCGGCCCGACGTGCCGGAAGATCTTGAGCGTATCATAATGAGACTTCTGGCAAAGGAGCCGGCCGGCCGCTTCGCCGACGGCGGCGCGCTGGTCGAGGCGCTCGACGGCGCGCCGGTGACGCCGCTGCCGGAGCCGCGGCGCACGGCGAACGCATCGGCGCTCCAGCCGGAGGCGTTGACCGCGATCTCCGACATCGTGACGAGCGTGCAGCGGCTCCGCGATCCCGCGCTTCGCGCGCAGCTCGGCGTCGAGCTCCGCGGAAAGCGCGGTCGGGCGCTCCGCACCGAGGTGCGTGCGCTCAAGCGCGGTCGCGAACAGACCGTGGCGCAACGGGTGCGGCACCTCAAGACGGCCATGGCGAGCTGGTTCGTCACCAGCGCGGGCCTCGCCGCCGTCAACTATGTCACGGCCGGCGGGCGCCACCCGTACTGGTGGTGCTTGTGGGCGATCGTGCCGATGGGGCTCAGCGTCGTCGGGCAAATCGGACGGGCGTGGGGCGATGGGATGCCGATTGGCGCTCTCTTTGGCGGCCGCATCCCGCCTGAGCCAGCGCCGCGGCCAACACCCGCGGCGCTGGTGATTGCCTCCGCGCAATCGGCCGCAGCGGTGGAACCGGTCACGTCGGAGGTCAACGATCCGTACACCCACGTGCTGCGTCAGGCCGTTTCCGATCGCGAGACCGTGCACGATCTGATCACGCGCATGACCGACACCGAGAAGCACATGCTTCCCGACGTTCAGCCGACTGCCGACGCGCTGCTCGCGCGCATCGTCTCGCTCAGTGCCGCGCTCCGCCGGCTCGAGCCGCAGCTCAGCACGGAGAGTCTCACCGCGCTCGATGCGCACATCGACGAGGTCGATCGCCAGAGCGGCGACTCGGCCGATCGCGAGCGGCGTCTCGATCTCCTGCGGCGCCAGCGCGAGAAGCTCGCCGAATTAGTGAAGTCGCATGGGCGACTCCTCGAGCAGTACGAGAGCGCGGGCTTGATGCTGCGGAACCTCACGCTCGACTTGCTCAAGGCCCGCTCGTCGGGACTCGAGGCCGCACTCGGCGGCATCACGAGCGCGACGCAGGAAGCGCGTGCGCTGTCGCGCGAGATCGGTTACGTGCTCAGCGCCGCGGACGAGATCAAGGCGATGTAGGGCTAGGCGTCGGACCGCCGCGCTAATCCGTTCGCAGCGCCACCTGCGGGTCGACACGCGCCGCGCGGCGCGCCGGGATCCAGCTCGCCGCGATCGTGACGGCGAGCAGCGCCAGCGTCACGAACGCGAGCACGAGCGGATCGTGCGGCGATTCGTTGAACAGCAGCGGCTTGACCCAGCGCGCCGCCGCGAACGCGGCGATGGCGCCGAGCACCAGCCCCGCGCCGCCGAGCTTGACGCCGTCGCGCACGATCAACTGAATCACGTCGCGCGCTTGCGCGCCGAGCGCGACCCGCACGCCCATCTCGTGCGTGCGCGCGGCGACGTTGTACGCGATGAGACTGTACAGGCCGACGCTCGCGAGCACGAGCGCGAGCACCCCGAAGACCGCGAACATCGTCGCGCCGAGCTCCCACGACTGCGTCTCGCCGCCGATCACGTCGCTGAACGGCGTGGTAGTGATGTACGATGCGCCCGGCATCTCACGCTGGAGACGGCGGCGCACCGCCTCGAGGTAGTGCGTCGCAGGGCCGGCGGTGCGGACCATGAGACCGCCGGCGCCGTTGTACTGTGCGGCGGGCAGATAGTACATGAACTGCGCCGAGTCGCCGCTGATGCGCCGCGAGCGAATGTCTTCGGCGATTCCGACGATCGTCGTGCACGGCATCGTGTCCGCGTTGATGCGCATGCACTGACCGACGGCCTCGCGGCCGGGCCACAGCACCTGCGCCATCGCTCGACTGACGATCGCGACCCGCGGCGCGTTCGCGTTGTCCAGATCCGTGAAGCCGCGTCCGCGCACGAGCCGCGTGCCGAACGTCTTGAAGTACTCTGGGCTCACCGGGTTGAAGTCGAACTCGCCGAGTCGCTCCACCGTGTCGATCCCGGCGACGAATAACGATCTGCTCATCGAGCTCCAGAACGGGATGGCGCGATTGAAGCTCGCGTTCGTCACGCCGGGAACGCTCTTCACGGTCTCGAGCAGCCGATGCATGAGCTGATCGGTGTGCGTGCTGTCGAGCGTTTCGCCGCGCATGTTGAGATCGACGAGCATCACGGGCGCCACGTCGTAGCCGAGCCGCACGGAGCGAACGTTGTTCAAGCTGCGGACGAACAGCCCGGCGCCGACGAGGAGCACGACGGAGAGCGCCGCCTGCACGACGAGCAGCGCGGCGCGAAGGCGCGAGCGCGCATTGCCTTCGCGCGCGCCCGACTTGAGGTCGTCCACGAGATTGGCGTTCGCCCGCGACGCCTGCGCGAGCGGCGCGAGGCCGGCGAGCAGTCCCACGACCAGCGCCGCACCGCCGGCAAAGAGGATCGTGCGCGGGTCGGTGAGGACGGGTGCGGACGCCGCTTTGTCGAGCAGCACGGCGCGCAGCGTCGATCCGCCCCACTGTGCGACGACGAGACCCGCGACGCCTCCCGCGAGCGCGAGCACGACGCTCTCCATGAGTAATTGCGAAAACAACCGGCCGCGGCTCACGCCGAGGGCGAGGCGAACGGCCACTTCGCGACGGCGGCGAATCGCGCGCGCGAGCAGCAGGTTGGCGACGTTCGCGCACGCGATGAGCAGCACGAGCACGGCGACGCCGGCGACCCATGTGGCGACTTTCGCGACGCTCGATTCGTTGGGCCCGCGCTCGGAGAGAATCGATGCGACGATTGCGCGCGGCTTCGCCCGCTCGATCGGCGTCGCGCCCTTCTGTTCGACGAGCTGCCGCAGATAGCTCTGACGCATCGCGTTGGTGAGATCCGCGTTCGCCTGCGCGATCGTGACGCCCGGCGCGCGGCGCGCCATCATCGCGCTCCACGTCCAGCTGTACGTGCCCCACCAGAGCTGGCCCTTCTTCAGCCAACTGAATCCGGCCGCCTGCTCGGCGGCGTAGTGCGTGATCGGGATGTACGCCGCCGGCGGGCGATCGGCCCAGAGTCCCACGAAGCCGGCGGGCGCCACGCCGATCACGGTGTAGATGGACGGGCCGATCTGGATCTTGCTTCCGATCGCATCTCGTCGTTTACCGAACCGTTCGCTCCAGAACGCGTGGCTCAACACCGCGACCGCCTGCGGGTTGGAGATGGAATCTTCCGCGGCCGCGAAATACCGGCCGATCACCGGCGGTGCGTCGAAGAAGCCGAAGAAGCTCGCGCTCACGACGCCAATCGACATCTCGCGCGCGGACTCGCCGACACCGACGGCGATGTCACGGCGGGTGTACTGCGCGGTCTGGGAGAAGGAGTGGGTGAGCGACGAGAGATCGCGGTAGCGCGCGTACTGCACGTTCCCGCGCGGATCCGACCGGCCGCGGTAGGTGAGGTAGTAGTAGATGTGGTGCACCATCGCCGGATCGCGCAGCATCGGCGGCGGGCGGAAGAGCATGCGATCGACGATGCTGAACATCGCCGCGTTCGCCCCGATGCCCAGCGCGAGCGTGATGACGATGCCGGCGGTGAAACCCGGCTTTGCACGCAGGCCGCGAAGGGTGTAGCGCAGGTCCCGCCGAAGCCAGTCGGTGATCGCCATGCGGAGCGCTCCTCGTTGGGCGGTGGGCAACGCAGGTTGGACACGGGGAAGGGCGATTTCGTTGCGGGCGATTCGCGCAATGTCCTGTACATTCCACGGATCGAATGGTGCGTCGTGGAGCGCGGAGGCGGCCTTCGCACGACGATCGAGATCGCGTCGCTGACAAATCCGAGCCGTCGGCGCCGGCTCGAGGATGTGATGGTCGATACCGGGGCCGAGTACAACTGGGTTCCGACGGCGATTCTGATCGATCTTGGAATCGCGCCGACGCGGATCGATCGCTTCGAGACGGCCGACGGAGACGGCGATCGCATCCTCTTGGGCGCGTACGGCCCCGAGGGACTCAACCTGCGGGTGGATCTCGTACGGCGGGAGCTCGTCCCGGCGGGACCGGTGCCGGCCGCCGCGTCGGCGTAGCCGAGAGCTGCAGGGCGCGCGGAGCCCTACCGGCCCGTCGTGCCGCGACGCAGAATATCGGCTCACCCCGAGCCTCATCACTGATGCGCCGCACTCTCATCGTCTCAGCCTGCGCCGCGATCGCCGCGACGTCGCTTCACGCCCAGCAGCAGTCGGGCAGCGCGCTCACCGCGCACCAGCAGCTCGCGCGCGAGATCTACTCGGAGCTGATCTCGATCAACACCGTCGACTCGGTCGGATCGGTCACGAAGGCGGCCGAAGCCATGGCGGCGCGATTCCGGGCGGCGGGTTTCGCGGATTCTGATGTCAAAGTACTCATCCCCGCCGGCCACCCGACCAAGGGCAACCTCGTCGTGCGGTATCACGGCACGAATCCCGGGTCGGCGAAGCCGCTCCTCCTCCTCGCGCATCTGGACGTCGTGGCCGCCCTCCGCAGCGACTGGCCGCGCGACCCGTTCACGCTGCACGAGGAGAACGGCTACTTCCTCGGCCGCGGGACCAGCGACGACAAGGCGATGGCGTCGATCTTCGTCGCCAACATGATCGGCTGGAAGCAGGAAGGCTGGCGCCCGCAGCGCGACATCGTGCTCGCGCTCACCGCGGACGAAGAGAGCGGCGACTCCGACGGCGCGCGCTGGCTCGTGCAGAATCACAAGAATCTCATCGACGCCCAGTTCGCGATCAACGAAGGCGGCGGCGGCGCGCTGCGCGGAACGGGCGACGACGTGCACCCGCTGCTGCAGTCGATCCAGGCCGCCGAGAAAGTGTACGTCGACTTCACGATCACGGCGACGAACCCCGGCGGCCATTCGAGCGTGCCGCGGCCGGACAACGCGATCTACGAGCTCGCGGGCGCGCTGCAGCGCATCGCGCACTACACGTTCCCCGTCGAGCTCAACGCGACCACGCGCGGCTTCCTCGAGCAAACCTCCAAGGTCGAGTCGCCGGACGTCGGCGCGGCGATGCGGGCGGTGCTCGCCAACCCGAACGACTCCGCGGCGGCCGCGCTGCTGTCGCGCAATCCCGGCTACAACTCGATGCTGCGCACGACGTGCGTTGCCACCCGGCTCGCGGGCGGCCACGCGTACAATGCGCTGCCGCAGAGCGCGACGGCGAACATCAACTGCCGGATGGTACCCACGACGACGCTCGCGACGGTGCGCTCGACGCTCGAGCGTGTGATCGCGGATACGGGCGTGAAGCTCTCGCTGACGCAGAAAGGCGGCGACGGCCCGCAATTTCCGACGACGACGCCTGACGTCGATCCGCAGCTCATGCGCGCGGTCACGGAGATCACCCACACGATGTGGGGCGAGATCCCGGTGATTCCGACGATGTCGACGGGCGCGACGGACAGCCACTGGCTGCGGGAGGCGGGGATTCGGTCGTACGGCGTGAGCGGGTTGTTCTCGCTGCCGGGGGAGACGAACGCGCACGGGCGGGATGAGAAGTTGCGCGTCACGTCGTACTACGCCGGGCTCGCGTTTCTCGATCAGCTCGCGCGCCGGCTCGGCGGGAGCGTGCAGCCGTAGCTCCCCACGCCGGGCCTTGGGCGTGCTCGGGGCGTGCTCGGGGCGTGCTCGGGGCGTGCTCGGGGCGGGACGTCACTCCGCGCGACGAGGCAACACTGACACTGTTCGTGTCAGTGTTGCCATCCGCTCGCGCTGCGCGACGTCCCGCCCCTGCGCGCGTGCGGCCGGGTTGCGTATCTCGGGCGTCACTGATGTGTCGGACGCCGCCGGCGGCCGCAGCGCGCGCGAGCTTCCGCCACGCGCGCGGGCCGGTGTCGCGGTCGGCGCGGGGATCGCGCGGACTACGACTCGGAGCTCCACCGTGCGGCGCAGGCGGTCGAGATAGCGGATCAGCGTCTCGAGCGAGAAGCGATCGAGCTTGCCGCGGCGGAGCTCCGAGATGCGCGCGCGGTCGGTGCCGATGAACGCGCCGATATCGTCGGCGTTCCAGCCGGTGACGAGCGGCGCGATCGCGGCGCCGAGTTGGCGTTTGAGCTCGGGGATGGGATCGGAGTAGGGCATGCGCTCATGATACGAGCGTTCGTGTACCGCGCCGGCATGGTTGCGGCGCATCCCGGACCCGATTCCCGCGCGCAGGGGAGCAGTGTCGGGGAGCGCGATCGGATGCCAATTCTGACACGAACAATGTCAGAATTACCTCGTCGCTCGGAGCGCTGCGGCTCCCCGAGCGCGGCCGCGCGACGTCCTGTCCGCCGGGGACGACAGTTCGTGCCGCCAGCATCTGGCGCAAATGACAGTTTGTAATTAAAGTTTTAGCGCGAGCGTCCGCTGAATCGACGTTCGCCGCGACGACGCGACGCCCCGCCGCTCCCCCCGCCCGAGCGAGTGAACCGTGCCGCACGTCGCGCCCTGGACGCCCGTCTTTCCCGCCGACACGCCCGCCGCGATACTCGGCGATCTTCCGTTCGAGGCCGGGACCACCTCGTTCGCGATCCCGAACGCCGTGGTCCCTCCAGACGCCAGC
>JAICWO010000025.1 GCA_025934775.1 Gemmatimonadaceae bacterium | reverse complement strand
CGAACAGTTGGCACAATCGCTTCCGCGCCCTGCTGATCCGCTGGGAGGTGAAAGCGCGCAACTATCTCGCGCTTGTATACCTTGCGTCCGCGCTCATCGCGCACCAACAATCATCCTGAATTTTGAGACCGGTTCTTAGCTGGGCCGTTGCCAGACACGCGCGCACCTATGGTCGTGCTTCGCCGTACGCAGAAACTTGCCGGTGCCTTACCGATTTCCGGCTCGCCATTGGCGCCGTCTGACACGGCGCTCGGCGACTGGTACGTCAACCGCCTCACCGTCGACCGACGTCCCTTGTTGCTCTTGGTGAGTGCGCGCGGACTGCTTCCCATGTTGCTTCCGGCACGAGCCGTCCGCAGCTTCGCCGAGCGGTTGCCGGACGTGGTAGCCGCGCGCCTACGGCGCCTCGGCGTGGCGCCCACGCTCGCGCGAGCCGAGGTCGATGCGATGTCGCCGGTACTCGTGGCACCGACGATCGATCGTTCCGTTGTCGGCATCATGGTCGACTTTGCCAAGGCGGTTCCGTTCTATGTGAACCGCGGGCCGTGGGATGAGACGACGCTTGCATTCGTCGAAGCGCGGCTCGCCGGGACGCCGTGTCATGCGGGCCGACGCTTCGACGAGGTTGTCTTCCCGGACCGGAAAGCACCGGAACTCCTACTGGCTCGCTGGAGTGCCGGCGTACGCTGAAGGTGCCAAACGATGGCTGTTGAACATGGCGCCATTCGGCGTCACACTGATATGAATCCTTACAGCGCATCCGTGAATCTTCGCCTTGCGACTGTCAACGATATTCCGGCCCTCAGGGTGCTGATCGACATTTCGGCCCGCACGTTGAGTACGGGCCTCTACTCACCCGAGCAGATCGACGCCTTGATCGCGCACGTGTTCGGCGTTGACAGCCAACTCATCACCGACGGCACCTATTTCGTGATCGATGGCGCGGAGGGGCCGGCCGCCGCCGGTGGCTGGAGTGCACGTCACACGTTGTACGGCGGCGACCAGATGAAGTCCGGCCAGGATCGTCGACTTGTTCCGGGTGTAGAGGCGGCGCGCATTCGCGCATTCTTTGTTCACCCGCGTTGGGCGCGTCAGGGCTTGGCACGCCGTCTCTATGCGGCGTGTGCGAGGGCGGCATGGGATGCCGGCTTCCGAGAGTTCGAGTTAATGGCGACGCGTCCGGGCGAGCCGCTGTATGCTGCGCTCGGGTTTGCCGTCGCCGAGCGCATCGTGGCAGACTTGCCGGGCGGGGTCACCGCGCCGTTCGCGCGGATGCATCGCGCGATCGACGGGCCGACCGGAGAGATCGCGGAGGCTGCGCGCTAACGAACGGTGAAGTTGACAAGGGCTATTGACGGTGCTCGCTGCGTGAGCACTCTTATACATCCCCTTGCAGCTGAACTCGGACGTAGGCAACACCCATCCTTTCGAGGTCGTCTTGGTCTCGTTCATCCTAGTAGGCTCGAGCCTGATGAGCGTCGCGGCGGGGATCTACACCTTCGTCACCAAGCGCCTACCGCCAATCTTTCCGGATGGTCGGGGTGGGCATACCGCGCCCGAGATCGAGCGATCCGCCGTGCCGCAGTGGGGCCTCGGACTCATCGCCTTCGGACTCGTGCTCGGGACCGTGTCCTACCTGGTCGCTTTGTACGCACGTACTGCCTAAGGAGCGTGGCAGCTGCCAAAGGGATACTCACGGTGCTCACTGCGTGAGCATTCTTATATATCCCTTTGCAGCTGAACTTGGGCGTTGGTGAGCGATCGGGTTGGTTCACGAGGTTTCTGCTTGCGCTGTTGCCGAAGCCCACGAGGAAGAACCCGAGCTGACGGCCGCGCCCGCACGCGTCATCGCTCACCGTCGGCTGCGTCACGGATCGTCATCCGTCGCGCGCCATCGTTCGCTAGCCGGCGCTTGATCGCTGGTACTGATCCACGTACGTTCGAGCAGTTGGTCAACGCGCAATCGCTGACATGTCGACGCCCTCTGCTCGTGCCCTGATACGCCTGCTCTCTACGGCGTTCGCGTTGCTCCTCGGGAGCGGCACGAACGGAGGCGCGCGTGTCTCGGTGCATCGGCATCGCGGCTCCCACCGCATTATCGCGGCGGCGAGCTTCAGTGCGGCGCTCCCGACGACGTCCGTGGGGAAGGATGTCGATACGGCGCGGCCGGCGCTGTTGGCATCCGAAGCGGGCTTGCCCGACCGCCAGGTTCAGTCCTCGCCGGCGCCGACTCGCGATTCCTCGTCGTGGTGCTCGTGCGAGCGCACGACCGGCCAAGCCGCCCGACCCCCTCCGTTCCAGGCCTGAAGTCAGACGAACGATCGCCGGCACTCGCGTGCCGCGCATCGCACTGCCCGCGAACACCTCGCGGCAGTGAATCTCTCACGTCCGATCTCTCAGACTGGAGCTTCCCATGTACGCATCATTTCGTACACGGTCTTGCGTGAACGCCCGCATGGACCGCAAGCCGCCTTTTGCAATCGCTCACACGCTGCTGTCGCTGTTGTCGCTGGTGCTCTGTCTATCGGTCGCGTGCGTCACGCGCCATGAGGCAGCCGTGCGATGCCCCGACATCGAGATGAGCGTGGTCGCGGACACGCAGACGGATTCCACCAAGACCGCAACGCTGAACGACACGTCGACAGTCGTGATGTCTCGGACTCCCCTCGTCGCGACCGGCGATATCACCGGCGCCACGGCGTCCCAGACCGGGGGCGAATGGTTTCTCAACTTCACGGTGACCGACGATGCGGCCAAGCGCGTTCATGAATTCAGCAAGCAGCACGTCGGCAGAAAGCTCGCCCTTCTCGTCGACGGAAAGGTCTATGGCACGCCTCGAATCGCCGGGGCGATCGTTGGCAACGGATATCGGATCGGAGGTCTCGATCGAGCAGACGCGGAGCGCGCGGCGGCTGCGATCAGCAACGGGTGCCGTCGCTAGACGCCGACGGTCCCACCCGGCATCGTAGACTCTGACGCGGACCAGCAGACGAGTGTCTCGCGGAATTGCGCCGGCTCCCGACAGTGCTTCTATTTGGGCCGCCGGCAGCTGAGCTCGAGCGTTCGGTGGATTAGAGGTCTCAATGGACGGTAAGCGTATTCGAATGGAGGTGCGTGACCGCCGCCAGCAGAGGCTGGAGCACGCTTACTTTAGTGCGCTGATCCCAGGACTCGGGCAACTCGCCCAAGGCCGCGTTCGTAGCGCTGTACTGCAGTTCGGAACGGTGGCCAGTTACATGGCCGCGTCCTTCGGACTTCACGGCCGTCGCGCGATGGTTCTCGGGCTCCTCTGCAACATCTGGTCGTCGATTGATGCGTACCGCCACGAGGCTGATTGAGCCGTGACGCACCGAGCAAACAGCTCGCGACCTTCATCGCGAAGTTTGATCCCGAGATTGCGCGCCTCGTTCGTGCGACGCGCCGCGTGTTGCGCACGCGGTTTCATACGGGAATGGAACTCGTCTACGACAACTACAACGCGCTCGCGATTGGGTGGGGTCCGACGGAGCGCGCCTCGGACGTGATCGTCTCGTTGGCCGTGTACGCATCGGGGGTGAACCTGTACTTCATGCAAGGGGCTCGCCTCGCCGATCCGGACGGGGTACTCCAAGGGGCGGGTCGCCAAGGACGGTTTGTGCGGCTGGTTACGCCTGCGGACGTATCCACGCCCGAGATCGAACGGCTCTTGGCTGCGGCGGCCGGCCTCGCACGCGCGCCAATGCCCGCGACGGGGCGGCTACGAACGATTAGCAAAGCCGTCTCCCCGCGGCAGCGCCCTCGACGTAGTGGTGTGCAGGCGAAAGCGGCAGCAGGTACGAGCAGAAGTAAGCGAGCATCTCCGCGAGGCACCGCCTCGCGGGCGTGAAGCAGTCGGGCGATCTGCGGTGTGCTCGCTTTACCAGGATGTTAACAACTGTCTGAAGGGTTGAGCGGGCGTGAGCGCCGTCGTGTGAAGATCGGACTCCAGGCTCGTCTCGTTCGCGCAAAGTGTGCAGAATCAGCGCGAACGAGAGAACGCGATCCATGCCGGGCACCCTGGAACAGTTCGTCGCGTCCACCGTTTGGCCGCGCAGCGATAGCCGATTCCGCTGTGGCCACATCGATCCGGTTCGCATACACCCTCTCCTGCGTGGCGCCGCCCGGTTCGGCGGCTACGCCAGGCTCCATCGAGCTGGCGCCGCGATCAGAATGCTCGCAAGATCAACCGAGAGCTGGATACGATCCCGCCACACCAATCGCGACCAGACTTGCCGATGGACGAGACACAACTCCGAGAACTCCGAACGATGGCCGCCGATTTTCGCGGCGCGATCGAGCGTGCCCGTGCCCAACGGTTGCCAGGCGCATTGCCCTACTTTCCTGACGGTGCTTGTCGCATGACGAGCCGCTTATTCGCCCAACACCTCGCGCGCGGTCCTGGTGCTGCCTTCGGCCGAGCAGAGCTGGTCAGCGGCATCCTGCCTGGGACCGAGTCGCGCGCACGCCACTTCTGGCTGGAAATCGGCGGAGTCGTGATTGATCTCACCGCCGATCCATTTGGCGAGGCCGCTGTCGTTGTCGGCAGCCGCACGACGTTTCATCAGTCGCTCGCGTCAATCATCGCCGAGGACGCGGTAGGAGCCCTGGCCTCTTTGAGCTCGGACCAGTTGGCGCGACTAGGCCGTCAACTCGCCGCGATTGAATCGTGCTTGCCTGACTCTTCGTCGCCGGCAGCATGACAGTCGTTGCACAGAACAGGAGAGCTAACGGTTGCGCGCGGCTTCGTGACGCAGGTACGTCAACTCATCACGTTCGGCTATCGTGTCGCGCGTTAGGCATTTGCGCGGCGCAGCTGAAAGTATCGCACAGGCAGCACCAGCAATCCGCCAACCAGCGCGCAAAGAAAATCGACGACCCCGATCATTGCGAACGCGAACAGGGATGCGGCAGCGATCAGACCTGATTGGCCTGTCTGATCCCAACGCAGGTGCATGAAATGCACTCTGAGGCTCGCGACAATCGAGATGCCGACGAAGGCAGTGGCTCCGGAGAATAGGTGGCAATCACGAAGGCGATCCCACCCACTACGCCTGTCTCTAACACGATCGCGCGAAAGCTTTTCACCATTTTCCCAGGGTGAGGCTGCGGCCGCTTCCGTGCAGAGATCGGACCAGTCGGTGGGGGAAGACCGAACAACAAGAGAGCGGGTTCGGTCGCCACCGCTCGGTGGTATTCGCCTTGAAGCTGCGACGGTCGGGGTCATCGACTGATCGAGTGTCCCAACGACATGCGACCAATAGGTCTTGCCTTCCGCTCACTGCGGCGCAGCCCCGGGTTCGCGACCGCCATCGTGATCACACTCGCGCTCAGCATCGGCGCGACGACCGCGATGTTCAGTATCGTCGACGGTGTCTTGCTCGCGCCGCTTCCGTTCGCGAATGCCGATCGGCTCGTGTGGACGGTCAACCGAGGAACGCGGCCATACGACGCGATGTCACCGCCGGACCTCGCCGATTGGAAAACGCTCAACGACGCATTCGAGGACGTCGGCGCGTGGATGACGAGTCAGGTCGGACTCGTTGCGAACGGGGATCCCGTTCATCTCACCGCGGCCGAGGTCACTGGCGACTGGTTCGCGATGTTCGGGACGCGGATGGCGCTCGGCCGCGAACTACGGAGTGAGGATGCGGATCCGGGCGCGCCGAAAGTCACCGTTCTGAGTAACGGCGTGTGGCGGCGCGAGTTCGGCGGCGACCGCGGAATTGTCGGTCGCACCGTGTCGATCGATGGAACGCGCTATACGATCGTCGGCGTCGCGCCACCGACGTTCAACGTTCCCAGCGACGCTGACCTGTGGCGGCCGGCGATCGAGGATCCTCACTGGTCGCATGTTCGGGGCAGCCGCGTCTTTCACGGACCGGTCGCGCTGCTCAAGCGCGGTGTGAGCTTCGACGACGCGCGGCGCAAGGCGCGTCTTGTCGGCGCGCAGTTGCGCGCGGCGTATCCCGAGGCCGAAACGGGGTTGGACTACGACATACAACCACTGCGCGACCATCAAGTTGGCGATTCGCGCCGGCTCGTCCTCGTACTCTTCGGTGCCGTCGCGGCGCTGCTGTTGATCGCATGCGCCAATATCGGAACGCTCATGCTCGTGCGCGCGACGAGCCGCACGGGCGAGATCGGAATCCGCCTCGCGCTGGGCGCGGGCGCGCGACACATCGCGACGCAGTTGCTCGTCGAAAGTCTCACGCTGGCATCGCTTGGCGCAGTACTCGGGCTTGCGCTCGCCGAGGGTGTCGTGCGGATCGTCGTCGCGCAGCACAGCGCGGCAGTGCCTCTCCTCGTGAACGTCAGCATCGACTGGATCGTGCTGGCGTTCGCGATCGTGGCCACGCTGGCGGCAGGCTTGGCATTCGGCCTCGCGCCGGCGTTGCAGGCCGCCGGCACGGACATCGTGGAGGCGCTCAAGTCGAGCGGCCGCTCCACCAGCGAGCGCAAATCGTCGACGTATACCCGGCGCGCGATGGTCGCCTTCGAGCTCGCGCTCGTCGTCCCGCTGCTCATCGGTGCCGTGCTGTTGACGCGCAGCTTCGCACGTCTCGTTCACGTCGATCCTGGCTTTCGAACGGACCACGTTGTCATGTTCGACATCGCGCTGCCGAAGTGCGGCACCGCGTGGAGTCCTGATAGTACCTGTGCCGGCGTCGTCGGTCCGCGCTACATGAAGCCCGCCGAGGTGAAGGCGTTCGGCGACCAGGTCGTAGAGCGATTGCGCGCGCTGCCCGGCGTCCGACAAGTCGCGCTCGGGCATGGTGTGCCATTCACCCCGTGGGCGATCAACGGGGGAATTCTCACCATCGAAGGTCAGGCGCCGCCGCCGCCCGACCGGCCGAACGTGGTCGAAGTGAAGTATGCGTCGCCCGGCTATTTCGCGCTGCTTGGCATCCCCGTCCTCCGCGGACGCGAGTTCACCGACGATGACCGATGCGTCCCGAAGCCGGGCGAGGTGTGGTGCAACCCCGCCGTCGCGAGCGATGGCCGATTCGTGGCGGTGATCAGCGCCGGTGCGGCGAAGGCATACTTCGGCGGAGAGAACCCCATCGGCAAGCGGCTGAAGAACATGGGAGAAATCGTCGGCGTGGTCGGCGACACCAAGACAGAAGGGCTCGTTGGCGAGCCGGAGCCCGCCGTGTATCTCGCGTTCGAGCAAGCACCGATCTTTTATATGACGGTGCTCATCAAGTCCGCCCGTGACCCGGGTGCCGTCATGAGGGCGGCGCGCGAGCAGATCGCCGTCATCGACAAGTCGCTGCCGATCTTCGACCTTCGCCCGATGCAGGACGCCGTCGACGCCTCGGCAGCGCCCGCACGACTCGCCGCCCAGGTCGTGGGCGGATTCGCGGCGTGCGCCCTCTTACTCGCGATGGTGGGTCTGTACGGCATCGTCGCGTACGCCGTGCGCGAGCGCCAGCGCGAGCTCGGCATTCGTCTCGCGCTTGGCGCCCAGACGGGCCAGGTCGTGCGCCTCGTGGTACGCGACGCCGTTGTGTTGGCTGGCGCCGGCACGGTCATCGGGCTCGTCGCCGCAATCGTGAGCAGTCGAATCCTACAGGGCCTCCTCTATCAGATTGCACCGACGGATGCGATGACGTACGCCGCGAGTTGCATGGTCCTCATCGTGGTTGCCGTCGCTGCCGCATGGATACCGGCGAGGCGCGCGGCAGGGGTCGATCCGCTCATCGCGATGCGGCCCGAGTAGTCGGGCGGCACGAGCTACGCGCCTGCCGAAAGGTTTATTGCAACGTGCTCGCGGCGCGAGCATTCTTACTCGCTCGCCTCCAATCCCAACCGCAATGAAGCAGACCGGCGCAGTGGCGCTTCTCACGCTCGGACTGATCCTCTGGGTACACCAGCTGCCCACGATCGGCGGCCGCGTCCCATTGGTCTTTGTCGTCGCCTGGTTCGGCGCTGCCGCGATCGTCGCACTGATCTTCGCCCGGCCAAGGCCCACGCGGATCGACGCCGCGTCGCTCACGGTGCCCGAACGCCCCGACGCGGAGTGGCGCGCAAGGATGCACCAATCCGTCCGCTGGCTCCTGCCGTTCGCGCTGGTGCCGCTCCTCGAACGCCGCGGGGTTCGAAGTGATCCGGCGGTCTGGCTCCTCGACGCCGCACCGATCATCGCGCTCACCACGGTGCCGTATTTCACCGCCGTAGCGCGCACGGCGTTCGGCGGCGCGGTCCTGAGTATCGGCGCATTTCAAGCGGTGTGGACCTGCGGCGCCTCCGCGTTGTTCGTCGTCATGAAGCGCACCGCCGCGGCCGCCGGAGCGCCGTTACCGGACGGCGGCACGTTCGAGGATTTCTTTCGCCCCGAGTATCGCTACCTATTCCTTGGGCTCTCCGTGGCGATGTTGTTCGGCTATTGTCCCGCCTTGCTCGGCTTTGGGTACCGACGGTTCGTACGTTTGCATGAGTGCTCCAACTGACATGAAGGCTGCGGAGCTGCATGTGCCTCCTCCGGATGCTCTTGTGGGATCTCCTCGCAGGTGAGCTCGGACGTTAGGTCGCTCTATGAATTCCTCAATGAGCAAGCGTTCGGTCGCGCCCGGTCTCATCGCACATCGGAGTGCTACCTTTCTGACGTTGCCACCGCGCTGGAGGAGAGACCGATGTACGCCGTATTCCGCGAGACATATTATGCGCCGGGTCAGGATGCGGTCTCGACTGCCGAGTATCAGGAGTTCACCGCCGCGCACGCTGCCCAACCGGGCTACCGCGGTACAGTCGTGGCGAACGTGGGCGAGGGCCGTTACCTGACAGTGACGCTGTGGGCGACGGCCGAGGCGATGGCGGGCGCTCGTGAAGCGCTTGGACCGGTGGTGGCGCGGACGCTCGATCCGCTGATGACGAAACCCGCCGTGCTGTTGGGGACCGGGCGCGTCGTGGACACGGATCTCGCCGGCACCGAGTAACCGGAGTGGGCAAACGCTTCGCATTCGCTCATATTGGTTCGCTTGCAGGCGAGTTCGCGCGTTGACTTGCGATGATCATCACAGGAGGGAGAATGCTCACGGTTCGGCCACGCAATGAAACGGTCGGTGTTGCGGCCGCAACGAGCGCGTCTATCCTCAGCGTGATCGTTAGTACGCGTGCGTGGATCGCGGCGCCGCTGTTTGGGCTTCTTCTCATCCTGCGGTTTGCCCTCCAGCCTCCGGCCGGCCATACCCTCACTCGCGCGCGCCGGCTCGTCTTGGCGCTTGTCGGCTGCTCCGCACTCGGTTGCTTGGTCTGGTCGGTCGGCGTGCGCATCGCGCACTGGCCGGGCTGACGAATGCGAGTACTGCAGTGTTGCGTGCCCGGCGCACGCAGAGCAGGTCGCCGAGCGTGTCGTCGCTCGGCTTGACTCAGGCGCAGGCGCATCCACACGAGGGCGAATGTCAGCGACGCGCGTTCCGACGCAGCCGGCCACCGGGGCGGCATGGTTTTCCTTGTGCATCACCGTTGCCCTGTTCGCGACGACACTCGCATGGGCGTTCCGGGGACACCGGATGGATTGGTTCTGGTGGACGCTGCTACTCATGGTCGCCGCCGGCACCGTCGCCCGGCTCAATGTCCCGACACGTTGGCGGCTGTTCCTCCGCGCCCTCTCGCTGACGAGTGCGGCCGCGACCGGCATCGGGTTGCTGTACGCGATCATCCGCGATCGACTCATCTGACGACCGTCGCGGCTATCGAGGGCGTGATTGACGGTGCTTATCGCGTGAGCACTCTTATAGGGCCGCCGCGCGCGGAGTCTGGCGTTCGTCGGCGCGACGGCATTTGTCGGGAATCACGCATATGACGATTTTCGTAATCAACTGAAGAGTGTCATGCGTGAGTAAACTGGCAACGAGTCTTGCTATCGCCGCCGTCGGCGCGTTCGGCGTCGCCTGCCGGAGTGACGCACAGATTCGGCGACTGGTGCCGCGCTGCTACCAGCTCGAGATCGGCCCCTGGCGCCCCGTACTCGGCAGCAATGAGCGTTATCACCGGCTCCCGACTCAAATTCGGCTCGACACGACTTCGTGGCCGACGCACGGCCGACACCTCGAGCCAAACATTGCGTACCCGTACGCCCGGAGTTTTCCGGAGACGCCGAGATGGCGGGGTTCCGGGGATTCCATCTCGCTGCTGTGGAGCAACGGCTTCAGCGTCACCCGAGTCATGCTCATCCAGCACGGCGCGAACTTGGCAGGAGAGGCGGTGGCCGAGTCGGACGATCATCCGATCCCGACGAAGCCCGTACCGCGGGCACGGGTTGTTGCCCGCGCTGCCAGTTGCGCCGAGCAGGGCGCTCGAGCATCGAAGTCTTCGCTACTGCGTCGCTAAGAAGGAGATCGTCCATGCCCCTCGAGATGCGTTCCCAGTGTGAGAAGTGTCACGCTCCACTCGCCATCGATGACCCGGCGCGCATTTGCAGTTACGAATGCACGTTCTGCGTGACGTGCGCCGCCGCCATGCAGAACACGTGTCCGAATTGCGGTGGCGAGCTCGTCGCGCGGCCACGCCGGCGTCCGCGGTGAGCCGACCGCAGTTCCCGCCATGCCGCTGGGACGGCGCCGAGCGATGTGACTGTGAAGCGCATGGACATCGTCGGCATCGTCGTTGAATCGCTCGACACAGCGATTGCATTCGGGCGCCTCACCGGCTTGGTCGATCAGCGCGTCGAGATCGCGATGCTCGTCACCACCGCGCTCTCGATCGCAGGTCATCAATTCTCCTGCCGAGTATGATTTAGAAAGGGAGCGATGATCATACCGACTGCGTAGGTGTTCCTATGTATCCCGTCGCGGCTCGACAGCCGCGCACCGATCCTCAACGGCCACACATGCCCATCATCGTCACGCGCCGAGGCGCGCAGCCCAAGAAGGTGCTGAGTCAGTGCCAACGGCCATCGGGTTGGCGCGGCCGGTTCACGCTCTGGTCGATGAATCGGCGCCACTCCAAGTTGACGGATTGGGGGCTCGAGCATCTCTCGATTGGATCGGACGATACGATTCTCGACGCGGGGTGCGGCGGCGGGAGGACGGTGGCCAAGCTCGCCGATCTCGCGTCGAGCGGCCATGTATATGGTATTGACTACTCGGCCGCGAGCGTCGCGACGGCGCGCAAGGTCAATCGGCAGCTCATCGACGCCGGCCGCGTGAAGATTCAGGAGGCGTCGGTCTCGGAGCTGCCGTTCGCCGACGGCACGTTCGATCTCGTCACCGCTGTCGAGACGCATTTCTGGTGGCAGGATCTCAGCGGCGGAATGCGCGAGGTGTTCCGCGTGCTGAAGCCAGGCGGCCGCATGGCGGTGATCGCGGAATTCTACAACGGCGGCCGGCACGCCAAGTACGCCGACCGGCTGGCGCGGTGGACGTCGATGGCGGTGCTCGATATCGATCAGCACAGGGCGATGTTCGCGGACGCGGGGTTCACCGGCATCGAGGTCGACGAGGACGCCGGGCGCGGATGGATCTTTGTCGCGGGGACGAAGCCGCGGTGAGGCTAGCACGCGTTCACGCCGACGCTGGAAGGCGCGATTAGTAGAGTATTATTAGAGTATCATTGCAACCTTCGGAGCACACCATGACCCGCGTACGCGCGCACAACTTCACGATCTCGCTCGACGGCTTCGGCGCCGGGCCCCACCAGGCCCGCGAGAATCCACTCGGCGTCGGCGGGATGGCGCTGCACGAATGGTTCTTTCCCACGCAGACATTCCAGAGCATGAATGGCAAGACCGGCACGACGGGGGTCGATGACGACATGGCGGCTCGTGCTGGACAAGGCGTCGGTGCGTACATCATGGGACGCAACATGTTCGGCCCCGTTCGCGGTCCGTGGCCCGACGAATCCTGGCGCGGCTGGTGGGGGAAGAACCCGCCATACCACGGCCCGGTGTTCGTGCTGACGCATCACGCGCGCGCGCCGATCGAGATGGAAGGCGGCACGGTCTTTCATTTCGTCACCGGCGGTATCCGCGACGCGTACGAACGCGCGACGGCGGCGGCCGAGGGAAAGGACGTGCAGATCGGCGGCGGCGTGTCGACGATCCGGCAGTACCTCGAGGCGCGACTGCTCGACGAGCTGCACGTCGCCATCGCGCCGGTACTGCTCGGGTCCGGCGAGCATCTCTTCTACGGTCTCGATCTCAAGGCGCTGGGATACGAGTGCACGAGTCATGTGCCGACCGCCGCTGCAACGCACTTCGTGCTGACAAAGCGTGGATGATTCGAGCGGTTTTCGGTGGTAGGCCTGTGCGCTATCTTGAGGACGGGCGTGCAGGGCGCCTCCCGTCCGCGGACAGGACCGAGTCCACCTGAGTAGTCGCGAGTCGTTCGGACGTCATACCGAACCTCCTTTGCCCGACGCCAGCGGACCACGGGCTCCATCAAGGAGGCTCGTCATGCCCGTCCGTCGCTTGCCCGTCCATCCTGACCTCGAGCAGCTCCATCGCCAGGCGAAGGAGCTGCTTCGCGCGATCCGCGCCGGCGATCCCGATGCGATCGCCGAATTGCGCGAGCGGCATCCGGAATCGATCGACCCCGCGACCGCCAAGCTCGCCGACGCGCAGCTCGTACTCGCGCGCAGCTATGAGGCGTCGAGCTGGACGCGGCTGGTCCACGCCGTGCGGCTCGCCGATGCCATCTGGCGCGACGATCGCGACACGGTGCACGCACTCGTCACGGCCAATCCGGCGTTGATTCATGAGCATGTGCTCATTCGCTCCGGGAGCAATTGGGGCCCGCCGTTGACGTACGCGGCGAACCTTGGCCGCGACGAGATCATCCGAATGCTGCACGAGCGTGGCGCGACCGATCTCCTGTCCGCCGCGGGCCGGGCGGCGCTGCACGGCAAGACCGATACGCTCAACATGATCTACGACATGGCCGGCCGGCCGCCGATCGACGCCAGCGCGCTCGCCGGTCCCGCGTACACCTTGAACGTGGCCGGCACCGCCGCGCTGCTTGCGCTCGGCCTTCGCATCGACGGTGCGCACGGCGTGGGCGCGAACACGATGGAGCACTTGCTCGGCACCGATTCGCGGAAGCCTGACGCCAAGCATCGCATTCTCGAGATGTACGTCGAGCACGGGCTCGAGCTGCCGGACACGCCAATGATGGCGCTGCATTGCGGGCGCATGGATCTGCTCGAGGCACATCTCGAGCGCGACCCGGATCTTCTCACGCGCACATTCGACGTTAAGGAGATCTATCCCATGGCGCCGGCGTGCTCGCGCGACCCGTACACCGCGCAAGGCACGCCGGTGCACGGGACCACGCTCCTGCACATCGCCGCGTACTTCGACGAGTTGGCGATCGCCGCGTGGCTGCTCGACCGCGGCATGGATCCCGACGTACGCTCGGCGGTCGACGACGACGGATTCGGCGGCTACACCGCGTTGTGTTCGACGGTGGTGTCGCAGCACAACTTCTGGGTCAACTACGGCAAGGGCCGCGCGGACGACGCGGCGTTCACGCGGCTCCTGCTCGATCGCGGCGCCGATCCGAACGTGCGCGCGTCGCTTCGCGCGCGCCTCGAGGAAGGACACGGCGGCGGACCGCTGCGCGAGTATCGCGGCGTGACGCCGCTCGGCTGGGGCGAGCGGTACGACGCGAAGATTTTCGTCAGCCGCGAGTCGCTGCGGGTGATCGAGGAGCGCGGCGGGCATCTCTGAATCGTGGCGCCGTTGGTCGCGAGCGCTGCCCTGAATTGCGCAGGGCTTCGCCCGGCGCTCTTATTAGGCGTGTCCGTGATCGATCCACGGCACCTGCTGCCGTGCATTCGCATTCAAGAATGATCATACTAATATCATGTCAACCGTGAGAATATCCGCCGCCGTCGCCACCGCCGCGTTCGTGGTGGCCGGCGCCTGCGCCCATCGGGCCGGACCGGCGCGTCAGCCGCTCGCGCCAACCTTTGGCCCTGTCACGAGCAACGCCGCCGTCGCGGCCGACGTGTCCGCGCCGCTGTCCACGCTGTCGCCGCCACGCGACGATGCCGCCGGTTCGCAGGATCCCGATGGGGCCGATGAGCAAAATCTAATCCAGGCTGCGACCGAGCCCGGCGTATCGCCCGCCAGCGCGGGCGTCGAGCAGATGACGCCCGGCACCAAACCCGCCGCTCGGCTCGCCGTCAGCTTCGACGGCGAAGGTGTCGGCTTCGAGGGACCGAACGGCTCCGGCCGCGGCGGCAATCCATCGGACAACTCGCTCGCGGTGGGGCCGAATCACATTGTGCAAATTGTGAACGGCCGCGGGATCGCGGTGTTCACGAAGAAGGGCAAGCTGTTCGACACTACGGGCAAGGTGCTCTTTGGCCCAGTGCCATCCAACAACGTCTTCAAGAACTTCACCGGCAACTGCGAGGCGCGAAACAGCGGCGACGCCGTCGTGCGCTACGATCAGCTCGCGGATCGCTGGCTCATCGTGCTGCCGCTCTTCTCGCGCGGGCCGGTCCGTCCCGATCAACCGACGCCGTTCGGTCCAGCGGACGGCGCGCGCGTCAGCGTGCCCGGCGTCGCGGGCCAGCCGGGCAAAGCTGAGCAGATGTTCGTTCCACCGCCGCCGCCTCTACCGGCGCCGGGTGATACGACAGGGCGCGCCAATCGTGGGCGCGGCCGCGGCCGCGGCGCGGCGCAAGGACCACAGGGCCCGTACTCGATGTGCTACGCCGAGAGCACGTCCTCCGATCCACTCGGCTCATACTATCGCTACGAGTTCCTGCGTCCGTACTTCCCGGATTATCCGCGACCGGCGATCTGGCCCGACGGGTACTACATCCCGACGAGCACGAGCGACAACCGCATCTCGCCGACCGTCGCGACGCAGAAGCACGCGTGCGTCGCCGACCGGCAAGCGATGCTCGCCGGGAAGCCGGCGACCGAGCAGTGCATCATCGTCGAGAATGTGAATTTCTTCAACAACGCGGACATCGATGGGAAGGAGCTGCCGCCGAAAGGCGCGCCAAACATCATGATCGCCGGTGGCGGCCGTCAGCTCGATACGCTGCTCGCGGACAGCGTCGTGAACGTCTGGCAGTTCCACGTCGACTGGAAGGATCCATCCAAGACCAAGATCGACGGGCCGACGACGATCAAGGTCGCGCCATACTCCTACCTCTGCGGCGGACAGCTCACCAACTGCGTGCCGCAGCCGGGAACCGATCGCGGCCTCGACTCGCAAGGCGACAAGATCATGCAGCGACTCGTCTACCGCCGAGTCAACGGTCACGAGTCGATCCTCGCCACGCACTCGATCGCCACGGCGGAGGGCGGAGGCGGCGTGCGCTGGTACGAGTTCCGCGTCGATAAGAAAACTCGTAACGTCTCGCTCTATCAGCAGGGCACGTATCTGGGCGACGGGCAGTATCGCTGGATGGCGAGCGGAACGATCGACAAATTCGGCAACATCGGCATGGGCTACTCGTACGGCGGCCCGACCCACTTCGCGGGCCAGCGCTTCACCGGCCGTCAGCCGAACGATCCACTCGGCCAGCTCACGTTCGCCGAAACGATTCTCGCCGAGGGCGAAGCCGCGCAGACGAATACGCTGCGCTGGCAGGATTACACGACGGCCACGCTCGACCCGAGCGACGACTGCACCGTCTGGTACGTCGGCGACTACTTCAAGAAGGATGCGACGAGCTACTCGACGAAGATCGGCGCGTTCAAGATGCCCGGGTGTAAGTGACCTGGCGCAGCGCGATCGCCGCCAGCACGGCGGCGATCGCGAGCGCGACGATCACGCACGTCCACGCAGTCACGTTCATCGACGAGGTAAACGCGCCCTGCGCGACATGATGCAGCGACGCGGCGACGGTGCCGCGCATTCCGCTCACGTCCCGCATCGCTTCGCCGAGCGTGTTCCGCGCGCCGTCCGCGATTTGCGACGGTACGCCGGCCGGCATGCGCGCGGTCATCGCGTGACGGTACGCCGCGGTGCCGATGCTCCCGAGCAGCGCGATGCCGAGCGCACCGCCGAGCTCCGAGCCGGTCTCCGACAGCGCTGACGCGGCGCCGGCGCGTTCGGGCGGCGCGCTGCTCACGATCAGGTCCGTCGCGAGCACGAAGATCGGTGACAGCGACAGCGAGTACACCGCGAGCGCCGCGACGATGAGCGCGAGCGGCGAGTCGGTCGTCGCAAGTCCGAGCAGTCCGAAGCCGATCGCCGAGCCGACGAATCCGAGAATCATCAATCGCTCCACGCCGAACCGTCGCGCGAGCGGCGGCGCGATGAACGATCCAAGCGTGAACCCGACAAAGACGGGAAGCGACGCCACGCCGGCGGCGAGTGGAGACAGCCCCTTCACGAGTTGGAGATACTGAGCCGTGAATAACCAGATTCCAAAGCCGAGAAAGGTGCCCACCGTGTAGGCGGCGAGCGCGCTGACGAACCGTGCGTTGGCGAAGAGCGCCGGATCGATGAGCGGATCGGCGATGCGGCGCTGGCGGCGAACGAAAACGACCGCGCAGGCGAGCCCAATCGCGATCGCCGCGATCGGGCGTGCGATTCCAGGCGTGCTCGCGATCCGCTTGACTCCGTAGATGACGAGCAGCACCGCCGCGAATGACAACGCTACGCTTGTCAGATCGATCCGTCTCGTCGACGGATTGCGGTATTCAGGAAGGAACATCGGCCCGGTGACGAGCAACAGAACCATCACCGGCACACCGACGAGAAAAACGGAGCCGGGCCAGAAGTGCTGGAGCAGCACGCCGCCGACGAGCGGACCGATCGCGCCGCCGAGCGAGAAGCTCGTGATCCACACGCCAATCGCGACCGACCGCTGCTTGTCGTCATGAAACATGTTGCGGATTAGCGAGAGCGTGGACGGCGCGATCGTCGCGCCCGCGACGCCCAGCACCGCGCGCGCCGCGATGAGCATCGGCGCGGTGCTCGCGAACGCGGCGAACGTGGATGCGATGCCGAAGGCCGCCGCGCCGGCCAGGAGCACTTTGCGACGGCCGATGCGATCGCCGAGGGTGCCCATGGGGATGAGCAGCCCGGCGAGCACGAATCCATAAATGTCGACGATCCACAGGAGCTGCGCGCCCGTCGGCTTCAACTCGGCGCTCAATTTTGGAACCGCGAGATTGAGCACCGTGAGATCCATCGAGTACAGCAGACACGGCAGCGCGATGATCGCGAGGCCGATCCATTCACGCTTCGTCGCGCGCATGGCTCAGTGCCTCCGAAGCGGTGAACAGCGCGGCGCCGAGGAACATGATGTCCTTCATCAGGAACCCGCCCCACGGACTGGATGGCGCGAACACGCCGGGCGTGGTGACGAGGAACGACAGTGTAACGACGAACATCCCGCTCGCGGCGAGGCTCGCGGCGCCGGAGATGCGCGGGAGCCAGTGACGCGTTGCGATCAACAGTCCGAATCCGACCTCGAAGATGCCGATCAGATCGGACCCGCCCTGCGCGCCGAACACGGCGTACGTCCACGACAGAAACGGGCTGTGCTCGACGAGAGGTTTGATCGCGTTGGCTTCCATCGGCGTGAACTTCGCCGCGCCCCAGGCCAGCAAGAGGGCGACCATACCGTATCGCAGGACTCCGAGTCCGACTTTGCCGACCGCATCGATTCGCTGCATGTGACCTCCACGAGATTCGTGATCGCCGCACATCAGGACACCGGTGTAGTCCACGAATGCCTCGAGGCGTTACACTCCAGCCGTGACCGAGAATTCCGGGGAGCTCGATTCGGCGGACGCCGGTCTCGTCGCGGCGCTGCAACGTCGCGACGAGCGTGTGTTTACGGACGTCGTGACGAAGTATCACGGCCAACTGCTGCGCCTCGCACTGGCGCATCATCCGAGTCGCGCGATCGCCGACGAGATCGTGCAGGAGACGTGGCTCGCGGTCGTGCAGGGGGTCGATCGCTTCGAGGGAAGGTCGTCGTTCAAGACGTGGCTCTTCCGCATTCTCGTGAATCGTGCTCGCACGCGCGCCGAACGAGAGGGGCGAATGGTTCCATTCTCTTCCCTGGCGTCCGAGGCGGAGGGGGACGACGACCCAGCCGTGTCGCCGGATCGGTTCGTGCCCGCGGATCATCCCGAGTGGTCGCAATGGGCCGGCCACTGGATGGTGGCGCCCAAATCGTGGGGTGAGTCGCCGGAGCAGCAGTTGATCTCTCGCGAGACGCGCGCGCTCATCGAGGCCGCGATCTCGGCGCTTCCGGCCGGCCAGCGGCAGGTGATCACCTTGCGGGACGTGGAGGGGTGGCCGTCAGAGCACGTGTGTAATGTTCTGGAGATCAGCGAGACTAATCAGCGGGTGCTGCTGCATCGCGCCCGGAGCCGGGTGCGTGCCGCACTCGAGCGACACTTCGAGGGTTGACGCCGATGACGGTCATGCCTGCTGATGAGTTGACCTGCCAAGAGGTCGTCGAGCTCGTGACGTCGTACCTCGAGGAGCGGCTCGCCTCCGAGGATCGCCGGCGCTTCGATGAGCATCTGGCGATCTGCGAATTCTGCACGGAGTATCTCCGTCAGATGCGGCTCACGATCGGCGCGCTCGGCGCACTGCCCGAGGAGCCGATCTCGAGCGACGCGTTGGCCGAATTGCAAAAGGCATTTCGTTCGTTCAAGCGATAGCCTCGATCGCGCTCAGAGCCGCACTCCGAGATGCACTCCGAAATGCGCCGCGAACGCGCGGCGGCCGCTGGCCGTCACCTGGAGCGCGCGCGAGCCGTGCTCGCGACTCACCCACTTCCGCTCCAACGCGAGCGTGAGCAGCGCCGCACCCAACGCTCCGCCCACGTGCGCGCGGCGCTCGGTCCAATCCAGGCAGCCGAACGCAAACCGCCGGCGCGCCGTACGTAATGCGTCGATGTCGATGCCGAGCGCGTTCAGCGCCTTCGCGCCCTTCGCGGTCACGTCGTACACACCGTCGTTCGCGCGGCTCGACGGCGCGATCCAATCCATGGCGGTGAGCCGATCGTGCACGCTCACGCCAAGCGTGCCGGCGATGTGATCGTAGCAGCTCCGCGCCGCGCGCAGATGGTCCGGCGCGCCCGACGCGACCGTGGCGCGGCCACGGCCGGCGAGCACGCTCAACCCTTCCAGCACGCTCGCGACGTCTGGACTCTCGAGGCGGTAGTAGCGATGCTTGCCTTGGATCACCACCCGGACCAGATCGTTCGCCTTGAGACGACTCAGGTGCGCGCTCGCGGTCGACGGGCTCACCTCGGCGACGAGGACGAGCTCGGTCGCGGTGCGCGCGCGGCCGTCGGCGAGGCAGAAGAGCATGCGCGCGCGCGCCGGCTCGCCGATCGCGGCGGCGATCGTCAGTGTGGCATCCTCGGCAGCCATGTTCGTTGATACATTCATACTTCGATCTCCAACGAAGTGTTGTCGTCCTCCCCGTCGTATCTTTAACGCATGATGACACAAGCGGACAAGGGCGAACGCTTTCGCGCGCTCCACGCGCGCACCGGCGCGTTCGTCATTCCCAACCCGTGGGACGCCGGCTCGGCGCGCCTGCTGGAGCACCTCGGGTTCGAGGCGTTGGCGACGACGAGCGCCGGCTTCGCGTTTTCGCTCGGGATGCCCGACACCACCGTCGATCGAGAGACGATGCTGCGGCACATTTCGGCGCTCACATCGGCAACGGAACTGCCGGTGAGCGGTGATCTCGAGCGCGGTTACGGCGACGCACCAGAGGTCGCGGCGGAGACGATCCGCCTCGCGGCGGAGGCGGGGTTGGTGGGCGGATCGATCGAAGACGCGACCACGCGCGCCGACGATCCCATCTATGACATCGCGCATGCGGTCGATCGCGTGCGGGCCGCCGTGGAGGCCGCGCGGTCGCTGCCGTTTCCATTCACGTTGACCGCGCGCGCCGAGAATTTTCTTCATGGCCGGCCCGACCTCGCGGACACGATCGCGCGACTGCAGGCGTATCAGGAGGCGGGCGCCGATGTGCTCTACGCCCCGGGACTCGCCACGCCGGAGCAGATCCGCGAGGTGGTTCGATCGGTCGATCGGCCGGTCAACGTCCTCATGGGCGCGCAGTTGAATCTCGCCGCGCTCACGGGGTTGGGCGTGAAGCGGGTCAGCACCGGCGGCGCGCTGTGTCGAGCGGCGTTCGGCGCGCTGCTCCGCGCCGGCCGCGAGCTGCGGGATGCGGGCACATTCACATTTCTAAACGACGCCGTCGCGCATGCCGAGATCAATGCACTCTTCGCCGAGCCGAAGCGCGCCTAGAGGCCCGCGGCGTGGATCAGTTCGTCCGCGCGACGAGAATCATTAGAGCGTTCTAATCTTGTGAAGGCGTGGCACGCCGTGACAAACGCGCGGCCGCGGTGTATTGTGAGATAGGCTCGCGAGCGACAGCGCCGGCGACGTAGTCGCGGTGCTCCGGCCATCGACACTGCCGCGGAGTTGCGCATGACGGCAGCGAACACGCCGACGAACACGGCGGCCCGGGCCGAAACTCGCCTCGCGATCATCGCCGACGATCCGGACTTCTTTTCATCGGTCGCACGGCTCCTCGGGGACAACGGGTACGACGTGATCACGTTCACGTCGCCGCTCGCGTTCCGGCAATCCTCGAGCGGCAATCCGCCCGACGTGTTGGTCGTCGCGCTTGGAGAGCATGCATCCGATCGATTGGGGCTGCTCGAGCAGCTCGAGAATCACGAGCCGCGGCCGGTCGTCGTCATGATCTCGCGCCACGGCGACATCGCGTCATCGGTCCGTGCGATGCGCGCGGGCGCCGTGGACGTGCTCGAGGAATCGTGTGATGATGACGCCCTCCTTGCCGCGGTCGCGCGCGCGGCGGATCGCGCGCACACGATCCGCGAGATCGCGCGACAGGAGGCGATCATTCGCGCGCGCTGGGAGACGCTCACACCGCGCGAGCGCGAGGTGTCCAACTTCGTCATCGAAGGACACCTCAACAAGCAGATCGCCGCGGCACTGGGAACGACGGAGAAAACCGTGAAGGTCCATCGTGCGCGCGCCATGGCAAAGATGCAGGCGCACTCCATCGTCGAGCTGCTACGGATGCTCGACCGGCTCGGCGCGGATCGGTAGCGGCAGACGGACGGTGAACGTCGAACCGTGTCCGAGCTCGCTCTCGAGCAGCAGCTCGCCATGCATCGCTGTCGCGAACTCGCGGCTGATCGCGAGGCCCAATCCCCATCCATCCGCGCCGCGCACGGCGTCGCTCAACTGCACGTACGGCTCGAAGACGTCGCGGAGGTGTTCTGGCGCGATGCCGGGGCCGGTGTCGCTCACGTCGAAGTATGCCGACTCGCGATCGTGGCGGCAGCGCAGCACCACGGAGCCGCCGCGCGGCGTGAACTTGATGGCGTTGGCCGCGAGGTTCACCAGAATCTGCTGAAGCTTGTCGGCGTCGGCGCGCACGAGCAGATCGTCGGCACACCAGGCGACCTCAAGTCGGACGCCGTGTCCGCGCGCGAGCGGCTCGACGACGGCTTCGGCGACGCGCAGCGCGTCGTTCGCCGGGAAATCGGCGATGTGATAGGTGATGTTGCCAAGCTCGAGACGCGAGAACGTGATCAGGTCGTCGATCACGCGAATGAGCAGGTGCTCGCTGTCCGAGATTCGCGACAGCATGCGGGCTTGCGCATCGGATAACGCGGGCGAGCTCGTCATGCGCAACAGGTCGACGTAGCCCGTGATCGCCTGGAGCGGCGTGCGGAGCTCGTGGCTCATGCGCGCGAGATATTGGGTTTTCACCTGGCGGGCATCGATCATCTTTCGCCGCTCGCGTTCCGCGGCCGCACGTGCGCGCGCCTGGTCGAGCGCACAGGCGACCAGCTCCGCGCAATACTCCTGCAGGATCATCGCGCGTTCGGTCGACGATCGGCCGTCACGGAAACACGTGCAGAAGGCGCCGAGCGGCGCGTGGTCGCGATCGAAGAGCGGCAGGAGCTCGACGGTCTGTGAGTGGAGCGACGTGAGCAGCGGCCGGAGCGCCTCGCATCCGTCATCGCCGACGTCGAGCTTCAACCGATGCCGCTGCCCGAAAGCGAGCGAGAAGGGTCTCTCAGCGGCGGGGAGCATTCCGATTCGCCGCATGTCGCCATCGTCCACGCCGGAGCAGGCGACGGGGATGAGGAACCCGGCGGCGTGGTCGTGCAACAGGAGAATGCCAATTTCGGCTTCGGCGAGGCCGACGACGAGATGAAGCGCGGGTTCCAGGTCGGCGACGTCCAGCGGCCAGGTTGGGTTTGGTGCGATCACCATAAGGCCTCGGTGCATCACTCACACCCGAGGTTAGCGGTGGTGCGAACGGATGCCCATTGGCCATTGGTCCCAGACGCGCCGATCGTCGCGCCTGGAGCTCGGTCGCAGCCGAATCGCCGCGACCGACCTCAGACTCGGACCGTGGTGCCCAGCAGCTCCATCGCCGTTCGGTACAACCGCGCGCGGAGAGCGGCGCGGTCGTTCACGCGCGTCACGTACCGCACCGTGACCTCGGCGCCGCCGGGGACGGGCCGCAGGTTGACCGTGGGGGCCGCGGTCAGCGTGCTGAAATGCGGTGTGCGCCGGGCGCCCTTCCACTCGATCTCCGCCTGGCGGGCGGTCTCGGCGGTCGCGGTCTCGATCTCCTCGCGGAGCGACTCGCTGATCGGATACGGGTCGCGGTTCTCCGGGACGACGATCTGCACCTCGTCCCAGAGCCACTGGCCGGTGGTCGAGAAGTTAAAATAGTGTCCTTCAATAGCAAAACTATTATTGAAGGTCACTCGCCGGCCGGTGGGATGGCTCGAGGCCGCCCAGTCGCCGGTCTCGAAGAGCACGGTCTGGAACATCCCCAGCTCCACGACCTCGCCGGTCACGCCGTTGATCTCCACGAGATCGCCGGGCCGGATGCCGTCCGCGCCCATGAGCACGAACCAGCCAAAGAAGCCGACGATGAAATCCTTGAGCGCCACCGTGAGGCCGGCGCCCGCCAGACCGAGAAACGTCCCGAGATTGCTCGGCGGCCCCAGGATCACGAGGAGCATGAGCAGGATGCTCACCACCTGCAGGGCGACCCGGCCGACCATGCGCAGCGTGTGCATGCGGCGGCGGTCGACCGAGAGGTGCGCCGTGGTCCGCTCGGCCCACCGCATGAGCAGCAGGCCGGCGAGCGCGATCACGATCAGGATCGCGACGCTGCCGAGCGCCCGGTGGATGGCCATCAGCTCCTCCCCGTGGACGACCGCGGCCCACGTGGCGAACACGCCCGCGAGCTGCTGCTGCGTGTCGACGCGCTTGTCGAGCGTGGTGAGTGACTTCTCGCGCAGCGACTGGCGGCGCGCTTCGGCGAGGAGCGCCGCGGTCGAGTCGTGGGTGAGCTTGCCCGCGTTCGCGGCTTGCAGCCGGCGCGCGGCGCGCGCCTGGATGGAGTCGTGCCGCTGACGCAGCGCGGTCGCGGTGGAGTCCGCGGCGGTGCCCGCGCCGGTCAGCGCGAGGACCTTGGTGTGCAGCCCATTCCACGTCTGGATCTGCGACACGAGACCGGGATGGATCACGAGCGGCGTCAGGTCGATGTGCAGGGTGTCGCTCGCCTGCGACACGGCTTCGTGCTGCTTGATCATGTCGTCGAAGCCGGACTCGGGATTGCCGCCCGCGCTCATCAGATCTTGCTGCGCGTCGTCGAGTTCATCCTGATCCAGCGTCGACATCGCCTTCGCCAGCTCGAGCTGATCGTCGAGCCGCGGCGCATCGGCCGCGCTGGCCTTCGCGACGGCGGCGGTGAGTCGATCGACGTTGGCCTTGTCGGCGGCGAGGGTATGAATCGCCTGCTGAAGCCGCGCATTCACCCGCTGCGCTTCGGCCGTCGCCGCGGGGGGCCGCGCCGCCATGCGCCACACCGCCTGCGCGAACGCGAGGTCGCTCGCCTTGTCCGCGAGATGCAGCGCCGACTCGGCGGACGCGCGCTCCTCTGGCGAGGTCGGCATGCGAAGGAACGATTCGACCGTCTCGAGCGAGCTCTCATCGACCGTGAGCGGCCTGGATTGCGCGGCACGCCGCCCGGCGCCGCGCGACGCTTCGTTCGCGCGCGGCCGTGTTGCGACGACGCCGTAGATCGCGGCGGCGAGCAGGACACCCAGGAGCGCGGGCGCGCTCAACGACTTCAATCGCATGCCGGGATCGAAGATACAGTTGGTGATGCCGAGTTCAACTCGGGCCCGATGCGCTCTTCGGTTCGAATTTCCGAAGTGTGAGGCAGCCGCCGCTCAAACCGTTTGCTCCGGCGCGCCGACCAGATTGCCGACCGCCTGCTCGAGCTCGTCCGCGGTGAACGGCTTCACGAGCAGCCGCGCACCGGAGCTCGCGATCTCGGCGAGCATCCGCGCATCCTCGGTGAAGCCCGTGATGAATAACACCACTGCGTCGGGGCGGCGCTGGCGGAATTGAGCCACGAACTCCGGTCCGCTCATCTGGGGCATCACCACGTCGGTCACGATGAGATCGATCGCGTCGTGGCGGTCGCCAACCTGGTGCAGCGCATCGACGCCGTTGGTCGCTGAGCGTACGTCATAGCCGGCGCGCTGGAGCACGCTCTGGGCAAAATCGCGCACGCCGTCGTCGTCTTCCACGAGGAGCACCTGCGGCGCGCCGTTCAGGTTGAGACCACGCGACGGCGAGACGCGCAGCTCCGGCGGAGTGACTTCGCGATGAACCGCGGGCAGATAGAGGGTGAAGCTCGAGCCCGCGCCCGGTGCGCTCACCGCGCGGATGTCGCCGGCCGACTGCTTCACGATCCCATAGACGGTCGCCAAGCCGAGTCCCGTCCCCTGTCCCAGCGGCTTGGTCGTGAAGAACGGATCGAAGACACGCGCGAGCGTTGCCGCGTCCATGCCCACGCCGGTATCGTGTACCGTGAGCCGAACGTACCCGGCCTCCGTGGGCGCCAGCGCCGCCACGTCCTCGGCGCGCGCATTCTCCGTGATCACCGTGAGCGTGCCGCCGCCCGGCATCGCGTCGCGCGCATTGAGCGTGAGATTGACGAGCACCTGCGCGATCTGCCCGGCGTCCGCGAACACGGAGCAGAGCAGCGGATCGAGTTGACGCTCGACGCCGATGCCCGGGCCGAGCAGCGGCTGCATCATCAGCATCACGTCATCGACGATCCCGTTGAGATCGAGCACGGCCGGCGTGAGAATCTGGCGCCGGCTGAACGCGAGGAGCTGTTTGGTGAGCGACGCCGCGCGGTCGACAGCCTTCGTGATTCCTTGAAGATGTCGCTCGGTGCTGCTGCTCTCCGGCATCAACCGTCCGAGCATGAACGCATGGCCGCCGACGACGGTGAGCAGATTGTTGAAGTCGTGCGCCACGCCCCCGGCGAGCTTGCCGACCGCTTCCATTTTCTGTGATTCGCGGAGTTGGTCCTCGAGCCGCTGCTCCGTCGTCACGTCGCGAATCGCGCCGATTACGCGACTCGCTTTGCCATCGGCCCCGCGCTGAATGACGACGCTGGCCGACGCATACGCATAGCTCTCGTCGGCGCGCCGGACGCGGTACTGCACCGTCGTGAAGTTGACGGTGGGATTCGTGAGTGCGGCGCGGACCGCGCGGTGCAGCTCGTCGACGTCGTCCGGGTGGACGCGCGTGAGCCACCAATCGAGGTCCGGCTGAATCGCGGCGGGGGAGAATCCGAAGACGTTCGCCATCGACCGCGTCCACTCCACCGTCGTCGTCGTCGGATTCCAATCGTACACGACGTCGCGCATCGCGCTCGCGACCAAGCGATAGCGCTCCTCGCTGCGCTCGAGCTGACGCTCGATCACGCTTCGCCGCTCGACGGCGCTCACGAAGATGTGGAGCGTCACCGCGATGATCACGAGCACCACCACCTGGAACGCGGTGGTGGTGGTGGACGCGAAGAACGAGTCCTCGCCGGGTACGAGAACGGCCGTGGCGACGCGCGCCAATCCATAGGTGAGCGCCAGGAGCGGGAGCTCGCGGCGCGAGACGTACAGCGCCCGGAGCTGCACGCCGGCGTAGAACGGGCCGATCGCGTGTCCCGGCATCGGCGAATAGGCCGTGATCGACGACACGAGCACGAGATCGACGAGCCATCCGATCGTCGGGAATCCGCCGCGCGAATAGCCGTACAGCCACCAGGTGCCGAGCAGCGCCCCGCCGACCATCGCGACGACGCGCGCGGTGGTCGTGGGCGCGGTGTAGAGGGCGAAGACCAGCACGTTGCCGTACGCGAACAGGATCGCGAACGCCGCTGACAACCAGCGAAAGCGCGCGACGGGCTCGTGCGGAAACTTGAGGAGACTTGGCATCGCGGAGGGTCGACCCGCCGTGGCCAACGCGGGAGGAAGGACGAAGGTCGTGCGCGCGGCAGCGGACCGTACGATGGACGCACGGCGCGGAATGCACAACCAGCTACCGATTAATACGACTCGCCCTCAGGAATGCAACGCGTCCGGGCTCACTCTTCACGAAGCGTGATGGCCGGATCCGCTCGCGTGGCCCGCCGCGCCGGCGCGTAGCTCGCCAGCACGGCGATGCCGAGAAACAACAGCGGCACGATCGCGAACGTCGCGGGGTCGGTGGGCGACACGCCGTAGAGCCAACGGCTCAACGCCCGCGTCGCGGCGAGCGACGCAACGAGCCCGACTCCGGCGCCCGCGAGTGCGAATCCGGTCGCGCGTCCGACGACGAGCCGGAGCACCCCCGCGGCCGATGCGCCGAGCGCGATCCGGATGCCCATCTCGCGGGTGCGCTCCGCGACGAGATACGACATCACGCCATAAATCCCCACCGAGCCAAGCGTCAGCGCGAGCAACGCGAACGCCGTAACGAGAACGGCGGTGAAGCGCGAACCGCGCACCGACGTCGAGACGACGTCGTCCATGGTGTGGACGTCGCTCACCGGCACGGAGGGATCGATGTCGCGCACGATGCGGCGAATCGACGCGCCCGCCGCGGCGGGATCGCCCGTGGTGCGCGCGACGATCCACCGCTCCGTGGCGACTATCTTCGAGCGCTGCGACCACGGGAAATACAACGTGACGTTCGACGTGTCGCGCAGGCTGTCTTCCTTGGTGTCCGGAACGACGCCGACGATCGTGATCCATGGGCTCGCGAATGGATAGCCGATGCGCTTGCCGACCGCGTCGCCGCCCGGCCAGTACCGCTCCGCCATGCTGCGGCTCACGATGGCGACCGGCGGCTGGTCGGCACGATCGTCATCGCTGAAGGCGCGCCCGCGCAGCACGGGGATGCGCATCGTGGCGAAGTAGTCGGGCGTGATTGTTTGAGAATGCTCAATGTACGGCAACGACTGCTTGAAATCCTCGAACTGTCCCTCGATTCGGATCGCCTGGCCGTAAATTCCCTCGGCGAGCGGAAGCCGGTCGATCAGCGCGGCGTCGTGCACGCCGGGCACGCCGCGTGCGCGGCGGAGCACGTCGTCGTAGAAGCGCGTCAGGCGATCGCCGTCGCGCGCATACGTCCCGCGAGGGACCGAGATGCGCGCCGCGATCACGTGCTGCGTCGTGAATCCCGGCGGAATCGAGCGGAGCGCATCGAAGCTCCGAACGAGAAGCAACGACGCGATCACGAGGAGAACCGCGAGCGCGACTTCGCCAGCGACGAGCAAGCCCGACACCCGCGCGTGTGACACGCCGGACGTGACGCGGCGAGCGATCCCGGATCGCGCGGCGGCGCTTGCGGCCGACGTGGCGCGCAGCGCCGGGATGATGCTGAACACCACGCCGGTGACGAGCGCCACACCAAGGGTGAACGCGAGCACGGTGAAGTCGATGGAGATCTCACTCGCCCGCGGCACGCCCGCGGCGCTCGCGACGAGCGCGCGCACGGCAACCAACGCGATGACGATTCCCACGAGCGCCCCGATGCCGGAGAGCAGGAGTCCTTCGGCGACGAGCTGCCGCACGAGCCGCCCGCGTCCGCCGCCGAGCGCGGTGCGCACCGAGAGCTCGCGCTCGCGCGCCGTCGCGCGCGCGAGGAGTAGATTCGCCACGTTCACGCATGCGATGCACAGCACGAGCAGTGTGGCGGCGAAGAGCATCCACAACAGCGGTCCGCTCGTGCCGACGAGGTCCGACTTGAGCGGCGCCACCGTGGCATCCGTTCGATACGTGGGCCCGGGATCCCACAACGGATTGAGGCGGCGCAGCGACGGCCACACGACGCGGATCTCGCGACGTGCCTGGTCGAGCGTTGCGTTGGGCGCGAGGCGGCCGATGAATTTCTTGCCCCCGACGCCCCACATCAGACCGACGTTCGTCGGATCGATGACGTACGGCACCCAGTACTCGACGTCGTTGCTTGGATAGTGGAACGACGGCGGCATCACGCCGATGATCGTCGCCGGCAGCCCTTCGATGCGAATCGTGCGGCCGAGAATGTCCCGCGCTCCGCCAAAGCGCTGCCGCCACGCCGCGTAGCTCAGGAGCACGACGTGATCGTTGCCCGTCTGGCCTTCCGACGGCGTGAACCCGCGGCCGATCATCGGCCGCACGCCGAGGAGCGGCATCAGGTTCGTTGTCACGGCGACGCCGGAGAGACGAACCGCGTCGCGGCCGTCATCTACCGGATCTTCGGTCGGCACCCATTCGGCGAGGTCGGTGATCGTGCGGAGCCGCTCGCGCAGCCCGAGGTATTCGCCCGACGATCCGTAGCCGATCATCACGAGGCGATCCGGCTGCGCGTACGGCAGCGGCTGCAGCACGACCGCGTTCAGCACGGAGAAGATCGCCGTGTTCGCGCCGATCCCGAGCGCGAGCGTGAGCGCGGCGGCGATCGTGAAGCCGGGCGAGCGGCGCAGCGCACGTGCGCCAAATCTGAGATCTTGAATGAAATCGGCGAGATACTCGGCGCGTCGGGCGCGCACGTGCTTGCGCTCGTCGTGGTGCACCAGCTCGGCGCGAATCGCATCGACCTCGCCGAAGCGCCGTATGGCGTCGCGCCGCGCGTCCTCGGGCGACATGCCGAGCGCGAGGTTGCGCTCGACGCGCGCGTGCAGATGGAACGCGAGCTCGTCGTCGACGTCGGCGGGCACGTTGGGCCGCGTGAAGCGCAGATAGCGCCGCCAGCCCGGCGCGCGCTCGCCGCCCGTGCCGCTCACGCGATCGTTGGTTCGGCGCGGAGCACGCGCGTGACGGCTTGCGAGTACCGGAGCCAGACCGATGCCTCGTTGCGGAGGTGTTTGCGCCCCGCGGCGGTGATGGTGTAGAAGCGCGCGCGGCGATTGTTCTCGGAGAGCCCCCACTCCGACGCGACGAAGCCGCGGTCCTCGAGGCGGCGGAGGGCGGGGTAGAGCGAGCCTTCCTCGATGCGGAGGACATCGGCGGTGGTCTCCTCGATCCAGCGCGAGACGGCGTAGCCGTGCGCGGGCCCGAGGAGGAGCGATTTGAGAATCAGAATACCGAGCGTGCCCTGGAGGAGATCGCCCGGATCGCGGGGGGTCGGCATGGTGCTTCCCTAGGCAAGGGTAGGGGAAGCGTACGGCTGAACGCTTCCCTTGTCAAGGCTATGGGAGAGCGAGTCGGGCGGCCGCGGCGGCACCAAACGCACAGCGCCCACCAGCGAAGTCGCTGGTGGGCGCCGAGTCCGTTCGGGGCCGGTGCTCCGGCCCGACCGGCGGTCTTAGAGGGGCTTGACCGCGTCCTGCGCGACGATCTGACGACCGTCGGTGAGATCGGCGAGCAGCGTCAGCGACGTGCTGCTCGCGTTCAAGCCGCCGACCGAGGTCAGGTCCTTGAGCGCGAAGTGCAGCACGAGGTCGAGCTGCCCGTCGCCATTCACGTCTTCATATGAGTACTGGAATGTCCCGTTCGGCTTCTTGTCCACCGCGGCGCCGCCGATGCGAACGCTGGCGACGTCCACCAGGCGCGCGTCGAAGCTTCCGGACGAGAGCACCGCGACCGGTACGTCGCCGTTGCTCTTGTCATTCAGCTTGATCGGATTCGTGCCGTCGCCCGGCTTGATGTCGAGACCGACGGAAAGACGCTGCACGGTGACCGAGGTGTTCGCCGAGCCCGTGCCGTTGTCCTTGTCGGTCACGCTGAGCGACACGGTGTACGTGCCGGCCTTGAGGTACTGGCGCGAGCTCGTGATCGCGCCTTCGGTGTTCGTGCTGCCGACCGTCGGCGAGCCCGCACCCCAGGCGATCGAGTAGCTCCACGGATGATCGTTCACGCCCGGATCGGAGAACGAGCCGTTGAGCGTGAAGCTGTCACCCGACGTGATCGTCGCGCCCGCGCCCGCCGAGACCGTTGGCGCAACGTTGGCGGCGACGACGGTGCCGCTGTATTCGGTCGCGGCGCCATCCTTGTCGCGCACTTTCGCGCGCACGGCGTACGAGCCGTTGTCCGGCGCGCTGCAGGTCGCCGAGGCGCTGGAGCCGAACGCGCCATAGCCGATGCCGCAATCGAACGCGTAGGTGAAGCCGGCCTGCACGTCGGCCGACGACGGGTCGACGACGCTGCTGAGCGAGATCGCGTAGCTGTCGCCTTCATTCACGTTCGCCGGCGACTTGAACGTGGCCGTCGGCGCGACGTTCGCGATCGTGACCTGCACGGTGGCCGAGGTCGACGCGCCGTGCGAGTCCGTCACGGTCAGCTTCGCCGTGTACGTGCCGTTGTCGGCGTAGCTGTGCGACGCCGTCGCGTTGCTCGAGGCGGCCGACGACGAACCGTCGCCAAAGTCCCACGCGAACGTGAGCGCATCATTGTTGGCATCCGTCGAGGCGCTGCCGTCGAACACGACGGCCGAGCCTTCGTTGCCCGAGTACGACGTGTGCGCGGCGTCGTTGCCGCCGGCGACGGCGACGGGCGGCGTGTTCGCGCCGGCCGCCACGTACTTCACGGCGTTGCCGAACCACGTCTTCAGATTGGCGTCGCTGCCGCCGTTGTCCTGCCAGTCGCACAGCCACCAGACGATGCGGCCGCCGCCGCGCTGTCCGGACATGATCGCCGGGCGGCGCGCGCCGCCGGCGGTGTTGTCGCCCACCGTCACCAGCACCTTGATCGAGGGATCCAGATTCTGCACGCGGAAGCAGAACTCCGAGCCCGCCACGGTGAACTGGGCGGGCATGCCCTGCATCACCGGATCGCTGCTCGCGACGTTCGTGTAGACGGTGGACTGGCAGTTGTTGGTCCAGGAGCAGTCGCCGTGGTCCACCGAACCGGCGAACCAGTCCCAAAGTGTGCCGTTGGAATTCTTAAATTGAATGATACTGGAGCCTGTCGCCCACCACGGTGTACCGCCGGCCCACTCCGTGATCACACCCATGCCCGCCTGGAGTGCCGCGTCGATCTCGTTGCGCTCGGCGTCCGGAATGGTGGCGCTGCTGTTGCGGCCGAAGATCAGCACGTCGAAGGCGTGATTGCGCAGCGCACCGCTCGCGATCGACGCGTCCGAGACCGTCGTCACGGTGCCGAGGCCGAGCGCCTGGGTCATCTGGGTGACGCCACCCACAGTGCCGATCTGCGCAATCCGAATCTGACCCGGGATCGCCGACGAAAGCCGCGCGCCGGGCGCGGTGATGTTGAGGTTCGCCGCGGACGCCGCCACGACCGAGGGGCTGGCGTCGGCGGTGAGGCAGGTGCTGTCGTTCGGGATCGTGCTCGCGGGACATGCCTCGCTCTGACTTGCATCAGCCGCGACGTCGGCCCGGGCCGCACGTGGAGCGGTAAGTTGTGAGGGCTGCTGTGACGTCGGTCCTTCGCACGCGGCGAAAGCGACCGCGAGTGGGACGGCCAGGAGCATGCGTCGGCGCATGTAGATCCTCAATGTGTGGGATGGCTGCCGCGCCCGAGGCGTCGGCGACGAGAGGGAGACGGCGCGGGAAGATCATCACAACGGTGGCACCAGTCAACACATATTTCTAAAGTGTGCTGCATCATCTTTTGTCATGGGCATAATTGCCCATGGTCTGATATTTCACGGTATGCCCGAGCGCTACGACGAGATCGGCCGCACGTATTCGATGTCTCGACGCACCGATCCGATGATCGCGTCGGCATTGGAAGTCGCACTCGGTGAATCGGGAACGGTGCTCAATGTCGGTGCGGGTACCGGCTCGTACGAGCCGCGAGAGCGCGATGTGATCGCTCTCGAGCCGTCGCCGGTCATGATTGCGCAACGCCGGCGTGATGCGGCGCCCGCCGTACGCGGCCGCGCTGAAGCGCTCCCGTTCGACAACGCGAGCTTCGATGCCGTGATGGGCGTGCTGACCGTGCATCACTGGAGCGATTGGCGACGCGGCTTGGCCGAATGCGCGCGCGTTGCGCGCAATCGGGTCGTGCTGCTCACATGGGATCCATCGATCGCGACGTTCTGGCTGGTCAACGAATATTTTCCCGAACACGTGGCCTTCGATCGTCGGCGATTCCCGTCGATGATTGAGCTCACCGACGTGCTCGGCGCGATCCAGACGGAGCCGGTGCTCGTACCGGCGAACTGCAAAGACGGATTTCTTGGCGCATTCTGGCGGCGTCCGGAGGCATATCTTCGACCCGAGCTGCGCGACGGCATGTCTGCTTTTGCGCAGCTACCGCAGGCCGAAGCGCGCTTCGCGCGATTGAAAGACGACATCGCGTCGGGCAAGTGGCATCGGATGCACGCCGATCTGCTTTCGCTCGACGCGATCGATCTCGGCTATCGCCTGGTCATCGCGCACGCCCGCTCACATTGAACATTCCAAGCCATGCACCCACGCACCACCGAATTGCTCACGCACATCGACACGCACCGCGCCGCACTCGAGCGCGTCGTGGACGACGTGCCCGCCGCGCTCCGCGAACGGCGTCCCGCGCCCGATCGGTGGTCGGTTTCCGAAGTGCTCGAGCATCTGAGCATCGTCGAAACGAGCATCACTGGTCTGATCCAGAAGCAGGTGGATGCGCTCCGCGCCGCCGGAGAATCCAGCGAACCAGAAACGAGCTCGGTGCTTCCGATGCTCGACGTCGAGCGGCTCGTCGATCGTCGCGGCAAGCTCGCCGCCGGCGAGCGCTCGCGGCCGCGCGGTCAGCTCGGCGCGGAAGCGGCGATGCAAGCGCTTGCCTCATCGCGCGGGAAACTTCGGGCGCTCCTGATCGCGAGCGACGGGATGCCGCTCGGCAAGGCGAGCGCGCCGCATCCATTCTTTGGAGACTACACTCTGTATCAGTGGGTTCTCTTCATCGGGGCGCACGAGGCGCGGCACGCGGCGCAGATTCGAGAGATCGGCGCGGCGCTCGAGGCGTGATGCGAGAGGCGATCGCGCGACGCCCGTGATCGCGCGCGAATCGGCTTACGAGAAATTGAACTACAATTAACGAAATAGAACGGAATGATCGGCCACTGATGCGCGGTTCAGCTGTCGCGCCGTGTCCGCTTCCGCCTGGGGCAGCGCCTGGACGATCTGCTGTTTGGAAAGGCGACTCGTCCGCATCGGGCATCCCTTGGTCCCAGAGTTTGGCTCCGCGATCGCCTCCCGTCAAAACGCCACCCGCGCTGGTTCCGAACCGCATGCGGTCCATCAATTCGACTTGCGCACGTATGGCAGCTATTGGAGACACGTTGCTTCAGAACAACAGAATTCACATATTCGCACAAAGTACATATGATGTCGGCGGCGCCGCACCGATCCGCGGGGCGACGGTTAGTCCGGGGGGCGCTGCGGGACCTAATTCGTGGATGCCCTTTTCTGCGCGCGAATTCCTGTGGACAGATTCGGCGCACCACTCTCCCGTCAATCCCCCTAACTATCCGTATCCGGTCGACGTCCAAGAGGAGCTGGCACATGAGCTCGATCATCTAATTGGAAATGTTCATATCACAACCAACGGCAGCTTGAACAAGTGGCTGACGCCAAACGCGATCACGTGCTCAGATCTACAGTTCAACCCATGACTGCCGCTGGGACGCGAACGGTATACGGGATTTTGCTCACGCTCGCGCTGCTGGTGGCTGTTGCCTCATGCACGCAGACTCACGTTGGTCGCGTGCAACCAGGTGTTGACGATGCGCGACTGTTCGACGCAGTTGTACGGGCGGTCATTGCGCAGCCAGGGCTCGCCACTGTTAGAATCGATCCGCGACCTCTGCGCGCAACAAGCGACATCGAGGAGCCGAGTACGCGGTCACTTGCGGCCGTAGCGGATTCCGTCGTGAAGAATCGAGCGGCCGTATTGAGGCAGCTTCACATTGCGGCTGGCGACGCAGTAGCCAACGCGCAATCGGATAGCTGCGCAGGGGTGCTTGTCGTGCCCGACACGGGCGCGGCTTCCGCGACTGCGCACCGGGGATGCCCGGTTACGCAGATTACGGTCGGCGCGGTCGGATTGGCCCGGATCGGCGCCGGCCGGTCATCACGGAGCGGAGTGTATGATATTGACCGGAGAGCAGTGGCTGGCGGCTACTACGGGGTTCGAGTGGTCTTGACGACCCTGGGCCCAGGTGGCTCGGTGGTCACTTATTCCGACTACGTTGCTAAGCAAAGTGAACGCGGGTGGGCGATTGTCGCGATTGTCCGACTAATGGCCGGCGACTGACGGTGCCACTCGCGCGCGGTGCGCAAACTGCGCACGTGCGCAGCAGACGTTTATCCGTCGACTGCCTGGAGCGATAGGCATCGGCGTTGCTGCGCGAGGCCGCGTTGCGACGCACTCGCTCGCAGCGTGGCGTGTCACTGGCCCAGCCGATGCGAATGTCTTGCAGGGCACGCGCTACGGACGGGACGGACTCGATCGATTCGTCAGGATCCAAGAGACCGAGTGCCAGCTTGACGACTCAAGGCAACCGCGCCGCAGTCCGCGATTCTCGATCGACGCGAGCTCACTCGGCCCGCGCACGCCACCCGAGCACCAAGCCAGCATCGCGCGCAACGAGGGCCGCTCCCTCGACTCCCTCGCTGCGCTCGGTCGCTCGGGATGACGGGATCGCTCATCCCCCCAGACTCGCGATGACGCGATTCGCGTACGCGGCGATCTGCGCCGCCACGCTGCTCGACAATCGGCCGGATTGCACGAGCGCATCCAGCTCGTTCGTGAACGCGCGCAACTGGTTCGCCGGCGAGGCCGCGTCGGCGTTGCCGAGCTGCTTTGCCGCCGCGTCGAGCTTTGCCTCGAGCGAGTTCACTTCGCCGTGGTTGAGCGGCCCGCTGGGCGCGCCGAGCGCCGCGACGGCGGTCTGGAGTCGCGCGATGCCCTGTGCCGCGCTCTCGACCACAACCGTCGTCGATGCGCTGCTCGTCGCGTCGCCATCGAATACGCTCGCGGTCACCGTGAACGAGCCGACGGTGGTGTAGGTGTGATTCAACACGAAGCTCATCCCGCTTACCGGCGTCGATTGAATCGATGAACCGTCGCCGTAGCTGACGCTCGCGGTCCATGTGTCAGCGCCGGGATCGGTGAAGCCGTCGGTCGCGTGATACGTCTCGCCCACGAGGATGGTGTCGTTCGCCAGCGGCGCCACGGTCGGGGCGACGTTCGCGACCTGAATCGTTTGACTGCTCAGGCTCTGCCAGCCGAAGGCGTCACTCACCATCAGGTTCGCGGTGTACGTGCCGTTGTTCGCGAACGTGTAGCTCACGGTCTTGCCCGACGCGTTCGTGCCGTCGCTGAAGTACCAGACATACGTCAGCGCTTCGGTACGACCGAGATCCGTGCGGCCGAGGTCAGGATCGGTGGTGCTCGACGCATCGAACGACAGCGCGCTTCCCTCGTTTGGCGTGCCGGAGTACGCGAAGCTCGCGTGCGGCGAGTGGTCGCCGGCTTCGATCGCGCTCTGAAACGTGCCAGGGAGGAGCGAGAGGAAGTCGTACCCCGTGGCGGCTTCGACGCTGTCCACCGTCACCTGGTACTTCTGCCATGGATCCTTCCTGACGCCGCTCACGTTCGGCATGATCACGGCGATCACGCTCGTGTTGGCGAGATCGCTCCACGACTGAGTCGTCGCGCGCGAGAACGGCGCTCCGTCCGCGCCGCGTGGACCGATGAACGCGACCTTCCACGTGTAATCCGGAATCGCGACCTTGCCTTCGTTCTTCAGGAAGGAGAGCTGTGCTCCGCGTTTGTACAGCGGACCGGTGATGACGTACACCGCGCGGCCGGCCTTGGCCGAGTCGGCGAGCGAATCCTCGAGCGCCGCCCATACACCTTCGTTCAGATCGGCCGTCTGCGGAACGACGTTGCTGAGATAATACGTCGTCGCGTTATCGACGTTCGCCGCCGTACGGTCCGCCGAGCGCGCCATGTGGCCGCGATCGAAGCCGCCGCTCGTGTAGTCCGACGTGAAGATCTGCTTGTCGCTCGGCAGGTTCGGGTCGGCGGTAAAGCAGTTGCAGCGATCTTGCCCCGTCGCCATCTGCCGCGCATCGAGCTCGTACGAGACCCAGTTGGGCGTGCCGTGCGACTCGTTATACGAGAGTGTGTATTGCGTGCGCGTGATGAGCAGATCGTTGGTGTTCGAGGTGGTTGCTGGCGTTGGATCGCCGAACTCGTCGTTCGTACCGTAGATCGACGTCGGCGCGGTCACCGGCTGCTCGATCGTGATCGACCGAGTGATGAACGTGTCTGGCGGCGTCGCGCCGTCGACTGGCGTCGCGATGATGCGGAACCCGGGCTTCGTGCCGTCGGCCGGCGCCGACACACCGGTGACGATTCCGCTGTTGCCGGCGTTCGCGATCGTCGCGATCTGTGGATCGACTGGCTCGAACTTGAAAATCGCATTCACGATGGTCCCGCCCGAGGAGACCCGCGCGGTCGCGAAGAGCTGCGTCTGAAAGCCTGGCGGGAAGCTCGTGCTCGAGCTGCTCACGTCGATCCAGTGGATGGCCGGCGTGGAGACCGTGATGAGCACTGATGCCTGCTTCGTGATGTTACCGTCGACGGCGGTCGCGGTGATGGTCACCGGGGTCGCGCTCGATGACACCCCGCTGACCTTGCCGCTCGCATCCACCGTCGCGACCGACGCGTCGCTCGACGACCAGATGACGCTGGCGGTCGTGACGGTTTGATTATTCAAGTCCTGTGGTGTCGCCGCGAGCGGCGTGGATCCGCCCACCGTCACCGTGTTCGCGCCGGCGATCATCACGTGATCGAGCGGCCCGGCCGGCGCGGTGACAGTGCACGAGCCGCGCGGCGCGCTCGTGGAGTTCCGGGGATTGGGCGCGCCGTTCGCGAAGTCGTTGCCGGCATTTCCCGTGTACGCGCAGCCGTTGTCGCCGCGAAACGCCGCGCTCGTGTTGCTGAGATTGTGCCCGGTCGGCGCGTAGGTGCACACGCTCTCGCCCGAGGCGGTCCCAAACAACACGATGTCGACGGCAGTTGCCGGACACTCGCCCGCGAGCGCGGTGGTCGACGAAACGACGGCGACTTTGCCGTTCGAGCTGCTCATGGCGCTCGATCCGGTCGCGTCGGGTGTCGGGAGCGAAACGCTGCCGCCCGCGCCCGCTGCCTCCTGGACGAGGTAGTACGCGCCGGGCTGAATCGAACCCGTCAACGACGTCACTTGCCACGAGGTACCTTTACCCGACGTGTATTGCACGCTCCATCCGGCGAGATTCACCGGCTGCGTGCCGGGATTGAAGAGCTCGATGAAATCGTTCGTGAGCGTCGCGCCCGAGTTGCCGCCGCCGCCGTAGATCTGGCTGATCACCACCGCCGGATACGGCGGCGCGGTCGTGTGCTGCGCGCCTCGCGGCGACAGCCGCGACGACGGAACGGCTGTCGGTCCGTCACTGCATGAAACGATGGCAACACCGAGGCACACGTAGAGCGCGATGCGCGCCGAGCTGGTTCGCATGAGGGGTTCTCGCCGGTGACAATTGTCGTATGGAGCGCGACGACGCGGCAGCGTCTTCGCGCGGCGGGCGGTGTGGGAAGCTGCACAAGCTAATGCGCGCGAGAGGACGCACAATCACCGCGCGCAACGAAATCGCGCTCTGCGTGTAACGGAGCTGCCCCGGCGGGAATAAATTCCCCGCGCCCCGAGTCTTGAGTTGGAGCCCTTTGGTCTAGAGGAGCGATGGCCCAGCGGGACGTGGAGCGGTTCGAACGAGTCGTGCTGCCGCATCTCGACGATGCGTATACGCTCGCGCGCTATCTCCTGAGAGACGAGCACGACGCGCAGGACGCGGTGCAGGACGCCGTGCTGCGCGCGCTTCGCTACTTCGAGAGCTATCGCGAGGGCGACGCGCGCGCCTGGCTGCTCGCGATCGTGCGGAACTGCTGCCACACCTGGCATCGCAAGCAGCGGGGCGAGCGCGCCACGGTCCCGTTCACCGACGACGAATCGACGATCGGCGTGCGCGACGCGCGCGAGACCGACGCCGGCGCGATCGCCGCGTCGGAGCGGGCGCGCCTCGGCCGCGCAATCGCCTCGCTGCCCACGGAGTTTCGCGAAGTGATCGTGCTGCGCGAGATCGAGGATCTCTCATACAAGGAAATCAGCGACGTGGTCGGCGTTCCGATCGGAACGGTGATGTCGCGCTTGGCCCGGGCGAGAAAACGAATGGCCGCCGCGCTCGGTCTGGGCGCCGAGGAGGTGAGTTGAAATGACGTGCGCCGAATGTCGCGAGTTGTTGAACGCGTACCTCGACGATGAGCTGCCGAGGCCAGAGCTCGACGCCGTGCGCGAGCACCTGTCGGCGTGCCCGCGATGCGCCGGCGAATACGACGTGCTGGCCGCGACCTCGCATCAACTTCAGGAGGGACTCGTGCGGCATCCCGCTCCCGATGTGCTCAAGGCGCGGATCCGCACCGCGCTCGCGAAGCCCGATGCCTTCGAGCCGCGGCCGACCGCGCGCCGGACTCCGTGGCCCTGGCTTGCCGCGGCGGGACTCGTCATCGCGATCGTGAGCAGCGGGATCACCTTCGGCGCGATGCAGCGTCGCGACTCGGGCGAGCTGGAGCACGAGCTGCTCGCGAGCCACATCCGCTCGCTGATGCCGGGACACCTCACCGACGTCGTCTCGTCGAATCAGCACAATGTGAAGCCGTGGTTCAACGGCCGCGTCGACGCGTCGCCGTCGGTCCCGCAGCTCGATTCGATCGGCTTCCCGCTCGTCGGGGGGCGGCTGGACTATGTGGAAGATCGGCCCGTGCCGGTGATCGTCTACGCGCGCCGCCAGCACTTGATCAACGTTTACTCATGGCCGATCGCCACGCGGGAATCGACGGCGCCGCGCGTGACGACGGACCACGGGTATCACATGGCCGAGTGGCGCGCCGACGGCTTCGAGCTCTGGGCGGTGAGCGACGTCGACGTGCCGGATCTGCGGCAGTTCATCGCGGCGTTCCGGCGGGCGCAGTAGCCGCGCGCGCCGCTCACTGCACCACCACCTTGCCCTGCATCTTGGGGTGCAGCGCGCAGAAGTAGTCGTACGTCCCCGGCTTCGTCAGCGTCACGGTGTACCGCTGGTCGGTGTCGAGCACCGGCGACTGCTTCCACGCGCCCTTCACGCTCACGACGAGATGCGGCACGTCATCCTTGTTGATCCACGTGACGGTGCTCCCCGCCTTCACGGTGAGCACGCTCGGCGTGAAGTTGAAGTTGTCGATGCCGACCTGTCCGGGGCCGAGCGCGAGCTGTTTGCGCGCGGTGGTCTTCTGCATCATCGCGTCGTGCGTCACGGCATCGAACGCCGGCGGTTGGCCCGAGAGCGTGGAGTCCACGATGGCAAGCGTACCGCGAGTGGGGACGAACGTCACGTCGGCCACGCCGAGCACGCTCGCGAGCCGCTGCGGTTCCACCGTCATCGGTCCGGGCGACGGCGCCGTGCCGGGCGCGGGCTGCGGGAACGCGGTGGACATCGCGGTATGGAACGAGATGTGGCCTTCGACCTTCTGCATGATCTGATGAATGTGGCCGTTGAGCACCGTCACCGATCCGAACCGCTTGAGATGCGCGAGCGCCTGCTCGGAGTCATCGGTCCCCCAGCCCCACTCGGGGTACACGGTCCACAGCGGCACGTGCGCGAAGACGACGACCGGCGTGCTGCTCGACAGTCCACGCACGTCGCGCTCGAGCCAGGCGATCTGATCGCCGCCGAGTGTCCCGAGGCCGCCGGCCTTGAGATTGAGCACATTGACGAGCCCCACGAAGTGGACCCCGCTGTGGTCGAAGCTGTACCACCCGCCGCCGTTCGCCCCCTTGCCATAGCGCTGCAGATACGCGGCGCCGTTGTCCGTCGCGACATCGTGCTCGCCCGGGATGTAGAAGACGCGATCGGTCTTCAGCCCCTTGAGCACTTCGTTCGCGGTATCGAACTCGTCGGGCTTTGAGAGTTGTGTAATGTCCCCCGTGTGGAGCACGAACGCGGGATTCTGCGGCAGCGCATTCAGCTTCGCGACCGCTTGTTGCAGCGTGGCGGTGACGTCCTTGTTGGCATCCTTGCTGAAGCCAATGTGGCTGTCGCTGATCTGCGCGAAGAAGATGCTCTTGCGCTGCGCGTCGGTCAGGAACGGCAGTCGGCTCACGGGGAACGACGTCGGAATTCCGCCGCTCAGTCCCCACACCATGCCCGTTCCCGCCCACGCCATGCAGCGAAGAAATCCGCGGCGGTCGATGCCGTCGTCCGATTGGTCGTCGGCGATGTAGTTGCTGCCGGTCGGCCGCGTGTTGCCCTGCGCGTCGAACCGTTCGTCGTCGCGGTCCTGATGCTTGCTCATGCGAGTGTCCCCCCTCCTGGTTGGTAGGGGAGAGGACTCGCATCACAGGACGTTTATTCCCGCCCGGTCAATCGGCGCGCAGAGCCGACATCGGATCGGCCGTGCTGGCCCGACGTGCAGGGCCGATGGTCGCGAGCAGACTCGCGGCGGCGAGCACGCCAATGGCGGCAGCGTACACGCCCGGCGCACGCGCGCTCACGCCATATAATGAATGCGCGAGCCAACCCGCCGCCGCGAACGCACCCGCCGCTCCCGCCACAACGCCGCATGCCGTCAGCAGCATGGTGCCGCGCAGCGCGAATCCGGCGAGCCGCGCCGTATCGGCGCCGAGCGCGGCGCGAACGCCCAGCTCCTGCGTGCGCTGCGCGACGAAGAACGAGGTCATTGCGAACACGCCGATCGCGGCGAGCAGCAGTGCAACGACGCCGAAGGCGATCATCAGCGACTCGAACGTGCGCCGCGCAAGCATCGCGTCGTCGACCGAGCGCTGCATCGGCGCGACGCCAAAAATGGTGAGCGCGGGATCGAGATCGTGGACGACTCGGCGGATGTCCGGCACGATGCGCATCGGATCGCCGCTGCGTAGGCGCACGGTGAATGCCGTGTGCGTGGTCGCCTGTTGGCGCACCGGGCGGTAGAACTGCGGCTCCGGCGCGTCGAGCAGGCCGGCTTGCTTCACGTCGCTCACGATGCCGACGATCGCAACGTGGCGATCGTTCTCCTCGGATACATAATGTCCGATCGCATCGCCCTTCGGCCAGAACCGATCCGCGAACGTCTTGTTGATGATGATGACCGGCGGCGTGCTCGGGCCATCGTTCTCCGTAAAGTTGCGGCCCGCGGTGAGCGCGATGCGCATCGATTGGAAGTAGCCGGGCGTGACCGGGCTGCCGGTGACCATGAAATGCTTGGTCTCGGTCTCATGTCCTTGAACGACGACGCCCCATTGGGAGCAGCAGCGCAACGGCGGCACTTCGACGGCGCCCGCGGCATCCACGTCGGGCAGCGCCTGCACCGCGTCGGCGAGCTCCGTGAGAAACCGCGCGCGCTCGCCAGTCACGCCATATCGCGGATCCTCGAGCGACATGCGAAACACGAGCACGTGGCTCGCGTCGAAGCCGAGCGGGATGTGCTCCACGCGCCGGACGCTCTCGATCGACAATCCGGCCGCGACGAGCAGCACGATCGAGAGCGCGACCTGCGCGAATACCAACGCGCGCTGCAATCGCCCGCGGCTCGGCCCCACCGCGCCGCGGCCGCCGCGCAGCGCGTCGGCGGGATCGACGCGCGTGAGGCGCATCGCTGGCGCGACGCCAAACACGATTCCGGTCACCACGGAGATCCCGACCGCGAACGCGAGCACGCGTGGATCGATCGATGGAATCATCCACTGCGGCGTCACACCCATCACCGACCGCCCGGCGAGTGCGGCGAAGCGATACGCCAGCGCGATCCCGACGGCGCCGCCGGCCAGCGACAACAGCACGGCTTCCGTGAGCAGTTGCCGGAACACGCGCGAGCGGCTCGCGCCGATCGCGGAGCGCACGGCAATCTCGCGCACGCGCGAGGTCGCTCGTGCAATCTGGATTCCCGCGACGTTCGCGCACGCGACGAGCAGCACGAGCACCGTCGCGAGGATCAGCGCGACCAGCGTGCCGCGCGCCGAGCCGATGTACACCTCGCGCATGGAACGAATGCCGGCGGTGAGTCCGCCGTCCGTGTTCGGATATTCGCGCGCGAGCTGCGATTCGATTCCGGCGAGGTCTGCCGTCGCCTGATGCGGCGTGACGTTCGGACGAATGAGACCGATGACCTCGAGACTGCGCTCGCCGCGCCGGTGATCGAGGTCGCGCGGGACGGGCAGCCACACCTCGCCGCCCGTCGGCGGCGCGTCGCCATCCGGCACGACTCCGACGATCTTGCGCGAGACGTCGTGGATGTCGATCGACCGTCCGATCGCGCGATCGACGCCGCCGAGCTCGCGCTCGGCGAAGCCGCGCGAGACGATCGCAACAGGCTGAGCGCCGTCGGCATCCTCACCGGCCACGAACAGCCGGCCGCGCTCCGGCGTGACGCCGATCGTCTGAAAGAAGTTCGCGCTGACGAGCGCGCCCATCGCGCGCACCGGCGTTCGCAGGGGAATGACGAAATCCACCTGGCCGAGCGTGGCGAGCGACTCGAACGAATGCTGGCGTTCGCGCCAATCGAGATAATCCGGATACGACACACCGCCCGCATCGTGCGAGGTCCGGTGGTTCACCGATGCGAGATACAGGCGATCGCCATTCGGGAACGGCATCGGCCTGAGGAGCAGCGCGTTCGCCACGCTGAACATCGTTGTCGTGGCGCCGATGCCGAGCGCGAGGCAGAGCACCGCGAGGAGCGTCGGCATCCACTCGCGGCGCAACATCCGCGCGGCGAACGCGAGATCCTGCCGAATGGCGCCGAGGATCGCGAGCCGATCTTGCGTTCGGGCCTGCCGTTGGTCGATCGTCACGACTTCCTCCGCGGCTTGGCGAACGTTGCCCAGGCGCGCCAGCGCGGCGCGCTCGGCCTCCGCGCGGCTCATGCCGCGCGCCACGTACTCGCGGACGCGCATCTCGAAGTGGAACCGGAGCTCGGCGTCGACGTCGGCGCGGGGGTTGGCGCCCCAGAAGCTGAGATACCGGCGCCACGCCGGCTGTGAGTCTTTG
>JAICWO010000018.1 GCA_025934775.1 Gemmatimonadaceae bacterium | reverse complement strand
GTCACGATCTCGCTGCCGATGCGATCCTTGAGCGGCGTGATGATCTTGCCGCGCGCCGTGTAGTCCTCGGGGTTCGCGGTGAAGCAGAGCTGGACGTCGAGCGGGAGGCGCACCGGATATCCCTTGATCTGCACGTCGCCTTCCTGCATGACGTTGAACAAGCCCACCTGCACTTTGCCCGCGAGATCCGGAAGCTCGTTGAGCGCGAAGAGGCCGCGGTTCGCGCGCGGCAGCATGCCGTAGTGAATCGTGAGCTCGTCGGAGAGCAGATGCCCGCCGCGCGCCGCGCGAATCGGATCGAGATCGCCGATCAGATCGGCGATCGTCACATCCGGCGTCGCGAGTTTTTCGACGTATCGATTCTCGCGCCCAACCCAGGCGATCGGGGCGTCATCACCCGCTTCGGTGATGAGATTGCGCGCGTACTTGGAGATCGGCGCGAACGGATTGTCGTTGATCTCGCTTCCGGCGACGATCGGCATCGCGTCATCGAGCAGCGTCACGAGCGCTCGCAGGATCCGCGACTTCGCCTGCCCGCGGAGTCCGAGGAGAATGAAGTTGTGCTTGGAGAGGATCGCGTTGACGATCTGCGGCATCACGCTGTCCTCGTACCCGATCACGCCCTCGAACAGCGGCCCGCGCTGGCAGAGCCGCTCGAGCAGATTCTGGCGCATCTCGTCTTTGACCGACCGAAACGCGCGTTCGGGAACGCCATGAGGAGAGCGCTTGAGAGCGCCGAGAGTCTCGGGATATGCCTGCACGATGTCTCCGGATTCCGCGTGGTGGCTCTTGCTGCAATGAAGGCGCCTCGGCGGGGCGGGCGCAAGGTTCGCCGCGGAGGGGTCGTCCACCGGCATCCGTACGTTGTTGGCACGGACAACACGGGGTGAACGGGGCCTCACGGCAGAAGCTTCCGGTCGTTCGTGTACAGCAACCGCTCGAATCGTGGCTTTGGCCCGAAGTGCAGCACGAGTCCGACTTCGAGCCGGCTTGCCCGCAGGCAGTTGAGCGCCTGCCCACGTGCATTGGGGTCGAGCAATTGCCCGGCCTTCAACTCGAGCACGACAACGGACTCGACAATCTGATCCGCGCGATAGTGGCCGACGCGCTGTCCGCGAAAGTACACGTCAACGGGCACTTCGCGCGCAACACTCAATCCCTTTTCACGAAGGACCAATTCCAGCGCCTTCGAATACACCGACTCTAAAAATCCTGCTCCAAGCTCGTAGTGCACTTGATCGAATGCCTCGATGACCTTGGCGGTGAGCTCACCGTGCAGCAGCTTGGTTTGCGGCTCCCGTGTCATTCAGCCCTCCCCGTGTATTCCGTGCCGCCGACGAGGGGCACTGCCGAACACGGAAGCCGATGAGCCGCAAAAAAGCCGCACCGGAATCACCCGGCACGGCCCAGAACCTTCCCCTCTTCACCACCGTACGCCCACGAATCAGTCCGCCAACCCCACCTCCACCAGATTGTCATAAAACACCGGCCCGTGGCCCAGGTCGGTCTCTCGCTGCGACGTCGTCTGATTCGCGTTCGCGCCGTCCGCGGTGAGCTTCCCCCACCAGACCGACGGCGCCCAGACCACGCCGGGGCGGATCGCGTCTTCCACGCGCGCCACCGCCGTGAATGCGCCGCGATCGTTGTGCACGACCACCCGCGCGCCCGCGGAGATGCCGCGGCGCTCCGCGTCGGCGGGGTGGAGCAGACACTCGGGCTCGCGCGCGGCGCGGCGGAGCGGCTCGATGTTCACGAAACTAGAATTCAAGAATTGGTGCGCCGGCGACGAGACCAGCGTCAGCGGATAGCGCGCGGCGAGCGCCGGGACCGATTCCGGGAACTCGTACGGCGGCGTGAACGCCGGCAGCGGATCCAATCCCATGTCCGCCATGCGCTGCGAATAGAGCTCGCACTTGCCCGACGGGGTCGGAAACCCGCCCTCGGCGTACGGCAGGTAAGGCCTGGGGAGGTTGAGTCGCATCCACCCGCGCTCGAGCAGCGCCTCCAGCGTCACGCCGGCGAGCTTCGCCGCCGTCGGATCGAGCGCCTGCCGAATCAGTGTGAGGTCGTCGTCGCGCAGCGCCGGATGATCGAGCCCCATCGCCGCGCCGAGGCGCCGGAATATCTCGGTGTTCGGGAGCGCCTCGCCCAGCGGCGCGATCGACGGCTGATTGAGCGTTACGTAATGATGCCCGTACGCGAGATGCACGTCCCAGTGCTCGAGCTGCGTCGTTGCCGGCAGTAGATAGTCCGCGTAGTCCGCGGTGTCGGTTTGAAAATGCTCGAGCACCACGGTGAAGAGGTCGTCGCGCGCGAGGCCGCGCAGCACGGTGTTGCGGTCGGGCGCGACCGACGCCGGATTGGAGTTGTAGACGACGAGCGCGCGGACTGGCGGACCGCCCACGCCGGCATCGCGCGTCGTGAGTGCCTCGCCCAGGCGGATCATGTTGATCGTGCGCACTGGCGGCGAGAGATCGGGCCGCTCGAGCGCGCGCTTGTCGAACGGGAAGTTCGCGCTCGACGAGAGCTGCACGCCGCCGCCTTCCCGCCGCCAATGTCCGGTGAGCGCCGGGAGACACGCGATCGTGCGCACGGCCATCCCGCCGCCGCCGTGGCGCTGCAAGCCATAGTTCACGCGAATGAACGCGGCCCGCGCGCGTGCGTACCGTTCGCCGAGCGAGACGATCGTCTCCGCCGGTATTCCGGTAATCCTGCTCACGTGCTCGGGCGGATACTCGCGCACTCGCGTGCGAAGCTGCTCGATGCCGAGCGTGTGCCGCGCGATGTAGTCCGCGTCCTCGAGGCCGCGCTCGAACAGCACGTGCATCATTCCGAGCGCGAGCGCCGCGTCCGTACCCGGTCGAATGCCGATCCACTCGTCGCACTGCGCCGCGGTGCGCGTGCGGATCGGATCGATCGCGATCACGGTCGCGCCCCGCTCGCGCGCCTGGAGCACGAACGGCCAGAGGTGCGGGTTCGCGGTGAGCGTGTTCGTTCCCCAGAGCAGCACGAGATCGCTCTTCGGCAGCCCCTCGGGATCCGCGCCGACATTCGCGCCCACCGTCATGCGCATGCCGACCGTGCCCGCCATCGAGCAGATCGTGCGGTCGAGCTGCGAGGCGCCGAGGAGGTGGAAGAACCGGCGGTCGATCGACGAACCTTGCAGCATCCCCATCGTGCCCGCGTACGAGTAGGGCAGAATGGCCTGCGGTCCGTCGTCGGAATGCCGGATCCCGTTCAACCGCTCCGCGATCTCGCCCAGCGCCTCGTCCCACGAGACCCGCTCGAACTGGCCGGCGCCTTTCGGTCCCACGCGGCGCATCGGATGGAGCACGCGCTCGCGATGATACGTCCGCTCGACGTACCGATTGACTTTCGTGCAGAGAAAGCCGCGCGTGACCGGGTGGTCCGGGTCGCCCGCGACGCGCACGGCTCGACCGGATTCCACGGTGACGAGCATGGCGCACGTGTCCGGGCAGTCGTGCGGGCAGGCGCCTCGAACGACGCGGGTGTTCATGGCGCTGTCGGCAGCGGACATACGCACCTCGTTCGCGAGTAGCGCAACCTATGGCCGTGGAGTGGTCGCAGCCAGTGGCCCGGAAGCTGCAACATCTCCCGGCGCCCGTGTACCCGCGGGGCTGAAACGATGACGAACTTGTTGATCGGCGCGAACTTGCCGATTGCCGTCGGTCTTGACACCTATCCCTGGGGTCATAAGTTTCACGCCGCTCAACCCGAGCAGCCCAGATCGCGTGCAACGAACCACGCGGAAGAACCACTCGACCTACTCTTCAGGAGATTGTCATGAAGCGCCTGGCTTTCGTCGCCGCTGCCGTGCTCGCGGTAACCGCTTGCTCGAAGTCGGAAAACGCTGCGTCGGATACCGCCACGCCCGCGATGGCGCCTGCGCCCGCTCCGGCCGCGACCGATACCGGCATGAAGATGGATACCTCCATGAAGTCGATGGACACCACCAAGAAGGCTGACACCACGACGAAGGCCGACACCACCAAGAAGGGTGGTAAGAAGAAGGGCAAGAAGGGCTAAGCTGATTGCCTCGTCGGGTGTTTCAAAAGAGCGCGACTCACGTCGCGCTCTTTTTTTCGTCCCCCGCATGCGCGGCCCACCATCGGAACGACGCCGGGACGCCGTCCTCGGGGCGCACGAGCGGCCGCCAGCCGAGCTCCCGCTTCGCGCGCTCCGACGTGAACGGATTGTCGCGCGTGAGAAAGCTGAGCGACGCGTCGCTCACGGCGTTCAGCCGGCCGCCCGAGAGAGTTCTCATACCAAAACGCGCAACGCCGAACAACGCGCGCGCGATCGGCTCCGGGATCGACAGCATGCGCACCTTCCGGCCCATGCCCATCGCGGCGAGCTCGAGGAACCGCCGTACGCTCACCGGATCCTCGTTCGCGAGGTTGTACGACCGGCCGCCCGCCGCGTCGTGCATCGCGGCGCGGATCGCGCCATCCGCGACGTTCGCCGCGTGCACCACGGCGAGCGTCGCCCCGCCGCCGCCCACGAGCGGCGCGACACCGTGCGAGAGCAGACGCCCGATGCGCGGCGTGAACTGCCGGTCCCGCGGCCCGTAGATGACGCACGGCCGAACGGCGGTCGCCCAGATGCGCCCCGCCGCGTGCGCGGCCATCACGAGCTGCTCCGATTCGCGCTTCGATCGCGCGTAGTACGCACGCTCCGGCAGCGGCGCGAGCGGCGCGTCTTCGCTCGTCGCGCCGCGCTCGCCCTGGTACCGTCCTTCCGACCCGTAGACGGCCACGCTGCTGAGCTGCAGCAGGCGCGCCCCGCTCGACTCGGCGGCGGCGATCGCGTGCGTCGTCCCGTCCACGTTGAGCCGGCGAAACGCTTCCCACCCTCCGCGCGGAGTGATCGCCGCGGCCGTGTGAAAGATCACGTCCGCGCCCGAGGCGGCGTTCCTGAAGCCCGCGTCGTCCAGCACGTCGCTCACCACGCACTCCACGCCACGCGACCGCAGTGCCTCTGACGGCGAACGCACCAGCGCCCGGACGGACCAGCCGCTCGCGAGCAATTGATCGACGATGTGCGAGCCGACCAGTCCCGTCGCGCCGGTGACGAGCGCGCGCGACACTCAGCCCGGGAAGGGGAGCAGCGTCACGTCCACGCGCTGCTCGCCCTGCTCCCACTTCGCCGTGAGCGTCATCCCCGGCGTGATCTCGCGCCGGAGCATCGCGATGCCGATCCCGCCGAGCCGCGGCGACGACACCGCGCTGCGCACCTCGCCCACGTGGTTCCCGTTGTCGTCGATGAGCTGCGCGCCGCTCGGCACCGGCTCGCTGCTCGCCGCGCGAATACCGCGCAGGTGGCGGTTGACGTGGCCGCGGAAGTGCACGCGCGCCACGACCTCTTGCCCGATGTAACAGCCCTTCGTGTAGGAGATCGCGTTCAAGTCGTCGAAGTTCGCTTCCTGCGGGATCGTCGAATCGTCCATGTCGATCCCCCACTCGGGACGGCCCGCTTCGACGCGCGCGATTTCCCACGCCGCGAGCCCGGCCGGGGTGCCGCCCGCCGCGAGCGCGCGCTCGCGGATCCGCTCGATCGCGTCCATCGCCACGAAGAGATCGAACCCGTCCACCCCGATGTCCGGCGTCCGCGCCACCGTGACCGGGGCGCCGTCAATGTGCGTTTCAGTATGAGCGTACTCAGATAACGCGCGGAGCGCCTCTTCGGCGATGCCGGTGAGGCGCGACACGATCCGCGGTGCCTCGACGCCGAACACGCCGAGGTCGCGAATCGGGTGCGAGTCGTCTCGATAGCCGGAGACCCGCGGGTTCACGTATTTCTTGATCAGCGCCGCGAAACCGGGGAACGCGCGCGCCGGCGCGTCCACGAGGTACGATCCCGCCGACGCGAACACGCGCACGTCAGCGACGATCCGCCCCTTGGCCGAGAGCACGGCCGCGTACTGGCCCTGGCCGGGGTGCAGCGCGAGCACGTCGTTGGTCGTCAGGCCGGTGAGGGCGTCGCCGGCCTTCTCGCCCAGAAAGCGCATGCGGCCGCGGTGACTCCGATCGATCACGAGCGCGCCGCTCCGGAGCGCGGCGTATTCCGCGCCCACGTCCCCGTACGCGACGACGACGTCCTGTCCCGCGATCTCCTGCTTCGCCACTGCCGAGCTGCTGCTCATCGCACACGCTCCGCGCCGGCCGTCGACAAAGTGTCCAGCATCTCGAGCGTCGTATCGGCGAGCGTGGCGACGAACGCCTCCGCTTCCATCGCGATGTGCGCCGGCATCGCGCCGACTGCGATGCACCGCGCGTCGGCCGCGTGCGCCGCGCGAATGCCGGCAAGTCCGTCCTCGAGCGCGATGAGCGCGCCCCGCCGCACCGGCCGCTGCCGGATCAACCGCTCCCGCGCCGCGCGGTATCCCTCGGCCGACGGTTTTTCATCGAGCACGTCGTCGCCCGTGATCACCACCGCGAACACCCCGTCGAACCCCGATAAGCGAAGCAGAAGCTCGGCGTCGGCGCGCGCCGCACGTGTGACGATCGCGAGCCGCGCGGCGCCCGTCGCCGCGGCGACGAACGACGCCGCGCCCCGCGCGAGCGACACGCCGCCTTGCGCGAGCTGTTCCGAGAACGCGCGGTTCGCGCGCGATGCGATCAAGTCGACCAGCACTTCGTCCAGCACTTCGTCGCGTTCCGCGTTTCCCGAAAGGATGGCGCGCACCGCTGCGCGTGTTGGGCGTCCGTCGATGACATCCGGCGCGCTGGAGACCGGGATCCCCTCGGCGGCACACGCTGCCGTCACCGCGAGCCGGCGGAGCTCGCGCGTATCGAACAACACGTTCTCGAGCTCGAAGATCACGACGTCGATCATGATCCTAAGTAAACGAGGCCGTTCGGCGCGCGCCACCGCCGCCGCGCGCCAGGGCGTGCTACGGCGCAGCGCGCTTCGCGTAGCTCTCCGCGAGCAGCTCGACCGGATGCCGCGCGTGCACCGACGATCCCGAGCGCAGCAAGCCGGCGCCGATCTGCATCAGACAGCCGGGATTCCCAGTCGCGATCACGTCGGCGTCGGTGGCGCCGATGTTCGCCATCTTCCGGTCGAGCACCGCGTTCGACGTGTCGGGCTCGACGAGGTTGTAGATCCCGGCGCTTCCGCAGCAGACGTCGTACTCGTTCAACGGGACGAGCTCGAGCTCCGGAATGGCGCGCAGCACGTCGATCGGTGCGGCGGCGATGCGCTGCGCGTGAATGAGGTGACATGGCGCGTCGTACGCGACCCGCACGCGAACCGGCGCGCCGTGCTCGGGTCCGGCCGCAGAGAGCAGCTCGCTCACGTCGCGCACCTTGGCGCTGACGCGCGCCGCGCGCTCGGCCCACTCGGGATCGTCCGCGAGCAGATGGCCGTAGTCTTTCATCATGGCGCCGCACCCGGCCGCATTCACGCAGATGTACTCCGCGTTCGTGCGCTCGAACGCGGCGATGTTCGCGCGCGCCAGGCGGCGGGCCGTTTGATCGTCGCCGGCGTGCGCGTGCAGCGCGCCGCAGCACCGCTGCCCTGGCGCGTCCACCAGCGCGTAGCCGTTCGACTCGATCGTTAGCTCCGTCGAACGATTTGCTTCGTCAAACAAACCTTCCATGACGCACCCGGTGAGCATCGCGACACGGCCGCGTTCACCGCTCGATGTCGTCCTCCGGAACGGCGCGCGCTTCGGTCGCGACGTCGATGCGAGCATCGCCATGCCGAATCCGATTCGACCCGGCACCTTGGCCAGCAGCCGCGCGATTCCGATTGCGCGCAGCACGCGTCCTCCGGCCATCGCCAAGTCGAGCAGCGGCTGGTGCCCAAACACGGCGAGAATCATTCGCGCCACGAAGGGAATCGGGCGCCGGCCGGCGATCGTGGCGCGCGTGGCCTCGAGCAGATGGCCGTACGGCACGCCCGACGGGCACACGGTCTCGCACGCGCGGCAGCCGAGGCAGCGATCGATGTGCGTCGTGACGGACGCGTTCTCCGGCTGGAGCGTCCCTTCGAGCACAGTGCGCATGAGCAGAATGCGCCCGCGAGGCGAGTCGTTCTCGTCCTCGAGCGTCAGATACGTTGGGCAGCTCTGGAGGCAAAAGCCGCAGTGGACACACGCATCGACTCCCGCGCGCTCCCGCGCCAGCGGTGTGCCAGGCAGCGCGCACTCGCCCGGGACGACGTCCGGGGTGCTCATTCCAGTTCTCCAATGACGCCGGGATTCAGCACGCCCGCGGGATCGAACGCGTGCTTGACTCGGCGAGACAGCGCGTCCGCACCCGGTCGCGGGAGAATCGCCCAGAGCTCGCTCGGGAGCCGCTCGCCGATTCGGGAACAGCTCGTGGACGACAGCACGCTCGCCGCGGCCGCCGTCGTGCCGTCGCTTCGTCGCAGCACGCACCGCACGATGCCGCGCGCGGGCGCCGCGTGGATCAATGCACCCTCGCCCTCGAGCGCGGCGGCGCTGGTCCAGACGCTCTCGATCCGCGCCGGGAGCGCGGAGAGGCGGAACACGATCGCGTCCCTGGATTCGATCGTGCGCAGTCGCTGCCACACGCTCACGTCGATCTCGCGCACGGATCCGAGCTCGTCGAACGCGGCCCGCTGCGCCGCAACGGCCTCGCGGTTTCCGCCGAGCCGCACGATCGCGGCGGGCGCAGCGCCGGCGCCGAGCGCTCGCGCGAGCGCCGCGTTGACCACCTCGCACGCCAGTGGCGTGAACGGGATTCGCCGAAGCAGCGTCCGCACACGCTCGACCGCACCCGATTTCGCGGGCAGCGGGACGATGATCGATTCATCCACCGCCGGCCGTGCGTGCAGGCGCACGCTGACTTCAGTGATCACGCCGAGCGAGCCCCACGATCCAGTGAGCAGACGGGCGATGTCGAATCCCGCGACGTTCTTCACGACGCGGCCGCCCCCGCGTGCCACGATCCCCGCGCCGGTAACCAGCTCGAGCCCGAGCACGAGATCGCGCGGTGTGCCGAATCCCGTCGCGAGCGGTCCGCTCGACGCGGTGGCGATCGTGGCGCCGAGCGTCCCCGCGTCGCCGCCGTGAGGGTCGAGGGCGAGCCACTGGCCGTGCGCGGCCGTCGCCTCGACGATCTCGGCGAGCGTCGTGCCGGCGCGCGCGGTGAGCGTGAGATCGCCAGGCACGTATTCGATGATCCCCGCGAGATCGCGCGTCGAGATCGTCTCCTGCGCGAGCACGGGGCGACCGGCATCGAACCACGTGCCTTGTCCGACCACACGAAGCGCGGCGCGGCGCGCCGCCGCATCTCGAACTCGGTCCACCAGCGCGCCGACACCCGGCAACGCGACCGCCGTCACGCGCGGCCTCGGCTCGTGACGCGCGCCGCGGGTGCCGCTGTCCACTCGCGGCACGCGTGCATGGGAACGACCTTGCCGGGATTCGCGCGGCGCTCGGGATCGAACACCTCTCGCAGCGCGCACATCGTTGCCAGCGAATCCGGCGAGAAGATGAGCGCCATGTATTCGAGCTTGTCGAGGCCGACGCCGTGCTCGCCCGTGATCGTTCCGCCGACGTCCACACACGCGCGCATGATCTCGCGCATCGCGAGGTGCACGCGCGCCGTCTCGTCGGCGTCCGCGGCGCTGTAGGCGATGTTGGGATGCAGATTGCCGTCGCCGGCGTGAAAGACGTTGCACACCCGCACGCGATGCCGCTCGCCGATCTCGTGGATGCGCTCGAGCACCTCGGGAAGACGCGTTCGCGGCACGACCGCGTCCTGCACCACGAGGTGCGATGAGACGCGGCCCATCGCGCCGAACGCCTTCTTGCGACCTTGCCAGAGCCGCGCGCGCTCCGCTTCGTCGCGCGCGATCCGCACCGTGCGCGCGCCGCTCGACTTGCAGATCGATTCCACGGTCGCGACATCGTGCTCGAGACCCGCCGCCGCGCCGTCGAGCTCGATCAGGAGCGCTGCCGACGCGTCGGTCGGATAACCCGCGGCGTAGATCGACGACTCCACCGCGCGGATCGTCGCCTGATCGATCATCTCGAGCGCCGCGGGCACGATTCCCGTCGCGACGACGCCGGAGACCGCGCGCGCCGCGCTGTCGAGCGACATGAAATCGGCGAGCAGCGTGCGCACCGCTTCGGCGTTGCGCGACAGCCGCACCGTCACTTGCAGCGCGATTCCGAAGCAGCCCTCCGAGCCGACGAACGCGCCGACGAGATCGTAGCCTTCGTGCTCACCCTCGGTGTCGCCCAGTTCCACGATCTCGCCGCTCGGAAGCACGGCGGTGATCGCGACGACGTGATTCGTCGTGACGCCGTACTTCAGGCAATGCGGGCCGCCGGCGTTCTCCGCGACGTTGCCGCCGATCGTGCACGCCGCCTGGCTCGATGGGTCGGGCGCGTAGTGCAAGCCGTACTGCGCCACCGCGCGGCTGAGCGCCACGTTCACCACCCCCGGTTCGACCACCGCGCGGCAGTTCTCCGCGTCGATTGAGAGAATTCTCGTGAGCCGGTTCAGTCCGATCAGCACGAGACCGTCGGCGAGCGCCCCGCCGGAGAGGCCGGTGCCCGCGCCTCGCGGCACGAACGGGACGTGGCGCTCCGCGAGCACGCGCACGACGGCAACGACTTCGTCGCGCGTTCCGGGGAAGACGGCAAGACCCGGCTGCTTGTGGTACGAGGGAAGTCCGTCCGACGTGTACGTCAACAGCTCACTCGGACGGTACAACACGCGCTTCGCGCCGACGATCCCGGCAAGACGATCGGCGAGCGCCTGGTCGATGATGCCCGGCGGGTTGGAAGTGGAGGGCAGCGCTGTTGCGGACACGGTCGAAAGCTACGTGACTACGCGCCGCTCGGCATCGTTCGCCGGTCAGACCGACGCCCGATTGGCGACGATGACGCGCAGGCAGCCGGGCACGTGCTGGTACTCGAGCGGCGGGCTCACCGCGACGAGCTCTCCATCGATTGCGGCGGTGTGCGTGCGCGGCTCGATCCGGCAGCGCTCGACGAGGAATGCATCCATCGCCGGTGTCCGGGCGACCGCATCCACGCCTCGTGCCACCGCGGCGAGCGCCAACGCCAGGGTGCGGGCGCCCGACCGCCGCCGGATTACCATGACGTGAAGGCCGCTCTCGCCGCCGGCGATACGTGCGCCGAGTGTCGGCAGCTTGAGCTCGCGTTCACCAACGCCGATGAAGACGAGCGGCGTGACGTACTCGCGTGCGACACCTTCGGTCTGCAGATACACGCGGAAGACCGGCAATCGCCACAACAGCCGCGCACCGGCAATGAACGAGGCCAAGTGATACCCGAATCGCCGCTCGAGTCGCTCGCGCGCCCGCACGAACGTCACGTAGGCGCCCACCGCGCTCGTATTCAGAAATAATCTGCCGTTGACCGTTGCCGCGTCCACCGAGCGCGCTTCACCGTGCTGCGCGACATCCGCCGCCTCGTCGAGATCGAGTGGCAGCTCCAGGTCCTTGGCGAGATGATTGAGCGTGCCACACGGCAGTATCGCCAGCTCGACTCCCGTGCCCGACAGGACGCTTGCCGCCGCGCCGATCGAGCCGTCGCCCCCGGCCACGAGCACGCGTGTCGCGCCGCTCGCGATCGTGGTCTTCACCTCGGCAGCGAGTGCGGCCGGCTCGATTTCACGAATCTCGAATGCACCCGCGGCTTCGAGCGCGGTGCGCGCGGCGGCGGCGTTGCCCGCGCGCGGATTCACGAACGCCGGGATCACGTTTGTGGAGCGCGCCGGAACACGAGCTCGAAGAGCCGTCGCAGGCCAACCGTCCAGCGGCGCGGCCGCCGGCCTTCCAGCGGCTTGAACTCCACCGTCGCCTTTCGCTCCAACTTGCCCCAGCCAACGACCTGGCCGGAGATCGCGGCGGCGAACGACTTCACCACGACCCAGTACATGATCTGCCGGTACGCGAAACGCTGAAGGAGGATCAGCCACGTGAGCGCGGTCTCCTCGCCCGACTCCATCAGGAAGCCGATCATCGCCGCCGCCCAGTCGACGACGAGGAAGATCGCGTAGTAGAACAGCACCTGCTCCAGGTTCGAGAGCGCGTAGCTCGAGCCGTGAGCCTGCCACGTCATCCACACCGAGATCAGACTCCACACGAACATCAGATCGGCGAGCGGCGAGATCGCGGGCAGCAGGAGCTGAAAGAGCCACACGTTGGGCAATGCGATCCAGCCGAGCGAGCCGTCGCGAAAGAGCGCGCTGCGGTGTTTCCATGCGCACTGAAGCGTGCCGAACGACCATCGAAACCGCTGGCGCGCCAGCGTGCGAACCGTATCGGGCGCCTCGGTGTACGCGACGGCGCCATCCGCGTAGGCCACCGAGTGGCCTTGTCGCAGGATCGCGAGCGTCAGATCCTGATCTTCGGCGAGCGTGTCTTCTTTGAACCCGCCCGCCTCCAGCACCGCCGCGCGGCGCCAGGCGCCCACCGCGCCCGGCACGACGGTAATGCAGTCGAGGAGGGAGAATGCGCGGCGGTCGAGGTTCTGGCTCGTGACGTACTCCACGGCCTGCCATCGCGTGATCAGGTTGATGCGGTTGCCGACCTTGGCGTTGCCGGCCACCGCGGCGACCTTCGCGTCGTGGAGCGGCTGTACGAGCTCGGCGACGGTGTCCGGCGCGAAGATCGTATCCGCGTCGAGGCAGACGATGACGTCGTGCTTCGCGCGCGTGAGGCCGAAATTGAGCGCGCTCGCCTTGCCGCCGTTCGGCTTCGTGTAGACCGAGACCTGCGGATGCGCGCCGTGCGCGGCCAGCGCCGCGCGATACGTCCCGTCCGACGACCCGTCGTCGACCACGACCACCTCGATCGCGCCTTCGTATTCTTGCATGAGAAGACTGGCAATCGTGTGGCCGATCACCTTCTCCTCGTTGTACGCCGGTACGACGACGCTCACCGCGGGCGCGAACGTCGTCGGCACGCCGCGGCGCTGATGCTGCTTCGCGCGCTGCAGCACCGCGAGCGCGCCGATGAGCAGCAGCCGCGCGATCCCGAGCACCACCGCCGCCGTGAAGAGCCAGAACAACACCCACTCCGCGAGCCCGAGCGTCGCGAATCCGCCGCGCGTGAGCGCGGAGCGAATCGTGCTCACCGCCGGCGGCGGCGGCATCGCCTCGTCGCGCGAAAGCCCGGCGAGCGCGGACACCAGCACGAGCGTATCGCCGCGCGCGCGCAGCGAATCGATCAGCCGGCCCAGCGCCGCGACGGTATTGTGCCGGTCGCCGCCGCCGTCGTGGAGCAGAATCACGTTCGCCGCGATCGACGTGTCCGAGCCCCGCTTCTGGAAGACCGCGACCGAGTCGAGCATCGCGTCGCGCGCGTCGAGCACGCGGCGAATGATCGAATCCGCCGGCGGCATGCGCCAATCGTCCGAGTCGACGTGCAGTCCGACCGTCAGGTAATGGCGGTCGGACGCCGCGGCAACGGGGATCAACTCGTCGTTCGTCGTCGGCTCCGCGTCGCCGAAGTAGGGCGGCCGAAAGAGCGCCGTCCGCCGATGCACCAGCGACTCGATCAGCCGCTCGTTGAGATCGATCTCCTCGCGCGTTCGGAAATCATTCGTCAAACCGAGATTGGGATGCGAGTACGTGTGATTCCCGATCTCGTGGCCCTCGGCGTAGATCCGCTTCAGCAGGCGCGGATGCGCGTCCGCGTTCTCGCCGATCACGAAGAACGTCGCCGGCGCGTGGCGGGACGCGAGCGTGTCCAGAATCGGCGCGGTCCACGCGCCGTCCGGGCCGTCGTCGAACGTGAGCGCCACCCAATGCGGATGCTCGCCCTGAAGCCCGTAGCGCCGCACGATGAACGGCGTCGGGAACGTGACGAACGCTTCGTCGGTCACGAGCCCGGTCGTCGAATCGGCGTGAATCGTTCGCGACCCGCTGGCCGGACGCGCGCGGATTCGAATGATCTCGCCAACGTTCTCCGTCTCCGGATAGTATCCCGCCGGCACGTCGCGCAGACTGTCCGGCGAGAGCAGCGCGCCGTTCGATGCGATCGTGTGCCAGATCGAGGGATCCTCGTCGCCGAGTCGCCAGACCGCACTCCCCGCCGCGCCGATCTGTCGCGCGACCCGCATCTCGTTGTACGCGGTCGTTCCGTCGAGGAACCAGACGAGATGGTCCGTCGAATCGGGGCTCGTGTACCGGATGTACGGATTCAGTGATGCGCGATCGTAGTGAAGCACGGCGCCGCTGTCGCGGATCGCGGCCACCACACCCTGGAAGTTCGTCTGCTCGGCGATGCGCGGATGTCCAGGCTCCGGCGGCAGGTCGTTCCAGTCGTAGCCGTACGCGCCGAACATCAGGATCAGCTTGTCGGGCGAGACCACACTCGCCATGCGCCGCGCCGTGCTCTCGTAGAATGCCTGGCTCGCGATCGGGCCCGGATCGCCGGCCCCGTAGTGTTCGTCGAAGATCATCGCGAACAGCTTGTCCGACGCAGCGGCGGACTCTCGCAGCTCCTGATTCGAGATGTATGATGGCACCGCGTACGTCGTGATCTTGTGCATCGGCTCGAGCACCGACCGCAACTGTCGCGTGAACGCGAGCGACGGCTCGTGAATGTCGGCGGCGCCCGGACCGACCTCGAAGTCGATCAGCACGCCCCCCAGTCCGAAGGCGCGGACCGTCGACCGCAGCTGCGCGATCGCCTTCGCCCGCGACGCGGGCCGACCGAGCAAACGATTCAACGCGCCCGCGCGAAAATCGCGCGCGCCCGTCTCGTAGTTGCTCACCAGGATGATCAGCTGCGGGCGATGCCCCGGCGGCTCGACCGTGTCGCGCTCGATCACCTTTCGATCGATCCCGATCCTGAGCGAATCGCCCGACGGATCCACGAACGCCCACTCGCCCACGACCCAGTCGAGCTTCTTGATGTTTCGATCGAGCGACGCGTACGAATTCTCGTCCCAGTTGACGTAGAACCCGGCCATGATCGGCTGCGCTTGCGTGAGCGGCTTCGTACCGGTCACCGCGGCCACCGGCAAACGCGCCGGGTGTCTGCCGTACGGAACCTTGGCCGTTCGCGCGATCGCGCGATCGATCAACCGGCGCAGCGTGACGCGCTCGCGCTCTTCCGCGCGGGTCACTGGCCGGCCTTGCGGAATGAGCGTCGCCGGATGCAGCTCGGGGACGAGCGGCTCGCTCAGAAAAAGACTGAGCGCGACTCCGAGCCCGATGACCGTGCTGGCGATCCCGATGACGAGCATGGCGCGGCGGATGCGGCGCCAGCGACGCCCCGAGTAATCAATGAAAACGGGGGAACGTTCGGACATTCAGTGGCGAGTTGGACAAGAAGTATACCCGCCGGACCGCGATGCGGACCGTCAGGCGGTCGCCATCTGCCTCATGCGCGACACGATCGATTCCAGCGCGCGGAGCTCGAACGGCTTCTGCAGGACCATGCACCGCGTGCGGCTGACGAAATCAGCCGCCTCGCGCGACGCCACGTCGCCGGTGGAAAAGATGATCCGATCGAGGAGCTCGGGGGCCACGGTCGCCACGTGATCGTGGAGCTCGACGCCCGAACATCCCGGCATTTTGAGATCCGAGATCACGAGCACGTACTCCAGCTTGGCCGAGAGCAGCATCGAGAGCGCGTTCGATCCGTCCGATGCCTCGTCGACCAGCCAGCCGCGGCGCATGAAGAACCGCCGCAGCGCGGCCCGAATCGACGGCTCGTCGTCGATGATGAGCACGCGCGGCATGACGCCAGGCGACGCCTCCGCGGTGAGCGGCTCGCGCGTCTTGATCGCCGGTATCACCGGACCTGGATCTTCGACGCCGTCGTGGTCGATCGGCATCACGACCGTGAATCGAGCGCCGCCGCCATCCTCGGTCGTTCGATTCTCCACCTCGATGCGCCCGCGAAGCTGCTGCACGACGCCGAGCGTCACCGAGAGACCGAGGCCGGTGCCTTCTCCCAAAGGTTTCGTCGTGAAGAACGGCTCGAAGATGCGGTCCATCAGCACCGGCGGAATCCCCGGCCCGGTGTCTTCGATGATGATCGTGAGCTCGTCCGGCGTGACCGAGCCGACGAGCCGCACCACTCCGCCGCGACCCGACGCCTGCACCGCGTTCACCACGAGGTTCGTCACGACCTGCTGTAGCCCCGCCCGGTCCGTCTTTCCAAACGTCGGCCCGGTCGGCAGATCCGTCACGAATTTCACCCCGGCATCCTCGGCCACCGGTCGCAACGCTCGCGCGGTCGCGGTGAGCGCCTCCGTGAGATGCACCCGCTCGCGCGCCGCGTCGCGGAACCGGACGAACGACAGCAAGTCGCGCACGATCGAACGCGAGCGCCGCGCCTGATCGCGAATGATCGAGATGGCCTCGTGATCGCTCGCCGAGCGCTCGTCCTCGAGCAGGTCCTCGGCGAAGTGCAGGATGGACGCGAGCGGGTTGTTGAGCTCGTGCGCCACGCCCGAGACGAGCTGTCCCAGCGCCGCCAGCTTCTCGGACTGGCGGAGTGCCTGCTCGGCCGCGCGCAGCGGCGTCACATTCTCGACGAAACCTTCGAGGAACCACACCAGACCGCGATCGTCGCGGTACGCGCGCGCACTGACGCGAACCATCACGGTCGTGCCGTCTTTGCGGCGCCACTCCACGTCCGCGCCGCGCAGCTCGCCGTGTGCCTGAAGCTGCCGCAGGAACCGCTCGCGATCGCTCGGCGACGCGAACAGCTCCTTCGACATGTCGACGTGCAGCAGGTCGAGCGCGGCGTCGTAGCCCAGCAGATGCACGAGCGATTCGTTCACCGCGAGGAAGCGGCCCTGACCCGTCGCGCGATAGATGCCTATCGGCGAGTTCTCCACGAACGAGCGGAAGCTCGCCTCGGATTGCCGCAACGATTCCGCGGCGTAGGCGCGATCCACGGCGATTCCCGCGAGCTGCACCGCCGTTGCGGTCACCCGCAGCTCGGCGATCGTCGGCCGGCGGGACTCGCGGATGTACATCGCGAGCGCGCCGAGCGTGCGGCCCTGTGGCGAGCGAATGGGCACCGACCAGCACGCGCGATAACCTTGCTCGAGCGCGAGCGCGCGGTAGTCGTTCCACAGCGGGTCCGTGTCGATGTCGGTCGTGATCACTTCTTCGCGGCGATACACGGCGGTGCCGCACGTCGCGGCGTGTGGACTGATCACGATCTCGTCCATCGCGTCCACGAACTCCGGCCGCATCGACGGCGCCGAGGCCGAGCGAAGCGTCACCGAATCATCGTCGATCACGTGTACTGCGCATTCGACGCCCGGGGACTGCGTCTCGTGGAAGCGCACGATCGTGTTCAGCACGTCGCGCAGCTCGGCGCCGGTCGCGATCGCCTCGAGCACGCGCCGCTGCCACTCCGAGCTCTCCTCGGCGCGGCGCCACTCCGTGATGTCGCGAATCACGATCGTGAGGTGCGGCCGCCCGTCGATCTGGGTGCGCGACACGCTCAGATCGATCGGAAAGACCGATGCGTCGCTCCGGCGACCGGCCGCGTAGCGGTCCGGCGCGAAGAGGCGCGGCTTCTCGCCGGCGTGGATCGTTTGCTCGAGCATCCGCCGCAGCTCGTCGCCCGACGCATCGGGGATCAGATCGAGCAGCGAGCGGCCGATCGCCTCATGGTAGCCGATGCCGAACATCTGCTCGGCCGCGTTGTTCACCACGACGATCCGGAACGTCGCGTCGACGATGAGGATGGCGTCCATCGCCGTGTTGACGATCGCGGCGAAGCGCGCTTCCGACTGCGCGCGCTCCGTGACGCGCTTCAGGTGGGCGCTCCGGTTGAGGGCGTACGTTCCGAGCGCCACGATCAACAGGACGAGCAGCAGTGCGAGCGCCTCGAATCTGAACCGCGAGCGCGTCGACGCGAGCATTACCGATTCCGGCACGGCGAAGTACAGGATCCACGGGACGACGTGCGCGCGGCTCGAGGCGACGAGCGCCTTCTCACCCCGCGCGGGCGCGTAGGTGAAGGTCGTGTCCCCGCTCGACGCGATGAGCTTCGTCAGCGCGTCGGAGCCCGGCACCAGACAGAGCCTCATCGTCGGTCCGGGACACAGCGTGACTCCGACGCGCGTGCGCCCGGCCGGAATCACGAGTACCGGTGCGACGTCACTCGTCCGCGTCGAGCCGAGCGGGACGAACGCCCGATTGAGGTCCGATCGCAGTACGACGGCGGCTTCGACCCGCTGGCGGTCCGGCGCCCTCGTGATGATGGGCAGCGCGACGCCAATGCTGATGCTGGTGTCGCGTGTCTCCGGGCTGCTGAACTGCTCGAGGCCGGTGCGGACTGCCGCGGCGGCGGCTGCTCGCTCGCCGGCGCTCATCGGCGCGCCCGTGACGTTCGCGATCACCTTGCCGGTGTCGCCGACGATCCAGACGCCCATGTAGTCGCCGCGGCGCTGCAGCGCGCGCATTTGCAGCGAGATGATCCGTCCAGCGATCTGCGGCGAGATGTGAACCGAGTCGCTGCCGTGAATGCTCGCCAGCTCAGCGAGGGACGACGCGTCGTTCTCGCGCTCGCCCGCCCAGACGTCGAGCCGGTGCGCGGCGTTCGCGACCAGAGGAGCCAGTCGCCGCTGAACCGACGCGACCGCGCTAGAGCGAGAGTCGGAGACGTGCCAGGCGATCGCGCCAAGGAGCACGAGGGCTGCCACGGCGGTCGCGACTACCGCGGCGGCGCGGCGTCTTCGTTCTCTCTGGTGAGGCGACACGTTCGTGGACGATCACCGGGCGCGGGCGTTTCGATTGCATACGAAACGCCGCCGGCGCCCGAATTAATTGATCTCCAATAAAGAAACGACCGGGCGAAGCGCCCGGTCGTTTGCAATTCTCTGAAGCCGTATTCGGTCAGGCCGCCCAGAATCCGCAGAGCGCCTTGCCGTCCGGCGACTCGCGGAGCTTCTCGAATGCCCGCTCGCGAATCTGACGAATGCGCTCGCGGGTGACGCCCATCAGCGCCCCGATCTTCTCGAGCGTCATTGCCTCGGAGCCCTCCTCCAGTCCGTAGTACAGGTAGAGGATCTTGCGCTCGCGCGGCGTGAGATACTTCTGGAATACGCGATTGATGAACTCGCGCATCAGCTTGTAGTCGGTGACTTCCTCGATCTCCGTGCCGTCGACGCCGGCGAACCGTTCACCCAGCGTGGAGGCTTCACGGTCGGAGCGGTCGATCGGAGCGTCGAGAGAGACCTCGGTGGCCGACATCTGCTTCGCGGCGCGCACGACGGCGGGCGTCTCTTCCAGCAGGCGGCTGACTTCGTCTTCAGTCGGGTCGCGCTTGAGGACTTGGGCGAGGATCGTTTCGGCGCGAGCGAGACGAATGAGCTGCGAATTCTGGTTGAGCGGGATGCGGACCGAGCGGGTCTGTTCCGCGAGCGCCTTGAGAACGGCTTGGCGCACCCACCACACGGCGTACGAGATGAACTTGACGCCTTGATCCGGATCGAACTTCCGGACGGCCTTGAGGAGGCCCTCGTTTCCAATGGCGACGAGCTCGCTGAGGTCGAGGCCGTGGCCCTGGTATTTCTTCACGTAGGAGATCACGAACCGCAGGTTGGCCGTGACCAGCCGCTCGGCAGCCTTTTCGTCGCCTTTTTGCGCGCGTCGCGCTAATCGGCGCTCTTCCTCGGGATCATTGATCAGTGGGAGCTTCTGAATGTCTTGCAGATACTGATCGAACGCGGTCGACGGAGACGATCGGAAGTACCCTTTCGACGATCTGGTCTCGGTCACTTGCTCCATACACGCTCCTTCCCGATTGACGCCGGTTAGTGAGCGAGCGCAATTCCGCTCGCGCGATGCAGAGCTGTAGCAGGGAGCGGCAGGATAACGTTGGGGTCGGAGAGCGTCAACAGAGATTTGCGCCAATATGGCTGCGGCGCGAATTCGAATGATTCTATGTCGTTGATTTGACAGGAATTTGCAGGTTACTCTTTGTATAAAATCGAAGTGCGGTGTTTTCGGTCACGTTGACCGAAAACACCGCATGTGTCGCTCGCACCGGCCTCTCAGCGACTCGTCACTGCATCTCAGCAGGTCGTCACCTGAGCCTCGAGCGGAAATCAGGCCGTCGGCGGATTCGGCGGCCGGCGATCGACGACGGTCGTGGTGTGCGTGTCGCCGGTGTGAACGCTCGGGTCGCGCATCTTCGTGCGGCTCGTCGCGCTCAAAATGCCGATGCCGAGCAGCACGATCACGCCGACTCCGATCCACGTGCTCGGTACGTTCAGCAGGTACGCGGCGAAGGCGAGCCCGACGATGAGAATGATGAAGCCGATGACGTACGTCGCGAACGAAGACATGGTGGTGCCCAGTGAAGAGGACGCCGGTACACGGAGCAAAGCGTGAGCCGTCGGTTACCTGGCGCGCGTGCTTGCGCCTGCCTGCCGCACCTCGATCGGTGGGTGCTGAACGAGCACGGCCGTGCCGTGCTGCAGTCCGAAGCGTCGGGCTTCCCGACAACTGGCCGTCCACACGTCGATGCGCGCACCACGTATGCGCTTGCCGGTGTCGTCAACGAGGAATCGCCCCAAGTACGTGCGGCCGACGTACAGCTCGATGTATCGCGAGAGCGGAAAGAAGCGCGGATCGGCCGCGACGATCCCGGCCCGTACGTATCGCCCCCGGCGGGTGGTGCCGCGGAGACAATACATCGTCACGCCAACCGGCAGCGGATCGCCGTAGCGGACGTGCTGCGACGCCAGCTTCCACCAACCGCGGCTCGCGCCGCGCACGACGACCCCGACCAGCCGGTAGGGACTCGTCACCACGACCGGAGGCAAGCGGATTGGCTCGTGCGAGCTGTTGCACGCCAGCGCACAGGCCGCGGCGAGTGCCGCGATGAAGCGCTTCGATGTCCCGCGACCGCTCACGCCAGCACGCCTCGTACGACCTCGTCGTCGATCGGCAGTGACCATCCGCGATCGGCGGCCGCCATGGTGCCGACGCGAACGGGCAGCGCGTACTCGGCCTTGCCCGCTCGCGCCTTCTTGTCGCCGTGGGTCGCGGCGACGATGTCGTCGACAGTCATCGAGTGCGGACGTTCGTCGGGCAACCCAGCCTCGTGCACCGCGTCGCGCACGCGAGAGGCTGTGCCGCGCTCGGTGATGCCGATCTCCTCGCCAAGGGTGCTCTCGTAGACCATTCCGATGGCCACCGCGGATCCGTGCAGCAGCGCGTAGCCGCTGCAGTGCTCCACGGCATGTCCGACCGTGTGGCCAAAATTGAGCGTCTTCCGAACGCCGCTCTCGCGCTCGTCGCGGCGAACGACATCCGCCTTGATCTCGACGCTCCGGGCGACGAGGTCGAGCATCTCATCGCCGGCTCGATCCAGCGTGTCGACGCGCGACGCCGCGGCGCGCGCCCGATCGAAGTACGCCGCGTCGGCGATCACACCGTGCTTGATCGCCTCGGCGAATCCGGCGCGCAACTGCTCCGCCGGCAGCGTCTCGAGCAGTGCGATGTCCGCGATCACCGCCGCAGGTTGATGAAACGCCCCAACGAGGTTCTTGCCCGCTCTGGTGTCGACCCCCGTCTTTCCACCGACCGACGCATCGATCATCGCGAGGAGCGTCGTCGGCACTTGGATGAACGGGACGCCGCGCATGAACGTGGCCGCGACGAAGCCGGCGAGATCGCCGACCACACCGCCGCCGAGCGCGATGATGGTGGTGTCACGGCCGAAGCCCGCGGCGAGCAGCTCGTCCGTGAGCGACGCCCAGCTCTCGCGCGTCTTGTATGCTTCCCCGGCGGGGATGGTGAACGTCGACACTCCGGCGCCGCCGAGGGACGCGCGCGCGCGCGCGGCGTGAAGCGGGCCCACGTTGCTGTCCGTGACGATCGCGTAGCGATGCGCGCGCGCGACGCGCTGCGCGGTCTCGCCAAGCCGGTTGAGCGCCCCGGCGGCGATCACCACGTCGTAGGTGGGCAGTGCGACGACGCGCGCCGCGCTCACCAGGTGACTTCTCCGCCGCTGCCGCGATGGTTGGCGAGACGAGCGAGCGTGAACAGCAGGTCGGAGAGGCGATTCAAGTAAATGATGACGAGCTTCGGGATCTCGGTCTCGCTCGCGAGCTCCACCACGCTTCGCTCGGCGCGCCGGCAGACGGTGCGCGCGACATGCAGCGCGGCGGCTTTGGGCGTGCCGCCCGGCACGATGAACGCGCGCAGCGGCTCGAGCTCCGCGTCGGCCTCGTCGATCGCGCGCTCGAGCTCCGCGACGCGGGATTCGTCGATCCGTGCCTTCTCGAGATGCTTGAGCATCTTCTCGAGGTCCGGTGTGGCGAGCAGCGCGCCGATCCCGAACAGATCGCGCTGCACCGGCACGAGGATCTCGTCGATGCGCGGCATCGGGTCGGCGGCGCGCACGGTTCCGAGGACGGCATTGAGCTCGTCGACGTTGCCGTAGGCTTCGACGCGGGGGTGGTTCTTTGGCACGCGGCCGCCGCCGAAGAGCCCCGTGTCGCCCGCGTCGCCGGTTTTGGTGTAGATCTTCATGGTGGACAGAATGTAAGAGCGGGTAGGCTCTCTCGCAGCGAGCGACCCCACGCGCCTTTACTTTTCGCCCCATGCCCGTCCACGACATCAAAGACATTACCATCATCGGCGCCGGCCCCACTGGCGTGTTCGCGCAATTCTACGCCGGCATGCGCAGCGCGAGCTCGCAGATCGTCGATGCGCTGCCGGAGCTCGGCGGACAGCTCACCGCGCTCTACCCCGAGAAATACATCTTCGACGTCGCGGGCTTTCCCAAAGTGCTCGCCAAAGATCTCGTACGCGCGCTCGGCGAGCAGGCGGCGCAATTCGGGCAGCCAATTCATCTCAGCCAGCGCGTGGTTGGCCTCGAGGAGGGGGACGGACATTTCGTGCTCGTCACCGAAACGGATCGCTTTCCGACGCGAGCGCTGGTCGTAGCGGCGGGCATTGGCGCATTCTCTCCTCGCCGGCTTCCACAGGCATGCGCGGAGCCGTGGTATGGGCGCGGCATCTACGACGTCGTCACGGATCCGGAGGTGTTCCGCGGCAAGCGCGTCGTCATCATCGGCGGCGGCGACTCGGCATTCGATTGGGGCGTGCAGCTCCTCGACCGCGCGACGCGCGTGACGATCGTGCATCGCAGCGATCGATTTCGCGCGCACGCGGCGACTGTCCAGCAGTACCAGGCTGCCGTCGGCGCGGGGCGCGCGGAGTTGTACACGTTCCACGAGCTGTTCGACATCAAATGTGAATCCGGCCCGGAGAGGTTCACGCACATCGAGCTGCGCGACGTGAAGGCGAAATCGACGCGTGTGGTCGACGCGGACGTCGTGCTGCCGATGCTCGGCTTCGTCAGCGACATTGGCCCGCTCGGCTCGTGGGGGCTGAACCTCGAGAAGGACGAGATCGTTGTGAACAGCATGATGGAAACGGGACGGCCGGGCGTCTACGCGGCGGGCGACGTGACGACGTATCCCGGAAAGCTCAAGCTGATCGCGACTGGCTTTTCAGAGGCGGCGATCGCGGTCAACCAGGCCGTGCACTGGATCTATCCCGAGCGGAAAGTCACGCCGGGCCACTCGTCGAACATGAAGCTGTTCGGTCAGAGCGAGGACTAGGGCTATTCCGGGTGTGAGCGCGACCAGTCTTCCGGGCCGCGCGGGCGTTTTGGTCTGAAGCCGTCCGGATGCCGGCCGGCCAGCTTCGCCTGGTTGGCTTGGGCAACCGAATCGAGCGAGATGCCGAGGGAGTGCGCGGTCACCGCAAGGCACCACAGGACATCGCCCAACTCTTCGGAAAGCCGCGCGACGTCGATGTCGCGGCGCTGAAGCACCCGCTTCCGCACGAGCCCGAGCACTTCGCCGGCTTCCTCCGAGAGGCCCATCGCCGCGTCGAGCAGCCTCTCGCGATCGTCGAGCGCGGGGTTGAGCGTGCGCAGCGCGGCCTGCTGATAGTCGTCGAGATTCATAGTTTACTCATAACTGACGCGCGGATCCGCTTTGGCATAAGCGAGGTCGGTGATGAGGTTCACCACCACGAACACGGTGCTCAAGAACAGTACCGCGCCCTGAATCGCCGGAAGGTCGCGGCGCGAGATCGCGTTCACGACGTACCGGCCGAGTCCGGGCCACGAGAAGATCGTCTCGGTGAGAATGCTGCCCGTGAGATACGCGCCGAAGTCGAGGCCGATCACCGTGATCACCGGAATGAGCGCGTTGCGGAGCGCGTGCTTGAGCGTGACGACCCACTCGCTCAAGCCCTTGGCGCGCGCGGTTCGCACGAAGTCGGCGCTCATTGCCTCCAGCATCGACGACCGCGTCATTCGCGCGAGGAACGCGATCGATCGCATGCCGAGCGTGAGCGCCGGCAGCGCCAGGAACTTGAGACTCCCGTAGCCCGACGGGGGCAGCCAGTGCACCGTCACCGCGAACAGGAGAATTAGTAACAAACCGACCCAATATACCGGAAACGATATGCCCAAGTAGGCGAGCCCGAGCGCGAAGCGATCGACGAGCCCACCCGGCCGTCGCGCGCTGAGCACGCCGAGCGAGATGCCGATGACGATCGCGAGAAGCATCGCGGCGCCGGCCAGTTGCAGCGTCTTGGGAAAACGCTCCTTGATGTCTTCCGTGATCGGCCGATTGGTAATGTACGAACGGCCCAGGTCGCCCGTCGCGACGCTCGCCACGTAATGCCCGAAGCGCACCGGCAGCGGATCGTTCAGGTGCATCTGCTCGCGCAGACGAACGATGGTCGCCGAGTCGGCCCGCTCGCCGAGCATCGCTTCTACGGGATCGCCCGGGGCGACGTAGAGCAGGAGGAACGCGACGACGAGCACCCCGAACAGCGTCGGGATCGCGAGCAGCACGCGCCGCAGGATGAACCAGCTCATTTCGCCGAATGCTGCATGGTCACGTCGAGCCAGCGCTGTCCGTTGAAGATGACCGGCGGCACGAAGCCCTTCACCCAGGGCTGCACCGCGTAGAGCTCGTTATAGAAATAGAGAAAGACCATCGGCGCCTGGGCGAAGGCAATCGAGTCCGCGGTGCGATAGAGCGCATCGCGCTTGGTCTCGTCGAGCTCGTGGCGCGAGGCGGTCACGACCGAGTCGAACGTTGGATTCGCGAAGAAGGAGATGTTGCCGCCCGCGCCGCGATTGGCGGAGTGGAGCAGCGGGTAGAGAAAATCTTCGGCGTCGGGATAATCGGCGTACCAATCCTTGAGGATCATGTCGGTCTGGCCTTTGCGCGACGCCGCGCGCGCGGTCGCCGCGTCGCGCTGCACGATCTTGGTGCGGATGCCGACGGCGTTGAGATACGCCTGTACCGTCTCCGCGATGTGCTGGTAGATCGGCGTCATCGAGACCCAGAGCTCGATGTCGATGCCTTTTGGATATCCGGCGGCGGCGAGGAGCTGCTTTGCCTTCGCCGGATCGTAGGGGTACGCCTTGCGCGTGCTGTCGTATCCGGCGAGGGCGGGTGGAATCACGCCGGCGGCGCGCGTGCCCCGGCCGCTCACCAGCCGCTCGATGACTCGGTCGATGTCGATTGCGTCGTTGATCGCCTGGCGGACGCGCACGTCGGCCAAGGGGCCGCGCGTGGTGTTGATTCCGATGTACACCAACTCGAGCGCGGGTGTGGACATGAGCATCGGCTTGCGGCTTTCATCTTCCTCCCACTCCGATGCTTCGTCGGCAGGAATCTCGAGGACGTCGACGTTGCCGCTCTCGTACTCGGCCACCGCGGTGCTCGGCTCGGCGATGATGCGGGCGCGGAGCGTATCGGTCTTGGGCGGGCCGGCGAAGTACTGCGGATTCCGCGCGAAGAGGAGATAGTCGTCGTGCTTCCACTCCACGAGCTTCCACGGTCCGGAGCCGATCGGGTGCTCGCCGAAGTCAGGGGCCGGGTGCTCGGGGACGATCGCCGCCACCGGCATGGCGAGCATCTTGGTGAAGATGGCGAGCGGCTCCGCGAGCGTGACGACGAGCGTGCTGTCGTCGCGCACGGCGAGGCCGCTGATCGACGACGCCTTTCCGCCGTTGAAGTCCTTTGCGCCGGCGACGGGGAAGAGGAAGGAAGCCGCGCCGCTCTTGGTGGCGGGATCGAGCGCGCGCGTCCAACTCTTGGCCACCGTGTGCGCGGTGATCGGCTCGCCATCGGTAAAGTGGACGTCTTGGCGGAGATGAAAGGTGTAGACGCGGCCATCGGGCGAGACGTCCCAGCGCGTGGCCAACGACGGCTCGACTTTCGCGCGCGGGTCGAAGCGCGTGAGTCCGTCGAACAGGTACGCGACGGCGCGGCCCGTGGGGACGTCCGTGGAGAGGGCTGGATCGAGCGAGCGCGGGTCGTAATTGTCGCGCGAGTCGATCAGCTCGTGTCGGGATGGAGGACCGCTCGATCCGCAGGCCGTTATTGCGAAAGTGAGAACGACGAGGCGCAGCGTGCGTTTGGCTTCCATTGACACTGGCAAAGTGGCGCGAGAACTTACCCGGTCCCGCCGTGAAGCGTCAATCAGATGCGCCCGCCGGAGGTCCTGCCGCGCGGGCGCGTTGTACGTCCAACCGCCGACCGCTCCGGTGGTGAAGACGACGATCTGCGCTGCTTCGAGGCCGAACCGGCACGAAGCTCACGAGGTTGGCATGCTTGCAAACTGCGATCCGCGGGATGAGTTCGCGAGGTCGAAACACTATTACGCATGCTTGCACGACGGGTGATGCGCGCTCCGTTCGCGAGAGCGCTCGTCCGCTCGTTGACATGTGCAGTCGTGGCGCTCCTCGGCGCCCAGTCGGTGCTCCGCGCGCAGGACGTCCAGTGTGATCCGGGTGACAAGGAAGTCCGATCTCTGAGCTTCGTCGGGAACAGCACGTACAGCGACGACGTGCTCTCGGCGCGCGTGCTCGTCACCCCATCGTCGCTCGTGCGGCGGTACTTGCGCATCCTCGGGACGAAGCGCTGCTATCCCAGCGACGGCCTCAGGCCTGACGTCGCGCGCCTCAAGCAATTCTACCGGAACAACGGCTTTTACAGCGCGCAGATCGATACGGTCGTGCGGCCGCTCGGACGCGACGCCGTCGCGGTCACGTTCCGTATCGACGAAGGCGCTCCGATCCGCGTCGATTCGCTCGCGATCACCGGGCTCGACTCTGTCGCGGACGCGGCGAGCATCACGCGGGGGCTCGAGCTCGAGGTCGGCAATCGCTTTGGGCTGGTGCCGATGGTGGCGGACGAGGACACGATCGTCTCGCGCCTCCGGAACATCGGCTACCCAAGAGCAGAGGTCTTCCCGGCGACGCGGACCGATTCCGTCAATCTTCGCGCCGAAGTTGGCTTCGACGTGCAGCCTGGTCCGCGGGCGCGTGTGAATCGGATCGTCGTCACGCGTGCGGGCGTCGACCAGCGGCCGCCGGAGATCGACAGCGGGGTCGTGCTGCGGTTGCTCGGGTTCCGCTCTGGTGATCTGTACGACGCGCAGGCGATCGCGAACGCGCAGCGAAATCTCTATCAGCTCGGAACATACCGGCACGTCGGCATCACGCTGGACACGACGTGGCAGCATGGCGACACGCTCGCCGATCTCGACGTCGATCTGGTGGAGGACTACATCAGGCGCGTCGATCTGGAGGAAGGGTGGGCGAACCTGGACTGCTTCCGCGTCAACGGGCTGTACACCGATAACAATTTCCTCAAGCAGGCCCGGCACCTCGAGCTGAACGCCCGGCTGTCCAAGATTGGCTTTGGTGCGCCGACGGGGAGCGTCCCTGGCTTGAGCAATCTTTGCAGACGGCATCAGCTCGAGAAGGACAGCATCTCGAGCTCCAAGCTCAACTACTACGCCGGCGCAACGCTCAGGCAGCCGCAGCTCTTTGGATCGGCGTGGGTTCCGTCGTACTCCGCCTACACGGAGCGCCGCGGTGAGTATCTCGCGTACCTGCGCACGACGGTCATCGGCCTCGACGCGTCGGCGACGCGCGATATCAGTCTGCTCACTCCGATTCGTTTCGGATACACGTTCGAGTACGGACGCACGCAAGCACAGCCGGCGGTGCTGTGCGCGGCGTTCAGTCGCTGCTCCCAGGCCGATCAGGATGCGATCCAGCGCGCGCAACCGTTAGCCGTCGCGAGCGCGACGCTCTCGCGGAACCGAACGGATGACGTGGTGGATCCGACTCGCGGCTGGGCGCTCGCCGGTGAATTCCGCACCGCGCAGAACGTCATTGGGTCGGACCCGTCGCTGCGGTTCGTGAAGGGAACCGCGGACGGCATGTGGTACCTGCCGCTACCGAGCCGAGCGGTGTTCGCTGTTCGGTTGCGCGCGGGGTGGATCGGCGGGTACTCGCAACTGCCGCCGCCGCAGGAGCGTCTGTACGCCGGCGGCGAGACGAGCGTTCGCGGGTATCAGAAGAATCTGCTCGGCTCGGTGGTCTACCTGCTGGATTCGACCCAGACCGACGTGCAGCACCTCGGTGGTGATACGGTGGCGTTCGTTTCCAAGGGCAACGCCCGTCAGACGCGTACGATTCCAGCGGGCGGCAACTCGCTCGTTGTGGCGAACGTGGAGCTGCGTCTCCGCGATCCGTTTTTCCCGGATCTGCTCCAATACGTGCTGTTCACGGATGGCGGCCAGGTGTGGACCCGTTCGACGGGAACGCACAATCTCGAGCTCGGAAAGTTCGCGATCACACCGGGTGTCGGCGTGCGATACTTCTCGCCCGTCGGGCCCATTCAAGTCAACGCGGGGTACAATCCGTACCCGAGTCCCCGCGGCCCGGCGTACTTCGTCGTGACGCCGAATGCGTCGAATCAACAGCCCCTCATTTGCGTGACCGCTCCGGACGCGGAGCAGGTCCGCGTACTCCAGACGCCCGGCGGACTGGTGCCACTCAGCACCGAGTGTCCGTCGACCTTCGCGCCCGCGCAAACACCCTCGAGCAACTCGTTGGTCAGACTCTTCGATCGCATCGTCTGGACGATTTCCATCGGCACCGGCTTCTAACGGAATGACTCGCCGTCGTCTCGTGGCGCTCGTGAGCGGCGCCGTGCTCGTGATCCTGGGCCTCGTGGTGTTCGCCACGGGCGTCTTCGTCACGCGCACGAACACGGGACGCGAATGGGTGCGGAGCTTCGCGCAGCCGCTGCTCTCGCGCGCCGTACACGGCTCGTGGTACCTCGGCCACGTGAGCGGCATCTCGCCGACGAGCATTCGCATCGATTCCATGGCGATCCGTGATGCGCGCGGCGAGTTGTTCTTCGCCAGCGGGCCGATCACGATCAACTTCGATCCGCGCGATTTCCTCGACAGCCGGATCTTCATTCGCAAGGCGCAGGTGGAGCACCCGTTCGTGCACATCATCCAGCACGAGGACGGGAAGTGGAACTTCCAGGAGATCTTCGCGCGGAAGCCGAGCGTGCTGCCCCAGCCGAAGGAGCTCAACACGCGGAGCTTCGGCGACTACATCGTGCTCGACTCGGTATCGACGCGCGGCGCGGCGTTTCTCCTGACGCTGCCCTGGCACGCGGACGACACGCTGCACGGCGCCAAACTGGACAGCGTCATTCGCGTGCATCTCTCGGATCCGGCGAAGGCGGTCTCGAAGACGTTCGACGGCTACGGCCGCACGTACGCGTGGCGCAACGCGCAGGCGCTGATCAGCCACGCCCGCATCGCCGACCCGGACAGCAACAAGTTCGGACGCACCTTCGTGATCGCGTCACTCTCCGTGGACGAGTACGAGCCGACGTTCAGGTTCCGGAATCTCCGCGGCGACGCGCGCGTTCAGGGCGACTCGGTGTTCTTCCAGGTGCCGCACTTCGAGCTGCCGGCATCGGTGGGACACGGGACGGGGAAGGTGTGGTGGGGCAGCGACCTGCCGGTCCGCTACAACATCGACGCGCACGGCGACTCCGTCTCGCTGGCTGACGTGAATTGGGTGTACCCGACGCTCCCGCGCACGGGGGCCGGCTCGGTCGACCTCCTCATTCAGAACGATCCGAAGAACCTGCGCGTCATCGATTTCAAGTTGATGAAGATGAACGTGACGAGCACCAAGTCGCACGTCACGGGCGACATGTGGTTCGGGATCAACGCGCCGGTCCTGCTCGTGCGCAACGTGAACCTGCGCGCCGATCCGGTGAATTTCGATCTGCTCCGCGCGCTGAACGGCAAGCCTTTTCCCGAGGATTGGCAGGGGAACCTTTATGGAACCGTGAAGGGGCGCGGCGGCCCGCTCACGAATTTCGTCGTCGACGACGCGCAGGGGCGGTTCGAGGACGCGCACGTGCGCGGCGCCGTCTCGCGGTTCAGCGGGCGCGGTGAGCTCGACATTCTCCAGCCGGCGTACACCGCGTTTCACGATTTCCACGTGAATGCGCAATTGCTGGATCTGCGCACGATCGAATATCTGTTCCCCTCGTTCCCGAGGCTCGGCGGCACGATCTTCGGCACGGCGACGCTCGACTCGTCGTGGCTCGACGTGCGGTTCTCGAACGCGGACCTCACGCATCAGGACGGCCCGGGCGAGCCGTCGCACATCACGGGCGACGGCCGAGTGACGTGGGGCGACAGGTACATGATGTACGACGTCGCACTCAACGCTGCTCCGCTTTCGCTCACGATGCTTGCGCGCTCGCCGGAGTACGCGAAGCTGCCGTTCCGCGGGACGGTGAGCGGACCGATTCGCGCGGTGGGTCAGACGCCGGATCTCGGACTGACCATGTCGCTACAGGGCGCGGCCGGCGCGTTCAGCTTCGACGGTCGCGTCGACGCCGATTCTGCGGGCGGATACGGCGCGCACGGGCACGGCGACTTCAGCGCGATGAATCCGGCGCGGCTGCTCGAAAAGGCCTCGATCCCCCCGGCGTCGCTGAATGGACATTACGCGATCGATCTCGCCGGTCCGTCGATCGCCGCCATGAACGGCTCGGCTGAAGTCGGGCTCGAGCGATCGACGTTCGACAGCGTCACCGTGTTCCCAGCTCACACCAGCGTTCGGTTCGCGAACGGGCAGATGCGGATCGCGGACTCGCTGCGCCTGCGGACGTATGCGGCCACGCTCGACGCGCACGGCGGCCTCGGCCTGCCGGGCGGGGTACCGGACACGCTGCACTTCCGGATCGATGTCGACTCGCTCGGCGGGCTTCGGCGCTACCTCTCGCACCCCGACACCGCGCTTCTTGGCGCGGCGGCGACTCCCGCCGACTCGCTTTCTGGAACTCTCGTGGCGAACGGAGTGCTGTCCGGAACGCTGGACTCGCTGGACGCAACCGGCCAGGTGACCGGCAGTAAGGTCTATTTAACGAAGGATCACGGCGATTCTCTCAACGCGAAGTTCACGCTCACGAATGTGCTTCATGCGCCCGCCGGGACGATCTCGGCGCGCATCGATACCGTAACTTTCGCGGGCATCGCGCTCGACACGATTGGCGGTGTGCTGCGCCTCGACGGCAACTCGAACGGGACGTTCACGTTCGGCGCGCAGGCGCAGCGCGGCCCGCTCGCCGTGGCGTCGGGCGGCCGCTGGAACGTCGCGGGCCCGTCGCGGGTGATCGAGCTCGACTCGCTCGGAATGAGCGTCGGTGCAGACCGGTGGCGGCTCACCGGGCCGGCGCACCTCGCGATCGACAGCATCGGCGTTCGACTCGACTCGCTCGTGCTGCGGAATCTCGACACGGCGTCGATCGCGGTCGTCGGGAGTGTGCCCGAGAGCGGCGACGTGGTCGGGCGGATCAGCGCCGCGCACGTCCCGCTTAAGGACATCGGCACGATCGTGCAAGATTCGTCGACGCTGTCGGGCGTCGTCGACGCCAATGCGACCGTCTCAGGCACCAAGCTCCAGCCCCGGATCGTCGCGGACGCCATTGCGCGCTCGATCAGTTGGAGCGGCGTCGACATCGACCGAGTCACGTCGGCGGTAAGGTATCAGAACGATTCGCTCGCGACCGAGATGAACGTCGTGCGAAAGAGCCAGACCGCGCTCCAGGCGAATGCGACGCTGCCGGTCGAGCTCACGCTCTTTGGCGCGCGCAAAGTTCCGGGGCAGATCTCGGGCTCGTTCCGAGCGGATTCCACCGATCTCTCGATCATTCAGGCGCCGCTCAACAAGGTGGTCTCGAGCGTGCGCGGCTACGCAAAAGCGGACGTGCAGATGTCCGGCACGTGGAAATCGCTCGCGTTCGCGGGCTCGCTCGAAGCGCACAACGCGAGCGGCCGCGTGACGCCGATGGGCGTGGATCTGCGGAACGTGAATGCGACGATCTCGGGGGCGGTGAATCCCGCGAGCGCGCAGGACAGCATCAACATCCAGGCGAGCGCCGACTCCAAGGGGCCGCCGAACGGTCGGATCGCGCTCAACGGCTGGATCACGAATCCGCAGCGAAAGTTCGAGCCGACGTTCAGCTTGGCGCTTGGCGCGCAGTCGTTCCACGCGCTCGACCAGCGCGCGCTCGCCGATCTCTACGTCTCGACACCGGCGGCGCAGGACTCGCTGCGCTTGCGCGGCCCGCTCCAGTCGCCAACGCTCACGGGGAATCTGCGCGTCGAGCGCAGCTCGATCTACCTCGCCGACCGCGATCTCGCGCGCAAACAGCAGGTGGAGCTGATGGCCGAGCCGACGGCGACCGCGCCGGACGTCACCGGGGTGGCGCTCGTCTCGACGCTGCTCACCAACCTCAATCCGAACGTGACGATCACGCTCGGCGAGGACGTGCGGCTCAAGTCCGCCGAAGCGAACGTGATTCTCGGCACCGGTCAGCTCGTGCTCAACAAGTCGACTGAAAGCTCGACGCGGCGACTGGCGAAAACGGGCGAGCTCATTCCGAACCTGCAGCTCGAGGGACAGCTCTTCACGCGCAGCGGCACGTTCAACCTGGATCTGGGGCTGGTGCAGCGTGAGTTTCAGGTGCTCCAGGGCGGCACCGTGACCTTCGACGGACCGCCGGAGTTTCCGGTCATCGACATCAAGGCGCAGTACAACGTGCGACAGGCGCGCGATCGCGATCTCGGCGTCTTCGTGGAGGCGGCGGGTCGCCTGCCGAACTACGGGATCACATTCAGCTCCGACGCGGGGTACGAGCTGTCGACGTCCGACATCCTGAGCTACCTGCTGATCGGCCGGCCTGGGCTCGACTTCACGAGCAACCAGCAGGCGAGTGAGGTGCTCGCGTCAGTGCTGACGCCGACGCTGAGCGCCGTCGCGACCGATCGCCTCCGGCAGACGCTCGGTTCCGCAGTGGACGTGTTCAGTCTTCAGTTCGGCGCAACGCAGCCAACGCAGGGCGCGAACGCATTTTCGGTCGAGAATCTCAAATACAGCCTGTACGGCGCAACGCTCAACGCCGAGACGGCGGTCGGCCACGATCTGTATCTCAGCCTGAACACCGGACTGTGCGCGCTGAGCGGCAACCAGGCGCGCGCTAATCCGCTCAGCGGTGTGGGCGCGAAGGCGGAGTACCGGTTCCCGTTCAACCCCGCGCTCTCGATGCAGATCGCCATCGATCCGCCGACCTCCAGCCGGGTGTGCGGCACGCAGCAGCTGCAACTGCTCAACGGCCTACAGCCAACGCCGACGCAGTTCAGCATCTCGTTCTCGCAGACGTGGCATCCCTGATCCGACGAGCGATCATCATCGCCAACCCGGCGGCACGCCGGGGCCGACGGCTCGCCGAGAGCGCACGCAACGCGCTGGCGAGCCGCTCGGTCGAATGCGATCTGGTATTCACCGAGCGCGCCGGGCACGCCGCGGAGTTGGCGCTGCACCACGCGCCGCATTACGACGCGGTGTTCGCGCTCGGCGGCGACGGAACGGTGATGGAGGTCGCGACCGCGCTCGCCGGGAGCCAGACGCCGATCGGCGTCCTCGCGGGCGGTACGGGCAACCTTCTCGCGCGCGCCGTCGGCATCCCGCTCTCGATTCGCCGCGCGGTGCCGATGCTTCTCTCGGCAGACGAGCTCCTGATCGACGTCGGACGGTTCGAGTCCGGCAAGCGCTTCGCGATCGCGGCGGGGGTGGGGATCGACGCGTCGATGGTCGCGGAAACGCCGGGCTGGCTCAAGCGTCGTTTGGGGGTACTCGCGTACACGATCATGGGTGGTCGGGCGGCGATCCGGGCGGTCGTGCGGCGGCAGTTCTTCGTCGCGCGCGTCACGGTGGACGGAGTGGCGAACGAACGTCGGGCCGCCGCGGTGATGATCGCGAATTTCGGCGCGGTGCTCGGCAACCGAATCACGTTGGGACCGGAGATTCGCACGGACGATGGCTTTCTCGACGCCTGCATTTTTTCGCCCGCCACGCTGCGCGACGCGCTGCGGATCACCTGGCGTCTGCTGCGAGCGGATTTCCGCTCGGATCCGTGCATGTCGTACGTCCGGGGTCGCGTGATTCGCGTCGACACCGTGCCGCCGCTCCCCTGGCAAGCCGATGGGGAGCTGATGGGCGTGACGCCGTTCACCGCGGTGGTCGAGCCGCTGGCGGTGCGACTCCTCGTTCCGCGGTTGGCGCGCTGAGATGAGCCGCTCGATCGGCGCATCCGCCCCGCCGCGGCAGGAGCTCGACACGTCGGCGACGTCGCTCGCGCGGCTGCTGCGCGAGCGCGACCAGCTCCTGCTGCTGCACGAAGCGCTGGCCGACGTCGAACGCGCGCGCTCGACCGACGACCGGCTGCGCATCCTGGTGGACGCGATCCAGCGCGTGGGCTACGGCCGGGTCGAGCGGGTCGACGGCTATTCGATGCCGCCGGACGCGTCGGTCGTCGCCTGGATCAGTCATTCAGCATTTCTGAATACCAATCAACTCATCGTCCCGCTCCGCACGGCCGCGGGCGAGGTCCGCGCCACCCTCATTCTCGCCGAGCCCGCCGAGCCCGGGCCGCCGACGCTGGCGAGCGTGCGGACCGTGGAGCTGTTCGCGCAGCAGGCCGCGTCGATCATCGAGAACGCTCGACTGTACGAAGAGAGCCAACGCGAGCGCGGGCGAAGCGAGGCGCTGGGCGACATCGCGCGCGCGGTGAGCGGCTCGCTTCGCCTCACCGACGTGCTGCAGCTCAGTCTGCGCCACGCGGTCGCGCTGCTCCACACCGAAGGCGCCACCCTCGGCCTCCTCCGCGACAGCCAGATCGTGATCGTGGCCGGGATTGGCGCGGGTGAAGTGCTCACGGGCGCGCCGGTGCCGGTCGCGAGCAGCGTGAGCGGCCGCGCCATCCGGGAGCGCCGCGCGATCATCTGCAACGATGCCAGCATCGACGACGCCTATGGTCCGACGCGGATCGCCGCCAACGTCGAACGCACGCTCGTCGCGCCGTTGTTCTCGAGCACGGAGGCGATCGGCGCGCTCTCGGTGATCAATCGCGACACGGAGTTCACCGAGGAGGATGCCGTCGTCCTCCAGCGGCTCGCCGACCAGGTCGCGGTCGCGGTGTCCAACGCGCGGCTGTACGAGGAGGCGCGCGCGGCGGCGGAGCGCTACCGGCAGGCGGTGGACGATGAGCGGAGAGCGCGCGATGCCGTGGGCCAGTCGGAGGCGCGGTACCGCAATCTGTTCGAGAGTGCGACGGACGCGATCTACACGCTTGATGCGCATGGAACCTTCACGTCGGTGAACGAGGCGACGTGCCAGCTTGCCGGCCGCGGCCGCGAAGAGCTGCTCGGCCGGAGTCCGCTGCCGCTCGTCGGCAGCAGCGAGGTGGCTCAGCTCAAAGAGCATTTCAAGGCGGCGCTCGCCGGTTCCGTGCGCCGGTACGAGTGTCATTTCCTGCGCACCGACGGGACGCGCCGTCTCGCGTCCGTCACGAACACTCCGATCCGGCACGGCACGCAGGTGATCGGTATCCTTGGCGTCGCGCGCGACGTCACCGACGAGCGTGAGCGCGCGCTCGCGCTCCAGCGCTCGGAGGCCCGCTACACGCGGCTCGTCGAATCGGCGTCGGATGCGATCTTCACCGTCGGGGCCGACGGTCTTCTCTCGAGCGTCAACCGCTCGCTCGAGCGATCGAGCGGCAAGAGTCGCGCGGAGCTCGAGGGCAGCGACTTCTGCGCGCTGGTAGACCCGCGCGATCATGCCGCGGCGAGCAACGCGATTCGCGACAGTCTCGCGGGCTCTCGACGCCGCGTGGAGCTGCGATACCCGTCGGCGGACGGCGAGCTGCGGCAATGCTCCCTCACTCTCACGCCGCTCAGCGAGGGTGACGCGGTCACGGGTGCCCTCGGCATCGTACGCGACATCACGGACGAACGCCGTCTCGCCGAGCAGCTCATGCAGCAGGAGAAGCTCGCGGCCGTCGGGCAGCTCGTGAGCGGGGTGGCGCACGAGCTGAACAACCCGTTGGCGAGTGTGATGGCGTTCGCGCAACTCTTGCTGGCCGCGCCGCAGGGTGCGCCGCACGATCGGCGCGCGATCGAGGCGATCAATCTCGAGGCGAAGCGTGCGGCAAAGATCGTCTCGAACCTGCTGACGTTCGCCCGGCAGCATCAGCCGGAGCGCACCATCACGGATCTCAATCGCGTGATCGACGACACGCTCGAGCTGCGCCGCTACGCGCTCAGGCTCGCGCAGGTCGAGATCGAGATGCGCCTCGATCCGCTCCTTCCAATCACGTGGGCGGATCCGTTCCAGCTTCAGCAAGTCGTACTCAACCTGATCACGAACGCGGAGCACGCGCTGTCGTCGTGGGACCGGGACCGCCGGATCGTGCTGAGCACCGATCACGCGGCGGGTCAACTCAGCCTGCGCGTGAGCGACTCGGGCCCGGGGATCGCGCCCGAGAACCTGCAGCGGATCTTCAACCCGTTCTTCACGACGAAGCCGGTCGGTGAAGGCACGGGCCTCGGACTCTCGATTTCCGACGGCATCGTTCGCGAGCACGGCGGGCGCATTCGCGTGGAATCGCGCCCGGGCTGCGGCGCGACCTTCATCATCGAGCTCCCGCACGTGCTGCCGCCGAGCAGCGACGACGTTCCGGTGGACGGCCAGACTGTGCCCGCGGTGGCGAGACGCCGGCTCCTCGTCGTCGACGACGAACCGACGATTCGCCACGCGATCGCGACGTATTTCCGTTCGCTCGGACACGTCGTCGATCTCGTCGGAATGGGTCGCGATGCGATTCTGCGTTCGATCGAAGCCAGCTATGATGCGCTGCTGCTCGACCTGCGGCTTCCCGACATCGCGGGGGACGAGGTGCTCGCGGAGCTTCGCTCGCTCGGCCGCGTGCCGCCGCGCGTGGTATTCATCACGGGCGACACGCAGAGCGAACAGGCGCGCCGCGCGCTCGACGCGACGGGGTGCCCGACTGTCGCCAAACCGTTCCTTCTCGACGAGCTCGCGGCCGTCGTCCTCGCGGAAGCCGAGCCCGAGCCGCTATCTTAGCCCGCATGAACAAAGTCCAGGAACACGACGCGATGATCTGCCGCTCGTGCGGCAATGAAGAGCGCGCGTCCGAAGGCTATCCCTGCGTGGACTGCGGGACGTTCATCTGCGTCATCTGCGACATGCGCGGGATCACGCGCTGTCGCGCCTGTCAGGCAAAGCGAGACGCGGCGTCGCAGAAGTGATCCCGGACGAAAGGGTCTTGTACGAGGCGACGGTGCGGTCGCCCATCGCGCCGATGCACGCCGAACCACGCGTCGCGAGCCAGATGATCTCGCAGCAGATCGGCGGTCATCGCGTCGACGCGCTGGAGGAGGAAGGCGAGTGGGTGCGCGCGCGCGGCGCCGACGGCTACGACGGCTGGATGCACACCGGCTTTCTCGCACGCGCGCCGGAGCTCTCGTCTCGCCAGAGCCGCCAGGCGACACGCATCTCGCTCGGCTGTGTCACGCGAACCGGTGCCGGCGATCGGCGCGCGCTCCCGCTCCGCGCCGTGCTCGCCCCCGACGAAGTCGTGAAGATGGGGGAAACGGTGGAGGCGACGGAGCTCTCCGATCGCTTTCCGCTCGATCCCGTGGCGATCACGCGAAGCGCGCAGGATTACTTCGCGGGCACCGCGTACCTATGGGGCGGGGTGACGCCGTGGGGCGCCGACTGCTCGGGACTCGTGCAGAGCGTGTTCGCGCTGCACGGCACGCAGCTTCCGCGCGATGCCTGGCAGCAGGCGGAGCTCGGAACGGATGCCGGTCGCGACGTCGGCGAGCTGGCGACGGCAGATCTCCTGTTCTTCTCCGATCGCGCGGACCAGCGCGTGACGCACGTCGGCATCGCGCTGGGCGAGCGGCGGATGGTGCACCTCGCGCTTGGCCGCGGCGGCTACGCGATCGAGCGGCTCGACAATCGCGCGGATCCGTACGTCGACAAGCTCCGCGAGCGGTTCCTCTTCGCTCGACGGATGTTGTAGCGGGTCAGCTCAGGATTCCGTTCGGAACCATCTGTGCGGCGGTGCGCACCTGCAGCGGCACGTCGATCGTGTGCTCGCCGTCGATGCCGATCGACATCATGTAGGCGCCGGCGGCGTCCATCGGTAGGTCGAGCTGCGCGATGAGCGGCAGGTCCATCTCGGCCACTCCCGGAGGCGGAGCGCCAACGTTCAGGTCTCCGGAGCTGTTCCACAGCTCCTGGCCGCTTGGGCTCAGCCAGCGAAACGCCACCGTGTGCGCGCCGATGTCGGTGTGCGTGCCCTTGAGATGCACGACGAGATGCGCGCGCGGATGCACCGCGGGCAGCGCGGCTACCTGAAGCGCGTCGAAGACGCCCAGGATGTTGAGCTTTCCTTCCTGCGAGAGATTCGCCGCGTCGGCGAAGAGCGCAAAGGCCACGTGCATGACGCAACATAGACAGGTTCACGGCCGGCCGTCTACTTTTCCATCATGGGTTCGACTGTAGGCGATGCGGTCACGCCCGGCCACGCGAGTTCCACGCGGCCGGGCGTTTGGCTCACTGACGCTTTGCTCGTCCTGATGGCCGTCATCTGGGGCGCGAATTACAGTGTCGTGAAGTTCGGGACGAATCTCATCGAGCCGCTCGCGTACAACGGCGTCCGCACGATGCTCGCGGCGGTCGTCCTCGCCGGCATCGTGCTCGCCGGCAAGAACCTGCCGCGTCCGCGCGACGCGATGGCATTGCTCGCGCTCGGCGTGCTCGGCAACGGCATTTATCAATATCTGTTCGTCGAGGGCATCGCGCGCACACGCGCCAGTGACGCGGCGCTCGTCGTCGCCGCGTCGCCCGCGCTCATCGCGATCGTGAGCCGCATCCGCGGCGTGGATCGCATGCACCGGCGCGGCGTGCTCGGGATCGTGCTCTCGGCGATCGGCATCGCGTTCGTCGTGCTCGGAACGACGCAGACCGGGGCGGGCGGAGGTCCGAGCAGTCCGTCGGTCACCGGCGATTTCCTCGTGCTCGCGGGCTCGGCGTGCTGGGCGGTCTATTCAGTAATGCTCAAGCCGTACACCGAGCGCGTCTCCGGCATGCAGCTTTCCGCGCTCACGATGATCGGCGGCGCGGTGCCGCTGTTCATCGTCGCGTGGCCCTCCATCGCGAGGACGTCGTGGTCGACGATGCCGATCCTTGGCTGGAGCGCGATTCTGTACAGCGGCATCTTCTCGCTCGTGGTCGCGTACCTGTTCTGGTATCGAGGCATTCGCGTGATCGGCCCGACGCGCTCTGCGATGTACTCCAACTTGCAGCCGATCATCGCGGTGCTCGTCGCGTGGCCACTCCTCGGCGAGGTCCCCACGATCTGGCAGGGCGTCGGCGCCGCGGGCATTCTCGGCGGCCTCGTGCTGACGCGCCAGTGAAGCTCGTCCTGTTCGACATTGACGGTACGATCCTGCTCACCGACGGCGCCGGCCGGCGGGCGATTCACCGCGCGCTGATCGAAGTCTTCGGCACCACCGGCCCGACCGATCACCGCTTTGACGGAAAGACCGATCCGCAGATCGTTCGCGAGCTGATGCGCCTGGCCGGACATCGCGACGATCACATCGATGGTCGCATGGATCACCTGCTCGACCGTTACGTCGACTACCTCGACGAGGAGCTCCGTGCGTCGCCAGAGGGGATTCGGGTCATGCCGGGCGTCCCAGCACTGCTCGACTCGCTCGACGCGCGCGCGGACGTGGCGCTCGGTCTGCTCACCGGCAATCTGCTCGCTGGCGCGCGTGCCAAGCTCGTGGCGGCCGGCATAAATCCGGATCGATTCCTCGTGGGCGCGTACGGCTCCGATCACGAAACCCGCGCCGAGCTGCCGGTTGTGGCGCAGCGGCGCGCGCGCGAGGAGCTCGGCCTCGACGTGCGCGGTCACGACATCGTCGTGATCGGGGATACGCCCGCCGATATGACGTGCGGACGCGCCGTCGGCGCGCGGCCAATCGGCGTCGCGACCGGCCACTATTCGGTGGACGATCTGCGCGCGCACGGTGCCTTCGCGGCGTTCGAGGATCTGTCCGACACGAACGCCGTCGTCGACGTGATCCTGTTCGCGGACGTGACACCGGACGTACATTCGTGATGATGATCGAGCGCGTACACTCTCCGCATCAGATGTCCGCCGCGCGCATCGGGCGAACCGACCTCGGCGCGGCAACCATCGTCTTCGACGACGAGGCACTCGTGATGATCCTCGGCGCCGCCGACGATCAGCCGGTGCGCGTGCCGTTCGCGTCCATCGATGCGGTTCGCGACGATCGCGCGCACGTCGAAATGCGCTTGCGCGATGGCACGCAGATCGAGCTGTCGAGTGAGACCGCCGCCGCGATTCGCAGCGAGCTGCTCCTCCGCTGCTGCACCATCCCCGAGCTCACGCGCACGCTGAGGGCGTTCGGCTCCCGCCGCGGCAGCCGAGGCGTCCGCGAGACCGGCGCGAGCGAGCAGCAGCGGTTCTTCGCGCCATTGCTCGCTGCGCGGCGCACCGCCGACGGCGCGCGTGCGCCACTCGCCGCCCTCGACGCGTTCGACGCGTCCAAGCTCTCGTCGGAGATCGACGCGACGCTCGCCGCGTTCGCGGCGGCGCGCTTTGGCGCGAACGCGCCGGCACGTCGCGCACTGCACGCGGAGTTGCACGACGCGGCCGAACCGCTGCGCGATGCGTTCGTCGAGCTCGCGCGACTCGCTGACAGCGCGCGCGCCGCAGTCGACGATCTGCGCGCCTGGCGCGAATGGTCCGATCAGCTTCGCGCGATCTTCGAGGCAGCCGACCGAACCTGGGTCGCGCTCGATGCGGCGCTCGAGCGCGGCTCCGTGACGCGATGATCGTCGGCCTCGGTGTGGACGCCGTCGACATCGACCGTGTGGAACGAATGTACGCCGACAAAGGTTCGCGAATGCTCGATCGCCTGTTCACGGGCGACGAGCTCGCGTACATCCAATCGAAGCGCAAGCCGGTGCAGCATCTCGCCGTCCGCCTCGCCGCGAAAGAAGCAGCGTTCAAGGCGCTCTCGGGGAATGAGCTGGCGCGTGGCATCGGCTGGCGCGATGTCGAAGTCATCTCGCGCACCGATGGCTCGCCCGAGCTGCGCCTCCATGGTCGCGCGGCGAGCCGGTTCGCGGAGATCGGTGGAACATCGACGCACGTCTCGCTCACCCACAGTGCGGCGACGGCGGTGGCCGTGGTGATCATCGAGCGCTGAGCCGTGAGGAATTCACCGGCTATACCGTCATGATCAATCCCGATATATTCCCTCGGCAATGAGAATCAGCACCAAGCTCGGCATGGCCGCCGTGGTGACCCTGCTCGCGGGAATGCCCGCCCGGATGCAGGCGCAGGAGAACCCGGTCCAGCGCGTCGCCAGCATCGTGAGCGTGGCCGTCGAGGAATACGGAAAGGGCATCGATGCCCAGGGTCGCCTCACCTCGAACGACGAATACGGCGAAGCGGTAGGCTTCCTACAGGACGCGCGCGATGCCGCGCTGCGCCTTCCCGGCGACCGTGGGCCGGCCGCGCGCGCGATTCTCGATTCGATCATCGCGGCGGTCAACGCGAAGAAGCCGCCGTCCGCGCTGACACCGCTCGCGCAGCGATTCGCGGCGGCGCTCGGGAGCGGCGCCGCGCTCGAGCTCCCGACCAAAGCGCTCGACCTCGCGCAAGGGAGAAAGTTGTTCGAGGCGAACTGCGCGAGCTGCCACGGCATGCTCGGCCGCGGTGATGGACCGGCGGCGGTCAACATCAATCCCAAGCCGCCGGCGCTGGGCGATGAGCAAACGATGAACGCGGTCACGCCCGCGATGATGTTTCGGAAGATCTCCGTCGGCGTCACCGGCACGGCGATGCCGGCGTGGTCGTCGAAGCTCACCGCGGAGCAGCGGTGGGACGTGGTCGCGTACCTCGAGTCGCTGCGGCGGACGCCGGCGCAGGTGGCCGAGGGCGAGGGGTTGTACACGCAGAACTGTCTGGAATGCCATGGCGCGGCGGGACTGAGCGACGGCGCGATCGCGCGTTCGTTGAGCAAGCTGCCGCCCGAGGTGGGCTCGTTCGCCTGGCAGGCGGAGAGGAGCGATTCGGCGCTCGCGGCGATGATCGCGAACGGCACGCCGGGCACTCCGATGCCGCCGGCGCGTCAGCTCTCGCCGGACCAGGTGCAGAGCGTCGTCGCGTATCTTCGAAATCTTTCGGAGAGCGGTGGGACCTCGACGGTGGCGGCGAACGACGGCTCGGCCGACGCGGCGGCGCGGCTCGCGCTGTCGCTCCTCGAGCAGTCGCTCACCGCGGCGCGCAACGGCCGCATGACCGACGCGGGCGATCGCGCGTTCGACGCCTACATCGCATTCGAGCCGATCGAGTCGCCGGCACGCGCTCGCAATCCGGGCGTGGTGTCGTCGATGGAGCGGCTGTTCGCGGACTTCAAGGGGGCCGTGAAGTCGAACGACCTGCACGGCGCCGAGCGGGCGCGCGACGCGATCGAGGCGAACATGCAGAACGTCGTCGATCTCACGCGCCCCGCGGGAAGCGGCTCGGAGGCATTCCTTCAGAGTTTACTCATTATCCTTCGCGAAGGCTTCGAGGCGATCCTCGTCATCGGGGCCGTCGTGGCGTTCCTGCTCAAGACGGGCCACCGGGAGCGCCTGCGCTCGATCTGGATGGGGATCGTGCTCGGCTTGCTGGCGAGCGGTCTCACCGCCGTGGTGCTGCGCACGGTGCTGACCGCGATTCCGGCGAGCCAGGAGATCATCGAAGGCGTCACGCTCCTCATCGCCGTGGCCGTGCTCTTCTCGGTGAGCTACTGGCTCATCTCGCGCGTGGAAGCGGCCAAATGGCAGCAGTTCATTCGCGAGAAGGTGAACAATGCGCTGGACCACGGCGGCGGCAACGCGCTCGCGTTCGTCGCGTTCCTCGCCGTGTACCGCGAAGGCGCGGAGACGGCGCTCTTCTACCAGGCGCTGTTCAACGAAGGCGCGCACGTCGTGCTGCCGATCAGCCTCGGCATCGTCGCCGGCTTCGTCGGGCTCGCGATCATCTTCACGCTGTTCTACAAGTTCGGCGTGAAGATTCCGCTGCGGCCGTTCTTCAGCGTGACGAGCATTCTGCTGTATTACATGGCCTTCGTCTTCATGGGGAAGGGCGTCCGCGAGCTGCAGGAAGGAAACGCGATGCCGATCAGCTTGATCCCAGGCTTCCCGACCGTCGACGCGCTCGGCATCTATCCCACGTGGCAGACCGTGCTCGCGCAGATGCTCCTGCTCGGGCTCCTCGTCTTCGCCGTGATGAAGACGTTCTGGCCCAAGCGCTCGGTGACGCTGCCGACCGTGTCAGCCGCGTCGGCGCCGTCCGCTGATGTGGTGAGCGCGGAGATCGCCGCACTGCGCGCCGAGAACGCGCGCCTCGCGGCGCGGCTCCAGGCCGTCGAGACTGCGATCGAGCAGCCGAAGGGCTGAACCCGGCCGTCAGGCCGGAGCCGCCGCGCGTATCCCCGGCCGGCCTTCGCCCGTTTGACTGCGGGCCATCATGATCGCCACCCCGGCGATCGCTACACCGACCGCGATGATCTGCGCCATGCTCAAGCCGCCCGTCCACGCGAAGCGGTCGTCCTTGGCGCGGAAGAACTCGATGATGAAACGCTCAACCCCGGCGAGCACGCAGTAGACGCCGAACAGCCAGCCCTCGGCGTGCGCGTGATCGCGCATGCGCCACAGGATGAGGAACATGATGAACCCGAGCAACACCTCAAACAGCTGGGTCGGATAGACGGAGACGACCGTGTTGAGGTCGATCCCAGGCGGGAAATTCGTCATGTGAAAGGTGCGCTCCATCTCGAGCACCGTCGACGGCGGTGCGCCGTTGGGGAACGCGACTGAGAGAAACCCGCTGTACTGGCGGCCGTAGTCGTCGCCCACCGCCCAACAGCCCGTGCGTCCAATCGAGTAGCCCGCCGCGATCGCGATGCCCGCGACGTCGGCGAAGCGCACGAATGACAGTTTCTTGTATCGGATCGTCGCGCCGCAGAGCAGCACGGAACCAATGAAACCGCCCCAGAACACGAAGCCGCCGCGGCTCCAGAGATCGGCGATGTTGTGCGTGATCACCACCACGTAGTACAGCTTGGCGCCGATCATCGTGCCGAGCAGCGCCGCGAACAGCACGTCGGCCACGGCGGCCGCTTCGGTGTCGTGGCCGCGCCGCGCCAACTCTCGCTCGCAGATCACCTGCGCGATCAGGAACGCGAGGAGCACCGCGATGCCGAACCCGGTGAGCTTGAATCCGCCGAGGTTGATCTCGAACGGATGATGGATGATTGGTGAGGCGAGCGTCATGCGCTGACGAGACCGGGAATTGGTTGACTGGCGAACGCGTTGAGATCGAGCGGCGAGCGCTCGCCCTGCTCCAGACGAAAAAGCCCCGCACGGGCCATCATCGCGGCGTTGTCGGTGGCGAGGCGCGCCGAGGGCGCAAAGACCTCGACCCCGCGCGGCGCGAATCGTTCCCGCATCGCCGCCACAAGCGTCGCGTTGCACGCCACCCCGCCGCCCAGCACCACCCGCGATCGATGCCGGCGTGCGACGGCGCGCGCCGTCTTCTCGACGAGTGTGTCGATGAGCGAATCCTGAAAGGCGCGCGCGATCGGACCGCGCTCGGCGTCATCCGCCGATTTCACCGCGTTGAGCACCGCTGTCTTGAGCCCGCTGAAGGAAACGTCGTAGAAATCAGAATCACCTGGCGATTGATCGCGCCGCAGCATCGGGCGCGCGAAACGAAAGCGCCCGCTCTCGTTCGCCGCGGCCAGCCGTTCGACGTGCGGTCCGCCCGGATAGGGCAGTCCGAGCAGCTTGGCCACTTTGTCGAACGCCTCGCCCGCCGCATCGTCGCGCGTACGCCCGAGCAAACGATACCGGCCCCAGGCCTCCACGTCGAGCAAGAGCGTGTGCCCGCCCGAGACCAGCAGCGCGATGAATGGCGGCACGGCGGCGGGGTGCTCGAGCGCCGTCGCGAACAGGTGGCCCTCCATGTGGTGAACGCCGATCACCGGGACGCCGCGCGCATAGGCGAACGCCTTGGCGTAGCTCACCCCCACGAGCAGCGCTCCCACGAGCCCGGGCGCGTTCGTGACCGCCACCGCGTCGATCGGTGCTGCGCCGGCGTCGGCGAGCGCGCGCTCGGTCACGGGCACGACGGCTGTGAGGTGCGCGCGCGACGCGATCTCCGGTACCACGCCGCCGAAGATCCGATGGACGTCCTGCGACAGGATCACGAGCGATCGCAGGGAGACGTCGTCGCCGGCCCCGTCGAGCACGGCGGCCGACGTCTCGTCGCACGACGTCTCGATTCCAAGAACGCGCATTATGGATTCGGCATCTGCACGAGCTGCACCTTCACCTGCGACGGTCGCACGCGCAGACCGTTGACGAAGCCTGTCGTGTCGATGTCGACGAGGTGCGGGAGCGAGTCGGGGAACGTCACCGTGGTCTTGGTCGTGCGCACCGACGCGATCCGAAGCACGAGGTGCCGCGGCCCGCTCACGGTCACGCTCTCCGGGTCGAAGCGCGTCTCGATCGGCCCCGGCAGCGGAACGATGGTCAGCGCCGAGTGCACCGGCACCTTGCGCGACCACGTGGACTCGAAGCGGAGTGTGACGCTGCGCGGCTGCACGTCGCGCACGACCGCATCCACGCCTTCGGGCAGCGTGACGTCGTCCGGCCGGAGATCGAGCACCACGGTGTCCGGCGCGTCGGAGGTGATCTGCCGGCGGATGACCGGAAAATTCGAGCTGAGCTTGATCAGCTCCTTGGGCGAGCCGGCCACCAGTGCGTGCAACACCGGCGGCGGATCGCGCAGCACCAGCGAGCTGTCGAGCACCGGACTGAATTCGACGGGAACGATCTCGACCTGTGGCTCCTTGGCGTTCACCACGAACCAGAGCACGACGGCGAGGAGCACCGCCGTCGCCTTGAGCCCGAGCCGTTCCGTGAACGCGGCGACGAGTCGCCGACGGACGGCGCTCTGCTGACGCCGCGCGGGAGAGTCGACCATGCCGTGAGGTCAGCGATCGCCGGCGTCCGCCACCGGGCGAGGGGTCTGCAATCCGAGCAACTGCGCGATGAGCGCGCGGTTCCCCTGCGAGTCCCAGTCGATCTGCCCGACGACCTTGCGACGAATCGTGCCTTCGGGCCCGATCACGAACGTCTCTGGCACGCCCGTGGTCTGGTACTGCGTGCCGATCGCGTCCGCCTGGTCGTGCAGCACCTCGAACGTGACCCCGTACCGATTCGCGAATGCGCGGATCGAATCCTCGGACGCTTCGCGATCGATGCTGACCGCGACCAGGTTGAGCCCCTTGTCGCCGTACTCCGAATACAACTTCTCGAGGCTCGGGATCTCGCGCTGGCACGGCTCACACCACGTCGCCCAGACATTGAGCAGCACGACCTTGCCCTTGTAGTTGTCGAGGGTCTTGAAGGTGTTCTGGCCGAGCACCTTGGCGCGGAACTCCGGCGCCTTCGCGCCCACGTCGACGGGGAAGAGCTGCCCGCGCATGAAATGCATCGCGGTGAGCAGACCAATCCCGATGACGGCGATCACCGCGCCAACGACTGCCCACTGCTGTCGAACCGTCATACGAACACCCCGCACTTTCCGCGCAGCGCGGCGATCTCCGCTTTCACGTCCGGTGCCGTGAATACGGCGTTGCCTGCCACGAACGTATCAGCGCCGGCGTCCCAGACCTCGCGAATCGTATCGCGGTTGATGCCGCCGTCCACCTCGAGCGCGGCGTCACTGCCCGCTTCGTCGAGCATCAACCGAGCCCGGCGAATCTTGTCGATCGAGTACTCGATGAAACGCTGGGCGCCAAAGCCCGGATTCACGGTCATGATCAGCAACAAGTCGAATTCCGGGATGATCTCGCACACCGCATTGAGCGGAGTGGCCGGGTTCAACGCGACGCCCGCGCGGCAGCCGAGCTCCCGGATCCGATCGAGCTGCCGGTGCAGGTGCGGCGCGACCTCGGCGTGAATCGTCATGCCATTCGCGCCGGCGGCCGCGAAGTCGTCGAAGTACTTCTCCGGCTCGATGACCATCATGTGCACGTCGAGCGGGAGACGCGTCACCTTGCGCACCGTCTCGATCACCTTCGCGCCGAAGGTGAGGTTGGGCACGAACTGTCCGTCCATCACGTCGATGTGAATCCAATCCGCGCCGCCGGCCTCGCACATCGCGATCTGATCGCCGAGCCGTGAAAAATCCGCGCTGAGAATGGAGGGGACGATGCGAGCGGGGGAGGGCATCTACTGGTTCGTGCTCACCGTGAGAGTGACCGTGCTGCCTTCGGGCTCCTTGGTGCCGGACGGCGGATCCTGCGCGAGCACGGTGCCGACCGGCGTTGCTTCGCGCACCTGTTGGTCGCCGCGCGACGCCTTGAAGCCGACGGCCGCGAGCCGCTGTGCCGCGTCGTCGAACTGCAGGCCGACGACGTTCGGCACCTTCGCGTCGCCCGGGATCACGCCGGATGGGAAGACCAGGAACGCGACCACGAGGTAGGCGATCAGAAATCCGCCGATGATCGTGACCGCGTACGGAAGCGACGCGCGCAGGCGCGTGCGCAGGCTCACGCGGCCTCCGCGGGCCGGCGAAGGCGGGCCGCGAACGCGCCGTCGGTGCCGTGTCGCTGCGGCAGCACGCGCAGCCGGCCGTCGTCGATCACCGCCGGCGGCACCACGCCTTCCGGCGGCGGGTCGAGCCGCCACCCCGGATGCGCGTTCAGGAAGCTCTCGATCTGTTCGTCGTTCTCCTCGGGCTCGAGCGAGCAGGTGCTGTAGACGAGCAGGCCGCCCGGCCGCACCGCGTCCGCGGCGGCGCGCAGAATGCCGCGCTGGATCGACGACATCACCGCGATATCAGAGATCTTTAAACGCCACCGCGCGTCCGGATGGCGGCGGAAGGTGCCGGTCCCCGTGCACGGTGCGTCGACGAGCACGAGGTCGACCGGGCGGATGGCGGGATAGCGCGCGTCCGCGACGTACGGGTCGATGTTGGCGATCTCGAGTCGCCGCGCATTCTCGATTACGCGCTCGAGCCGCGCCCGCGACACGTCGCTCGCGTACACGCGCCCTGCGTTTCGCGACAGCTCGATCGTCTTCCCGCCGGGCGCGGCGCACAGATCCGCCACCTCGGCGCCGGTCGGCACGCACGCGTACTGTGTGACCAGCGTCGATGCGGGATCCTGCAGGTGAAAGAGCCCTTGCCGGAATGGCCCGAGCTCCGTCAGCGACGACACGGGGCTCGACAGCACGATGCTGTCGCGCACCAGCGGCGCGTCTTCCACCTGCACGCCCGCGGCCTCGAGCATCGCCTCGAGCTGCTCGCGCACCGCGTGGTACGGCCGCGCGATGAGCGGCGCCTCGCGATTGTTCGCCTCGAGCAGCCGCTTGGTCTCGTCGAGCCCCCAGCGCGCGACCCAGCGGGCGACGAGCCACCTCGGATGCGAGCCTTCGAGCGCGAGCGCGTCGACCGCATCGGCGGCCTGCGGCAGCTCGAGCGCGCCGCGCTCGCGGTCGAGCCGGCGCAGCACCGCGTTGGCGAGCTTGCTCGCGCCAATGCCATGCCGCCGCTTGGCGAGCTCCACGGTCTGCGCGATCGCCGCGTACGCGGGCACGCTTTGCATGAAGAGAAGCTGCGCCGCGCCAAGTCGAAGGAGGTCGTGGAGGTCGGCGTCGAGGCGCACGGACCCGCCGCGCACCCGCGCGTCGAGGTACGCGTCAATTCGTCCGCGGCGACGCAGCGTCCCATAGACGAGCTCCCGCACCCAGCGGCGGTCGCGCGCGTCGAGTCGGGCGGTTCGCCGGTCGAAGGACGGATCGAGCAACTCACCGCTTCGGAGGTCGGCGCAAATCTCGGCGGCCGCGACGCGAGCATCCGTCACAGGCCCGCTATGGTGCACCGCGACTCCAGCGGGCGACCCGTGGTCCTGATCTGCCCCTGGCATATGTCCTAAGATAGTCGCTCCGCCGCGACGATGCCGCGTCCACGCGCCCACTCGACCGGCGAAATCCGGCGCTTGCCGGCCGGGTGAACGGCGCCGATCAGCACGGCGCCCGTCCGGCACGCGATCGTCATGCCCGCGTCGTCGACCGCCAACACGCGGCCCGGCTCTCCGTCGCCGGTCGACGACGCGACGCGCGCGCCGAACAGCTTGACCTCGCCGGCGGAACCGAGCGCGAATGCGCCGGGCCGCGGGTCGTACGCGCGGATGACTTGCGCGACGGTGCGTGCGTCCGCGTTCCAGTCCACGCGCGTCATCGATCGATCGACCTTGGAGGCGTACGTCGCGTCGGCGTCGGATTGCGGCGTCTCGACGGCCGCGCCGAGGTCGATCAGCGCAAGCGCTTCGATCAACGCGAGCGCGCCCATCTCGGCGAGACGAAGCTGGAGCTCGCCATAGGTCTCGTCGTCCGGGATCGGCGTCTTCACCTGCACGATCGACGGCCCGGCGTCGAGCGCCTTGACCATGCGCATGATCGTCACGCCCGTCTCGGCGCGGCCTTCGCGAATCGCCGCCTGAATGGGCGCGGCGCCGCGCAGCGCGGGGAGCAGCGATGCGTGGATGTTGATCGTGCCGAGCCGCGGGAGATCGATGATCGTCTGCGAGAGAATGTGCCCGTACGCGACGACGACGGAGATGTCGGGCGCGAGCGCGCGAAGCTGATCGACGAAGTCGTCGCCGCGCGGCTTCTCCGGCTGGAGCACCGGGATCGATTCCTCGAGCGCGATCCGTTTGACCGGCGGCGGCTCGAGCACCGAGCGCGAACGGCCGACCGGGCGGTCCGGCTGCGTGACGACCGCCGCGACGTCGAAGCCTTCGCCGATCAACGCGCGCAGGGCCGGCGTCGCGAAGTCAGGCGTGCCCCAGAACAAAACTCTCACGTTGTCATCCCGGGCGATCCCGAGCGACGCGACGGCGCGTCGAGAGATCTGCGCTCGTCGAGGCATGATCCGCCACGAGCCCGGATTCCTCGACTGCGCCGCTTCGCGGCTCCGCTCGGAATGACATGGGTGCTACAGCTCCTCGTCCGGATGCTCGTGCGTCGCCGCTGGGTCCGTGGGCAGGCGGCGAATGAAGTTCGGGTACTTGTCCTTCTCCTTCCCCCACTTCGTCAACGCGCTGCGCCGCTTGAGCACACTCAGATAATCGATGAACAGCTTGCCGTGCAGGTGATCGATCTCGTGCTGGAAGCAGCGAGCGAGCAGGCCGTCCGCTTCGACCTCGTACTGTTGGCCGTCGAGGCCCGTCGCGCGCACCCGCACCGTCTTCGGTCGAACGACGTCGCCGTACACATCGGGGATCGACAGGCACCCCTCTTCGGCCTTCGCCGTGCCGCCGCCCGATTCCACGATCTCGGGATTGATCAGCGTGAACCGGCGCCCTTCCACGTCGATCACGGCGAGCCGCTCGCCGCGGCCGACCTGCGGCGCCGCGAGGCCGATCCCTCGCGCGAGGTACATCGTCTCGAACATGCTGCTGGCGAGCGTGCGCAGCTCGTCCGTGATGTCGTCGACGAGCCGTGTCTCCTCGCGGAGCACCGGGTCGCCCAGCACACGGATTTCGAGAATGCTCACGCCGACGGCGCGGTGGACGAGGTGCCGGCCGCGCCGGTGATGCGCGCGATGCGGCCGCGCTCGACCACGAGCCGCGACTCGCCGGACTTGATCGTGACGCGGTCGTCGAGCCGATTCGCGCCGCCGTCCTTCGCCGTCTCCTTGATGTGCACGACCTCGCCGACGATCCCGCCCGTGGTCACGACCTCGTCGCCGCGCTTCAGCGCCTTGAGCGATTCCTCATGCTTCTTTCGTTGACGCTGCTGGGGCCGGACCATGATGAAGTAGATGATCGCGACGATGAGAACGAACTGGACGAGAAACGGCGTGAGCGAGCTTCCGCCGCCCGAGGCGGGGGCCGTCTGGGCGAGCAGCAGCGCGGGCAGCAGCGGCGCGAGGCCGGGGGTGATCATGCGGGCGGTACCGGTCGAGAGTGATAGCGCGCGAGCCACTCGGAGCTCCACGCGTCGATCGTCCCGGCGCGGATCGCGTCACGCGCTTCGCGCATCAGACGAACGAGGAAATGTACATTGTGCAGTGAGAGCAGGCGATGTCCGAGGATCTCGTCCGACGTGAAGAGATGCCGGATGTACCCGCGCGAGAATCGCCGGCACGCGCTGCAGTCGCACGCTTCGTCGAGCGGACGCGGATCCGTGCGGAATTGGGCGCGCTTGATGTTGATCCGACCGTCGCGCGTGAACGCGGCGCCGTTGCGACCCAGCCGCGTCGGCGCCACGCAGTCGAAGAGATCGACGCCGCGGCGCACGCCTTCCACCAGGTCCTCCGGGAACCCGACGCCCATGAGGTAGCGCGGCCGGTCGCGCGGCAGCTCGGCGTCGACGACCTCGAGTATCCGATACATGTCAGGCTTTGCTTCTCCCACGGAGAGCCCGCCGATACCGAAGCCGATCCAGTCGCCGAGGCCGCGAATCGCGCGCGCCGCCTCGCGGCGGAGCGAGGGATGAATGCCGCCCTGCACGATCGGGAAGAGTGCCTGGGGATGATTTGGTGCGGGGAGCGGAAAGATGGTGCCGGGGAGGGGCGGGGAATTCGCGATCGTTGTTGTCGGGGGGGGCCCCCCGTCGCCGAGCCGCTCGAGCGCCGCCGCGCACCGCGCCAGCCACCGAATGCTCCGTTCGCTCGCGTCGCGCGCCGCCGGCTCCTCACTCTGCCCGGGAATCACGTGATCGAACTGCATGATCACGTCGGCGCCGAGGTTGCGCTCGATCTCCATCACGCGCTCCGGTGTGAACACGTGCCGCGAGCCGTCGATGTGACTTCGAAACTCGACGCCGTCTTCGCTCACCGTGCGCAGCCCCTCGAGCGAGAACACCTGAAAGCCGCCCGAGTCGGTGAGGATCGGCCCGTCCCAGCCCATGAAGCGATGCAGCCCGCCGAAATCGCGAATCAGGTCGTCGCCCGGCCGCAGGTGGAGATGATACGCGTTCCCGAGGATCATCTGCGCGCCGAGCGCGCGGAGCTCCAGCGGATCGAGCGACTTCACCGTCGCGAGGGTCCCGACCGCCATGAACGCCGGCGTCTCGACAACCCCGTGCGGCGTCATGAAGCGCCCGGCACGTGCCGTGGCATCCCGGTACTCGATCTGAAAGGAAAAACCGTTCACGGAAATTTATATATTAAACGCTAAACGCAATGCCCAACCTCCATCCTCCACCCTCCAACCTCCCTACACCACACACATCGCGTCCCCGTACGAGTAGAATCGGTACCCCGTCTCGATCGCGAGCCGGTACGCGAGCATCGTCAGGTCGTAGCCCGCGAATGCCGCCACCAGCATGATCAGCGTCGAGCGCGGCAGATGAAAATTCGTCACCAGCCGGTCGACCGCGCGAAAGCGATATGGCGGCCGGATGAAGATGCGAGTCTCAGCGCTGCCCGCGCGGATCACGCCATCGGCGGTCGCCGCGCTCTCCAACGTGCGCACGCTCGTCGTCCCCACCGCCCACACTTTTCCGCCGCCGGCGCGCCGCTCGTTGATCGTTCGCGCCGCCTCATCGGACACGGAGTACCACTCCTCGTGCATCACGTGCTCGGCGGGATCGTCGGCCTCGACCGGCTTGAACGTCCCCGCGCCCACGTGCAACAGCACCTCGGCGATCGCGACGCCTCGCCCGGCGATCCGATCGAGGAGATCGCGCGTGAAATGCAAACCGGCCGTCGGTGCGGCAACGGACCCTGCCTCGCGCGCGAACACGGTCTGATAGCGCTCCGCGTCCTCGGCCGCATCCGCCCGGTCGATGTACGGCGGCAGCGGGATGTGCCCGTACTTCTCGATCGCATCGTCGATCGGCAACGCGGCCTCGAGCTGCACGATTCGCGTGCGGCGCTCGGTCACTTCCTGAATCTCCGCCGCGAAATCCGGCGCGATGATCACGCGCCGGCCCGGCTTGAGCTTCCCGCCGGGATGCACCATCGCCTCGTACCGATCACCGCCGAGCGGCTTGAGGAGCAGGATCTCCGCCGGCGCGCCGGATGACTCGCGCATGCCGAGCAAGCGCGCCCGCAGCACGCGCGTCCGGTTCACGACCAGGACGTCCGTCGCGTCGAAGAGCTCGACGATATCGGCGAAATGCTTGCGCGCGATCAAACCCGTGTCACGCTCGACGAGCATGAGTCGTGACGCGTCGCGGCGCGCGAGCGGCGTCTGCGCGATACGATCGGGTGCAAGCTCGAAATCGTAGTCCGAGGTGCGAGCGCCGTCGGTCAGAACAGCGTCTCCTGCCCGTTCGGCGCGTTCGGCGCGTTCGGCGTGAAGCCGAAATGCCGGTACGCCTGTGGCGTCGCAACTCGTCCGCGCGGCGTGCGTTGCAGGAACCCCTGCTGCACGAGAAACGGCTCGTACACTTCCTCGATCGTATTCGCGTCTTCTCCAATCGCGGCCCCGATCGTATTCAGCCCTACCGGACCGCCCTCGAACTTCTCGATGATCGTCTTGATGATTCGCGCATCCATGTCGTCGAGGCCGAACGTGTCGACGTCGAGCAGGCCGAGCGCTTGGTCGGCGATTGTCTTGGTGATGCGTCCGTCGCCCTTCACCTGGGCGAAATCGCGTACGCGCCGCAGGAGTCGATTGGCGACTCGCGGAGTACCGCGCGCGCGACGGGCGATCTCCGCGCCCCCCTCGCGATCGATCTCCACTTTGAGCACCTCGGCGGTCCGGTGCACGATCAGCTCGAGATCCTCGGCCGGATAGAAGTTCAGCCGCTGCTCGATCCCGAATCGCGCCCGCATGGGAGCGGTGAGCATCCCGAGCCGCGTCGTCGCGCCGATGAGGGTGAACGGCTCGATCGGCATCGTGATCGTCTGCGCCTTGGGGCCCTCGGACAGGCGAATGTCGATCTTGTAATCCTCCATCGCCGGATAGAGGAACTCCTCGATGATCGGCCGCAGACGGTGGATCTCGTCGATGAAGAGAATGTCGCCGCGACGCATGTTGGTGAGCGTCGAGACGAGGTCGCCCGGCTTCTCGAGTGCCGGGCCGGAGCTCGTGCGGATGTTGACGCCCAGCTCGCGCGCGATCAGCTCGGCGAGCGTCGTCTTGCCGAGTCCCGGCGGCCCGAAGAACAGCGTGTGGTCGAGCGGCTCGCGACGCGCCAACGCCGCCTCGATGTAGATCCGGAGGCTCTCCTTGACCTTCTGCTGCCCGATGAATTCGGCGAGGCGCTGCGGTCGCAGCGACAGCTCGACGACGGACTCGTCGACCAGGACTTCGGGCGTCGTGATCTCGGCTCGCGACATCGATACACACTACTGGTGCGGGAATGGTTCGGCCAATGGCGTGCCGATACTTCACTTATGCGAATCGTTCAATATATCCCGAATATACGCCGAATCCCAGCTCCTGCAGTTTACGCATGACAAACCATGTGCACGCTTCTATGTTGGATGAGCCGCTGCACTTACGAAGTTCCTCTCCCCCCCTCGCAGCGGCAGTACTCCCCGACAACCCACCTACCGACGACGGTAACCATGCGACACATCCGTACCGGGCTGTGCCTGGTAGCGCTCGCATCGCTCGCCGCCTGTGACGTTCCCACCGGTCTCCCGCAATACGACACCGAGTGGAACGTCCCGGGCAAGAGCACGAGCATCTCAGTCAACACCATTCTGCCAAGTGGTGTGAGCGTCTCCGCGGATAATGCGGCGTTTCAAGTCACCGTGAGTCCGGCCAGCACGAGCATCGCGCGCCAGCTCGGCCAGGACTGCTCGGCATGCGCCGCCGCGAACGGCCAGACCATTCCGAAGCCGGCGTTCACCGGTTCCGGGAGCGCTTCGGTCGCGATGCCGTCCAACGTGACATCCGCGACGCTCGTGCGCGACACGCTCACGGTCACGATCAGCAACGGCTTCAATTTCGATCCGATTCGCCCCAGCACGGCAGCCGGCTCGGCTCGCGGCACGCTTTCGATTTTCGTGAAGAATGGTGCGACGGTCGTGGGTCGCGACTCGCTCGACGGCGCGACGCAGTCGCTCGCGGTCGGCTCGAGCACGGTACGCAAGATTCCGCTCTCCGGTTCGATCGACGGCTCGAGCGGACTCACAGTTTCAACGATTCTCAATTCGCCGGCCGGCGATCCGGTGCAGATCAACTCTGCGTCGACGATCACCGTGACGGGCGCGGTCGGCAGCTTCTACGTCTCGAGCGCGAAGGTGAACCTCGCGTCGCAGAACGTGAGCGCGGCCCCGAGCGATCTCGATCTGCACGGCATGGGATCACAGGTCACCAGTCACGCGAACGGCGGCTCGTTGTTCCTTACGGTCGACAATCCGTTCGCCGTCGCGGGGAATCTGACCGTGGCGTTCAACGGCGGGACACAGCCGGTCGTGAAGACGATCGCGCTCGCCGGCGGCACGACGACGCCGACCGTGACGTTCAGCAAGTCCGAGCTCGACGCGCTGCTCGGGAACGACATCCAGATGACGTTCAGCGGCAACGTGAGCGGTACGGGCGTGACCGTGCAGCCCGGTCAAACGATTTCGGTGTCCTCGCGCTTGCAGATCTCCATCAACGTCGGAAACTCCGGGAGCGGCGGTCAATGAGCACGCATCATCTCCGTGCGTCCGCGGCGATTGCCGCGGGCCTGTTGCTCGCCGTCGCAGGCTCGAGCAATGCACAACTTCCCAATGCCAGTCCCGCCGCAACAGGTCTGAGCGGCGCGTACATCGCGCGCGCACGCGGCTATGACGCGGTCGCGTGGAATCCGGCGAACCTCGGCCTGCCGGGCAATCCCGCGTTCTCGCTCGGCATGTTCGCGCTCAGCGGCACGTCGGGGCTCGATCCGATTTCACTCAACGACTTCGCGCCGTACTCGGACAAGGTCCTTCCGGCATCCAAGCGCGAGGAGTGGTTGCAGAAGGTGACGAGCAACGGCGGCGAAGACGGGACCATGGATGGCGGCGTTACCGAGCTCGCGATGAGCTTCGGCCGCCTCGCGTTCCAGGTCGGCACGTCGATGGGCGCTTCGACCAAGCTGACGCCCGACGCGTTCGAGGCGATGATGTTCGGCAACGTCGGCCGCACCGGCGTGCTGCGGACGCTGAGCCTCGGCGGCTCCACGGCGCGCGTGGGCGCGTTCAGCACCGGCGCGCTGAGCTACGGCCTCGGGATTGGCGACTCGAAGACCAGTCACATGGCACTGGGCGTGACGGCGAAGTACGTCGTCGGCCACTTCGTGGCGATGGCGCAGGACGCGGGCAGCCAGGTGGGGACGAGCGCGATCACGTTGAACATGCCGAGCGTGTACTCGCGGCCCGACTCGAGCGCGAACGTCGGTTCGGGCGTGGGCGTGGACCTCGGCTTCGCGTACACCGCGCAGAAGCTCAGCTTTGGCGCCGCGGTGCAGAACGTCATGAACAGCTTCGCGTGGGATCAATCGAAGTTGTACGCGAACAAGGGCACGGGGCTGTTCGACGCGAGCCACGACACCACGGATTTCGGCGATCAGCCGTACGCGAGCGCACCGGCTGCGCTTCGGCAAATGGTGACCGATGACAAGTTCAAGCCGGTGGTCGCCGCGGGTCTGGCGTACGCGGTGAACTCGATCACCACGTTCTCGGCCGACGCGCGGTCGCAGATCGGCGACGGCATCGTGGTCGGCCCAAAGAATCAGGTTGGCGGCGGCCTCGAGTTCCGCGGCATTCCGATTCTTCCGCTCCGCGTCGGCGCGTCTTATCTCACGGGCGGCTGGGGCGTCTCGGGCGGCGTTGGTCTCAAGATTCTTGGCTACGAGCTCGGCATCGGCGCGGCGCTTCGGACCGTGAACGGCGGCAAGCAGCCGGCGATCACGGTGAACGCGATCAATATCCGGTGAGTGGAGAGAGTGGAGAGTAGAGAATGGAGAGTCGAGAGCATCCGTTTCGTTCCTCTCCACTCTCCACTCTCCACTCTCGACTCTCCACTCTCGACTCTCCACTCTCCACCACTCTCCACTCTCCACTCTCCCGTCGATCAGACTCTTTCGCGCATCCTGCCAATCCTCTCCGCCGCTTCCTCCAGCGTCTCCTGCTTCTTGCAGAACGCGAAGCGCACGAACGATCGGCCGTCTTCCTTGCGCGCGTAGAAGCTCGACCCCGGCACGGTCGCGACGGCGATCTCCTGCGCCATCCACTTGGCGAAGGTGACGTCGTCCAGATCGCTCAACTTCGAGAAATCGGCGAAGATGTAGTACGCGCCTTCCGGCACCGAGAACTCGAAGCCCGCCGCGCGGAGCACGGGCGAGAGGAAGTCGCGGCGCTGGCGATACGCCGCCGCGAAATGATTGTAGTACTCGGCGTCGAACGCGAACCCCACCGCGGCCGCCGCCTGAAGCGGCGCCGGCGCCCCGACCGTGAGAAAGTCGTGCACCTTGCGAATGGGGCCGGTCTGCGCGGGCGGCGCGATGATCCAGCCGATCCGCCAGCCGGTGCAGCTATACGTCTTTGATAATGACGATACAGTAATCGTGCGCTCGCGCATGCCGGGCCACGTCGCGATCTCGTGGTGGTGCCCGGCGTAGACCATGTGCTCGTAGGGCGAGTCCGTGATCGCCCACGCGTCGTGTTCGATGCACAGCTCGGCGATGAGCCCGACTTCGTCGCGCGTGAGCACGCGCCCCGTCGGATTGTGCGGCGTGTTCACCACGATCGCTTTCGTGCGCGGGTTGAACGCCGCGCGCAGCCGGTCCGGGTCGATCCGCCACTCCGGCCGCTCGAACGGCACGAACACCGGTTTCGCGCCGGCCAGGATCGCGTCCGGGCCGTAGTTCTCGTAGAACGGCTCCGGGATGACGACTTCATCGCCCGCGTTCACGAGCGCCATGAACACGGACGCCATCGCTTCCGTCGCGCCGCACGTCACCGTCACGTCGCGATCCGGATCGACCTCCATGTTGTACCAGCGGCGATACTTCTCCGCGATCGCCTGGCGGAGCATCGGCGCGCCCCACGTCACGGCGTACTGGTTGATGTCGCCGTTGATCGCGGTGCACGCCGCCGCTTTCATGGCGTCGGGCATTGGAAAATCGGGAAAGCCCTGCGCGAGATTGACCGCGTTGTGCAGTTGCGCGATGCGCGTCATCTCGCGGATCACCGACTCGGTGAACGTCGCGGTTCGCGTGGCAGCGAGCACTCGAATTACCCCCGTATCTTGCCGAGCGCGGCCCGGATCAGCTCCGCCGCACCCGGACCTCGTCCACCTTCGTCCACTGCCTGTCGCACCGCGCGCTCGGCGTCCACCGTCGAATATCCGAGCGACACGAGCGCGCGAATCGCATCCTCCACACCGGCACCTTCCGGGCGCGGCACTCCGGGTGCGGCGGAAACCTGCAGGTCATCGAGCTTGTCCGCGAGATCCAGGATCAACTGCTCGGCCTTCTTGCGTCCGACGCGCGGCACGCTCTGCAGCGTCGCGACGTCCTTGTCGCGCAGCGCGCGGACGAGCCGCTCCGCCGTCAGCGTCGACAACAAACCCAGCGCGAGCGCCGGCCCCACACCCTTGGCGTTCAGCACTCTCTGAAAGACCCGCCGCTCGAATGTCGTCGCGAAGCCGAAGAGCTGCCACGCATCCTCCTTCACCACGAGGTGCGTGTGCAGCGTGACGGCGTCGCCGACGCGCGGGAGCGACTCGTACACCCCGAGCGGGATCGCGAGCTCGTACGCGACGCCGCCGGACGTCATGATCTCGACGCGATCGAGCTCCTTGCTGATCAGCGTGCCGCTCACCTGCGCGATCACGAGCGGGCGCTCCGTGCGCGAACGTCGCGAAGCGACGGCGCGCGAATCGTCATCAGGCAGGCGAGCGCCGCGGCGACCCCGTCCGCCGCGTCGGACGGCTGGGGCACCGATTTCAGCTTGAGCAGCCGTGTGAGCATATACTGAACTTGCTCCTTCGTCGCCGCGCCGGTGCCCACCACGGCCTTCTTGATCTCGGCCGGAGGAATCTCGTGCACGTCGACGCCGGCCTGGTGCCCGGCGAGCAGCACGACGCCGCGCGCGTGGCCGAGCACCACCGTGGTGCGGACGTTCTTCGCGTAGAACACGTCCTCCACCGAGAGCGCGTCGGGCTGGTGACGCGCGATCAGCTCCGAGACGCCTTCGTAGATCTCGTGCAGCCGAGCGGGGAGCGGATCGCGCGGCTTCGTCCGGATCACGCCGCATTCGACGAGGGAGACGAGGCCGAGCCCGTCTCCCTTGACGACACCGTACCCGGTGTTCGCGGTTCCCGGATCGATTCCGAGAACGATCATGCCGCGGCGATCGTGATCGGTCAGCCCTCGAGGTTGGCCATCGCGGCGACGTCCATGTCGAAGTTCGCCCACACCTTCTGCACGTCGTCCAGATCCTCGAGTGTCTCGAGCAGCTTGATCAGCGAGTCCGCCTCTTTGCCTTCGACCTTCACCGTGGTCTTGGGCACCATCGCCAGCTCGGCTTCGGCGATCGCGATCTTCTTCGCCTTGAGCCCGGCCTGCACCGTGTGGAAGTCGATTGGGGACGTGGTCACGAGAAAACGCTCATCCTCGCGCACCACGTCCTCGGCACCGGCTTCGAGCGCGGCCTCCATGAGCGCGTCCTCGTCGATCGACGATGCGTCGACGTAGATCTGCCCCTTCTTATCGAACATCCATGCGACCGAGTTCGGCGTTCCGAGGTTGCCGCCCAGACGCGTCATCTTGCTCCGGACTTCGGCCACCGTGCGCGTCGGGTTGTCCGTGACGGCATCGATCAACAGCGCGACGCCGCCGGGGCCGTAGCCCTCGTACGTGACTTCCTGGTAATCGACGCCTTCCAGCTCGCCCGTGCCCTTCTTCACCGCGCGCTCGATGTTTTCCTTGGGCATCGAGTTCGATCGCGCCGTGTCGATGGCCAGGCGGAGGCGCGGGTTCCCGTCGGGATCGCCGCCGCCGATCTTCGCCGCCATCGTGATTTCACGAATGAGCTTCGTGAACAACGCACCACGTTTGGCGTCAGCCGCCGCCTTGTAGTGCTTGATCTGCTTCCATTTACTGTGGCCTGCCATAGGGCGAGTTCGGGAACGGGTCAGGCTGGAATATACTGCATGCGCCGCGTGCCGGTGACGCCGCGCCAACGCAAAGCGCGGCGAGAAAACCGCTCTCGCCGCGCACGATCGAGCATCGGGTGCTCGAGCTGATTCAGCGCAGCCGGATCGCGAGCGACGCCTGAAATCCGGTGAGCGTGGCCGTCGTGTTGAGGCCGTTCACGTCCTGCGCGCCGAGGCTGCCGAAGGAGTAGCCCACACTCGGCAGCATGGTGAAGCCGAGGATCTCCATCTGTGAACGAAGTCCCAGCGTCCCCATCGTGCTCCTGGGCGATCCGACCGGCGTCCAGAGCCGTCCCTCGACGTTCGGCTCGATGATCGTCGAGCCGACGGTGATGCCGTACGACAGCGCGGCGTCCGCGATGTTCTCGTGCGGGAGATACGAGCTGTCGGCGATCGTCCCCGGCTGGCGATACAGGTTCCACGCGGTGAATGTCAGCTCGCCCGGTCCATACGAGTTGTTGAATCCGAGCTGCGTGAGCCAGCGATTTCCAGTGTTGTAAATCGAGCCGGCGAGATTGTCGTTGCCGAACGTGGAGTAGGTGAGGCCCACGGTGAATCGTCCCGTGCCCACGCCGCGATCGAGGCCCACGCGCGCGCGGTACTCGTTCCCCGGCTCATAGTGAAAGCGCGAGCCGTTCGCATCGGAGAACGCATCATAAGATGCTGATTTACGCACGCTCACGCCGCCGCCAAGATTCCATTCACCCACCGGCTCGGCGATCGCGACGCCGCCCGTGCCGCCGAACCCGGTGCCCATGTTCGAGATCGGAAACGCGAGGAAGTCGCTGCCGATGAGCCCCGCCGCGAGCTGTTGCTTGGTCGCGACCGTCGACTGGCCGGTGGGCAGATTCACTCCCCCGGTCAGGACGATGAAGTCGGTGCCGATCACGTAGTTCGCGCGAATCTGCGTGTCCGTCATGCCGGAGATGGTGCTCGCCGTCTTGCCGCCGTCCGCCGCGGTCTGATCGACCCGCGATTGCGCGAACGCGGTGCCGAGATCGAAGCTCAGCGACTGGTTCACCGGAACGAGCACGTACAGCGGCAGCGAAAATTCCGAGATCGTCTCGCTGGTCGGAGAACCGAGCTTGTACGAGTGGAATTGCGGCGCGATGCGCGCGCCGATGTCGCCGATCGATTGCGCCGCGAGCGGCGCGGCGCTGCTCGCCAGCGCGAGCGCGAGGGGAGCGATTTTGCGAAGCATCATGCTCAGGGCTTCCCGGGCTGATGGATCGTGAGCGTGACCTTGGCCGTCTTCGTCGTCGGATTGTCACCCTGCGTGCCGGACGACGGATCCTTCTGCGGCTGCGTCGTCGTGCTGCCGCCGCCGGTCGTAGCGCCCGCGGCCGTCGACGGGTTGAGTCCCTCGGCAACCGATGTCGCGCCGCCGCCCGTGGTCACGTTCGTGGTCGCCGTCGCCGACGCCACAGTGCTCCCCTCGGCGGTGCCGCGCAGGCTCGACTCGACCGTGGTCGCGCTCACTTCCGCGCCGGCCGACGCGGCCTTGGTCTCCTGCGCTTTCTGCGCCGCCGATCCGAAGTTCGGGTCGAGGCGAACCGCGTTGTCGAAGAAGCGAGTCGCGTCGTCGAATCGGCCCTGGTCCTCGAGCTCGAGGCCGCGGCTGTACGCGAGGAACGCGGCGAGCGACTTCGTGGGACGCTGATCGATGGCGTTCCGTTCAGCCGTCGTGGGCACGACGCCCAGATTGTCGATCACGCCGAATACGATGTTCTTCTCGAGCGTGAAGAGCTGATCGAGCGATTCCTTGTCGGTCGTCGGATTCGCCGCCTGGTCGGTCGCGACGTCGGTGATGATCGCGTTGGCCTGGAGCTGGTCGCCGGTCTGATCGATCGTGCCGCCCACCATGCGGCCGACCTGGAGCAGCTTGCCGGCGCGCACGCCGCTGCCCGCGGACACGCCATTCTGCTGCTCGAGCGCCATCTCATCGAGCAGCGCCTGGAGCCGCATGCGGTCGACGACCGTGAGCGCGGAGATGTGGCTCAGATCCGTGGTCACGAGCTCGGCGAATCCGCGCTCGATCGGCTTGAGCGTTGTATCAGATCCGCTGAAGCGGAACGGCATGACCGCGATCGTGTTCGGCGGGCCCTTGATGCTCGCGATCTCGGACTCGCGCGCCAGCGCCTGTTTCGCGGCGAGTTGAATCTCACGAAGCTTGAGCGCCTCCAGGCGATTCTGGATCTGCGTGCGCACGCGGCGTGTGCGACCAACCTTTAGATATGTCTCATACGCCGAACGAGCGGCCGGCAAGTCGTCCTGCGCTTCGGCGGTGAGACCGAGATACAACGCCGCGACGCCGTCGTCCGGCGTCATGCTCGACGCGGCCTGTAGCGCCGTGCGCGCATCGGCGTACCGCTTTGCCTGGAAGTACGCGATGCCGAGCGACCGCTGCACGTCCTCCGACTTCGGGTCGGCCGTGTGGGCCCGCTCGAGCCGCGCCACGTTCTCCGCGCTTCCTGAGATGGCGGGAGCGCAGCCGCTCACCGCGAGCGCGCCTGCCAACATCGCCAGACCGACGGTCCTCATACGAAACTCCTACCTATCGGGATCGAGCATGTCTTCGAACCGCATCCACTGCGCGTAGAAGTACAGGTCCACGTAGCCGGTGGCCCCGTTGCGGTTCTTGCGGACCAACAATTCCGTCGCGCCCTGGATGTCGCGCGCCGGCTGATACATGTCCTCGCGGTAAAGCGCGAGGATCACGTCTGCTTGCTCTTTGACGCTGCCAAGCGCACCGAAATCGTCAATCGTCGGGCGACGGTCGTCGCGCGGCGTGAGATCCGGCAGCGGCGAGGTCGTCAATATGGCTAGGTCCCGGTCCAGCGCCAGTGCCTTCAGCTCGCGAACCGCGGACGCCAGCTCCTCGGCGGTTTCCCGCTGGCCCGGTACGAGGGCAGCCAATGAATCGACGACGAGAAGATTGATCTCAGGCAGCTCGTCGATCGCGCGCACGAGCCCCGACGGTCCACGAGTCGCCAAGCGTTCGATGATTGGTAAACGATCGCGAAGCCGGAGCGCGACCGCGCCGGCGTTCGCCCGCGCCAGGTCGTCGAGCGTTCCTTGCCGCAGATCGTCGATGCGCGTGCGTGCCTCGATCGCCATGATGCGTTCGAGAACACGCTCCGGCGTCATCTCCGCCGAGAGATACGCCGCGTGTTCGCCGATCGCCGACGCACGTACGGCCATGGCCAGAGCGAGTGCCGACTTGCCGCTGCCCGCGTCGCCGCCAAGCACCACGAGATCGCCGCGCCGGATTCCGCCACCGAGCATCTTGTCGAGGCTCGGAAAGCCGGTCGGAACGGTGTCGCGCGACGGGCTGCCGTCGGAGACGGCATCGACGTGCGAGAGGAGCACGGACAGCGGGGAGATGTCGGCGCTGCGGGTCATGGGCGACAATATCGCACCCGGGACTACCGGGGCAAGAACTTTAGCGCCTTATCCCACAAGCGCTTGCGCCTCGAGCGCCTTGGCGAGGTGGTCGAGCTCAGAACGTGCCGCCGAATCGAGGAATTCCGCCGTGACGGCAATCACACCACGCACCGCGTTCCCCGCGGTTTGCGGAGAGGCCGCGCTGGCCTCCATGACTTTCAGAATCGCCGGACGAACGGCGCTCGGGAGCGGTGTCAGCATCGCGAGCCAGGTGCGCGCGTGCGCCGCGCGTTCGGCGCGCGCGGCGGGCGTCAGGCCGTGGTCCACGCGCGTGTCGTCGGCGAGACGCGCCGCCACGTAGGCCGCGAGTGCGACCTCTCGGTGACCGCCAATTGGAGCGCGACCGGCGAGTGCGGCGAGCGCGGGAAAACGAAAGCTCGTCGGAGCGAGCGCGTAGGGCGGATTTGCGAACGGCATGGCGGCGCTCAACGTTGAGGAATCGAAGCTCGACCGTCAACGCTCCACGGTCTGCGCTCCACGGTCCATGGACAAACTCCCCCGCCAGTATATTTGGCCCATGCCCCTGCCCACCAAATCCGTCCTCTGGGTCGACGACGAGGCGGAGATGCTCGAACCCCACCGCATGTTCTTGCGGGACAAAGGGTTCGAGGTGGAGACGGCGACGAACGCCGACGACGCGATCGAGATGGTGCGCCGCAGACCGTACAACCTGGTCCTGCTGGACGAACAGATGCCGGGCAAGCGCGGGCTCGATGCGCTGCGCGACCTGCGCGAAGCCGATCCGAACGTCGCGATCGTCATGGTCACGAAGAGCGAGGAAGACTCGACGATGACCGAAGCGCTCGGCGCCGCGCTCGAGGGTTACATCGTCAAACCGGTCACGCCGCGCCAGGTCTACGCGGCGGTCACGCGGCTGATCGAGGGGCCGCGCATTCGGCAGCAAGCCATCGCGCGCAAGTTCGTCGATCGTTTTCGCGTGCTGCAGACGGAACCGCTGCGCGGGCTCTCGTGGCGAGAGTGGATCGAGCGCTACAGCGAGATCACGCAATGGGATCTCGATCTGATCGCGGCGAACGAGACCGGGCTGTACGAGTCGCTGCAGGGACTGTATGCCGACCTTCGTCGCGAGTTCGCGCATTTCATTCGCGCGGCCTATCCCGCGTGGCTGCGCGACCTGGGCGGCGATCGTCCGCCGCTCTCGATCGACATCGTGCCGGAGTTTCTGCTCCCGATCCTGAACTCGGAGAAGCAGGCGTTGTTCGTCGTCATCGACTGTCTTCGCCTGGACCAGTGGCGCGCCCTCGAGCCGATCATCGCGCCGCTCTTCGACATCGAGACGAGCTACTACTACAGCGTGCTGCCCACGGCCACGCCGTTCTCGCGGAACGCGCTGTTCAGCGGGCTCTTTCCCGGCGAGATCGCGGCGCGCTTCCCGGATTGGTGGGGCGAGCGCGAAGACGAGACGCTGAACGCGCACGAGCGCGAGCTGCTCGAGGCGCAGCTCGCCGAGCTGCACGTGCAGGCGCCGGTGCGGTACGAGAAGGTGTCGACGGCCGCGGACGGCGACGACGTCGAGCGGCGGCTCTCGCGCGTGATCGCGGCGGAGGGGATCTCGGCATTCGTCTTCAACTTCGTCGATCTGCTCACGCACGGCCGGTCGGAGTCGGCGATCCTGTACGAGGTGGCGCGCGACGAGATCGCGCTGCGGCAGCTCACCCAGCAATGGTTCCGGCGCTCGGCGCTGTTCGCGGTGCTCCAGGAGGCGGCGCGGCGGCGCGTGAAGGTGCTCGTGACGAGCGATCACGGCTCCATCCACTGCCGCACGCCGGCCACCGTGTTCGCCAAGCGGGACGCGACGCAGAATCTCCGCTACAAGTTCGGCGAGGATCTGCGCGCCGAGAATCCGGAGCAGGGATTATTGTTTACGAATGAAGATTCTCTGAAGTTGCCGCGCCGCGGCCTGGGCGCCAACACGCTCCTCGCCACTGGCGACAGCTTCTTCGTCTACCCGACCAAGCTGCGCGAATACCAGAGCCGGTATCGCGGGTCGTTCCTGCACGGCGGCGTGACGCCCGAGGAGTGTATCCTGCCCGTGTCGCTCCTCACGCCGCGGCGGTGAATCGATGTACGGGCGCCTGTTCGCGTTCCTGAGGCCGCACTGGTGGCGGATGACGGGAAACATCCTCTGCAACGTGATCGCGGCGGCGCTCGACGCGTTCTCGTTCACGCTGCTCATCCCGTTCCTCAACGAGCTGAACGGACAGCCGACCGCGATCCCCAACATGGGGATCGTGAGCCGCGTGCTGAATTGGGTCGTCGGACGGTTCATCATCGGCCGGCCGCACATGCAGGCGCTCGAGGTCGTGATCGTCGCGATCGGCGTCGTCGTGGTGGTGAAGAACGTCTTCGTCTGGGCCGCCGGGCAGTTCGGCGCGTCGCTCCAGGAATACGTGACGCGCGATCTGCGCGACGCCGTGTTCCGCCACATGCAGCGGTTGCCGCTCGGCTACTTCCACAAGACCAAGACGGGGCAGATCATCGCTCGCATCGTCTCGGATACCGAGCAGACGAAAGTCCTGATCACGGAGCTGGTCACGCGTACGGTGCAGAACGTGGCGCAGATCGTCACCTACGTCGCCACGTTGCTCGTGATGTCGGTGCGGCTCACGCTCCTGTCGCTGGTCGTCGCGCCGCTGCTCACGCTCGCGCTCCAGCCGCTGCTGCGGCGCTTGCGGCACGGGTATCGCCGCAGCCGCGCCGACTACGGCGAAGCGACGAGCGTGCTGCAGGAGGTCACGTCCGGCATTCGCCTCGTCAAATCGTTTGGCGCCGAGGCGTACGAGGACGAGCGGTTCGCGCAGTCGAGCCACCGCTACTCCGAGGGGATGGTCCGCATCAACCGAGTCGCCGCGCTCTCGCAGCCGCTCACCGAAGTCATCGGGACCTCGATTGCGATGCTGATCCTGTGGATAGGCGCAACCGAAGTGATGCGAGGCCGCGGCGGCCTCGATGCCGCGGCGCTCATCGTCTTCATGACGATGGTGATGCGCCTGCTGCCGCCGCTCAAGCAGCTCTCGCAGGCGCCCACCACCGCGCAGCAGTCGCTCGCGGCCGCGGAACGGCTGTTCGAGGTGCTCGACGAGCGCACCGAGGAGCAGAGCGACCACGGCGCGCGCGCGGTCGCGGCATTCGAGCGGGAGATCGCGTTCGACCACGTGAGTTTCGCGTATGACGTCGAGCCGGTGCTGCGCGACGTGACCTTCGCCGCGCGCAAGGGCTCGGTGGTGGCGCTCGTGGGCGCGAGCGGCGCCGGCAAGACGACGCTCGTCGATCTCATCCCGCGGTTCTACGAGCCGGTGAGCGGCCGCATTCTGCTCGACGGCGTCGATACGCGCGATATCACGCTCCCCTCGCTCCGTTCGCTCACCGGCATCGTGAGCCAGGACACCGTGCTCTTCAACGACACGGTGCGCAACAACATCGCGTACGGCGCGGCGGAGCGATTCTCGCGCGAGCAGGTGGAGCGCGCCGCGCGGGCGGCCAACGCGCACGACTTCATCACCGCGCTCCCCCAAGGCTACGATACGATCCTCGGCGAGCGCGGGACGCGGCTCTCCGGCGGCCAACGGCAGCGCATCGCGATCGCGCGCGCGCTGCTCGTCGATCCGCCAATTCTGATTCTCGACGAAGCGACTTCCGCGCTCGACACCGAATCCGAGCGTCTGGTCCAGGAAGCCGTGGATCGGCTGCTCGCCGGCCGCACGGTGTTCGTCATCGCGCACCGGCTGTCGACCGTCACCCACGCCGACCTCATCCTCGTGCTCGATCACGGACGCATCGTCGAACGCGGGACCCATGGCGAGCTCCTCGCCGAGCGCGGCGCCTATTTCCGGTTACATTCGCTGCAGTTCCGCGACGAGGATCGCGTTCCAGCGAACGTCTGATATGCGCGTCCTGTTCTACTTCACCGAAAAACAGTGGTCGGGGTGCGCGCGTGCGATCCTCACCGCGGCCCGCGGGCTGAGTGGACGTGGCCACTTCGTCACGATCGCCTGCTGCGCGGGCAGTCGGCTCGAGCGCGAGACGCAATCGGCCGGGCTGGATCTCGTCGCGATCGGAGGGTCCACGTCGACCGTCGGCGGTGCGATGGATCTTCGCCGCGTGCTGCGCGACCGATTCATCGAGGTCGCGGTCGTCACGTGCGAGCGCGATCAACTCATCGTCGCATCGGCGATGCGCGCGGCCGAGCGCGGCGCGGTACTCCGCCGCGTCGCTCCGTTCGACAGCATCGAGCACCGCCGGAGCGGCAAGATCGCGCTCAAACTCGCCGCGTCGGGGTTGGTGTACTCGACCGAGCACGACGTCGCCGGCGCGCCGCGCGCTGGCTGGAGGATTCCCGCCGCATTCGCGCCGATCGGCGTCGACGCGACCGAATACGAGAACGTGGAGCCAGCGTCGCACACCCAGCTCGAGTCGCCGGCGCACGCGACGATCATCGCCTGCGCCTACGATCCGTCGGGGCGCTATCGGCTCGCGACCGTCTTTCGCACGCTGGCGCTGCTCGCGTCCCGGCACGGCAACATTCACCTCGTCGTGTTCGGACCGGGATCCATCGACGATGACCTGCGCATGCACGCCGCTGCCCTCGGTGTGTCGCAGGTCGTGAGCTTCCTGGGAGAGTGCGGGGACGGACGCAGCGTGATGCGCGCGGCCGCCGTCGGCTGGGTCGTTGCGGGCGCGGATGCGGGCGCGTTCGCGTGCCTCGACTTCATGGCGCTTCGCGTGCCGGTGATCAGCGAGCGGTCGGCGCTCGCGCAGCATTACGTCGCCGACGGAATCACCGGGCTGCTGCTCGCGCCCGGCGATTCATCGCACACGGCGTCGAACGTCGCGGCATTCCTCGCGATGTCGGAGCGGCGCGTCGCGATGGGGAACGCCGGCCGTGCGCGCGTGCAACGCGAATTTCCGCTCTCCGCGATGCTCGAGGGGTTCGACCGTGCGGTGAATGCGGCCGGCGACCGCAGCCGATGGGCGACCGCATGACGAGCACGGGCGCCATCGTGAGCGCGCCGCGTCCAACCTTCGCGCACCGGGCCGAGTACGCGGCGCTGCGCGGCGCCGTCGCCGCCATGGAGCGACTCAGCTTCACGCGCGCCGGCTCGATCGGAGAGCGTATCGGCGCGCTCGGCTACTGGCCAATCGGCATCCGGCGCGCCGTCGTCGAGCGTCAGCTCGCGGCCGCGTTCCCGGAGCGAGACGCGGCCGACATCCAACGGATCGCGCGCGCGGCGTACGGCCATCTCGGTCGAACCGCGATCGAGACCGCGGTGCTTCCGTCGTACACCGCGACCGAAATTGTCGGGCTGTTCGAGGGCGTGGAAGGATGGAGCATCGTCGAGGAGCGCCTGGCGCGCGGCAAGGGGCTGATCCTCGTGACGGGGCACCTCGGGAATTGGGAGTTGGGCGGCGCGTATCTCGCGGCGCGCGGATTGCCGATCGACGCGGTGGCCCGACACATGGCGAATCCTCTGTTCGATCGATACCTCACGAGCACGCGGCAGCGCATTGGCATGACCGTGGTGCATGACGAAGATGCGGTGCGGCGCGTGCCGCGGTCGCTGCGCACGGCGCGGGCGGTCGCGTTTCTCGTCGACCAGGGCGCCGTTGGACTGGCGTCGGCGTGGGTGCCGTTCTTCGGGCGGTTCGCCAAAACGCCCCGCGGACCCGCGGTGTTCGCGCTGCGGCTCGGCTCGCCGATCGTGTTCGGCGTCGCGCTGCGGCAGCCCTCGGGACGATACCGGCTCACGTTCGAGGCGCTCGACGCGGTGGATACCGGCGAGCGCGAGGCGGACGTGGACGCGATCGTCGCCAACTACACCGCGACGCTCGAGAAGTGGGTGCGGCGCGCGCCAGAGCAGTATCTCTGGCATCACCGCCGGTGGAAGCACCAGCGTCCCGGAACTCCTAAAGATTTAGGAGATCCGCTGTGAGCGGCGCCAGCGAGAAGCTCGTGCGCGACGGGCGCGCGTGGTTCGGCGGCGGCGTGATCGTGCTGCTCGCGCTGCTCGCGTTCGCGGCGCCGCTGGTCGCGCGGCACGACCCGTTCGGCGTGGATCTGATCAACTCGCTCGAGCCGCCGTCGCTGGCGCACTGGTTCGGGACGGACATTCAGGGGCGCGACGTATGGGCGCGTCTCGTGTACGGCGCGCGCGTCTCGCTCTCGGTCGGTGTGCTGTCGCAGGGCATCGCGCTGGCGCTCGGCATCACGCTCGGACTCGTTGCCGGCTACTACGGCCGCTGGCTGGACGAGCTGGTGATGCGCCTCGCGGATGTCACGCTCGCGTTTCCCACGCTGCTGCTCCTGATCGCGCTCGTCGCGGCCTTCCAGCCGTCGCTCACCGTGGTGTTTCTGACGATCGGCGTCGTGGGCTGGGCGGGAATGGCCCGGCTCGTCCGCGGGCAGGTGCTCGTCGTTCGCGAGCTGGAGTTCGTCCAGGCGGAGCGGGCGCTCGGCGCGCGTGATGTCAGAATACTCGTTAAACACATATTACCGAGCGTCATCGCGCCCGTCGTGATCGCGGCCACGCTCGGCGTGGCCGGCGCGATCATGGCGGAGTCGTCGCTCTCGTTTCTCGGCCTCGGCGTGCAGCCTCCGACGCCGAGCTGGGGCTCGATGATCGCCGACGGCCGCGATCTCTATCAGCTCCGCCACGCGCCGTGGACGTCGGTCTTCCCCGGGCTCGCCATCGGCGCCGCGGTGCTCGGCTTCAACCTCCTTGGCGACGCGCTGCGCGACGCGCTCGATCCGCGCGCGGTGCGCGCATCGATTCCACGCGGCGCCGGCCTTCCCGACATCGCTCGACCGTGACCACGTACGATCTCGATGCACTCCGCCGGCGCGAGTACCCCTGGGCCGCCGCCGGCGAAACCATCTTTCTCAATCATGCGTCCACGGGCGCGATGCCGCAGCGCACGGTCGACGCGCTCGCCGAATGGGCGCGGCTCCGCGCCAATCCCGAGCGCATCTCGCACGACTTTCAGTTCGGAACGCTGGCGCGAGCACGCGAGCTCACCGCACGGTTGATCGGCGCGCACGCCGGCGAGATCGCGCTGGCGACGAACACGAGCTACGGCGTCAATCTCGCCGCGTTCTCGCTGCCGCTCGGACCGGGCGACGTGGTGCTCACGCCCGACCTGGAGTTTCCGGCGAACGTGTATCCGTGGATGGCCGCGGCGGAGCGGCGCGGGTTCGCGTATCGCCGCATCCCGCTCGAGAACGGCATCGCCGACACGGAAACGGTGCTCGCCGCGATCGAAGCGGCTGGCGTGCGCGCGCTCTCCGTGTCGTGGGTCGGCTTCGCGACGGGCGCCAAGCTGGATCTCGCGGTGCTCGGCGACGCCTGTCGCGAGCGCGGGATCTACTTCATCGTCGACGCGATTCAGGGACTCGGCGCGTGCACGCTCGATCTCGCGCGCGTGCACGTGGACATCCTCGCGTGCGGCGCGCAGAAGTGGCTGCTCTCGCCCTGGGGTGCCGGCTTCGTGTACGTGCGAGATGCGCTCGTGCGCGCGCTCGAGCCGTACGACGTGAGCTGGCTCGACGTGCGCGACTCGGACGACTTCACGCGCTTGCTCCATTACGACATGACGTGGCGCGACGACGCGCGCCGATTCGAGTTCGTGACGGTGCCGTTTCAGGATTACGCGGGCATGGTGACGTCGCTCGAGCTGCTGCTCGAGCTCGGCGCCGAGTCGGTGGAGTCGCACATCCGCTCGCTCGTCGACCGGGTCGTGGCGTGGTGCGATGCGCGCGACGGCGTGGAGTTGTTGACGCCCGCCGATCCGTCGCGGCGCGCCGGGATCGTGTGCATCAAGCCGCGCGATGCACGCGCGGCGAGCGAGCGGCTCGGCGAGCATCACGTGGCGCACTCGCTGCGCGAGGGCGCCATTCGCCTGGCGCCGCACTGCTACAACACGAAAGAGGAAATCGATCGCGCGCTGGCGCTGATCGGCTGATCCGCCGATCAGCGCGCGACTTCGACGAGCCCGTAGTTGCGCGCGCCTTTGCGGACGAGCAGGAAGCGGCCGTGCAGCAACAGGGAGTCGTCGACGGCGCTCTGATCCGGGGCGACGCGCTCCTGGTTGAGATAGAAACCGCCCTGCTGGATCGAGCGCTTCGCGTCCTTCTTGCTCTCGAACAGGTTGCCCGGACCGGAGAACGCGTCGATGATGCGCGACACCGTGATTGGCTCGCCGCGTTCGATCGTCACGTGCGGGATCTCGTTGCGCAGAATCTCGAACGCGACCTGCGAGATGCCGAGCACCGATCCGCCGAACAGCGCGCCGGTCGCTTCTTCCACCGCGCCGAGCGCGTCGCCGTGCACGGCGCGCGTGACGTTGCGCGCGAGCGCGATCTGCGCCTCCCGCTTCTCGGGATGCTCGGCCGTGGCGCCGTCGAGCGCCTCGATCTCCTCGCGCGGGAGCACCGTGAAATAGCGCAGGTAGCGGCCAACGTCCCGGTCGTCGACGTTGATCCAGAATTGATAGAACTGGTATGGCGAGGTGAGCGTCGGGTCGAGCCACACGGCGCCTGCTTCCGTCTTTCCGAACTTCGCGCCAGACGACGACGTCACGAGCGGCGACGTGATGGCATGTGCGTCGAGCCCCGTGGTGCGGCGGATCAGCTCCATGCCCGCGGTGATGTTCCCCCACTGGTCGCTGCCGCCCAGTTGCAGTCGGACGTCGTAGCGCCGGCGCAGCTCGAGAAAGTCGTATGCCTGGAGCAGCATGTACGAGAACTCGGTATACGAGATGCCGCCTTCGAGGCGGCCCTGCACCGAGTCCTTCTGCATCATGTAATTCAGGGTGAAGTGCTTGCCGACGTCGCGCATGAAGTCGACCGCCTTGAGCTCGCTCAGCCACTCCGCGTTGTTCACGACGCGCGCGCCGTTCGCGCGGGAGAAGTCGAGGAAGCGCTCGAGCTGCCGCCGAATCTTGGCCGCGTTCAGGTCGACATGCGCCGCGTCAGCGAGCGGGCGCTCGGATGCCTTGCCGCTCGGATCGCCGATCAGTCCCGTTCCACCGCCAACGAGGGCGACCGGCCGGTGGCCAGCCTGCTGCAACCGCACGAGCAGCATGATCTGCAACAAGCTGCCGATGTGCAGACTCGGCGCGGTCGGGTCGAACCCGATGTAGCCGCTCGTCTGTCCGGAGGCGAGGAGGCCGGCCACCTCATCGGTATGTTGGTAGAGGAGGCCGCGCCATTGCAGCTCGTCGAGCAGCGCTTGAGATCGCATGGCACAAAAATAGACGAAGGGGGAATGAATCCATATGCCCGCATTCCCATTCAGTAGGCGATTTCGAGCGACGTACCCGCGGTTCACGCGGTCGCTGCTGTTGCTCGTGTGCTTCGCCGTCTCGTTCGTGCTCGGCCTCGCGTACGCGAGCTGGGCGCTCGTCTGTCGCGCCGGCCGCTGTCCGTCGGCGAACGCGCTGCAGGGCTACGAGCCGCGGCAGACGTCGAAATTGTACGCCGCGGACGGGCGATTCATCGCCGAGCTCGGTCTCGAGAAGCGCACGCTCGTCACGATCAATCAGATTCCCCCGCTCGTCAAAAACGCATTCATCGCGACGGAGGACAAGCGGTTCTACAAGCACCATGGCGTGGACTGGCAGAGCGTGCCGCGCGCGGTGTTGGTCGATCTACGGAATCGGAATTTCGCCGAAGGCTTCTCGACGATCACCATGCAGCTCGCGCGCAACATTTTCCCGGAGCGCATCTCTCGCGAGAAGACGCTCGTGCGCAAGCTGAAAGAAGCCAAGGTCGCGCGCGAGATCGAGAGCGTGTATCCCAAGGACAAGATTCTCGAGTTGTATCTGAACCAGATCTATCTCGGGAATGGCGCGTACGGCGTGGAGACCGCGTCGCAGCGCTACTTCGGAAAATCGGTGAAGGATCTGAATCTGGCCGAAGCGGCCACCCTCGCCGCGCTGCCCAAAGGCCCGGAGTTCTACAATCCGCGCCGCTTTCCCGATCGCGCCGTTCAGCGGCGCAATACGGTGCTCGGCCTCATGCGCGACGCCGGGTACATCAGCGGCGCGCAGGCGAGCGAAGCGCAGGCGTATCCGCTCCGGCTCGCCACGCGCGTGGAAGCCGGCGAAGTCGCGCCGTACTTCGTCGAATGGATTCGCGAGCAGCTCGACGACAAGTTCGGCAAGCAGCTCTATGAGCAAGGTCTAAAGGTCTACACCACGCTCGATCTCGACTTGCAATCCGCCGCCGAGCGGTCGATGGAGCGTCAGATCCGCGCGATCGAGGCCGGCCGCTACGGTACGTACCCGCACCGCAGCTACGAGAGCTTCATGTCGAGCCCGAACAACGACGAGGACACCGAGTCGCCCAACTCGCCGTACTTGCAGGGCGCGTTCGTGGCCATGGATCCGCGCACGGGCGCCGTGCGCGCGCTCGTCGGCGGCCGCGACTTCGACGACAGCAAATTCGATCGCGCGGTGCAGGCCACGCGACAGCCGGGATCCACGTTCAAGCCGATCCTGTACTCCGACGCGATCCAGAACGGGCGGCCGCTGTCGTACCTGCTCGACGACTCGCCGCTCACCGTGCAGCTCGGACCCCACGACACGTGGACGCCGCACGACTTCGAGAGCAGCTACCTTGGCAAGATCACGCTGCGCCAAGCGCTGTATCAGTCGCGGAACATTCCCGCGATTCGCATGGGCATCGAGCTCGGAACGCAGAGTGTGATCGACGAAGCACGGAAGTTCGGCCTCACCACGCCGATTCCCGGCTATCCGTCGATCTTCATCGGGGCCGCCGACGTGTATCCGATCGAGATGGTGTCCGCGTTCTCGACCTTCGCGACGCTCGGCACGCGCGCGCAGCCCATGGCGATCACGCGCGTCGAGGATCAGAAGGGGAACATCCTCTGGGAGCCGACGCCCGCGACGACGACGGTGTTGTCGCCAGAAGAGGCGTGGCTCATGGTGAGCGTCCTCAAAGACGTCGTGCAGCGCGGCACGGCCGCGGGCAGCGTCGGATCGGTGTTCCATCTGCCCGCCGGCGGGAAGACCGGCACGACGAACGACGGCACCGACGTTTGGTTCATCGGCTTCACGTCCGATCTCGTCGCCGGCGTGTGGATGGGCTTCGACAAGCCGCAGAAGATCAAGTCGAACGCGCAGGGCGGAATTCTCGCGGCGCCCGCGTGGTCGGCGTTCATGAACGAGGTCTACAAGCGCAAACCGGCGCCGCCGGATTGGCCCATGCCGAGCGATATCGTGACGCGCACGATCGACGTGTCGACGAACATGCTCGCCACGCCGTACTGCCCCAAGAATCTCGTGACGAACGAGTTCTACATTCCGGGGACCGATCCCGTTCAGCAGTGCACGGTGCACACGGGTCCGGGCCTCTATCCCGATACGAGCGGGTACGGCGCCTACCCGCCGCCGCCTACGTACCCCGCCTCGCCATACCCGATGGGTGGACCACCGTCCACGAGGCCGGGCGACACGACGTCGCGCCAGCCCGGCTCGGTGATCGTCCCTGGCGCGGCCACGCCGATTCGTCCCGCGCGACCGACGCGGCCCGATACCTCGCGAGCCTCGCGCGACAGTGCGATCTTTGCGCTGCCTCCTCACGACAGCATCATGCGCCGGCGCGACTCGCTGCGAGCGGACTCGGCACGCGCGCGCCGCCCCCGGCCGGACACGATTCCACAACGACATTGACGTTTTCCTCATGACTTGGCAGCCCGTCGACTGCCACGCCCATTCGACCTTCTCCGACGGCGCGCTTCGCATTCCGGCGATCGTCGAGCGCGCGCGTGCGCGCGGCGTCGTGCCATCGGTCGCCGACCACATCTCGCGAGACGTCTCACGCAGTATCACGAGCGTGGAAGCAGTGCGTGAATATCTCGACACGCTCGAGCAGTACGACGTGCTTCGCGGCGGCGAGTTCTGCTGGCACGACGCGCTCTGGCGCGAGCTGCCAGACGACCTCGTTGCGCGGTTCACGCATCGCGTCGGCTCGCTTCACGCCGTGCGCCTCGCCGACGGAGCGTGGCAGCATGCATTCACGCGGCGCGTCCCCGAGGGCCTCACGCCTGAGATGTACATGGACGCGCACACCAACTCACTCGAGGCGCTCGCGCGCGAGATGCCCGTCGACGTCTTGGCGCATCCAACGCTCGTGACGCTGCCGTATCGCGCCCTGCCCGTCGAGCGGCTGTGGTCCGCGGAGCGGGAGGAGCGTGTCGCGGCGGCGCTCCTCGGCGCGAACATGGCATTCGAGATCTCTAATCGGTATCCGCCGCACGAGAGCGTCGTGCGGCGTGCGGTGGAGCGCGGCGTGCGCATCTCGCTCGGCTCCGACGGCCACACCGCGGAGCAAGTCGCCGACGTCTCGCGGCCGCTCGCCCTCGCGCGAACGCTTGGCGTGCCCGACGAGGCGTTGTACGATCCCCGGCGCCATGGCTCCAAGACGCACGGTGCCGCGACTCATTTTGAATGATCCGATACCATGCCCGCTGGGTCGTACCCGTCGCCGGACCGCCCATCGCCGAGGGGGTCGTTGTCGTCGATCGCCGCACGATCGCGTACGTCGGTCCGCGCGACAGCGCGCCGGAGGGTGAGGAGCACGATCTTGGCAATGTGATCCTGATGCCGGGGCTCGTGAACGCGCATTGCCACCTGGAGCTCACGGCGATGCGCGGCTTTCTCGAGGATCTCGATTTTCGGCGCTGGATTCTTCGCCTCACGAACGCGCGCCGCGCGGTGCTCGATGACGATGCCTTGCTCGATTCGGCGCGGTATGGCGTGGAGGAAGGACTGCGCGCCGGCATTACCGCCTTCGCCGATACGTGCGCCTCCGGCGTCGTGATCCGCGCCCTGCGCGACTACGGCGTACGCGGCGTCATGTATCAGGAAGTTTTCGGTCCCGATCCCGTGCAGTGCGACGCAGCCGTGGCCGAGCTTCGCGAACGTGTCGCCGGTCTGCGCTACCTCGAGACACCGCTCGTTCGTGTCGGCGTCTCACCCCATGCGCCGTACACCGTATCCGACGCCCTCTTCGTCGCGACCACGGCGCTCGCGCGCGAGCTTGGTGCGCGCATGGCGATTCACGTCGCCGAAAGCGAGGTCGAGCAGCGCCTGGTCGTGGAGGGTACGGGCTCGTTCGCAAACGGCCTGCGCCGGCGGGGCATCGACGTTCGACCGCGCGCGAAATCTCCAATCCAACTGCTGAACGACCTCGGCGTGTTGGAACAGCGGCCGCTGCTCATTCACTGCATACGCGCGAGTGAGGGCGACATTCACACGATCGCGACGACCGCGTCGCCCGTCGCGCATTGCCCAGTCTCGAATGCGAAGCTCGGCCATGGCGTTGCGCCGTTGGTCGAGATGCTCGCCGCCGGCGTGACCGTTGGACTTGGCTCCGACTCGATGGCCAGCAACAATCGCATGGATCTGCTCGAGGAAGCGCGCGCGGCGCTCCTGGCGCAACGCGGACGCGTCGGCTCGTCGGAGTCGCCGAGCGCGGCCGACGTGCTCGAGCTCGCGACGATCGGCGGCGCGCGCGCGATTGGCATCGACGACGTTGCCGGGACGCTCGAGCCGGGCAAATCGGCGGACCTCGCCGCGTTCGCGCTCGATGGGCTGGAGCCGGTGCAGGATCCGATCGCGGCGGCGGTATTCACCCTCGGCGGATCGCGTGCGCAATTCGTGACCGTTGCGGGGGACGTAAAGGTTCGTGATGGTGTATTGATCGGTGCGCGCAGCGGATTGGCCGAGCGCATGCGTGATCTTGGTCGCGCGCTTGCGGATTGGCTCGATTCGGGAGGCGAGATGCGTGGTGTCGTGTGAGGTGACGCGATCGGCGCAGTATCTTGTCGCCTCCGTGACACCAGCATAGCTTGCTAGTGTAGGACCTTCCGAACGCGCACGTCGTTGTGAGTCGCGCATGTTCGGGAGCGTGGCGCCGTTCACCGTTCCCGCTCCCGCCCTGAGAACCGCGGCGGGAGTTCGTGTACCGGCCCCCGGAGGGACCCGTGGTCGTTGGCTGTCTGGCACTGAATGCGTCGTACGAACCGCTCACGATGGTTCCGATGCGGCGGGCTCTGCGCCTCGTGATCGACGGCAAAGCCGAGATCGTCGAGGCCGACCAGGACCGCGTCGTTCGATCGGAGCGGATGACGATGCCGCGCCCGGCGGTCATCCGGCTCACGAAGTTCATCCACGTGCCGCGACGCTTCCGCCGACAGGTGACGAACACATTCCTGTTCGCGCGCGATCACTACCGCTGCCAGTACTGCGGCCGGCACATGACGGAGCTCAAGCCCCGCGAGGCGCTCACGCGCGACCATCTGATCCCGCTGTCGCGTGGCGGCACGAACGAGTGGACGAACGTCGTCGCCGCGTGCAGCCCATGCAACACGCGCAAAGGCAACCGCCTGCCCGACGAGATCGGGATGCACCCGCTGACGCACCCGGTCGAACCGCACTTCGTGCATCTGAGCTGGGCGGTGCGACGCCTCACGCCCACGCAGGCGCGTTACATCCGCACGTTTTACGGGAGCGAGGTCCTGCATCACATCGAGCAGATGGAGCGGCGGGCGCCGTCGGTGAGAGTGGAGAGTAGATAGTGGAGAGTAGAGAATTCTCATTCCATTCTCCACTCTCCGCTCTCCTCTCTCTACTCTCCACTCTCTCCCACCGTAAATATCCCCGTCCGCTGCCCATACGTCCGCTTCCCGCCGCCCAGTACGCGCGACAACAGCGTGCGCAGGCCGGTGCGGAGTGATGTGAGCGGATTGCTGCGGCTCGGCGACGACGGTCCGCGGAGCCATTGCTGGAGCGCGTCGAGATCGCTCTCGCGGAGTGTCTCGATCTCCACGGTGAGCGCGTAGTAGTAGCGCCCGGGTCCTTTCGGATGCAGCCCGAGCCGGAAGGGCTGATCGAACTGCTGCTCCGCGAGCTCCACGCTCGAGAATCCACCGAAGTTCTCGAGCGCGTGATTGTCTTCCCGGCGAACCACGTTGTACCGCTTCGCCGTCGGATCGTACGACACGAGCACGTCCCACTCCGTCGCGCCGTCGGGATCGTCGAACACGCCGCCGTGCTTCCAGAGCTCCAGGCGATAGTGCACCCGGGTCGAGAAGCCGCTGTTCAGCAGCTCGTGCGTCTTTGCGTCGTTGAGCAGGTTGCTCGTCGCGACGGTTGGACCTTCGTCGGTGTACGACGCCTCCGGCGGCAGCGCGATCTCGACGCGCGCGTGACTCTGCGCGGCGAGAGGCGCGGCCGCGAGCCAGAGGATGCCGAACCCGGTCCGGAGTCGCACGATTAGAAGCGGTGCCGGAGTCGCAGGATGAAATTCACCGGCTCGGCCGGCGTGGAGACCGATTTCGCCGCGTACACGCCGATGCCGTCGATGTCGATGCCGAGGCCGAGGTCGGTGCGGAACGTCGAGAGCGGCGGGATCGCGCTGCTCGAGTAGCTCAACCCGCCGTCCGGGGCACCGATGCGCCACCCGCGGCCCGCATCGGCGAACAGCACCCACACGGCATCGCCATGAGCATTCCTATAACGCCGTGGCCAGTCTTCCCAATCGCCCAGAAAGTTGAATCGCAGATCGCCGCGATACTCGATCTGGCCGAGCGCGATGCGCTCGCACTCCGCCGGCATCCCCGGGATCGCCGGCGCGCCCTCGCATGTCCCAACGTCGACACCGGCGCGCGCGCTTCGAAAATCAAATCCGGGGAGTGTGCCGGGGCCGTCCACCGACAGGCGCCGCTCCAGCGGCAGCGCGTCGCCGCCAAGCCATCCGCCGAGCACGACCCGCATGTTGAGCTGCGCATCGGGACCGAGCCGATTGTAGCGGCGAACGTCGAAGAAGCCGCGCGTGTACTCCGTGTGCCGCGTGCTGCCGAAGATCCCGAAGTTGATCGAGCTCGGCGCGGCGCTGTTGATCGTGCCGAGGCCGTGCTCGACGTTCGCGTCGACGTACCAGCCAGACCAGGGATCGTCGGGATCATTGCGCGTGTCGCCGCGAAGATCGAGCGTGCCAATGTGAAAGGCGCCGGCATCCATCACGGGATTCGGCCGCCACGGATCGTCGCCGTGAAAGAGCGTGAACGGATTCTCCGTCGGGCGCGAACCCCAGCGCTCTTCACCGTATGATACGGTCGCGGTGAGCCCGCGTCGTCCATAGAACGTCGCGAACGCTTTCGCGCCATGGCGCGAGTAATAATCGCGGTAGTCGCGACGGACGACGAACGACGCCAGCGCCACCTCGAGATCGGAGAGCTCCCAGCTCTCGACCGGATCGACGACGTTGAAGAGTTGACCGCCGACGCCCACGAGGCGATCGGGGCCGAATCGCACTTCGCCGCGCACCGTGTGGCCCACATCGCCTCGGTCCGACGCGAAGCTCGTGGCGGTTCGCAGGACGGCGGCCGCGTCGAACGCGACGCTCCCCCAGGGCGCGGCGCGGTAGATCGCCGGCCCGAGGCTGATCGGAAGTCCTTCCACGCGATTGTACGGCCCCGCCTGGACGACGCGCAGCGGGTTGGCCCAGTCGCGCTCGTGATTGCGCTCGAGCCGCCGCCACCACGAGTCGTCGTTCGCCTCGCCCGCGTCGACGTCGACCATCACATCGCCGTCCATGCGGTAATGCAGCGGCGTCGCGTACACGCGGATCGATCCGTCGACCCGGGCCACCGTCTCGCCGTCGATGCTGCCGCCCACGACGAGCACGTCGCCGTCCACGTGCGCGCTCGGTGCGAGCGTCACGTTCGTGTTCACCGCGAGGACGCTGCCGTGCACGTGTCCGGCGATCGCGAGCGCTCCCTCGCGCACCGCGACGTTGCCCGCGACTTCCTGCGCCGAGTCGATCCGCAGCCGTTCCGCCGCGCGGATCGCGTTCGCGCCGTTCCAGCGATCCACCGCGTCCCGGCGGATGTCGCTTGGCAGGCGCGGTCCGCTGTCCGTCGGTTGCTGCGCGCCGGCCGCGAACGGCACGAGCGCCGCGCAGAGAGTGAGCAAGGTGCTGCGCATGAGCGCTCCAAGTCGGTGACTATGCCGCGACATCACTCGTTGCCGACCGGAATCCCCAGACGGCGCATACGGCGATAGAGATTCGGCCGGTCGGTCTTGAGCCGGCGCGCCGCTTCCGCGACGTTGCCCGCGGCGCTCGACAGCGCGCGCGCGATGAGCACACGCTCATATTCATCGAGCGTGTCGCTGAGCGACTGATCGAGCCCGGTCGGGTCGGGAAGGGGAGCGGCGGCGGGGCGGGCGCGCTCGACGGGAAGCACGGCGGCAACGTCGCTCTCCGTCACGCTTCGTCCCGCGTGCAGGATGGCGAGACGCTCGACGATGTTCGCGAGCTCGCGCACGTTGCCGGGCCACCGATAGCGATTCAACGCGGCGATCGCGTCGTCGCTCCAGGCGGGCACGGGCCGGCCGGTGCGCATGCGGTGCAGCGCCGAGAAATGGCGGACGAGCGCCGGCACGTCGCCCGGCCGCTCGCGCAGCGGCGGCAGCGGAATTGGTATCACATTGAGACGAAATAGCAGATCCTCGCGAAACCCGCCGTCGGCGACCTCGCGCGCGAGCTCCTTGTTCGTCGCCGAGACGATCCGCACGTCGACGCGAATCGGCTTGCCGCCGCCGACGCGCTCGATCTCCTTCGCTTCGATCGCGCGCAGCAGCTTGGCCTGCGCTTCGGCGCCGAGATCGCCCACTTCGTCGAGAAAGAGCGTCCCGCGGTGCGCGAGCTCGAAGCGGCCGATCCGGCGATCCGTCGCGCCGGTGAACGCGCCCCGCTCGTGGCCGAACATCTCGCTCTCGACGAGGTCGCGTGGAATCGCGGCGCAGTTCACCCGCACGAACGGACGGTCGCGCCGCGGACTGCCGGCGTGGATCGCCGCGGCGACGAGCTCCTTGCCCGTGCCCGACTCGCCGGTGATCAGCACGCGCGCGTCACTCGGCGCGACGCGGTCGATGAGCGCGCGCACCTGCTGCATCGATGGGCTGTCGCCGATCATCTCGCCGCCGAGCAGGTCGGCGCGCAGCGCCTTGGCCTCGCGGCGCGCCTCGCGCAGCTCCATCGCCGACGCGAGCGCGAGCAGCACGCTCTCGGGGCTCAGCGGCTTTTCGAGAAAGTTGAACGCCCCCAGCTTGGTCGCTTTCACGGCGTCGCTCAATCCGGCGCGTCCACTCATCATCACGACGGGCACGTCGGGCAGCGCTTCACGCACGCGTGCGAGCGCGGCCATCCCATCCAGCTCCCCCGGCATCATGAGATCGAGGAGGATCACGTCGGGCTCGGCCTCGAGGGCGCGCGCGACGCCCGAAGCGCCGTCCTGCGCATCGCGCACCTCGTAGCCTTCGGTGCCGAGCAGCGCCGCGACCATCCGCCGGATGTTCGGCTCGTCGTCGACGATGAGAACGCTGGGCATGTGGCGACGGACTACCGGGTCGTGTTCGAGTCGGCGGCCGCGGCGCCGGGCGGCAGCACCCGCTGCTGCAGATCCGCCATCAGCTTGGACGTGAAGCGTTGTCCCTCGGAGATCCGTTCGACTTCGATGGCGACCGCTTCCACCGCCTGCTCGATTCGCTCGAGGCGGGCCGTCACGTCGGCGGGAATTTGCGGCGAGGGCGTGTGGCGCTCCCAGCGGCGCGTGATGGCGCGGATGATCGGAATGCCGAGCGCGATGACGGCGACCGTCGTGAAGAACGCCTGGACGATCGGGAGGACTTCCGGCGGGATCTGATTGGACCCTTGAAGAACGATCATGAATTTTCTCTGATCGGGGACGCGGGCGCCGCCGATCCGCGCTCGGCCAGCAGCTTCGTGGTGAATCGCTGGCCCTCCGAGATGCGCTCCACCTCGACCGCGATCGAGTCGATCGCCTGCTCCATGCGCTCGAGGCGCGCCGCGACGTCGGGCGGGACCGACGGCCGATCCGTGCCACGGTCGACTTTGCGTGCATAGGCCCGCGCGATCGGAAATCCGATCATCGTCACGGCGATGCAGATGAACAACGAGATGGGAACCAGGATGTCTTGCATCGTCAGGCTCGAGCGGTGTGTTTGCCGTTGACCGGCAGGACGAATCGAATCTCTGTACCCTCACCCACGGTGCTGCGTGCCGCGACCATGCCGTCGTGCGCCGCGACCGTCTGCCGCGCGATCGCGAGCCCGAGTCCCGTGCCGCCAGGCTTCGACGTCACGTACGGATCCCAGATGCGCGCGAGCCGATCGTGCGGAATGCCGCATCCCGTGTCGGCCACGGCGATTTCGACCGAGTCGCGTCCGCCGACGTCCACCCGTCGCACGCGCACGTCGACACGACCGGTGCCGCGGCACGCGTCGACGGCGTTCAGCATGACGTTCGACAGCGCGCGCGCGAGCGCGTCGTGGTGGCCGCTGATCATCGGCAAGTCGTCGGCGACGTCGATCGTGCTCTGCAGCTCTTCGGGAATCGTCGCGCGCGCGGTGTACCGTGCGAGCTCGGCGACGTCGACCTCGGCGCGCGGCCCTTCCGGCAGGCGGCCGAACTGCGCGAAGCTCCGCGCCATCTCCTCCAACCGGCGTGATTCGATCGCCAGCACCTCGACCGTTTCGGCGAGCTCCGGCGCGGCGTCGCGCCGCAGCCGGTCTACCGCGAAGCGAATTGGCGTCAGCGGATTCTTGAGCTCGTGCGCCACCTGGCGCGCGCTCTCGCGCAGTGCGGCCGCGCGTTCGGCCTCGAGGGCGCGCGCACGACCCAGCTCGAGCTCACCGGCCATCTCCCGCATGCGTGCGCGCAGCACCTGGAATTCGGGCGCGCCGCGGCGAGGCGGCGTATCGGGGAGCGGTTCGGCGCGTCCGATGCGCTCCGTCCACCCGACCAGCTCCTGGAGCGGACGGCTCAAATGTCGGCTCAGATGCGCGGCCACGCGCGATGCCAGGAATCCGATGACGAGCACCACGACGAGCGTCGCCAGCGCGAGCTGTCGCGCGACCTCGCTGTAGAGGTACCCGGCCCGACGGGACATGACCACGCTTTGGCGTAATGTTTGTTCATGCACGTCCACCGCGTGACGCTGCGCGGGAGTGAGGGGCGCATGTCGGGCCGCGGCCACTGCACGTTCGCCGGTCGATGCCACGCTGTCCCATGCGGCCGTCGCGCTGACCATGGGGAGCAGCAGCGAGCCCGTGCTCGTCCAGGCGATCGAGATGAGAATCGATGGAACGAGGGCGAACGCCAGCAGGATGAGAAAGAGTCGGCCGCGAAACCCGACACGCTTCACTGAAGCTCCTCCCCGTACGCGGTGCGCGGGATTGCGGTTTCGCGGTCAAACATACCGAGAGCGGACAGACCCAACCACCCTGAGCGCACGCATGAAGACGCACACGGACTACCTCACGTTCAACACCAAACAGCGCCAAGAGATCATCGACATCACCGACGCGGTGGAGCGCTGCCGGGCGGCGGCGGACATTCGAGAGGGCATGGTGCTCGTCTCGGCGATGCACATCTCGGCGTCGGTCTTCGTCAACGACCACGAGCCGAATCTGTGGGGCGACATTCTGAAATGGCTGGAAGCGACGATCGCCCCCTGGGACCCCGGCCGCTATCGGCACAACAGCGGGACCGGCGAGGACAATGCCGCCGCGCATCTGCGGTCGATCACGATCGGCCACGAGGTGATCGTTCCCGTGACCGAGGGGGAGCTGGACCTCGGCCCCTGGCAGCGGATCTTTTACGGCGAGTGGGACGGCCAGCGCCCCAAGCGCGTCATCCTCAAAGCGATGGGCGAATGACGGGGGCCGTGGCATTACGTCGCGAGTCGCTCTAAATTGCTCCCTCGGCATCGCCTGCGAGATCGGCGCTGTCCACGTTCGCGTGGAACAGCCGGTGGGCGCGCGCGATGCCGCGGTGATCACGCGTTCTTCGGCCCCATGGCCGAGCGGCCGGAGTGCCCAAGCCTCCGAGTCCGCGAATACCGGATCTTTGATCCGCTGAGTCCTACATGAATTCTCGATATCCTCGCTCGTCCTCGCGTGCGCAGACCGCGCTCATTCATCGCGGCCCGCAAGCAGCCTCCGTCGCGGCGCACGTCGCCGCCCCCATCCACGCACCGAACGCCGCGCTCCTCATCGACTTCGACAACGTCACGATGGGGATCCGCTCCGACCTCGGCAAAGAGCTCCGTAGTCTGCTCTCGTCCGAGATCATCAAAGGCAAGGTCGCGGTGCAGCGCGCCTATGCCGACTGGCGCCGGTACCCGCAGTACATCGTCCCGCTCTCCGAGGCGTCGATCGACCTGATCTTCGCGCCGGCGTACGGCTCGTCGAAGAAGAACGCGACCGACATCCGGTTGGCGATCGACGCGCTCGAGCTCGTCTTCACCCGGCCCGAGATCGGAACGTTCATTCTCCTGTCCGGCGACTCCGACTTCTCGAGCCTGGTCATCAAGCTCAAGGAGTACGGCAAATACGTGATCGGCGTGGGCATTCGCGAATCGTCGAGCGACTTGCTCGTGCAGAATTGCGACGAGTACTACAGCTACAACGCGCTCGCCGGCCTCGTGAAGGCGAACGATGACGAGCCCGCGCCGAAGTACGATCCGTGGGAGCTCGTGACCGAAGCGGTGCAGCGCATGAAGCGCAACAATGACGTCATGCGCTCCGATCGGCTGAAGCAGGTGATGCAGGAGATCGACAGCACGTTCGACGAGAAGAATCTCGGCATCTCCAAGTTCTCGCGCTTCTGCCAGGAAGCGGCGCAGCGCGGACTCTTGACGGTCACGAAGCTCGATAACGGGCAGCTCGAGGTCGACATCCCGGGCGCCACGCCGCAGACGACGACCTCGGCGGAGCACCGGGCCGTGGGCGCCGAAGGTACACCGGGCGCTGAGGCGACGGACGCCGCGTCGCCCGCGGCCGAGGAGCGCGTTGGACGTCGCGGCCGTCGCGGCCGCGGCGGCCGAGGGCGCGATCGCGAAGAGCGCGGTCCGCGCGAGAGCGCCGCTCCCGCGGCTCCAGCCGTCGAGGGATCGCTCGAGGCACCCGTCGAAGCACCGGTCGAAGCGCCAGGGCTTGCGTCGGAGGCCGCAACGGAAGCCGCGCCCCAATCAGCGCCTGAACGGACGCGCGAACGGGCGCCGCGGCGCGAAGCCGAACGTCCCACGCAGCTCGAGTTGGCCGCTGAGCCGCGTTCCGCGGCCGGCGAGGGGATCGGCACCGGAGGCCAGCGCCTGACGCGCGGCGAGGCGTTCGATCTCGTCCGCCGCGCCGTCGCGGAGATCGCGCCGGGCGACGAGTCGGTGCGCGCCAGCGACGTGCGGCTGCGGGCACGCCAGCTCCTCGGCCGCGACTCGGAGAGTCTGAGTGATAGAATGTTCGTTCGTATATTGAAGGATGCGCATGATGAAGGTCTGATCGACCTCCGCCGTCGCGGCGACGACTTCGAGGTCGCGCGGGCGGCAAACGCGGATTCGGTGGCCGATCAGCTCGCGCGCAAGGAAGCGGCGGCCGCCCCGCCGCCGCCGACGCCCTCGGGGCCGCGCCTCGGGATGCGCCCGCGCGGCGGCGCGGGAGCGCGCGGCCGGCCGGGCGCTCCGCCGCCGGAACTGCTCTCGATCGGCATCGTCGAAGACGTGCCGCCCGCCGTGTCGGTGAGCGCTTCGGTGAGCCCGTCGGCGACGCCCGCGTCCGACAACGGTCGGGCCGGGGCGCCGGAGAAGGGCGAGCGCGGACGCCGCGGCGGCGCCAAACGCGCCGCGAAGAAGGCGCCGGCGGCCCCCCCCGCGGCTGCACCCGCACCCGCCGCCGCGCCGGAAGCAAAAGCGAAGCGCGGCAGGTCGGGCGCGAAGAAGGCCGGACGCGCGCGAGCCAAGAAAGCCGCGCCAGCCGAAGAATGACGAGCAACGCCGCGCCGAAAGCGCGGCGTTCTCGTCTCGGTTCGCCGCTGCCGACGTCGTTCTACGCTCGCGATACCGAGCACGTCGCGCGCGATCTCCTCGGCATGGTGCTCGAGTGCCGAACACGCGACGGCGTCGCCGCCGGCCGCATCGTGGAGACCGAAGCGTACATCGGCGAGCACGATCTCGCGTGTCACGCGGCCGCCGGACGAACGAGTCGCACCGAGCCGTTGTACGGACCGCCTGGCATGGCGTACGTCTACTTCATCTACGGCATGTACTGGTGCTTCAACGCGGTCACGCGCGAGGCCGGACAACCGAGCGCGGTGCTGGTGCGCGCGATCGAGCCCGTCGCCGGCGTGGAGCTCATGCGCGCACGGCGTCGGAAGGTGCGGCGGGACGTCGACCTCACCAACGGGCCGGGCAAGCTGTGTCTCGCGTTGGCAATCGACGGCCGGCACAATCGGCTCCCGCTCCAGCGTCCGCCCATCGTCATTCGTGAGGCCGAGCCGTTCTCCGATGCGGAGATCGAGGTCACACCGCGCATCGGGATCAGCAAGTCGGCCGATTGGCCGCTGCGCTGGATCGTGCGCGGAAACCCGTTCGTCTCGAAGACGCCCGCGCATTTTCCGAAGCGCCCGCACCCGCGATGAAACGCTGAAGGGCCGGCCTGTTGGCCGGCCCCTGTGTCATCAGTGCGCGATCGTCGTCGAGCTCAGTGATTGCGGTCGATGGACGATCCGACGTTGTAGCGCAGTCCCAGCTCGTACGAGAAGTTGTACGGCCGTCCGTTGTAGAGAAGGAAATTCTTCTGCGCCGGATTCAGCGTGCCTTGCGCGAACACGGAGACGTAGCGCACGCGCCACTGCGCGCCCGCGATGAAGAACGGCGTGAACGCCGCGCGGCCGTCCTGGATCTGCTGATTGGCGAACGAGAGTTGATCGGCGTTCGCGAAGGGCTGGCGCGGCTGCGCGGCCGCAACGTCGAGCAGCGTCATACCGACGCCGACGTACGGGTGAAAGACGAGGTGCTCGCCGGGAAAGCCAACGAGTGCCAGGTCGAGCTTTCTGAGACCCTTCACGTCGACGACCCGCAGGCCGCTGTCGGCCGCCGTAGGATCACGGAATACGAATACCTGCTGCGTGATGAAGGCTTTGGTCCCCGACACGTACAGGCCGCCGTGCGTGCGCGTGATGAGCCAGTCGAATCCCGCCAAGCCCGCCTGCCGGTACGCCTGCGCGGTGTCGGCGAGGGTGAATCCGCCGCCCTTCACGCCCCAAAACCATGCATCGGTGAACGGCCGGGCGACCTGCGCGCCGGACAGCGTAGGGATCGCCGTGACGACGGCTGCGGCAATCGTCAGGGCACGAATCGTTCGCATACGAAACCTCGACAATGGGTGAGCGGCCGTTCGTCCGGCTTCCTCATCCGGACGACAGAACCGGCGAAACAGTCACGCTCGCCAGCCATTCACCGCGCTGGCGCCGCCGCCGCTGGACCACGCTGGTGACGGGGCTCACATTGCGAACCGAATGTCATCCATCCTTCCTGGCAGCAAAGAGTTCGAAACACCGGTCTACGGAACCGTCTTTGCCCGGCGCACCGACGTGGTGCATCGCTTGCGAGCGGGCGACCGGTTGATCCTCGTCCCCGACCCGCCGGGCACCGACGATCCAAATGTCTGGGTGCACGCGCCCGGCGGTGACGTCATCGGGCATCTCTCGCCCGACGTGAACGCGTGGCTGGTGCCGTGGATGCTGGAGGGAGGGCGATGCGGCGCCGTCGTCGCTCACGTGGCCGGGGACGACGTCGCCAGCTACAAGCGCCTCATCATCACCGTACGATGCCGAGCGTAGCGCCGACTTTCTTGAATGCGCGCACGGCCTGATCGATGTCGTCGGTGGAGTGCGCCGCTGAAATCTGGCAGCGCACCCGCGCGGTGCCTTGCGGCACGACCGGAAAACCGAAGCCGGTGACGAACACGCCTTCGTCGAGCAGCATGTTGCTCATCTGAATCGCCGCCGCGGTTTCGCCAATGATGATCGGTACGATCGGCGTCTCACCCGGGATCGGCTTGAACCCTGCATCGGTGATCTGCTCGCGGAAGTACGTCGTATTGTCGCGCAGCTTCTGCACGCGCTCCGGGTGCTGCTCGAGCACGCGCACCGCCTGCAGTGCGCTCGACGCGACCGTCGCTGGAAGCGCGTTCGAGAAGAGCTGTGGACGCGCGCGCTGCGTGAGATAATCCGCCACCGCGGCTGATCCAGCGACGAAGCCGCCGGCCGCTCCGCCGAGCGCCTTGCCCAGCGTGGACGTGATGACGTCGACTTCACCGAGCACGCCGTAATGCTCCGCGGTGCCGCGGCCGTTCTTCCCGAGCACTCCGGTGGCGTGCGAGTCGTCGACGACGACGACGGAGTCCGTCTCGCGCGCGATCTGCAGAATGTCGGGGAGATTCGCGATCGCGCCCTCCATCGAGAACACGCCGTCCGTCCAGATGAACCGCCGCTTCGCCGACTTCTGTTCCGCGAGCTTTGCGCGGAGGTCGTCCATGTCGGCGTGCTTGTAGACGCCCGTCGTGCACTTGGAGATTGCCTTCGCGAGCCGCATCGAGTCGATGATCGACGCATGGTTGAGCGCGTCGGAGATGACGAAGTCGCCCTCCTGCGCGATCGTGCCCGTGAACGCCTCGTTCGCGTTCCATGCCGCGACGAACGAGAGCGACGCCTCGCAGCCGACGAGTCGCGCGAGGGCGGCCTCGAGCTCGCGATGCACCGTGTACGTGCCGCAGATGAATCGGACGCTCGCCGTGCCGGCGCCGAACGTCTTCAGTCCGTCAATTCCGGCTTGAATGACAGACGGCTCGTCGCTCAACCCGAGATAGTTGTTCGACGAGAAGATGAGCACCTCGCCGCGTCCTTCCATGCGCACGCGCGCCGACTGCGGCGTCTCGAGGTAGTTGAGGGTCTTGTAGACCTTATCCGCTTTGAGCTGATCGAGGATGCTCTGCAGCGAGTTGGTGAAGTTCGTATTGATCGACATTGAGATCTCCCCGTCGACGGTCCACGGTCCACGGACCACGAACCATCAAGCTATTTCAAAGATGACTTTGCCCGCCTCGCCCGACTTGATGGCGCGGATCGCCTCGTCGGCGCCCTCGAGCGGGAAGCGGTGCGTGATGACCGGCGACGGATCGAACTGCCCCGAACGCAGGAAGCGTGTCATCATGAGCCACGTGTCGTACATTCGGCGGCCGACGACGCCGTACACGGTGAGGCCCTTGAAGATGATTTCTGTCGCGAGATCGATGTCGACTTTCTTCGACGGAATGCCGAGCATCTGCACGCGGCCGCCGACGCGCACCAGGGCGAACGCCTGATGAATCGCGCTCGGCACGCCCGACATCTCGAGAACGACATCGACGCCGAGTCCGTCGGTGTGGCGCTTCACCACCGCCTCGGCTTCGTTCGGATGTACGACGTCGTGCGCGCCCATCTGCTTCGCGAGAGCGAGCCTCGTCTCGTTGACGTCGGACGCGATGATGCGCGACGCGCCCGCCGCCTTGCAGATGCCGACCGCGAAGATGCCGATCGGTCCGCAGCCGGTCACCAGCACCGTGGCGCCGGGAATCTCGGCCGTGAGCGCGGTGTGGAACGCGTTGCCCATCGGATCGTGAATGCCGCCGATGTCGAACGAGATGTTGTCGTCGAGATGCCAGACGTTCGTCGCCGGCATGGCGATGTACTCGGCGAAGCAGCCGTCGCGGTCGACGCCGATGATCTTGGTGTGCGGGCAGACGTGTGAGTTGCCCGTCCGGCAGAGGAGGCACCGGCCGTCGACGATGTGGCCTTCCGCGGTCACACGATCGCCCTCGTGCACGTCGGTCACGAGCCGTCCAACCTGCACCACTTCGCCCGCGAATTCATGGCCCACCACGATGGGAGGCTTCACGCGTCCCTGTGCCCACGCGTCCCACTCGTAGATGTGCACGTCCGTGCCGCATACGCCGGCGCGTCGGACCTTAATGAGTACTTCGTCTTCTCGAATAGCCGGCACCGGAACGTCCTCGAGCACGAATCCGGCGGCGGCCGTGGCTTTCACAAGCGCTTTCACTCGGCGCCTCGCATGCGGTGTGTAGTGTGTCTGCGGTCGCGCGTCGTGGCGGCGCGGCGCTCCGCGCTCGAAACCTCGCATACCACGATGGAGCAGGGAAGTGTGTGCGCGTCGAGAGAGAATTCGACGATTTCCGCAGTCGTGGTGCACGTTCTGCATGATGCGAACGCGGCGCGATGACGATCGCGCGATGCCGATGGCGATCACGGATTACGCGGCGTGCTATTGCGTGTGGAAAACGTCAATCCTATATTCGCGTTAGATGACTAATCGCGCACGGCGCCGAACGCCGCGACGCGCGACTCGAGAAACGGCACGAGGGTACTGCGTGGTTCAGGCTCGACGAGAGCACGAGCAGTCGACGACAATGACGGCGAGTACACGAATCGCCATCGACATCTCCAACGGTCGCCACGCGGCCGCCGCTCTCGTCTCCCCTCGAATGTCGCCAGCCGCATCGTTCTTCTTCCGCGGCGGCGAGCTCACCGAAAATTCAATGCGCGATGGCAGCGCTCGTGATGTGTCGCGCGACTCCTCGCAGGACGCGTCGGAGGACGCGTCGCGTGACGCGGCGATGATTCAGTGCGTCGTTGGGCATGATGCTGGTGCAGGGCCACGGACTTCGCGTGTCTCCGCGGAGATGCGCGTAGCGGCGGTCGAAGCGAACATGGCGTGAGCCAGTGCGTGACGGCCGTCGTCTCGCCGATCCACCGGGGGATCGGATGAGAGCACGAACCTCCAGATATGGAGAGATCACCATGGCTGCAAAGAAAGGTGCCCGTAAGGGCGGGAAGAAGGCTGCGAAGAAGGGCGGCGCTCGCAAGAAGACCGCCCGCAAGTCCGCCAAGAAGGGCCGTCGCTAGTTCGCGACGTTCGTGTTCAAAGAAGCCGGCGTTCGCGCCGGCTTCTTTTTTTTCTACCGCATGGATTTAGAGAACAATAAAAAAGCGACGCCACTCGCTGCCGAGTGGCGCCGCTTTTCCATACCGTGCCGCGATTACGCCGCGCTCGGTACCTCCAGCGAGTCCGTGTCCTCCGGCGCCGGTGCCCACACGTACGCAAAGAACATCGGGACCGCCTCCTGGCGCGTTCCACGCGAGATGACGATGCCGATCGGCTCCTGCTCGCTCACACTGCTGATGCTGTCCTTCATATAGTAGAAGTCTCGATTCCTCGGTGAGCCCGTCCGCGACCGACTGACGAGAACGGGGTCGTCGAATCGGCCGCGGACGGCTGTGACGCTTGCTTCGCCACGACCGGGACCTAAGCAGTGCCAGTGCCAGAGCGAGCGAAATTGCAACTTGCTGATTTTCAAATACTTGCAAAACGAACAGGCCGGCGAGATCGCCGGCCTGTGTCGCTTTGATACAATGCGATTCGACACGCTAGCGTCGAATCGAGACGGGCTATGCCGCACCCTTGCGCGCCATGAACGTCTTCCCGCGGCCGTCTCCCCGTTCGATCGTCACGTCCCATCCGCGGTACTGGCTGCGGAGCTCCTCGAGCGACATCGCGCCCGTCGCGCCGCCGCCGGCGCGCCCCGACGAGACGATCGTCTGCACGAGGTGCACGCCGCCGTCCATGGTGGCGCTCTGCAGCACGTCGATCACACGCGCGCGCTCGTTCGCCGAGAGGCTCGCGAGCACCTGCGGATTCACGATCACCGCGTTGAGCGGAGTCTCGGGCTGCCAGCTCGCGAGATCGGCGAGGTGCGCGTGCACTCGTCCCGACAGCCCCGCACCGATCGCCGCCTGCATCACTCGCTCGAGCGCATCGAACCCCTCGGCGAGCGTGGTCACGTCGCAGCCATTCGCCGCGAGGTAGAGCGCCGATGACTCGTCCATCGCTCCCGCAACGAGAACGCGCCCTTCGTTCGACGATGGAAGGGCGCGCACCAGCACATCATCCGGACGAAGACCCCAATGCTCGGGACGCCGGAGCTCGTCGAGCAGCTTCACACGCCGGCGGCGCCACGTGTCGTAGCTCGGCAGCCGCAGTCGTTTCACGATGATGCGATCGACTTCCTCACAGAGGAGCAGCTCGGTCAGCGCCAACTGTGGCTCAGCCGAGAGTGCCGACACCGCGTCGTCGCCGATGCTCAGCAGCACGCTGCGCGGCACCGACTCCTTGTAATTCTCGATCTCTTGTTCGACGAACAGCTCGTACTCGTACTTGAGGGAGCGCGTCGGTCGGGCCATGCCGAGGTGCGGTGAAAGATGCCGCGTAAGCTAGACGTGACGCCTTGTGGCGCAAGTGCTTATGCCGGCTCGATGTGCACGGTGACCTGGGACGTGCCGAACTCGCGCTCGATCGCCGCCTCCACCGCGTCGGCCAATTCGTGCGCGCGATCGACGGTGGTTTCGCCGGACACGCTGATCGTCACTTCGGCGAAGAGCTGCCCGGATGCAGTCGATCGCGACCGGACCGCACGCACGTCCTGAATTCCGCTCACGCCGAGGACGACGGCGCGCAGCGCGCTCGCCTCGATCGCGCGTTGATCGACGAGAATCGGGATCGATTCGCGAAGGATCTGCACGCCGCTCCACGCGATGATGAGCGCGACGCCGATCGCGAGCACGGCGTCGAGCCAGATGAGCCCGAGCAGCGACAGTACGAGCGACGCGAGCGCCATGAGCGTCACGAGGATGTCGCTCGCGGTGTGCGCCGCGTCCGCCAGCAAAAACGCGCTGCCGAACCGGCGCCCGCGTCCGCGCTCGAACGCGACGACGAATACGTTCACGACCAGCGTCGCGCAGATGAGCGCGATCTCTCCGGCGCCGATGTGCCGCGGCGTGCTGCCGCGCACCATGGACGTGACCCCTTCGCGCAGCAGCTCGAAGCACGAGATCGAGAGGAACCCGACGATGCCCAGCGCGCCGAGCGTCTCGAACTTGTCGTGCCCGTAGGGATGCTCTTCGTCGGGCGCGCGGCCGGCGACGGCGACCAGCACCATGCCGATCACGTTGTTGAACATGTCGAGCCCCGACTCCAGCGCAGCGCCGAGAACGGTGAGCGCGCCGGTGTGGAGTCCGACGCCGACCTTGATGATCGCGACGACGGCGTTGAGGGCGAGTACGACGGCGAGCGTTCGGCGCACGTCGGGCGAGCGGCCGGACATGGCGTGCTGTTGGCGCGCGCGCACGGATTGAGTCGGAGAAGCCACGCGTGCAACTTGCCTCGACACGGAAGCGCCGGTCAACCGTTCTGCGTCCGCCATGCCCGAACTCCCGGAAGTCGAATCCGCTGTGCAACGGTTGCGCGCCGCGACGGTCGGCAAGACCATCGCCAAGATCGCGCTGCTCCATCCCGCCCTCGCGCGTCGCATCTCGCCGTCGAGACTGCGATCGTTGCGCGGCGCGCGCATCGCCGACGTCGTGCGCCGCGGCAAGCACCAGCTCGTGCTGCTCGACGACGGGCGCACCCTGCACGCGCACTTTCGCATGACCGGCGATTGGGTGCTCGGCCGCGAGTCGGATGCGCTGCCGCGATTCGCGCGCGCTTCGATCGCGTTCACGGATGGTAGCCGCGCCGTGCTCGACGATCCGCGCATGCTGAGCACGCTCGATCTGCACCCGCGCGGCGCGCCGCTCGAGCTTGGACTCGGGCCGGAGCCGTCGGACCAATCGCTCACGCCGGACGCGCTGCACGCCGCGCTCGCGCGGCGCCGCGGCCCGATCAAGCCGGTGATGCTCGATCAGCGCGTGATCGCGGGTCTCGGCAACATCTACGCGGCGGAAGCGCTCTGGCATGCGAAGATCTCGCCGCGGCGCCGCGCGTCGGCGGTGTCCCTGTCGGACGCGCGGGCGCTCCTTGCCGCGATTCGCAAGGTGATCAAGGCCGCCACCGGCGCCCGCTACACCGACGACTCGGTCGTGCGCCTCGCGGTGTACGATCGGGCCGGCAAGCCGTGTCGCCGGTGCCGGACGCCGATCGAACGGATCACGCAGGCTGGCCGCTCCACCTACTTCTGCCCCAACTGCCAGCGGCGCTAGTCGAGCGCCTCGAGCAGGGCGCCTTTCAAGTATCCTGTTTCTGGAATCGTAACGACTTCCGGATGGTCCAGCGGCTGGCCGGTGATCGCGCGGATCGCCATTCGTCGGCCGGCGTCGGCGGCCGCGTCGCGCAGCATCTCGAGAAAGAGCGGCTTGCCGAGATGGAAGCTGCAGCTCGCGGTGAAGAGCACGCCGTTCGTGGCCAGCAGCTTCATCGCCCGCAGGTTGATCTCTTTGTAGCCGCGCATCGCGGCCGGCAGCGATGCCTTCGTCTTGGCGAACGCCGGCGGATCGAGCACGATGGTGTCGAAGCGCGCGCCCGCGCTCTGCTGGGCGCGCAGAAAATCGAACGTGTCGCCTTCGACGAGCTCCACGTTCGTGAGGCCGTTCCGCGCGCAGTTGTCCGCGGCGCGCCGAAGGGCCTCGCCGGAGGCGTCGAGCGCGACGACGGATTTCGCGCGCCGGGCGAGATGCAGCGCGAACGAGCCGTGATAGCTGAAGCAGTCGAGCGCGCGGCCGCGTGCGTGCTCCCCGATGAGCACGCGATTTTCGCGCTGGTCGAGAAAGGCGCCCGTCTTCTGGCCCGTCCACGGCGCGGCGATGAAGCGTACGCCATGCTCGTGCACCTCGATCTCTTCGGGCACCTCACCCGCCAATAGCTCGACGCCGACGGGCAGCCGCTCCTTGGCGCGAAGCGGCACGTCGTTGCGCGCGAGAATGCCGCGCGGCTGGATGAGCTCCGAGAGCACGTCGACGATGGTGCCGCGGAACGCCTCGAGCCCCGCGCTCATGAGCTGCACCACGATCCAGGCGTCGTATCGATCGCAGATCAGGCTGGGCAGCGCGTCGGCCTCGCCGTGCACGAGACGAAACGCCGATGCATCCTCGGTGAGCGGCGCGCGCCGCGCGACCGCCGCGCCAACGCGGGCCCGCCACCACGCATGATCGAGTGTGGCGTTCGCATCGCGATCGACCATGCGGAGGGAGATCTCGGACGTCGGGCTCCAGAGTGCAACGCCGATCGACTTTCCACGATGGTCGTGGACGCGAACGGCGCCCGCGGCCGTAGCGGGTCGCTCCGCGACATCGCCGCGGTAGATCCACGGATGGCCGAGCAGCCAGCGGCGCGCGCCTTTGGCGGACACGACGGCGACATCGTACATGCGGCAGCGAGGTGAGAAGAGTGTGTGGGTGAAGACGCGCGGTGGAACGCACGGATGCGGCGAAGTGTAGACAGGAACGCACTGGCGCGCCGCGGTTACCGTCGAGAGCGAAGCGCCTGATGCGTGATGATGCGTGATCGATGCGTGATGGTGCGCGTGCGGCTGCGTTGACGCGGCGCGTTGCCTCGAGTGCGTTGATCGGGCACTTGAAGATCGATCACCGAACGAATACAATTCACGGCTCGCCCCGAAAGCTTCGAACGACGTTCGATCCGCGTTCGACGTGTGGCGAGTCGATGGACGACACCGCTGTTTGACAACTGAAATTCAGGTAGATCGTGGGAAGTGAATCCTCGTCGAGCGAGCGAGGCGGATGACGCCGTGCTCGATCGATGATTTCGTAATTAAGGATTGCACTCAATGCGCGTGCTTTGCTTGACACAGCATGTTGTAGTCAAGCGAGCGAAGGCATGTGGGGGATGCCTGGGCACACGGAGGCGAGGAAGGCCGTGGTAAGCTGCGATAAGCCGGGGGGAGTGGCACACACGCGAAGATCCCCGGAT
>JAICWO010000046.1 GCA_025934775.1 Gemmatimonadaceae bacterium | reverse complement strand
GCGCGACTGGCCGGATCATCGAGCGGTTTGAGACGCATCACGCGGGGGCGCACGTCGTCGGCACAGTCGAACTGGCGGGCGACGTCAGGTTGCTTGGCTGTGAGGACGATCAGTGCGCGACGCTTGAGTGCCCACCGGGACAATCCACGGATGCACGTCCACGAGGCGCGGTCCAGCCACTGCGCGTCCTCGACAATGAGGACGATGGGCTGTTCGCTCGAGACTGCGTCGACGAGATCGATGAGCGCGTTGCGGACGCGGGCGGACAGCTGGTCGGCATCGAGGTCCGCCGAGTGATCGGCACGCCCGTCCGCGACGAGCACGGCGTCGAGCGTGCGCTTCGACGCTTCTCCGACGGCGATCGCACCGCGCATGGCACGCACGCCTCGGGCGAGCTCGATGATGCCGCCGAGGACGCGTTCACTGTCGTGCGGCTGGCATTCCACGCGCGCGACCTTTATCCCATCGAGTTGGGCGGCGCGTGCAACTTCCGTGGCGAAGCGGCTCTTGCCGATCCCTTTTTCACCGCAGACGAGGCACGTTTCGCCGCGGGCTGCGAAGAGACCGTGCAGGACGCGCTTGACGTCCTGCATTTCCTGATCGCGCCCGAGTTGAGACGACGGGTGTTGGTCGGGGGCGGCGCGGTATGCCTCGGCGATGCGTCGTCGGAGCAGCGTGGCCGGTACGCGGATGTCGCCTGCAGTGGGTCCGAGCTCCTGCAGGTATGCGTCGAGTATTTCGAGTGCGCGCACCTTGCTGCCGTGGAACGCGGCGGCTTCGGCAAGGGCCAGCGTCGCTTCTTCATTGAGCGGATCGAGCAGGAGGCAGCGGGTGGCGAGTCGTTCCACGGCGGCCCAGTCGGCCCGCTCCCGTTGGGCGGCGATGGCGGCGACGAGGACGCGTCGGAGACCGGATGTGACGACGTCGCGTTCCCGCTCGAGCCATTCGCTGAAGGTCGAAGAAAATCGCGGTGTGTACCCCGGAAGAAAAGGACCTTGCACGAGCTCCGCGACGCGGTTGGGGTCTGCGCTGCGTCCCGCGGCGAGGACTTCGCCGAAGTCGGACTGAGCGGAGCGCGCGGGCAGCGTGATGTGGCCGCGATCCGAACGGAGGGAAGCGCCGAGCGCGTTGAGCCGGTAAAGAGTCTGTCTGAGCCGGTGACTGGCGCGCTGCGCCGATGTCCGCGGCCAGAGCAGCTCGATGATGCGATGGCGCTCGATGGGCCGGCCTGCCTCGGACACGAACAACAGCGCGGAGGCGAAGAGGGTTTCGCTGGCCTGTGTAAGGCGCGTGACGCCGACCGTGATGACGGCGTGTCCGAGTCCGACCAAGTGGATCATGTGACGCGTTTCCGTGGCGTGTTTTTTCGCCCGACCAAAGTACTAACGCCGAGCTCGTCACGCGAGCGTCATTCGTACTACACTGTCATACGATTCAGTTAGGCGGGAGCCGCGAGTCCGTCAGCCGGTGCTGCCGATGCCGCCGCGTCGATCGGTGGACTGTGTGACGGCGCCGGTGGTCCAGGCGAGCGATGCGTAGCGATGCAGGATGATCTGCGCGATACGCTCACCGTGTTCGATGCCGACGCGCTGCGTGGAAACATTGCGCACCATCACGAGCCATTCATCGGGATAGTCGGCATCGATGGTGCCGGGTGCGTTGGGCAGAATGAGGCCGCGGCGAAACGCGATCGAGCTCCGCAGGCGAACCTGCGCCTCGTATC